>CAVXYU010000046.1:0-49867 GCA_963766015.1 uncultured Actinomycetota bacterium | reverse complement strand
GTGCCCCGTTGTTCCCGGACAGTCAAACCACTACCGTAGCTTCACGGGAATGGGAGAGAACGGTGTCAAGAAAACGTAGGGCGTTTTCCGCAGAATACAAGGCGGAGGCCGTGAAGATGGTCGTCGAGGAATCACGGCCCATCGCGCGGGTCGCAGCGGACCTGGGTATCAACGACGGCACGTTGGGGAACTGGGTGAACGCGTATCGGCGTGAACACCCGCAGGAAGAAAAACCCCTCACCGCAGCGGAGCGCGCGAACATGGCAGACCTGCGGGCCGAGAACCGTGAACTTCGAATGGAAGTGGAGTTCTTAAAAAAAGCCGCGGCGTACTTCGCCCGGGAATAGTACCCCGGGAGAAGTACGCCTTCATTGCGTCCCAGTCCGGCGACTACCCGGTGGCCAAGATGTGCCAGTGGCTGGAGGTGTCCCGCTCCGGGTTCTACGAATGGCGGGACCGGCCGGCGTCGGCCTCGCAGCTGCGCCGCGACCGTTTGGGGGCGCTGATCGCAGTGATCTTCGACGAGTTCGAGCAGACCCACGGGCACCGGCGGATCCACGCCGAGCTGCTCCGACGTCGCGTGCCGTGTTCGGCCGACCTGGTCGCCGACATCATGCGTGAGCTGGGACTACGCGCCTGTCAACCACGTGCTTACCGAGTCACCACCGTTCCCGGCGACGAACCGGTCGACATCCCGGACCTGGTGCAGCGGGACTTCACCGCCGACGAGCCAGGAACGAAACTGGTCGGCGACATCACCTACATCCGGACATGGCAAGGATGGTTGTACCTGGCCACGGTCATCGACTGCGCCACCAAGATGGTCGTGGGCTGGTCAATGGCCGATCACATGCGCACCGGCCTGGTCACCTCGGCGATGGACATGGCCCGCGGCAGGATCGACGTCAAACCCGGCTGCGTGTTTCATTCCGATCGCGGCACGCAATATGTTTCCGCCGAACACCGCAAATACATCGCCGACGCCGGTATGCGGTCCTCGGTCGGGCGGACCGGTGTTTGCTGGGATAACGCGATGGCCGAATCGTTCTTCTCGGCCCTGAAGAACGAGTTGGTGTACCGCACAGTATTCCCTACCCGGAAACACGCGCACCGCGCTATTGCCCGCTATATCGAGGTGTTCTACAATCGGACAAGGCTCCATTCAGGGCTCGGCTACCGCACCCCGGCCGAAGCCTCGAAGAGCTCCTACAAACACCACAAGCAGCGTGACAAATCCACAATCAGATGTCCGGAATCAACAGGGCCGCCCACAGTGACTGGTGCCGCCGTCTACACGCTTGCTATTCGTGGTGGTCATAACTTACCAAACGCCGACCTTGAAGTTAGGAAACGCGGGGCAGCATGAAACATTTTGGTCTAGCAGTTCGCTACGCTGAGTCAGTTGGCGTCCTGGTCATCCATCGAATCGTCGCGTGGTACTCCGTGCAGGCGTCATTTCTAGACCACTGCGTCGGAACAATGAAACCCGCCGCGCCCAATAATTTCGTACCGAGCACATCCAGCCCCTGATGCAAAAACTGGCCGGCAAAGCTAAACGGGTCGCACGATAGCTCCTCGAATCCCTCGCCACACAGAGTCAAATCCCAGGATTCGACGACCCCACGACGGATCGGCCCGACAACGTGGGTCGCCACTGCCACCAGCGAATCCCCCAGAGTCACGTCAGGAAACAGCTCAAAAATCGACGGCAAGCGCTGCATGTCTGCCCCACATCAGTCGGTTGGCCCCCACCCCCGGGCTAGCCGCTCTATCGCTTTAAGTACTCGAAGCGTTACAGACCGTGGTGCCCGAACTGCTTAGTCAACGTGCAAATCATGGTCCGAGTCGGCGGAGCACACCAGTCTGTTCTCCAGCACCGTGGCACTATCGTCCGGACTCGGGCCAGGCACAGCGCTCTTGACCGGCCACGGGCCGAACCTGGTCAAGCCCTTTGGCGTGGTGTGTCGAGTTTCGGTCACCGGTGATCCCTCGTCGGGGTCAGGCGGTGAGGGTTTCGGGTGTTTTTCCGGTGGTGACCTCCTTTGCGGGGCTGGTCGGATCGCCGGTGGTGTCGGCGGCGAGGGTGATGCGGGAACGGGCCAGGACGTCCAGGCCGAGGTAGCGGCGGCCTTCGGTCCATTCATCGTGCTGCTCGGCCAGCACGGCGCCGACGAGGCGGATCAGGGCGGTGCGGTCGGGGAAGATCCCGACCACGTCGGTGCGCCGGCGGATCTCCTTGTTCAGTCGCTCCTGGGGATTGTTGGACCAGATCTGCCGCCAGATCTCCTTCGGGAACCCGGTGAACGCCAGCAGCTCGTCGCGGGCCTCGTCGAGGTGATCGGCGACCGCGGGGAGCTTCTCCCCGAGCGCTGTGATCACCCGGTCGAATTGTGCAGCAACGGCTTTCGCGTCGATCTGGTCGTACACCGAGTGCAGCATGGTCTTCACCCACGGCCAGCTGGCCTTCGGGGTGATCGCCATCAGGTTCACCGCGTAATGCGTGCGGCACCGCTGCCACGACGCACCGGGCAGGGTGGCACCGATCGCGGACACAAGGCCGCTGTGCGCGTCGGAAGTGACCAGTTTGACCCCGGACAGGCCACGGGCCACCAGGCCCCGGAAGAACGCCAACCAGCCGGCGCCGTCCTCGGCCGAGGTGACGTCCAGGCCGAGGATCTCCCGGTGCCCGTCGGCGTTCACCCCGGTCGCGAGCAGGGCGTGCACCCGGACCACCCGGCCACCCTCCCGGACCTTCAGGACCAGCGCGTCGGCCGCAACGAACGTGTACGGGCCTTGATCCAACGGGCGTGATCGGAACGCCTCGACCTGCTCGTCCAAGTCCCTGGCCATTACCGAGACCTGCGACTTCGACAGCGATGTCACCCCCAAGGACTGCACCAGCTTCTCCATCCGCCGGGTCGACACCCCCAGGAGATAGCAGGTCGCGACCACCGACGTCAGCGCCCGCTCGGCCCGTTTGCGCCGCTCCAACAACCAGTCCGGGAAGTACGACCCCGACCGCAGCTTCGGGATCGCCACGTCCAGGGTGCCGGCCCGGGTATCGAAGTCCCGGTGCCGGTACCCGTTGCGGGAGTTCACCCGCTCGTCGCTGCGTTCGCCATACCCGGCGCCGCAGATCGTGTCCGCCTCGGCGCCCATCAGCGCCTGGACAAACGTGGACAACATCGACCGCAGCAGGTCCGGGCTCGCCGCGGCGAGCTGATCAGCCAGGAACATTTCGGGGTCGATAGGGTGAGCAGAGGTCATCGCGTGGTTCTCCTTCGGCAGACTGTGAGAGGTTCCTTCGAAGGATCACGCGGTGACCGTCCTCGTCTCGGCTACGACACGCCCTTGATCAAGATGGGCGCTGGGGGCCGTACACCACTCTGCAGGAAGCTTGACCCGGCGAAGCGAGCAGCCGTGCGCATCACTGCAGGTCTTCGCGGGTGCCGAGACGGATCGGCAGGCGAGCCAACGCCAGATAATTCGATCAAACCGCGCCATGTACCGCGACCAACGACAGACATCCGGCGTTACGCGTTCTTGAGCGAGGTCGACGCCCGTGCGGGGGAACTCCGGCAGCGCACCGCCGCCATCGTCGCCGCCGAAACTGACCGATGGTCGTCGGTCGAGCGGTCGTCTCAGGGGTGGACGGCGACTGGCTGCTATCGGGGTAGCAGCGCGTCGGTCAGGGCTTGGTCGAGCCAACGCTGATAGGCATGCAGCGTCCATCCGCGGTCGTTGATCAGAAGGTGCGCCACCTCCGGCGAGAGCAGCATCCACATCACATCAATCGCCTCGGTCTGGCTTAGTGCCGGCCGGAGTCCGCCGGCTTGGTAGAGGTCGTGTATCAGGCTTTGGACGCCGATGAGCCTTTCCTCGTTGGATGTGGCGGCCAGCTTGATTAACTCCGGGTCGCCTGCAGAGGCTCCGGACATGATCATTGCCAGGAGGGGTCCCACCCGGCCGACCAGGTCAGCGGACAGGGCCGCGAGCAGGGCGATCTTCGACCTCGGATCAGCTGTCCGGTGGATCGCCGCCATTTCCGGACGGTCGGCGACGGGTACGTCGTCCTCATCGCCGACGACGGTCACGTCGTAGAGGTCCTTGACGAGCGCGGACTTCGAGCCGAAGACCTTGTACAGGGTTTCCCTCGACACGCCGGCGGCCGTTGCGATGGCGCCCATCGAGGTCGCCGCATAGCCGCGTGAGAGCAGCAGGCACCGGGTGGCCTCCAGCACCCGGTGCCGGGTCTCCGCCGCCTGCTCGGAGCGTTGCCGGTTGTCGTAAGACCTCTTGACAGCCATCTCCATCACTAGTAAGAACTCCGGGTATCCAGTACACAGGATGTTACCTGAATTGACATCGTGGGCTGTTGCAGACGCTCACGGGCGCGCCGAAAGCCGACGCGCAATTGTCATCCGCCATCGCCATTTCGCCCTCAACCGGACCGCGCGGTCGGTCAGTCACCATCTTCGGAACCTGCTTCTGACCGAGCGACCGCCCATCGCCACGGAGCGACCGCCCATCGTCACGGATTGGATCGCCAACGGTTGACGATCCCGAGCACCTGGAGGCCACATGACCCGAGCTGCAGCACGACGGAACCTGGCTGCCCGCATCCTGTTCGTTCTTGCCACGGTGTGCGTCACCATGGCGGGGCTGGTGGGATCCGCCTCCGCGGACGGCGACACCGCCTATGTCCGGCCCGGGCAGTCAATCCAGAAGGCGATCAACCGTGCTGACCCCGGGGATCGGATCATCGTCCGTGCCGGCACCTACGCCGAACAGCTGACGGTCTCAACAAGAATGGCATCGAGCTCGTCGGGCGGGGCGCCATCCTCATCCCGCCATCCTCGCCGGTGCCGAACACCTGTTCCGGCTTGGCCGGGAAGGGCACAGAGGCGGGAATCTGCGTCACGGGAAAGGACGTCGTGCTGGCCCCGTTCGACATCAAGCAGATGGAGCACCGCAAGTTCGTGTCGGTGGGCACCCGGGTGAAAGACGTGTCCATCAACGGTTTCCAGGTCCGTGGGTTCTCCGGTGAGAACATCGCGGTGGTCGGCGCCCGGAACACCCGGGTGACGGGCAACAACCTCGCCGACGGCGCCCGGTACGGGTTCCTCACCGTCGGCTCCCAAAACACCCGCGCCGCCTTCAACACCGTGACCTCAAGGGGCAACGCTGCGGTTCATCGGCATCTGTATGGACGACCTGCGCGGCGCCGTGGTCAGGTCCAACCACGTCTCCGGGTACCGGATCGCGCTGTGCGTACAAACCGACCGAGCGGAGGTCCGGAACAACGACGTCCGCGCGAGCTGCACCGGCGTCTTCGTCGATCCAGGCATCGTTGGTGCGAAGATCCATCGCAACCACATCGGCCAGACCGACCCGCACTGCGAGCCGAACACCGCCGCCGGCATCGTCCTGTTCGGTGCGGTCAACACCGACGTTCGGGGTAACCACATCCAAGGGCAAACCATCCCCGCCGGGGCTGCCGGGGTGGCTGTACTCGACGTCAGCGCGTCCGGACCCTTCGCGTCAGGCAACGTGGTGACGCATAACGTGCTGCGCAACAACGATGTCGATCTCTTCGTGACATCCACAGGCACCGGCAACGTCATCGAACACAACGAATGCGCGACCAGCGTTCCGGACGGACTTTGCACCCGACATTGAGGCTGTGTTAACCCAGGATAAGTTCTCCTGATGCCGGGTGCCCGCTCCGGGGTCGTGTGCTGGCTCTGTGCCTGTCGAGTCTGTTGCCGGGTGCTGCTTCCCCAGCGTCGAACTGATCCTTGACAGGTACGCCCCGATCGGTGCGGTGCCGTAACGGCCGGCCGGGCTAGCAGAAGCTCTGAACCCGCGGTCAGCACGACCACCCCAATGCCGGCACAGTCTCAACTAAATCCGACCGCGCCGAGCTCAGCCGCGTCGCGCGTCAGTCTCGTCGTTTCCGCGGCGAGGATGGCCGCGGTTCGCTGTTGGAGTTCCCTCGCGCGGGCGTCGATCTCGTTGAGAATGTCGTCAACGCCGGCGATGTCGGCCAGGTCTGCGCGGCGGCGGGCCCACGCCCGTTGCGCGTCTTCTCGTTTGTACTCGGCCCGCGGCACCAGGGGCGGCGCCTTCGCCGGTGTCGCGGGTGCTTCGTCGGTGTCGACGGGCAGGTCCCGGTGCGCGCCGAGATCCCCCGCGAGGAGATCCCGGACCCGGCGGGACAACGAGTGCGGCGTGAGGCGTTGGACGGGAAACGGGATGTAGCCCCATTGGTCGATAGGCGGCACCAACGGCACCACCGACGTCGCCTGCTCCAGTGGGCGGGTGGACCGGCACAGGTGCGGCGACCCACCGGTCACTTGTTTGGCCTTCTTGAGTGCCTGGGCGAGGTCTCGTTTGCCGGGCCGGGTCACGACGAGGTCCAGGACCCGCAACCACCGGACCACGGCGCACGACCCACACAGCAGGGCGTCATCGCCCGGAAGAACTGTCCACGTCCCGGCGTTCGCAGAAATGGTCGCGGCACCGGAGGCCATGGTGACGTCGCCGGCGGTGAGCGTGGCCAGGTGCTTGTACGGCACCCCTGCGATCTGGGACAGGACGAGCAGGCACCGGTCACGGCGGCCGAACATCCCCCGTGCCCACCCGTGGGACGGCAACCCCTGCAGGGCGGCCTCCACCTGGTCCGACATCCTCTGCGGGGCAGCGTCATCGGTGACTGGGCGGCCGAGCGCGGCCCGCACCCCGGGGTGCTCCCCGGGCCTGGGGTGGCCGGCGGTGGTGTGGTGGTGGTCGATGGCCGCGACCCGGCGGCGTTGGGTGGCAGGGGCGGCAGGGCAGTCGGTGAGGAAGAACAGCACGGTGCCGGGGTCCGCGGGCATCTCCCACTCCCCCGTCACATGGCACCAGTCGGCGAACAACGCCCAGTCCCCCGCATACGCACGGACCGTCGCCGGCGTCAGCGCCTCCTCGCCTGCGGCGGGCAATCCTCGGCAGTGGACACCTCACAGACCTAGGCGGGTGACGGCGTTGCCCATGAGTGGTGCGTGTTCGCGGGCGTAGACCTCGAGCATCGCGGGGCTTTTATGCCCGGTTTGCCGCATGATGGCGTGGGCGTCCGCGCCGGCCCGGAACGCCTCGGTGACAAACCCGGCACGCAACGAGTGCCCGCCAAGGTGCTGCGTCTGGGCGGGACCGAAGCCAGCCTGGTCGGCGCGGCGCTTGATCATCTCGTTGACCGCGTGCCCGGTCATCGGCTTGGCACCGATAGAGCCCGTCTTGTGGATGGCCGGGAACAGCACCCGCCCGGGGTCCGGGGGCTCCGGGAGCCGGGCGGTGCGGCACACATGCAACACCGCCCCTTCATCACCGTCGTCTCCCCCGCCGCGGCCTGTCATGGCGGCCTGCCGGCGGAGCACTCCCATTACCGCCCGGCGGCCTTCGCCGTCGGGGGCGGTGTCCCACGCATGCAGGACCTGCCGCCACCGCACGAACGCACACGGCGGGCAGGTCGCCGGGTCCCGACCGAACGGCAGGGCCTTCACCTGGCCTTGCCCCTCCTGGTCAGTCTTCGACGACCGGAGCCGGACGTGCAGCCCGTCCGCCTTGTGCAGCGTCATGTCGGCCAGAGCGAGGGCGACGAGCTCGCTGCGGCGGCTCGCGCCGGCGAACCCCATCAACAACACCGCCATGTCCCGCCGCGCACGCCACCCCACCCGGCCATGCCGCGGCGGTCTCCTCGATGGAGGTCAGCAGGGTGCGGATGTCCTCGAGCAGCAGCGGTGTCCGGCGGACCGGCGGCGTGGCGCGGATGCGGCGGATCCCGGACAACGCCCGCCGCACCACCTCCGCCCGGCCCGGGGCGTCCAGGCCGGCGGCGGTATGGAACTGATTGATCGGGACCCCACCGGTCAACGACGCGGGGCGTACCGCCACTTCCCGCTCAGTCTCCGCCGCCGCCTCCGTCACGTAATGCGCGACGACCAGGGGATCCGCCGGCAACGCCGCGAACCCCTGCTCCCCCGCCCACCCGGTGAACCGCGCCCAATCCGACCGGTACGCCGCCTTCGTCGCCGCCGCCGTCGACGCTCCACCACGGACAGGACGTCCTGAAGGGCCTGCTCCGACAGCCTCTGCGGCCCGGGCACCTGCGGTGCGGCGACTCCCCCGTTGTTCCGTGCTCGAGCCAGTTCCGCGGCGGTGGCCTCCGCCAACCGGGCCAACCGCACACTCGGCAACAGCACCTGCGGGGCGGCAGCCGAACCGTGCGTCGGCAGCTCGGCGACCGGCTCCCCATCGGCTGATGTTTCAGTCGAGGCGAGCTGGGCTCTCCCGCGCTGCTGGTTCTGCCGTGAGAACGTGGATACCGCCGGGCGGCGGCATGCGCTCGCCCGGTTCCGTGGGTGCTGAGCTGTCCGGGAGGGCGGTCATCGCGGGCCCGGGACAGTTTCCAGGGTCGCCAGGTGCGGGGCCACCAGCCGGAACCCGGCCCGCGTCAACAGCCGGCGGCAGGCTGCGTCCGCGACCGCCGTCACCGACGCACCCGCCGGGGCGCGGCCCGGATCTGGGTCAGCAACCAGTCCAGCACCCGGCCGCCCAGTCCCCGATGCTGATACGGCGGCGAGGTCGACCAGCTCGGCGAGGGTGAAGCACCAGCCGCCGTCACCGATCACCCGGCCCATCGCGGCCAGCTGCCGCCACCCGGGGCCCGGACCGTGCAGAACGCCCAACTCCCGCGCAGCGCAGCCCGTCCGCCTGCGCATCGCGTCCGGGCCGGCCACCCGGTCGGTACGCGCCCGCAACTGCTGGTACTCGACCAGCCGCGGCGGCACCGGCAGCAACACGGCACCCACCGGGAAGAGATTCGCTCACCCCGGCGACCCCGCGACCGGCTCGTATCCCGCCGATCGAGCAGCCCCCGTCCCCGCCGTCAGCGGTCGCCGCCTCACGGTAGGACGGGGCGGGGAAGATCTTGCGGAGAATCGCCGGACCGGCACCGGGTCACTTACATCAGCTGTTGGGTTACCCCGGATAATTGAACATTAAGCGAGTTAGCACCGGCATTTATTGCGTTCCATGCAACAACGGTTCGAAAGCTTTTCTGACGCCTTTCGACCGTGCTGACCCTGGCCAAACGGTCCAGCGAGGACCACCGGATCGTCACCTAACATTTGTCCCACTAAGTTGTCAGCTCAACCTGGAGACCCGGAACACCCGTCATAGCAGACGGTCTCGCCGCGGCAACGGCCGCCAAACGCAGACCGACGATCCTGCGGGCGCTCTACATGGCCGCGTGACTGGCGCTTCGGCGAAGCCAACGAAGCCGCGGAGCTGAGCCATCGCCCACAACTCCCCAACCGCAACCCTCCTGAAGCGACAACAATGACCGACCAAACTCGTTTGTATCAGGGCACCACCGGCCGGGTCCGTTTGTCGACCAATCATTGCCGTCCGCGCCGCGGATCGGCTCGACAAATGGAAGGGACCACCATGACCACCTACGACCAAGAGGTGCGGGCCGACCGCGCGTTCCTCGATGCCTCCCTCCGGGAGGTACAACTCGCGAGTACGACGCAGGCCCAGGCCCTCGGCGGGGGCTCGGTCTCCACGGAAACCGCGGACAACGCCGTGGCGGACCATGAGCTCGAGCAGTGGTATCCCGGATTGCGCCTCACCACCAACCCGCAGGAATCTGCTGCCGACTTCGCGGGGAGCTTCACGCCGCAGGTCGGCCCGCTGAACACCGGGTACATCACCTTCAACGGCGGCGTGCCGGTCGGTGGCTTCTCTCAGCTGACCCTGTTCCAGAGCGGGAACTTCAACTTCAACGGCCACTTCCACGTCTCCGGCTTCCCGAGCTACAACGTGGGCTTCGCGGTGGGTGTGCGGAGCAGTCGCGGCGTTCTCTACACCTTCCTCAAGTCCGGGCACCTGGCCGGAACCTTTGAATCAGGTTCGCGCGACTTCGACTGGAGCGTGCAGGAGTTCCGCGCTGTCATCCACGAGGACTGGCCTAACCTCGCGGTGAACTCCACCTGGTGGTGGAGTGCCCGGGTTAACTGGGACCCGCTGGCGATCGTCAACTCGGTCAAGACCCTGGCCTCGACGGTCGGAGCCGTGGCCTCGGTGATCGCCCTGGTCTGATCGAGAGGTGCGCGGCACTTGGGACCGGACCGAGCCTCCGAACGGGCTCGGTCTGGTGCCGCCCCCTGCCACGCCGTCGAACTGTGGGACGACCCGTTGCCGATTCAGCCGTTCGCGGACAGGCTGAAACCACCCCCGATGCAGACGAAGCCGGCGGCCGCAGCCTGCCCGCCGCCGCTGGCCTCAGCTTGCGCAAGGGCCAGCGCGGAGGCCGCCGACTCCCCGGCCAGCAGCCGCGCGTGGAACGCCGTCATCACCGGTTCGGTGTCCGTGTCCGGGATCGGGACCACGGTGGCGATCACCTGCCGGGCCCCGCGAGCTAGCAGCGTTGCCGTCAGCCCGAGCAGTTCTTCACCCGCCACGACGGCGTCCCGCCCGGTGTTACAGCCCGCCAACACGACCAGCCGTGGCACCGGTCTGAGTTGTTCCAGGTCGTATCCGGTCATCGGACCGTCGGTCAGTTGCAGCGATGAGAACAGCGGGTGCTCGGGATGAACCCGGCCGTGGGTTGCGAGGTGCGCGACGTCCGCACCGGCCAACGCGACCTGCACAGCGCCGACGGTCGCAGACGGACCTGACAGGGCTGTCACCCCGTACATCTGGGCGATCGACTGCGCCTCCCGCGAGGCGCCGGGGAGCCCTGGTCCTGCCACGACCACCGTGCGTCCCGACGCCGGTGCGGTCAGGGACGCCGCGTGCCAGGTGGTGGCCGACGGTGCGACTGTGACCGGGCGCTGTGCGCACGACGGCAGTGTCGACCAGGGCAACGACTGCAACGGCCCGGTGGGCACGATGATGAGCGGCCGGTCGTCAACGACATCTGCCAGCGGCGCGAGCAGCAAGGCATCCAGCCGGGCGGTGGCGTCACGCAGGAGCAGACGGATCGCGGCCGGATCGTTCGCGTCCGCCGCCAACCGGTGCAGGGCGAACGGGAGCCGGTCGGTCAGGGCACGCAACGGTTGGACCGGACCGAGCGCTCTCCAGTGGGCCAACCCGTCGGCCATGGCCAGCGCAAACAGCGCACCGTCGAGTTCGGCGTACTCGACCAGCGCACGGCTGCCCAGCGCCGACGACAGTGCCGACAGTCCGATCGGCGTCATAGATGGACCGACGACTCCTGGCCGACGTCTGGACAAATCCCGGACCCGCCGCTCGGCAGCGAGCTGGCGGCCGACGGCAACGGCCGAATCGCGTCCTTCCGTCACCGCCGCGTTCACGTCGGCCACGGTCAGGCGCAAATCCGCGAGGTGGACGGCCAGTTCGTCGTCGTCCGGAGGCAGCAGCGGCGGGAGCAGCAGGTGACTGGCGCGCCCGTATTCGGCCCACCGGAGGATGGTCTCCGGCCGCCCTCCCTCGACGGCGATGCGAAGTCCCAGGGTCGAGAGCCCGATCCGATGGACGCCCGAGTGCGCCCGCAGGTCGGCGGCCCCCAGTCCGGACCGGTGCTCGTCGAGCACGCGCAGGCCCGCCTCCACCGCGCTGAGCGCAGCACGCCGACGTCCGTCCTGCCACCGCAGTCGAGCCTCCGCATGCCACGCTGCCGCCCGTGTGGCCGCAGGCCCTCGACGGCGACCGGCGGAGGCCAATGCGAGCTGCGAGGTGCCGCGGTCACCGGAGCCACGTTCGTCCTCGAGCCCCGCGAGCAGCAGCCGCGCCTCTATGGCGTCGGCCCGCCAACCGGCCGTGTCCAATGCATCGACGGCACGTCTCACGGCTCCGAGAGAGACCCGTGAGCGGGTGGGGCCGGCCGCCCGGCCGGCCAGGACCAGGAACTGCGCCAGGGCCTGTCCTCTGGGGCGTCCGAGACGGGCGAACTCGCGCGCTGCCCGGCGCGCTTCCATCGTGGCGCCCTCCGGATCGCCGTCCAGCAAGGCGATGCGCGCCAACAGCAGCCGGACATCGGGCAGCGAGATCCGCTGCCCCTCCTGGTCCAGCGCGGCTGCCGCCTGGCGTGCGATGCTCCGAGCCTCGGCCACCAGCCCGACGCTGACGAGCAGATTGGCTCGATCCTCCAGGAGGAACCCGATCTGGGCGCCGAGTCGACGCAAAGTCTCTTCGGCCCGATCCAGATGCTGCAGGGCGTTCGGGACGTCGCCCCGCAGGGTGTCCACCCAGCCGAGGTTCTGCTCGATGAAAGCGACCGAGAGCTCGATGCCGAGCTCATTGTTAAGCCGCAGCGCCTCCGTCAGGTCGGCCTTCGCGAGGGCGAAACGGAACCGTCGAGCGTGCCCGAGGCCGCGATTGGCGAGCAGACGCTTGAGCCACATGAGGTCCCCGGCCGATCTGAGGACCGGCGCCGCGGCCTCCAGGGCCTCGAGCCCGGGATCCAAGCGGCCGAGCTGGAGCTGGATCGCGCCCTTCTGCGCCAAGGCCCGCGCCCGGTCGACACCGGTGGACTCCGCCACGACGCCGTCGATCTCCCGCAGCGCCGAGACTGGCCGGCCCGCCACATTGAGCACGCCGGCCAGCCGGAGGCGCGCCTCCACCGCGATCTGGCCGTCGCCGGCCCGACGTCCGAGCGCGATGGCGGCCCGGAGGTGGCGTACCGCCTTGTCTGTGTTCTGCAGGTGCAGAGCGGCGATCCCGAGCGCACACTCCGCCATCGCGGCGGCACCGAGTTCGCCGGCCAGTCGAGCTCGGCGGGCGAGGGCCGTCGCGGCCTCGACGGATTTGCCCGGGTCGGCCTCGGCGATCCGCAGGGCCTCCATGGCCGCCGTCCGCAATGTGCCGGTCTCGGTCAAGTCAACAGAATGGCCCGAACCGTAGCGGCGCTCAACCGCGCGCGACTGAGGGAGCACCCGCGGACATATCACAGGCGGATGTATCACCGGCGAGCAGCCCGGGTCTGCCCGGGCAGACAATCACGTCCACACACCCAGCCTTCGAGGAAGGATGCTGGCATGACGACCGACAGCGACGACGTGTACATCGACACCCGCGACGAGCGGGTCGTGTTGGCCAAGCTGTTGGACATTCCCGGTCTGTACCACTCAGCGATCGAACGCAGCCCTCAGCTCGGGCTGACGAAGGTCACGCTGACCGGCGTCACGACCGCCGTCGCCCGACTTCGTGCCGACGCCGTCCACGGCCCAGCCACATCTGCGGCGATGGTTGCCCAATTCGGCGTGGCAGACACGGGTCTCGACATCGATGTGCCGATTGCACTGGTCCGGGAGTGGGCGCGGACGACGTTTCCCGGTTGGCAGCCCGTCATCGAGCGGGACCATGATGAAGGGCTGGTCGAGACCAACCCCCACCACAAGATCAGCATCGGGCCGCCCGCCGAAGTCCCGGCCAACCCGCAGGCCCGGGTGCCACCGGGCGAGCCGGTCGGACCACGGGTGGGGATCGCGGACACCCAGATCTACGCCCATGATGATCTTGCCGGTCGCTATCTTGGTCGGCCGCTGACCGGCCATGGACCCTTCCCGAGCGGGACCTCCGGGCACGCGACCTTCGTGGCCGGAACTGTCCTCAGCCGGTGTCCCAGCGCCTTGCTGGTTGCCAGCCAAGTGCTCGTCGGCGGCACGCTCGACCGGTCCTGGGACGTCGCGAACCGCCTGATGGGCTTCCTGGACGACGACATCGACGTGCTGAACATGTCTTTCGGCTGCAAGGCTGAGGGTGGAGAACCGTTGCCCATGCGCCGGGCGATGGATGTGCTCGGCAGGCGCACCGTTCTTGTGGCGGCGGTAGGTAACCATGCACAAGACGAAGGAAATCGGCCGATCTACCCCGCGGCGTTCGGCAATGTCCTCGCCGTGGGAGCTGCGGAGGCCGTGCGAGGTTCGGCAACGGCGACGGACGCCGGAGAGCTTGCTGACACCACCCCCGATGTCCCATGGCTTGATCTCGTCGCGCCCGGTGTGAACCAGGTGGGTCCGTACCTCGTCGGCACGGTGGCCGCGGATCCGGAAATCGTGAGCTCGCAGCCCACCCCCTTCGCGTCCGGATACGTGCAATGGTCGGGCAGCTCCTTTGCAGCAGCCGCGGCGAGCGGGGTGATCGCCAGGCTGATGGTCGAGCGCCGGATCGACGCCTTCGCCGCTCGCGACGTCCTGCTCCAGGATGGCTACGGCAAGGTGCAGCCGTTCGCCTTCGACCTCGGCGGTCAGGGGCTACGGTCGTAGCCGATTGATCGGATCAGGAGGCGCACAGTGGTCGTCGAACAGTCCGTTCCGGTCCTGGTCCGGCAAGCCGTTGCCGGCGACGAGGATGCCTGGGCCGCGATCGTCGATCGGTACGCGACGCTCGTCTGGTCCGTCTGCCGCCGATTCGGGCTTTCTCCGGCCGATACCGACGACGTCGCCCAAGCCGTATGGCTCAGACTTCTGGAGCACCTGCCGAGCCTGCGCGAGCCGGCCGCGCTCCCCGGCTGGTTGGCGACGACGACCCGACGGGAATGCCTACGGCACGCCCAGAAAACCCAGCGCAGGAACTCTCACGAGGCGCCGCTGTTCGATGAAACTCAAGCGCAGCCGGCATCGGTCGAACTGGACGACTGGCTCCTGCGGGCCGAGCGCCTCGACGCGTTGCGTGCGGCGTTCACCTCTCTCGGCGAAAAATGCCGGAGGCTGCTCGGCGTGCTGTTGCGCGACCCGGCACCGGCGTACTCGGAGATCAGTATTGAGTTGAACATGCCGATCGGCAGTATCGGTCCCATCCGTGCGCGCTGCCTGGAAACCTTGCGCCGCACGCCGGAGCTTTCGGCCCTGCTGAACACCGATGGTCGGAGGGCACGATGAGCAGCGATCTGCAGGACGACGAGGCGCTACTGGGAGAGTTGGGCGCCGCGCTGGCTGAGCGCAGAGAGACGCCACCGAGCATCGCCGAGGCCGGACGGGCGCTGTATACCTGGCGGACGGTCGATGCCGAGCTGAGCGAGCTGACACATGACTCCGCCGATGCGGCGGGGAATATGGTCCGGGCCGATGACTCGTCACGACGGAGCCTCACCTTCCGCTCGACCGGCATGACCATCGATCTCGACATCGAACGCGACCCGGACGCAGTCCGCGGCCAGTTGGCGGGGGCCGAGGTGCCGCCCTCGGTCACCATCGAGATCATCGGCAGCGAGCCCGTGACGGCGTCGGTCGACGATGTGGGCTACTTCGCCTTTGACCACCTCACGCTGTCCGGTGCCAGGTTCCGCCTGCGGTGCGATGGCGTCGTGACGCCCTGGATCAATTGACCACGTCCGGTTCGCCGGCGCCGGATGAACCGTCGAGCAGGTCCGGTAAGGCCCCGGACAACGGCGAAACTCCCGCCGGTGTGGCGTGTCGCCACCCTGGTGCGGGAGTTTCGTCGACCTCAACCCATGAGGTCATATAGCGGCAAGATCAACCGTGGAAGACCGGTGGATCGGCCCGCGCGCAGATTGTCCGATCGCGGTGCTGAGGTCTGCATGCCTCGGCCTGCTGATGTTCAGTTGACGCGGTTGACCTGCCCGGTGCAACGGCTGTGTTCAGCCGCTCGAGATCAACCGCTCGAGATCAACGCAGCCAGGCGTGGTCGCCGGTGACCTTCGCCCACCAGTTGCCCAGCCCGAAGAACCGGCCGGCTCCGATGACGGCGAGAACGACGGCCGCGAGCGCATAGATCCAGTGGTAGTCGGTCAGCGGGTTGGTCGATCCGGTCGGGTCGCCCGTCGAGGTGAAGCGAGCCAGCGGCCATTCAGCGGCCCACATCATTGCCATCATGAGGACGGCGCCCACGGCGGCGAGCCGAAGGCCGACACCCAGGATCAGCGCGACACCGATGGCGAACAGGCCGGCCATGAAGAGCAGGTTGGCCCACCACGCCCCCGCGATCGTGTTGAAGAACGACTGGAACGGGCCGAAGTCGACGCTGGCGAGGAATCCCTTGGTGGGGGATCCACCGTTGATCCACGCGCGTTCGGACGAGGTGGAGTAGTTGAGCCCGAACGTCTTGTCGAGGAACGCCCACAAGAAGACGAAACCGAGCGAGAGTCTGAGGGCCGCGATGGCGACGCCGCCGAGCCGACTGACAGAAACCGTGCTGACCCCGGAGTTGGCCGTGATGGGCGCGAGGGTGGGGGTGGACATTTGGTGCTCCTGACTGTGACAGAAGTAATCCGACACGTTCATCGTTTCTGTAACAAGGCGTACGGACACGGGCCGAAGGTCCCGACCCCGCGGGACCTGCTCCATGAATCTGCGACTACTTTGGCCGGATGACGATGAAATTCGGGGTCTTCATCCCACAAGGCTGGCGCATGGATCTCGTCGGGATCGAACCCGCCGAACAATGGGCCACGATGTCCCGGCTCGCGCAGCGGGCCGACGAAGGACCGTGGGAGTCGTTGTGGGTCTACGACCACTTCCATACCGTGCCGGTCCCGTCGGACGAGGCCACCCACGAGGCCTGGACGTTGATGGCCGCGTTCGCCGCCTCCACCCGCCGCATCCGGCTGGGTCAGATGTGCACCTGCATGGCTTACCGCAACCCTGCCTACTTGGCGAAGGTCGCCGCGACGACGGACATCATCTCCGGCGGCCGGGTGGAGATGGGCATCGGAGCCGGCTGGTACGAGCACGAGTGGCGCGCCTACGGCTACGGATTTCCACCGGCCCGCGAGCGACTGAGGGCGCTGGACGAGGGGGTGCAGATCATGCACCAGGCGTGGACGACCGGGTCAGCCACGTTGCAGGGCAAGGTGTATCAGGTAGACGGAGCCATCGTCCGGCCTCTCCCGTTGCAGCCCGGCGGCATCCCCTTCTGGATCGCCGGCGGCGGCGAGAAGGTGACCCTGCGGATAGCCGCGCAGTTCGCGCAGTACACCAACTTCGACGGAACACCGGAGGGTTTCCGGCACAAATCGGACGTGCTGGCCGGTCACTGTGAACGGCTCGGCCGCGACTTCGGCGCCATCACCAGGTCGGCCAACTACAACATCGCGATCGGCCGCGACGAGAAGGAGGTCAACGATCGGCTCGATTGGCTGCGCGAGAAGTTGACCGGGATCGTCGGTCCGGACAAGGCCCAGGCGGAACTGCGCGGATACGTGGGACTGCCCGGTGTCGGCACTCCGGAGCAGATCGTGGAGAAATTGACGGCCCTGAAAGCACAGGGAATGACGTACGCGATCACGAATTTCCCGGAGCTGGCGTACGACACATCCGGTTTCGAATTGTTCGAGAAAGAGGTCATTCCGGCTCTGCAATGACCGGACTGTCTTTTCCCTCACATTCAGCCGTTTCCATGGCACACCACCGCAGATCGACCACGGCGCATCACCGCAGATTGACCACCGCGACGACCGCGCCGAGCACGGCCAGCGCCACGACGGCCGTCGTGAGCGCCGCCAGCAACGGCCAGGAGTCGGCCGGGTCGCCCCGCAGGAACCGTCGGCTCGGGAACGCCAGGGACAGCACGGTGATCACCAGCCCCAGGCCGACCGCCGCCACCGCGATCGGGACGATCCCGAGCCGAATGGAGCTGTGCACCGTCAGGAAGCAACCGACCACTACCCCGAGTCCGGATCGCTGCCAGGCCAGGGCGGTCCGTTCCGGGGCGGCCCCGTACGGCGGCTCGTCCGCCGGCGTCATGCCTGACCCAGCGCGAATCCGACGATCACCAGCGCCGCCACGACCACCGCGCCGACCAGCCAGGGCAGCACCCGGGGGGAGGGCAGCGGGTCGCCGCGACGCATCGCGCGCTCGTTCCCGCGCCAGGAGATCACCGCATTGACCGCGGTACCGGCGCCGATCAGACAGGACAGCGCCGCGGCGACGTCCACCCAGGCCGGCAGGGCCGTCACGACAGAGACCGAGGTCAGTGCGATGCCGCCGGCGACGAACGCCAGGCCGGTGCGCACCCAGGCCAGCGCGGTGCGCTCGTTGGCCATCGAGAAGCGCGGATCGGGGTCGGTGCCCACGCCGTAGACGCTGCGCGGCCGGCGATGATCGGATCCGTCGCGTCCGCCCACCTCGGGCATCTCGGGGCCGTTCGTCACCCGGTCAGCGTAGGTCCGGTCGGGAGATCGGCGCGGTCAGGCAACCAGGTCGTTGCGCAGGCCCAGGGCAACGGCGTGTGCCCGGTCGTGGGCGCCCAGTTTCTGGAACAGCCTGCGCGCGTGGGTCTTCACGGTGTCCTCGGACAGGAACAGCTTCCGGCCGATCTCGCCGTTGGAGTATCCGTGCGTCATTCCGCGCAGGATCTGCAGTTCGCGTTCGGTGAGCCGGGCGGTGACCTTGGCGGTCTCGTTCATCGGCGTCATCCGGCCGAACGTGGAGGCGCGCTGCCGCGCCGGCGACGACACCGGGTTGTTCGCGTCCCACAGCAGGAAGCCCCTCGCCCCCTGGCTGATCGCGGACGCCAGGGGCCTGGTGTCGTCGATGGATCCGTAGACGATCACCGATGCCGACGGGAACCGGTCGAGCAACAGGTTGACGGCCTCGACGCCCCGGACCTTGCCGTGACTGATCCCGATCAACACCAGGCCGGCGGGATGGGCGGCGTACTGCGCGAGCAACTCGGTCGCGTCGGCCGAGCAGTCGATGTCGGTGACACCCGGCATCGCGCCGGTCACCACCCTGCTCAATGCCGCGCGGGCGGTCGGCCGCTCGTCGCAGATCGAGATGCGCTGCACCGCAACCCAGGTCGAGACCGGGCTCAACAGATTTGTCACGGGATCCCCCATCCATGATTGGAACTGCACGCTGCCGAACACGCCGGCGCATCAGTCCGAGTAAGGATTGGGCCGGCTCCCCGATTACATACCGTACAGGATCAACTACAGAAAGCGACGGGACTAAAGGCCCCTTTTGCAGCCGGCGGCCGCTTCCGGCAGCTGGCAGACAGCTCGGATCAGGGGCGACCGCCGGAGAGGCGGTTCAGCGGGCCTTTCCGACGCGGTGCCTGACGGCTACGACCGTTCGCCCCACTGGGTTCGCTCGTTGGCGATCGCCACGGCCTCCAGCCGGGAATGGGCGCCGAGCTTGTTCATGATCGACTGGATGTGGTTGCGTGCGGTCGCGGGCGCGACGAACAGCGCTTCCGCGAGCTCGGCGGTGCTCTTGCCTGCGACGAGCAGGCCGAGAACTTCGCGTTCACGGCTGGTGAGGCCGTCACTGACCCGCTGACCACGCTGGCCCAGCCTGGGCAGGAGCCTGCGCAGCACGTCGGGAGTGATCACCGCTTCGTCGTTGGCGGCGGCCCGGACGGCACTGACCAGGCTCGCCGCGCGCTTGCCCTTGGTGATGACGCCGGCCGCTCCTGCTTCTATCGCATTGGCCAGTACGTCGTCGCTGTCCACCGCGGTGACCATCAGAACCTTCGTGCGCGGGCTGACCGCGAGCATCTCCGGCAGGATCGTCGTGCCGAGACCGTCGGGAAGGCGCTGGTCGAGCAGCAGCACCGCGGGATGATGCCGGGCCACCGAGGCCACTCCGGCTGCGCAGGTCCCAGCGATGTCCACCACACTGATGTCCTCCATCGCGTCGAGCGCCGCGGCGATGCTGTCGGCAACCAGCAGGTGGTCGTCGACGATGACCACGGTGATCGGCGGCCGGGCGGGTTCCGTCATCGCCGGTCTCGCAGATCGGGCTCGCATACGGAGTCGTTCACGACATCGTCACCTCTGGCGGGTACGGGTGCGAGACAGTAACGCATTGTGCACCGGCGACTACTCTACGCGAGCCTTTGCATCTCGCCCCTGGGTTCCACCGACGGGCCGGCCCCGGCGGCCGGGCCTCGGCCACAGATGGTTTGCGGCGCAACGGAAGCCGGATGCGGCGACACTGCGACCCGTCCCGGGTTATCACCCGGTCGGGGTGGAACCGGGCCGGCCGAACGGCGCGATCTCACCCGGAACGGAGCAGTCGGACAATGCGGTCGCTGTGATTCAATCGTCAGGCACGGCACACGGGCCGCCGTGCCTGCCCACCCGCGCTGTTCGACGTGCTGATTCCTCGCCGGCGCAGGTCCGGCTTCCCCGCCCGTCACAGGAGGAACTGCATGTCCGAACTCATCGTCATCGGCTACGACGACCACGAGAAGGCCACCGCGGCCTACAACGAAGTCATGGCGCTGCAAGGCGATTTCGTCGTCGAACTGCCGGGGCCTTGCCATCGTCACGGTCGACGCCGAGGGCAAGAGCCACGTCGAGACCCCGCAGAAGATCGTCGGCATGAGCGCCGCGTCCGGCGCGCTCTGGGGCATGCTGATCGGCCTGCTGTTCTTCGTGCCGTTCTTCGGGCTGGCGCTGGGCGGCCTGATGGGCGCGCTGTTCGGCAAGCTCGGCAAGTCCGGCATCAACGACGAATTCCGCTCCCAGGTCCAGTCCCTGCTGGAGCCCGGCAAGGCGGCCGTGGTGATCATGGCCGTCGAAGATCACCGAGGACAAGTTCGCCGATCGGATGAAGCCGTTACGGCGGCACCCTGCTGAAGACCTCGCTGTCCGAGGAGGACGAGAAGGAACTGGCCCACGAGCTCGGCGCCACCCAGGCGGCGGCACCGCAGGCCTGATCGACCGGCTGCGTCTCCACCGATTCCAGTGGGCCGGCGTCGGGACCACGGTCCCGCGCCGGCCTTCGCCATTTCCCCGGTTGCGAAAGGACCCGCATGGCGCCGACCCCGACCACCGCATCCCCCGTCATCCGGCCGGGAGCACCGGTGACGGCCGGTCATGCGAAACGGGTCCGGGCCGAGCGAGCGACCCACGACGAGCGGGCGGCGGCCGGGAAAGCGGTCCGGCATGTCCTTCCGCTGGCCGCGCACGCCGAGACCACCCGAGGCGCGCGAGCCGATCCGGTGGCGGTCCTGCTGGAAAGCCAGGCGGCGACCCGGGTGCCGCAGCTGGTCCCGATCCGCTATGGCCGCATGCTGGCCACCCCGTTCACCTTCTTCCGCGGCGCGGCCGCGATCATGGCCGCCGATCTGGGCTCGACGCCGCACTCCGGGCTGATGGTGCAGCTCTGCGGGGACGCACACCTGAGCAATTTCGGCTTCTACTCCACGCCGGAGCGCAACCAGGCCTTCGACATCAACGACTTCGACGAGACCTATCCGGGACCGTTCGAGTGGGACGTCAAACGGCTGGCCGCGAGCGTCGCGGTGGCCTCGCTGGTCGAGTGGCTTCTCGCGCGAAGAAGTCAGCGGCCGCGGCGCTGGCGACCGCAGCCGGCGTACCGGCAGGAGATCCGCCGGTTGGCTCCGCTGGGCAACCTGGACGTCTGGTACTCCCACCAGGACATCGCCGCGCTGCTGAAGGAGATCCGCAAGCGGGTCGGCTCGCCAGCCCAGCGGCATCTGAACGCCGGTCTGGCCAAGGCCCAGGTACCGGGACAGCAACGACGCGCTGCGCAAGCTGTGCGTCATCGTCGACGGCCAGGTGCAGTTCAGGAACGACCCGCCGTTGATCATTCCCGGCGAGGAACTGCTGGCCGCCTGGGGCGAGGACGTCGAACGCTGGTACCGGCAGATCCGGTCGTTGATCGCGGCCTACCGGGAGGGCCTGCAGAGCGACCGCCGGCACCTGCTCGACCAGTTCGCCTTCGTCCAGCTCGGCTTCAAGGTGGTCGGCGTCGGCAGCGTCGGAACCCGCGCCTACATCGTCCTGATGGACGGCGCCGATGCCGCGCGACCCGCTGATCCTGCAGGCCAAGGAGGCGCACCGGTCGGTGCTCGCCGACTACGTGAAGCGCCGAGACCGGACTACCCGAACCAGGGCGAGCGGGTGGTGCACGGGCAGCGGCTGACCCAGATGACCAGCGACATCTTCCTGGGCTGGCAGCGGGTGCACGGCATCGACGGCCAGGACCGGGACTTCTATGTCCGGCAACTCCGGGACGGCAAAGGATCGGTGGTGGTCGAGCAGCTCGATCCGGCCGACGATGGCGTTCTACGGCCGGCTGTGCGGCAAGACACTGGCCCGGGCACACGCCCGGTCCGGGGACCGCGTCGCGATCGCCGCCTACCTGGGCGGTCGGACGCCTTCGACGGGCGATCGCCGACTACGCCATGCACTACGCGGAGCAGAACGAACGGGACCACGCCGAGCTCCGGCTGGCCGCCGACGAGGGACGGATCATCGCCAGGGAGGGCATCTGAGTTCCCGTCGGTCAACGTTCCGGCGGCGCTCCGACCGGATGGGCGGCGGCTTCGGCGATCGGGAGCCGGTGGATCGCCCCGGATGGTTTCCGTCAGCGGCCGGCCGGCGCCGTCCCAGCGCCGGGCGATGATCTCGGCGGCTATCGAGATCGCCGTCTCCTCAGGCGTTCTCGCGCCCAGGTCCAGCCCGATCGGCGATGACAGCCGGCTCAGCTCGGTCGGCGGTCAGACCGGCCTCGACGGAGCCGGGCCAGCCGGTCGAGGTGGGTGCTCGCGGGATCCCATCGCACCGACGTAGGCGACCGGCAGCCGCAGCGCGTCGGCCAGCACCGGGCACGTCGAACTTCGGGTCGTGGGTGAGCACGCAGATCACCGTCCGGCCGTCCAGCGCGCCGGCGTCGACCTGGGCCCGCAGGTACCGGTGCGGCCAGTCGACGATCACCTCGTCGGCCTCGGGGAACCGCTTGCCGGTGGCGAACACCGGCCGGGCGTCGCACACCGTCACCCGGTAGCCGAGGAAGCTGCCCGACCCTGGCCACCGCGGCGGCGAAGTCGATCGCCCCGAAGACCAGCATCCGGGGCGCGGGCGCGAAGCAGGAGACGAACACCGACAGGCCCTCGCCGCGGCGCTGGCCGTCCGGGCCGTAGGTCAGGGTGGCGGTCCGGCCGGTGGCCAGCAGGCCGCGGGCGTCGTCGCGGACGGCGTCGTCCAGCCGCGCGCTGCCCAGCGCCGCCGGCGGCGTCGGCGGTCCAGATCACCAGGTGCCGGCCGATCTGATCGGGCCGGCCGGCGGTGACGGTGGCCAGCGCGACCGGTTCGCCGGCCAGGATGGACGCCGCCAGCGCACCGAACTCGGGAAAGCGCTCGACGCGAGAACGGCCTCGACGAAGATGTCGATGATGCCGCCGCAGGTCAGGCCCGACGGTGAACGCGTCGTCGTCGGACACGCCGTACCGCTGCAGCACCGGCCCGCCGCGTTCGCCGGTCAGCATCGAGGTCGCCAGTTCGTAGACCGCGCCCTCGACGCACCCGCCGGACACCGAGCCCACGGCGGTGCCGTCCGGACCCGACCAGCATCGCGGCGCCCGGCGGCCGCGGCGCGGACCGGAACGTGCCGATCACCGTGCCGACGCCGACCGTCTCGCCGGCCTCCCACCAGCGCAGCAGTTCTGCCAGCACCTCACGCACGGCGACCTCCCTGCTCGGCATCGCTCTGTCGGCGCTGTCGACCCGATTCGGCTGTGCCGGGGTGTCGCGCACGGCGTGTTTACTCCACTATGACCCATTCGCTGCATGCGTCCGGCGCGGCTACCCTGGGTTGATGACTGCTGTCGCACCTGGGTATCCCACGGGTCGGCGCCCCGCCGGTCGCAGCAGCCTGACCGACGCTGCCCGCCGCGCGGCTGACTCGCCGCAGCTGATCGACTCGTTCGGCCGCCGGGCCCGCGACCTGCGGGTCTCGCTGACCGATCGCTGCAACCTGCGCTGCACGTACTGCATGCCGGCCGAGGGCCTGGACTGGCTGCCCGGCGACGAACTGCTCACCGACGACGAACTCGTCCGGCTGATCGACGTCGCGGTCCGCCCCTGGGCATCGAGGAGATCCGGTTCACCGGCGGAGAACCGTTGCTGCGCAAGGGCATCGTCGAGCTGATCGACCGGGTCGGCCGGCTCTCGCCGCGGCCGGAGATGTCGCTGACCACCAACGGCATCGGCTTCGCCCGGCGGGCCGCCGGACTTCGTCGCGGCCGGCCTCGACCGGATCAACATCTCGCTGGACTCACTGGACCCGGACACCTTCACCGCGGCTGACCCGGCGGGACCGCCTGCAGGACGTGCTCGATGCGCTGGCCGCCGCGGCCGACGCCGGCCTGGCCCCGGTGAAGATCAACACCGTGCTGATGCGCGGGGTCAACGATCACGAGGCTCCGGACGCTGCTGCGTTTCAGCCTCGATCACGGCTATCACCTGCGATTCATCGAGCAGATGCCGCTCGACGCCGGGCACTCCTGGACCAGGGAACGGATGGTCACCGCCGACGAGATCCAGGCCGCGCTGTCCGAACAGTTCGCCCTGACGCCGCATCCCGGTGCCCGGCTGGGCGCGCCTGCGGAACTCTTCGAGGTGAACGGCGGACCCGCCACGGTCGGCATCATCGCCTCGGTGACCCGACCGTTCTGCGGCGACTGCGACCGCACCCGGCTGACCGCGGACGGTCAGGTCCGCACCTGCCTGTTCTCGCGCGAGCGAGACCGACCTGCGCGCGCTGGTGCGCGGAGGCGGCACCGACGAGGAGATCGCCGCAGTGCTGGCGCACTGCAACCTGGGGGAAGCTGCCGGGTCACGGCATCAACGACCCGTCGTTCCTGCAGCCCGATCGGCCGATGAGCGCCATCGGTGGCTGACCGGCGGGACCGATCGAGTCGCCACTTCCGGGCCCTTCAGTGGCGGCGAAGGACCCGGAAGTGGCGACTCGACGCGGATCCAGCCAGGGTGCCGTCGAAGTGACGGTGCGCTACTTCGCCGCCGCCCGGGCGGCCGCCGGGGTGCCGGAGGAACTGCTGACGATCCCGCTGCCGGTCGCGGTGGAGACCTCGTGCACGGTCGGCTGCGGTGCTCGCGGTGGCGACGGAACGCCATGGCGCACCGCTCGCCCGGGTCCTCGAACGGTGCAGTTTCCTGCTGGACGAGGTTGCGGTTCACGCACTGACGACAGCTGTGCGCGACGGTCAGGCGCTCGATGTGCTGCCGCCGTTTGCCGGCGGCTGACCCGCGCCGGACCCGCTCTTCCGCCGCCGCCGGATTCGGTGACAGCCGGTGATCGGCGACCGGTGAGCGTGTCCGCTACCGATGCCCCTGCGTCGGGGATACCGTTTGCTTGCTGGCGTGCGCTCCTGCGTCCTCGCAGGCCGTGCACGTCAGGACCGTTCGTACGCGACCAGGAGGTCCGCAGTGTCCCAGCCCCCTCCCGGAGGTTCTCCTCCGGACGAATCACCCGACGCCGGGGGCCCATCCGGCTCCTCCAGCCCCGGTGACCAGAGCGGTTCGACGCCGCCGCCCCCGCCGGGCGGTTACCCACCCCCGAACCAGCCATCGCCCGGGTACCAACCACCACCCGAATACCAACCACCGGGCGAGTACCAGCCACCACCCGGCCCACCGCCGGGTTACCAGCCGCCCCCCGGATACCAGCAAGGACCGCCACCCGGCTACCAGCCGGGACCACCGCCCGGCTATCAGCAAGGTCCGCCGCCTGGCTACCAGGGTCCACCACCCGGTTATCAGGCACCGCCGGGGCAGTCACCGCCATCTCCCGGCGCCTATCCCCCGCCTCCGGGTTACGGGCCTCCGCCCGGACCGCCGCAGGGTTACGGACCGCCCGCCGGCACGCAGGGCGCGTACGGACCGCCCGGCGCACCCGGGTATCCGCCGGCCGGCGGTATGGCCAAGCCGTCGTTCGACGCCTCGAAGGTGTCCATCGCCGGCTGGGGTGTGCTCGGAGCGTCGCTGCTGACGCTGATCGCCAGCTTCTTCAGCTTCGCTCACGTCACAGTCACCGGCTTTGTTTCGGTGGGCTTCAACGGCTGGACGAGCTGGTGGTTCATCCCGGTGCTCATTGCCCTCGCGGTCGGCGTCGTCTACGCCCTGCAGCTCTTCGGTGTACTGAAGCCCGGCCAGGTCAAGCCCGAATGGTTGACCTATGCCGCCGCTGCCTCATTCGTGCTGATGGTCATCGTCCTCATCCAGACCTTCTTCTACACCGGGCCGTACTCCGGGTTGCTGGATGATCTGGGGTATTCACACGGCCCGTCGTTCGGGGTCTTCCTCGCCCTGATCACCACCGCGGCCCTGACCTACTTCACCGCCCTCGCCGCCCAGGGCGCCGGCGCCAAGCTGCCGTTCAAGGTGCCGGGTCCCGCCTGATCCAGCGCCCTGACGAACGGCCAACGGCCGCGAACCCCATCGGGATCGCGGCCGTTGGTTGTTTCCGGCCGAGGGCAACGGTCTGGCATCGTTGGCCACCCACCGGGCGCACCCGAAGAGCTGCCCGTCTCCATCGCGAAGGAGCACGAGACCCGTGACCGCTGAGCACATCTCCGCTTTCGCCCGGAGGATCCGCGGCCGGCAGCCGGCCTTCGGCTACTGGGTCGTCCAGGACGCACCGGTCGCCACCGAGCGGATCGCCCGCCTCGGCTACGACTACGTCGTGTTGGACGGCCAGCACGGGCTGCTCGGGTACTCCGGCATCCTGCACGGGCTGACCGCCATCGATGCGGGAGCGACGTCCGTCGGGTTGGTCCGGGTGGAGGCGAACAACCCGACCCCCATCGGTCGCGCACTCGATGCCGGCGCCGGGGGCGTGATCGTTCCGCTGATCGACACCGCCGCCGACGCCGCCGACGCCGTCAGCGCGGCCCGGTACCCGCCGACCGGCCGGCGCTCGTTCGGACCGACCCGGGCGGCCCTGCGGGTCGGGCCCGACCCGGCGGACGCCGATGCCGCCGTCGTCGTTCTCGCGATGATCGAGACCGCCGCCGGTCTGCAGAACGTGGCCGAGATCTGCGCCGTGCCCGGACTGGACGGCGTGTACGTCGGCCCGTCGGATCTGCGACTGGCGATCGGCGGCAGGACGCCGAAGGATCCCGCCCTGGACGCTGAGTTCGAGTCGGCGCTGCGCCGGATCCGGGAAGCTGCGGCGAGTGCCGGGATTGCCGCGGGCATCCACACCTTCGACGGAGGGACCGCAGCGCGGCGTCTCGCCGAGGGCTTCACCTTCGCGACGATCGCCGCCGACCTCGAGCACCTGGTCGGCCTGGCGGCAGCGCATCTGGCGACCGCCCGCGGCTGATTCAGATTTGAATGCCCGATGGATGCTCAGTCCGCCGGGCAGCGACGCGTGGCCGCCCTCGTGACGGGCATGTCCGAGCCGGAGCCAGCGACGAGATCGTCACTCTGACAACGGTTGCCGATGTCGCCACCGACCTCGAGCTGGTGGCAACCGCCCCGTCCGGGAGTCAGTCCGCTGTCGCGCCCACCGCCGCGGGCTCGGCCGCCTGTCGCTCGAACTGGGTGCGGTAGAGCTCGGAGTACAGCCCACCCTGCGCCATCAGCGCGTCGTGGCTGCCGGACTGCACGACCCGGCCGTTCTCCACCACCAGGATCTGGTCGGCGCTGCGAATGGTGGACAACCGGTGAGCGATCACCAGCGATGTCCGGCCCTGCAGCGCGGCGGCCAGCGCCCGCTGCACCGCGACCTCCGATTCGCTGTCCAGGTGCGCCGTCGCCTCGTCGAGGATGACGATCGCAGGTGCCTTCAGCAGCACCCTGGCGATGGCGATGCGCTGCTTCTCGCCCCCGGAGAGCCGGTGCCCGCGGTCGCCGACGACGGTGTCCAGACCCTGCGGCATGGACGCCACCAGGTCCCAGATCTGCGCCGCGCGCAGGGCCTGGATGATCTGCTGTTCGTCGGCCTCGGGTCGCGCGTAGAGCAGGTTCGCCCTGATGGTGTCATGGAAAAGATGGGCATCCTGCGCGACCACTCCGATCGCATCGCGCAGGGACTGCAACGTGAGGTCGCGAACGTCCACGCCGCCGATCCGCACCGCGCCGGAGTCGACGTCGTAGACCCGCGGAACCAGTTGCGAAATGGTGGTCTTGCCGGCACCGGACGGCCCGACGAGCGCGATCAGCTGACCCGCTTCGGCGCGGAAGTCGACTCCGTGCAGGACGGGGTGCCGCGGGGTGCTGTCCGGGATCGCCAGGTCCTCCAGCGAGGCCAGCGACACCTCCTCCGCACCGGGATAGGCAAAGTGCACGTCGTCGAACTGGATGGACTGGCGCCCCGGCGTCAGCGCCTGCGCGTCCGGCTTCTCGGTGATCAGCGGTTTCAGGTCGAGCACCTCGAAGACGCGTTCGAACGACACCAGCGCGCTCATCACGTCGACCCTGACGTTGGACAGCGCGGTCAGCGGGCCGTACAGCCTGGACAGCAACAGCGCCAGCGAGACCACCGCACCGGGCTCCAGCGAACCGTTGATCGCCAGGGTGCCGCCGAGTCCGTAGGTCAGCGCCTGCGCCAATGCGGCCACCAGGCCCAACGCGACGATGAATACCCGCCCGTACATGGCGGTCGTCACGCCGATGTCGCGGACCCGTCCGGCCCGGTCACTGAACGACGCGGCCTCGACCTCGGGCCGGCCGAACAGGGTGACCAGCAGTGCGCCGGAGACGTTGAACCGCTCGGTCGTCGTTGTGTTCATCGACGCGTTCAGGCCGTAGCTCTCCCTGGTCAGAGCCTGCAGTTTGCGGCCGAACCAGCGGGCGGGCAGCACGAAGATCGGCAGCAGGATCAAGGACAGGACCGTCACCTGCCAGGACAGGGTGAACATCACCACCGAGGTCAGGATCAGCCCGATGACATTGGCGACGATCCCGGAGAGCGTGGAGGTGAACGCCTGCTGCGCGCCGATCACGTCGTTGTTCAACCTGCTGACCAGCGCGCCGGTCTGCGTGCGGGTGAAGAAGGCGAGCGACATCTGCTGCACATGCTGGAAGACCTGGGTGCGCATGTCGAAGATCAGTCCCTCGCCGATCCGTGACGAGTACCACCGGGTGCCCAGCGACAGCAGCGCGTCCAGCACCGCGAGCCCGGCGATGACCGCGGCGATGATCAGCACCATCTTGACGGTGCCGCCGAGGCTGATCTCGTTGATCACCTGACCGGCCAGCAGCGGTGTCGCGACCCCGATCACCGAGGACACGATGGTGAGCAGCAGGAAGACCGCCAGCTCCTTGCGGTACGGCCGGGCGAAAGACGCGACCCTGCGCAGGGTGCCCGGCGCGAGCTTCTTCTCCAGCACCGATCGGTCCTGGTGCATCATCCGCCGGGCGCCCATCGCGCCTGCTGCCGTCATGGGCACACCTCCTGGTCAGACTGCTCAACCCGCAGGTTGCCACCTGACTTCCCGGAGCGGGCAACTTCGGCCCCGATTCCGCCAGCGGTGAACGCCGGCCACCGCGCCGGGTGGTCGCTGTCGACCGCCGCCGCACTCGTCGGGACCGCTGAACGGGTTGTGGGGAACGCCGCAAGAGTGCAAAGGCCCCGGGCCGGCGATTCGCCGAGCCCGCATGAGACAATTGCTGTATCGATTCAGCTCGACCTGGGGGACAGAGACATGCGCGGCTTGCAGACAGCACAGCGGACCACCGTCGACGACCGGACCGCTCGGCGGCGGGTGGTGATCGCCGAGGACGAGCCGCTCATCCGGATGGATCTCGCCGAGATGCTGACCGAGGAGGGATTCGATGTCGTCGGTCAGGCGGGGGACGGTGACGAGGCGGTCGCGCTCGCCTGCGAACTCCGGCCGGACGTGGTGATCCTGGACGTGAAGATGCCCCGCACCGACGGCGTCACCGCCGCCGCCGGCATCGCCGAACGGTATCCGGCACCCGTCGTGATGCTCAGCGCGTTCACCGATTCGGAACTGGTGGGCAAGGCGGTGGGAGTCGGGGCAATGGCGTACGTGAGCAAGCCGTTCACCGCCGCATCATTGTTGCCGGCAGTGGAAGTAGCGATGGCCCGCCATGCGGACGCCGCCAAGCTACGCGCCGAGGTGGCGGACGTCTCGCAGCGCCTGCACTCCCGCAAGGTGATCGACCGGGCCAAGGGACTGCTGATGAGCCAGCAGCGGATGACCGAACCGCAGGCGTTCCGCTGGCTACAGCGCACCGCGATGGACCGCAGGGTGTCGATGCTGCTGGTCGCCAGCGCGGTGATCGAGAACGCTGCGGCTGCCACCACCAGCGACAAGCCGGCGCGCGCCACCGCAGGCGCGCTCAGCTGAAGAACAGCCCATCGCCTTCAGCCACGATGTTCCCCGCCGCGATCAGCCCGGTCAGCGCCGAACGATAGGGCACACCACCGTGCCGGACTCCCCCGGCGGGATGCCCACATGCTGCTCCAGTCCGAGAGTCCGCAGGATCAGGACCGACTCGGTCGCCGACCGCCCCGCCAGCAGTTCGGTGATGGCGGCAGCGAGCGGTCCGTCGTGCCGCATCTCCGACGCCCGAACGCCTCGCGGAATGCCGTCAGCCGCGCCTCGTCGTCACCGGCCATGGATGCTGTGCCGTCAGGCCGGGAGGTCGAATCTGGCCCTGGCCTCGGCCGGCACGAGGTCGAGATACTCGGTGTGCCGGGAGATGTACCGGCGGACGAACGGGCACTGCGGCAACACGGCGAGGCCCCGTGAGCGCATGTCGTCCAGGGTCTGCTTGATCAGTACCGAACCCAGCCCACGGCCCTCGAACGCCGGGTCGATCTCGGTATGGGTGAACGTGTAGCGATCCCCGGACGCGCGGTAGACGGTGAAGCCGGCCGTCTTCCCGTCAACCAGGATCTCGAACCTGTTCTGCGCGGCCACCTCTCGAACGGTCAGCTCGGCTTCGTGAGTGGATTCCGTCATCGGCTGTGCGCCTCTCGTTCGCAGGGCTTGCCGCCCGATCCTGCCATCACGCCGAGCCGACCCACTCATCCGACCCGTCCTCGAAGACCTGGCGCTTCCACACCGGCAATCGCCGCTTGACCTCGTCGACCAGATCACTGCAGGCCTCGAACGCCTCCCGGCGATGAGCGGCCGACACCGCTGCCGCCAGTGCGACGTCGCCCACTCGCAGCAGGCCGACCCGGTGCGACACCGCCAGGGCGACAACGCCGTCCCGGGCGGCCATCTCGGCCGCCACCTCGTCGACCACCGCCGCCGCGGTCGGGTGCCCGTGGTACTCGAGTTCGGCCACCTGCCGGCCGCCGTCGTGGTTGCGGACGACGCCGGAGAAGCTCACCGTCGCCCCGGCGGCCGGGTCGTCGACCGAGCCGATGTGCGCCGCCAGGTCGAGCACGCTCTCGGTGACCTGACTGAGCGCCACCCGGCCCGGCATCAGGCTCCGCCCACAGCATGTTTTCCGCCCGCTCCGTGATCCCGGCCCGCTGCATGATCGCCGCCCGGCGCATGGTCCCCGCCACCGAGTCTGGCTCAGTGCATGGTCGACACCCGCTCCAGCACGGCCAGCCCGTCCCGGACCCCACCGGTGGAGCCGGGCAGGTTCACCACCAGGGTCCGCCCGGCCACCCCCGCCAGCCCCGGGACAGCACCGCGGTCGGCACCGCGTCGCTGCCCTCGGCCGGATCGCCGCGGCCAGGCCCGGGGATCTCGCAGTCCAGCATCTCCGCGGTCGCCTGCGGGGTGCGATCGGTCGGTGAGATCCCCGTTCCGCCGGAGGTGATCACCAGGTCGGCGCCGACCGCCGACCGCGGAGCATCGGTTCACCTCGCGGACCGTCCGGCACCACCACGCGGCTCTCCGACGTCGAATCCCCTGTCCGGTCAACCATTCCGCGATGATCGGGCCGGTGCGGTCGGGATAGACGCCGGTCGCCGCCCGGGTCGACGCGATGATCACCACTGCGTCTTCATGAGTCACCGGTCCTCCGGCCGGATCCAGGTGCCGGTCTTGCCGCCGTCCTTGCGTTCCACCCGGACCGCGTCGAGCACCGCGGCCGGGTCGACCGCCTTGATCATGTCGTGCAGGGTCAGGCCGGCGACGGCCACGGCGGTCAGCGCCTCCATCTCCACCCCGGTCCGATCGGTGGTCCGCACCGTCGCGGAGATCCGGACCTCGTCGTCGCCGACCTCGAGGTCGACGGCCACCCCGGAGATCGAGATCGGGTGGCACAGCGGCACCAGGTCGGGAGTCCGTTTGGCCGCCATGATGCCGGCGATCCGGGCGGTCGCCAGCGCGTCGCCCTTGGGAGCGCGCCGTCGGCCAGCAACGCCGAGCACCTCGGGCGGTCGTGCGCAGCACCCCGGTCGCGACGGCGGTCCGGACCGACGGCTCCTTCGCCGAGACGTCGACCATCCGCGCGGCACCGGTGGCGTCGACGTGCGTCAGAGCGGCCGCCGCCCGCGACCACACCGCCGGTCACGGCAGCGCCGATTCCTTGGCGCCGCCGGCGGCGATGTGCCCGCGCGGTGCGGGACGCGTCCACCACGGCCCGCGCGACGGCCTTGGCTGACGTTCTCGTCGAACACGCTCGGCACGATGTAGGACGCGTTCAGCTGGTCGGGCGACACCACATTGGCGATCGCCTCGGCGGCGGCGAGCAGCATCGCGTCGGTGATCTCGGTGGCCTGCGCGTCCAGCAGCCCGCGGAACACCCCGGGAAACGCCAGCACGTTGTTGATCTGGTTCGGGAAGTCGGACCGCCCGGTCGCGACGACCGCCGCGTGCGCCTGCGCCTCGAGCGGGTCGATCTCCGGGTCCGGGTTCGCCAGTGCGAACACGACGGCGCCGGAGTTCATCTTCGCCACGTCGGACCCGTCGATGACGTTCGGCGCGGACACCCCGATGAAGACGTCGGCACCGGCGATGGCGTCGTGAATCGTCCCGGTCATGCCGGCCTTGTTGGTCGCATCGGCGACCGCGGACAGGTTGGGGTCCATCCCTTCCCGGCCCCGGTGCACGATGCCGGCGATGTCGCAGGCGATGATGTCGGCCGGCTGCTGCAGCAGCAGCAGCCGGATGATCGCGTTGCCCGCGGCGCCCACCCCGGACACCACGATGCGGCAGTCGGCGATGTCCTTGCCGACCACCCGCAGCGCGTTGCGCAGCGCGGCGACCACGACGATCGCGGTGCCGTGCTGATCGTCGTGGAAGACCGGGATGTCCAGCAGATCCCGGAGCCTGGCCTCGATCTCGAAGCAGCGCGGGGCGGCGATGTCCTCCAGGTTGATGCCGCCGTACACCGGCGCGATCAGCTGCACGGTGCGGATGATCTCCTCGGTGTCGGTGGTGTCCAGGCAGACCGGCCAGGCGTCGACGCCGGCGAACTTCTTGAACAGCGCGGCCTTGCCCTCCATCACCGGCAGCGCGGCGGCCGGACCGATGTTGCCCAGCCCCAGCACCGCGGTGCCGTCGGTGACGACCGCGACGGTGTTGCGTTTGATGGTCAGCCGCCGCGCGTCGGCCGGGTTCTTGGCGATCGCCTCGCAGACCCGGGCGACGCCCGGGGGTGTAGGCGCGGGACAGGTCGTCGCGGTTGCGCAGCGGGACCTTCGAGGTGACCTCGATCTTGCCGCCGATGTGCACCAGGAACGTCCGGTCGGAGACCTTGCGGACCTCGACGCCCGGCAGCGCGTTGACCGCGTCGGTCAGCTCGTCGGCGTGGGCCTGCGGACTGGGCGTTGGCCGAGAGGTCGACCACCATCAGGTCGGCCGTGGACTCGACGACGTCGAATCCGGTGATCACCCCGCCGGCCCGGCCGACCGCCGTCGTCAGGTCGCCGGCCGCCGTCGCCGACGGCGGCGCCGCGATCCGCATGGTGATCGAGTAACCGGGACCGGGCACGGCCATCTGGACGACTCCTTGGTCGGGATGGTCGGCCGGCCGTTGGGCGCCCGGTGTGCCGGCATCGTAGATCCGCCGGGTCGACGGCGGCCCGACGGCCGCCGATCACCCCGGGCCGGCAGGTCGATGTCCTCCCCCGACCCGATGTCGGACGCATTCGACACAGCGCGGCGGATGCGCGACGGAAGTAGTCGCGCGCGCCGCGTCGCCGGTCGCCGACGCGATGCACGCCCGCCCAGTGGTCGCGGCCGAGCAGCACCGGATGCCCGGGAGCACCGCCGTAGGCGGCCCGGAGCAGCGCACGACGGGCGCCGGCCGCGGTGCCCGCGGTACCACCAGCGCTCGGTCACCGCGACGCCGACGCCGGGCAGATCCACCAGCAGTCACGACGGCGGCATCGGCGTCAGGTTCAGCGTCGGCCAGGGCCTGCAGGCCGAGCCCGCAGACTCGACCCCATGCCCTGCGGCATGGTCGGGGTTGTCGACGACAACCACACGCCGGCGGGAGCAGCGCCGCCACCTCCGTGCCGGCGGCGCCGACCACCACCGCACGGGTGTCACAGCACCGCAGCGCATCCAGCGCGCGCAGCACCCAGGGCCCGGAGCCGGTGTCCACCAAGGCCTTCGGCTGCCCGTACCGGCGACCGGATCCGGCGGCGAGCAGCAGTCCGGCGATCCGCGCGGGCTCCGGCGCGGTCAGCGCGCAGCCGCCTCTGGCGGGCCGGCGGGCTCGGCGCTAGCGGTTGATGATCGTGGTCGGATGGACGTAGGGCACCGACTTCAGCGGGAACTCGATCTCGCCGAACGGCGACAGCGCGCCCTGGACATCGGTGCTCAGCTCGGTCACCGGGTGCTCCCCGTCCGGCGTTTCCGGCCAGGTGGGATCGACGCCTTTGCTGCGCTCGGCGGCCACGGTTTCCTCCTCGCGATCACGGCAGGACCGTCGGCCCGGCCGTGGTGTTCGCCCGGCGTTGCCGGGAGACGGGGCGGGATGTCCTCCCCGGTGATCATTCTGGCCCATCGGTGCTGATCCGCTCAACAGCAGCCCGCGACGTCGGCGGCATCGGCCCCCGCCGCGAGTCACTACGGTTGAAGCGATGCCTTCGACCCTGGACTGGTTGCGCGCGCGGGACGACGCCGCTCTCGCGGAACTGCTGCGCGCCAGGCCGGACCTGACGGTGCCCGCGCCGGGTGATCTCACGGTGCTCGCAGGGCGGCTGAACACCGGGCCCGTCGGTGTGGCGGGCGATGGAATCGCTCAATCAGTTCCACATCCAGGTCCTGCAGGCCCTTGCCGTGCTGGGTGCCGACCGGCACGCTGTCCCGCGGGCCGATGTGGCCGACCTGCTGGGCAGCGGCGTTCCGCCGGGCGCCCTCGGCGCGGCGCTGGACAAGCTGGAAGGGCTCGCCCTGGTCCGCGGATCGTCCACCATCCACATGCCGTCGGCCGTGCTGGCCGTGCTCGGGCCGTACCCGGCCGGTCTCGGCTCCCCCGGCGGGCGGACCGTCGCGGAGGCGGAGGCGGCGCTCGCCGGGATCGATTCGACCGCCCGCGGCATCCTCGAGCGGCTGGCCAGCGGCGTGCCGCGCGGCACCACGGATTCGCGGTCCTCGATCGCGGCCAAGGTCAAGGCGCTGATCGCGGCCGGACTGCTGCGAAGGGTCGACCCGGAGACCGTCGAACTGCCGCGCGAGGTGGGGCTCGCGCTTCGCGGGGACGAACCGCTCGGTCCGATCCACGTCACCCCGCCCGCCGACACGGTTCGCGACCACGGGATTCCCACCGTCGACGGCACCGGCGGCGGCCAGGCGCTGGCCACCGTCGACCGGCTCGGACGGCTGCTCGAGGCCATCGGGCAGAACCCGCCGCCGGCGCTGAAATCGGGCGGCCTTGGCATCCGGGAGCTCCGCCGGCTGGCGAAGACGATGGGCACCGACGAGGCGATCACCGCGATGGACGTCGAGGTTCTCGCAGCCGCCGGGTTGATCGCCGCGGCGGACTCCCGCGGCCGGATGGCCGAGTCGTGGACACCGACCTCGGAGACCGACGAATTCCTCGAGGGGCCGGACGAGGCGGCCTGGGCGCAGATCGTCGCCGTCTGGCTGGACCTGCGGCGAAACCCCTCCCGGGTGGGCAGCCGGGACGCCTCGGACAAGGTGCTGAACGCGCTGTCCCCGGAGCTGTCCTGGATCCGCGGCCCGGCGGAACGGCGGTTCGTGCTCGGCGCACTCGCCGAATTGCCGCCCGGATCCGGGCTCGATGCCGATGCGCTGTCCGCACGGCTGGGCTGGCGGTCGCCGCTGCGCCCGGCGGACCAGCGCGACGCGGTGCTGCGCTCGACGATCGCCGAGGCGACCGCGCTGGGCGTGGTCGCCTTCACCGCGCTGACCACTGCGGGCCGCGAGTTGCTGGCCGGGTCGGTCGCGGGAGCAGAGGCCGCCGCTGGAGGCCGCGCTGCCCGCGCCGGTGGACAGCGTGATGGTGCAGGCCGATCTGACGGTGGTGGCCCCCGGACGGCTCGTCCCACCGCTGGCCGCGCGGCTGAACCAGGTCGCCGACGTCGAATCGGCGGGCAGCGCGACCGTGTACCGGGTGACCCCGCAGTCGATCCGGCGGGCACTGGACGCCGGTGCCTCGACCGCAGAGCTGCACGAGCTGTTCGCCACCCACTCGGTGACCGGGGTGCCGCAGGCGTTGACCTATCTGATCGACGATGTCGGCCGCCGCTACGGCGTGCTGCGGATGGGCAACGCGAGCACGTACCTGCGCAGCGACGATCCGGCACTGATCGATCAGGCCGTCGTCGAGGCGTCATCGCTGGGCATCCCGCTGCGCAAACTGGCGCCCACCGTTGCGATCTCGACCGTCGGCATGCAGGAGCTGATGACGCAGCTGCGGACCGGCGGCCTGGTGCCGGCCGCCGAGGACTCCAGCGGCGCTGTTGTCGACCTGCGCTCGCGGCCGCACCGCACCAAGCAGCCGGCGCGCCAGTACCAGCACTGGCGGGAGCCGCCGCAACTGACCGACGAGCAGCTCGACTCGCTGATCACCCGGATGCGCAGCGCCGACCGCACCGGCGCGCTGTACTCGCACGGCGACGTGCAGCCGGCCGGCGACACCCTTGCGGTGCTCCGCGAGGCCGTGGACACCCGGACACCGCTGTGGATCGGCTACGTCGACGCCGACGGCGGCACCACCCACCGGATGATCGAACCCGTCGCACTGTCCAGCGGCGCGGTCGTCGCGTTCGACCGGCTCCGCGGGGCGGTCCGCACCTTCGTCCTGCACCGGATCACCGGCGTGCGCCGGGTGACCGACGAAGAGGACGCGGGCATGTCCGGCTCGGCGCGCGGCACGTTCGACAACGACGCAGGCGTGACGACCCGGCGATCACCGTGAGTCGCTCCGACCTGCTGGCGTACTGCCTGTCGCGCCCGGGGGCGTGGGTCGACGAGCCGTGGGAGGGCGATCAGGTGGTGAAGGTCGCGGACAAGATCTTCGCCTTCCTCGGGCCGCCTGACGGCGCCACCATCGGGCTCAAGTGCGGCCGTTCGGCGGATGACGCGCGGGAGTGGCGGGATCAGTACCCGGGCGACGTCACGGTGTCGTCATACATCGGCCGGTACGGCTGGAACACCTTCGTCATCGGCTCTGCCATCGGTGACGACGAGCTCCGGGAGGCCATCGATGCTTCGTACGCGGACGTGGTGGGCCGGCTGCCGCGGTCCAAGCGCCCGCAGTCCTAGTTCCACGGCGCTGACCGCCGGTCAGGGCAGCCCCAGGCAGAGCACTTCCGGTGTCGTCACATGCACCAGCGAGGAGATCGTGCCGGTCGGGCAGCCGCGCGCATCGGCGGTGCCGCCGAGCACGGCGATGACCCGGAACAGGCCCTTCGGGGTGCTGCTGGAGCCCGGCGTCCGGCACGGGGCCTTGCCCACGCTGTCGGCGCGGCCGGCGTACAGGCATTCACCGACGACGGCCCGGTAGTTCAGGCAGAGCACCACCCGGTCCCTGGTCACCAGGGTGAGGTCGGAGGAAACCGCACCACAGCGGGCCGACTCCGTGGAATCGGGAAACGTTGCCGCCACGACGAACTCGACGTCGGCCGCAGTGCAATCGACGACCACCACGGCCCGGCCGGCGCTGGAGGCGAGGCAACTCCCCGGCACGAGGGAGCCGGAGGTCTGGCCCGGTGCCTGGCCCGGATCGGTCCAGAGCAGGACCGCGACCAGCACCGCGGCGGCCACCGCGACGGCGAGCCACCCGAACACCGATCGCCGGGACGGCCCCCGGTGCCGCCCGCCCCGATCATCCGCGGAACCGAAGTCGAAATCGCCGAAGACGGCCGACGGCTGGTCGGGCTGCCGGAACGAACCACCGTGCGCCGGACCCGCTGACCCGACCATCCCGACGTGGTCCGCCGGGACACCGCCGGGACCGATCTGCACCGCGTGCCAACGCGGCTGCTGCTGCGGCCCGGTCATCGACCAAGGGTGCCACGCCGCCGGGTGCGGGGCCGCTGCCGGCCGGCCGTACCCTGCTGCCCATGACTGATCCGACACTGCGACGGCTGGGCCGTTCCGGGCTCGCGGTCTCCCCTGCGGGGCTCGGCTGCAACAACCTGGGGCGGTCGCACACCACCACCGAAACCCTCGACGGCTCAAGGGCTGTCGTCGACGCCGCACTGGACGCGGGCATCACCCTGTTCGACGTCGCGGACATTTACGGCAATCCCCCCGGACGCAGCGAGGAACTGCTCGGCGCGGCACTCGGCAAGCGGCGTCAGGACGTCGTCGTGGCGACCAAGTTCGGGATGGACATGCAGGGTGCGAACGGACCGGATTTCGGTGCGCGCGGGTCCCGCCGCTACATCCGCACCGCCGTCGAGGCGTCGCTCCGGCGTCTGGACACCGACTGGATCGACCTCTACCAGTTCCACCAACCCGATCCGCTGACGCCGATCGAGGAGACGCTGGCCGCGCTGGACGAGTTGGTCAGCGCCGGCAAAGTGCGCTACATCGGGCACTCCAACTTCGCGGGCTGGCAGCTCGCCGACGCCGACTGGGTGGCCCGCACGGGCCACCGCACCCCGTTCATCTCGGCTCAGAACGAGTACTCGCTGCTGCGCCGGGAGATCGAACGCGACCTGGTGCCCGCCGCTGAGGAGTTCGGAATCGGCATCCTGCCGTTCTTCCCGCTGGCGAACGGCCTGCTGACCGGCAAGTACACCCGCACCGACGCGCCCGCCGGCAGCCGGCTCCGCGAGATCAAGCCGCAGCTGCTGGAGTCGGCCCCGTGGGAGGCGCTGGAGCGGCTGCAGAAGTTCGCCGACGAGCGCGGGGTCAGCATGCTGGAGGTCGCGTTCGGCTGGCTGCTGGGCCAGCCGCAGGTGACGTCGGTGATTGCCGGAGCCACCACGCCGGAGCAGGTGCGGGCGAACGCGGCGGCAGCCGTCGCATTCTTGCCGACCGCGGAGGATCGGGAGGAGATCGACAGCATCTTCCCGCCGCCGGCCTGACCGAGCCCCCGTTCACCCGGTCTGGGGCGCCGGGTCTCGGGCACCGGCCCGGGCGCCGGTCTTTTCGGACGCCGGTCTCTGGCACCGGCTCGGTTCAGGCCCCGGTCTTTTCGGGCGCCGCCAGCCCCTGCGGTCCTATTCTCAGCGCGGGGCCGGCATCGTCGCCGACCGCGAGGAGGTCGGTGATGACCGTGCGGGACGCCGTCCGCCGCGCGGCCGCCGTGTCCGTGCCGATCGTCGTCCCGCTGGCCATGTCCGCCGTGTTCCGCGAGACAACCCGCCGGTTCGGCGAACGCAGAGGCACCCAGGCGGGGTTCGCCGTCTACTGGGCGACGTGCTGGGGCTCGGCGCTCGCCATCGGCGGCCCTCGTCGCATCGCCGCGGCCTTCCGGCCGGCGGCGCCCGCGCTGCCCGGTCGGGGCATTCTGGCCGCCGCACTGCTGGCCATCCCGCCCGCCGGCGCGATCGCCACCGAACTCCTGCCGCATGTCCGGCGGGCCGGCCCGCGCGCCCTGGCCACCTCGATTGGCCTCGCGATCACGAATGCGCTGGCCGAGGAAGCGCTCTGGCGCGCGGTGCCGGTCGTGGTGTTCCCGCGTCAGCGGAGTCGCGGATGGCTCTGGCCCGCAGCCGGTTTCGCGGCCTGGCACCTCGCTCCGCTGCGCGCGTCCGGCGCTGCCCCGCGCAGGCAGGTCGCGCTGCTGCTAGGCGCCGGGCTGATCGGAACCGGCTCCGGCTGGGTTGCTCTGCGCACCGGGTCTGTGGCCGCCGGAGTCATACCGCACATCGTGACCGATGCCTGCGGCGTCAGGTCGGCCCGGCGCACCTGGCTCGGCGGCTGACATGGCATCCACCCGTGGACGGGCCTGGTTCGCTGTCGTCCTGCTCGGTCTGTTCGTCGGCGGCTGCTCGCAGCCGACCGCACCTGCTGCCGGGCCCGGACCCACGGCCACGAGCGCCACGAGCGCCACGACGGCACCTACAGCACCGCCGGCCACCTCCGTGTCCTGCGGCGACGACCAACCCGGCCGGTACACCACCGAACTGTTCGACGCGGCGCCGGCTGCGACCGTGAGCTACACCCCCGGCCTGCAGGCCGACGTCTATGCCCCGGTCAACGACCCGGCGACCTGCAAGATCGGCGTCGTCTGGGTGCACGGCGGCGGTTTCACCCAGTTCGACCGCACCGGCGATGCCGAACGGGACTGGGGCACCGCGCTCGCCAGACGGGGCTTCGTGCTGGCCTCCATCGACTACCGGCTGGGCAGCGGTGAACCGTTCGCACTCGACAGCGCCACCGATCCGGAGCGGAACACGGTGGTGGAGAACGCCATCGCCGACGCGCAGACCGCGGTCGGTTGGCTGCGCGCCTCGGGCGCCGAATGGGGCGTCGACCCTGCGCGGGTGGCGATCGGCGGGACGTCGGCGGGCGCGATGACGGCGCTGGGTGCCGCGCTGACGGCGACCGAACCGCCGTGCGCCGTCATCTCCGTCTCCGGCGATCTCCGCCCGGAATGGGTTGCCGCGCAGCCGGCGCCGACCTTGTTCATCCACGGGAACGCCGACGATGTCGTGCCCTACAGCTCTTCGACGGAGGGCGTCGCCGTGCTGCAGTCGGCCGGTGGGACGGCCGAGCTGGTGACCATCGACGGGGCCGGCCACGAGATCACCGGCCCGCCCCGGCCCGAGATGGTGGACGCCGCCGCCCGCTGGCTGGCCCGGAGTTGCGACTGAGAACTCAGCCGGTCAGCGGCCCGACGTCGACGATGCGTCAGGACCGGCTCGCCGGCCTCGTCGGAGGCGGCGAGGTCGACGTCGGCGCTGATCCCCCAGTCCCGGTCGCCGGCCGGATCGTCGAAAGTCTGCCGCACGGACCAGGTGTCGGCCGAACGGGTGATCATGAGCAGCGCCGGCGGCGCGGGCCGTCGCGCCGATGCCGAGGTCGTCGTACTCGTCCCAGTAGCCGGCCATCGCGTCCGCCCAGCGGTCGGCGCGCCAGCCCTGCGCGGCGTGCAGTCTCGCCGAGCTCGGCGTACCGGTGCAGTGCGAGCAGCTCGACCCGGCGGAACATCGCGTTGCGGACCATGACGCGTGAAGCCGCGCTCGTTGGCGGTGACCCCGCGGGCGGCGATCGGCGGCCGGACCTCGCCGCCGGTCGCGACGACGCCCAGCTCGTCCAGGTCCGGATGCGCCAGCGCCTCCCATTCGTCCAGCAGGCTGGAATCGACGCCGCGGACGAGTTCGCCGAGCCAGGAGGTGATGTCGGTCAGCTCCTCGGTCCTGGCGCTGGTCGGGACGGTCCGCCGCAGCGCCCGGTAGGCGTCGGCGAAGTACCGCAGCACCACGCCCTCCGGAGCGGGTCAGGCCGTAGAACGCGACGTACTCGGAGAACGTCATCGCCCGCTCGTACATGTCCCGGACCACCGACTTGGGTTCCGGCTGGTACTCGGCGATCCACGGCGCGCCCTTGCGGTAGGCCTCGTAGGCGACCTCGATCAGGTCGGCCAGCGGCTTGGGATAGTCGACGTCCTCCAGCAGCGCCATCCGGTCCTCGTACTCGATGCCGTCGGCCTTCATCGCGGCACGGCCTCGCCGCGGGCCTTGAACCGCTGCGCGGACAGCACCGGCCGCGGCCCCTCCAGGATGGCCTCGATCAGCGAGACCGCATCCAGCGCATAGGTTTCCGCCTCCTGATCCAGGATGTCCAGCGCGGCCAGCGCCAGCGGCGACAGCGGCTGGTCGAGCGCGAAGTCCAGCTGCAGGTCCATCGTCAGCCGGTACCGGCGGCCGGTCTCGTCCGGCTCGTCGAGCCGCTCGACGACCCCGGCGGCGATCAGCGCCTTGCCGATCGCGATGGCGCGCAACGCATGTCGCAGCTGCCGGCTGCGCGGCTCGTGGCTGCCCTCGATCAGCCGTGCGCATCGAGTCGAAGGCGTTGCCGGGCCGGGAGACGACGCCGAGCACCATCGCGTGCGACACCCGGAAATGCGACGTCAGCGGTTCCGGCTCGGCGGCGACCAGCTTGTCGAAGGTCGTCTCCGACCAGCTGACGAAGCCCTCGGGCGGCTTGCGGCGCACCACCTTTCGCTTCTTCGCGGCGTCGTCACCGGCCTTGGCCACCGCCCGCTGGTTCTCGATGACGTGCTCGGGCGCGAGCACCACGACGTCACCGGCGACGTCGAACCCGGCCCGGCCGGCCCGGCCGGCGATCTGGTGGAACTCGCGGGCGGACAGCAGCCGGGTGCGCCGGCCGTCGTACTTGCTCAGCGCCGTCAGCAGCACCGTCCGGATCGGCACGTTGATGCCGACGCCCAGGGTGTCGGTCCCGCAGATCACCTTGAGCAGCCCGGACTGGGCGAGCTTCTCGACCAGCCGCCGGTACTTGGGCAGCATTCCGGCGTGGTGCACGCCGATGCCGTGCCGGACCAGCCGGGACAGCGTCCGGCCGAAGCCCGGGGAGAACCGGAAATCGGCGATCACCTCGGCGATCTCGTCCCGTTCGGCCCGGGTGGCCACCGTCAGGCTGGACAGCGCCTGGGCCCGTTCCAGCGCGGCGGCCTGGGTGAAGTGCACGATGTAGACCGGCGCCCGGTTGGTCGCCAGCAGGTCCTGCAGGGTCTCGGTCAGCGGCACCAGGGTGTACGAGAAGTGCAGCGGCACAGGCCGTTGCACGTTCGGCGATCACCGCGGTCGGCCGGCCGGTGCGCTTGGTCAGGTCGTCGGCGAAGAACCGCATGTCGCCGAGGGTCGCGGACATCAGCACGAACTGCGCGCGGTTCAGCTCCAGCAGCGGCACCTGCCAGGCCCAGCCGCGCTGCGGGTCGCCGTAGTAGTGGAACTCGTCCATCACCACGATGCCGGCGTCGGCATCCGCGCCCGCCGCGCAGCGCGACCCCGGCCAGGATCTCGGCGGTGCAGCAGATGATCGGCGCCGCGGCGTTGACCGCGGAATCGCCGGTGATCATGCCGACCGCGGACGCGCCGAAGATGTCCACCAGGTCGAAGAACTTCTCCGACACCAGCGCCTTGATCGGCGCGGTGTAGTACGACCGGCGGCCGGTGGCCAGCCCGGTGAACAGGGCCGCGGTGGCGATCAGGCTCTTGCCGGATCCGGTCGGCGTGCCGACGATGACGTTGGCGTCGGCGACGATCTCCAGCAGCGACTCCTCCTGGTGCGGGTACAGCGGCAAGCCCGCGGTCGGCAGCCCAGGCCGGAGAAGATGTCGAACAGCTCGCCGGCGTCGGCCTCGTGCTCGATGCCGCGCCGCCGAGCGCGGCGTCCCAGACGCTCTCGCCGTCGACGGTCGGCATCAGGTCGGCAAGGGTCACCGGTCCAGCTTGTCACGGCCCGGGCGGCCGACTGCCGCTCGGGCGGACTCGAGTTCGGGCGAGGTGTCGCGCATTCCACGGCCGGGAACGCTCGACAACGCTACCCAACTCGGCCCGCGCTCAGCTCGACACACCCTCCAGCACCTGCCGGGTGATGTGTTCGGCGATCGCCAGCGATGACGTCGCGGCGGGCGAGGGCGCATTCCGGACCAGGGTCATCCGCGGCCGGCGGGTGATCCAGAAATCGTCGACCAGCTGGCCGTCGTTCTTGATCGCCTGTGCCCGGACGCCGGCCGGGGCCGGCTCGAGGTCGGTGAGCGCGAGCGCGGGCAGGTACTTGCGGGCCTGAGCGAGGAAGTACCGCCTGCTGACCGAGCCGACCATCTCCTTCGCGCCGGTCCGCCAGTGGGTCCTGGCGAGCTTGCGGAAGGCCGGCGTCCGCAGCACCGCCGCCAGGTCGGAGGCCGAGATGTCGGCGCGCTGATAACCCTCCAGTGCGAAGGCCAGCACGGCGTTCGGCCCGATGTCGACGGTGCCGTCGATCCGGCGGGTCAGGTGGATGCCGAGGAACGGGTAGCGGGGGTCCGGAACCGGATAGACCAGCCCGTTCACCAGGTGCGCATGTTCCTGAGCGATCCGGTAGTACTCGCCGCGGAAGGGGATGATCGCCGGCTCCGGGTCGTCACCGGCCATCACCGCGAGCCTGGCTGATTGCAGGCCGCCGCAGACCACCACCTCGTCGGCGACGATCTCGCCGGACCCGGTAAGGACAACCACGCCGTGGTCTTCCTGGCGCAGCCCGGTGACAGGCGTCGACGTCCTGACGGTGCCGCCTCGGGACACCAGATCGTCGGCGAAAGCCCGCGTCACCGCGACGAAGTCGACGATGGCCGTCGACGGCGAGTACAGCGCCCGCACCCCCTCGACATAGGGCTCTATCTCGGTGATCTCGCTGGCACCGATCATCCGGACGTCGTCGACGCCGTTCGCGAGGGCCCGCCGTTTGACCTCGTCCAGCCGTTCGGCCTCGTCGGCGTCGAGCGCGACGACCAGCTTGCCGATGTTCGTGTACGGGATGCCCTGCTCGGTGCAGAATTCCTTCAGAAGAACCGAGCCGCGGCGGCAGAGCCGGGCTTTCAGGGATCCGGGCGGGTAGTAGATCCCGGCGTGTATGACGCCGCTGTTGTGGCCGGTCTGGTGCCCGGCAACGGTGGCCTCTTTGTCGACGACGGTGATGTCGGCATCGGGGCGGTCGATCGCGAGTTGGCGGGCGGTGGCGACACCGACAATGCCCGCCCCGACGACGACGATCCTCATGCCACCGACCAATGCCGCGCCTCAGGCGCACTGGTCCGCCCACAATGACCCCCGGGGTGTCCGCCTCGTCGCATTCGGGCAAGCTACCCGACAGCACCGTTGACGTGCGCGTTCGTGTGACAGGCCACACGATGGTCGCAGGCCGTGCTGCTCCCGGGCTGTCGGGACGATTGTGGGAGGACGGCGCCGGTGAATGGCCCCGCGATCCGCCGCGATCCAGCCGCTTCGGTGAAAATGCCGGTGGCCGTGGTCATCTGGCGCACCGTGCTGGCCGGCCTGGCCTGGTGGGGACTGCTCGCGGCGCTCGGCGGCGACCCCGGTCAGCTCCGCTACTTCTCGCAGGTGACGACGCTCACCGTCGCCCTGTCAGCCACGGCATCGGTGCTCACCTGGGGAGTGACGTCGCCGGGATGGCGCGGCGCGCTCGCCTGGTGCCGCGGCGCCTCGACGACGTACGCCATCGTCACGGCGGTGATCTATCAGGTGCTGCTCAGCGGCAACCTCGAAGCGATGTCAAGCCTGCTGGAGCACGCGATCGTGCCGGCCCTCGCCGTGCTGGATTGGGTGGTGTTCGGGCCGGAGCGGATCCGGCAGGCATGGTGGACGCCGTTGAGCTGGCTGATACTGCCGATCGGCTATCTGGGGGTCTACTACAACGTCCGGGATCGCGACGGCAAACCGCTCTACCCCTTCCTCAACCCGGTGGCCGGCAACTTCTGGACGTGGGTCGGGATCATGATCGCGGTCTTCCTGGCAGTGGGGTACCTGGTGTGGCTGGTGGGCCGGACGCGCCGGCGGGCCCCCGCCGCACGGGCCGGTTGACGGCGTTGGATCACGCACCACTGCAGATCACCGGGCCGGCGGTCGTCCTTCCGTCCCGGTATGACGTCACCAGGCTGGCCACCGACGCAGTTCGACCTGAGTCCCAGTTCGCCGCAGCGGGTGGACGCACGAGCGAACGCACACCGGTCGCCAATCGGCGACTGCTCAGCGATGCCTAGGTGATCGGTGTGCTTGCCAGTGACACGAGCGTCCCGACCACCAACACCGCGGCGATGGTGGGCATGAACCAGCCCGGGCGAACGCGCGCGCGCCAGAGCGACCAGATGCACACAAAGGTCAGCAGGACGCCGAATGCAATGCTCCCGACGTGGCCAAGGTCCGTCAGTGGACGCGCCTCCGCGCAAACGGGCGGGCAGTACACGATCGGGAAGCCGTTGGTCAGCGCGGCCCAACCGGCGCCCAGGATGCCGGCGCTGGCGACCCCGCTGCCGTTGCCTCGAGCGCCGGCCATGAAAGAGATCGCCCACCAGACCTGGATGAGCGCAACCCCGACAAGAGTTGTGCCTTCCGTCAGACTCAGCGTCCCGTGCAAGTCGAACAGACCGACGCCGAAGTCGATGACGATGTGCAGCACACTGACGAACATCGTCACCAGGCCGAGCCAGAGCCACATCGGCATCCGCCAGCCGTGGCCGGGCCACTCCAACCGTTCGCTTCCCACGAACCCAAATATCGAGCATGCAAGGGCTGTTGCCTAGGCAGGAGCGGCCGCGCCCGTCGTAGCCACTATCTGTGAGCGACCCTGCGTACTTCGTCCTCACGCCGGTGGACCTTCAGTTGCGCGCCGGGACGTAGCCGCGAAGCGGGCCCTCGACGCCGGCCGAGACGACCTCGAAGCCGACCGTGTCTGCGGTGTGCCCGATCACCGCGGCCTTGACCACGTCAAAGGCGGCGGACGCGCAGTCCGAAAAGCGCGGCGCCACGAGCCGGCGTTTCGGGTGGGACTCGCGATTGTCCGGGCCTTTCTCTGGGTCCCCATCTGTCTGAGCCCTGCCCTTTTCCGCTGGGCTCCCGCCCGCGCCCGAGTGGAGGACACTGGAGAGGTTGCCCCGCGCACCAGCGGGGCATCCGCGCGTAGTGCGCTGGCAAGCTGCAACCGCGAAGGACCCGCCCGTGACCGACGGCCCGCTGATCGTGCAGTCCGACAAGACCCTGCTGCTGGAGATCGGCCACCCCGACGCCGCGGCCGCTCGCGCCAACATCGCACCGTTCGCCGAACTCGAGCGGTCGCCGGAGCACATCCACACCTACCGGATCACCCCGCTGGCGCTGTGGAACGCCCGGGCCGCCGGGCACGACGCCGAGCAGGTCGTCGACGCGCTGGTCCGCTGGTCCCGTTTCCCGGTCCCGCAGGCGCTGCTCGTCGACGTCGTCGACACCATGGGCCGCTACGGCCGGCTGGTGCTGCAGACCCACCCGGCGCACGGGCTGATCATGGTCTCGCGGGATCGGGCCGTGCTGGAAGAGATCCTGCGGCACAAGAAGATCGCGCCGATGCTGGGCGCGCGGATCGACCCGGACACGGTCGATCGTGCACCCCTCGCAGCGCGGGCACCTCAAGCAGGCGCTGCTGAAGGTCGGCTGGCCCGCCGACGACGAGGCCGGCTACGTCGACGGCGAGGCGCACGACATCGAGCTGGACATCGCGAACTGGCACCTGCGGTCCTACCAGGAGGAGGCCGTCGAGGGGTTCTGGGCCGGCGGTTCCGGGGTCGTCGTGCTGCCCTGCGGCGCCGGGAAGACGCTGGTCGGCGCGGCCGCGATGGCCAAGGCCGGGGCCACCACGCTGATCCTGGTGACCAACACCGTCGCCGGGCGGCAGTGGCGGCGTGAACTCCTCGCCCGGACCTCGCTGACCGAGGAGGAGATCGGCGAGTACTCCGGGGAGCGCAAGGAGATCCGGCCCGTCACCATCGCCACCTACCAGGTGATGACCCGCAAGTCCGGCGGCGTCTACAAGCACCTGGACCTGTTCGACTCCCGCGACTGGGGACTGGTGATCTACGACGAGGTGCACCTGCTGCCGGCGCCGGTGTTCCGGATGACCGCCGACCTGCAGTCCCGCCGCCGGCTCGGGCTGACCGCGACCCTGGTCCGCGAGGACGGCCGGGAGGGCGACGTCTTCTCGCTGATCGGGCCCGAAGCGGTATGACGCGCCGTGGAAGGACATCGAGTCGCAGGGCTGGATCGCGCCGGCCGAGTGCACCGAGGTGCGGGTGACGCTGACCGACGCCGAGCGGCTCTGCGTACGCCACCGCCGAGCCCGAGGAGCGGTACAAGATCGCCTCCACCGCGCGGACCAAGATGCCGGTCGTTCGGTCGATCCTGGACCGTCATCCCGGCGAGCCGACGCTGGTGATCGGCGCCTACCTGGAGCAACTGGAGGAACTCGGCGAGGAACTGCAGGCGCCGATCATCCAGGGCTCCACCCGCAACGCCGAACGGGAGCGGCTGTATGACGCCTTCCGGGACGGCGAGGTGTCCGTGCTGGTGGTGTCCAAGGTGGCGAACTTCTCCATCGACCTGCCCGGACGCGACGGTCGCCATCCAGGTGTCGGGCACGTTCGGGTCCCGCCAGGAGGAGGCGCAGCGGCTGGGCCGGATCCTGCGGCCCAAGGACGACGGCCGGCAGGCGCACTTCTACTCGGTCGTCGCCCGGGACACCCTGGACACCGATTACGCCGCGCACCGGCAGCGGTTCCTGGCCGAGCAGGGATACGCCTACCGGATCGTCGACGCCGACGACCTGCTGGGGCCGGCGGTTCCGGGGACGGCCGAGTAGATTCCCGCTACTCCAGGAGTTCGTAGCTGACGGCCAGGCGGCCGCCGAATTGCCCGCCGGTCTTCGCTGCGGAACCGCGGAGAAACTCGTCGGGGTCGAAGGCCGCTCCGCCGAGGCCCTGGAGGTACCGCTGATGAGCGCGCAGCGATGCCACCCCGCGATCGATGGAGCTTGTGACGTCGACGGCATGAGATGGTCTGGTGGACATACCGATCGCGGTGTACCTGACCTTCCACGGCTCCAGGCCCTCGTCCAGTAGTTCCCGAAAGACCCACCTGTTCCCGGCGTCTCGCGCGGCGTCCACGGCAGCCAGGCCGACCGCGCGATGATCTGCCTGGTCGATGCCGCCCCATGCCGGTCGCGGCTCCGGGTTGGTGGTGACGACGAGCTCGGGCCTGAAGCGCCGGATCGCGCCGGCGAGGGCACGGCGCAGCGGCAGGCCGTATTCCACGACCCCGTCCCGGAACCCCAGGAAATCGACCTGGCCGACGCCGACCTCGGCAGCGCCCGCCCGCTCCTCCGCCTCCCGGATCGGCGCGCACTCCTCGGGATCGAGTGAGTCGATGCCGGCCTCGCCCGAGGTGACCAGCGCGTACGCCACGGACCTGCCTGCCGCCGTCCATGCCGCAACCGCGCTGGCCGTGCCGTACTCGAGGTCGTCGGGGTGGGCCGCGATGCAGAGCGCGCGGGTCCAGTCATCGGGGAAGGGCAGCAGGGAGTCGGTCACCGCAGCAGTCTGCCCCGATGGGCAGGGGGTCACGGGGCGTTGGCCGCTGCGCATCGGGGTCGGGTGGTTGGAGCGAGGCCTCTGGGCGTTGCCGGCTGGGTCGGCGGACCAGAGGTGTACGGCGTTGACGGCCGGTCGGCCCCGTTGAGACCTGGTCCGCAGTTGCCTGGTCGGCAGTCGAGGGCCGGGTCGGCCGTTGAGGGCCGGGTCGGCAGTTGAGGGCCGGTCGGCAGTTGAGGGCCGGGTCGGCGTGTACCGCGGGTCGGCGCGTACCGCGTGTCGACGGCCGGCAGGCCGGGTCGCCTGGGCGTGGTCGCCTGGGCCTCGCCGGCGGGAAACTTGGGCGGGGTCGCCTCAGCCCGGCCGGACGGAAACCTGACCCGGGTTGGCGGCCCGGCCGGACGGAAACCTGACCCGGGTTGGCGACCCGGTCGGCGGGCAGCTGGCGCGGCGTTTGCCGCATAAGCCGCAGGCCGCCGGGACGGGTTCGTCGGCATTGGCCGGATGACGCGGTCGCACACACTCACACACCTTGAGGACCTGCGTCGATCAATTGAGCGCAGCCGTATGGACCGACAGACGAGGGCATCGACCCGCGTCTTGCGCGGCGGTGACGTCGGACCCGTTCAGCGTGCGGGCGCCAGTATGGATCAAGCCTAATCGCTCGTCACTCCTCCAGTGTCCGGTGTTGATTATCTGGTCTCCAACGCGAATGATAGTCATACGCTTCGATAGGGA
>CAVXYU010000045.1:0-17589 GCA_963766015.1 uncultured Actinomycetota bacterium | reverse complement strand
GAAGGCATGAGAATCGCGAAGGCGAAGGGCCGACTGCGGGGCAAGCAGCCCAAGCTCAACCCGCGCCGAGAAGCACACCTGGTCGCCGTGCGGAAATCCGGTGACTACAGCACCGCGGAAATCGGCGGCTTATTCGGCGTCGCACGGTCCACTGTGTACCGGGCGATCAGGCGCGAAGCCGCCAGGCAACGCGCCGGAGGCACCGGCCCATCCGCTGAAAACCCCCGGCTCGAATGCATCGCGGTCGACGGTAAGTCCGATCCGGCGACATCCGGCCGGAACGCAGGTTCCCGGCAGGGTCACCCCTCTTGCGGGACATCGCCCCGCCCCCCGCCGGCTGCGCAAATGTATCCCCGGAGTGTTCGGTATGCGGGACGGCAAACAACATCCGCAGATGATTCCTGTCGAGCGTCGACGAGACTGGACCCTTGCTGACGTCGCCAGTCTTCGCGCTGTGCTGGCCCGACTGCGAGCGTCGCATTCAGCCTTGCCGGTTGAACGGTGGTGGTCCGAGAATGACGATGCCGCCGTTGCTCTTTGCCGATGCCTGCACGACGGCGAAGTCAACTTCTCGGTCAGCCGGTTTGTCGGTGGTGATCGGTGTGCTCGCGTCCCGGTAGAACGCCTGGCAGCAGCCCGGTGTGTGCAGGCACAAGAGCCGCGCCGTCGCCGACACCACGAGAAACGCGTGCGGAACGCCTCTCGGCGCCATGGCCACCCCACCAGCCCCGATCTGGTGATCGGTGCCGTCCATATGCATGACGATCTCGCCGTCGAGGACGATCATCGTTTCGTCAGAGTCCGGGTGGGTGTGCAGCGGCGTCGCTTTGCCGCGCTCCATGCTGTCCTCGAACAGCAGGAACGCGCCGTTCGTTTCCTCCGCGGTCGCCTTCCAGGTGTGCACACCGCCGCCGTAGAACCAGCGGCGTTCACCGTCGGCGGCGCTCCGGACGATGGCGGCCGGCGTGCTGGTGGTGGTCATGGCAACACTCTCCTTCGTGAGACTCGTATCTCATGATGAGAGTGAAGTATCCTCACCTGTGTGTCAATCCCCTACGAAGCCGCCGGGCGTGTCAACCAGAAGCAACGGACCCGCGCGGCACTGATCCGCGCCGCCCAGGACCTGGTGAATTCCGGCGTCGCCCCCACCGTGGAGCAGGTGGCCACGACGGCCGGCGTGTCCCGCGCGGTCGGGTATCGGTACTTCCCGAACCAACACGCCCTGCTCGCCGCCGCGCATCCCGAAACCGCGGCGACATCGCTGTTACCCGCCGACCCGCCGACCGATCCGGCCGAGCGGTTGGCCCACGTCGTCCAGGAATTCACCAGCCTCATCACCCGCACCGAATCGCAACAGCGCACCATGCTTCGTTTGTCGCTGAGCGGTGACAATGCCTCCCGGGCCGCGTTACCGCTGCGGCAAGGCCGCGCCATCGCCTGGATCAGCGAGGCCCTGGCCCCGCTGCGCGGTCAACTTACTGACCAACAACTCCACCAACTCGCCTTGGCCATTCGCAGCGCGATCGGCATCGAAGCCCTCACCTGGCAAACCGACGTCGCCCATCTGACCCGCGATGAAGCGGTCGCCCTCATGGCCTGGACTGCGCAAGCGCTCCTCCACGCGGCCATCTCCTGGAAGCCACCCGACGCCCCCATCCTGGCAGACCAATAACTCGCGAGCTCCGAAACGGGGGAGGTATCGGGGCGCCCGCGCCTGCGGCATGCATCGACCAGGTGTCGATTCGGGTCCGGTACGAGCGCATCTGGTCGGCCGATCTACCGCCAGCCAAAGGTTCGGCCAATTCGGCCTTGGCGGCCTGGTCGATGAGTCGCACCGTCGGGTGGCGCTTGTCGGCCTAACCCACGTTCGGGGAGATTCATTAGTCGCGCAAAGACGGGAAACGATCGATGCGCCACGCATTCTCCTGCTCAGCGGTCATCCGGGCTGTCGGCAGTGATAGTGCGAGTCGGCAGCAACACCACCAGCACGACGGCGAGCCAGATGCCGCCGGCGAGGGCTCCCGCAAGGACGTCGGTCGGGTAATGCATCCCTCGGTAGACCCTCGAAGCCGCAACGACAACAGGAATGACGCAGCCCAGCACGGCCAGGCTGACGGCCGCCCATCGCGGTTTGACGTTGCGCAACAGGATCACCGTAAGACACCCGTAGAGTGCGACCGCCGCTCCGGTGTGCCCCGATGGAAAGCTCGACGTCGGTGGCGCCTGGTCAAGCTGCGCAACCGCCGGCCGGGCGCGGTGGACGACGGCGGTGATGACCAGGAAGATCAGCAGTTCCCCGACGATGGCGACCACGACCACCAGTGAGTCGCGCCACCGGCCGAGCCATAGCCGAAGAATCACGACAGCCACCGCCGTCACGGCGAGAGCGACGAACGTGTCGGCCATCATGCTGCCGACGTGGGTCAGACCGTCCAAAGTCGGCGTCCGATGCTCGACGGCCCAAGCGCTGATCTGGGTGTCCGCACTGCCGAGAAGCGCCGGTACTGAACTGTTGATGAGCAGCCAACCCAGGATCCACATCAGGCCGACGATGCCAACCGCGGCGGCGAGCAGTGGTACACCAGTTGTCGCGATGACCCGGCCGGTCCGTTGCGGGCGTGGACGGTCCCCGGTGGGAGGGCGCATGCCGGCAGCCATATCGAAACCTCCGATTCTGCGGAGCATGTTGCCACTGCAACGGCAGATGAATCAGCGACAGTGGATCGGGCTGGGCATTTCGGCGGGTAAGAAAGTTTGGCCGATCGCCCGGCCCGCGCCGTGCTCCGCCGCCGGGCGGGGTTGAATGTCACGGTGGTCGTCCATGGGTGGTTCCTCGGTCCCGCCGAGCGGGGCAACCCGTTCACCACGCTGGATAGCCGGCATCCCGGTCGGGCGGCGTTCACGGTCGGCAATGCCGTCACCCCGCTGGTACATGGCAAGGCGTACTTCGCCGAGCTGCTCCGCTGCGTACGGGCGCTGACGGCAGGTGACCTGCTGCTGTTCACCGATTGGCGCGGTGATCCCGACGAGCTCCTGAACGGCGCGGGCACCGAGGTCTCGCGGGTCTTCTCGGACGCGGCCCGCCGTGGAGTGGTGGTCAAGGGCCTGATGTGGCGCTCACACCTCGACCGGTTTGCGTTCAGCGAGCAGGAGAACCGGCATATGGGTGAGGAGATCGAAGCCGCCGGTGGGGAGTGCCTACGGGACATGCGGGTCCGCCCAGGCGGATCTCACCATCAGAAGCTTGTCGTGCTACGTCATCCGGGGCGACCGGAGCTTGATGTGGCGTTCGTCGGTGGCATCGACCTGTGTCACAGCCGCCGCGACGGTTCCGACCATGCCGGGGATCCGCAGAAGCAGGCGATGGCCACCATCTATGGACCAACGCCCCCGTGGCATGACGTCCAACTGGCCGTGCACGGGCCGGCGGTCGCCGACCTGGAAACAGTGTTCCGGGAACGCTGGGACGACCCGGCGCCGCTGACCCGCAGCCCCTTCGACCGGCTGGCCGACCTGATCCGACGCGACGACGACCATGCCGGCGTACTACCCGCCCCATTGGCCGACCCCGTGCCAACGGGAACCATGGCCGTGCAGGTGCTTCGGACCTACCCCAGACGCCGACCCGGTTATCCGTTCGCACCCGACGGCGAACGCAGCGTGGCCCACGCCTACGACAAGGTCATCGGCCGGGCTAACAGCCTGATCTACCTGGAAGACCAGTACCTGTGGGCTACCGACGTCGTGCGTTGCTTCGCCGACGCGTTGCGCCGAAACCCTATGCTGCACCTGATCGCCGTCATTCCGAGGTATCCCGATCAGGACGGGCGGCTCGCCCTGCCGCCGAACCTGATCGGCCGGAAGCAGGCACTCGACGAATTGCGCGCCGCCGGCGGCGCCCGGGTGGGTGTTTACGGCATCGAGAACCACGCCGGAACACCGATTTACGTACACGCGAAGGTCTGTGTGGTGGACGACGTGTGGGCCACAGTCGGCTCCGACAACGTCAACCTCCGCTCGTGGACCCACGATTCGGAACTGTCCTGCGCAGTCCTCGACGACCGCCTCGATCTGCGGCAACCGGGAGTATTGGATCGGTTCGATCATGGGGCACGCGTCTTCGCCCGGGATCTGCGGCTCCAATTGTCCCGCGAACACCTCGACCGCGAAGGGAACAACGACGAGGATCTGCTGGACCCCGTTCGCGCGTTCGCGGCCTTCGCGGACGTCGCCCGAGAGCTCCAACGGTGGCACGACGACGGGCAACCCGGCGCCCGCCCACCGGGACGGCTGCGGCCCTACCGCGCTCCGCGGCAATCTCTCATCACCAGGCTCTGGGCCACTCCCTTGTATCGAGCCGTGTACGACCCAGACGCGCGCTCGCGATCGCTGCGCCGATCGCACCGATTCTGACCTTGGTCGTTCGGCATTCGATCGTCCAATCGCATCGCCGATCCCGCCGGACCGGTGGCCCCGGCCGTCGCGCCACGCCCGGCGTGACAGCCCGGTCCCCATTCTGTAAGTAGTTGTGGTCTTCGATATGACGAGGATGCAACGGGCCAGTCAGAGGACTCTTGGACATCCGACTCGCCGTCGCGGCTCACACCGGGGAAAGGGACTGATCATGAAGATGGTGACAAAAGCATGGCATTGCTGGCCCACTTGGCCACCGCATTCCTGCTGGGCGTCTGATTCGCCAGCACGGGCAGTGCGAAGCCGCTTCCCGCTCCGACCCCACGGCGGTCGCCCGGTCACAGAAACACTGGGCGACGGCAGGGGAACCACCGCCGGTGCGCTCGACGTGCAGAAGCTCGTCGTGCAGAACGGCGCCCTGCGAGCGGTGGGCACCTTACACGGCGCAGTGACCAACGCCGCCGGGACGGTTCATTCTGCGGGTTTGGTCCAGACGAACGGGTGAGATCGGTCGTGATGGGCACCGTCGGTCCCATCAGCCGCTTCCCAGGACCACACCGAGTCCAAACCGATGCGCTCGCTTTCCTCGGCGACCCGAGCGATGGCCTGTGGTGCGCGACCGAGTCCCGCTAGGGGAGGTGACGCCGACCTTGATCGACGTCATTGGTCCCTCGTCGTCCTTTTCATAGGTTAGTAGACCTGTAACTTCGCTGATTCTCAGCGGAGTCGGAAGGGCCGAGTGCGTGAAATTATGAACTGTCAAATTAGGTGGCACCTTTGACCTAGCTAAATGGCGTCGTAAAGACGGACGCGCCGGGAGTCCTGAATGTGGGCCGCAGTGATGCTCGCCAACGGGCTTGCCGGTACGGGTGTGTGTGCATGCCCGGCGTCGGTTCAGTTCGTTGGCTATCAGAAGTCAGGTTGTTGAGCGATCCGCTCTGCTTCCCGGGCACGCTCCGTCTCATCCGCAACCGGATCAACGTGGTCCTGCAAGGCTTTGGCTTCCAGGTCTTCGGCACGTTCCGACCGAGACGACATCGTCGGTGTCCCGGCCCGGTCCGCCGCACCCACACCGGAACCGTCGGGCCCTGCATCGCGCATGTCCATTTCCTTTCGTCGCCTGTCGAGATCGTTCCGGTTAGCACATCCACCGGCCGATGACCGCCGTTCGATCGACCAGCACCGTGCCGTTTTGGTGCCTGCGAGGCAGTGCGAACTTATCAATACCAAGAACGCTCACCCGACCCGACCGGCGGATTCGCAAGGCCTCGGACCCGAGTGCCGACGAAGCAGCTCGCATGCCAACGCTGCGGTGGGCGTGCCGCTCGGTCAACCCGGAACCTGCTCAATGAGAGTTGATGCGCTGCAGTCGACGTGGTCGCAGAAAGACCGGCGCACCGTCAACCACACCACCACTGGTCGTGCCGCGACGGGTCGTTCCGTCACCTGCCGTCGATAGCGGTTATGCACCTATGTCGATACCCGCCCGCAGCGGCGGCAGCGCCACCCCCGCGCCCGCGGATGCGCGGGCGCGGGCATCACCACCGATTCGCCGAGCCGGTCGACGCGGTCGATCACAGCCGGGTGACAGATGTGCAAGCAGAACCCGGCACCCGCATCCAAGAGCCACAGGTCCAGCGCCCAACGTTTACGCAGTTGGGAACAGCGACGGGCGGCATCGCGGAATGTGTGACAGAACCAATTACCGGGACCGGCGATTCCTTGAAATCCTGTTAACTCCGAGGACCCATTTGACGTCGTCGGTACCGGAGGGCAAGTGCTGCGGTCCCGGCGGAAACCGCGGCCGTCGCCCACGGCCGCGGGTTGTTCCGATCGGGTCGCTTATCGAGAGCCATGCGGAATCTGCATCACCATGCCGCCGTCGCGCTGAACGTCGGATGGCGGGACCTGCCGGCCGAGGCCTTGGCGAACCCGGTACGGACCATTCAGGGACGCGAGGTGGCGGTCGCCGAGACCGTGTGGATGCGGACCAGCGAAGTTGGCTGCACGCGGTTGGTCTCGACAATCGCGGTAGCTTCGCTGACTTCCCGCCCGAGCTCGTCGACCGCCTGCTGGCAGATGTCGCCGGGAACTGGCACCGGCAGGGGTCGGCGAAGACCTAGTGCTGCAGCCGACCGTCGCCCGCAGGCCGCTTCGCACCATGTCCTGGCTCAACGCGGTGGTGTCCCGATCCCACAACGGGAACACCGGATAAAGCCCACTGCCCTGCACCTGCCGCTCCCGATGCGCCCTGACGTCCGCCAGATACAGGTCTCCGAATGCCATCACCGAACCACCCTGCCGGACCGCGGAAGCCACCAGGCCGGACAAGATCGACGCAAAACTGCGCGGTCTGCCAACCGCAGTGCCAGTTCGGCGCTCAGCGACGCCGGAACGGTGACGGTGCGGATGGCGTAGGTCTTGGTCGGCCCCACGACGAGCCTGCAGTGCACCTCGCCGGCGCTCACCCGGATGGTGAGGGTGTGCCCGACGGGGTCCAGGTTGCCTCGCCGCAGCGCCAGGGCCTCGCCGATCCGCGGGCCACCGTAGGCCAACAGCCAAACGATGGTCCTGTCGTCGTCCCGCTTCATCGCGGCGACGAACTTCTCCACCTGGGCGGGGTTCAGTACGGGATGCTCACGGTGGGTCTTCCGGGGCATCGCTCCGCGGCGCAGGAGCGCCGGGTTGTGTGGCGATGACCCCGTCCCGCACGGCCCGGTTGAGGACCCGTCGGAGCACCCGGTGGGCGCCGCCGATATTGGCCGCGGACACCCGTTCAACCGAGATGTCGGTGATCCATTTTCGATGTGGCCGGGGCGGATCAGCCGCACGCTGATGCTGCCCGAAGGTGGGTTCGACCCGCAGCCCATGCGTTTCGTAGTTCACCACTGTGGAGGGCTTGAGGCCGGCGATGCTCTGGATATAGCCGGGCCACCACTCGCGGAGCGCACGATCGCCGGCCCTGTCGTCGATCGCGAGCCCGCGGTCGAGGTCGGCTCGCTGAGCGTCCAGCCAGCGGCCGGCCGCGGTCGTGGCGGCGAACGTCTGCGGCGCGGGGGTGAGTAGATGCGTCGCCGGGTTGAGCCACCGGGCGTCGTGCTGCGCAAAGTCAAACCAGGCGTGCGGCTACCCGGCTCCGGCGTCGAGCAACGTAAGCTCTCTGTGCGTGTGGCGGGCGCCCGAGCGGTTCTCAGGTCTCCGACCACACCGACTCTGAACCTGCAACCGCCATCACCGCAGGTCAGACACAAGCGCTCGTAGCTCAGCTGGATAGAGCAGGGGACTTCTAATCCTCAGGTCGCAGGTTCGAATCCTGCCGGGCGCGCTGCACCCGTGTGTTACTCCGGCTGGGTCCTCCGGTCGGCTGATCGCCGGAGCACACCGATCGAGGGCAGGCTCCGCGTGGTCGCGGTGATGACGGCCACCAGCACGGCCAGGACGCCCGCGGTCAGGTACAGCGGTGCGGGCACGAACGAGTCCGCCAAGATCAACGCCGCCGCGATACCTGTCGACCACGCGATGATCTTCGGCCGCCCGGGATGCGCATGTAGCAACCCGATCGCGACGATGTAGATCGCCACCGGCACGGTCACCGCCATCGCGGAGACGGCGGAGCTGATGCCGTCGGTGTCACCCTGCTCATAGGACACCGCAACCACCAGTCCGGCGCCGACGGCGGCAGCCGCCGCGAACACCACGTAGTGGCCGTAGCCCCACAGAAATGTCGCCCGCACCGAGGAGGCCCTCGGCCCGGCCTCGTGGTCGAAGTACACCCACCACATGCAGAACAGGATCACCACACCCGCGACGGCCATGCCGATCAGCGTTATGGCGTCGTCGTTCTCCTCGAGTGCCCCCTGGAAGGCCAGGGTGGCGGCTGTGACCGACTCCCCCAGCACGATGACGGTGAACAGCCCGTAGCGCTCGGCGATGTGGTGTGGGTGGAAGTTCGTTTGAAGACCTCGTTCGGCTACCGCAGGCACCGCGAGTTCAGCAACCACCGCGATGAAGAATCCGATGAAGAACAGCTCCTTCGGTACAAGCAGCAGGAGAAGCCAGAACAGTTGCACCAGCGTCACTCCGGCCGCGTACCGGCGGTTGGTCGCCCGCCTTTGCGGATCGGACGCCGCCGCCCGCAGCCACTGGCTGACCAGCGCCAACCGCATGATCACGTAGCCGATCACGATCACGACGTTGCTGCCGTTCTCGAACCCGAGCGGGATCCCCGCGGCCAACACCAGTGATCCGGCGATTTGCACGAGCACTGTCAGCCGGTATGGCACATCGTCGTTGTCATAGGCAGAGGCGAACCAGGTGAAGTTCATCCATGCCCACCAGATGGCGAAGAACACCATCAGGTACTGCAAAACTCCTGTCGCGATGTGGTTCTCGATGAAGGCGTGATCGAGACTTGCCGCCGCCTGGGCGACCGCGACGACGAAACACAGATCGAACAGCAACTCGAGGGGAGTCGAGGCGCGGTGCGGCTCATCAGGCGACCGGGGGCGCATCGGTGAGTACAGCGGCCGGAGTGCGGTGCGATCGGACATCGGGGCGCCACTTTCCTTGCCGGCGAGGCGGCCGCGCGGCCGGCTCCGGACGGGACGACCCTAACCGCAGCGATCACGGTCGGGAACCACGATCGCCACTGGATCCGCCCAGCGGCTAGAAGCCGCCGAAGTCGCCGCCACCTCCGAAATCGCCGCCACCTCCGAAGTCACCGCCACCGCCCCAGTCGCCGCCACCGGAGTAGTCGCCACCGGAGTAGTCGCCGCCTGAGTAGTCACCACCCGAGTCACCACCGTCACCGGAGGCGTCGGCGCCACCGTCGCCGGCATCGGCCTGGCCGGCGTCGTACCCCGCTTCGTACCCGCCGCCCCAGCCGATCCCGGCCATCCCGGTGAACAGCGTCGAGGCCACCAGGTAAGAACCGACGCCCCAGGCGCCCGCGACCAGCGCAGGCTTCCACCACGGCTCGGAGTACCAGCCGCGGGGCACCGGCCGGCCGGCCACCATGCCGCCGGGGTAGTAGTGCCTGGTGCGGTCACCGGGCTGCGGCGAGGCCTCGTACTCATGTCCTTCGACCGTCACGGCTCGGTCCTCGGACACCGCGCCCGCCTGCTGCTGGCCGGGAATGGCCGGCAATTCCGGACCCGGGTCCAGCCCGAGCGAGGTCCGCGCCGCCCGGACGTAGTAGAGGCCCTCGTAGGCGGTCTGCTGGGCCAGCCGGTACTGCTGGACGGACTTTGCCTGCTCGACCTGTGAGCCGGCGGCGGTGAACCGCTCGGCGGCATCCGCCAGCGCCTGACGCGCGGCCTGGTCGTCCTTGGGATCGAGCGCGTAAACCTGGCCGCCCAGCCGCTCGACCCATCTGCGTGCTTCGGCGCCGCGCGTCCTCGAGCGAGCGGGCCGAGCTCGCACCCCGCTGGCGTTGGTACCACAGGAATGCCACCGCGAGAGCGGCGATGATGACGATCCACAGGAGCGTGTCCACGGACGTTCGTTCCCTTCACTGTGTGTTGCGGCTCGGCCGGACCGAGCGGTGACCGCACGCGGCCGTTCGTCCAAGAACAACGGCCGCACAGGGGCAATCGTTCCAGTCGGCACGTGATCCCGTCGGGCGACCCGACTCGGCGAGGAAGAAGTATCGGTCAGCGGCGCCTCTTGCGGGTACCGAAGACCGAACGTCCGAGCGCTCCACCGAGCGATGTGCCCAGGGATTTCATGAACGACGTCACCACCGGATTGTTCAGCACCTCCCCCAGGCCGGATGACGTCCGCTCCTGCGTCCCTGCCCCGGGAGACGGCGCGGTCGCCGGCGGCTCATCCAGGTGGGGGTTGTACGGCGCCGGCGTGAGCGACGGCCAGCCGTCCGGGCCCAGCGTCGTCGCGGTTGGTCCGGGCGCAGCGGTTCCGGCCGGGGTGGGTGTTGGCGCAGCCTTAGCGTTCGGAGTATCGGGTGCGGCGCCCGGACCGATCCGCGCTGTGAGCATCTCGTAGGCCGAATCCCGGTCAAGGTCCTGCCCATACCTGGCCATCAACGGCGACCCTGCGACCGCGGCGCGCACGGCGGCCGGGTCGGACGGCGCCATCAGCGACCGCGGCGCCCGCATCCTCGTCCAGGCGACGGGTGTCGGAGCGCCCTTTTCGGACAGCACGGTGACGATCGCCTCACCCGTGCCCAGGCTGGTGAGCGCGCTGGACAGGTCGTAGTCGTCAGTGACCGGATAGGTCTTCACGGTCGCCGACAGCGCCTTCTGGTCGTCCGGAGTGAACGCTCGCAGCGCATGCTGGATTCGCGCGCCCAGCTGGGAGAGCACCGGACCCGGCACGTCGGTCGGCAGCTGCGTACAGAAGAAGACACCCACTCCCTTGGACCGGATGAGCTTGACCGTCTGTTGGACGGCCAGCAGAAACGCCTTCGACGCGTCGGCGAACAGCAGGTGCGCCTCGTCGAACAGGAACACCAGCTTGGGTTTGTCGAGGTCCCCGACCTCCGGCAGCTCCTCGAAGAGCTCGGCCAGCAGCCACATCAGGAAGGTGGAGAACAGCACCGGGTTCGTCTGCAGCTCCGCCACTTCGAACAGCGTGATGACGCCGCGGCCGTCCCCGGCCAGCCTGAGCAGGTCTGTCACGGCCAGTTCCGGCTCGCCGAAGAACCGGTCGCCGCCCTGGGCGAACAGGTTCGTCACCGCACGGAGGATGACGCCGGCGGTGGCCTTGGACACGCCGCCGAGATCACGCAGGTCCTGCTTTCCCTCATCGCCGGTCAGATGCATGATCACTGCCCGCAGGTCCTTGAGGTCCAGCAGCGGCAACGCCCGCGAGTCGGCCCAGTGGAAGATCAGGCCGAGGGTGGATTCCTGGGTGGCGTTGAGGCCCAACACCTTTGACAGCAGGATCGGCCCGAACGAGTCGATCGCGGCCCGGATCGGGACCGCGGATCCCTGGCCGGCCAGGCTGAGGAATTCGACCGGGAATGCCGCCGCCGACCAGTGATCACCCGTCTCCGTCGCGCGTTGACTGATCTTCTCACCCGGCTCACCGGGCGAGAACAGCCCGGTCAGATCACCTTTGACGTCGGGGATCAGGACGGGCACGCCGGCCTCGGACAGCTGCTCCGCGATGACCTGGAGCGTCTTGGTCTTTCCGGTGCCGGTCGCGCCGGCGACCAGACCGTGCCGGTTGAACGTAGCGAGCGGGATCCGCACCAGCGCCGTCGGTTCGGCCACCCCCGCGATCACCACCGAACCCAAGGCGACCGCGGCTGCCTGCGTCTCGTAGCCGGCGAGCGATCCGTGAGGCGGCGGCCGAAGCCTCGGCCGGTGACGGCGTTGTCATGTTCCCCCCAGGTCAGGCATCCCGGGCAGCGTAACGAGGCTGCGCCGTGTCGGCGCGCGCCGCCACGGCTGTCGGTCCGTGCGACTAGGGTCCGAAGGGTGAATGACCGACTGGTGTGGGTGGACTGCGAGATGACCGGGCTTGAGTCTGCGGACCGACAAGCTGATCGAGATCGCGGCCCTGGTCACCGACAGCGACCTGAACATCCTCGGCGACGGCATCGACGTGGTGATCCACGCCACCGACGAGGAGCTGGCCGCGATGCCCGAGGTGGTGGTCGAGATGCACGCCAAGTCCGGCCTGACCGACCGGGTGCGGGAATCGACGGTGACCCTGGAGCAGGCCGAGCAGCTCGTCCTCGACTACATCCGCGAGCACGTCCCCGAGCCGAAGACGGCTCCGTTGGCGGGCAACTCCATCGCCACCGACCGGGGCTTCATCAGTCGCGACATGCCGATCGCTGGACGAACATCTGCACTACCGGATGATCGACGTGTCCAGCATCAAGGAGCTGTGCCGGCGCTGGTACCCGCGCATCTACTTCGGCCAGCCGCCGAAGGCAGATGACCCACCGGGCGTTGGCCGACATCACCGAGTCGATCCGGGAGTTGGCCTACTACCGCGGTACCGCGTTCGTCCCGCTGCCCGGCCCGAGGTCGGACCAGGTGCAGGCCGTCGCCACCGAAGTGGCCACCAGATACTGATGTCGTCGCGGACCAGCGCGGATGCTCGGCGGAGTGGCACCGGTCCGGCATCGGTTAGACTTCCTCGGTCCGCGCGCCGCCCAGCTCTTCGGCTCGGAAGCGCGGGGCATGGTGGGCGTAGCTCAGCTGGTAGAGCTCCGGCTTGTGGTGCCGGTGGTCGCGGGTTCGAGCCCCGTCGCTCACCCACCTGCGTCAGGCCCCCGACATTGTCGGGGGCCTGACGGCTTTCCGGCCTGGACCACGCACTCATCGCGGTACAAACCGGGTGAATGCGCTGAATCGTCTGCGACACACTCGCGGCATCAACTGCTGACAGGGTCGCTGGGTCATCATCGGCGTTCACGGTGCCCTGGCGAGAGTGCGCCGTCACCAGCGTCACCGACCGCATCGGAGGTCAGCAGTGTCCGGATCCGGCAGCGCCGTCACCGTCATCTCCGGATGCGCCGTTGCGACAGTCGACGCCGCTGGCACCGAGCACCGGTCCGGCCACCTGGTGGTGGAGGGCACCCGGATCGCCGCCATCCGTGGCGCTGGCCGCCACCGATGACGCGATCAGCAGGTGGCACGACGGGTCACCCGACTCCATGCTGCAGATAGCGGCGGCGCCCTGCTCCCGTTCTCGGTGATCACCGCCCTGATGAAGGGTGCCGCGGAGATCGCGAGGTCCCGTGGGGTCCGGCTGCACACGCATCTGTGCGAAACGCTCGACGAGCAGAGCTTCTGCGTCGAGAAGTACGACCGGACGCCCGGTCAGTACGTCGAGGACCTGGACTGGATCGGCCCGGATGTGTGGTTCGCGCACGTCGTGCACCCCACCACAGACGACATCGCCCGGTTCGCAGCGACCGGAGGGCGTCGCGCACTGCCCCACCTCGAACGGCCGGCTGGGGTCGGGCATCGCGCCGATCGCCGACATGCTGGCCGCCGGAGTACCTGTCGGCCTGGGGGTCGACGGCTCGGCCTCCGACGAGTCAGGTCGGATGGACGAGGAACTGCACCAGGCGCTGCTGGTCGCTCGGCTGCGCGGCGGATCGACCGCAATGAGCGCCCGGGAGGTCCTGAAGTTGGCCACTACGGGTGGCGCCCGTGTTCTCGGCCGGGACGGTGATCTCGGCTCGCTGGAGGTGGGAAAGCTCGCGGACGTTGCGCTGTGGCGCGTTGACGGCCTGCCCGGCGCCGACATCAACGATCCCGTCTGCACTCTCGTCTTCGGCAGCCGGTCGCAACTGGAACTGCTGTTGGTCGGCGGCCGGCCGATCGTCGAGTTCGACCACCTCCTCACCGCCGACACCCGCCCTGGCACGCCGATCCGCCGCCGCGTCGGCCGCACTGCGCGAACGCGCGCGGTAGGTCACGCGCCGTGTCGTTCTCGGCGCGACAGGTCACGGTTCGGTCAGCTCCTGTTCCTGATGACGTCGACTCGGTGACCGTCCGAGATGACGGAGCAGGAGCTGGTCACCGTCATACAAGAGCTGGCCGGCTGACACGCAGCAGCTGACTTTCGGCCCTATCGGTCGACGCGGAACCGGGGTTACGTCGGAGGTGTCAACCGCCGCGACATGGAGGGACACCCGCCGCGATCGCAACCGGGCCCGGCGCACCACTGCACAATGCCTATCTCCAGGCCACCACAGCCAGCTTCGCCGCCATTGTCGCCTGCCAGGTCGGCACCGCTTTCGCCGCCCGCACCCAGCATGCATCCCTCCGGCAGATCGGCCTGACCACCAATCGGTTGCTGCTCGGCGGCATTGCTTTCGAACTGCTGTTTGCGGCAGCAGTGATCTACCTGCCTCCGCTCCAGACGATATTCGGCACCGCGCCCCTTCCCGGCTGGGCCCTCATTGCATTGCTACCCATGCCGGTGCTGGTGTGGGGCGCCGACGAGATCTACCGCGCGATGCGCCGCGGCCGTCTTGATCACCCCGAAAGTGTGAAGGCGGTAGCCGATCCGCGTCGCCGCCGCGCCGTGCTCTTTCGCTCGGTACTAGTGCCATGGTCGCATTGTCGTTGCTACCGCGCGTGTTTCAGGCTGAGCAGGTCACGACATCCGGTCGTCAGGCCCACTCAGGAGGACACGCCATGAAGCTTCCCACCGCTCCCGCCATCATCGGGGCGACTTTCGCTGCAACACTTTTCGCCGGAGCATTCGCCGGACCCGCACTGGCGCAGGGCGGTGGCGGCGACGTCCGTGCCGCCGGCCACTGCTCGACCACCAGCACCTGGAAGCTGAAGGCGAAGCCCGACGACGGTCGGCTGCAGATCGAGATGGAGGTCGACAGCAACCGGGTCGGCCAGAAGTGGGCGGTCAGCCTGACCGACAACACCGTCCGGATCTTCGCCGGCAACCGGGTCACCACCGCCCCCAGCGGTTCCTTCAGCGTCGAGCTGCGCGCGGCCAACCGGGCCGGTACCGACCGGATCGTCGGTACCGCCCGCAACACCGTCACCGGCGAGCGCTGCACCGGGGTTGTGCGTATCTGACAGTCCGAGAATGTGCGGTCCCGGGCGAGCGGGTGTCGCCCGGGGCCGCATCGGCATGCCGATTTCTTCGCTCAAGGCAGGACCCGACTCCTGCGCGACAACGACCTATGTGCTTTCGGGAGATTCGACCGGCAGGTTGTCCCGTGCCCACATTGCGGCGCTGGTCCGGTCCGCCACGCCGATACGCCGGAACAGGTGGCCCACATGGACTTTGACGGTCCGTTCGCTGATGCCCAGTGACCTGCCGATCAGCTTGTTCGGCAGGCCTTTTGCGACCAGCTCCAGGACCTGCCGCTCGCGAACGCTGAGGTCGTCACCGGGGGCCGGCGCCGTCGAGGGCAACAACACCCTGGCCACCCGCGGGTCGATCGGCGCGTGGCCCTGTGCGGCGGACCGGATGGCGGACAGGACCTCACGCGGATCGGAGTCCTTCAGCAGGTACCCGATGGCCCCGGCCGAGAGTGCCTTCGCGACCTGAGCATGGTCGTGGAACGACGTGAGCACGACGACGAACGACTCCGGTCTGCGCTCCAGGACCCGCCTGGTCGCTTCGATGCCGTTCATACCGGGCATCGACAGGTCCATCAGGATGACGTCGGGCCCCAGCTCCCCGGCGAACTGGATCGCCTCTTCACCGCCGGCGGCCTCGGCGACCACGGTCAGGTCGTCGGTCGAACCGATCAATGCGCTCAGTCCTGCCCGAACCAGTGGGTGGTCGTCGACCAGCATCACCGTGATCGTCAGCTTGCCCTCCGGATCGGAGGAGCCGCTGTCGGATGAGGTCTGCCTCGACGCGGGCGCGCTCATCGCGCCGGCACCGTGAGCTGCCAATGGGTTCCGGCACCCGGCGTACTGGCCAGCCGCAGCGTCCCGCCGGCCTCCGCCACAACGTCTCCCATGATCCGCACTCCGAAATGTCCTTCCTCGGGATGTGTCAGCACCCGCTCGGCATCGAAACCGACGCCGTCATCCTCGATGTCGAGCACGACATCCTCTTTCGTCGCCCGCAGGCGCACCATCACGGCGGTTGCCGCGGAATGGCGCACCGCATTGTGCAGGCACTCCTGCGTCACCCGGAAGATCAACCGCTCGCCGGCGGCGTCCAATCCGGGTGTCGGGCCGATGTCGACCGACACCGACATACCTCGCGCACGCACGGTCGCGGCGAGGTCCTCCAGTGCCGCCGCCAGTCCCGCCGTCGCCAGGCTGGCCGGGTAGATGTCGACCAGCAGCGAACGCAGACCACCGATGCTGGTGCGGACCGTGGCGGCCGCGCCGCGCAATTCTTCGGCCAGGGCAGACTGCCCCAGCGCGGCCGCCCGTTCCGCGGACCCGGCCACGGTGAACGATGTGGCCGCGAGATCCTGGACCACGCCGTCGTGCAGTGCACCGGCAATGCGCCGCCGCTCCTGGGTGGAGACGTCAAGAGCCTGCTGCAGCAACGCCTCTCGCTGCGCCTGAGCCTGGTTGAGTTGATCGAGCAAGCGCCACAGCACGGGCAGCAGGAGCACGACCAGCACCAGGATGCTGCTCAGGGTGATACCGGCAAACCCACGCCAGAGCTGCCCGCTGCGCTCGGTCACATCGTCGTAGCGAAAATAGGTCTCGAACAGCAGGGGCGTCCCGGACGGCGTCCACACCGGTCGGTAGGCCTCGAGCAGCTTGCCGTTGCCCTGCTCGTAGCGGTTCTCCGGCGCCTGCAGGTCGGAGATGTCGGCGCGGGTGGCGGGAGTCGTGAAGACCTCCCGCTCCTCCTGCCCCAGAGGAAACGTCTGACCGATCAGGGCGGGCTCATCGGAATACACGATACGGCCCTGGGCGTCCCAGATCTTGACCCGGACGATGGAGCCGCCGAGCACATGCTGACGGACGACGCTGTCCATCGTTGCGATCGCCGCTGGGTCGCCGATCGCCAGACCGTCGGCGAGCTCCGGTTGCGCCACGGAGTCCGCCAGCAGGTCGGCGGTCTTCGCGGCATCGTTGACGGCCTCGGCCTCGGCCAGCCGACGCACGGCCACCACGCCGACGAGTCCGACGGCGACGATCACGATCGCCGCGCCGACGATGACCTGGATCATCACGCGGCGCCGGCGGACCGGGATGTCGGGGCGCGCGGAACTGCCCGCCGCGACAGTTGTCCACGGCGGGCGGGTCCGAGATTCAGTCGTGCTCATGGATGACCGGCACCGTCATCCCCTCCATGGCGACCGCCGCCATCGTTGTCAGAGCTGACGTCGGCGCTGTCAACCCCGCCACTGCCATTGTCGCTGCTGTCGTCGCTGAGGCCGCTGTTCGTGCTGTCGTCGCTTCCGCCCGTACGGCCGGATCCCGATCCCGTTCCCGTTGCTGCCGCCGGCGTCGTGACCGGATGCGTCGTCGCCGGGTCCACCTGGCTACCCGACGAGAAGGCCGCCGTGGTCGTCGCCGGGCTCGGCCTCGCCGCCGGACCGGAGGCCGCCGTGGTCGTCGCCGGGCTCGGCCTCGCCGCCGGACCAGAGGCCACCGTGGTCGTCGCCCGGCTCGGCCTCGCGCGAGTGATCCTCGGTCGATGACGGGTGATCGTCGGAGCTGTTGGTGGTCGGTGCAGTGGTGGGTGACCCCGTGCTGGAAGGCGCGGTGCTGGACGGCGATGTGGTCGCGCTGTCGTCGG
>CAVXYU010000044.1:0-344657 GCA_963766015.1 uncultured Actinomycetota bacterium | reverse complement strand
GTTATGCCTGCTGCTTCGGCACGGTTGCAGGTCTTGCTCGGGACCTGGGGAATGACGGCGCCGGCGCCCTTTTCCACGCCGAGCACCGTCGCATCCGTCGCCACCTCTTCACCCGCCGGGCCGATGATGTCACTGGTGCGCCGGGAAGAGCGGCGTAGCACGAAGGCCCAGCTGTCGGCGGCCGCGTCGATGACGCTGCGGGAGATCGCCTCCCCCTCGCCGTCATGAGATGTCCACGGGGTATTGCACTGTCGCCCCGATCCATGACGCCTCGCACTCGCGCACCGACCTGCATGGTGACGATCAGCCCGACGCCCAGCATCAGCGCCGCGGCGGTCGCCGCGGCCCGACCGGGATTTCGCCGGCCTTCAGCGCGGCGAGCCGGCCCGCACGCCGGCGAGCCCGGCCGCCATCCCGACCATCCGGAGCAGCGGCGGCACCATGTCGGCCTCAGCAGCAGGATTCCGACGGCCGACAGCGCTCCGCCACCCAGGGCCAGCAGCACCTGGTTCCCACGCCGCCAGGACCAGCAGGGCAACGCACCGCTCCCGTCAGGAGGGCCCGATGACGACCTGCGGCGGCCGGCCCGCCGCCGAGGTGACTCCTCCGGTACCGGCTGCAACGCGACCAGCGGTGCGACCCGCATCGCTGCGGACGCGGGCGCAACAGCGGCGAGCACGGTCAACACGATCCCGCCGGCGGCCGTGACGGCCAGCCCGACGGTCGGCAGTACCGGCCAGCCATCGGCGAGCCCGGTCAACCGCGCACCGAGCCACCCGACGGCGCAGCCGACAAGGATGCCAAGGGCCGACCCGATGAGGCCGATCAGCCCGGCCTCGACGAGCAGGTCCCGGCGGACCCGACCCGAGGTCGCACCGACGCAGCGGGTGAGCGCGATCTGCCGGCGGCGCTGGGTGATCAGGATGGTGAAGGTGTTCGCGATGACGATCCCTGCAGCGACGACGGCGATCACCGCGAACCCGAGCAGCACGATGGCCAGGATGTCGACGCCGTTGGTCAGGTCGGCAATCGCTTCGTCGGCCCGTTCGTCGGCGGTCTGCACGACCGCGTTGTCGCCGACGGCCGCCTCGAGGCTGCTGCGCAGATCGTCGGCGGGCACGTCATTCCCGGACAGCACCGCGATCGGTGCGGACGAATCGCCGCCCCACGCTGCGGTGACCTGTGCGATCACGTCCGCGCCGACGAAGGCGGTCGGCTGCGTGCCGCTGAGGACGGACGACGAGGTGTCGGCAATACCGACGATGGTGAGTTCGTGCCCCGGCCCGCTGTCTTCCGAGCCTGTCGATACGGAGAACTGCTGGCCGACAGCGAGGTTCGCGGTGGTGGCGGTCGACCGATCGACGATCACCTCGTCGACGCCGGCCGGCCATCGACCCTCCTCGAGACCGAACCAGCGGAGTCGGTCATCAGCCGGGATCGCCTGCAACGCAATGGTCCCCCGGGATTCTGCAGCCGTGTAGGTGGCGTACCCGGTGGCCATGCTCTCGGCATACGCGACGCCCGGGACTGCCCGGACCCGGGCCAGGATGTCGTCACCCGAAGCACCGGAGTCCGAGGTGGGCGTGACGATCAGATCGGCGTCCGCGGTACGGCGCGGCCACGCTGTCGGCGAGCGCCGAGCGGTAGGTCGCGCTGAACACGAGGGTCGCGGCGACGAAGCCGACCCCGAGCACGACCGCCAGCGTCACCGCGACGAAACGGCTGGGATAGGAACGGATCTGGGACAGGGCAGGGGTGAGTGCGGAACGCATCGTCAGGCCCCCAGCGTGCGCATCGCGGTCAGTACATCGTCGGCTGTCGGCCGAGCGATCTCACCGGCGAGCCGGCCGTCCGCCAGCAGGACGACGCGGTCGGCGTAGGACGCCGCGATGGGGTCGTGGGTGACGAGCACGATGGTCTGCCCGGACTCCCGGCTGCTGGTGCGCAGGTAGCTCAGCAGGGCTTGCCCGGTGCGCAGGTCCAGGGCGCCGGTGGGTTCGTCGGCGAACACGACGTCGGGCCGGGTGATCAGCGACCTCGCGATGGCGACCCGCTGTTGCTGGCCGCCGGAGAGCTGGCTGGGCCGGTGTCGCAATCGGTCGGTGATGCCGAGAGAGGTTGTCAGGGAATCGAAGTGGGCACGGTCGACCCGGCGCCCGGACATCTCGAGCGGCAGCAGGATGTTCTGCTCGGCGGTCAGCGTCGGGAGCAGGTTGAACGACTGGAAGACGAAGCCGACACGTTCCCGCCGGACCAGCGTCAGGGCGCGATCGGGCAGCGAGGTGAGCTCCTGCTCGCCCAGCCAGACCGACCCGGCGGTCACCGTGTCCAGGCCCGCGAGACAGTGCATCAGGGTGGACTTCCCAGACCCGGACGGCCCCATGATGGCGCTGAACGAGCCCGCGGCGAACTCGACGCTGACCCCGTCGAGCGCCCGGACCGCGGTGCCGTCGCTGCCGTAGATCTTCACCACCCCGATGGCGGCGGAAGCCGGTCGGGTTCGGGTGGTCACCCCGGTTGGCACCCCGGTTGGCACCCCGGTTGGCACCCTGGTTGGCACTGTTGGCGTCATGGCGCGAAACTCCCTGAGCTGAAGCCGCTTCGCCGCTGGTGCGGCGATATGACGGCACCCAGCACGCTAGGAGCGCGGGGCTCGGTTGCCATCGGAGCATGGGCTCGCGTCGGAGAGCGCCGGCTACGACCGTGGGTGGACCTGCTCGCCCCGACGGCCCCGCGGTCGCAGCGGATCAGCGGCGCTGCACCAGGCCGCTCTCGTAGGCCAGCACCACCAGGCCGACCCGGTCACGCCGGTGCAGTTTCGCCAGCAGCCGGCCGATGTGCGTCTTCACAGTCGCCTCAGCCATGAAGAGCCGGATGGCGATCTCGGCGTTGGTGGCGCCGGCCGCGACCTCCATCAGCACCTCCCGCTCGCGGTTGGTCAGCGTCGCCAGCTGGTCGTGGTGCCGATCCGGTTCGGGCGGTCCGCCGGGCAGGGCGTGGGTGACCTGCTCGAGCAGCCGCCGGGTGGCACTGGGCGCGACGACGGCATCCCCGGCGGCGACCGACCGAATGGCGCCGAGCAGTTCATCGGGCCGTGCGTCCTTCAGGAGGAAGCCGCTGGCCCCCGCCCGGAGCGCCGCGAAGACGTACTCGTCGAGGTCGAAGGTGGTCAGCACCAGCACCTTCGGGGCGTTCGGAGAGCCGCCGGGGCCACCGGTGATCCGGCCGGTGGCCTGCACACCGTCCAGTACCGGCATCCGTACATCCATCAGCACGACGTCGGTGACCGACCGGGCCGGGCCGCCGGTCGGCGTCGAGGGGGCCCCGATCACGGCGGTCGGGACCGAGAGGTTGCCGACCAGGGACGTGCCGACGGAGGAGCTCCCGATGGCTGCCACGGCCTGCGCGCCGTCGGCGGCCTCACCGACCACCGTCATGTCCGGCTGGGCGTCGACCAGCATCCGGAAGCCGGCGCGGACGAGGGCCTGGTCGTCGACGATGAACACCCGGATCGTCATCGTGTGCCGTCGATCGCCTGGGCGACGACGCCGGATCCGGATCCGGCACCGGCACCGGCACCGGCACCGGAGTGAGTATCGGCAGCAGAGCCGGCACCCGCGGCCGGGCTGGGCGGAGCCGGCGGCAGTGGCAGCGTCACGGCCACCTGGTAGCCGCCGCCCTGCCGCGGCCCGGCGACGATCGTGCCGCTGTGAACCCTGACCCGCTCCCGCATGCCGACCAGCCCGTGCCCGCTCCCGCCGTCGCCGACCGGGTCCGGCGCCGCCGCCGCGCCGCGACCGTCGTCAGTGACTGTAAGCTCGAGATGGGTTGCCCCGAAATGCAACTCGACCCATGCGGAGGCCGCCGGCCCGCCGTGCCGCAGGACGTTGGTCAGCCCTTCTTGCACGATCCGGTACACCGTCAGCCCCAGCGCGGGCGGCAGCGGCACCTGTGACCCGGAGACGGTCAGCGTCACGTCGAGGCCCGTGCCGGTCACCTGCTCGACCAACCCGGCCAATTCGGCGACGCCGGGCGACGGTGCGTACGACGCCGGCGCGTCGCCCGCTCCAGGAACGGGAACCGAACCCAGGCCGGGCACCGAACCAGGCACGGGAACCGAGCCGGCGCCACGCACCCGGACGGAGCCGGAGAACGGGACAGCACCGGGAGAAGCACCCGAGCGCAACACCCCGACCAGCCTGCGCATCTCGGCCAACGCCTCACGGCTGGTTGCCGCGATGGTGTCCAGCACCAACGGCGCGATGTCGGCCCGGTCCGGTGCCGCGCGGACGGCCGCCGCCGCGCCGTCCGCCTGCACCACGATCACGGTCAGCGAGTGGGCGACGATGTCGTGCAGCTCGCGGGCGATGGTGGTGCGCTCCCTCGCGGCCGCCATCTCGGCCCGCTGGTCCCGCTCGACGGCCAGCAGCCTGTTGCGTTCTTCCAGTGCCGCCAATTGCTCCTCGACGTGCTCACGCCGGTCCAGCTGCCTCGCCCCGAGCAGGTAGGCCGCGGACACCGCTCCGAAGCCGGCGGCGAACCCGACCATCGCCAGACCCGGCGCATCGGCTCCGAACCACACCACCGCCCCGAGGCCGGCGCCGCACACGGCCACCGCCCAGGTGGTGATCCCCCACCAGCGCGCCCGCACGTGAGCGGCGGCGGCGTGCACCACCACCACCACCGCGACGTCACCCAGGATCGGCCCGGACACCACCGTCAACTGCCAGGCGCAGAGCAGGGCGACGACAACGGTGACGGAGCGCGGCAGCGCCCGGCGGGCGAACAGCGGGAGGATCAGCACCGCACTGACCACCAGTTCGGCCCGCTGCCCGAACGCGAAATAGCTGATCACGACAAGGACGAGCAGGACGCCCGCGATGATGGCGTCGCCGACCCAGCGATTGACCTCCAGCCAGCGGTTGAAAGTGCGGAGCATGGTCGAACACTAGGGCGCGGCCGGCCGCGGGCCATCCACCCGTGGGCGGACCAAACAGAGTCCGGACAAACACAGAGTCCGGACAAACAGAGTCCGGACGAACACACAGTCCGGACGAACACACAGTCCGGACGAACACACAGTACCGGACGAACACAGACTCCGGACAACCCACAGAGCTCGGGCATCCGCGCGCCTGCGATCACACTTCGCACCGGCCACATCCGGTGCGACCGTCGGTGTTCCAGTCCATTCCCCTTCGGAGGTCAACAATGGTTTCCAACACCCGAGCCGGCAACGGCGGCAGTCCGGGAGCGACGCAGGCTTTGCCCGATGCCGCTGCGACGCGGACCGTTTCCCTGGACCCGGCACCGGCACTGCCCAGCTCGATGCGGGTCAGCGTGCTGCACGGACCGGGCAAGGTCGAACTGGAGCAGCGTCCCGTGCCGCGTCCCGGACCGCGCGAGGTACTGGTGCAGATCGGCTCGGTCGGCATCTGCGGATCCGACGTGCATTACTACCGGCACGGCCGGATCGCCGAGTACGTGGTGCGTGAACCTCTGGTGCTCGGGCACGAAGCGGGCGGCCGGATCGCCGCGGTCGGGCAGGGGGTCGACCCGGACCGGATCGGCCAGCGAGTCGCCCTCGAGCCCGGCGTGCCGTGCCGGTTGTGCCGGGAGTGCAAGGCCGGCCGGTACAACCTGTGCCGGGACGTGCGGTTCTTCGCGACCCCCCCGATCGACGGCACCTTCGCCGAGTTCGTCGTCCTGGCAGCCGATTTCGCCCATCCAGTGCCGGACAGCCTGTCCGACGACGCCGCAGCGCTGATGGAGCCGCTGTCCGTGGGGGTGTGGGCCTGCGACAAGGCGCAGGTCGGCGCGGGCAGCCGGGTGCTGGTCAGCGGCGCCGGGCCGATCGGCATCATGACGGTCCAGGTGGCGCGCGCGCTCGGTGCCACCGAGATCATCGTTTCCGATGTCGCGCCCGCCCGGTTGGCCGCCGCCCGGAGCTTCGGGGCCACCAGGACGCTGGATGCGCGTACCGACGGCGCGGAGATCGACGGGCTCGACGTCGACGCAGCGATCGACTGCTCCGGCGCGCCGCCGGCGATCGCGCAGGCGATCCGGGCCATCCGGCCCGCCGGCCGGTTGGTGCTCGTCGGGATGGGCGCCGACGAGGTCACCCTGCCGCTGGGGCTGATCCAGGGGCGGGAGATCACCGTCACCGGCACCTTCCGGTACGCCAACACCTACCCCACCGCCATCGCGCTCGCCGCCTCCGGGCGGGTGGATCTGGACCGGATGGTCACCTCGCGCTACGGGCTCGACGAGGCGGAGCGTGCCCTGTCGCTCGACTCCGACCCGGCCGCCATGAAGGTGGTGGTGCTGCCGGGCATCGCACGGATCGGCGCGGACGCATGACCGAAAAACGACCCGGAAACGGTCGCCCGCGGGCCGGTCGCCCGGAGAACCACACACAACGGTCAGCGTGCAGTGCCGCTTCGGGCAGCCCCGATGCCCGAATTGCCCGTCACCGCCCCGCAAACGCGAGTTTGAGCTGCCCATGTGTGGGCAACAACCGGACTACCGAACGTGATGACAACCACTCGACTCGTAACCGTTGACAGGCCATTGTGAGAGCCGCACCACAGGAACCATCAGCCCCACGGCGACAGACGCCGGCGCGTGAACAGAGTCGGGAGAGCGGGTGAGGTCAGTGCAGACCAAACAGGGCGACGAACGGCGGCGGATGATCCTCGATCACGCCCGCGGCACGGGCCACATCGAAGTGTCAGAGGTTGCAGTCAGGCTCGATGTCGCCGCCGAAACCGTTCGGCGTGACCTCAAGGTGCTCGAGGAACACGGGCTCGTCCGCCGGATCCACGGCGGCGCCTACCCCGTCGAGGGCGCCGGCTTCGAGTCCAACATGGACCACCGGAGCGGACACCGGGTGCCCGAGAAGCGGCGGATCGCGGTGGCCGCCGTGGAGAACCTCGGGGACGCCGAGACCATCTATCTGGACGAGGGTTTCACCCCGCAGCTGGTCGCCGAGGAGCTGCTGCAGCTACAGCGCCCGCTCACCGTGGTGACCTCCTCACTGACGGCAGCCGGCCTGCTCGCGCCGGCTGAGAACATGTCGGTGATCCTCCTCGGCGGCCGGGTCCGCGGCCACACGTTGGCGACCAACGATCACTGGGCGATCGCCATGCTCTCTGATCTGGTGATCGACCTCGCCGTGCTCGGTACCAACGGCATCTCCCGGGATCGCGGCCTGACCACGCCAGTTCCTGCCGTGTCGGCCGTCAAACGCAAGGTCGTCGAGGTTTCCCGGCGCCGGTTGTTCGTCGGGGTGCACACGAAGTTCGGCATCAACAGCTTCTGCAAGTTCGCGGACGTCTCGGACTTCGAAACCCTCGTCACCGATACCGGTATGTCCTCGCACGACGCCCACCGCTACAGCGCCCTGGGACCCGCCGTGGTCCGCGTCTGACCCGCCCCACAACGGCACCGCCGAACTGGCGTAGCCGACCGGGCACCACAACCACACAGCCACCACCCGCCGACCGGGACCCCCGGTCGGGCGGTTGCGCGCACCCGCGCGCACGAACAAATGGAGAGGACGACTCATGCGACTGCCCCACCGCAGAGCCCCCCGCAACCCAGGGCGAGCCGCCCCAGGGCGCCCCTTCGCCTTCCGGGCCGTCGCCGGACGGATCGGCACCGGTCGAGGTGCCAGGACCGTCGCGGTCGCGACCGCACTGTTGATGGCGACCACCGCCTGTACCGCCGGCGCAGGCGGCAAGTCCGACAGCGGCCGGTCCATCAACGTTTTGATGGTGAACAACCCGCAGATGGTCGACCTGCAAAAACTGACCGCGGACAACTTCACCGCGCAGACGGGGATCGTGGTGAATTACACCGTGCTGCCCGAGAACGATCTGCGGGACAAGGTGTCTCAGGAATTCACCAGCCAGGCCAATCAGTACGACGTCGCGACGCTGTCGAATTTCGAGATCCCCATCTACGCGGGCAATGACTGGCTGTATCCGCTGGACGACTTCGTCGCGGCCGACACGGAATTCGACCAGGCGGACATCTTCCCGTCCATGACCCAGTCGCTGTCCGCGGACGGCAACCTGTACGGGGAGCCGTTTTACGGTGAGTCGTCGTTCCTGATGTACCGCAAGGACATTCTGGAGTCGAAGGGCCTGAAGATGCCCGAGCGGCCGACCTGGCAACAGGTCGCGGACATCGCGGCGCAGGTCGACAACGCCCAGCCGGGTATGCGGGGCATCTGCCTGCGCGGCCAGCCGGGGTGGGGTCAGGTGATCGCCCCGCTGACCACCGTCGTCAACACCTTCGGCGGTACCTGGTTCGACAAGGACTGGAATGCACAGGTGAACGGACCTGGGTTCACCGACGCCACCAACTTCTACGTGAACCTTGTTCAGCAGCACGGCGAGTTCGGTGCCCCGTCAGCAGGTTTCACCGAATGCCTGACGGCTCTCGCCCAGGGCAAGGTGGCCATGTGGTACGACGCGACCTCCGCCGCCGGCAGCCTGGAGGCGGACGAGTCCCCCGTCAAGGGCAAACTCGCCTACGCGCAGGCCCCCGTGGAGAAGACCAAGGCTGCCGGCTGGCTCTATGCGTGGTCGTGGGCCATCGAGAAGAGCACCCCGAAGTCCGCAGACGCGTGGGCATTCATCTCGTGGGCGTCCGGCAAGGGCTACGAGAACCTGGTCGGCAATGAGATCGGCTGGTCCCGGGTACCGGCCGGCAAACGGGCCTCCACCTACGAGATCCCGCAGTACGTGGAGGCGGCCAAGGCGTTCGCCGAACCGACCAAGACGGCCATCACCGAGGCCGACCCGACCAACCCCGGGGTGCAGCCCCGGCCCACGGTGGGTATCCAGTTCGTCGACATCCCCGAGTTCACCAATCTGGGAACGAAGGTGTCGCAGGACATCTCCAGTGCCATCGCCGGACAGATGAGCGTCACCGACGCCCTGAACAGAGGCCAGGAACTCGCCACAGACGTCGGGGTGACCTACCAGCAATGACCATCCGAACGCCCAGACCGCTGCCCGTCCCCTACATCCGCTCCCACTCGGAGGTCCTGGCATGAGTTCCACCACCGAATCGAAGACGGCCACCGCGCCACCGCAGGCGCATGTCCCCAACAAGCTGGAGCTGACCCCGAAGCAGACCTGGTTCCGGCGGATCCCGCTGCTGCCGGCGCTGGTTTTCACCATCATCATGACCCAGTTGCCGTTCGTGGCGACGCTGGTGATCTCGTTCATGAACTGGAACGCCTACCGGCCCGATCAGCGGGGTTTCGCCGGCCTGTCGAACTACGCCAAGGTGTTCACCGACGCCGACCTGCTCCGCTCGGTGTGGGTCACCGTCCTGATGACGGTCACCGTCGTGCTGGTCAGCCTCGTCCTGGGCCTGTGCATCGCGCTGCTGCTGAACCGGGTGTTCCGCGGCCGCGGCCTGGTCCGCACGATGATGATCACACCGTTCCTGATCGTCCCGGTTGCGGCGGCGCTGGTGTTCAAACACGCCATCTACAACCCGATCTTCGGCCTGCTCAACGGCGTGATGACCTGGGTCTGGGGAATCTTCGGCAGCGACAACGCACCACAGGTGGACTGGATCACCCAGTTCCCGCTGACCTCCATCGAGGTCACCCTGATCTGGCAGTGGACCCCGTTCATGACGCTGATCCTGCTGGCCGGGTTGCAGTCCCGGCCCGGTGAGGTACTGGAGGCGGCGTCGGTGGACGGTGCCAACCACTGGCAGATGTTCACCCACATGACGCTGCCGCACATGCGGCAGTACCTCGAACTGGCCGGGCTGCTCGGCTCGATCTACGTGATCCAGACCTTCGACGCGGTCTACACCATCACCTCAGGTGCGCTCGGCACGGCGAACCTCCCGTTCACCATCTACCAGACCCTTTTCACCGCACAGGATTACGGGCTCGCCTCCGCGCAGGGTGTGATCGTCGTCATCGGATCCATCATCATCGCCACCTTCGCGGTGAAGAACGTCTCCAGCCTGCTGTCGGAGGACAACAAATGACCATCACCGCACCCTCGACGACCACCGGGGCCACCCGACCCGCCGCCGAGAAACCACAGGGCAAGAACCGGCTCGGCAAATCCGCCCTCACCACCCTCACCTGGCTGATCGGGCTGTTGTTCATCACCCCCGTGGCCTGGATGGTGCTGACCAGCTTCCACTCCGAGATCGACGCCGCGTCCAACCCGCCGGACATCTTCGCGCCGCTCACCCTGGACGGCTACAAGGCCTTCTTCGGCGGCGAATCCGGTGCCAGCCCGTGGCCCTCGCTGATCAACTCCGCATGGGCATCGATCGGCTCCACGATCCTGGTCATCCTGCTGGCAATCCCCGCCGCGTACGCGTTGTCGGTGAAGCCGGTCCGCAAGTGGACCGACGTGATGTTCTTCTTCCTGACCACCAAGATGCTGCCGGCCGTGGCCGGGCTGATGCCGATCTACCTGATCGCATCGGCCATCGGGCTGCTGGACAACATCTGGTTCATGGTGATCATCTACACCGCGATGAACCTGCCGATCGCGATCTGGATGCTCCGCTCGTTCCTCGCCGACGTCCCGCCGGCACTGTTCGAGGCCGCGTCCATCGACGGCGCAAACCTGGTGCAGACACTGCGCCGGATCATCGTGCCGATCATCTCCCCCGGCATCGCAGCGACCGCGCTGATCTGCTTCATCTTCGCCTGGAACGAGCTGCTGTTCGCCAAGGTGCTGACCGGTGTCGTCGCGCAGACCGCGCCGGTGTACCTGACCGGGTTCGTCACGTCGCAGGGCCTGTTCCTGGCCCAACTCTGCGCGGCCACCACCGTCGTCTCACTGCCCGTCCTCATCGCCGGATTCGCCGCCCAGGACAAGCTGGTCCAGGGCCTGTCACTGGGAGCCGTCAAATGAGCAGCACCCGAACCTCGACTCCTCTCGCACTCCGCACCGCCGCGCTCGCCGACCTGCGGGAGGACATCCCACGACCGGGCTACGACCGCGGCGCGGTCACCACCGGCATCGTGCACTTCGGTGTCGGCGGGTTCCACCGTGCGCACCAGGCGATGTACCTGGACCGGTTGATGAACGAGGGCAAGGCATTGGACTGGGGCATCTGTGGCGTCGGTGTCATGCCTTTCGACGCCACCATGAAGCAGGTGATGGATCAGCAGGATTGCCTGTACACGCTGGTCCTCAAGGATCCGGACGGCACCTGGGAGCCCAGGGTCATCGGGTCCATCGTGGAATACCTGTTCGCGCCCGACGACCCGGAGGCCGTCATCGAGAAGATGGCCGACCCGGCGACCCGGATCGTCTCGCTGACCGTCACCGAGGGCGGCTACAACTTCCACCACGTGACCGGCGAGTTCGACGCCGAGAACCCAGCCGTCGCCGCGGATCTGGTCCCCGGTGCGGTCCCGGCCACCACGTTCGGGCTGATCACCGAGGCCCTGGTGCGGCGCCGCGATCGTGGCGTGCCGCCGTTCACGATCATGTCCTGCGACAACATCCAGGGCAACGGCCACGTCGCCCACAAGGTGTTCACCACGTTCGCCCGGCTCCGCGGGAACGCTTGGGGTGACGACGATCTGGGCGACTGGGTGGAGCGGAACGTGAAGTTCCCGAATTCGATGGTCGACCGGATCACGCCGGCCACCACAGACCAGGACCGGGCGGACATCGCCGGGCGGTTCGGTATCGCCGACGGCTGGCCGGTGGTCTGCGAGCCGTTCACCCAGTGGGTGCTGGAGGACCACTTCGTGGACGGGCGGCCGCCGCTGGAGGACGTCGGTGTGCAGCTGGTCGACGACGTCGAACCCTACGAGCTGATGAAGCTGCGGTTGCTCAACGCCAGCCATCAGGGCCTGTGCTACTTCGGCTACCTCGCCGGCTACCGGCTCGTGCACGACGTCGCGCAGGATCCGCTGTTCGCCCGTTTCCTGCTCGATTACATGGAGGACGAGGCAACGCCGACGCTCCGCCCGGTACCCGGTATCGACCTCGACGCCTACCGGCGGCAGCTGATCGAACGGTTCTCCAATGCCGGGGTCCGCGACACCGTGCCACGGCTCTGCGCGGAGAGCTCGGACCGGATCCCGAAGTGGCTGCTGCCGGTGGTCAGGGAGAACCTCGCCGCGGGCGGACAGGTGACCCTGTCGGCCGCGATCGTCGCGAGCTGGGCCCGGTACGCCGAGGCCGTCGACGAACAGGGCGAGCCGATCGACGTTGTCGACCGGCTCAAGGACACCCTGATCGCCACCGCGCAGCGGCAGCGCACCGAGCCGCTGGCGTTCATCGCCAACCGTGAGCTGTTCGGTGATCTGGCGGACGACAGCCGGTTCACCGAGCCGTACCTCGCGACGTTGACCGCGTTGCACGAGCGCGGCGCGCGGGCCACATTGCAGGAGCTGATCAGCGGCGTCTGAGCGATGCGCTCCCCTGGCCCGGGCCGTCCCGCGCGGCGGCCCGGGCCATCCTGCTCGACTGCGCGAGCTCCCCCGGACGGTCGGGCCCCTGCTGGACGGCCTTCTGCTAGACGGTGCGAGCCAGCGGATCCCAATCTGCCGGCAACGGTTCGACCTGACGAAACGTCGAGGTGACCGGCACGGAGACGGCCGTCTCCGCCGACTCCAGAGTGGCGTACATCGCGTCCAGGATGTGCAGCCCCTGCTCACCAGTCGCCCGGTGCGGGCCGCCCGTGCGAAGCGCCCTTGCCATGTCGACCACACCGATCCCCCGACCGGCCCCAGCACCATCGACCGACACCGTCTCCGGGTCGTCGACCCCGGCCCTGAACAGGCGGACGTCACCGCCGAACCTGTTCGGGTCGGGCAGGGCGATCGTGGCGTCCGTGCCGGCGATCTCCAGCACCCCGACCCGGGACAGCGGCGAATCGAAACTGAAGGTGGCCGCGGCGATCCCACCGGCGGAGAAGTCGTAGATGGCGGTGACGAAGGTCGGCACGGTCACGTCGAAGACCTCACCGGCCCGCGGGCCCGATCCGATCATCCTGGTCGGCGACATCGTCGAGGCGCGGGCCGCCACCCCGGCAATCGGCCCGAACACCTGTGTCACGGCAGTGAGGTAGTACGGGCCCATGTCGAGCAGCGGGCCGCCGCCGGCCTGGTACAGGAAGTCCGGGTTGGGGTGCCAGTGATGCGGCCCGCCCGTCTGGAAGACGATCGACGCCGTCAGCGGCGGGCCGATGTCCCCGCCACGGATCATCCGCAAGCCGGTCTGCAGGCCCGGCCCCAGCACGGTGTCCGGCGCACACCCCAGCAGGAGCCCGGCCCGCGCTGCCTGGGCGACCAGCGCCGCACCTTCCTCCCTTTGCAGCGCAAGCGGTTTCTCGTTCCAGACGTGCTTACCCGCCGCCAGCGCGGCCGCAGCGACCTCGGCGTGGGCCACCGGGACCGTCAGGTTGACGACGATCTCCACATCATCTGCGGCCAGCGCCTCCTCGACCGTGCCGGACGCCGCGACGCCGAACTCGTCCGCCTTGGCGCCGGCCAACTGCGGGAACAGGTCCGCCACGAACCGCACCTGCACGTCCGGGTAGGTCGCCAGATGCGTCAGGTACTGCTCGCTGATCTTGCCGGCCCCGACGATGGCGACACCGACCGGACCCGAACGTGCCTGCCGTCTGACTGCCGACCCCGCCGTCACCGGTCCGCCTGCAGACCCATTGCGAAGGCGTAACTCTCGGCGATGCCGTCGAACAGGTCGCCGGAGTAATCGTCGAATTCGAGGACGGGGATCTCGACGGCCGTTGCGGCAGCGACGATGTCGGCGACCGGCATGGCACCGGCACCCAGCGGGAGCTGCTCCGAGTTCTCCTTGGTGATCGGTCCGTCCTTGAGGTGCAGCAGCCGAACCCGGTCACCGAGCCGGCCGAGCAGCTCGGGTACCGGCACTCCGCCGACCGCAGCCCAATAGGTGTCGACCTCGAGAACCACGGTCGCGTCGAGCAACTCGCCCAACAACTCGAGGGCCGGCCGCCCGTCGACGGTGTTCTCGAGCTCGAAGGCATGGTTGTGGTAGCCGACCCGTAGGCCGTACCCGTCAGCGAGCTCAGCGGCCCTGTTCAGATCGTCGGCCACTGTCTGCACTCCCTCCCGGGAGGCCCAGCGGGACGGATCGGTCATCGGTGCGATGACGGTCCGCACGCCGACCGTCTGGGCCGCACGGAAGATCGGACCCAGATCGATGCCCGGTTCCGCCACCCGCGCATGGGCGCTCGGAGCGGAGAGCCCGTTGGCGTCCACAGCGGCCCGCAGGGCGTCGGGATCCCCGAGCAGGTCGAACGGCTCCACGTTCGACAAGCCGATCTCGGCCAACCTGGCAAGGGTTCCGGGCAGATCGTCGGCGAGCTGGTTCCGCACGGAGTACAGCTGCACGGACAGTGCTGGCAGTGCTACCACTTTCGTCCTCCTCGGTATCGATGCTCTCGGCATGGGGGCAGGTGGTCGTCAGCTGCGTCGCGGCAGGCCGGGATGACGTGCACCGTCGGTCGGCCGTGCGACGGACGACCCGCTCAGCCAACGAAGATGCAGAACGGGTGACCGGCCGGGTCGGCGAAAACGTACAGCGGCTCATCCGGGTCGTCGAACCGGTCGAGCAACTCGCGGCCACCGAGCGCCAGGACCCGGGAGCGCTGCGCGAGCAGCTCATCAGCGGTCTGCACGGTCATGTCCAGATGCAGCATCTGTGGGTGCGGGCCCTCCGGCCAGGTGGGCTCCGGCAACTCGGTCACCCGCTGGAAGGCCAATTGGGCCGACTCGTTCGTCGGCCGGAGCACCAGCCATTCGGCGTCGTCCCGGTCACCCGCAGGCGGTTCGTCACCGGGGCGGTAGCGCATACCCAGCAGCTCGCGGTAGAACTCGGCGAGGCCCCTGGCATCGGTGCAGTCCAGGACCACCTGACGGACGACGGGATAGGTCTGTGCGGTACCGGTCTGCGGGATGCTCACGTCAACTCGCCAATCGCAGGGAGGCGCCGAGCAGTATGTACAGGTTCTCCTGCACCTCGAGCTCGAGACCGTTCTTGCCGGCCAACCACTCGACCTCGCGATAGCTCCGGCCACCAACCCGCCGCAGCCAGTGCTCCGACGCCGTCATCCGGGTGGGTCTGACGCCGACGAGGTCCCTCGCGGGTGAGCTGATTTCGAACCAGTGGCCTTCCGGACTGATCGCCCGCTGTCCGATGGCGCTGATGTCCCATCCGAGGGTGCCGAAGTGCTGCGCGGCAAAGCGCCATTCCCGGCGGGCATCGCCCTGCGAGGGCTCGAAGTGGATCCACCACTCATGACGATGCACGTTGTCTTCCCTCCCGGGTCCCGGTTCAGCACCCGCACGCACGGGCTCCCGATCCAATACCCAGTTTGCGCCCGGTCCACCCGGCCGACGGGGAGGCCGCGGTTGCGGCCCCCCCGTCAGCGGTCCGTCGGCCCCGATGCGCCGGCGATCCGCTCGACGGCGAACGCCAGGGTGACCCGGCGATGACGAGGATCAGCAGGCGGCTCAGCTCAGGCGTTGCTGAAGGTGGACGTCGACCTGTTGGCCGGACTCCGACTTACCGATGGCTTTGCACAGTTCAGCGCGCAGCGGCAGCCAGTGCGGCCCGGCGCCCGAGGGCATCAGGGTCGCCTGAAAGGGATGGCCGTCAAGTGTGCCGGCGACCTTCACCGCGCGGCGGGTGCCCAGCGCCCCATCGGAGCCGGCAAGCTCCAGGTAAGTCGTGAATGCCCCGTCCTTGCGGATCGCCTCGGTCATCGAGAGGTCCAGTGGTTGCGGGTCGCTCGTATTCGGCATCGTCGTGCCTCCTGTCGAAAGAAGCCGGAGTCGGTGAGGGGTCGCAGATCGGGGTAGACACCGCAACACGGCCGGACTCATCGCATCCACGCCGCTGACAGACGCACATCGACGATCGGGCCTGGCCCCTGTGGCCGAACGACCGGGCGACGGCCTAGCGATCCGGAAGGCCGTCGCACGCGTGTCATGCGATGGCCGTGCCGGCGATGTGGGGGTTGAACGGAATCAACGGCGAGTGGATCCGGAAGGTGGTGATATCGACTGTCGTGAACCCCGCCGCGGCGATCAGGCCCGTCAGGTCTCTCTCGCAGGAACAGCCCTCGAACACCCACGCCCACGGACGCCGAAGGACTCTTTGCAGGAAGCGTGTCGGGGTGCGCGGTTTCGCGGCGACGTGCTCGGCAAAGCTGAAACGTCCTCCTGGTGTCAGGATCCGGCGGATCTCGGCGAGCACAGCGCCCGGGTCGCCGACCGTGCACAGGACCAGGCTGCAGATGACGGTCTCGACGCTGGCGTCAGGGAGGTCGATGTGTTTGCCGACGACACCGAGGATCTCGAGTTCAACGCCGTACCGGCTTGCGGCCCGCCGTAGCCGCGCATGCATGTAGGGGTTGGGTTCGATCGCGATCAGATGCGCGCCGGCCGGTAGAAGCCGCATGTTCGCACCCACCCCGGAGCCGAGTTCGACCACGTTCGGTGGAAGATCGGCCAGCGACGTCGCCTTCTGCCGGCGCATGAGCCAATTGATGTAACCGCCCATGACCGAGAAGAACAGTGCGTTGAACCGGCCGCGTACCGGATGACCGCCAAACCCTTCGGGCGCGCGGCTGTGCCCGGTTGTCGTTGCAGGCGGGGCAGTCGTCGGGGTCGTCATGAAAGGAGGGTGCCGGGGGGTCGGCACCGGAGTCAGCAGTGGAAATACCGCACTTCAGCCGGCACCGTCAGGAGACGGATTCGTCGCGACGTACCAGGCTGCAATCTGCGCACGGGACCGGAAACCCAGCCGGGCCCGGATTCGTTCGACGTGAGACTCGGCCGAGCGCTCGGTGATGACCAGTTCCTCGGCGATCTGCCGATTCGAGCGGCCCTGTGCCACCAGTGCTGCCACCTGGAGCTGGCGCGGCGTCACCGTGGGTGCTGTCCCGCGATGGAGCGGCGGAAGGCCAAGGCCGCGGCGCATCGCGTTCAGCACGGCATGCGAATCGCCAACAAAGGGGATGTGCGTTCTACCGGCCAGCACCGTCAGTTTCGCGCCGGCAATGCCACTGGCCAACCGCTCACCCTCGGCGATCGGCACCGCACGGTCGTCCGCACGGTGGATGACGGTCGTCGGCGCCGTGATCCGGCCGAGGTCATCGGCGACGTCGAGGTCGTAACACGCTGCCAGCAGCCGACCCGCGGAAGCTGCGGATGTCGATTCACGCTGGTAACGCGAGAACACGGCCCGGAACCCGGCATCGGCGTCGGGGGCGAAGATGTCCGTCAACACGTCCGACGCGAATCCCCAGTGCTGGTCGACCAGGCCGAGCACGTGCTGACGAACGGCGGGTGCGGCCACCGCGCCGCCGTCGACCCAGCCGCCGTAGAGAACCAGCCGCGAAATGGAATCCGGGTGACGAGCGGCCCACCGCACTGCGAGCGGCGCACCGAAAGAGGCGCCGATCAGATCGAACCGGTCCGCACCGACCGCGGCGGCGACCGTCTGCAGGACCTCCAGTTCGAGTTCCACGAAGTCGGTTCGGTCGGTCGAACCGGACAGTCCGCACCCCGGTCGGTCGTATCGCACGAGTGACCGACCTGCCGACAGACCCTCGTAGAACTCGCGCTCGGCCGGCAGCGCCCACCCGAGCTCGAGATGGGAGACCCACCCGGGCACATAGATCGCGACCGGACCCGTACCGATGACGGCGAACCGCACCGCCGTCCCGTCCGGCAGATAGGCCTCGCCAAGCCGCTGCTCCACGAGCCACATTCTCCCGCCGCACACCGCGGGTACGGCAGCGAACCGTTCACGTCCCTGAATGCGTCCGGTGGCAGCCACAGGTGACCTGCTTCTCGGCCCCGATCAAGAAACAGCGGCCTCGACCAATCCGGTCACCAACTTCTCCACATCGGTGCTCCACCGGGCAATCCCGTACGACACCGGCCATGCGTCGCCGGAGTCCAGATTCGAAGCGTCCTGGAATTCCAGGGTCGAGTAACGGAGATTGAACTTGCCTGCGTTCTTGAAAGCGACGACGACTTTCCCGTCCGCGTTGGCATAGGCCGGCATGCCATACCACGTCCTTGGCGCCAGGTCCGGAGCCGCGGCAATGACCGTCACGTGCACCCGCTCGGCGATCGCGCGATCCTCCGGGGTCATCGCCGCGATGCTGTCCAGCACAGCTTGTAAGCCGTCGGCCTTCTTTGCACCCTTCTTACCCTCCGCGCGCAGCTCGGCGGCGCGCGCTTTCATGGCTTCACGCTCCTGAGCGCTGAACCCGCCTGTGCTCGTCATCATCGGTGAAGTTCCCTTCGTGCCGGTGCGGCCGGACGTCCCGGTCGCCGATCGACACGCTAGTAGCCGGCCCCGTCCCGACACTTCTCGAAAGCTGACCGGTCCGAAGCTTCGAACAGGCCCCTTCCGACGTGGAGCACCCCAGGCGATGAATGGGGACGGTATTTCGACGCCACCAGGTCCATCGGGATCGCTTCTCGCTCTGCGCCGTGCCGGTCAGGACAACCGGCTTCCCTTTGGACGGTCATCTTTTCGCTCCCGGGATCTTTACTTCAAGTAACTATTACGAGGCGGATGGACGCCGAATGGCCATATTGGCCACCTTCGGGTGAGGCGTGCACCAAAAGAATGGGGCGCGCGCAGGGACGATGTACTTTCGGCGAGCCGACAGCGCCGGTCGTGGGGTCGGTGCCGCCGCAGATGCCGCGGCGCCGTGAGTCATGACGCTCGCCGCCCACACCCCTTGATAAAGCGCGCGCACACCTGTGGAGGCAGGTACGGCCGCAAAAGAAAGTTGTCGCGGAATCGACCGGTGTCGCATCAGCGGCGCCGCCGTCGTCAAAGGAGACATAGATGAGATCGATGTATCGCAGGGCAACAACAGGGGCGGCCCTCGGCGCGGCGGCCTTGGTGGTGTTCGCGGTTCCGGCCGCCGCCGCCTCGGCGTCGGTACAGGCTGATCTGCAACCGGTGGCCGGCAACGGCGTCAACGGCAGCGGCACCGCGATGGTCACCGTGGACGGCACGATGCTCACCGTGGACATGGGTGCAACCGGGTTGTTGGCCGATCAGCCACACGCCGCGCACATCCATTTCGGTGCCGACGCCCGGCACGAGTGCCCGGCCCTCACTGACGACACCGACGGCGATGGGCATCTGAACACTACCGAAGGTGGCCCTGCGTACGGGGAGATCGTGGTGTCGTTGACGAAGACCGGTGACACCTCACCGAATTCGGCGTTGGCGGTCGACCGCTTCGACACCGCCCCGGGGGGCTCGCTGCAGTACGAACGCGGGTCCATCGAAGTCACCGACGCGGTTGCCGCGAACGTCACGAGCGGAGACGCTGTGGTCGTCATTCACGGCGTCGATTACGACGGCGACGGCAAGTACAGCGGTGACAAGAAATCGGAACTCGATCCGTCGCTGCCCACCGAGGCGACCGACCCAGCGCTGTGCGGGGTGCTGGCCGTGTCGCAAATGGCCGGGATGCCCGCCGGTGGTGTCGACACCGGCGGCGGTTCCACCGCAGGCGTTGAGAACACCGGCCTGATCGCCGTCGGTGGACTTGCACTTCTGGGCGGAGCGGGCCTGCTGGCCTACCGCCGACGCGCGCACGGCACCGAGAGCTGATGACGGGCGGCGCCGGGCAGCAGGATCACCCTCCTCCTGTCCGGCGCCGCGACCGCCTGATCGCCGTCGCAGCAGGGGTGCTCCTGCTGGGCGGGGGCACCGCCGTCGCCGCCGGCATGCTCACCCAACAAAGCGCACCAATCCCGACCGCAGCCGCAGGCACCGCAGGGACATCGAAGCCCGTACGCGGTACGACCGCCGGTTCCCGACAGACACCGACCCGGCCGCCCGACCGTTGCAGCTACGGATCCCGGCGATCGCGGTGAGCACCGAACTCATCTCGTTGGGCTTGAACCGGAACGGATCACTCGCCGTGCCGGAACCCGGCCCCGACTACGACTGGGGCCGCCTGGTTCACCGGATCTCCCGCGCCGGGCGACATCGGCCCTGAACCGCAACACCAATCGACCGGAACTGCGCCTGATCACCTGCGGCGGCGACTTCGACTCCGCTGCCGGCAGTTACTCCGACAACACCGTCGTCTACGTCCACCAAACCCGCTGAGGCGCTCGCAACGTGCACCGTGGCGGCCGTCACCCTCGGCGGTCCCCCTGTCCCGATGAACCGGTGATCCGCTCGACGGCGAGCACCAGGGCCGAACGGTGCTCCGCGAGCCGGTCCTGCGGCGACCCTTCGCCGAGCGCGTGCAGTGAGGGGGACGCGGTGAACCAGGAGGCGACCAGGCCGATGACGAGGATCAGCAGGTCGATCGGCGCGATCCCGCCCGAGACGGTGCCGGAACGCTGACCGGCCCCGATGTCGCGAACCTTGGGGCGGTAGACGTCCATTTCGGGGCCTGAAACGGCCGGCCGCTCGAGCAACTTCCACATCGTCAGCCTGACCAGGTCCGGGTGCAGCATCATGTGGTCGAACAGCCCGCTCGCGTATCCGGGGAGGTCGTCAGGGGTGAACGGCACCGCATCGGCCAGCACTCCGAGGGAGTGCACCATCACGGTGTCGAACAACTGCTCCTTGTTGCCGTAGTAGGCGTAGATCAGCCGCTTGTTGGCCCTCGCACGCTCGGCGATCCGGTCGACCCGTGCGCCGGCGAGGCCGTGCTCGGCGAATTCGTCGAGCGCAGCGGCGAGCAATCGGCGTCTGGTATCGGTGGAGTCCGGAGGCATCGTGCGGTCACCGTATCAGTAACTAACTGGTTATTGACAACAGTCGGCGGCAATGGCAACGTAGGTAACCATTCAGTTAGAAACCCGCCTGCACAGACCACGAAAGGGCACCTGATGCCGACTGTCCCCGCCAACGGCGCCATCCTCATCACCGGTTGCTCCTCCGGTATCGGGCACGCTGCGGCGATCGCCCTGCACGATGCCGGACGTAAGGTCTACGCGACCGCGCGACGACTCGAGTCCATCTCTGATCTGGCGGACCGGGGCATCGCGACCCTGCCGCTCGACGTCACCGACGAGGGGTCGATGGCCGCCGCGGTCCGTGCCGTCGAAGGCGAGTCCGGCGCCGTCGCCGTGCTGATCAACAACGCCGGCTACGGGTTGTACGGTCCCGTCGAGCAGGTCCCGATGGATGATGTCCGGCGGCAGTTCGAGACCAATTTCTTCGGGCTGGTGCGGCTGACCCAGCTCGTCCTGCCGGGCATGCGCAAGGCGAAAGCCGGTCGGGTCCTGAATATTTCGTCGATGGGGGGCCGGGTCACCCTGCCCGGCGGCGCCTTCTATCACGCCAGCAAGTACGCGGTCGAAGGGTTGAGCGACGCGCTGCGGATGGAGCTCGCGCAGTTCGGCATCGACGTGGTACTGATCGAACCCGGTCCTGTTCGCACCCCGTGGAACGACATCGCGGTGGGCAGCATCGCGCAGTCAGATGTGGCCGTGGACGCTGCGCCCGGTGAAGCCGATCCGTACGCCGCCTACAAGCAGGCCGTTGCCACGTCCTTCGGCACAGTCGCAAGCGGGCCGATGGCCCGGCTCGGGTCGACGGCCGACGACATCGCCGAGGTGATCGCCAAAGCCGCCACCACCGATCGGCCACGCACCCGCTATCTGATCAACGCGGTCGCGAAGTCTCTCGTGGCGACCCGCGCGCTGCTGCCCGACCGCCTGTCGGACAAGGTGCTGAGCCTGCAGTACGGCCTGCCTCGCTGACCGAGCGCTGGAACCCGGCGGTACGCCGTCAGGGTGAGGACCTCAGGATGGTCCGGCCGTCGGGCAACAGCACCTCCAGCGAGGCGATGCGGTTCCGCGGAACAGCCGTCGCCACGGCCACTCTCGCCGTCGCACCCGGTACAGCACGCCAGCTGCCGGCGGGGCTGTGCTGCCCCTCGGTGTCGATGACTGCCAGGTCGTAGGACACCGACGAATCGATGGTGTCCGTGTAGGAGCAGATCACCGTGATCGCGGTTCCCCACTTCTTGTCGGTCAGCTCCAGAGATGCCGTCATCGGCCCCGGTGCCACCGGGATCATCGGCGTCCGCTCATCGGGGACGGCGGCCGCCGTCCCCGGGCTGGTGGTCAGCACAGTGCCGCCGCTGCCGGCCCGGTAGAGCGCCTCCTCCGCGTTCTCGTGGACGATCAGCACGCCGCTGACCAGCAGGACCGCCGCCGCGGCCGCTGCCAGCAGACCACCCGTCACCCATCGGCGACGCCGCTGCGCCGACCGCACCCTGGCGATCAGCGACGGCAGCAGGGTCTCGGGAACCGGCACGCCCGGATCCTCGACGGCGTCGGCCGATGTCAGCGCCAGCAGCCCGGGAAGCCCGGCGATCCGCTGCACCGACGCCTGGCAGGCGTCGCATTCCCGCAGGTGATCCTCGTAGGCATGCCGATCGGCGGGCGACAGTGCACCGAGAACGTAGGCGGCATCGCTGCGGCACAGATCGCTCACGTCACCACCCCCATCTCCTCGAAGATCAATCGCAACGCGTGCAAGGCGTAGTGCAGGCGCGACTTCACCGTCCCGACCGGGACACCGAGCCGGCCGGCCGCCTGAGCCGCCGTGCAGCCGCGGAAGTAGCACTCCAGCAGGACGGCCCGATGATCCCGGGTGAGCCGGCGCAGCGCCTCGGCCACCATCAGCGACTGGACCGCGGTGTCCGCGCCGTCGGGTTCCAGCAGCTCGGGCAGCAACTCCGACGACGTCGTCGGCCGGCGCTGCGCCGAGCGCCAGTCGTCCACCACGATGTTCCTGGCCACGGTGAACAGCCAGCCGCGGGCCGAGGCGTCCTTCTGGGCCAGCACCGCGGGCTTGCGCCAGGCTCGGAACAGGGTCTCCTGCACGACGTCCTCCGCCCGGCTCCGATCACCGCCGGTGAGGTGCAGGACGAATCCCCACAACGCCGCCGCGTGCTGGTCGTGCAGGACCCGCAGCAGTTCTTCGTCCGCGGCCGCGGCTGACCGGGCGCCCATGCGCGCGTCGGTGGAGTCGTCGGCCGACGGATCCTGCGTCATGGACACCTCCGATCCGCCGCGCCGCTGTTTCCAGACCTGAGCCGGACGACCACCACAGCGTCGCCGATCCCGCCACCCCCGACGGATACCGGGAATGGCATCCCGGAATGGTGGGCGTCCGTGCTCTGCGTACACCACGCTGCCACGCCGTGAAGGGTTCGGTCCCGACGGTTCAGGAGTCGCCGCCGGACGAGCCGGTGATCGGGGTGAGCACCCCTTCGGCGAGGATGGACCGATGACGTTCCAGTCCCTCTACGCGCACGGCTTCGCCCGCGTCGCCGCATGCACCGCGGACGTCGTCATCGCCGACCCGGTCCGGAACGCGGACAGCATCGTGCGAGGTCGCGAGCCGCTGCTCCGACCGCGGTGTCGCCGTCGCGGTGTTCCCGGAGCTCGCGCTGACCGGCTATTCGATCGAGGACCTGCTCGGCCAGGACGCCGTGCTGGACGCCGTGCACGACGGACTGCGGACGATCGTCGAGGCGTCCCGCGAGCTGCTTCCGGTGCTGATCGTCGGCGCTCCGCTCCGGCATCGGGCCCGGCTGTTCAACACCGCCGTCGTGATCCACCGGGGGCGGGTACTGGGCGTCGTCCCCAAGCTGCACCTGCCGAACTACCGGGAGTTCTACGAGCGCCGTCAGTTCGCCTCCGGACGCGGGATCACCGGCCTGGAGATCACGGTCGCCGGTGACCGGGCGCCGTTCGGCACCGACCTGCTCTTCGACGCGACGGACGTCGAAGGGCTGACCGTCGGTGTGGAGATCTGCGAGGACATGTTCGTGCCGGTGCCGCCGTCCAGCGGGCTGGCCCTGGCCGGGGCGACGGTGCTCATCAACCTGTCCGGCAGCCCGATCACCATCGGCCGTGCGCGACACCCGAAGCCTGTTGTGCCGCAGCCAGTCCATGCGCTGCCTGGCGGCCTATCTGTATGCCGCGGCGGGACAGGGCGAGTCGACCACCGACCTGAGCTGGGACGGTCAGACCACCATTTTCGAGAACGGCGTGCTGCTCGCGCAGGGGGCACGCTTCGCCGACGACCCGCAGGTCACCGTTGCCGACGTCGACCTGGACCTGCTCCGGCAGGAACGGGCGAGGCAAGGCACGTTCGAGGACAACCGCCGGGTGGTCGGCGGGTCGGACCGTTATCGCACCGTCGGGTTCACCCTCGACGCCGCCGGACGCCGACCTGGGCCTGCTCCGGTCGATCGAGCGCTTCCCGTTCGTGCCCGCCGACCCTGACCGGCTGGCCCAGGACTGCTACGAGGCCTACAACATCCAGGTCGACGGCCTGGTGCAGCGGCTCCGCGCGATCAACACCGACCGGGTGGTGATCGGCGTGTCCGGCGGGCTCGACTCCACCCACGCGCTGATCGTCGCCGCCCGGGCGATGGACCTGCTCGGCCTGCCGCGCAGCAACATCCTGGCGTTCACCATGCCGGGTTTCGCCACCGGCGACGCCACCAAGTCGAACGCCTGGGCGCTGATGCGGGCGCTCGACGTGACGGCCGCCGAACTCGACATCCGGCCTGCCGCCCGGCAGATGCTGGCCGACCTGGATCATCCCTTCGCGCGCGGAGAGGAGGTCTACGACGTCACCTTCGAGAACGTCCAGGCGGGTCTGCGGACCGACTACCTGTTCCGGCTCGCCAACCACCACCGCGGGATCGTGCTGGGCACCGGTGATCTGTCGGAGCTGGCGCTGGGCTGGAGCACCTACGGGGTCGGCGACCAGATGTCGCACTACAACGTCAACGGCGGGGTGCCGAAAACCCTGATCCAGCATCTGATCCGGTGGGTCAGCGGGCTGGACGACTTCTCCGACGCAGGTGGACGACATCCTGCTGGCCATCCTGGGCACCGAGATCTCCCCCGAGCTGATCCCGGTCAAGGAGGGCGAGGTGCCGCAGAGCACGGAGAAGTCTATCGGCCCGTACGAGCTGCAGGATTTCAATCTGTTCTACACGCTGCGCTACGGGTTCCGGCCGTCGAAGATCGCCTTCCTGGCACAGCATGCCTGGGGTGACGTCGACGGCGGGCGGCTGGCCTGTCGGCTTCCCGCCGGAACGCAGCCGCGCCTACGACCTACCCGCGATCCGGAGCTGGCTGATCGTCTTCGTCAAGCGGTTCTTCGGCTTCAGCCAGTTCAAACGCTCGGCGATGCCCAACGGCCCCAAGGTCTCCGCCGGTGGTTCGCTGAGCCCGCGCGGCGACTGGCGCGCGCCGTCGGACGGCAACGCCGCGGTGTGGCTGGCGGACATCGAGCGGAACGTGCCGGAACGCTGACCGGTCGATGCACCGACTCGCCCGCCGGTCGGGCTTCAGGGCCGGAAGCTTGCCCGATACTGCGTCGGCGACCGACCGGTCAGTTCCCGGAAGGCTGCGTTGAACGCGGACAACGACGTGTAACCCACCGCGTAGGCGATGGTCGTCACCGAGTCGTCACCGGCGGCGAGACACTCGATCGCGCGCAGCACCCGCATCCTGCGGAGCACCGCGCGCCAGGTCGTCGAGCACTCGTCCTCGAACCGCCGGGCCGGCGAGCGGGGCGCCAGCCCGACCTCACGGGCGATGTCCTCGAACCGGACGTCCTGCGCAAGCCGCCAGGCGACGGCTGCCAATTCGCCGAAAATGCTGCGTGCATACGGCGGCAGCGTTTCTCCCGCGTCGGGCCAGGCGACGCACTCCGTCACCAGCGAGCGGGCCAGCGTGCTGAGGTCGAACACGGTGAGCGGTCGTGGTGGCTCGGGGACGAACGTGGTGTCGAACAGGACCGACGATGTCGTCACCGGCCGCGGGATGGAAACCTGGATCGGCTCGCCCGCCGCGATCAGGGCCGCCCGGGCCGGTGGGAGGACCCACGTGCTGCCATCTGCCTCGAGTCGGAGAGCGCCCGCGGCAGCGCAGAGCAGGTAGTGCCGGTCGACGCACAACTCGATGGTCGGCGCTGCGGCGAACTCCCGAGCGAACCCGAACGCCTCGCGTCTCACGGACCGCCTCGCACCGCGTCAGCGTAGACGGCGCACGCGTCAGACGGTTTCCAGCAGGGCAGCCCCGGAACCGGCGACTGACCGGCGGTGTCGTCACCATCGGTCGAAGGACCGCACCCGATCTGGCGAACGCCTCCGAACTCAGATAGGTGGCGAACGACGGTTCGTCGGCCCATTCGTGAATGACCGCGACCGCGCCGGCGTCATCACGATCGGCGTACACCCTGAAATCGAGATTGCCCGGCATGGCACGGATCTCGTCGTGCTCGCTGTCGAGCTGGGCGAGGGCGGCGGGCCGGGCGGCGGCCGTGGTGTGCAGGTCGAGCACGGCGATGAGCATCGCGTTCTCCTTCGTGGTCGGGTCCGTCGGTCGGACCTGTCGAGCGTGCCCGCTCGAGCCCCGTGCCCGCTCCCGCCGGTCGGACACCTTTACGCTCGTGCCGGACAGGTTCTGTTGTCACCGGGACAGCGATCCCCCCCTCGTCCGTGAGTGCGGGTCACCCACCAGATCCCCAGCGCCGCAACAGCAACCGCGGCCGACGTCGGTATCGGCAGAATGCCCTCGCCTGCGCGGGCGACGAGCAGGCTGGCGGCGGCCGCGCCGACGGCGATGCCGCCGTTGAAGACCACCGGGATGAGTGCCGCGGCCAGGTCGCGGTGGCTCCGCCCGGCCAACCGCAGGATCACCGTCTGAGCCAGTGGGGGCAATCCGCCGGCGATGAGACCGAGTGCCAGGATCGCCAGCAGGCCGATCACGGGGCGTCCGGCCCAGGCCAGTGCCGCCAGACTCAGGGCGGTCGCCGCCGAGGTCAGGACCAGCCAACCGGCGGTACGGGTCGTCACCCGGCCGGCGAGTGCGACGCCCGCGGCGGAGACGAGACCGAATCCGAGCAGGAGCGTGCTGATCCCGCCCGGTAACAGGGTGGCGGCCGGCTCGCCGGTGCGGGTGATGAACGTGTAGGCGCCGTAGTAGCCCACCAGCAGCAGGCCGACCAGGGCGATGACCAGGAGTGCAGGGCGGAGTGGGTCCCGGACAGCCCTTGCGTCGACGGTTCCGGGTTCCGACCGCGGCGGCCCGGGGACCAGGGCCCTGACCAGCAGCGCGATCCCCAGCGCGGCCACGGACAGCACGACGAAGGCGACCCGCCAGCTCGCCACGTCTGCGATGAGCCTCGCGAGCGGCGTTCCGACCACCATGCCCAGCGTCGCGCCACCCAACACCACGGCGATCGCCCGACCCAACAGGTCCTCGCTGACCAGATCGGCGACGTGGGCGTTCGCGGTCGCCCACAACAAACCCACGGCCGCGCCGCCCAGCAGGCGCGCACCGACCACGAAGGGATACGACGGCGCCAGGGCGGTCCCTGCCGACGAGACCGCCAGGGCGACCAGACCGGCGACCATCAGCGAGCGCCGGTCGATGCGCCTGGTCAGCCGCGCGAGCGGCAGGCTGGCCACCACGACAGTGAACGCCCAGATGGCGACGAGCTGGCCGGTACGGGACACCGGCACACCGAGTCCGTTGCTCATCGGGACAAGGATGGCGGTGGGCAGCATCTCGGCGGTCACCATGACCAGCGTTGCCGCGCCGAGGGTGAGCAGGGCGGGCCATGGGAGTTGTTCCCGGGCAGTGCTCGCGGGACGGATGGTCGTTGTCATGAGGACACGTTAAAGTTTGACACTGATGTCAATGTCAAGCACTGTGAGGAGGCTTTACGTGAAGATCGGCGAACTCGCCGCGCACACCAAAGTCACACCCCGCCTCGTCCGGTATTACGAGCAGCAAGGGCTTCTGCACGCCGACCGGACGGCCAACGGCTACCGCAGCTACAACCAGGAGCACGTGGACCGGGTCGCCCGGGTTGCCGGGCTGGTGCAGGCCGGTATTCCGACCCGGCTGGTGCGGGTGCTGATGGACGCCGAGGACGCGGCCGCCCGGAACGAGCCGACATGCCCTCTCGACGTGCCGAGCAACTCGCGGCCGAGCTGGGCCCGATCGAGGCAAGGATCGCCTGCCTGACCCGCAGCCGCGACACCATCAGGGACTATCTCCAGCGGACCCGGCACGACGTGCTGACGCAGCAGCACGATCACAGCGGCCCGTGAGCCGCCACAGCGAGCGGGTCAGGAGATCTGCAGCCCGCCGTTGATGTCGTAGGTGGCGGCGGTGATGTAACCGGCGTCCTCGCCCATCAGGAACGCCATCAGCGCGGCGACCTCCGCCGGGGTGCCGACCCGGCCGACCATGGTGTCAGCGGACAACCGGGCCTTGCGCTCGGCGGTCAGTGTGCCGCCCATGATGTCGGTGTCGATCGGTCCGGGGGCGACCGCGTTGACCGTCACGCCGGACCGGCCGACCTCCCGGGCCAAGGCCCGGGTGAAGCCGATGATCGCCGCTTTGGATGCGCTGTAGGCGACCTTGGAATAGGTTCCGCCGCCCCGCTGAGCAGAGATCGACGAGGCGCTGACGATCCGGCCGAGTCCCCGCCCGATCATGCCGGGCAGCAGCGCGTGGGTGACCAGGTAGGTGCCGCGCATGTTGACCGCGAAGACCCGGTCCCACTCGTCGGGCGTGACGGCGCCGAACTCGGTCGGTGAACTGATCCCGGCCAGGTTGGCCAGTGCGACGACCGGCGGCAGAGTCGCCTCGACCACACTGGCGGCTTGTGCGACGGACTCCTCGTCGGCGACGTCCACGGCGAGGCCGAGCGCCGTGATCCCGTGCTCCGCCGCGATCTGCGCCGCGTTGCGCTCCGCGGCGCCACCGTCGATGTCCAGAAGCGCCAGCGCCCAGCCGTCCTGCGCGAGGCGGTCGGCCAACGCCCTGCCGATCCCGCGGGCCGAGCCCGCTCCGGTGATGACAGCCGTGCGGGCGAGCGGGAACGGCCGCTCATCCGATGACGCCTCGGTCCCGGGGATCTGGTGCATCAGTGCCCTTTCGTCGAAAGTTGCCGAGCAGGAACAATCGTCGATACAGCCGCCAGGCACAGGTCCCGCCGGGAAGTCCTTTGCTGGGGGGACAGTATGGCGGCCGCTTCGAGCGCCTGATCGCCCTGACCTGACGGACGAAGCACGGGCCTGTCGGAGTGATGAGTGCCTGTTGCGCGCGGCAATCGCGCGGGAGTTCTGCGTCGTTGCGCACGACTCAGCCGGGTGCTCGACGAGGGTGTTAGTCCAATGGGCCCGAGCATTCCACCACCAAGGTGGTCAAGCGCGAGGTTTCTTGTGCGAGAGATGAGTCAACCATTTTGGCATATGGGTGTATGAAAGCCCCTGCCTCCACCACCGGGGTTCACCCGCTGACACGGTACGTGTCCAGGCCGGTCAAACGATTAGTCTGTCCACGCCGGGGGGCTTGGCCGAAACGACAAGAAGATGAATGCCGATCGACTAGGGGAAAGATTGCCATGATGTCCGACGCTGGAAGACAGCCGCATGGCGTCCTGTCCCGCCGGCGTCTTCCCGTTGTGTTGGCGCTGACGGCCGTGGCCGTCCTGATTGCCGGAGTGTTGGCGGCATGGGCGAATTCTGCCTGCGGCGCGATCGTGCAGACAACGGCAGCGGACGTCGGCCTGCGCTTCACCCAGGTGACCGATGCCACCGCACTGCTCAATTGGACCAAGCCGGCCACCGGCGGTTCCGTCGAGGGGTACCGGATCTATCGCGGCACGGCAGATACAGCCGATGATCAGCTGGCGCTGATCGAGACGGTCGACCCCAGCACCGCCTATCGGGCCGTGCAATTGCGGAGCGGCCAACGTTATAAATTTGGAGTTGCGGCCATCGATGTCCACAACAACGAATTCCCCATCCGCGTCGGTGTCGTGGCGACTGCGGTCAGTAAGGACCGAACCCCGCCTGAACCGGTCCCTGATGGCAGCCTGCTCGTGAAGCCGTTTTCCGCGAGCCGCATCGACATTGATTGGGGCCGATCGCCGTCGAGCGACCTGAGCTACTACGAGGTATCGCGGGACGGCGTGCTGGTGGGCTCTGTCGAACGGCCATTCGCGGACCGGTATTCCGATAACGACCTTCCCCCTTCCTCCTCGCACAGCTACACGATCACCGCCGTCGACTCGGCCGGCAATCGTTCGCGCGCCACCGTCGCCAAGTCTGCGACTACCCTGGCCCCCGGGACATCCGAGGTTGTCCGCGGGCCTCTGGTGTCCGATGTCACCGGTGATTCGGCTGTCGTGTCGTGGTGGACCAACATTTCGACGACCGGCTCGGTGACGGTGGCTGGTGCAGTCTTCGCGGACGAGTCCGGTGCCGTTCAGCACCACAAGGTGACCGTCAATGGGCTTTCGGCCGGCAGGCAATATCCGTACACCGTCTCAGACGGCGCAAGCGGCTCATTCTGGACCGCTGCCGGGGCGGGTGCGGCGTTCAGCTTCGCCGCAATAGGCGACTTCGGTACAGGAAGCCCGAGTCAGGAGAAGAATGCGGAAAACATTGCCGCCTCCGGCACCCAGTTCGTTCAGACGCTCGGTGACAACGTCTATCCGAGTGCGGGCCTTCCGGACGCCGACTTCTCTACCTCGCTTTCCGACTTCGACAACCGGTTCTATGACCCGATGGAGGAGGTTCTCAGGGGTCAGGCGATCTTCCCGGCGAATGGCAACAAGGAGTACTACGCCGACGGCGCCTTCTGGGAGCACATCCCCATGCCGGGTCAGAACCACAGCTGGTACAGCTTCACGTGGGGCGACGCGCACATCGTTGTCCTGGATACCGAATTGCCGTTCGGCCCGAAATCGCAGCAATACGCATTTCTGGTCGGCGACCTTGCTGCACACCAGGCAGAGAAGTGGCGGATCGTGGTCTTCCAGCGGCCGCCCTACAGTTCGACCTCCGGTAACTCCAGTTCGCTCGCCGTGCAGCAGCATCTGGTGCCGCTGTTCCAGACGTCGAACGTGGCATTGGTCCTCTCCGGGAACAGTCACAACTACGAACGCACGTTCCCCCTCATCAATGGCGCGCCGGTGAAGTCCGGCGGCATCACCTACGTCGTGTCCGGTGGTGGCGGGAACACCTTGACTGCTTTCACAGCACCTCAACCCGCATGGACGGCCTTCCGCCAGGACACGGAGTTCGAGTTCGCCAAGGTCACCGTGTCACCGGACAAGATCATCGTCGAGGGCGTCGCTGCGGACACCGCCGGGACCTTCGATTCTGCGACGATTCTGCATCCTCGGCCGGACCGGGTCCCACCGAGCGCGCCGGCCAATCCGGAAGAGAGCGCGACCACAGCCAGCACGACGACCCTGACCTGGGCTCCGAGCACCGACAACGTCGCGGTCGCCGGATATCAGATCTTCCGCGACTCGAGCGGTACCCCTATTGCAACGACGTCGACGGGGACGTTCACCGACACCGGCCTGACTCCCGCAACGACCCATACCTACTTCGTGCAGGCTCTTGACCTGTCCGGCAACAAGTCCCCTCGGAGCGCCACCATCAACGTGACCACTGCGGCGTCGGGCGCGGCCACTTCGCCGGCCACTTCCAGCGAGCCGAACACACCGTCAACGCCGGACTCCAGCGACTGCACCCGCGCTGCGAGCGTGACGAGTGACTCACCGTACGACACCGCCCTGTACACCTCGACCGCCCGGCAGCAACGGTTTCAACGGTCGCGCCGCCCAAGGGGGCCGAGCCAGTAGCCACCGGGAGATGATCCCTCGTCGCACGCCGGCGCAACGCGGCCAGGTGCTCAGTCGACCGAAATCACCCTGATGACCCTCTAATGTTCACCCGCTTCCCAACTGCTGTCCATATTCGCCGCCTACCCTATTGGCGTGGCCCTCAGAAAACACGGCGCGGGAATCGGTCCCCGACAGCCGCCCGAACACTTCCAGGTGTACGCGATGCGCGAGCGCGGCTCCGGGATGATCGTCTTCGTCGGGCACCGGACCTGCCCGGCGGGCGAAGACCCCGACGGCCCCGGGATCGACGCCGTCACGGCTCTCCCACCTGCAGTCGAACGGGCCGATGACCTCGAACTCCTCGTGCTGGCCGACCACGTTGACGATCTTGCGGAATCCGTTCGCATCGAGAACGCCGTTGTGCGCGCCTATGAGGCCGCTCGCCTCACTCCCGCACGGTCCCCGGCCGGGCATCGGATGCACTCGGAAGCGCACGGCGTCACCCGCGCGACGACTGGTCCTATGGACACCGCCGTCTACGCGAGGCCGGGACAGAGTCCAGATTTCCTGGACGGTGGTCACCGCCAACGACTGGAGGACCTGATCCTTCGTCAGGACCGGGAGATCGCGGAACTCAATGAGGCGCTCGACCGCGTGCGCGCACTGCGCGACCTCGACCAGTGGGCCGACGGGTCCGGCCACGTGCGCGTCGCCGACCTTGACCGGGCGCTGGGCTCGACCAGCTGACCGGTGCGAGACCACACACCACCGTCCCCTCCTGCGATCAGTTGCACGAGCCGGAGCCCGAGTCGCTGAACGGCGTCGTCGGATCCGGGACGAATTCGTAGCTGTAACCCGTCGCTGTCAGCGACAGCTTCATCACCCCGAAGATGTGGTTCTTCCGCACGACGCTGTTCGCCACCACAGTGCCGAAGCCTTGAGAGTCACGACCACCGGTTCCGACGATGATTTCTCTGATGCCCGCGGGATCCGACTGGCCCGCCGCGTTCTGCGGCGCAAACCTCTCGTAACTGTGCGCGTGCCCGGTGAGCAGCAGGTCAACTTTGTTCGCACTCATCACATCGACCAGCGGTTGGATGTCCGGGCTCGCGAAGCTGTTCGACGACCAGCGGGGCCGATGGCTCAGTACCGCGGTGCACAGTGTTCGATTATCAGGCAGGGCCAGATCGTTGACCAGCCACTTGTACTGCGGCGAATCCTTCGCACAACCGATGCCGGCATTGATTCGGGTGCACTCGGAATTGATGACGACCACATGCCATTTCGATGCACCGACTGGAACATTGAAGCTGTAATACCCCAAACAGTTCTTCGTGCAGCCCGATTCGAGGGGTGTGGCCGCAGATCCGAAGTAGCCGAAATACCCTCCGGCGCCGCTTGTTCCGTACTCGTGATTGCCCACGACCGGCCGGGTGATGTCCTTGAATCTTCCCCAGCTGTTCTGGTAGCTGATACCGAAGTCGACCGTGCTCCCGCTGTTGTACTGGAGATCACCCAGGGCGAAAACCTGCTGCGGATTGATTCCTCGCACCAGATCGGATGTCGTCTGCATACGACAGGCGGTCCCTGTCCCGGCACCGCCGTTGTAGTCAGTCTCCGTTGTGCCGCAGGCAACGTCGCCCCCGACGGCGAGGGTGACCGACTCAGTCGGTGCGGTCGGCAGTCTCCAGGACCAGTTCCGGCTTGTTCGTCGACGCTTCCCGACTCGGCAGGCTCTTCGACGTGCTGCTGGCGGTGTCCAGCGCGAACGAGACAAGCCCGTTGCCCTTCACCAGTGAGGTGACGTCATACGTGAGCCAGACGTCGGTTCCCCAAGGGCCGGGCGGAGTGATCGGCGTGCCACCTGGCGCCGGCTTGTTGACGTAATTGATACCGGATTCGCTCCAGGTCGTGTCAGCGACCGGCCGCAGCGTGATGGCGGTCGTTGTGGACAACGACTTGAAGACGCGCAGTGTCGCCTTTCCCGGCGCCGCGGCCAGTCCCTGAACATCGAACTTCAGGTAGGACGTCGTCACCGGGGACCCGTCCACCTTCACCGACGTCGCCGTCCCGAAATTCGCCGTGGGCAGGTCCGACTGCACGTAACTGTCGGCGACCGGATTGAGGGTGATCGTGCTCGCCGAGGCCGGCGTGGCGCCGACGACCATGAGCCCACTACCCACCAGAACTGCGGTCAGAACGAGAACGAATCGATCGCGCATGGTATCCCCCACCTGTTACTCACCCTCGAGCGTTTCGTCGAGCGGTTCGGTCGCCGCAGTCCTCTCGGCCAGCCCCTCCGTGATGAGCCGCTTCCCTCCGCCGGCGTCGCCGGCAACGCAGGCGGCCGCGCCCTGTTCGATCTTGGTCAGACCCGCCCGGGCCAGGGCGTCCACCTGAGCATTGGGCGCCTTGGCCTGGCCTGACATGGTCTTGGCGGCCGCCAGAACTCGAGCACACGCCGCTGCAGCCGGGAGCCCCGGTGCCTGTACTACCGGGACCAGGGCGTTATTGAGCTCGATGACCTTACTTTCCCGGGACTTCAGCCAGGCCTGCACCGGCGGTTGGAGACCCGGAGGTACAGGATTGACAGCCACCGGGCTGACGCCGGCGGCTCGAGCGGTAGACCCCTGGTCGTCGCGGCCCGCGCCGGTCGAGATGATCACCAACAGCGCAGCAGCCCCCACGATGAGCGCAATGCTCCAACCGCGACGTGGTCGACGTCGCGAGCGGACGGGATAAACCATGGCCCCTCCATTCACAATCACCGCACGGTGAACGAATCCGGCCGAAGTCGATGATTTCGCGGTTCATGAAACTCCGCGATCCTATTTCGCCCCCGGTTCGACAAATCTGACGTCAAATGCACGCACTACGCGTGGCGAAGGAATCCGTCGGCCACTGACCGACACCCCTGATACCACCAAGGATTCCGCCATGAGCGGCCCGAGACTTCTTGCGGAAGGTTCCGCACTCGCCGTGCGCACCGACCGACTCACCCCGATCCAACGATGACCTAAAGATCCGTCGCCGTCCACCGGGAAGATCATTTGTCTTACTCTCTACCCGCGGACCACTGTCGAGACGACAATCAACTCGCAGGGCCAAACGTATTACCGACCGACCACTGTCCTGGTTTGGCAGCCCCGCGCAGATGGCACGCACCCCTGAGATCGCGGGCTGTGGGCCCTCCCGAGCGATTTCGTGAGGCAAACGGGTGGCGCCGCGATGAGAGTCCGGCGGACCTGGTCGAGCACCCGATCGGCCCAGCGGTCGTTACGTCCGTTGCCTCGCCACCGCCGGACGCGGACTTCGCGACGCGGCTCCATGCATTGCCACTGCCCGCGTCAGCTCGGATAACAGCCGACTCCACGCCACGGCGGAAAGAGAAGCAAGGTGCATCGGTACAGCGAATCAGGAAATCGGAGCGGCCGGCCAAGGAACCAAGATTGGTCAGAGACCCAAACCTCGGCATGAATCGACGTTACGAATAGCGGCTTTTGTCGCGCTGTCCACGCGGAGATTCCTCACCGTATTTCTCAAGTCGATGGCGTGCTGGGTGTCCGACTGGAGGTTCGTGGTGGCGTTGAGCTGTGCGAGTGTGTCCTCCGGGTTTGCGGCGGCCAATTTGGCCACCAACGCAGTGAACTGTTGACCGTATTGGTGGAATGCCTTTGTGACGGTCGCTGCAAGCTGTTCGCCACCGGCGATGACGGGAGGCTTGAGTGCTGCGATCGAGGACGTTGACCGGTTGAAGACGTCCGCAAGGGTGGTCAACGAGCCGATGAGTGCTGATTGCATGGAAGCCGCATCGCCGACATTGACATTTGCGGTGTTGTCGCGGACGGCAACGGCGGTGGCCACTGTCGAACAGAATACGGTGAACCATCGAACGCTGTCTGGATCGAGCGGCTTCGTCCGGCTGTCCAAAGGCGGGGTGACTGGGGTTGTCCGGGGCGGCGCGGCGGCGGCTGAGGATGAAGCGCGCTGGCCCGACTGCGGTGCATCCCCACCGGCAGTCCCGGACGTCTAGCGCTGCACCGTCCCCGGGAGCGGTGGCGGCGCTGTCCGCGGTTGCCGCCATCGAGCTTGGGCCGCCCAGAACAGTGCTGTCATTGGCGGTAGAGCTGCCGGTGGCCGATATTCGGCTCTCGGGGCCGGCGCCGGCGGATGGCGGCGAAGTAGCCGGCTGAATGCCGGTCGAGTCAGCGGCGTCAGAGGTGCAGCCACTGACTGCGAGGCAAATAGCCGTGACAATTGTCAACAGCGCGTGGCGTTTCATGGCTAACCGCAGGCCAGCTGGAGTCGAGGGCCGCTGGTGGTGCTGCCCTCCTTGGAGAAGTAACCGGCACCGTCGGCACTGGTGGATGAACCACGAATCGTGAAGGTGCCCCCGGCGGTCGGCACCAGGCTGCTGACGTTGATCGGGTACGTCGTTCCGGCCGCCACGGCCGCCAGCGATGCCGGTGGAACGGCAGTGTCCTTCGCCGGCGCCGTTGCCCACGTCACGGTGCTCTCGGCCCAACCGGCGTTCAGGTCGTTCGGAGAAGTGGCGTAGAAGTCACCACCCCGACTTGACGGATCGTTGCTGCCGCTGCCGACCGTCAGGAGGAGCGTGGCAGATGTCGGTGTGCACGAGGTCGGGACGACAAACTTCACCAGCAGATCATTGGTCGGAGCACTGCCGTCGACCTTGATCCGACTGGTCGTGTTGGTGTTGGTGGTGACGGGGTCGATGGTGGCGTCGTTGGTCGGCGCCAAGGTGATGACGTTGCCCCCCGCCGCGGTGGTTGCGGTCGCGGTGTTGCTCGCCGGTGACCTGTTCCCGGCCGCGTCGACGGCCTTCACCGTGTAGCTGTAGCTGGTGCCCGGGGTCAGCCCGGTGTCGGTATAGGCGGTGCCGGTCACCGTCTTGACCGGTGTCGCCCCATTGTTGCGGTACACCTCGTATCCGGTGACGCCGACATTGTCAGTCGCCGCCGTCCACGACAGCGGCACGCTGGTCGAGCCCGGTTGACCGGCCGTCAAACCGGACGGAGCCGTCGGAGCAGTGGTGTCCGCTGCTGCCGTGGTGGTTGCGGTCGCGGTGTTGCTCGCCGGTGACCTGTTCCCGGCCGCGTCGACGGCCTTCACCGTGTAGCTGTAGCTGGTGCCCGGGGTCAGCCCGGTGTCGGTATAGGCGGTGCCGGTCACCGTCTTGACCGGTGTCGCCCCATTGTTGCGGTACACCTCGTATCCGGTGACGCCGACATTGTCAGTCGCCGCCGTCCACGACAGCGGCACGCTGGTCGAGCCCGGTTGACCGGCCGTCAAGCCGGACGGAGCCGTCGGAGCGGCGGTGTCGGCTGTTGGTTGCCCGAGTGTCACTGAGTCGAACACCGCATTCGTGTCCGCTCTGACGGCGTTGACCACCAGTGCCGTGGGCGAAACCGTCACCTTGACAAACTCTCCATAGCTGGACTCGCGGAATGCGCTGTAGGCCGGCGCCGCCGACTGAAAGACGTTGAATCCGTTGCCGCCGGCCCCTGACACGACGTAGGTGATGCCCCCGGTGGTGACCGGGTTCCCATCGATGAGCGGGAAGGTGCGTTCGTAGTTGTGACTGTTGCCCGACAGCACCAGGTCGACATGCTGGCTCTGAAATAGCGGGACGAGATACTGCCGCACCGGTACTGAGCTGGAGTTGGCGGTCGTGGAGCTGTACGGAGGGCGTTGGATGGCCACGATTCGCCACGCACTGCCCTGGTGTGCTGCCAGGTCAGTCTGCGCAAAGGCGTACTGGGCGGAGCCAGAGGTGAACGGCTGCTCGCTGTCCAGGACGAGGATGTGCGCGTCACCCCAGTCGTAGCTGTACCAGCTGTGGTTGCTGCCCGGCATCGGGAAGTTGTCCCAGAATTCTCCGTCGCCGTAATACTCCTTGTTGCCGTTTGCCGGGAAGAATGCCTGTGACTTCACCACTGCTTTGAATTGCTTGTAGAAGCGTCCATCGAAATCAGAATAAGTGGTGCTGAAATTCGGGTCAGGCAACCCCGCAGACGGGTAGATGTTGTCGCCCAGTGTCTGAATGAACTGCGTTCCGGCCGTGCCGATGTTGGCTGCGTTCTGCGTTTCCGCGCCACTACCGCCGCCGAAATCACCGATCGCGGCGAAACTGAACGTCTGCCCCGGGGCGGCGGCGGTCCGCAGTGAACCGGTGGCGGTCGCGCTGCCGGTGGTCACCGTGTAGGGGTAACTCGTGCCCGGCGAAAGGCCCGACACAGTCACCAGGTGGTGTTGTACAGCGCCTTGGGGGTCGCTCAACGTCCTCCCGTCGATCGACACCGACCCGGCCGCGGGAATGTTGCTCCACCATGAGATCACCCCCGAAGACCCGGTGACGTTCGACAGGTACGGGCCGCGCGGGAGCTTGACGACCCCGGAGGCGGTCGTGCTGGCCGATTTCGCGGCCGTCGCGGCCGAGCGGTTGCCGGCGGAGTCCACAGTGGTGATCGTGTAGCTGTGGGCCTTTGATGCTGCGAGGCCGTTGTCGGAGAACCGTTGCGAATTCGGCCGCTCGATGGTGCCGACGAGCACACCGTCGCGGCGCACCTCGTAATAGCCGACGTCCGAAGACGAGGACGCACCCCAGACCACGTCGATCCTGGTGGACGAGAAGGCGGTCACGACGACGCTGGTGGATGAGGGGGCGGCGGGTGGGGCGGTGTCCGTGGAGGTGCCGGTCGTCAACGTCACGGTCTGCATCGCCGACTTGAGGTTTGCCGCGTCAATCGCGACCACGCCGAACTTGTAGGCGTAGCCGCTCCGCAGATTGGTGGCGGTGTAGGACGTGATGGCGTCCGTCGTGGCCACGAGTGCCAACGCGTTGTCGGCAACTCCCGCAGACCCGCGATACACCCGATATCCCTCTATGCCGACATTGTCCGTGGAGCGACCCCAGCTCAGTGCGGCAGTCGCCGGAGTGACACTGGATACGGTGATCGGCCCTGGCTGCGTCGGCGGAGATGTATCCGCCGCGCCGGCCGGCGTCGCTGTCATAGCCAGCAGACAGGCGCAGACGGCTGTCACACCCAGAATGCGCCGGCCGATGGTGCGTTCCTGTGACCTGGCGTTCGCCGGGCGCTGCAATGCTTGCTGGACTCTTTTCATGGTTGGGGTCCCCTCGGGAAGTCGGATGCCATTGCTGACGACCGGCCCGCGAAGGGTCCGACTTGCTCAGCGGTGACGCGATGGTGCGGTGACCTGAACAATTGCGCTCACTGTGTGGATGTCCCTTGCCTTCCGCACGACGCCGGGCACTCCGAGGCGGCAGCGACAAGAAAGATCATGCAGCTGGTGGCCGGCCCCGGCCGGCCACCATTGTGATCACAGCAGAACAATCATTTTGACAAGTCTGGCAACAATTCGGTTGACAGCGGCCATGTCCTGGCGGCGGTCCGCGCGCGAGCAGCCATGGTTCCCCCGGTTTCTGGGTCGGATTCGGCGTGCCATCGATTCATGCTGTCCAGCAGCAACTCTGACTTCCTCACTCGCGCACTCGGCCCGCGCCTCCGTGCCGATGACGGCAGCACGCAGACCTTCCGATCCCCGACAGGAGAACAATGGCCCAAGGTGCCGTGCCTGTCCACCTGCTCCTGGACCTGGCCAGTCGTCGCAGGACGCGCGCACTGTCGGTTTGACATCTAAGTCATGGTTTAGAACGCGGGGGTCCCCTGGTGGGGGAAGCCATTGACGTGATTCAGCGGAACTGCTTTTCCGGAATCCCCTTCGCAAATTACGCCGTACGGGTGCTTCCTGCGGCAACTGGGTGGCCTGCGGGCAGGAAACCTTGCGTACAGTGGCCAGCTCCCGCTTAGCTGGCCGCCGAACGCTGACGTCCACGACCTCGCTTCGAGCCGGAGTCAGCGAAGCTCACTTCGGGGAGTGGGCGCTGATCGCCAAGGGGAATTTCGCAATGACGAAAAGCATCGACGACGCACGTGCGCACAGCCCCGCACTCGAGCCCGTGACCTCGGTATCGGTTCCCGGCCTTCTTCCGGAGATACCTTCGGAACCATTGACCTCCCCGGCGGAGCCTGAAGAGATCACGACGTTGCCACCGGGTATCGCCCCGTGGTTCACCGTCGTCGTACCGACAAGGAACGAGGCCGGCAACATCGGACCCTTCCTGCAGCGCCTGTCCGACGGCGTCGCCGGTGCGCAGGTCGAGGTGCTGTTCGTCGACGACAGCACGGACGGCACTGACGACGTGATCCGAACCGACGGCCGATTGTTCGGCTTGGCGGTGCGGCTGCTCCATCGCCCGGCGGGTCAGCGTTCCGGTGGACTGTCGTCAGCTGTCGTCCAGGGACTGCGGTGCGCCAGGGGGTCATGGGCCGTTGTCATGGACGGGGATCTGCAGCATCCGCCGGAGTTGGCCGCACGAATGGTGCAGGTCGGTCACGCTCGGGACCTGGACCTTGTCGTCGGCAGCCGACGGGTCGGTGAGGGTAGGGACGAGGGTCTGTCGGGGGCCTACCGTCACGCAGCTTCCCGGTCCTCGACGTTGATCGCAAAGTTCCTGTTCCCCAGAAAACTGTCGCGATTCTCCGACCCGATGTCCGGATTCTTCGCCGTGCGACTGTCGTCGCTCGATCTGGCGACACTCCGTCCGACCGGCTTCAAGATCCTGCTCGAGATTGCCGTGCGGCAGCCGAATCTTCTCGTCGCCGAGGTCCCCTTCGTGTTCGGGGAGCGAAACGACGGTGAAAGCAAAGCTTCGTTTCGCGAGGGCCTGCGCTACCTGCACCATCTCGCCCGGCTGCGCGCGGACGTCTTCCGAGCGCAGGTCAAGCGGTCGTCAGCGCAGAGCACAAGTGCCCGCCTGCGACGTCTCGTTGTCTTTGGGCTGGTGGGTCTCTCTGGCATCTTCGTCAACACCGCTGCGCTGTGGTTTCTGGCGGGGAGAATGGGCGAGGCTCACTATTTGCTGGCCGCTGTGCTCGCCACCCAGGTGTCGACGGCATGGAACCTGCTGTGGACCGAACTCCTGGTGTTCTCCGGCCCCAAGCCGGGCTCTGCCACCAGCAGGGGCGTAAAGTTCTTCATCCTCAACAACACCGCGCTTCTGCTACGGATTCCGCTCCTTGCTCTTCTCGTCGAGGGACTCGGTATCAATCTGCTGGTCGCCAATGTGATGACGCTGGTCACGTTGTTCCTCGTGCGGTTCCTGATTGCGGATGCGGCCATCTACGCGCCGCCCGGCAACGAGGTCGTGAAACGGCCCATGCGCATCATCGTCACGCCCGCAGAATTGACTCCGCCGCGCAAGCACCGCCCGCACGCACCCGGCCACAGGTATCTCCCCTACCGGTACTCCATTCACGGACTGATCACGATCGGGTCCCATGTCCGGCTGCCGGAGCTCGAGTACTTCAGGGCCCAATGGGTCGGGAGCGACGTCGATCTATCCATCCGCATCGGACAAGTTGGACGCAGCGGCCCGCGAACCCGAGCCCAGATGACGCAGTATGTGGCGCCGTCGGCCCTGAGCTATGAGGAACACTTCGGCCGTCTGGGTGCAAACTTCCGGGTCGATATCGGTCAGCCGGTCGACGTCACCGTCTCCCCCAGCCTCGCGCGGTCACCGCATGTCCTGTACACCAACGTCATCGAGGCTCTGCTCCGGTTCATCATGGTGTCGAAGAACTGCATTCTTCTGCATTCGGCATGCATGGAACTGAACGGGCACGGGTTCTTGTTGTCGGCACGCACGGACACCGGCAAGACAGGGACCGTGCTGCGGATGCTGCGCGAGCAGGGAGCCAAATTCCTGTCCGATGACATGACGGTCATGGACATGAACGGCACCGCGTACTGCTTCCCGAAGCCCCTGACGATCAGCCATCACACCCTGCGCGCCGTGCAGGCCGGTGATCTGACTCGGGCGGAGTGGCGCCGTCTGAAGGTGCAGAGCCGCCTGCATTCCAAGGAGGGCCGGGACTTCGGCATGCTGCTGGCGCGCCTCAACATCCCCATCATGGGGTTCAATTCGATGACGCAGCGCATCATCCCGCCACCCAAGTACACAGTCGATCGACTGGTGGAATGCACCACGACGACCTCCACGCAGGTGGAGAATCTCTTCGTCATCGAACGGGGCGAGCAGTCCCTGCGCGAGATAGATGCAGAGACCGCGCTCGCAACCCTCATCGTGAACACCGACGATGCCTACGGATTCCCACCATTCCGGGAAATGGCGCCGTCGATCGTGATCGGCGACGACGACTACCGGAATCTGCGCATCAAGGAGGAGCAGATCCTTGCGTCCGCCATGCGGAACGTGCGGGTCCGGGGCGTGGTCACCGACGACTTCTCCTGGGCGGACAAGATCCCGGTCCTGCTCGGCGTCACCCCAGCGGGCGTCGAGGCCGTCCCGCGAATCGTCGTCGGCCCGGTGGCGGAAGCCGACGCGGCCTTGGCATGACGTCCACCGCACAGCCCAGGGACGACCCGGACGAGCGGCAGGACGAGCAACATCAGCAGCGGCAGCCCGGGCGGCACCACAGCCCGGAGCCGCCAACGCGTTCTCTCCCGACGGTGCTCGGGCGCTGGCTGCGGACGGCGGCACCGGTGTTCCTCGTTCTGGCCCTCGCCTGCACGCTCCGGTTCTGGGATCTCGACGGCATCGGTTTCAACAGCGACGAGGCGGTGTACACCGGGACTGCCGCGTCGATCGACGACAACCCGTCCTTCACCCCGATCTTCCCGATCTTCCGTGCCCATCCTGTGCTGTTCCAGATGCTGCTGTCGCTGTTCCTGCGCGGAGATGTCAGCGATTGGACCGCCCGTGCCGTGCCGGCGGCGATCGGGGTGCTCACAGTGGCTGTGACCTACCTGCTCGGTCGCCGCATGTACGGGCACCGACCGGGGCTCATCGCGGCTCTGCTGTTGGCCGTGATGACGTACCACGTCGTCGTCACCAGGCAGGTCCTCCTCGACGGACTCATGACCCTGTTCGCCACTGGCGTTCTCTACTGCGTCGTGCGCTACAGCGAAAGCGCAGCCCTGCGGTGGCTGGTCGCCACCGGAGCGCTGCTGGGTGCGACCGTCCTCGCGAAGGAGAACAGCGTCATTCTGGTGGGAGCGCTGTACTGCTTCTTCGCGTTGACGCCGTCCGTTCGGCTGCATTTCCGCCATCTCGTCATTGCGGCCCTGACCACTGTCGGCATCGTGCTGGCATTTCCCTTGGCGCTCGGCCTCTCCGGGACGACGGGCACGGGCCAGAATTACCTCCTCTGGCAGCTGTTCCGTCCGGCCAATCACCCGTTCACGTTCTACTTCACTGTGCTGCCCTCTGCCCTCGGCTTCCTCGCCCTCGCCGCGGCGTTCGCGGGCCTGGTCTGGCTGCGTCACGAGAACACCTGGCGTGAGCGTCTCTTGTTGTGCTGGGTGGTGGTTCCGGTGGCCTTCTTCACCGTGTGGCCGGTCAAGGGGTACCAGTACCTGTTACCCATTGCGCCGGTGGTTGCGCTCCTGGCCGGGCGCACGCTCGCCAGGCTGGGCACGGCCGGATACCTCGCGAGCCGACCGAGGGCAGGGCTGGGAGTGACCATCGCCGCAACGGCGATTGTGGTGGTCAGCGCCGTGATCCCAACCTGGAATCAAATGACGTCGCCACCGCAGGGGACGTTCCTGGCCGGTACCGGAGGGGTGTCCGGCGGCAGAGAAGCCGGACTCTGGCTGCAGCAGAATGTTCCGGAGGGGGCGAAGGTCATGACCATCGGCCCATCAATGGCGAATATCCTGCAGTTCTACGGTCGTCGCACGTCCTTCGCGCTGTCGGTCAGCCCCAATCCGCAAAGCCGGAACCCCTCTTACACGCCGATCGTCAACCCCGACCTGGCCGTACGCAGCGGCGACATCCATTACCTGGTCTGGGATGCCTACACCGCTGCGCGGACCCCTTTTTTCGCGGCGAAGCTGCAGACGCTCGTCAACCGGTACAACGGGACACCGGTCTTCACCGCATCCACTCCCCACGACGACACTGCCGGCGGAGGGAGTCCGCTGGTCGTCGTCTATCAGGTGATCGCGCCATGATGAGAAGGTCTTCGTCCTCGCCGGCTGCGCTGCGATGGTGGTCCTCAGCGCCGCGATGCCGGCTTCGGCGTCAGGTGCTGTCGAACCGACGACCCCGATAGGGCATTTCGTGTACCTGATGCAAGGGGACCGGTCATTCGACAACTACTTCGGGACATTCCCGGGCGCCGACGGTATCCCGGCGGACGCCTGTCAGGCACTCGTGATCGACCAGCCCGATGCCGGCTGCGTCAAACCGTTCCTTCTCGAGGATGCCGAGCCGGCGTCGCTGAGTGCCGGTCCGAACCTCATCAATCGGCAATGGAACAACGGCAGGATGGACCGTTTCGTAGCGGCCTTCCGCTCGCAGGGGCGCGACGGCACGAAGGCCATGGGTCACTACGATGCTGCCGCCCTCCCGTTCTATTGGAGCGCTGCACAGAATTACGTGCTGTTCGACAAGTTCTTCGCCTCGTCCCGACTGGGCGAGGGCGCCAACCGGAACTACTGGGTGAGCGGGGCTCCCGCGCCCGGCGTCGGGCCGGGCGATGCCCCGGACAACTGGCGCGATCCAAGGCGCATCGACCAGCCGACGATTTTCGACCGCCTACAAGATGCGGGCGTGAGCTGGAAGTTCTACGTGGAGGACTACCGGCCGGAAGAGACCTACCGAACGTCAACGGTCACCGACCCCACCACGCAACCAACCCGTGTCCCGCTGCTGAACCAGGACCGCTTCCTGGACAACCCCGCACTGAAGTCAAGAATTGTCGACCTCAGTGAGTACTACCGCGATCTGACCGCAGGGACGTTGCCGGCGGTTGCCTATATCGCGACCCATTCATCCAGTGAACGCTCCGGAAGATCACTGCAGGCCGGACAGCGGGCGGTGAAGAACATGGTCACCTCGTTGATGCTCAGTAGTGCATGGAAGAAGTCCGCGTTCTTCGTTTCCTATGACGGGCCCGGCGGGTGGTACGACCACATCGCCCCGACGCAGATAGATGAGGACGGCTACGGCCTGCGGGTTCCAGCGCTGCTGGTGAGTCCCATATGCACGGCAGGGCTTCATCGACCACACGACGGCCGATTCCACCAGTGCACTGCGCTTCATCGAGGACAACTGGAAATTGTCGCCGCATGTCCGACCGTGACGCCGGTGCCGCGAGCATCGCCGGCGGATTCGACTTCGCGAGCCCGCCCCGTCCCGCCCGGTTGCTGCCGATCAGCGAACCGGCCACGGTCGTGAAGCCGGGGTCGAGCAGCGCCGTCTACTGGACGTACGGTGCTGCGACTGCAGCCATCGCGGCGTTGTTCATCGGGGCTTTGGTCCTCCCGCCGGCCCGTCGTATGCGGTCGCTGGGTCGAGGACGGCACCGCGGGCCCTTGCTCCCGGAACAATCGAGATGAGGCGTCGCCGCGGGGCATTCGCTGCCACGACGATCGTGCTGACCGCGGCATTGGGCCTTGCGCCGACTGCCGCGGTTGCCGGCGCCGAGCCTCCGGCCGGCCGACTGTCGCACCGCTTGCCTCAGGCGGCTGCCGCCCCGTCGTCGATCAACGCGCGCCGTCACCGCTGCCGCCGCAGTGCCGACAGCAACGCTGACCATCACCACAGTCCCGGTGGTCGCCGGATTGAGGCTGAAGTTCGACAGCGCGACGGCAACGACGAACGCGTCCGGGACGGCGTCCTTCACCGCAGAACGCAACCAGGACGCCCACACATTGACCGTGCTGGACACCCAGCGCGAAACCGGCGACACGCGCTACATCTTTTCCCGGTGGGCCGGGCAGCGCGATATCAGTCAAGCGTTCACGCCAACTCTCGACAGCGTCACGACGCGCACCAGGAACACCATCACGGCCGTGTTCACGGTCCAGCGTGCCATCAGCCCCAAGTTCATCGATCAAATGGGCCGAGCGGTCGGCGCGGCTCGGGTATCCGCCGTCACGGCGCGCAGCAGCACGGGAGCGACGGTCAGCATCTCACCAACAGGAAGGACGTGGCTTGAGAGCAGCCATGTCGTCTACCGATCAAGCGTCGACCTCGAGGTCGAGGATCTCTCGTACTCCCTGCAATCCGTCCTCGTCGACGGGTCGAATGTCATCGACTCAGGTCGGCAGTCGTTCAAGCCCACGGAAACCACCGCGCCCACGGTGGAAGGACAGTTCCACGACCTCACGGTCAGCGCGCACGACGCGCTGTTCGGGTTTCCGACGGGGGCGGAGGTGGTCCTCACGTACCCGGACGCAACGGTCCACGTTGCGCCCATGGCTGACTCCGGAACAGCCGTCTTCAGTCATATCCCGCGCGGGACGTACCAGGCGGTCGTCCGCGCGGGCCCTGCGATCGTCAACAGCGAGCACCTACGCCTCTCCCGGGACATCACCGTCGCGGTGCCGGTCATCAGCATCCTGGACCTCACTGTCCTGACCGCTGCTGTCGCCCTGATCGCGTTCGGCGTGCTGTTGATCGGCCGGAGAACCGTCCGGCGTAAGGTCCTGGCCCCTCATCTCCGGGCCGCGAGCGGTCAAGGTGCCATCGACGTGAGTATTCGTGCCACGTTCGTCGCCATTTCGCTGGCACTCGGCCTCGCGGCCGGCTCGTGGTCCCTGGCTGTGAAGGCTCCGGATGAAGGGGGTCCCACCGTAGGTCCGCCTCTGGCCGCGTCCAGGCCCCCGGTCCTTGCCTACTTCTACCAGTGGTTCGACGCCGGCTCCTGGGATCGCGCCAAGATCGACTTTCCGGCGGTGGGCCGCTACTCCAGCGACGATCCCGACGTCATTCGCGGGCAGATCCGTGCAGCAAAGGGCGCCGGAATCGAGGGATTCATCGTCAGCTGGAAGAGCACCGCCGACCAACAACCGCCGGCTCCGACTGTTGATGACCATCGCCGCGGAGGAACAATTCAAGTTGGCGATGATCTACCAGGGCCTGGACTTCAACCGCAAACCGCAGCCGGCGGATCGGGTAGCGGCCGATTTCTCGGTGTTCAGGGACACCTTCGCCAAGGATCCCGTCTTCTATCGGATTGATGGCAAGCCCCTGACCATCTTCAGCGGTTCCTGGGAATTCGATCACTCAGCGGTCGAATCCATCACCGATCCGGTCCGGGATTCGCTTCTTGTGCTGTCGACCGAGAAGAACCTCGACGGCTACCGACGACTGGCCGACGTCACCGATGGCGACGCCTACTATTGGTCGTCGGTCAACCCGGACACCAATTCGAACTACGAGGCGAAACTCGGAGCCATGGGTACGGCCGTCCACGCCGACGGAAAAATCTGGATAGCCCCGTTTTCACCTGGATTTGACGCCCGACTCGTCGGCGGTTCCGGGACCGTCGATCGCAAGGATGGGGCGACTCTCATCACGCAGTATCAAACCGCCTTGCGCTCGTCGCCGGACCTGCTCGGGTTGATCAGCTGGAATGAGTTCAGCGAGAACACCTATGTGGAACCGTCGGCGAATTTCGGTGACCGTTACCTGACGATGCTGCGACAGCTGACGTCCTCCGGCGCGGCGACCGACGCTCCACCCACCGAGACGGACATGGGGGACAGCAGTTCATCCGCCACGGCCGATGGTGGCGACTTCGTCTTCAACATCACGCTGCTCGGGGCTTTCTTACTCGCTCTCATCACGGTCGTGACGCTCCTGACCCGACGGCGCCGCCGCCTGGATGCGGGTCGACCCCCTCCGCCGGTCAGACCTTCCGTCCGTTCCGGGCCACCAAGCAGGTAGGTGAAGGGTGGCCCGGCGAGCATTGTGGAAGCTTGATTCGGTGACCACATCGTCCGCGGCTATCTGATGATGGCACTGAGAGCATCCAACGATTGCCGCCCGTAGCGTGTCATCGGGTCGATATACGTTCCTTCGGCAATCTCGTTCCAGCTGATGAAGCCGAAGGCGTCCGGAGATGTCGATCCGTTGCCGGACATCAGCGTTCGCAGCGTTTCTCCGCCCCGGCGTGGAACGCAGGAGGTTCCACCGATCAACTCCGAATTGTAACCAGGGGCCGCCGGTGCAACCCACACTTTCGCCGTGCCATCGGCATTCCGGCCGCTGCCCCGGACGGTAGCTGCCAATGTCGCGAGCTGTGTGAACGAAGCGGGATTGGACCATGGGTTCTGCGACGACCAGTAATAGGCGTCACCGTCGAGATACGGCGCACGGGAGGAGGACCACACCTTCTCGTCGCCGATCACCCGGATCGACGACCGGAACGATGAACTCACCGTCTGCAATACCGATACCGCGTACTTCCGGCTGCCTTGCCAAATGATCGTCGTCTTCGATGATCGCGAACGATCGAAAGCCGGATCACGGCCGTAGGTCCGCACGAAATAACTCAAATCACCCATGATGTATGCGGTTGGCAGGATCTTCGCCGACGCTTTGTAGCTCAACCAGAGCTTGAACGGAATACCCTCCGAGTTGACCCTGTGGACGGCCGCCACCATCAACTGCAAACGGCGACTGTAGACATTGCCCGTGGTGAGCTGAGCGGCCGATCCGGTCCCGGCCCAGTTCACGGCGAATCCATCCAGGCCCGCAGCCGCAGCCTCGCGCACGTCACGCTCGATGAACCCGGCGTCGTCCTGGCTGTACAGCTTGGCGGGCACATCGGTGAGGCGGTTGCCGGCATAGCGGCTGACCGTATTGCATCCGGTCGCATCGAGCGCCGCCGGCAGCGGCAAAGGAGTCGCCGTGGTGGGGTAGTTGGGCCCGAGCATGTCCAACCAATGCTGGCGGCTCCACCACAGATAGTAATAGGCGAAGACGGGTGCCTTCGTGGCGTACGAGGCGGATGTTGCCGAAGCAGACGCCACAATGGCCGATGCGCTCGACGGCGCCGCTGCCAACCCGAACAACAGCGTCACACTCGCAGCCATTGCCACCAGCTTGCGCAACCAGGTCCGACGATGCTGTACGCCTTGCTTTTTCATGGTGACCCCGTTGGGTTGAAGGATGGAGTTGGGTGGGCCTGACCGGAGCGAGATTCCCCTGAGCCGGAAGACCGTTCGGCCGTCGGATGACGCGGACAGAAGTGGTCACAAGCCGAATGCGGCACCGAAATCGGCGGCCGATGCGGCGTCCCGCAGCGGTGTCGACCCGCTGACGCGATAGAGCCAGCGACTCAGAGACGCGTGCGTGAGTGGCGTTGTGATGACGGCACCGTGGATCGTCGGGTTGACGACCACCGTCTCGATGGTCTGTGAGGTCCCGACGCCTTCGTCGAAGGTGATGACGACGGTGAGCTTGCCATTTCGGTAATCCGGACCGTTCATGATCAGTGGCATCCAGTTGCGCAGGAACGCATCCGCTGTAGCCAGGGAGCAGTCATGGCCGTCGTTGCACATGTCCGGAGTGAGCATCCCGACTGTTGGTAGGGCGCCGCCGCTCACGTCCGCGGCCAGTCGGCCGAGCGGCAGATCTCCCTGCTGGCACTGCGTCCGTTCATCGACGAAATAGGCCCAGGGGTTGTGCTTCACGGCGTACCGCCCGCTGGAGGACAACTGGCAGTTCGTCGTCATGCTGTCGTTGTAGGTCTTGGCCGTTTTTCCCTTGGCGATTGCGGCACCGAACACGGACTGCCCGCGCACGGGATTGGAGGCGGGAGAATTGTCATTCGTTACACCGAATGTGCTGCCGCCGGCGATGACGAGATAGTTGGGGAGGGACGGATGTGTCGGCGCGGTGTGCCGCGTGGTGACTCCGAACTGGTTCTGCAGGCTGACCAGGTACGGCATCCCAGCCTGGGCTTGAGCCTGAGTGTGATTCTCGTCGACGATCACCAAGATCTTTTGCCCGGTTCCGGTCGGAGCGGGCGTGCTCGAGACCGGCGTGGTCGAGACCGGCGTGGTCGAGACCGGCGTGGCTGAAGAGGCTGTCGTCGTGCTCGGTGTGGCAGAGGTAATCGTCGACGAACGCGAGGTGGTCACCGTTGAAGTCGCTGACGACGTTGTCATGGTTGGCCCCGGCGCGGTTGCCGGCAGGATCGAGTGCATGAGGTCCACGTAGGTGCCACGCGCGGTCGATGACGACCATCCCCCGGAGGCGCCACTGGCCATGCGGTCAGCCCATTCCACCGCCGTTCCCTCACCCCATTCGTTGAACGTCGTGATGAGCTGGAAGGGCGCTCCCGACGCGACCATGGAGCGCAGATTGGTCGCGAAGCGGCTCGGATCCCTGATCAGTCGAGGGGATTGCTCGCCCTTCAGCCAGAACCCAGGAGAAACAGAATAGGAGAAACCCGCCTGTGAATCCTGCGCAACCGCGGGGGCGTACTGGTGCCAGCCGTCCGGTTGATCGGGACAGTTTCGATAACCGTTGAAAACCTTCAGGACGATGAAGAAGCGCCCTGCGTTGGCCTGCTTCCATCGACTGGCCATCGAGCAGCCGTCAGCCGCGTCGCCGAACGCCATGAGCACCGGACGCCCGCCCCGGGTCAGGTAGTTGGCATGGGACGCATAGCGTTGCTGGATGTATTTCAGATCGGCGGAGAGTTCGGTGACACCTGGATCGGCGAAGCCTTCCTTCTCGTAATACAGGGCCTCGGTGAATTGGGTACCGGACGCAGCGTTGAGCAATGCGGGGATCCTTGCCTGCTCGTTGTGCTGCCCTTGACCCCACCAGGACACAATCGCTGCGTTGAGATTGGCATATTGCATGGTTGCGAGATGCCTGGCGACCAACGCACTGTCATCCGAGCTGTAGTAGCCGAGACCTGGGTGGTAAACGCTGAAGGGGTCTGTCGAGCGGCCCCACGTCTCGGTGAACCACGGGTAGTAGAAAGCGGCCCGCACAGTTGCCGGTTCCACCGGATGTGCCGGCGATGTGGTCGAATCGGGCTGAGTTGCACTATTGCTTGTCGACGTCGGAGCCGGGTCACCCGCCAATTCGAGGACCAGTCTCGGGCTGTTGGCTGCCGCCTCGCGGGATCGGTAGCTCACATGGTGGGAATCCTTCGCATTGAGTGCAAAACTGTAGTCTCCTGCCGTTGTGATCGACCCGGTGACATCGATGTCGACCCATCGATTGACGAAAATGGCACCTGAAGTTCCCGCCTGCGCACCAACGGCGGGCTTGTTGGTATCGGTGAGTGAGTTCTCCGACCACTCGGTTGAAGACACCTGAAAGGCGTCGACACCTTTCGCGTTGTCGGTGGTCGCGAACAGGCGCAAGGTTGCCGTGACGACCGGCCCGGGTACTCGGAATTTGACGTACGCGGTCTGTTGAGGACTCCCGTCCGTACGCAGGGTTGCCGCGGATCCGAAGTTCTCGTTCGGGTTGGCGGTGTCCGTGTAGGCGTCCGCGATGGCGGAGATGGTGACTGCCGTCGAAGCAGATGATGCCTGTTGAGCCAGGGTGAAACTGCCCCCCAGGACGAGTAACGCGACGAGACTCGCTCGCGTCAGCCGGTTGGTCGTCGATCCGGTCTTCGGTGCGCTTGCCACAAGCGCTCCCCTCTTCGCTGAGTGCGAACGTGCCGACAGCCGGCCCCGTGCAACGGTCACTTCGAATCGCTCGTCAACTCGGACATCGAGGGCGCGCATCAGCGACGAAGATGATCGCCGGTCAGCGTGCGGTTCGAGGTCCCTGAGCGGCGTCGACCGCGTCGCCAGGTGAGGCAGTTCCACTGCCCTGCATGCGAATGCGAGCCCCGTTGACGACGTCTCCCGCGCCCGGCTTCCCTGAGACGGTTGATTGATGTTATCACCGAACGTAATGATTCATTACGTAGCGTGACTACCATGCGTGATCGAGTCCGTGCAACGTCCTTGAGAAGTGCCACTGACGTGCGGCAATCGCCGCACGATGGCCCCATATCGAGCCGTGCCGAAGGCTGTGCTGTCCCTTCTGCGAACATGTGCCACCGATCTGCTGATCCTCAAACGGTGGCGAATCGTCATCCGGGAAGTCGGCTGTCGCCGCGGCGACCCGGCATCTGCCGACATGTTGAACGTCAGCGAGACTGACGCGGTGCGCCCAGCGGTGATGGGATGAAGGGAAAGGATCTTCGAACATGACGATCGACCGGCAACTGAAACCCGACGCCGCAGAACTCGATCAAGAATGCCGCCGGCTGCTCGAGTTCGGCCGCGCCCTCCCGCACCCGGACGGTGGCGCCGCGTGGCTCGACGAGCGAGGGTGGCCGGATCTGACCCAAGGCGTCCACACCTGGATCACCGCGCGGACCGTTCACGTCTATGCGATCGGCGAACTGTTGGGCTTTCGGGGCTCTGATGCCATCGCAGACACCGCACTGGCCGGGCTCGCGGGCGTACTGCACGACCGGGACAACGGTGGCTGGTTCACCCATGTCATGGACGGGCGGCCGACGGCGGACCGGAAGAGCTGCTACGACCACGTCTTCGTCGTATTGGCCGGTGCCTCCGGCACGATCGCCGGCCGGCCGGGTGCCGATGCCTTACTCGCCGACGCGCTCGAAGTCCTCGACGACCGGTTCTGGGACGGGGAACAGGGTCTGTTCGTCGACCACTGGAACAACGACTGGTCGGTGCTGGACCCCTACCGCGGGGTGAACGCGAACATGCACGGGGTCGAGGCGATGCTCGCCGCGTCGGACGCCACCGGTGACGCGCGCTGGCGTGGTCGAGCCCTGCGGATTGCGAACAGGTTGATCAACCACTACGCCCGGCGGAACGGCTGGCGCATCCCGGAGCACTTCGACGCAGCGTGGGTACCGCAGCTCGAACACAACCGGGACCACTCCGACGACCGGTTCGAGCCGTTCGGTGCGACGGTGGGGCACGGTCTGGAATGGTCGCGCCTGCTCCTGCACCTCAAAGCGTCCCTGGGGGATTCCGCACCGCAATGGCTCGGCGAGGCCTCTCGGCAACTGTTCGAGAGGGCGACCGCCGACGGGTGGGCGCCGGACGGCGAACCCGGTTTCGTCTACACCACCGACTGGGACGGCGCCCCTGTCGTCCGCGACCGGCTGCACTGGGTGCTGGCAGAGGGAGTCGCGGCGGCCGCCGCGCTGTACCGGGAGACCGGCGAAGAGCGGTATGCCGCGCTGCACGAACAGGGATGGCATTACGCGCGGGAGTTTTTGCTGGACAACAAGTTGGGTTCCTGGCATCACCAGCTCGACCCGCAGAACCGGCCGACGGACACGGTCTGGCCGGGTAAGCCCGACCTCTATCACGCGGTGCAGGCCACGCTCATCCCCCGGCTGCCGCTGGCGCCGGGGATGGTGGCGGCGCTGGCGGGCAAAAGGTTCGCCTCCCGCTGATCCACGCGGGCGCGACCGGGGGGGACGGCGATCAGTAGGTGGGCCACCCGGTGTAGGCCTCGGCGAGATAGGCGGATCCGTACCGCGACGAGGTGACGGCGGTGAGCTCGCCCAACTGGCGTTTCCGCTCGAACGGCGTGGTGTCCGGCCGCTCGTGCAGCATCGTCGTCATCCACAGTGAGAAGTTCTGCGCCTTCCAGATCCGTTGCAGCGCACGGTCGCTGTACCTGTCGAGCAGGTCGCGGGACCCTGTCGAGAAGTACGAGTCGATGCCCTCGAACAGGACGCGGACATCGGCGAATGCGAGGTTCAGTCCCTTCGCGCCGGTGGGTGGGACGGTGTGCCCGGCGTCGCCGGCCAGGAAGAGGTTGCCGTACCGGAGAGGCTCGCAGACGTAGCTGCGGAAGCGCAGGACCACCTTGTCGAAAATGTGGCCCTGCTTGAGCTGGAAGCCATCCGGGCCGTCGACGCGACGCTGCAGCTCCGCCCAGATCATCTCCTCGGACCAGCCGTCGACGTCCTCGTCCGACGGGCACTGGAAATACATCCGCTGGATGTTGTCATCACGCTGGCTGATCAGCGCGAAGCCCTCCGGGGAATTGCAGTAGATCAGCTCCTCCGAACTGGGTGGTGCTTCGGCGAGGATGCCGAACCAGGCGAAGGGGTATTCCACGAAGTTGTCGGTGCGGTGTTCCTGCGGAATGGACCATTTGCAGACACCCGCGGAACCGTCCGCACCGACCAGGATCTCGGCGTCGATCTCCTTGAGCGCACCCTCCTTGTCGGTGAAGCGGATCTTCGGCCGGTCGCCGGTCAGGTCCAGCACTTCGGTCTCGGAGACCGAGAAATGCACTTCCCCGCCGTCCCTGGCCCTCGCACCGGCAAGGTCGACGAACACCTCGTTCTGCGGGTACAGCCAGACGGACTCGCCCGACCAGATCGGCGAAGTCGATGCGGTGGCTCACCCCGCCGAACCGCAGGTCGATGCCGTCGTGTTTGTAGCCGGCCTGTAGCACCCGGTCCGAGACCCCGGAGTCCACCAGCATGTTCACGCTGCCGTGCTCGAGGATGCCGGCCCGGTGTGTCGTCCTGATCGTTTCGTAGTCACGTTTCTCGACCACGACGTTGTCGATGCCGGACTTGGACAACAGGTGCGAGAGCATGAGGCCCGCCGGTCCGCCGCCGACAATACCGACGCGGGTGGTGATCACTTCGGGATTTCGCACGGAAGTTCACTCCTTGTTTGTTCCTCGTGGGTGCGGACAGCGGTGGACCGGGCCGGGTCGGTGCGGCGGGTTCGCGGCTCAGCGGTCGGCGGGATAGTCGATGTTCTTGGCATCTGTCTTCGGTGACCGGCATCGGTTCTTCGGGCGCGGGGTCGCGATTGACCAGGACGACGGCGACGGCGCCGATGGCGGCCACCGCGGCGAACATGTAGAAGCCCCACGGGTAGGCCAGGCCCGCGGTGAGCAGGACGCCCGTCAGCAGCGGCCCGGTGATCGCCCCGAGCCGGCCGATTCCGCTGGCCGCGCCGAGAGCGGTCCCGCGTGCGGCCGCGGGATAGACATGCGCGACATAGGCGTACACCAGCACCTGGGCACTGAAGACGAACATGCCGGCGAGCAGCACGCTGACGTACACACCGACACCGGGCAGCTTGATGCTCAACAGGGCCAGGAACAGTGCGGCCGCGGCGAACCACGCGATGGTGGACCGGCGGTGGCCGATGCGGTTCGCGACCTGGCCGGCGATCAGCAGGCCGAGCACGGCACCGACGTTCAGCACGAGCAGCAGCGCCAGTGCGGCGCCGAGTTCGTAGCCTGCCTCCCGCATGATCTGCGGCAGCCAGGTGTTCAGGCCGTACACCAGCAGCAACCCCATGAACGACGTCACCCAGAACGCGAGAGTCGATCGGGCGAGCCCGTTGCTGGAACAGCATGCCGACCGGGTTCTTGGTCGCCGGGCGATTGGTTCCGGACGCCGGATGGGCGACACCGGCGGTCTTGGCCCGGAGGAAGGCGTTGGACTCCGGCAGATATTTGACGGTGAGCGGCACCAGCAGCAATGCCGGGAGCGCGCCGATGATGAACATCCAGTGCCATCCGAACCGCTCGATCACGACGATGCCCAGCAGCGCGGTCGCGACCGCCCCGACGTGGTAACCGGTCATCAATGACGTGGTCGCGCTGCCCCCGCGGCCACGCTTCGCATACTCGTTGATCAAGGCCAGCGCCGTGGGCAGCACACCCCCGAGACCGAGCCCCGCGAGGAACCGCAGCAGGCCGAACACCCAAGGGTTGGGTGCGAACGCGCACAGCAGGGTGAACACCGAGAAGCTGATGATGGTCCACAGCATCGCCCTGCGACGTCCGACCAGGTCGCTGATCGGACCGACGGCGAGCGCGCCGATCATCACTCCGACCAGCCCGATCACCGAGATGACCGACGCCGAGTTCGGATTCAGATCCCAGTCGGGCTCCTTGAGCAGCGAAGGCAGGACCACGCCGAGCACGACGAGGTCGAAGCCTTCGAGCGCCACTGCGGACCAGCACAGCGGAGCCACCCAGCCCGCGTAGCGTGCGCGAGGATTGACCGGGCCACCACGATCGATCATGACGTCGCCTTTCTCAGAAGGGGTATTGCGGGAGGTCGCGGCGCATGGTGACCCACTGGACGTCGGTGAAGGCATCGAGATTCGCCGCCGTACCGCCGTGCCGCGATCCGGTGCCCGACTCCCCCACTCCGCCGAACGGGATGAGCGCCTCGTCGTTCACCGTCTGGTCGTTGATGTGCACCAACCCGGACGGAATCCGTTCCGCCAGCGCCAGGCCCTTCATCACGTCGGCGGTGAGAATGCCCAGCGACAGGCCGTACTCGGTGCCATTGGCCAGCCGGACTGCTTCGTCGAGGTCCGCGAACGGGACGACAGGGGCGACCGGCCCGAAGATCTCCTCGGCGTAGGCGGGCGCGGTCAGGGGCACACCGGTGAGCACCGTCGGGCGGTAGAACAGGCCCTCATAGGTCCCACCCGCGGCGAGCGTCGCGCCCTGCTCGACCGATGCCGTCACGATCCGGTGCACGTTGTCGCGTTGCCTGGCGTCGATGATCGGACCCATCCCGACGTCATCGCGAGTGGGGTCACCGACCGGGATGTGGTCGGCGTGTCGGGCCAGTGCGGCGGCGTATTCATCGGCGATCGATTCGGCGACCAGTTGCCGGCTGGTCGCCATGCAGATCTGACCGCTGTGGTTGAAAGAGCCGAAAGCGCCTACCGAGACAGCTCTCTCGACGTCGACGTCGTCCAGCACGATCAGTGCGGAGTTGCCGCCCAACTCCAGATGGACGCGCTTGAGCCGCTGCGCGGCGGCCGCCGCGATGATCTTTCCGGCGCGCGTCGAGCCGGTGAAGGCGATGACCCGGATCAGCGGGCTCTCCACGACCGCGGCGCCGACATCTGCACCACCGGGCAGCATCTGGAAGAGCCCCGCCGGCAGGCCGGCCTCCTCGAAGATCCGGGCGAAGACCACGCCGCCGGAGATCGCCGTCCGCGGGTCGGGCTTGCAGATCACCGCGTTGCCGAGCGCCAACGCCGGCGCGATCGCCCGGATCGCCAGGATGATCGGCGCGTTGAACGGGGCGATCACCCCGACGACACCGACCGGACGGCGGCGGGCCAGCGACAACCGCGGTTGGTTGGAGCGCAGGATCTCACCGATCGGGTGACTCGCCAGAGCCGCTGCCTCCCAGCACTCTTCGGCGGCCACACCCCTGGTCTGGAATTGCGCGAACGGCCGGATGGCGCCGGACTCCCGGATGAGCCAGTCGTGGATCTCCTCCTGGTGTTCGACGAAGAGATCGCCTGCCTTGCGGAGCACGGCGGCGCGCCGGTCGTAGGTCATCGCGGCCCACTCCACCTGAGCCTGCGCGGCCAGCTCGGCGGCCTTGTCCACGTCCGCCGCGGTTGCCGCGCCCACCCGGGCGAGGACGTTGCCGGTCGCCGGTTCGATGGCGTCGTACTCCCCGCCGGAACCCGCCGTCCAGCCCTGGGAGTAGATCCTGCCCTCCCAGGTACTTCTGTCGAGGAACACCATCACGTCACCTCACTGTGCGCTGGAACAGCTGTTCATCACGGTGTGCTGCCGCGGACTCCCCGGTCGCCCGGTTCTCCCCTGTTGCGGCGGTAGCGGCTTTGTCAGGTCAGGTCACGGCCACCTCGAGCACCATCGGCTCCCGACGATCCGGCAGCGTCGGAACGATGTCGTCGAGCGCTGTGACGAGCTCCTCGAATGTCCGAACCCTGGTCGCGGGGCAGCCGAGGCCGCCGGCGATGCGACTGATGCTGATCTCTTCGAACGCCGGCCACGGCGCCGAACCCGTTCCCGTGCCGGTGGCCTCGCCGTGCGCGGCGGCCAGCTGGTCCATGATCGCGTACCGGCCGTTGGCCATCACGACGATGAGAACACCGATGCCATAATGCGCCGCACTCCACAACGCCTGGATGCCGTACATAGCTGAGCCGTCGCCGACGATCGCGACGACCGGCCGTTCGGGTTGCGCCATTCTCACGCCGACCGCGGCGGGCAGCCCGAAGCCGAGGCCGCCCATCGCGGCACTGAGGAATCCGAGTGGTTCCCGGGCCGGGATCAGGTCGTGCAGCAGCGGACGGCTCGACGGGCTCTCCTCGACGATCACCGTATTGCGCGCTATCCGCTCGGCCAGGGCGGTGAAGACGTCTGCGGGTTGTAGGACCCCGCCGCCGGCAGGCGGATCGATCCGGGCGATCGTCCGGCCGACACCACCCGGCGGGGCTGGTCGGGCGGGCACCCGGTGGGCCAGCAGCGCGCACAGCGCGGCGGGGTCGGCGATGACGGCGAGATCGGCCGGTCCCCCGTTGGCCTCGTCCGGGTCGTCGGTGATCACCACGATGCGCGTGCCCGGTTCGACGAGCGGTCCGGGCTCGTGCGGGTACTGCCGGAAGACGGGTGCGCCGACCGCGAGGATGACGTCATGCTCGGCCAGCACCTTGCGCAACTGCGTGCGACCCGACGGCAGGTGACCGGCGAAGAGCCGGTGATCCTGCGGATAGCCGGCCCTGGCACCGAAGGCCTCCTGCCAGACCGGGCAGTTCAGGCGTTCGGCGAGTGTCTGCAGGGCGGCCCAGGAGTCGCGGTCATCGGTGCCGGCGCCGACGACCAGCACCGGCGATCGCGCACCCGCCAGTTCCGCGGCCACCTCATCGGCGATCTCCGCGCCCGCGGCGACCGCGGTCGCTGTCCTGCGCGGCGCGGCCACCGTCCCGAACTCGTCGGCCGGAGCGGCCCAGTCGTCCATCGGAACGATCACCAAGGCGGGGCCGCGCTGCCGGACGGCCTCGTGCCAGGCCCGGGCCACAGCGCCGGGGACGTCCTGCGGCCGCGCCGGTTCGTTGACCCATACCGGGTAGTCGCCGGCGAGTTCGTCCAGGGCATGCCCGGCCAGGAACGGCGTCAGCGCGAGGTGCCGCCGATCCTGCTGCCCGACGATGACGACCAACGGCGCGCGGTTGACCCGCGACGTCGCGAGCGCGCCCACCGCGTTGCCCAACCCGGCGGTGGTGTGCAGGATGACGACGGCGGGTTGCCCATTCGCGATGGCCCAGCCGGTCGCCATCCCGACGACGGATCCTTCGTGCAGGGCAAGGATGAATTCGAGGTCGCCGGGGAGATCGGTCAACAGGGATATCTCGGTCGATCCGGGGTTCGAGAAGAACGTCGTGCCACCGAGATTTCGGAGCACGTCGAACGCGGCGTCCCGGACTGTACGCATGGGCGGAGTGTGGATCCGCGCCGCCCCGGCGGTCTACCGTTCCTATCGCTCACCGGAAAACATTGTGCCGGAACAACTTTGATTCCTCGCGCCACTGTCTGACGACTTCCACTGGACAGAAGTCATGTGTCGGTGCGCCTTTCATGGGAACCCGACTCCGCGAGCGCCCGGGAGGCGCCGAGGGCGGCCATCCGCACGGCGGGGATCAGTGGGGTCAGCGAGGGAGTGCTGTTCGGCACCACCACGGAGATGCTGGCGATGACGCGGTGCGCAGCATCGTGCAGTGGAGCGGCGACAGACGCTGCGCCGTCGGTCATCTCGTTGCGGGAAAGGCAGTAACCGTTCTTCCGGATGTCGGCCAGCGCCTGCCGGAGACGGTCCGGATCCGTGATCGTCCCACTTGCCTGCCGATGAAGGCCGCCGCTGATCACCGCCCCGAGCAACGCCGGCGGAGCATGGGCGAGCAGCACCTTACCCGGCCCGGTGGCGTACAGGGGCAGTCGGCGGCCGACCTGCGACTGCACCGCCACCCCGGGACGAGCTTCGAGCTTCTCGATGTACAACGCGCGGTCGCCGTCGAGCACCACCAGGTGAACCACCTCGTGGGTGACCTCGAACAGGTCCTGCAGGAATGGCAGTGCCGCGTCCCGCAACTGACGGCTCTGCGGAGCCTGGGCGCCGAGCTTCCACAGCTGCAGGCCGATCCGGTACCGGCCACGCGCCGTCCGCTCGATCGCTCCCCGCTCGACCAACTCCGCGAGCAGCCGGTGGATGGTGGCCGGTGGTAGGCCGGTGGCGCGCATGATCATGCCGTGCGTCTGCTCGGCGTGGCCGTCGGCGAACGAGCCGAGGATGGCGAACGCCCGGCTGAGCACGGTCCGCCCCTGCTGGTCGGTTGACGGTGGGGCCGCGGGATGAGCGGGCTGCTCCGGTTCCTCTTGGACAGGCGGGTCTGGGTGCCGGGCCGGGGCTAGGTGCTCGACGGGGGCTGGGTGCTCGACGGGGGCCGCGCGCTGGACGGCCGGGGCACGACGTGCGTTGCGGCCCCGCGACACTCCCGGTAGCCACCCGCATCACCCGTCCTCGTCGGCGCTGTGCATTCGGACGGGTACCCGCTCGGCGCCCCAGACAAACCGGCGCCAGGTGCAGGCCGATGCCGAGCACCGGTTCAGGCTGCTGCCGAGCCCCGGTCCGACCGAGCCCCGACCGCGGAACCTCCGGTCACACAGGACAGCCAAATTCCGCAACCACGCCCGGCAAGCCGCGCCGAGCCCCGGTCCGACCGAGCCCCGATCGCGGAACCTCCGGTCGCATAGGCAGCCAGTTCCGCCATGAGGCTTGTTGTGTGTCCGCGTGAGTGTTCCTCAATGTCCAGGTACTGAAGTTGTCCCCATCACCGTTTTGAGAGTGCCTGGACATGTCAGATGAACGCATGCCGGTCATCGCCGCTCTGCATCGGAAACCGTGGTCCGCCCTTGCCGACGTCCAATCCGGGATCGTCAGCAGGCAACAACTTGTCGGGCTCGGACTCACCCCGACGGAGGCGAAGGCGAACCTCATCACCGGCAGGTGGAGGCGGATGCTTCCCGGCGTCTATGCCACCTTCACCGGTCCGGTGGACGCCATCGGCAGGAGTTGGGCGGCGGTCCTCTACGCAGGTTCGGGCGCGGCAGTCGCCGGACGGGCGGCCCTCTGGCTGTGGTCGCTGGTCAACGAACCGCCGGACTTGTTGACCATCGCCGTTCCGGAGACCAGAAGGGTTAGAGGTCAACCTGGCGTCAGGGTGGAGCGCCGGCGAGGTCTCAACATTGCTGCAGCACCGTCGCTGAGGCATCCGTCGGCGGTGCCTCCGCGGCTCCGGTTGGAAGAGGCCCTGCTCGATGTCACCAGCGTCTCGACCGAGTCAGCGAGCGCTCGATCTCCTGCTACGCGCGACTCAGCGTCGCCTGACGACGGCCCCGCGTCTCCGCCGCAGCATCGAGCAGCGGAGCCGACTGCGGTGGCGGGACGTACTGATCGAGGCCCTGACCGATGTCGACGAAGGCATCGCCTCACCGTTGGAGACGCGCTACTGCCACGACGTGGAGCGCCGTCATCGACTGCCGGCCGGAGTGCGCAACCGCCCGGAGGTCCGGGCCGACGGACGTCGCAGATACCGGGACGTCCGGTACCGCGATTGGCAGGTCATCGTCGAACTCGACGGGCGCGAGGCTCATCCGAAAGACCAGGCCTTCCGAGATCTGCGGCGGGACAACGACTCCACAGTCGAAGGGGACATGACGCTCCGGTATGGCTGGCGCGACGTCGTCGGAGATCCGTGTGCCGTAGCGGCTCAGGTTGCCGTGGTGCTGACGCTCGGCGGCTGGACCGGCCGGCCGCGCGCATGTTCCGCAGCATGCGCCGCAGGGCAGGACTCGTGAGGCGGCTTTGGTGAGCGGACGGACGTCAGCGCGGAACATCCAGCCGCCCTATGCAGCCGGAACCTCCGCAATCAGAACCTCCACAACCACCAGGTCCCCGACCCAGCACCACCGAACACCCAGACCCCCGGAGACGCCGGAAGGGCCGGCCCCCGTGGGAACCGGCCCTTCCAGCACTACCTCAGCGCACCATGATCAGCGCACCGTCACACCAACGAGCGTCAGCGGTAATCCCGACCCAGGTCGAAATCGTCCAGCGGCACCGAGGCGCCGGCGGAGACCCCGAAGGAGTCTGCGCCGTAGTAGGTGTCGTCGAACGACGGCAGCGTGTAGGCCGCCGCGCGCGCCTCTTCGGTCGGCTGCACCGCGATGTCGCGGTACCGCGCGATGCCGGTCCCGGCGGGGATCAGCTTGCCGATGATGACGTTCTCCTTCAGACCGACCAGGCGATCGCTCTTGGCGTTGATCGCCGCGTCGGTGAGCACCCGCGTCGTCTCCTGGAAGGAGGCGGCCGAGAGCCACGACTCGGTGGCCAGCGACGCCTTGGTGATGCCCATCAGTGCGGGACGGCCGGCGGCCGGCTCCCCACCCTCGGCGAGCACGCGGCGGTTGGACGCCTCGAACTCCTTGCGCTCGATCACCGCACCCGGCAGGAACTCGGTCGAGCCGGAGTCGATGATGGTCACCCGGCGCAGCATCTGCCGGATGATCACCTCGATGTGCTTGTCGTGGATGGACACGCCCTGCGAGCGGTACACGTTCTGCACCTCGCGCACCAGGTGCAGCTGCACCTGGCGCGGGCCCATCACGCGCAGCACCTCGTGCGGATCCGGATTGCCCTCGAGCAGCTGCTGCCCGACCTGGACGGTGTCGCCGTCGACCAGCAGACGCTCGGAACCGTCGACCGAGATCGTGGCGAGCCGCTGCGTCTTGGGCAGCTTGTCGTACACGATCTCCTCCGACCCGTCGTCGGGCGTGATGGTGATCTTGACGAACTTGTCCGCGTCCTCGATCCGGATCCGTCCGACGGCGTCGGCGATCGGCGCCTTGCCCTTCGGGATCCGGGCCTCGAACAGCTCCTGCACACGGGGCAGACCCTGGGTGATGTCCGACGAACCGGAAGCCGCACCGGTGTGGAAGGTACGCATGGTCAGCTGCGTGCCGGGCTCACCGATGGACTGCGCGGCGACGATACCGACGGCCTCGCCCACATCGACCAGGTTGCCGGTGGCCAGCGAACGGCCGTAGCAGACCGCGCAGGTACCGATGGCCGCCTCGCAGGTCAGCACGGACCGCACCTTCGCCGACGGTGATTCCGGCCGCGACGGCCTCCTCGACGTGCTGCTCCCGCATGTCGGTGCCCCGCGGGACGATCACGGTGCCATCGGAGGCCACCAGATCGACCGCGAGAACCCGGCCCTGCACCGAGGTCTCGATGAACTCGTTGATGTGCAGGCTGCCGTCCGCGTACCGGTCGGCCATCGGCAGTTCGACACCGCGCTCGGTGCCACAGTCCGACTCGCGCACGATGACGTCCTGCGACACGTCGACCAGACGACGGGTCAGGTAACCCGACTCCGCGGTCCGCAGCGCCGTGTCCGCCAGACCCTTACGGGCGGAGTGGGTGTTGATGAAGTACTCCAACACCGACAGGCCCTCACGGAACGAGGAACGGATCGGCCGCGGGATCTGCTGGCCCTTGGAGTTGGCCACCACACCCTTCATGCCGGCCAGCGACCGGACCTGGATCCAGTTACCCGCAGCACCGGCCGCCACCAGGGTGGAGACCGGGTTGTCCTTCGGGTACGCCGCGGGCATGGCCTCCTCGATCTCCTTGGTGGCCGCCTCCCAGATCTTCACCAGGTCGTCGTTGCGCTCGGCGTGCGACAGGTTGCCCCGCTGGTACGCCTTCTCCACGCGCTCCGCCTGCGATCTCGTGGCGGGCCAGGATCTCGTCCTTCTCCGGCGGGATGATGACGTCGCCGATGGCAACCGTCATGCCCGACCGGGTCGCCCAGTGGAAGCCGGCTTCCTTCAGCCGGTCCAGGGTCTGCGCGACGACGGACATCGGGTAGTGCTCGGCCAGGTCGTTGACGATCACGGCCTGCCGCTTCTTGGGCAGCTCGGCGTTGACGAACGGGTACCCGGTCGGCAGCAGCTCGTTGAACAGCACCCGACCGAGGGTGGTGTCGGCGATCCACGGCGTTCCCGGCTCGTGATCCTCCGGCAGCACGGCCTCCGGTCCCGGGACGACGGATCCGGCGAGCCGGACCCTGATCGGTGCGCGGAGATCGATCATGCCCTGAGTCCAGCGCCATGATGCCCTCGGCGGCCGAGGAGAAGACCGAACCGGCGCCCTTGCCCTCTTCGGCTTGAGCCCGCACAGGTAGTACAGCCCGGTGACCAGGTCCAGCGACGGCATGGCCAGCGGCCGGCCGGAGCCCGGGGACAGGATGTTGTTGCTGCGACAGCATCAGCACGCGGGCCTCGGCCTGCGCCTCGGCGGACAGCGGGACGTGCACCGCCATCTGGTCACCGTCGAAGTCGGCGTTGAACGCGGCGCAGACCAGCGGGTGCAGCTGGATGGCCTTGCCTTCCACCAGCTGCGGCTCGAAGGCCTGGATGCCCAGGCGGTGCAGGGTCGGTGCGCGGTTCAGCAGCACCGGGTGCGCGGAGATGACCTCTTCCAGGACGTCCCACACCTGCGAGCGCTGACGCTCCACCATCCGCTTGGCGGACTTGATGTTCTGCGCGTGGTTCAGGTCGACCAGCCGCTTCATCACGAACGGCTTGAACAGCTCCAGCGCCATCAGCTTGGGCAGGCCGCACTGGTGCAGCTTGAGCTGCGGGCCGACGACGATGACCGAACGGCCGGAGTAGTCGACGCGCTTGCCGAGCAGGTTCTGCCGGAACCGGCCCTGCTTGCCCTTGAGCAGATCGGACAGCGACTTGAGCGGGCGGTTGCCCGGTCCGGTGACCGGACGGCCACGGCGGCCGTTGTCGAACAGCGCGTCGACGGCCTCCTGCAGCATCCGCTTCTCGTTGTTGACGATGATCTCGGGCGCGCCGAGGTCGATCAGTCGCTTCAACCGGTTGTTCCGGTTGATCACCCGGCGGTACAGGTCGTTCAGGTCGGAGGTCGCGAAGCGGCCACCGTCCAGCTGCACCATCGGCCGCAGCTCCGGCGGGATCACCGGGACGCAGTCGAGCACCATGCCCAGCGGCGAGTTCGTCGTCTGCTGGAACGCGGCGACGACCTTGAGCCGCTTGATCGCGCGGATCTTGCGCTGGCCCTTGCCGTTCTTGATGGTGTCGCGCAGGATCTCGGTCTCCGCGTCGATGTCGAAGTCCGAGATGATCTGCTTGAGCGCCTCGGCGCCCATGCCGCCGTGGAAGTAGTCGCCGAAGCGGTCCTCCAGCTCGCGGTACAGCACCTCGTCGATGATCAGGTCGCGGACCTTGAGCTTGCGGAAGGTGTCGAGCACCTCGTCCAGGCGGTCGATCTGCCGCTGCGCGCGGTCGCGGATCTGCCGCTGCTCGCGCTCGCCGCCCTCGCGCACCTTGCGGCGCACGTCGGACTTGGCACCCTCCGCCTCGAGCTCGGCCAGGTCGGCCTCCAGCTTCTTGGCGCGGGCGTCGATCGAGGCGTCCCGCTCGTTCTCCAGGTTCTTGCGCTCGACCGACATCTCGGCCTCGATGGTCGGCAGGTCGTTGTGCCGAGCCGTGTCGTCGACCGAGGTGATCAGGTAGGCCGCGAAGTAGATGATCTTCTCGAGATCCTTCGGGGCCAGGTCGAGCAGGTACCCCAGGCGTGACGGGACGCCCTTGAAGTACCAGATATGGGTGACCGGCGCGGCCAGCTCGATGTGCCCCATCCGCTCACGACGCACCTTGGCGCGAGTGACCTCGACGCCGCAGCGCTCGCAGATGATGCCCTTGAACCGGACACGCTTGTACTTACCGCAGGCGCACTCCCAGTCCCGGGTCGGGCCGAAGATCTTCTCGCAGAAGAGCCCGTCCTTTTCCGGCTTGAGGGTGCGGTAGTTGATGGTTTCCGGCTTCTTGACCTCGCCGTGGGACCACGCACGAATGTCGTCCGCGGTGGCGAGACCGATACGCAACTCGTCGAAGAAGTTGACGTCGAGCACTGGTGGCACGTCCCTGTCTGTGTCAGTAATGCGGGTGATCCGTGGCGAGCCGGCAGCAACTGCCGGTCGGCGCTCAGGACCAGGGGTGGAAGAGGGAACCGGCGGCGGGGCGGGACTCGCGGGAGGTGAGTCCCGCCCGCGTCCCGTCCGGAGGCTTCCGGTGGCAGATCACCGCTGCATCAGTTCACGAGATCGTCGACCGAGGCCGACTCGTTGCGCGACAGGTTGATTCCGAGGTTCGCCGCGGCGCGCTCGAGATCGTCATCGTCCGAATCACGCATCTCGATGGCCACACCGTCGCTGGAGAGCACCTCGACGTTCAGGCAGAGCGCCTGGAGCTCCTTGAGCAACACCTTGAAGGACTCCGGGATTCCGGGCTCCGGGATGTTCTCGCCCTTGACGATGGCCTCGTAGACCTTCACGCGGCCAACGATGTCGTCGGACTTGATGGTCAGCAGTTCCTGCAGGGTGTACGCAGCCCCGTAGGCCTGCATCGCCCAGCACTCCATCTCACCGAACCGCTGACCACCGAACTGCGCCTTACCACCGAGCGGCTGCTGGGTGATCATCGAGTACGGGCCGGTCGAGCGGGCGTGGATCTTGTCGTCGACCAGGTGGAGCAGCTTGATGATGTACATGTAGCCGACCGCGACCGGGTACGGGAACGGCTCCCCGGTACGGCCGTCGAACAGGGTGGCCTTGCCGTCGGTCTGGACCAGCCGGTCGCCGTCCCTGGTCGGGGTCGTCGAGCCGAGCAGGCCCATGATCTCCGCCTCCGAGGCACCGGAGAACACCGGTGTCGCGGTCTTGGTGAACGGCTCGCCGGAGCGGGCGGCCTCGCCCAGGTTCTTCGCCCAGTCGGGGTCGCCGTCGATCGTCCAGCCCTGCGCGGCGACCCACCCGAGGTGGGTCTCCAGGATCTGGCCGATGTTCATCCGGCGGGGCACGCCGTGCGGGTTGAGCACGATGTCGACCGGGGTGCCGTCGGGCAGGAAGGGCATGTCCTCGGCGGGCAGGATCTTGCCGATGACGCCCTTGTTGCCGTGCCGGCCGGCGAGCTTGTCGCCGTCCTGGATCTTCCGCTTCTGGGCCACGTAGACGCGGACCAGCTCGTTGACGCCCGGGCGGCAGCTCGGCGCCGTCATCCTCGCGGTTGAACACGCGGATGCCGATCACCTTGCCGGTCTCGCCGTGCGGCACCTTCAGCGAGGTGTCGCGGACCTCGCGGGCCTTCTCGCCGAAGATCGCGCGCAGCAGCCGCTCCTCCGGGGTCAGCTCGGTCTCGCCCTTGGGCGTGACCTTCCCGACCAGGATGTCGCCGTCCTGCACCTCGGCGCCGATGCGGATGATGCCGCGCTCGTCGAGGTCGGCCAGCACGTCCTCGGAGACGTTCGGGATGTCCCGGGTGATCTCCTCCGGGCCGAGCTTGGTGTCGCGGGCATCGATCTCGTGCTCCTCGATGTGGATCGAGGTCAGCACGTCGTCCTGGACGATGCGCTGGGACAGGATGATCGCGTCCTCGTAGTTGTGGCCCTCCCACGGCATGAACGCGACCAGCAGGTTCTTGCCGAGCGCCATCTCGCCGCCGTCGGTGCACGGACCGTCGGCGATGACCTGGCCCTCTTCGACCCGCACGCCTTCGTCGACGATCGGCCGCTGGTTGAAGCTGGTGCCCTGGTTCGACCGGCGGAACTTGTTCAGCCGGTAGGTGCGGTGGCTGCCGTCGTCGTTCATCACCGAGACGTAGTCGGCGGTGGCCTCTTCGACCACACCCGACTTCTCCGCGATGACGACGTCGCCGGCGTCCTTGGCCGCGCGGGCCTCCATGCCGGTGCCGACCAGCGGCGCCTCGCTGCGCAGCAGCGGAACGGACTGGCGCTGCATGTTGGCGCCCATCAGCGCACGGTTGGCCTCGTCGTGCTCCAGGAACGGGATCATCGCGGTGGCGACCGACACGGTCTGCCGCGGGGACACGTCCATGTACTCGACCTCGTCCGGCGGGACCTGGTCGACCTCGCCGGAACCCTTGCGCCGCACCAGCACCCGGTTCTCGGTGAACCGTCCGTCGCCGTCCAGCTTGGCGCTGGCCTGGGCGATGATGAACCGGTCCTCCTCGTCCGCGGTCAGGTACTGCGATGTCGTCGCTGGCGATGCCGTCGATGACCTTGCGGTACGGGGTCTCGATGAAGCCGAACGGGTTGACCCGGGCGAACGTCGCCAGCGAGCCGATCAGGCCGATGTTCGGGCCTTCCGGGGTCTCGATCGGGCACATCCGGCCGTAGTGGGACGGGTGCACGTCGCGGACCTCGAGCGAGGCGCGGTCACGGGACAGACCGCCCGGCCCGAGCGCCGACAGCCGGCGCTTGTGGGTCAGCCCGGCGAGCGGGTTGGTCTGGTCCATGAACTGGCGAGAGCTGGCTGGTGCCGAAGAACTCCTTGATGGAGGCGACGACGGGCCGGATGTTGATCAGCGTCTGCGGCGTGATGGCCTCGACGTCCTGGGTCGTCATCCGCTCGCGGACGACGCGCTCCATGCGGGACAGGCCGACCCGGATCTGGTTCTGGATCAGCTCGCCCACGGTCCGCAGCCGGCGGTTGCCGAAGTGGTCGATGTCGTCGGTCTCGACGGGGCGCACCTCGCCCATGCTGTTCGTCCACTCCTCGTCGCCCTGGTGCAGACGCAGCAGGTACTCGACGGTGGCGAGCAGGTCGTCCTCGGTCAGCGTGCCGACGCTGGTCGGCTTGTTGACGCCCAGCTTCTTGTTGACCTTGTAGCGGCCGACCTTGGCCAGGTCGTAGCGCTTGTCCTTGAAGAACAGGTTGTCCAGCAGGGCCTGCGCGCTCTCCTTCGTCGGCGGCTCGCCCGGGCGCAGCTTGCGGTAGATGTCCAGCAGCGCCTCGTCCTGGCCGCCGATGTGGTCCTTCTCCAGGGTCGCCAGCAGCACCGGCGACCAGGAGAAGTGCTCCCGGATCCGGTCGGCGTCCCAGCCGAGGGCCTTCAGCAGCACGGTGACCGGCTGGCGGCGCTTGCGGTCGATGCGGACGCCGATGGTGTCGCGCTTGTCGATGTCGAACTCGAGCCAGGCACCGCGGGACGGGATGACCTTGACGGAGAAGACGTCCTTGCCGGCGGTCTTGTCCAGGTTCTTGTCGAAGTAGACGCCGGGCGAGCGGACCAGCTGCGAGACGACGACGCGCTCGGTGCCGTTGATGATGAACGTGCCCTTGCTGGTCATCATCGGGAAGTCGCCCATGAAGACGGTCTGCGACTTGATCTCGCCGGTCTCGCCGTTCATGAACTCGGCGGTGACGAACAGCGGCGCCGAGTACGTCATGTCCTTGTCCCGGCACTCCTCCTCGTTCGCCTTGACCTCGTCGAAGCGCGGGTCGGAGAAGGACAGCGAAAGGTTGCCGGAGAAATCCTCGATCGGGGAGATCTCGTCGAGGATCTCGTCAAGGCCGCTGGGGGTCGGCTCGGTCCTGCCGGGCGCGCCATGCGGGGCCGCCGACAAGCCAGTCGAAAGAATCGGTTTGCAGAGCGAGGAGGTTCGGAACTTCGAGCGGTTCGCGGAGCTTTGCGAACGAGACTCGCGAAGCTCCGGAGGTGGACCTGGGCGTGCTGGTGACTGCCAAGATGCGTCCTTCCGAGGACTGACACTGATCGGACACTGCTGATCCCCTGCCGATCGCCGAGCGGCGGGGCTACTGCGTGGTGGCTCCTGGGCTCCATGAGGTGACGTGGGTGGCGGGCTGTCATGTCTGGCCGACCCGCGCGTGTCGGCCCAGCTCAGGGGTGGTTCCGCGGGTGAACGCGAAGGGTCCTGATCCGGGGCAGCACAAAGAGGGCAGCGCAAACATGCAGCTTAGCATCAGAGGGCGTGTCTGTCCAGACAGTACCCTCCGAGCCGAACCGTCGGCGGCGAGGAGCGCGGGCAGAACCCGCACCACACCATCAAGCCGCGGACAGTTGGTCCGATGCGACGCAGCCCTGCATATGACCGACGTCGTCGTCATAGCGTGGCCCCCGGATCGCTTTCCGTCAAGCACCCGATCAGTTCGAGTGCCACCTCGCGCCCGGGCCGGTCGGCGATCGGATTCCCGGTTCGCCGTTCGCGCGCCATCACCGCCGATCGCGGACACCGAGCGCAGCAGGTGGCAGACCTGCTGCGCGCGCAGACGCCGTAGGTTGCGTGTGATGCGGAACCGTAACAGCGAGTAGTGAGTCATGCGTGTACCGTCACGACGACATCGGGTCACAGAACGGGCATTTCGAAACGGATGACAGATCCCCTCTCAGTTGCAGCGCCGCGAGACGGCGCACTGACGCACGGGCTGCCGGAGCCGCGGACCCGAATGTTCGGCCGCGAGGCAGAGATCGAGGAGATCTGCCGACTGCTCGATCAGCGGGCGACGGTGACAATCACCGGGCCGGGCGGCATCGGCAAGACCAGGGTCGCCATCGAGGTCTCGCGTCGCCAACAGCGCCGCGTCGTGTTCGTCGCACTCGCCGACGTCGACCGGACGGCGGTCGCGACGGCGATCATCCGCGCCTGTACGGCCGGCTTCCCCGTACTGCCCGCCACGCTGCCGCCCGCCGCGACCTTCACCGTTCCGGCGGCCGCCACCGCGCACTGCACCTATCCTGCCGACGCGGGCGCGGCAGGTAGCTCCCCGGCGGCCTCGCCGGATCGGTCGTCGGATCGGTCGTCGGATCGGTCGTCGGGTCGGTCGTCGGGTCGATGGACCGATCAGGCGGCGGATCTGCCGGGCCGACCCACCCTTCTGGTCCTGGACACGTTCGAGCACGTGACCGCGGCAGCCGGCCTGGTGGCCGATCTGCTGGCCGCCCTACCCACGCTGCTCGTCCTGGTGACGAGCAGGTGCCGCCTCGGGCTGCGGGACGAGCAGGTCGTGTCGCTCGGCGGACTCGACGGTGCCTCCGACGGTCCTGCCGCGGGCCTGTTCCGGGATCGCGCGCGGCGTGCGGGTTCCCACCGAACTCCCCATCCGGCGGGTGACGACGACGCGGTCCTGCAGTTGTGCGATCTGCTCGGCGGAGTGCCGTTGGCGATCGAACTGGCCGCCGCGAGAACCGCGCTGATGGGGCCGGCCGCGCTCCTTGCCCAGTTGCGGCGGACGGACAGCCGACGCGTTCTGGGCCTCCTGGCGTGCGGCGCCATCGATCTCCCTTCCCGGCAGGTGAGCATGCGAGCGACGATGTCGTGGAGTTACCAGTTGCTCGACGGCGCGCAGCAGACCCTCTTCCGACGGCTCGGCGTATTCCCCGGATCCTTTGATCTGGAGACGGCGGAGCAGGTCTGCACCGGGGTCTGCGCGGACGATGGATGGATCGAACCGGACGCGGTCCTGAACGGGATAGCGGCTCTCGTGGACCTACACCTGGTCGAACCGGTCGCGCCGGTGGCCGCGTGCAACGCCGACCAGGCCCGCTTCCGGTTGCCCGACGCATCCCGCGCATTCGCTGCGGAATTGCTCGAGATGTCTGGCGAGACAGGCGATCTCGATGCCCGCCTGCAGCTGTGGTGTGTGCAGTTCGGCCGGGGCGCCGGCGCCGGTCTCGCATCCACGCAGGAGGTGACCTGGCTCGATCGCGTGGCGGAGGAACTACCGGCGCTGCGCCGGACACTGACCGCTCTGGCCGCCGCGGAGGACTGTGCCCGCGGGCTGCCGCTCGCCGTGGCACTCGGTGCCTTCTGGGCGGTCCGCGGCCCGGTCACCGAAGGACTTGGGTGGTTGAGCAGGTTCCTGGAGATGGACCGGGTATCTCAGCGAGTGCCGGCCCAGCTCCATGCTGTCGGCGTCGGCTGGGCGAACCGGCTCGCCCTCGCCGCGGCCTCGTCCTCCGATATCGGCTCGGTGCGGTCGAGCAGGTCGACGGTGCTGGCCTACCCGCACACGCCGCAGCTCTGGTTGAGCGCGAGCGACCCGCTGGCCCGCGCCCTGGTGGCCGCCGGCGAGCGTGCCGAGGCGCTCACCGTCATCGACGAAGCAATCCGCGTTGCCCGGACGACCGACGACGCGTTCTGGCTCAGCGAGTACCTCTACCGGCGGGCACAGCTGGAGTGGATGACCGGCGACCCCCACTGCGCGCTCACCCACGCCCAGGAGGCGTTCGCCGTCGCGACGACCTGCGGTCATCTGCGCATCGCCGCGCGCTCGCAGGTACTGACGGCCGCTTGCCTTGTCGCCGGGCACGCTCCGGCCGAGGCACGGGTGGCGGTGCTCCCGGCGCTGCGATCATTGCGAGACGCCGGTGATCAACGCGGCGTGGTCGTCGCGATGGCGGTGCTCGCGGTCGTGGAAATGGAATGCGGCTCGATGCTGGCGGCGGCGGCCGTGTTGCGCGACGGGATCAACCAGGCGCGGCAGATCGGGTTCGACCGCGCTGAGTTCAACTGCTGTCTGATCACCGCGATGCTGGCCTGCCGGACCGGCCGAGGCGCAGAGGCCATCGCGTTGGACGACGCTCTCCTGCATCAGGATGGCTTGCCGCCGGGGCCGCTACCTTCCGCTCTCGTCCTGGCCTATGCCGAGGCGCTCGCCGGTGCGCACGCGACGACCGAGGGGCACTCGGCGACCGTGGGGCGCTCGGCTGTTCCGGCCGACGGACGCGGATGGGGTTGGCTGCGCGCGCGCTCGCTGGAACTGGTCAGCCGGATCGCCGCAACACCGGTCACCGAGGGCAGCGGATCCGGTCCGGGTCGACCCACCGACGGTGCCCAACTCCCGCCCATGGGCGTCATCGCGACGCCTGTCGACACGCCCCCGGTCACTGCGGCCACCATCGCCACGCGCCAGATCGACCCGCCCCCGATCAACACGGCACCGATCAACAAGGCACCGGCCGATATACACCCGACGGAGACCGGACGGCGCGACGCAGGAGTCCTCGGGCGCCGATCGGTCGGGTTGCAGCTGACCGCGCGGGAGCTGCAGATCCTTGCTGCCATCGCCAGTGGCCGCACCAACGCGCAAATCGCCGGAGATCTCTTCCTTTCCGCCAAGACCGTCATGCACCACAGCACCAGCATCTACCGCAAACTCGGGGTCGGTGGCCGCGCCGAGGCGGTTGCACTGGCCTACCGGACCGGCCTGCTGCGGGCACCGAGCCGGTAACAGCTTGTTGGGAACTGCTTTGGGCAGCGATGCGCGGAATTCGCTGAAGAAGAGCGTTCGCTGGATTCCAACGGCACCGACGGGTAACGACTCCGGAATGCGCTGCAGTCGCCGGATGAACCCTTGCATGCTCCGTGGCCGAACACTGAGGTCAACAGACAACATTTTATTGTCCGCGGTCAACGGCCTGGAGAGTCTGACGAGATAGGTCAAGAATTGTTGGTGGTCCATGTCAGCGATGGTCGAGAACCTCTGGAAATCAGCAGTTTTGAGCTCCTCCTTGACATTGGTCCGTCGGAGATGTGGGTTCACGGCCCTCAGCCCCGGCCGCATCAATTGTCGGATTGTGGTGTGCTGGGACCGCAGTTGTGGAGACGTGTTCTCAGCGTACGATTTCGCCGAACCTGCAGGTATACCCTTTTTCGGGGGAGCGGCGGCCGAGCCTGCGGCGGGCCGCGAACCGGCCCGACAAAGGACAAGCCGTCCGATGAGACGCCGGGCGAACGCATTGGCGAATCCGGCTCGGGACCCTTCGCCGATTCCTTCGTCTTATCCAATACAGGTTGGTGAGGAACGCTCATAGAGGGTTCCGCCTTCGTCGTCATCCAGCGCTACGGCGTCCGACCGGTAGGGGCTACCGGAGATCAACTCACAGCGCGCCGGACAAGAACATCCCTTGCCCCGGAAATAGGGCGATCGCCCGATGCCCCCGCCGTGCCCCTGCTGGTGTTCTGATCGAGAACGGCGGCCGTCAGGTCGGCGGGCTTCAGGTGGCTCTTGGGGGTGGTGGCGTTGGCGTTCGAGCCCTCGCGAACCGCCCGGGTGCTCGGCGGCGCCACCATGGTGCTGGCGCTGAGCGGCTGTAGCTGGGTCTCGGGGATGTTCGCCGACGAAGGCCCGCCGCAGGAGGACGTCTCGGTGTTCGACATCTCGGTCGGCCAGTGCTTCACCGCGCAGACCGAGGTGCAGGCGGAACTGTCCTCCCTGACCTCGGTCCCCTGCGACACACCGCACCGTCAGCAGTCGTACGCCCTCATCGACTATCAACCGCCCGCGGGCGTTGAGGGTGATGCCTTCCCGGGAGCGACCACCCTCGCCCACTACGCCGATGCCCAGTGTGCGCAGAGCTTCCAGAGTTACGTCGGCATCAGCTATCTCGACTCATCACTGTTCTTCACCTACCTGCTGCCGTCGGCCCGGGGTTGGGAGCAGTCCAAGGACCGTGCGGTCATCTGCTTCGTCACCACGACGGGCCCGGACCTGACGTCCTCGGCGCAGGAGTCACGGGTATGAGACCACCGGCCATCCCGACACGGAAGCGACATGGGTAAGCCGTGCGCCGTGGCCGGCGCGTCCATCATGTGCACCTTCGGTCTTGCACCGTCGGCGCTGATGGTGGCGGCGCCGAGACCGATCGTCGAGGGACGCCCGGTTGCCACCATCACCGATATCGCGCCGGGGGTGAACATCCCACCGTTCGGCATGTGCCAGTCCCTGGCCAACCCGACAGTCGCCGCGGCCACCGCCGCTGCGCTCGGCGTGCTCACTCCGATGCCGTGCGTCCCGGTGATCCCCGCACCGTGGATCCCGATGGCGCCGCAGACCACGGCCGGCGGGATTCCCGTCCTCGTTGCCGGCTCGACGTGCGTCTGCGCTTTCGGCGGTTCGATCTCGCTGACCATGCCGGGCGCTGTCCGCACGACGGCGGCCTGACGTGGGCGAACACGAACCGACCGCACCGGACTTGATCTGACCCAGCTGTACCCCGCCAGCTCGAACCGATGACAGGAGTGGGAATGCCGACTTACGCCGCACCAGGTGTCTACGTCGAAGAAGTGGCGTCAACGCAAAAGGTGCTGTCCGCGGCACCGACCGCTGTGGCGGCATTCGTCGGGTTCACCGAGCGCTTCCCCACGGACGACCCCGCGGACCCGGAGGGCCTCGCCCCCCGGCTCGTCACCAGCTGGTCGCAGTTCGAGAACCTGTTCGGCAGCTTCACACCCGGTGCGGTGCTTCCGCTCTCGGTGTACGGCTACTTCGCCAACGGCGGCGCGCTGGCCTACATCGTCAGGGTTCCCAACACCGCGCCGTCCGGTGAGCCGTCCCGCCGGGAACTTCCCGCCGCCGACCGTGCCCTCGGGCTGCCGATCGCGGTGGAGAGCATCGAGCCGGACGACGATGTCACGGTCCAGGTCAGCACCGCGGAGACCGAGGAGGACGGCCCGAGTCCGTTCTCCATCGACGTGCTGTCGGGTTCCTCCGTGGTGGAATCGTTCCCCGACCTGACGCTCTCGCCGGGAGACCGCAACGTCGCGACGGTGATCAACGCGAGCTCCACCAAGATCAAGGTCACCGTGCTGCTGGATGCCGACGCGGACCTGTCGGCCCAGATAGAAGTGCTCAAGCCGGGGATCTACTCGCTCGAGAAGGCGACCCCCACCGCCGTTCCCGTCACCGGCCGCAAGTTCGCCGGCTCCGAGAGCACCCGGCAGGGCATCAGCGGGCTGGCCGTCGCCGAGGACGTCACGATGGTCGTCGTTCCGGACCTGGTGACGGCGGCAACGAAGTCGGACGGAACCCTGGATCTCGGGCTGTGGAAGGCCGTGCAGACCTCGTTGATCAGCCATTGCGAGCAGAACGGGAACCGGATGGCAGTGCTCGACGCACCGCCGGGCATGAGCCCCCAGCAGATCCGCGACTGGCGCAGCGAAACGGCCATGTACGACTCCGCCTATGCGGCGCTGTACTACCCGTGGATCAAGGTGGAGAACCCCATCGGGGTGAACGGTGACGCGGAGGTGCTGATCCCGCCGAGCGGGCACATCGCCGGCGTCTGGGCGCGAACCGACGAGACCCGCGGTGTCTGGAAGGCTCCGGCCAACGACACCATCCGGGGCTGCCTCGACGTCGCCTACGGCGTCACCCAGAACGAGCAGGCCGTGCTCAACCCGATCGGAATCAACTGCATCCGTCCGTTCGGTACCAGAGGCATCCGGATCTGGGGCGCGCGGACGCTGTCCAGCGATTCGGACTGGCGCTACATCAACGTCCGCCGGCTGTTCAACATGGTCGAGTCGACCATTGCGCAGGGAACCCAGTGGGCTGTCTTCGAGCCGAACGATGTCTCACTCTGGGAGGGCATCAAGCGGACCCTGAACGCATTCCTACGCGGGTTGTGGAGCGCAGGAGCGCTTTTCGGCCAGTCCGTTGACCAGGCGTTCTACGTCAAGTGCGACGCCGAGACCAATCCGCCGGAATCCATCGACCAGGGGCTGCTGATCGTCGAGGTGGGTATCGCTCCGGTCAAGCCCGCCGAATTCGTCGTCTTCCGGATTGCCCAGCACAAGCAGATCGCGAACTGACCTCAGCCGTGAGCGGCCACTCATCGAGCGTCACGGCATCTTCGAACGTCACAGCATCTTCGAACGTCACAGCATCTTCGAACGTCACAGCACTCTATCCGAACGGAGCACAGCATGCCCAATGATCTGATCAGCACCGACCCGATCGTCAGCCAGAACTTCTTCCTGGAGATCGACGGTTCGGTTGTCTCCATCCTGTCCAGCGTCAGTGGGCTGGACATCGAGATGGAGGTCGTCAGCACCGAACAGGCCGGCGCCAACGGCAAGGTGCAGGTCGTCAAGACCCTCGGCAAATCGAACAAGGCACCCGACATTTCGATGGTGCGGATGGCGCCACCGGACATGGCGCAGGACAAGCTCTGGGGTTGGTTCAACGACATCCGGGACAAAGGCATGAAGCTCTCGGACCGGACGAGTAACCGCAAGAGCGGTTCCATCGTGATGTACGACTCCTCGAACGCCGAGATCGCCAGGTTCAACTTCACCAACGGTTGGCCGAGCAAGATCTCCACGGATCAACTGTCCGTCGAGTCGAACGACCCGGTGAAGGAGACGATCACCCTGACGGTCGAGTCCCTGGCAAGGGTGAAGTGAAACTCACGACGCAGTATGAGTTCACCCTCCCACGCGGATATGTCGACCGGGAGGGTGAGCTGCACCGCAACGGCCTGATGCGACTGGCGACGGCACGCGACGAGCTCGAACCGCTGCGGGATCCGACGGTGACGGGGCCGGAGGATCCGCGTTTGACGGTGCTCATCCTGGCTCGTGTGGTGCAGCGGTTGGGCAACCTCGATCTCGTCACCCCTCATGAGATCGAAGGCCTTTTCGCAGCAGATCTCGCCTTCCTGCAGGACTTCTACGGCGTCATCAATTTCGGGAACCAGCAGGAGTACGAGGAATTGCTTGCGGCGCAGGCGCAGTCGGCACCGTTGATCGGTGTGCAGCCTTCGGCGCCGCGACCGGTTGTGGCCGACACTCCTGCGGCCGTTCCGGAGGGTTTGGCCCCGCGCCCACCACGCGCGCGGGTCGAGGAAATCCCCCGCGTGCCGGTCTGATCCGCAATGTTGCGCTATCCGATCGACGTGCTGTGGCAGGAGGTCGCATATCTGGCGTACCACCTGCACTGGTCGATGGACGATCTGCTCGACCTCGAGCACATGGATCGGGTGCGGATGGTGCGCGCCGTGGCAGGACTGAACGAGCGAGCGTGGGAGGTCGTGCGTGAGTTCGCCTGAATCCGCGCGGTTCCTCGGTGGAGAGCCGACGATCAGTTCCCGGTTCGTGTTCGAGGTCGATGGTGTCGAGATCGGCATCTTCCAGTCGGTCACCGGCCTGCAGGTCACCTCCCGCACCGAGAATGTGACGGAGGGCGGCCAGAACGGCTTCACCTATCGGCTTCCGGGGCGGTTGGAGTGGCCGAACATCACCTTCGCCCGCGGCCTCACCGACGCCGACGCGTTGTTCGAGTGGATGAACAAGGTTTCCGGTGAGGGGTTCGCCGCCGCCGGCAACAAGTTGGAGCGCTCGACCGGCGCCATCACGGCGCTGTCCGACAACGGAACGCGATTGCGGGCATGGTCCTTGGAGGGGGTCTTCCCGGTGCGCTGGACGGGCCCCGACTTCAGCGTCGGCAGGCATGACCCATTGAGCGAGGAATTGGAGATTGCCCATCACGGCTTCCGGAGTTCTGCACCGAGCGGGCCACGGTAGTGGAAGGGTCAGGCGTTGCTTCGATGGGGACTTCGGTGGCCGGCAGGTGGAGCCCACCCGGTCCGCGACGTCGATCCAGGCCGGCCCCCCTCGGCAGCGTCGCAACGGCGGCGGCCCGATTCACGGCCGGCCTCGGCAGCGCCCCGCGTGTCCGCCGCCAACTGGCAGGACCGGCCAGGATCAGAACCACCCCCGTGGCCGTCAATGTCGCTCCCCCCCGCTGGTGGACCCCTGCGGCAACAGCAACCGCTGGTTGGGGTACGGCGGCCGCGCCCTCGACGGACGGCGCCTATCAGGACAGCGCAGATCAAGCCAGGGGCGGCCGGTTGCTGCGTCGCGCCGCCGGCCCGATACCGACCCTGGACGGTCACCGTCCCGGGGCATCCGGTGCAGCGATGACCGGGAAACCGCTGCCGGTGCGGCGGATACCCGAGGTGTCGTTCTCCGGGAACATGAAAGGTGCTGCCAGCAAACTGGTTGCGCCAAGGACCGCGTCCCCCGCAGCGGCCGGGCCGGCGGCGGCGAGCACAGGATCGAAGGCGGCTGGTCCACCGGGGCCGACCCCGGGGGGCGGCGGCTCGTACCGGTCGGCGGCCGGCGCCGTCCCCCCGTCAGGTTCGAGACGTCCCGCCGCTGCCTCCGCCGCGCGGGGTCAGGTCGCCGCGCGGGGTCAGGTCGCCGCGCGGGGTCAGGTCGCCGCGCGGGGTCAGGTCGCCGCGCGGCAGAGTACTGGCCGGGCAACCGTCCCGGCGCGATCGATGGCCGTCGCCCGGCCGAAGCCGGCAGCGGCTTCGGCCCCGTCCATGGTCGCCGCACGGGCGACCCGGGCCTCGCCCGCTGCGCGCTCGTGGCTTTCGTCGACGGGATCGATTATGAGGCGGCCGTCGTCGACGGGGCCGTCGTCGACGGGGCCATCGTCGGCTGTGTCATCTGCCCGGTCCGCGGTGTCGTCGGCTACAGGGTCGGGGGTGTCGTCGGCTACCGCGTCGTCGTCTGCCGCGTCTGCCACCTCGGCGGCCGCGAGGCCGGCGGTCAGGAGTCGCTGGGCAGGCGTGGGTTCCGACCCTCAGCCGGCGTCGGGGGCGGCTCCTGGCCTGTCCTCTCCGCGGTCCGCCCCGGATCAGTTGGTGCCTGCGTCAGGCGGTTCTGCTGCCTCGTCGGGAAGAGGACTGCCGACCAATGCTTCCGGCGGCCTGAGCGTCGTCCGGCGCGCCTGGGCGCGGCCCGCCCCATCTGCTGCGGCGGTGGCAGCCTCAGGCGGACCTCAGCCAAGCGCAGCTTCGTCAGCGGAAGCTTCGACCGCCACGGGTGCTGCTGGCGAATCACTTTCCCTTACCGGCGACGTCACGGGAAGTTCCCGTGACGTGCCGGGGAACCAGTCCGGCCCGCACGAGGGTGCTGTGACAGGCGCCGTGCGCTGGGAGGGACAGCGGCTGAACCGCGATCACTGGGCCGCACGGGGGTGGTCCCCCGTCGCTCCCACCGGGCCGATTCGCCGGCTTCCGCTCGGCCTGGGCGTCGAGCATCGTGGGCTTGCCCGTGCCATCGACTCGTTGCCCGGACCGGGCACCAAGGATCCGGCGCCGCACCGGGTGATCAAACGTTGGGCGAATCTGCGACGGACACCTGCCGCGCCGCAAGCGATACCGGCTCGCGGTGCTGCTCACCTCCCCGTCGCGCCTGGTATCGCCCCGGCGGTGTCCGGTGTCGCCGGCGCGGTGTCCGCTGTTGGCAGCGCGGTGCCCGGGACGTCGACGGCCATCGCGGCGACCGCAGCGACGACGGCCACCGGTCAGGCAGCTGCAGTTCGCCGGCAAGTCGGAGAGGCGACTCCCGCTCCGCCACTGCGGATCCCGCCGCGGACGCCGGACGTGCAGGCTCGCGACGGAAGGCACTCAGCCTCTATCGCAACGACTCCCGGTCAGGTCCCTGCTGCGCCTCCGAGCACCCCTCGCCCGACCACACCGGGGGGCCCGAGCGCCGGCACATCGACGAACCCCCCGACCACGACCACGCCGAACCGTGCAGCAATGGTGTCGAGGGGCGGTCAGCACAGCGCAGCATCCTCAGCGGCGGGAGGCGTAGGCGAAGGGAACGCTTCCTCGGACGCCACCATCATCCGCCGTGAGCCGATTGCGTCGATGCAGCCGCGCGCTGCAGTGTCGGAGACCGATTCGTCCGGGGCGACCGCCGTCGGTGCCGCCGGTCCGACGGTGGGCGCCCCTGATGCTCTGGCCGACGACGCCCGTGCAGCAGCCGGAACTCCAACAGCCGGCTACGGATTGCTGCCGGTCAGACGGTCAGTCACGCCGGCCTTCCTGACTCGGACGACCTTCGTGGGCAACGAACTGCCGGTCGCCGCTTCGTTCATTTCCCGAGTGAGCGGCCCGCAGGACATCGCGCCGATGCGGCCGGCCACCTCCGCCGTGGTCGGCTGGCGTGGACCGGTGGTGCTGCGCGCGATGACGTCTGCCGCCCGGGAGAACCTGCGGAGCAACGAGCGTGTGGGCACCACACGGCTGGCCATCGGCCCTCCCGCAGCGTCCGTCACTCGCATGTCCTCGCCGACCGAACAACGGTCATCGTCCGGCGAGCACGCGAGCCCGTCGATGGCAGCCTGGCCCACCACGTCCGCGAGAACTGCCCCGGCATCCGGAGGGGCGTTGGCGACGCCCCACCTGCGGTCTGGAGGTGGGTCGGCGGCGTCCCCCCTGCGACCCGGCCAGCTGGCCGGTGCGCTTCGCCGGAGCCCCGCGGCTCCAACGTCGCACCCTGCGAGCCCGGCCCCAGTCGCCGCTCACTTTGCACCCCGACCCGCCGTTCCATTGGCGGAAAGTTCACCCAGTTCGCTCCGGTTGTCCGGGGCAGCAGGCCCCGCGACGTTCGTGATGCCGGCGAGCGTTCGGACCGGCGCGGATCCCGTCCGGCCCCGCCATTCGGAGGGCACCGGCCGCACTGGTCAGGAAGCGATATCCGCTCGGGCCCAGCGCGTCGACGACCAGCAGGGCGACCGCGGTCCGATCGGTCGCCGCCGCTGCGTCGCCGGCCACCTGGCCGGCCGCCGGAACTCCTGCTCCGGAAGCGTTTGGCTCAAGGGCCAGGCCCGCCGGAGTCAGCTTCGTAGGGCAACGCTCGGCCGGCCGGGCCGGTGTTGCGACATCGGATCCGTCGCTGGTGAGCCGCGTCGGGCCGGGCAGGGCGATGTCGGCGTCGATGTCGGCGTCGATGTCGGCGTCGATGTCGGCGTCGATCGCGTCGGCGTCGGCGTATTCGCTACCGACCAGCGGCATTTCCAATGGTCATCTGGTCCGGCGGGGCGGTCAGTCGCCGATCCGCCGGAGCGTGCACGCCGCATTGCCGGCGGCGGTCCGCGACCAGCCCGCTGGGAGGGCCTCGGGCGGGCGCGGCGCCGAGCGGGCGCGCGCTCTCGCTGTGGCGACAGTCGCGTCAGCGCCGGTCAACTCGGCAGTGCGCCGTTCCACCTCGGCAGGCACGAAACCGACAGGCGCGACACCGACACGCACGACACTTTCAGGCGCGACACCGTCAGGTCCGGCACTAACCGCCGCCGCAACGCGTGCGGCGGCACCACCCGGTCCCCCTCTCGTGGGTCGATCTTCGACGGGTGCGGCACCGATGAACGGTTCTGCGGCGGAGGGAAAGTCGCTCAGCGGCACAACGAACAGCCATCAACCAGACCGCGCTGCTGCCGCCTGGAACCCGCACCTCAGGCGAAGCCATGGCGACATCCATCGGCCGACAGGCAGGTCGTCGTCACCGTCAGAACGTGCCACCAGCAGCGAATCAGCAGCTGCGGGGGCACGGCCCTCATCGGCGATCCATCTACGGCAGGTGATCCCCCCTGCCACAACCTTCGCGCCGGCGACCGCTGCGCTGATCCACCGCTCTCCCGCGGCACCACCGGCCGGTACCCCCCGCGGTCTCGCCGGACCACCAATTCCGGGCGCGGCGAACCACTCCCGCCCACGCGTCACCAGCGAGCGGTCGGGCACGTCTACGGACGGCTGGTCCGCATCTGGTACGTCCTTCCGTGGCGCCCTGCCAGGCACCCTCACCGCCGGCGGACTGGCAGCGCACGGCGCCACCATGACGGGCACTTCGCAGGTTTCCCGCACGATCGCCCGCTCGGGACATGCGACGGGGCAGCCGGCGGGGCCGCCCGGCGGAGCCGGGTCCGATCCGACGATCCGTCGCGCCATGGACGTGCCGTCCGTCTCCTCGCTCTTCGAGCAAACGCGAGCGTGGTTCAGCGGTGCGGACGACGACGGCTCCCAGCACGAAGACCCCGGAAACGGTCCGCAGAATGCCGCTTCCGTCGGCGCACCGAACGACGAGTGGACGTTTGCGCAGGACCGCAGATCGCAGGTCCAGCCGCACGGAACCGACCCGGCCGAGCGGCAGCGCTCGCTGAGCAGGCTGCTGAGATCGAGGAGTCCGATGACCGAGATCAATGACCGCAGTGCACCGACCCCGATCTCGGAGGCGCTGAGCCCGCGGGAATGGGACCAGTTGGTCGATCTCGTGGTCGAGCGCATCGAGGACAAGGTGCGTGACGAGTTGGCCCGTCGCGGCCGGCGATTCTCACCGGGGGTTTTCTGATCATGGCCAGAAAACCACTCGAGCAAGTACTGGAGAACTCATGGCGCTGACCGAAAAGGCATTCCTGGAGATAGAGGGCAGCACCAGCACGATCCCGTGCATGTTCAATCCCGCGGAACTGGCGGTCAGCAGGACCAATTCGTGGGCCGGCAATCCCATCGCCGGAAAGGGTGTTCCGCAGATCAAGTACCTCGGTGCGGCGTCCGGCGCGATGGCATTGCACCTGACGTTCGACACCACCGATACCGGCGACGCCGTCACCAGGCACACCGGCAAGGTGCTGACGCTGATGGATGTCGACCAGTCCCTGCCGGGAACCGATCCGCAGACCAACAATGCGCGTCCGCCCTACGTCATCTTCCACTGGGGCAACCTGCATTCCTTCAAGGCGGTGGTCAGCAAACTCGATCTGCGGTTCACCTATTTCTCCTCGACCGGCGTCCCGCTGCGAGCGAAGGTGGATTTGTTGCTGACCCAGTTCGCCGAATCGGCGGCGTTCGGGCCGCAGAATCCGACGTCCGGCACGCCCGACCCGCATCGCGTGCACCGGGTCCAGCCGGGCGAGACGCTGGACCGGATCTCCGCCAAGTACTACGGCGACTCCACCCGCTGGCGATCCATCGCCCAGCTCAACGGCATTGTCGACCCGTTGGCATTGCGGGCGGGCTCCCTGCTCTCGATTCCCCGGTCGACCACTTGAGCACGCCGCTGGGGACGATCGCCCCTGTCATCAAGGTGTCGGGCCGGCCGCTCTCCGAATTGGCTCTGATGCAACTCGACGACCTACGGATCTCCCGGATGCTGAGATTGCCGGCCCGGCGCGGCATTGCGGTTCTCCGACATCGGCTATGCCATTGCTGCGGGCCAGATCTTCGAGATCGGTACCCAGGTGGAGATCAGCGCACCGGACGGCACCGCGCTCTTCCTCGGCGAGGTCACCGGCGTGGAGATGACACTCGATCACGGGCAGCCGGAGTTCACCGTGGTCGCCGACGATCTCGGCGTACAAGATGACCCTCGGCACCAAGGTCCGGACCTTCACCATGGTCAGCTACTCCGAGGTGATCGGGCAGATCGCCGGTGAGTACGGGCTGCAGAAGACTGTCACCGGGCTGAGCTCCCCGCGCGCAGGACTACCTGCATCCAGGCGGACAGCGATTTCGGCTTCCTCAGCCGAGATCGCCGACCGTATCGGGCAGCGATTGGTGGATCGACGGGAAGACTCTCGTCTTCCAGCCGCTTCGGCCAGGCTCCGTCGGCGGTGACCCTCAAAGCAGAGGAGGATCTCGACTCCTTCTCGGTGCGGGCCAGCGCGCTGCATCCCGGGACCGCCGACCATCATGCGGCTGGTGGCCGAAGACCAAACAGTCGGTCAGCGCGGACGGGGCGACGTCCACGGCACGGCTCGACGGCCCATCTCGTCGAGCCGTTCCTCACGGCGGCGAACTCTGCAGACCGCGAGCCAGACGATCAGCACCGCGGACATGCCGGGCGACCAGGACAGAGGCCGAACACGCTCGCCGACCGGCTGGTCGAACGGTGGACTGCCGGGGCCGTCACCGCGAAGGGCGCTGTCCGGCCGACGCCGCGGATCACCCCGGGTGGATCGGTGGACGATCGCCGGCGCCGGACCGGCGTCCGGCACCTACCACGTCAGCGAAGTGGAGCACTCCTACAGCGTCAGTGGCTTCGAGACCCGTTTCACCGCAGGCGATCGGCGACCGTCGGGACTGGTCGACCTGCTGTCGGGCGAGCCACCCGTCGAGCTTCCGCCGGGACGGCCTGGTGGTCGGGATCGTCACCATGGTCGGCAATTCAGCAGGGCTCCGCGGGTGACGTCAAGGTCAAGTACGCTCTCGATCGGCGATCAGGTGGAGAGCAACTGGGCCAGGATCGTCACGCTCGGCGCCGGGTCCAAGCGCGGGATGACGTTCCTTCCGGAGGTCAACGACGAGGTGATCGTCGGGTTCGAGGGCGGCGACGCCCGGCGGCCGGTGATCCTCGGCGGGGTGTACAACGGCAAGGACCTGCCGGTGGAGTTCGGAGTGCAGAACGACAACGTCTCCCAGCGCCGGATCACCTCCCGGCTCGGGCATTTCGTCGAATTCGGCGACGGCACCGACCCGGCCAACCAGCACATCGACCTCAACCTGGCCGGCGGCAAGCACCAGGTCCGGCTCGGCAAGGATCAGCTGGACGCGCTGGTCCCGGCGGGCACCCGATCACGGTCGAAGTCCGGGGACGCGTCGATCGAGATCGGCCAGGACGGCTCGATCACGCTGTCCGGCAAGAAGATCACCCTGAAGTCCGAAGACCGACGTCGAGATCTCCGGGCGTCAACATCACCGCGAAGGCGAGCGTCAAGGCGGCCATCTCCGGAACCATGACGGAGGTCAAGGCCATCTGCGACCGGCGAGGTGTCGGCCGGGGGTCGCGATGACCATCAAGGGCGCCATGGTGGCGGTCAACTGATGGCAGTGAACTGATGGTGAGAATCTGATGTCGGAGATCGCAGCCGCCGGTGCCGGTGCGCAGGAGCCCGCGCACGTCATGCGCGTCGTTCGTCGGCCGGGGATTCTTCTGGCCGATGCAGGTGGACCACACCGGCGCCATCCGGCTGACCGACGGTGCGGCCGACATCGACGCCGCGATGGCGGTCGTGCTGTCCACCGCGCCCGGCGAGCGGGTCATGCGGGCCCGAGTTCGGCTGCCGCATCTGGGATCTGCTGTTCGAGCCGGTCACCGCCAACCTGCTCGGGCTGATGGCGCAGGCGGTGCGTGACGCGCTTGCCCAATGGGAGCCGAGGGTCGAGGTCGAGCGGGTGGAGCCGGTCGCCGACCCGCACGACCAGGCGCTGGTGACGATCACCGTCGAGTACCGGGTGAAGGCGACGAACGACCGGCGCAACCTGGTCTACCCGTTCTACGTGATCCCGCACGAGGAGTCCTGATGGCGCTGCCCGCACCGAATCTCGACGACCGAACCTTCCAGGACATCGTCGACGAGGCGAAGCGGCTGATCCCGCGGTACACCCCGGAATGGACGAACCACAACCTCTCCGACCCCGGCGTCGCGCTGATCGAGCTCTTCGCCTGGATGAGCGAGATGGTGCTGTTCCGGGTCAACCAGGTGCCCGACCGATTGTTCGTGCATTTCCTGAATCTGGTCGGAATCGAGCCGTTCCCGCCCTCCGTCGCCCGCGCCGACGTCACCTTCTGGCTGTCCGCCGCACAGGACTTCACCGTCACCGTGCCCGACGGCATGCAGGTCACCACCGGCCGGGACATCGCAGGCGAGCGGCCGATCGTGTTCACCACGGTGAGCGCATTGGACATCAGGCCACCGGATCTGGTGGCTGCGCTGACCACCGACGCCAAGTCCGAACGGCTCACCGACGTGATGGACGACCTGCGCTACGAGGGCTCGTCGGTCACCTGTTTCAGCACACTCGACGGCAGTCGGCAATCTGGTCCCCGGGGATGCGCTGCTGCTGGGATTCGCCCGATCGCTGGCCGGTGTCGCGCTGCGGCTGTCCGTCACCGCCGTCGCACAGGGCATCGGGGTGGACCCGCTCCGCCCGCCGCTGGCGTGGGAGGTGTGGAACGGCGAGGCGTGGATCGCCGCGGACGTGTTCTCCGACAGTACGGGCGGTCTCAATCGGTCCGGTGAGATCGTGCTGATGGTGCCGAACGAGCACGAGCTGCTCACCCTCGGAACCGTTGGTGCGTACTGGGTCCGGGTCCGGCTGACCAGACCACGGCCCGGCCAACCGGCGTACCAGGCGTCGCCCACCATCGACGATCTCAAGGTGGCGACCATCGGTGCGACGATGCCGTGCCGAACATGCATCCGGCTCACCTGCCGAGGTGCTCGGACGATCCGACGGCAGCCCCGGCCAGGAGTTCCGGGTGACGTTCCCGCCGGTCCTCCCGCGGCGGCACGGTGAGACGGTCCGGGTCACCGACGCCGCCGGATCGGTGGAATGGACGGAGGTGGAGAACTTCTCGAGATCGGGACCGACGGACAACCATTTCGTCTGGGATTCCGCGACCGGCGAGGTCAGGTTCGGGCCGCGCATCCGCTACCCCGACGGGTCGGCGCGCCAGCACGGCCGGATCCCGCGTGACGGCGCCGGAGATCGCCGTCACCGGCTACCGCTACGGCGGCGGGGCCGGCGGCAACGTCGGTGCCCGGACGCTGACCGCCCTGCGCAGTTCGGTGCCCTACATCTCCGGCTGCAGTCAACCTGCGCGCGGCGACCGGCGGCGTCGACGCGGAAACCGTTGCGGAGGCGAAGGTCCGCGGACCCCTGACCCTGCGCACCGGCCAGCGGGCCGTCACCGCAGGTGATTTCGAGCGGCTCACGCTGGAGTCGTCGATCGAGGTCGCCCGGGCCCGTTGCCTGCCGTCGGCGACCGGCCGTGGCCCGGTGCGGTTGCTGGTGGTGCCCGCGGTGCGCACCGATCCGCGCACCCACGCAACTCGACGACTTCGCGCTGGCCCCGCCGCTGATGCGCAGGATCACCGAGCACCTCGATGCCCACCGCATCGTCGGCACCGCGGTCGAGGTGGGAACTCCGTACTACCAGGGCGTCTCGGTCGCGGCGCTGGTGCATGCGCCGCCCGGCCGGCCGGTGGCGCTGGTCCGGCAGCGGGCGATCGACGAGCTGACCAGGTACATCCACCCGCTCAACGGTGGTGCCGACGGCGCCGGCTGGCTCTTCGACGCCGACCTGAACGCCGCGTCGATCGCCCAACTGCTGGAGACGGTCGAGGGCGTCAGCCGGGTCGACGAGGTGCAGTTGTTCGAGTACGACCTGCGCACCGGGCAACGGCTCGGCGACGGGCCGCGACGTGATCCGGCTGGACCGGCACTCGCTGTTCCTCTCCGGTGCGCACCGGGTGGTGGTTCGATGACAGACGACCGATCGCCCCGAGGAACCGCCCTCCGCGGAACCGCCGGCCGACCCCTGTCGATCCCCGGCTCGGCCCTCGCCGTCAGCGTCGACGCGCTCGTCCGCACCGAGCCCACGCTCACCGTCGGCCCGATGGTCGGCGTCCCGGCGGCCGGGGTCGGGGTGCCGGTCCGGCGCGGAATGCGGGTCAGCCGGCCCGCCCGGTCCGAACGCTGGCTCGTCGACCAGCTGCCGGTCGGGATGACGCGAGAGCGACTTCTTCGTCCGCTTCGTCGGGCTGTTCCAGGAGATCGCGTCGACCCTGCTGGACGACGCCGATCTCGTCGAGCACATCCCCGACGTCTCGGTCACCCCCGTGCCGATGCTGCAGTACCTGGCCGGCTGGATCGGCGTCGACTCCATCGATCAGTCGCTGCCCGAGGACCTGCAACGGCTGATCGTCCGGTCCTCCGCGCGGTCTCTCGCCCACCGCGGGACCGTCGGCGGGTTGCGGGATTTCGTCGAGATGCTCTCGGGCGCGCCGGCCACGATCCGGGACGGCGGTGGCATCTGGCCCGAGGGCGACGCGCCGGACGACGTCGCCTGGGTGAGCATCGAGGTGCAGGCACCGGCCACCTGTCCGAGGGCGAATTCATTGCGCTGGTCCGTGATGAGGTGCCGGCGCACGTGCGGATGGAACTGTGGGTCGGCAAACGCCGGGTGCTCTCGACGATGGAGGACGACCGATGACAGGCGACACCACAGCCGGTGGCTTCTTCTTCACCACGGACGTACCCGGCGAGGACGACCGCCCGGCCGGCGAAGAGGCCGCGGGAACCCGCTTGACTCCGGCCCCGGCCCTCGCGCCGGCGACGGGTCCCGCTCGCGCCGGGGAGATCGTCACCTGCCCGGAGTGCGGTCAGGTCGCGACGGTGGACATGGCGCGTAGGCAGGCGGACGACTTCTGCACGAGTTGCGACTTCCCGCTGTTCTGGGCGCGCGGCCAGGTGATCCCGACGGGCGGCGAGGACTCGGGTGCGTCACTGCGTCGGCTGCCGGGCACGGTCGGCCGGGCAGCGACGGCGGCCCTGATCTGCCCGCACTGCGCCGAACCGAACCCGCCGGCCGGTGAGATCTGCATTCGCTGCTCGCTGAGCCTGCATCCGGTCGAGATCGCCGAACCGGAACCGGTGGTCTTCGTCCCACTGCCGCCGCCGCCGGCAGCGATGCCGGAGCGCACGTTCGACTGGTGGTGGGTGGTGGCACTGGTGACGGTGATGATCGCGATAGCCGCTGTCGTCACGCTGATCTCACTGCGCTGAGCCGAGGCGCTGATCGAGCTGCAGTGATCTCGCTGGGCCGACCTCAGCACAGCGGTGCGATGATCGGGCGGTGCGTCTCGGATTGCATGCACTGGGAATCGGAACGGGCGCCGAGCGGCCGGTGATCGACGCGGTCGCCGCGGCGGCCGAAACCTGCGGTTTCGCGACCCTGTGGTCCGGTGAGCACGTGGTGATGGTCGAAGACCCGACGTCGCGGTATCCGTACGCCGACGACGGGCGGATCGCCGTGCCGGCGGCTGCGGACTGGCTCGATCCGCTCATCGGTTTGAGCTTCGTCGCCGCGGCGACGACGAGCATCGGCATCGCCACCGGGGTGCTGCTGCTGCCGGAGCACAACCCGGTGCTGATCGCCAAGCAGGCCGCGAGCCTGGACAAGCTCAGTGGCGGCCGATTCACTTTGGGCGTCGGTATCGGTTGGTCCAGGGAGGAGTTCGACGCGCTCGGGGTGCCGTTCGACCGTCGCGGCGCCAGGACCGCCGAGTACATCGAAGTGATCCGGACGCTGTGGCGCGATGGTGTCGCAAGCTTTCACGGCGAGTTCGTCGGCTTCGAGTCCATTCAGGTCAACCCCAAGCCGGTGCACGGCCGGATCCCCATCGTCCTCGGCGGCAACAGCGACGCCGCGTTACGCCGCGTCGCCGCAATCGGCGACGGGTGGTACGGGTTCTATCTGCGCGACGTCGATGATGTCGTCGCGACAACGCAACGGCTGGAGACCTTCTGCCGGAGCGTCGGCCGTGATCGCTCCGAATTGACGCTGTCGATTGCGTTGCGCGCACCGACGCCCGCAGACGTCGAACGACTGGCCGCGGCGGGGGTCGACGAATTCGTCGTCGTCGAGGCACCCCCGGAGAACCCCGCACGAGCCGAGGAATGGGTCCATCAATTGGCGGCGCGCTGGATGCCGCGCGTCGAACGGAGTTGACGGCGTCCAACTCCGGCCACGCCCGGCACGTTCTGACCGCAGCCCAGGAGATATGCACTACGGCACGGCGTTCAGCTTCACCGTCAATATCTTCGACGACCCGGCTGTCAGTTCCTGGTTGGGGAGCTCGCCCCGGAAGGTGACCTTCGCGCCGGCGGAGACCGTCGCGGTGACGTTGTAGGTGTCGGCCGGGATGTCGCGGAAAGTCGCGGTTCCCTCTGGATCGATCGTCTTCGCTGACCCTGTCCCATTAGCCGGACTGAGGGTGACGACTGCCCCCGGAGTCGGCGTGCCAGCGGTAGTTGCGAGCACGGTCAGCAGCACCCGAAGGTATGGCATGGTGGTGGTCGGCTTCGGCGTCGTGGCCGGATTTACACCGGTCAAGGTGCCGGGCCCGAAGGCAGTTCCCGCCGGAGTCGCCGTCACCGAGTAGCTGCCCGGCCCGATGACGACCGCGGTGCCCTGCACGGACGCGTCCTCAGCCGGGATGGTCAGCGACTCGGAGAACACAGTCGTCGCGCCCAGCGAGGTCTTGAGAGTCACGCCCCTGGCCGTGGTGTCGGGCTCGCGCCGCGGGACCAGCGCCAAGGACGCCGTCGGCTGGAAGGTGAAGCCGTTGAACGCCACCTTATTCGGTCCCGCCCTTGTGATATCCACCCCGGTCTTGTCCGGCACAAGGATCTGCGTGGGGGTGCCGGTGTCCCGCACACGGAACGTCCAGACGGTGTCGGGCGGCAGACAGAACCCGGCCTCCCCGGTGGTGGCGTCCGTCTGCGCGGGCACCGTTGTTCCGCCGCCTGCAGGGATCGCGGCTATTTTGCGTAGACCTGCCGGCGCGCCATCGATCGCAAACGACGCGGTCGCCGGGACGACCGGCGGGAGCAATTCGTCTGTAGAGGGCACCAAGATCTTGTCTGTAGAGGGCACCGAGGTCGGGTCGGGTGCAGTATCTGGAATGTTCAGGACCTGCTTCGTCCCTTCCCAGCCACCGGTTGGAGCAGCCTTCCAGGAGTAGGCGCCCGGCGGCAGCACCACCGAGGCGACGGCGGATCCGGAACCGTCGGTCTGCGATGACACCGGGGCGTCGAACTGGTGCGTTGCCCCACCTGTGGTGCGGGTGAGCGTGATCCGCAGGGTTCCGGTGGCCGGCGGCGCCGACGTCGGTGAGCACAAGGCTTTCCAACTGACGGTGATCGTGGCTCGGCCCTGTTGCAGGTTCACCGTCGCCGTCACCGGTGGGAAGTCGGGCGGTGTCAACGAAGGCACCGTCGGCCAAACGGGGTCGGGCACGTCGAACTGCGTGCTGACGAACGGACCGAACGCGGAATCGCTGGTGTCCACCGAGGCGGTCCATTTTCCGGTCGGCACCTGGCTGGCGTTCAACGTGTACGGCGGCGTCGACGACAGGGTGAAGCCGGTCAAAGCAGTGTTTTCCGGCGCCCCGAGAGGTTGGCTCTTCTCGACCGGGATGAGCGTGACGGGCCTGTTGGCGAGGAACGTCTGATCCCCCGTCGCGGCACCGTCCAACGGTGCCGCCGAGGAGGCCACCGTCAGGGCGACCTGGCGCTGTGCCCGGGTCAGCCGGATGGTCACTGCGGGGGGTGTGGTGGTCAGTGCAGAGTTGAGGGTGATCGTGCCGGAGAAAGTTCTGTTCCACCCCGGTGCGTCCACCATCACCCGGTACAGGCCGTCCGGGACGTTGGCGAAGGAGAACTCACCGTCGGACCCAGTGATGCCATTCACGGGCGGGTCGCCGTGCGTGAGGGCAACCAATTTCTTTCCGTCGATGTCGGTAGCGACGCTCTCCACGTTGGCGTCAAAACGCAACGAGACCGTGGCTCCCTTCAGGAGTCCGCCAGCAGCGTCGCGCACCACACCGGTCTGGAGGCTCGCCCTGAGGTCGAGCACCAACACCACCGCAGGCGGCGGCACGCCGGGGAACAGCTGCACCTGCTGGCTCACCGAGCGGTAGCGGTTGTCAGTCGAGGTGAAGCTCACGGTGTAGACGGCCGGCACCAGTTTGGCAAAGGCCACCTGGCGAACCGGGTCGATCTGCACCGATGTGTCGTCCACCGTCGGTGTGCAATTCGTTGGTTCCCCATCGGTGGTGACCAGCGTGCACGTGCGGTCGACGTTGTCGCCGCGCAACGTCACCGAACCCGGGGGCAGAACTTTGTTGATGCCGTAGAGAAGTTGCACGGGCAGAACGACCTTGGCCAACTCGAGTGAGATTGTCACCGAGACAACCTTGGGTCCTTCGACCTTCACAATGCTGGTTGTGGGAACGAAGCCCGGCATGCTGGCGGAGATCTGATATTCGCCGTTGATCAGCCCTGGCTCAGTGTTGGAGCCGGTGATCAAACCCTTGCCGTCTGGGCCGGTGGTCACGGTGAATGACGGGCTGTCTGCTACACCCTTCCTGCTCGCCGTGACGGTCACCGAGGAAAGGGCAACGGCACCGGTTGTCGTGTTCGTCTGGACGGCAATTCGTCCCAGCTGATGGAGCGGCAGTGAGCACACGTTCTCCCCGGGTTGTACGACCGCGGTGGGGACGGGTTTCGCGCCGCCCGGACTGGTGCAGCCAGCGACGGACAACGCCACCGGCCCCGTCGGCGCGAAACCGGCTGCATTGACCTCGATCCGGTAGGTGGTATCGAAGGTGGAGAGTGTCGGCAGGACGATCACGTTGGAATCGGCGGGCGCAGTGAGTATTTTCTCGCCGACCGTTGTACCGGTCAGCCGCACCAGTCGCGCCGAGCGGCTGCACGGCGTCGTCATTGGGGGCGTCGCTGGTCAGGGTCAGCGTCACCTGGGCCAACCGGCGCAGTGTCAGCGGAAGGTCACATGTTCCGGGAGGCTCACCGCAGACGAACGTCACCGGTTCGCTCTCGAACCCGGTCAGCGTCGCACCGATGCGGTAGGTACCGGGACGGATCAGACCGACCGGCGCGCCCACCTCCTGCCATGTCAACACACCCTTCGCATCCGACGTCAGGTCGATGACGGGCAGCGGTGTCGGTCCGGACAACACCGAATACACCGCCTGCGACGCATTCGCCGTGTCGGGCAGGACCGGTGACGGCAGCAGGCTCACCTGGCCCCTGAAGCTCGGATTTCGAACGAGGGTGAACCCGCCGTCACCGAAGACACAATCCTCGCCGAGCGCGCAGATCACTTTACCCGTCACGGTTTTCCAGCCCGGCAGGCTCGCCTGGATGGTGTAGAGGCCGGGCGCGGCAAGGTTGCTGCCTCCTACGGTCGGGTCCGTCCAGGTCAGCGTGCTGACCCCCTCCGGGGTGACAGTCTCGGTGATGCCCACCTGTCCCGACCCGGGGGGCTTCGTCAGCACGGTGATCGTCGCCGGCAGCCGCAATGGGGTCGGCGAGTCGGTGGCCGGATCCGAGGCAAGCGTGAGACCTGTTGTATCCGAAGGCTTCGGCAGCACTGTGATCACCGGCAGGGTCTTGACGTCGGTGCTGCCCTCGATCGTCAGAACCGCCGTCAGCGGCGCCTGGGTCTTGTCGGTTGCAGGCACGAACACCGACACCGGCCGCGCGATCAGCGACGCCCCGGCGGTGGTGATCGTCCCGCTCGATGCATCGCGCTTCGGGAACGTGCAGCCGTTCACCGAGCCCACCGGGAGCGGCGTGTCCGGGGTGGGCAGGATGACGAAGCAGCCGGCCGAGTTGGTGACGAGTTCGGCGAAGCCGGAGATCGGCGAGGCGCCGGAATAGCCGATCAAGCCCGTAACCCGCACGGTGACCCCGACGACGGCTACCGGTGCAGGGCCGCCGTCGCTGGTGACGATCCGGCCGACGACAGATCCGATCGGCCGGGTCAGCACCATCGTCAGGTTCTCTGTCTGGTTCAGCTGCACCGCGACCGCGGTCACCTCTGCGGTACCCGCCGCTCCAGAGGCCTTCACCGCGTAGCTGCCGGTCAGCCCCGTCAGCAACGCCTGGCCATCCGGGTCGCTGGTCGCGGCCGGCGGTGGTCCGTCGCCACCGGTCGCCGTCACCTCTACCCCGACAGCAGGAGCGAGTTCCGCGGTCACCTCGTCGGGGGCCAGTACCGACACCGCGATCCGCCCCAGCCGGTCCAGGATCGGGTCGTAGGACGCGTCGCTGCCCAGTTCCAGCTGGATGTCGAACGGCGCCGGCGAGATGTACTCGGTGTCGCTGGCCAGCACCACCACGGTGTAGCCGCCGGCCCGCAGCCCGCGCAGCTCGTAGGTCTGATCTTCCTGAACCACCGCGCAGGTCAGCGCAGTATCGGCGGCCACGGTGCAGGTCTTGCCGTCGGCGGCGGCGGTGCACGTCCCGGTGACAGCTGCCGCGGACCCGCCCGAAGCGCGCGCCGCAACGCAGGTGGTGCCGGCCGGCGTGCCGACCCTGGTGGTGATCCGGCCGGTGATCCGGCCGAGCGGGGCCAGGCTCACCGGCGCCGCCGAGACGACCTGACCCTGCCCCACCTGCACCGACGCCGTGCCCGGCTCGTAACCAGGCGCGGACAGAGTGACCGTGTAGAGCCCGGGGACCAGACCGGGATGCTCCTTGTCGTCGGGTCCCGGCAGCACGTAGTCCTCGGCCGGGCCGGTCACCGCTTTCACCTTGTCCGTCGGCTCACCCGCGATGATCTGCCCGGTGGCCGGGTCGATTGCGGGAACCATGACCGAGGACGTCACCAGGCATTCGGCGCCCGGAACCTCCGCCCGATCACAGGTGAGGGTGCTGCCGGTCCGCGAGTCCACCACCCGGCCCTTGATCCGCGACGTCGGCGGAAGCTCGGTGTCGGCCGAACTGAGCAGCGTGAGGTCGGCGACGGCATCACCCGCGGCCGTCACCTCCACGGTCACCGACGACGGAACCCTGCCGAACATCGCCCCGGCAAGCACGTACACGCCCGGCGGAACCCCGGTGAACCGGAAGGCCCCGGGAGGATCCGAGGTGGTCATCGTCTTGAGGTCACCATCGGGGCCGGTGAGTGTCAGTCCGGCGCCGACCAGACCACCCTCGGCCGGTTTTCCGGCGGCGGCGGGATCGCCGGAGACTGTGCCGGCCACCACCCCGTCGGCCCTGGTCAACGACACGTCGACGTCGACGGACCCGCCGCCGGTCACGATGCTCACCTGGCGGACCTGGTCCTGGTACCCCGCTCCGGAGACGGTCAGCGTGTACTCCCCCGGCGCCGGGAGGTCGGGCAGGGTGAACCGGCCGACCGGGCCGGATGTCACCGTGGTGGCGGTGCGGGTGGTGACGACGTCACCTGAGCGGCCGGTGACGGACACCCCGATCCCGCCGATCCCGCCGACCCTGCCCAGCTGGTCGGTGCCGGAGACCTGACCGGTCACGGCGGCCACCCCGGCGACCATCGACAGGTCGACCACCTGAGCGCCACCGGCTTCCAGCGTCACCAGCGACGACGCCGCGCCCAGGCCTGGGGCGGCCACCGAGACCAGGTACGTCCCCGGCGTGGACAACCCGCTGACGTTCCAGGACCCGGGCGTCCCCTCGCCGCCCTCGGACACGCTCGAGGTCTGCAGCGAGACGGTCCCGTCGGTGATCGTCACGACCGCTGCGCCGACTGCGCCGCCGGGCCCGGTCACCTGACCGGACAGCTCACCCTGCCCCGCGACCAGCGCCACTTCGAGCGGGTCGGCGTCGGCCAGCGTGGCGGCGTTCACCACGAACCGCTGCGTCTGGTAGCCGGCTCTGGCGAAGGTGAGCAGGTAGAAGCCGGGCGACCGGATCCCGGCCACCGAGAAGGTGCCGTCCGTCGCGGTATCGGTGGTGACCGTCGGCGGATCCTCCGATCGGACGAGCCGGACGGCACTCGAGGGGATCTTGCCGATCGCGCCGGACGCGGCCCGGAGGCCGGACGCGGTGGCCGCGTCGGTGACGCCGGCCGCCGGCTGGGCGCCCGCGGCCGCCGCCTCGCCCAGGCTGGTCGGGGCGAGGATGACCGTCACTCCGCCGGGTTCGGAGCCGGTCACGATGCCGCGCAGCCGTTCTCCCGCCGCGGCACCAGCCCCGTCGCCGCCCGCGCTGCCATCCGCCCCGCCACCATCGGCACCTGCACCGTCAGCACCGCCGCCGTCGGCACTACCGCCGTCAGCACCACCGCCGCTGCCCGGCGCACCGCTTCCCGATGGTGTTGCGGAACCGGAGCCGGGCGCCCCCCCGGCGCCCTGGCCCGCGGGCCCTCCGCCGGCGGACTGCTCGGCATCGCTGGTCAGGTAGGAGGTGATCCGCGGGATCGCCACCACGGCCAGCCCGGTCCACACCGCAACGACCAGGACCATGACGATGGCCCGCATGAAGGCACCGCGGAAGACGGGCCGGGCGCGCATCGTGGCCTCGACGACGGTCGTCGCGCCGCGGCCGCGCACCGCGATGGCATAGGTGTGCACCTCGCTCGCCCCGAATACCCGCGCGGAGCGGACCCGCACCTTGCCGGGCACCGTCACCGACCGGCCGGCCGGAACACCGACCACGGTGCGATCCAGGCGGACCGACAGTGCCTGGGGGACAGCCGGTGCCAGCTCGAGTTCACGGTCCTCCGGGGACGGGTTGGTGATCCGGACCGCAATCTTCCGGCCGAACACGGCCGTCGCCTGCGCCGGTTCGACCGTGGCCACGGCGCGCTCCCGGATCCCGACGGCGAGCGTGCTCTCAGCGGTGCTGATCGCAGACCCGTTGGCGCCCAAGGCATCCCACGACTCCACTGCCACCACGAACGGGTAGCGCGCGCCGAGCGCGCCCGGCTCCGGGCGGATGGCCAATTGCACGACGGTGCTCGCGCCGGGCTGCAACGACAGGACGACCGGCGCAGGTAGCCAGCCGGAATCAAGTCCCTGCACCGTGACGGTCAGCTGCGCCGGGCGCGGCCCCGGATGGCGGACCCGGACGTCGACGATGACCCCGACGCCGGCGCTGCAGGACAGCATCGGCGCGACAGACACCTCCGGTGCCGCCGGATTCACGCCTGGCGGCGGGGTCATGGAGTCGCCCCAACGGTTAGCCCTGCGGTCGGTGCTGGGGTCGGAGATGGGGTCGCGGCGGATCGGGGCGGGATCGCCTGCGCCGTCGGATCGGCCTCGTTGGTCGGAAACGAACTGGGCGTGGACGGCGAGGGGGTGGACTGGATCACCGGCGTTGTCGGGGCCGCGGGAGTGGGCTGGGCGACCGGCGCCTGGCTGCTGCTGACCGCGGGCGTACCGACCGAGATATTCAGCACCGCAGCCTGACTCGCGTTGAGCACCAGCGTCGCCGAACCGAGCGCGCCCTCGGTTCGGCTCCTGACCTCGACGACATAGGCCTGTGGCGCATCGACATCGGCGAAGGAATAGCTGCCGACCGCGTTCGTGGTGGTCTGCTGGGCCGGCTGCGCCGGGTAATCCGCCGACTTGAACAGCACCACCTCCAGTCCGGCCACCTCGCTGCCCGCCTGGTCGGTGACCTTGCCGGTGATCGACGCCGGCGGGATCAGCACCGGGTTGAACTGCCGTGACTCCCCCGCGACGACGGTCACGATCACACTGGTCGGCGACGTGCCACGACGGCTGGCGGACAGCGTGTAGGTGCCGGGAACGACACCCCCGACCTGGAACGCACCCACCTCGGAGGCAGGTTCCGAGGCGCTGATCACCGAGTACTGATCGGTCCCGGAGCTCAGCGTGACGACCGCCTCCCCCACGGGCTCGGTCCGGCCGTCCGGGGTCCGCTGGCTGACAACCCCGGAAATCTCGGCGAACGCCGACGTCATCGCGACGGTGATCCCGTCAGGGCCGACACCGGACCCGCTGCTGAGCTGTCCGGCGGCGTCCAGCGTCACCGCGACGGTCTGCGACTCCAGGTCCGGGCGGCTGAACGTCACCGTGTACCGGCTCGGGATGGCAAGGCCCGCAACGGTCCAGCGGCCGACGTCACCGGTCGACTGGGTCACCGTCTCGACCTTGTCGGTGCCGGCCGTGACGGTGACTGTCACTCCCGCGGCCGGCTTGTTCCCGGGCAGGGTGCTGACGATCCCCGTCAGCGACCCGGCGGACCGCGCGACGGTGAGCTGGACGCCGGTGAGCTTCTGGCCGTCGGCGAGCGAGACCGACGTGGTCTGCGGGCTGAAGCCGGGCGAGGTGACCGTCACCGAGTACGTCGCCGGAGTGACGAGGCCTCGCAGGGTGAAGGCGCCGACCTCGCCCTCGGTCAGCGAGACCGTCTCCACCGTCGTGGTTCCGGTGGTCGCCGTGATCACCGCGCCGCCGAGTACCCCGTCCGGGCCGGTCACGGAGCCACTGATCAGGCCGTCCCCCGTCCGCAGCCGGATCTGCACGCCGCTGCGCGACTCGCCGCCGGTCAGGTCGACCCGCTCGGTCGCGGTGGCGAACCCGGTCTTGGTGACCACCAGGTCGTACACCGCGGGCGAGGCGATGTCGGTGATCTCGAACAGGCCGTCCGAGCCGATCGGCACCGTCCGGAACACCGCACCGGCCGGCGTCAGATCCGAGGCTGCGGCCTCGTTGTCCGCGACCGCGGCCGGGTCGTCGGGCAGGAATTCCACTGGCACCTGCACGCTGAGCACCGCGCCCGCGACGTCGCTGCCGACGACCTCGCCGGACACCGACGCGGGCAGTCCGCCGAGGGTCACCTTCAGGTCGCTGATCTGCTGGCCCAGATTCAGCACGACCTCCTTGGCATCGGCGCCGTTGAGCGCGTTCTCGTACCAGATCTCGGCGAAACCTGCCCCGCGGACGCGGAACTTGTAGGCGCCGGCCGGAAGGTTGTCGATGGTCCATTTGCCGTCGGCGCCGGTGGCGGTGTTGGCGATCGGCGTGGTCGTCGCGGCGGCGTCGAACAGTTCGACCGAGACCCCGGCCACCGGTTCGCCGCTGCTCAGCAGCACGACACTGCCGCCGAGCGCGGACGTTCCCGCCAGGCCGTCGGTGTTCTGCGCGGCGGCGACCTGGATGGCGAGGTCACGGTCCGCAGCGGACTGGCCGACCAGGGCCGTCAGCGCGATCGTCAGGACAGTCGCGAACACGGTCGCCGCGAAGAGCAGGCTGAGCAGCGACAGCAGCCCTCGGCTCAGCCGGGCCTTCTGCAACAGGGTCCCGCTGGCCAGCGGCTCCTCCGACGCCAGCGGGCCGGAGTGCTCGGACTCGTGCGATGCCTGCGCCTCCGGCGCCTGCGTGGGCCGGCCCCCCGGCGGCGGCGGGTAGCCGCCGGGAGCAGCGACGGGTACCGGTGGGCGGAGCCCGATGCCGAAGGTGCGGACGACCGGCTGGCCGAACCAACGGCGCGGGCCGGACGCCCGCAGGTCGGCGATGGCCTGGTCACCGGGGGCGAGCGTCACGACGTCGGGTTCGAAATCGAACCGCATCACGTCCTCGGCGTCGGTCCCGGCCAGCTGCGCGACAACCGTTGTGTTGCCGGTATTCTCGAGCACCACGCCGAAGGAGCCGGACCGGCCGCCGACCACCGTCATCGGGGACAGTGCCAAGCGCAGGGCGTCCACAGCAGGCACCGTCAGGACGATGTCGGCGATCGAGATCGCCTGTGGCGGAGTCAGTTCCCTCACCTGCACCGCCATCCGGCGGTCACCCGCCGCGACGCCGGCGGGCAGCCGGACAACAGCCCGGACCGTCTCGGACGCATCCGGGAACAGCGACAGATTCTCCGCGCCCAGGGTCACCCAGGACGGGTCGGCGCCGAGCACCCGCAGGTGGTAGCCGCCGATCAGCGTGCCGGTGTTGTGCACGGTCACGTTGATCTCGACGGCGTTGCCGTCGCCGACCTCAACCCGGTCGGGGGTCACCATCACGCGCACGGTCAACCGCCGCCCGTCACGCCGACCGCTTCCGGAAGGGCGAAGTTCGCGTCGGCGCGACCGCCTGCAGCAACAGTCACCAGGCTGGTCCGCGCTTCGGTGGCGGGGCTGATCGCGGTGACCGTATACCGGCCCACCGGCAGGCCGGCGATCAGGTAGGTACCGGCAGCGCTCCGGGCCCGGCGGACGACGTGGTGACCGGCCAGCTCTTCTGTCCGTCGGTGGCGGTGACGGTGGCGCCGGCGAGCGGTGTGCCACCGGGCCCGCTGACGTTGCCGCCGATCCGGCCCAGGGAATCGCTCATCGTCACCGTCAGCGGCTCGGTCACCGCGCCCAGCTGCACCGGCACGGTGGTCGGCGCGAACCCCGGCTTGTCGAAGGTGAGGGTCAGCGCCGCGCCGGCGGGCAGGCCGGAGAACTCGAAGGCGCCGACGGTGCCGGTCGTCAGCGTGTTGGTGGTGGGCGGATCGGTCATCCCACCGACGGCCACGGTGGCACCGCCGACCCCGACCCCGTCCGCGTCCACCAGCACACCGGTGAGCTGCCCGGTGCCTGCGGCGAGTTCCACCGCGAGATCGTCGCGGCGCTCGCCGGGGCCGAGATCGACCACCACGGTCGTCTGACCGAAACCGGCAGCGGCGACGGTGAGCACGTAGGTCGCCGGTGTCGGCAACTCACCGAGCACGAAGCGTCCGACGTCACCGGTTGTGGGGGTGCCGGTGCTGACGGGTTTGCCGTCGACGGTGGTGGTGACGGTGGCGCCTCCGAGCGGAGTCCCACCCCCGGTGACCGTGCCGGCGATCTGCCCCGGACTCGCGGACAGCAGGACGGTCGGCTGGATGCGCTTGGAGCCACCGTCCACCGTCGTCTGGACGATGGTCGGCAGGTAGCCCTCGGCGGCGAAGCTGAGCTCGTACACCCCGGGCGCCGGCAGTTTCTCCAGTGTGTAGGCGTTGGCGCCGTCGGTGACGGTGGTGGCGATGTCCTTCCCTGCTGCCGCACCCTGGGTCGCCCTCGCCGTGACGGTGGTCTCCACCGGCTTCAGGGTGTCGCCGAGATCGACGGACCCGGTGATGGACGCCGGCTTGCCGGTGATGACGACATCGATACCCCTGGTGACCACGGCTGATTTCGCCTCGACCTGGGTGCCGGCGGCCTGGTCGGGAACACCGGGGTAGAACACCGGGTCGAATCCGCGGGCGCGGAATTTCAGAACGTAGTCGTCCGGGAACAGCCCGGCGATCTGGTACGAACCGTCGGCTTGGGTGGCGGTCGACCCGGCCACCTGCGGGGGTCCGTCGGGCGCCTGCCGAAGTGCGTCGACGAGGATCCGGCCGACCGGTTCTCCGCTGCTCTTCGCGGTCACCGTTCCGGCGATCACCCCGCCGAGTCCCGACGGCATGGTGCCGTCCTTCGCCAGTGCCCCGGCCGGTGCCGGGACCTCGTTGCCGCCGGTGGACGCGACGAGCACGATGTCGCCGACGAAGAACGATGCCGGCGCTGTCTTCGTCGGCGGGTCGGCGGCGAACACCTCGCGGAGCCCGAACAGGAACACCGCGGCCCACAGCGCGATGATCGAGAGCAGGATCAACGCGGTGAGCATCCCCCTGGTGATCCACGGCCGTTGCCGGAGCATCAGGACCGCCGTCTGCGGATCCGGGCCCTCGTCCTGGGTGGTCTCCCCGAGCAGTTCCCGCAAGTCCGGCGGGGCCTCGACGAGTTCCACCCGGGCAGTCGGAGTCGGTGCTGCGGTGTCGGTCTCGATGGAGGTGGCGCCGGCGTCGGCCGTCAGGGCCGTGGCGGTCAAAGTGACCGGCCGGTCGATCTCCGAACCCAGGATCATCCGCGGCCCGCGGACCTCGACGAGCACCTCGCACGAGTGGCCGGCATCCAGCGCGACACGCTCAGGGGTGATCGTCGCCGCGACGATCTTCTCCGGATCCGACGCCGACAGCCCGACCTCCAACCGGGTGTTGCCGCTGTTGGCCACCATCACGACGAAGCGCGCGGTGCGGTGCGCACGCACGATTTTCGGCCGTACGGAGAGACCGAACCCGGGACGGGTGGGCACGATGAGGTCGAGGTCCAGGTACTCCGGCCCGGTGCCGTCCTGCCGGGACCGCACCTCCACCGTCACCGGGTGACGTCCCGCCGGAAAGGCTGCCGGGACGCCCATGTTGACCGTCAGCCGGCCGGTGGCCTCCGGGAACAGTGCCAGCACCGGCGGTTGGGTGGTCACCTGCTGCTCGGGCAGGCCGATCACCCGCGCGGTGACGCCGTCGATGACCTGGCCGGTGTTGATGATGTCGAGGTCGACCGCGGTGGAGGATCCGGGTGCCAGGTCGACCAGTGTGGAGCCGGCGGAGACGCGCACGCTCAGCTCCCGCGGTCCGGGTGCGGGGCCACCAGCGCCGAGATCCGCTCGACCCGCGGCGCCAGATCGGCGAACGGCGCCGCGTCGCCGGCCGTGGTCACCACCAGCTCGAAGGACGGCTTGATCGCGCCGCCGACGGAGCTCCAGACGTCCTTGATCCTGCTGGTGTCGTACCCGGCGACGGTGAGTTGGACGGCCGAGTTGACATCCGAATCCAGGTGCTCCACGGGCAGGACCTGGGTGTCGATGACGCAGGACAGGGCGTCACCGAGCAGTTGATGCTCGTCGCGCACGACGCCCGCCCAGGCGGACACCAGATAGTGCAGTTCCAGCATCGGAATGGGTTGGCGGCGCTGCGCCCGACCGTCGACGACGCGGTCCGCGGGCGGTCGCGGCGGTTGGCCGGAACGGCCGACACCGAACAGGAACAGGTTGACCGTGATGCGGCTGAGCTGCGCCGACCAGGTCCCCGAGGGCGCGTCGAAGGACACGTCACCGACGCCGTCGGGCAACGGAAGTCCCTCCCGGAACAGCGTTTCCAGGCCGGCGTCGACGGTGGGGATGATCACGACGGGGACGGCCCGGCAGGTGGTCTGCGGAGGCACCGGGTCGTCAGCTGCGCCGGCATTCGGACCCCCCGAGAGTTGAGCGGGCATCAGCCGCAACCAGGGCCAGGGCCCACGCCGACGGCGCGGCCCTCACCGCGTCGAGCTCAGCTCATCACCCGGCGGCGGACCGGGCATCGGGCGTTCGCCCTATGTTGTCCGTTCGGGCTCCGCGACCGGGGTGTCAGGCTCCCCTCCCGAGCAGCCCGCCCGCCGGGACCCGCCGGCCGAGTTTCGAGTACTCCCTGGTCGCGGCGGCCAGCACATGCCGCATCCCGGGCAGCGCGCCGTCGATGGCGGCGTCGTAGCCGGCGGCGACCACGATGTTGCAGATGTCCCCACCGGTCAGCTCGACGTGCCGGGCCAACCGGGCGGGGTCGACGAGATCACCCGGATCCTGCCGGCCGAGGCGGTCCAGGTGGACCCGCCACAAGCGTTCCCGGGTAGTTGCGTCGGGATCCGGGAAATGCACGATGAAGCTCAGCCGCCGGCTGAAGGCGGGGTCCAGATTGCCGCGCAGGTTCGTCGCCAGAATGGTGATGCCGTCGAACAGCTCCATGCGCTGCAACAGGTAGGCGACCTCCTGATTGGCATACCTGTCGTGCGCGTCCTTCACCTCCGAACGCTTGCCGAACAACGCGTCCGCTTCGTCGAAGAACAGCACCACGTTGAGGCTCTCGGCCCGGTGGAAGACCTGTTCGAGATTCTTCTGCGTCTCGCCGATGTACTTGTCGACGATGGCCGACAGGTCGACCCGGATGATGTCCATCCCGAGTTCGGCCGCGACGACGTGCGCTGCCAGTGTCTTGCCGGTGCCCGGGCTGCCACTGAACAGCGCGGTGATGCCGCCACCCCGCCCGCCCGCCCGCGGAACGAGGCCGGTGGTGATGAGGTCGTCCCGGTGACGCGCCCAGCCGACGAGCCGTTCGATACCGGCGCTGACGTCCGCCGGCAGGACCAGATCATCCAGACCCACATCGGTCGCCGGGGCGTTCACTCCGCCGACCGCCCTGGCCGCCCGCCGCACCTGCTCGGCGTCCGGCCCGCCGGCCGGCCGGCCGTTCTCCCCGATGTTCTCCCCGCAGCTGTCCCTGGCGTTGTCCCTGGCGAGGTCCAGCGCGTAGCGCGCCGTCTGCTGCAGTCCGTCCGGCGACAGCCGGAGGCCGGTGAGGGCGCCGGACGGCAACTCAGTCCCGGTCACCACGCGCCACAGCCGCTCCCGGCTCTCCGGATCCAGCCGCGGCGCGTCGACCAGCAGCGGCCGGAGCGCGGTCAGCCAGGCCGGGTCGATCGGCTGCTGAGAGACGGCGATGACGGGCACCACCGGAGCTGCCAGCAGCCGGCCGAGCGCAGCGTTGTCCCCGCCGCCCAGCCGGTCCGCGTGGTCCAGCATCAGGCAGCTGCCGAGGAGCGCGGCTTCTCGCAAGGCGACGCGGACGAACTCGACAGCCTGCGGCCCGCCGGTCTCCGCCGGCACGGTCACCATCAGTGTCCGGACGTCGATCTGCTGCAGTGCGGCCGCAGCCATGCAGCTGCCCGCCGTCCCGACCGGCGAATGAACCCAGACCAGCGTGCTGCCCGCCTCCAGTGCGGTTGCGACCGTGGAACTTCCCGGCAGGCTCAGCGGCACCGCGTCCGTGATGTGTTCGGCAACCGCCGGGTCCGGCGCATTCCACCGCCGCAGGTGGTTGACGACCCTTTCCGGACACCAGATGTCGCGACTGAGCCAGGGTCCGGTCTCGTCGGTCTCCAGCAGTGCCGACCGTCGGAGGATTCCTGACGCCCCCAGCCGGGCGCCGGCGTCCGCGGAGAGAGAGGACAGGCCGATGAGCTCCAGGGCGAGCCCGATGCTCGCCCTGCCGGGGGCCGTTCCGCCGCGCAGCAACCCGTAGGCCAGCGCGATGTTCGCGTCCAGATCGGCACCCGCGCTGATCACGATGAGGTCGCGATCCGGCTCGTCGAGCCCGAAGATCAATCCGGTGTCCGTCAGCACGTCGTCGGACAACACGTCGTCATTCAGCACGCCGTCCGTGAGCACGCCGTAGGAACCCTGAGATTCGCGCCCGCCCGGGTAGTCCTGGGTCAGCGCCGCGAGGGTGTCATCGAGCATCCGGAGCCTCGCGGGGTCCAGCTGACGACGTCTGTCGACCGCGATCGACAGGCGCTTCACCAGATCCTGCAGCCGCCCGTGCATCGGTACCTTCCGACCTCACCTGCGACGATGCCGTCCCCCATTGCGTCCATCATCGGACGGCGGATCGGAGGTCACATCGGGCGAGTGCCCTATCTGCGGCCGCCCTTTCTGCTGCCGCCCTTTCTGGTGGGGGCGGTCCAGGCGGGATTCCGGCCCGACGCCGCCAGTGCGCGGACGAACGCCGTTGCGCGGGACGGCCCTTCGACAGCGACCTGCGGGCCATAGGCACCCATCGAGCGCCCCCACTGCGCTGTCTCGTCGATGTGCCGCAGAAGCTCCCCGCCGACGTCGTCGGGGATCGTCAGCTGCTGACCGGTAGCCCGTGCGAGATCCCAGCCGTGCAGCAGCATCTCGGCCATCGACATCTCGCCGATCAGGGTGGCCGGCATCTCCTGACCGGTCATCGACACCGTGCCGTCCCACGCCTCCGGCCTCGACCAGACGTCGGCCAGTGCGGTCGCGCTCTCGGCCAGTCGACCGCTCCAGTCGCCGCCGGTCGCGTCGTTCGCAGTGCCGTACGGGTCGTCGGCATCCAGCTCTTCGCGTCGGCCCACGGCCGCCAGCGCGCCGGTCGTGCCGATCACGTGGTTGATCAGGGTCTTCAGGTCGAATTCGGTGCACGGAGTCGGCGCCGTCAGGTCGGCGGACGCTGCTGCGCCGGCGATCTCGCCGACCTCCTTTGCCGCGGTGGGGAAATAGTCTCGGATGATCATCAGCCGAGTCTGCCGCCGGCGCCGGGGCCGGTCTTGAACAATTCCGCCACTTCCCGGGGCAGTCGTTAGGCTTTCGCACGTGACAGGTTTGCTCGGCGGGCTGCCACCCGACACCACCGCGGCCGGCGCGACCGAACCCGGCATCCTGCATCCGGGACGATCCCGGCAGCAGTTCGATTATCGAAGGCACGTCCCCGACGTCCGGTTGGCGCCCTTCGTGGAGAACTTCTGGACGATCATCTGGAAACTGCCGGCGGGAGAGGAATTCACCGCCAGTGTGCTGCCGTACCCGTCGGTGAACCTCACGGTGACGAACACGGAGGCCGACGTCACCGGCCTGACGCGCACCCGCTACGACCGCCACCTGGTCGGTGACGGCTACGTCGTCGGCGCACGGTTCCGGCCGGGCGGCTTCCGTCCATTCCTCGGGTCGTCGGTCAAGGCGCTGACCGACACACACCGGCCGATCGCCGACATGCTCGGCCGGGACACCACGGCCCTCGCGCACGCCGTTGCCGCGACCGGCGATCGAGCAGAGCGCGTAGCGCTGCTCACCGACTTCCTGCTCGTCGATCTTCCGGACCGTGATCCGATCGCGGACTCGCTCGCCGATCTGGTGGCCGAGATCGCCGCGCGGCCGGAGATCAAGCGGGTCTCCCAGGTGGCGAATCTGGCAGGGATGAGCGTCCGCACGCTGCAGCGACTGTTCGACGAATACGTCGGCGCCGGGCCGAAGTGGGCGATCATTCGCTGTCGCCTGCAGGACGCCGCGGTCCGCGCCGCGCAGGGCGACCCACCGGACTGGGCGGTGCTCGCCGCCGACCTGGGATTCGCCGACCAGTCGCACCTGACCAGGGCGTTCACCCGGACCATCGGCGTGCCACCGGCCGAATACGCGGCCCAACAGCGAGCGGCCCGTGCCTCTGACGAGAGCTGAACGTGTTTCGACCTCGTCAGCCGGCGGAGCGCACCGCGTCGCCGATTGCCGCTGCGCCCTTCTCGCTCAGAACGATCGTGTAATGGTTGACGTCCGGCACCTCCCGCACATCGATCGCGGGTAGCCGCTGCTGCCACTGCTCGATCCACGCCGGCGGCCACAGACCCGGTTCGGAATCGAGGAGGTCGCGCGGAGCTCGCAGGAAAGGCGTTCGCTCAGGGAGGCCCTGCAGCCCCGGTAGCAGCCACTCGAGGTCCTGCTGGTCGATCGAGTCACCGACGAACGCGGCCTCGGTGGTCGACGCCCGCAGGTTCGGCGGGTCCCCGGCGAGGTCGTAATCGGCGTAATCGGCCACCGCGTCGTCCCAGTGTGAGGCAAATGCCGGGTGCTCGCGGAACAGCTTCTGGTAGCTCTCGCGGGTCTCGAACCGCATCGCCAACCGGGCCCGGACCGGTCCGAGGGCTGCGTCCACGAACTCCTCGTCGGTCAGACCCTCCGCGCGCGGCAGCGGTATACCCCCGTCGACCAGGACGACGGAGGCGACCCGCTCCGGGTGCCGATGATGCAGCGCGACGGTGACGTAGCCGCCCATCGAGTGCCCGACGACCACCGCCGCCGGAACCCCGAGATGATCGAGCACGGCCGCCACGTCGTCGGCGTGCTGCGCCATCCCGTACGGGCCGGGGAGGCCGTTCGAGCGACCGCGGCCCCGCAGGTCGGGCGCGATCAGCCGCCACTCGGGTAGCGCTGCTGCGAGCAGCGGCCAGCAGCGGTGTGACGCCGTGATGCCGTGGATGGCCACCAGGGTCGGGGCTTTCCGGTTGTCCGGCTCGGCGCCGTCCGCACCCTCGGGTTCCCACACCCCGACCCGCATCGCGCCGCCGCGGACCGGGGCGTCCACGGTCCGGTATCGCTGGGTGTCGGTCTTCGGGCCGCTCATGGTGATGGGTCGCCGTCCTCGCGTCGGGGTGTGTCCGGCGATCATCGCCGATTGACGCGGGATCGTGCCAACGGGGGCGCGCCCCCGAACCATTCGTCAGGCCTCGAAGGGCAACGAGAATGACGAATCCTGCAGGGAAACGGAGATCCCCTGCCCCAACGCCGACCACACCTCCACCTTCACCACGCCGCCGCGCAGATCTGCGAGCCGGCCCACGCTGGAGAGCAGCCCGACCGCTTCCGTGTAGTGCTCCGGTCCTGGCAGCGGGTCGGTGGCGAAGTACCGGTAGGTCTCCACGCGGTCCCAGGTGCCGTCGCCGGTGAGGTCATACGACAGCCTGGTTTGCGCGGCCGAGCCGATCTCCCGGCCCGCGTCGACGGTGAGGTCGAATGCGCTCGACGCCCCGGACGGTGTCAACCACAGGTTCGACGCCTCGAACACCGCCGGCCGGTACGGATCGCCGTCCCGCGTCTTTCCGCCGGATGGGGCGAGCTCGACCTGGGCGGCCGGGCCGACGTCCGGACTGAGGGTGCCGTCTCCACGGGGGTACAGCAGCGGGCTGGACGGCACGGCCGGCCGACTGGGTGTCGTCCGCGGCGTCGGCCTCGGTGGGGGTGACACGCTCGTCGCCGGTCTGCTGGTGGACGCTGCGCTGGTCGCAGGTGTAGACGCCGTCGTCGACCGGTCCGAGGCTGCGGCGGCCGGTGGCATCGCGGCTTCCGAGGCGCACCCGGCCGTTGCGCACAGCACCATCAGGACGCCGACCGCCGTGAGACGGCGGGCACCGGCGCTGGACACCGGATCACCGTAAACCGAGGCCCATCACTCTGAGCGCGCGCCGCATGCCGACGTGAGAAATGCCCGGGGAGACAGGAAACGGGGCGGGCCGGTTGGCCCGCCCCGTTCCCGGATGCGATCGCCCGGATTCCGGGCGGGTGTTCGGAGTCGCCGCTTGTTACTGCACAGCGGGTTACTGCACAGCGTGGGGCTGCGGCGCCGGACGGATCAGTGCAAGGTCACTTGACGGTGGCCTTGGCGCCGGCCTCTTCCAGCTTCGCCTTGGCGGCCTCGGCGGCCTCCTTGGGAGCCTTCTCCAGGATGGCCTTGGGGGCGGCGTCGACCAGGTCCTTGGCTTCCTTCAGACCCAGACCCGAGACGAGCTCGCGAACGGCCTTGATGACCTGGACCTTCTTCTCGCCGGCGGACTCGAGGATGACGTCGAACTCGTCCTGCTCCTCGGCGACCTCGGCCGGCAGCGGCGGCCGGACCGGCCGGCACCGGCGACGGCGACCGGGGCGGCGGCGGTGACGCCGAAGGTCTCCTCGAACTGCTTGACGAACTCGGACAGCTCGATGAGGGTGAGCTCCTTGAAAGCGTCGAGCAGCTCGTCGGTGGTCAGCTTCGCCATGATGGGCGTCCTTTCACATCTGTTGCCCGGCCGCGGTTCGCGGCGGAACGGGCGGGATTTCTGGTGGGGGCGGATCGGACCAGGGCCTGAGCCGACCGGTGGTGCTGGTCGGATCAGGCCTGGGCGGCCGTCTCCTCGGTGGTGTCTTCGGTGCTGGCGACTGCTGCGTCCGCACCTTCGGCCGGAGCCTCGGTGGAGACCGCCTCCGGTGTCGTCGACTCGTCGGCAGCAGCAGCATTGTCGGCGCCTTCGGCCGGAGCCTCGGCGGAGACTGCCTGTACGCCCACGGCGGCAGGGTCTGCCGGAGATTCGGCATCCAGAGACACGGGCGCGTCCAGGGTTTCGCCGTCGGCGATCCGCTTCTCCTGCAGCGCCGCGGCCAGCCGCGCCACCTGCGAGGGCAGCGCGTTGAGCACGATGGCGGCCTTGGTCAGGGTGGCCAGCATGGCGCCGGCCATCTTGCCCAGCAGCACCTCGCGCGACTCCAGGTCGGCGAGCTTGTTGACCTCGCCGGCCTCGATCGGCCGCGACCGTCGAGCAGGCCGCCCTTGATCACCAGCAGCGGGTGGGCCTTGGCGAAGTCGCGCAGCGCCTTCGCGGCGTCGACCGGCTCGCCGCTGATGAACGCGACCGCGGTCGGACCGACGAACAGGTCGTCCAGCCCGGTCGACCCCGGCGTCCGCGGCTGCCCGCTTGACCAGGGTGTTCTTCGCGACGGTGTAGGCGGTGTCCTTGCCCAGGGACCGGCGGAGCTCGGTGAGCTGCGCCATCGTCAGACCGCGGTACTCGGTGACCACCGCGGCGCTGGAGCTACGGAACCTGTCCGTGATCTCGGCGACCGTTGCGACCTTGTCGGCCTTCGGCATGCGTCGCCTCCTTCCTGACATCTCAAGTCGGTATCGGTGCGGCAACTGCCGACACCGTCCACCGGAGGCGCTCGGCGAGAGTTCGGCCCGGAAACGACGAACGCCCCGCGCGCATGGGCACGGGGCGTGAAGATGGCGGCCCGGAATGGGCGGCCGGTCTGACCTCGTCCTCCTGCGCGGGCCGCCCGGAACATCCCGGAACCTTCACCCGCGCCTGGTGAAGCAGGCATGCGGGAGCCGACGGTCTTCGGTGGATCAGTGACCAGTGTACGGGACGGCGTGACCGGGACCAAATCGCTGGAACCCAGACCCCGGTGCCGAGCGGGCCTGGGCATCGCCCCCTGTGAGTCAGGGCGCGCCCGTGACCGCCACACTCAATTGCAGCGCCTGAGGCGCATCGGGGAGCCGGTCACCATGCCGCCGCGGCTGTCCGCCTCGTCGCAGGCCACGCAGCATCGCACCGGCCATCGCCGCGGGCCACCGCAGGCAGCCCATCGCGGCCCGGCAGCAGCTCCGCCCCGAAACGACTGAACCGCCGCAACCCCTGACGGTCGGCGGCGGTTCGGTCGTGCGAACGACGGGCCGGTCAGACCTCTTCGGTCTCCAGCAGGTTCCGGGTGCGGGTCGGGTCGACCAGGATGCCCGGGCCCATCGTGGTCGCGAAGGCGACCTTCTTCAGGTACCGGCCCTTGGCCGCGGACGGCTTCGCCCGGAGCACCTCGTCCAGCGCGGCGGCGTAGTTCTCCACCAGCTTCTCGGTCGGGAACGAGACCTTGCCGATCACCAGGTGCAGGTTCGCGGCCTTGTCGACCCGGTAGTTGATCTTGCCGCCCTTGATGTCGGCGACGGCCTTGGTCACGTCGGGGGTGACGGTGCCGGTCTTCGGGTTCGGCATCAGGCCACGCGGGCCGAGGATGCGGGCGATCCGGCCGACCTTGGCCATCTGGTCCGGGGTGGCGATCGCGGCGTCGAAGTCCAGCCAGCCGCCCTGGATGCGGGCGATCAGGTCGTCCGAGCCGACGGCGTCCGCGCCGGCGGCCTCGGCCTCGGTGGCCTTGTCGCCGACGGCGAACACGATGACCCGGGCGGTCTTGCCGGTGCCGTGCGGCAGGTTGACGGTGCCGCGGACCATCTGGTCGGCCTTGCGGGGGTCGACGCCGAGCCGCATGGCGACCTCGACGGTGGCGTCCATCTTGGTCGGGGACGTCTTCTTGGCCAGTTCGGCGGCCTCGAGCGGCGAGTACAGCCGCTCGCGGTCGACCAGTTCGGCGGCCTGCCTGTAAGCCTTGCTGCGCTTCATCTTCTATCTCCTGGCTCGTGTGCCCGGGACGTTCGTCCGCGGGCGGAGGTCGTGGTTGCCGCGGGCCGCGCTCGGCCCTCCCACGTGGTGCTGGGTTACCGCTGTCGTGCTGGGTCACCGCTGTCGTGCTGCTTGTCACTGGCGTCCTGCACTGTTGATCATGCAGCTCAGCACACTCCTACCGGCGTGTCGTCGGCGTTTCGCGTGCTGGCGCCCATGATCAACACTGACTCAGGGCGACCGAGTCAGTCGGTGACGGTGATGCCCATCGACCGGGCGGTGCCGGCGATGATCTTCGACGCGGCGTCGATGTCGTTGGCGTTCAGGTCGACCTGCTTGAGCGTCGCGATCTCGCGGAGCTGGGCGGCGGACACCGACGCGACCTTGGTCGTGTGCGGGGTGCCGGACCCCTTCTCCACGCCGGCGGCCTTGAGCAGCAGCCGGGCGGCCGGCGGCGTCTTCAGCTTGAAGTCGAACGACCGGTCCTCGTAGATGGAGATCTCCACCGGCACGACGTCACCGCGCTGCGACTCGGTCGCGGCGTTGTAGGCCTTGCAGAACTCCATGATGTTGACGCCGTGCTGGCCGAGCGCCGGACCGACCGGCGGGGCCGGGTTGGCCATGCCGGCCTTGATCTGCAGCTTGACGATGGCTGCGAGCTTCTTCTTCTTCGGGGGCATTTCGCTTGCTTCTTTCCTGTGGACGGATCCGGGCGGTCAGGACCCGGGCGGTCAGGTTGGCGGTCCGATCAGCGGCGATCGGGTCGGATCAGATCTTGGCGACCTGGGTGAACGAGAGCTCGACGGGCGTCTCGCGACCGAAGATCGAGACCAGCACCTTGAGCTTCTGGGCGTCGGCGTTGACCTCGTTGATGGTCGCCGGCAGGGTGGCGAACGGCCCGTCCATGACGGTGACCGACTCGCCGACCGAGAAGTCGACCTCGGTGCGGGTCGGCGCCGCACCGCCGGGCGTGCTGGCGACCGCGGCCTTGCGCGGGCGCGGTCGGGGTGAGGATCTTGACGACCTCGTCGATCGACAGCGCCGACGGCCGCTGGGCGGTGGCGCCGACGAATCCGGTGACGCCCGGGGTGTTCCGCACCGCACTCCAGGAGCCGTCGGTCAGGTCCATCCGGACCAGGATGTAGCCGGGGTAGACCTTGCGCTGCACCTGCTTGCGCTGGCCGTTCTTGATCTCGGTGACCTCTTCGGTCGGGACCTCGATCTGGAAGATGTACTCCTCCATGTCCAGCGACTTGATCCGGGTCTCGAGGTTGGTCTTGACCTTGTTCTCGTAGCCGGCGTAGGAGTGCACGACGTACCAGTCACCGGCCGCCCGCTTGAGCGCCGACCGCAGCTCCTCGGTCGGATCGACCTCGGCCTCCTCTGCGGCGGTCCCGTCTACGACAGCACCGTCCACGACGTGTCGCCACGACGGCGTCGTCCACGACGGCCAGCGTCGGTGACGGCGGCGTCATCCGCGGCCGCCTCGACGACAGACTCGATCGCTTCGTCGATCTCGGCCGCTTCCGCTTCCGCGTCGTGCTCGATGGACGGATCGGACTCCTCGCCGGCACCGGGGGCGGTGACGAGGGTGGTCTCCTGGCCGTCGGTCAGGACGATGCTGCTCAGCGGTTCCTCCTCGGGGGTGGAATCCGGGGTATCGACATGGCTCGACACGGTTGTACTCGCTTCCTGGTGCTGTCTTGCTCTTGTGTTCGGTTCCGGCCGGTGCTGCGCCGGACCGTTGTCCTTGATCATCGAGGCGGTCATCGGGACCGCGGCCTCACGGGTGGCGGTCCTGTCCTGCGGCGTCAGCCGAAGACCGCCAGCACACCCTTGGCGAACAGCAGGTCAAGCACGCCGACCAGCGCGACCATGAACGACCACGAAGACGATCACCACGATGGTGTAGGTGACCATCTGATTCCGGGTCGGCCAGATGACCTTGCGGAGTTCGGCCACCACCTCCCGCAGGAAGCGGCCGAACCGGGCGAACATGTTCGGCCGCTTCACCGCGGTCGCGGCCGCCCGCTTCGGCGTCGCCGCCCCCTTGGCCTCCGAGACACCGGCCCGGGCGGCCGAACGCCGCGCCGCCGCACGGCCGAGCCGGCGGTCACCGGGCTCGAGCCGGCCGGCGGTGCGCGGACCCGGCGACCAGATCGCTGCCGTCGCGTCGGACGTCCGTGTCGCCTCCGGCGTCACGTCGTCGGCAGCCGCCCGATGGCGGCGGCGGTCCGGGCCTGCTGCCGGTCCCCGACGACCGCGTCCGATCGCGTCAGCGGCCTCGTCCGACGGAGAGCCGACGACAGGCTCCTGCCCGTCGTCCGTCACCCCGTCGTGATCGTTGCTCACTCGTTTACGTCCTCACGTCCTCGTTGCTGACCCCGGCCACCGGAACCGGTGACCGCCTTCTGTTCGCTGTACTGCAGGGGCGACAGGACTTGAACCTGCAACCTGCGGTTTTGGAGACCGCTGCTCTGCCAGTTGAGCTACGCCCCTTTGGCCGCGCCGGTAGCCGGCGAGCCGGCAACGTTGGCCAGAGGAACCCCTCTCGCAAGTCCGGGATGTGCCCACCGCCCGACACGCGGGCAAGCGACAGCACACCCCAGAACGACCAGTGTAAGCCACCGGACCACCGAGCCGACGAACTCGCCGTCATCAGCATCCGGGGCGCGTCGCACCGGCGCCGGCGAAGCACGCACCCGCCGATCCGCGACACGAGCGCTGCGTGCCACGATGGAGCCATGAGCATCCACGCACCGGAAGGCACCGTCGCCGACTTCAGCCAGGCACCCGTGACGCCGCCAGCGCCGGCGGATCTCGGCCCGCATCGGCGGCATCGCCGAGTCCGCCACGCTGGCCGTCGACGCGAAGGCCAAGGCGCTCAAGGCCGCCGGCCGGCCGGTGATCGGCTTCGGCGCCGGCGAGCCGGACTTCCCGACACCGGACTACATCGTCGAGGCCGCCGCCGCCGCCTGCCGGGTGCCGGCCAACCACCGGTACACCCCGGCGGCGGGCCTGCCCGCGCTGCGCAAGGCGGTGGCCGAGAAGACGCTGCGCGACTCCGGCTACGAGGTCACCCCGGACCAGGTGCTGATCACCAACGGCGGCAAGCAGGCCGTCTACCAGGCCTTCGCCACCCTGCTCGATCCCGGCGACGAGGTGCTGCTGCCCGCGCCCGTACTGGACCACCTACCCGGAGGCGATCGCGCTGGCCGGCGGGGTCAGCGTTCCGGTCGTCGCCGACGAGAAGGCCGGCTACCTGGTCAGCATCGACCAACTCGAGGCCGCGCTGACCCCGCGCACCAAGGTGCTGCTGTTCTGCTCGCCGTCCAACCCGACCGGTGCCGTCTACCCGCCGGAACAGGTCGCGGCCATCGGCCGGTGGGCCGCCGAGAAGGGCATCTGGGTCGTCACCGACGAGATCTACGAGCACCTGGTCTACGGCGACGCGCAGCACGTGTCGATGCCGGTGGTCGGCGCCGGAGATCGCCGACCGCTGCATCGTGGTCAACGGCGTCGCCAAGACCTACGCGATGACCGGCTGGCGGGTGGGCTGGATGATCGGCCCGAAGGACGTCATCAAGGCGGCGACCAACCTGCAGTCGCACCTGACCTCCAACGTCTGCAACGTCGCCCAGCAGGCGGCGCTGACCGCCGTCAGCGGGTCGCTGGACGCGGTCGCCGAGATGCGGTCGGCGTTCGACCGGCGGCGGCAGCTGATCGTCGGCCTGCTGGACGCCATCCCCGGCGTCAGCTGCCCGGAGCCGCAGGGCGCGTTCTACGCCTACCCGTCGGTGACCGGGCTGATCGGCAAGTCGTTCGACGGCGTGCGACCGGCAGTCCTCCGGTCGAGCTGGCCGACGCTGATCCTGGAGAAGGCCGAGGTGGCGGTGGTGCCCGGGCGAGGCCTTCGGCACGCCCGGGTACTTCCGGCTGTCCTACGCGCTGGGCGACGAGGATCTGGTCACCGGCGTCACCAGGATGGCGGAGTTCCTGGCCACCGCCACGGACTGAGCAGCGGCACGAAGTCCCGGAGCTGCGGCGGAATGCAGCGGACGCGAGCTGCAGTCGCGAGCCGCGACCAGCATCCGCGCCTTGCCCAGCACGGTCTGGCCGTTGAACTTCGCGGTGATGTCGATCCGGGCGGTCCGCGCGTCGGCGTCCAAGGCGCCGACGACGGCGGTCATCTCGACTTCGGCGCCGAGGTCGTCGTCGGCGACCACGACCGGGCCGGGTGAACCGCACCTCGTACTCCTTGACCCTGCCGGGGTCGCCGATCCAGTCGGTGACGATCCGACCGGCCGAGGCCATGGTGAACATGCCGTGCGCGATGACGTCGGGCAGGCCGACCTCGACGGCCACCCGCTGGTTCCAGTGGATGGCGTTGAAATCGCCCGCCGCACCGGCGTACTGGACGAGCTGCTTGCGGGTGACCCGGTAGGTCAACGGCGGCAGCTGCGTCGCCGACCGTCGAGGTCCGCGAAGGCGCGGCGTCATGCCGGTGCCCCTGGCGACCAGCGTGCCCTAGCGCGGTGCACACCGGGTTGCCGTCCGGGTCGGTGACCTCGGTGCGCAGGCGTGATCGACGTCGTTGCCGGCCATCACCCGCACCTGGTCGACGTACGGCGTGGAGGTCAGCTCGTCGCCGGCGACGATCGGCCGGTGGTGGACGAAGCGCTGGTCGCCGTGCACGACGACGTCGAAGTCCAGGCCGAGCGCGGGGTCGAACAGCAGCTTGTCCTGCGCCTTCATGATCACCGCGATGGCGAAGGTCGGCGGCGCGACCAGGTCCGGGTAACCGGCGCGGCGCGCGGCCTCCCGATCGCTGTACAGCGGGTTGTCGTCGCCGATGGCGCGGGCGAACTCGCGGATCTTCTCGACCCCGACGCAGAACGCCTCGTCGTACGGGAAAGCCTTGCCGACGAACTCGGTGGTTCAGCGCCATCACGCCGGCGGTTAGCGGGTTTCCTTGTGCTTGCGGTGGCACGCCGCAGTTCGGGCAGAACTTCTTGATCTCCAGCCGATCCGGGTCGTTGCGCCGGTTCTTGCGGGTGATGTAGTTGCGGTGCTTGCACTCCTCGCACGCCAAGGTGATCTTGGGGCGAACATCGGTGGCGGCCACGGTAGCTGCCTCTTTCTCGTTTGCAGGTGCTCGGACGGTCGGCTGGTAGTTCGCCGTCCGCATCGGTCGACCGCCCGGAGGCGGTTGGTGCTACTGGGTAGCGGTGGCCGGACTTGAACCGGCGACACAGCGATTATGAGCCGCTTGCTCTGCCAGCTGAGCTACACCGCCTTGCGGGCCCAAACCCGTGAAGGCCAACGACCATGGCCGGCGGCTCTATTCCACCCGCCGCCCGCCGCCGTCCGAGCCCCTTTACGGAATCGAACCGTAGACCTTCTCCTTACCATGGAGACGCTCTGCCGACTGAGCTAAAGGGGCCTTTACCGCTGACGCCGACAGCGGACACGTTGTTCCGGATCCGGCCGAACCCGCCCGCTGACAGCCTGGGCAACTCTACCCCAGCGCACCGAATGCACGAAAACGAGCAGCCGGCGGCGCTGCCAGGGACGAAGCCGCGGGCGTCAGCTCATCATCCGCAGCACGTGCGTGGTGGATGCCGGGTCGTAGATGCTGACGGTGCGGGCCTGCAGCCAGGCCTCGAACCGATCCAGCGGCATCGGCCGGGAGATCAGGAAGCCCTGCGCCTGGTCGCAGTGCATCTCCCGCAGCGCATCCCGGGCGGCCTCCTCCTCGACGCCCTCGGCGACCACCCGCAGGCCCAGCGAGTGCCCCAGGTCGACGATCGCCCGGACGATCGCCAGGTCGGACAGGTCGGTGCCCATGCCCTGCACGAACGACCGGTCGATCTTGATCTCGTCGATCGGCAACCGCCGCAGGTAGGCCAGCGACGAGTAGCCGGTGCCGAAGTCGTCGACCGACAGGTCCGATCCCCATCGCGTGCAGCTCCCGCAGGATCGGCAGCGAGTGCTCCGGATCGGCCATCACGCTGGACTCGGTGATCTCGAAGGTCAGCAGCTCGGCGGGCACCTCGTGCCGGCGCAGCGCGTCGGCGACCATCGCGGAGAAGTTCGTCGGCCGAGCAGGTTGCGCACCGAGAGGTTCACCGCGGCGGTGATCCGGATGCCCTGCGCGGTCCATTCCCGCAACTGCCGCAGCACGATGTCCAGCACGTGTCCGAGCAGGATGTCGATCGACCCGGTCGCCTCGATCGCCTCGACGAACTCGGCCGGCGAGACCAGCCCGAACTCCGGGTGCATCCAGCGGACCAGCGCCTCGACGCCGACCAGTTCCCGCTTCGGCCAGGTCGACCTTGGGCTGGTAGTGCACGATGATCCGGCCCTGCTCGACGGCCTGCCGGAACTGGGTGACCAGCTGGAAGCGACGCCGGTAGACCTCACCCATGCTCGGCCGGTAGATCTGCAGCGGCTCCTGCTTGGCCTTGGCGGCCAGCATCGCCATCTCGGCGCGCTGCAGCAGGGTGCTCGGGTCGATGGCGACGTCCGCCGCGTCGGCACCCTCGACCGTCCCGACCGGCGCCTCGACGAACGCGATCCCGACGCTCGGCCTGCGGGTCGACCTCGATGCCGTCGAGCGAGTAGGCCCGGCCGACGGTGGCCAGGATCTCGGTGCCCAGCGCGATCAGCTCGGTCTCGGGCATCGCGTTGACCAGCACGGCGAACCGGTCCGCCTCGATCCGCGCGACCGGCCGGGACTCGCCGACCAGGGCGACCAGCCGCTCGCCGGCCATCTGCAGCAGCCGCTCGCCGCGGTCGTGCCCGAGGGCGTTGTTGACCTGGGACAGCACGTCCAACTCGACCAGCACGATGGCGCCGCCCCAGCCCTGGCTGATCGCCGCCTGGCCCTCGACGTTCAGGCCCAGCCGGTTGCGCAGGCCGGTGATCGCGTCGTGGTACGCCTCGTGGCGCAGTGTTTCCAGCAGCCGCAGGTTGTCCAGCGCGGTCGCCACGTGGCCGCTGAGGGTCTCCAGCAGTTGCAGGTCCTCGTCACGGAACCGGCCCCACCGGCTCAACCGGTCGCGGACCTCGAGGTAGCCGCGGTCACGGTCGCCGGAGCGCAACGGGACGACCAGCACGTCCCAGGCCTTGCGCTCCAGCAGCGCAGCCAGCACCGCCGGACTCGGGCTGCGGTCGGTCGACGCGCGCGCCCGGCCGGTGGTCCGCGCCATGGCCAGCAGCGGGTCGTCCTCGTTGCATCGGCCGGCTCGTCCAGCACCCCGTCCGGCCCGAGGGCCAGGGTGCGGGCCTCGTTGTCCCCGTCGTTCAACCGCAGCACCGCGACCTCGGCGTTGAGCTGGTCCCGGACCTGCTCCAGGACGCCGCGCCAGTCGTCGATGGACGAGCTGACCCTGGTGACCTGGCGGCCGAAGCTGTACATCCTGGTCAGGTCGGCATGCTGGCGCAGGAACAGGAAATAGGTGCGGTAGAGCACGGCCAGCACGGCGGCCAGCGCGATGCAGACGACAGGTCCGTAGAACTCGCCGTCATCGGTGCCGGCGGTCCAGACGGTGTAGCCGACGAGTGCGAAGGTGACGATGGCCGCGGCGGACAGCATCGAGCGGCCGATCACCCGGGCCAACGGCTCGGCCGGGCCGAGCAGGCGGTAGGTCAGGCCGACGGCGACCGCCGACATCAGCGCGCCGGCCAGCACGCCGAGCGACACCGCCGAGGTACCGCACGCCCTCCGGGGCGGTCTCGCCGCCGACGACCAGCAGCATCACCAGGGCGGCCGCGCCGGTCTCCACGGCGATGAACGACAGGTTGACGGTGATGTTGCGCAGGCTGTCCCGGCGGATCAGGAAGACCAGGGCGCCGGCCGCGATGTGCGTGACACCCACCGTCCAGGCCGGCAGCACGCAGCAGCCCCACCACCATCGGCAGTTCCGAGCCGGTGACCAGCAGCGTCTCGCGGCGGACCTCGATCTGCAGCGGGAACAGTTCGCCCGCCAGGAAGGCCGCCAGCAGCAGATGGACGCCGAAGAGCAGCAGTGACGCTGACAGTGGCGGTGACCGTCGATCCGAGCATCAGTGCCGGCCACCACAGAGCCACGGCCAAGGCGAACATCAGCGCGGCGACGACGGGAAAGACCTGATTGCCCGTGAACTTGCGTTGCGGCTTCTCGGCCTCAACCAGCTGGACCGTCAATGGGAAGGCCTTTTCGCTCGATGGAACGGCATTCGGGCGCACTGTGCACCCGTTATCACGCTGAGCGCCTTGACCGCGCGTCAACGTCTACGGAGCGTAGCCCCAGAGAGCACGAAAAGGGCCGCTCGTAGCGCTCAATGTCTGACACGCACGGTAACCGGGCGGCGGTCAGGCAGCGCGCTCCCCGCGCGAGGGACGAAAAATCCCCACTTCTGCCCCGTCGCACCATTGTTCCGATCCTGCGGACTCTCTCGCATGGAGGAGGTGCCGAAGACGGGACTTTGGTCACTGGGCGACCGGGCGGGCCGTACCTACCTTCGGATCAGCGCCACGTATCGATGGACCACCTACAGCCGACCGAGACGCCGTTTCCGGGTCCTGCCCGTCAGCGGCGGCCAGTCCAGTTCCGCGTTCGAAGGGAGCCAGCACATGGACCCACAGGAAAGGACGAGAGTCAGCTGCCCGGTCGACACCCCGTGGTGCACGGACCACGAACTGCTCGGCGCCGGCGACGAGTGCGTCTCGCTGATCGCGACCATTCCCTTGACCGACGGCACCGGGGTCCGCACCGCCCACCGCGACGGTGACGCCATCCTGGTCTCGGTACAGCAGTTCCCCGGTGAGCCGCCCCGGGTGGAGGTCGAGACGGCCAACACCACCGACCTGGACGACGTCCACTGGTGGACCGCCGACGAGGCCGAGGCGATCGCGATCGCCCAACTCGAAGCCGTCCGCATCGTCAAGCAGGCGACCCGCGTCCTCTGACGCGATCAGCGGATCCCCGCAGAGGGAACCCGCTGATCGGCATCGGTGTGGCAGGTGAGGGATTCGAACCCCCGTAGGCAATGCCGGCTGATTTACAGTCAGCTCCCTTTGGCCACTCGGGCAACCTGCCGTTCACCCGGCGGACGACGTGTCGCACTCCCGGGCCCGCACAGCGTACAAGGCCACCGGGCCAGTGCCGAATCGGTGGCTGAGAGCTTTCGGATGACCCCGCCGCACACCCAGCTGACGGCCGCCGATCGGGTCCATCCGACATCATGCGAAGCTCGACACGTCAATCGGCCGGCGCCCCGTCCCGGCGATTCCTCGATTCGCAAGGAGGCAACAGTGGCAGACCCCTCGTTCGACATCGTCAGCAAGGTCGAGCACCAGGAGGCCGACAACGCCCTGAACCAGGCGGCGAAGGAGTTGTCCCAGCGGTTCGATTTCCGCGGGACGGACACCACCATCGTCTGGGCCGGCGAGGACGGGATCACCATCACCTCCAGCACCGAGGAACGCTGCGTCGCGGCTATCGATGTCTTCAAGGACAAGCTGATCAAACGCGGGATCTCGTTGCGTGCCTTCGAGATCGGCGAACCGGCCGCGTCGGGAAAGACGTACAAGGTGACCGGGAAGCTGGTCCAGGGCATCGCCTCGGACAAGGCGAAGGCGATCGCGAAGAAGATCAAGGACGCCGGGACTCAAGGGCGTGCAGGCGCAGATCCAGGGCGACCAGCTGCGGGTGTCGGGCAAGAAGCGCGACGACCTGCAGGCGGTGATCGCGATGCTCAAGGAGTCGGACCTGGACATCGCGCTGCAGTTCACCAACTACCGGTGACGCTTCCCGGCGGCCGACGGCCCCTGCCGGTGCGGACGCGTCGCCCGGACTGCCGCTCGCCGGCGATCGGGCACCGACCTGGCCGATCGTCCGACGTCGCCCGGGCGGCCGATCACCGCGGCCGGACGGTGGCCGGACCCGATCGCAGAAGGGGGGCGGGCAGACAGTGCGCCGGGGACTGACCTTCGGCGCCACCGCCTACCTGATCTGGGGCCTGTTCCCGCTGTACTTCCCGCTGCTGGAGCCGGCCGGCGCGCTGGAGATCCTGGCCCACCGGATGGTCTGGTCGCTGGTGGTCGTCGGCGATCGTGCTGACCGTGGTCCGCGGCTGGCGCGGCGATCCGGACGATGCCGCCGCGGGTGTGGGCGCTGGTGCTGGCCGGCGCCGTGCTGATCGCCATCAACTGGGGCATCTACATCTGGGCGGTCAACAACGGGGCACGTCGTCGAGGCGGCGCTCGGCTACTTCATCAACCCGCTGGTCAGCGTCCTGATGGGGGTGCTGATCTTCGGCGAGCGACTGCGGATCGACCCAGTGGGTGGCGGTCGGGCTGGGCGCGCTGCGCGGTGGCGGTGCTCGCGGTCGCCGGCGGCGACCGTGCCCTGGATCGCGCTGAGCCTGGCCGCGTCACTTCGCCTGCTACGGCCTGGTGAAGAAGGTGATCCCGCTGCCGCCCACCGCGTCACTGACCGCGGAGGGGATGATCCTGGCTGCTGCCGGCGCTGGCGTTACCTGACCTTCCTGCAACTCCGCGGGCACGTCGACCCTGACCGGGCACGGCGCCGGGACATGTACTGCTGCTGGCCAGTTCCGGGGTGGTGACGTGCGTTCCGTTGCTCGCCTTCGCCGTCGCGGCGCAGGCGCTGCCGCTGTCCGTCCTCGGCCTGCTGCAGTACCTGACGCCGATGGCGCAGTTCCTGCTCGGCGTGCTGTGGTTCCACGAGGCGATGCCGCCGTACCGGTGGGTCGGTTTCGCCCTGGTCTGGGCGGCGCTGGTGGTGATGTCGGCAGATGCACTGCGGTCGGCCCGCACGCGTCGGACGGCATCCGCCCCGGTCACAGCCGACAGTGATCCCGCCGCTGTCCGTGACCGTCAGGCGTGATCATCAGGCGTGATCGTCCGGCTTGATGTCACCCTGCGCCGATGACCCTGACGCCGGCCCGCCGGAGCTCGACCATGACAGGGTGGTCGTCCGCCGCATCGGTGATCACGCCGCTGACCGACCCGAGCGGCAAGACGGTGAAAGGCGAGGCCTCAGGGTACCGACGGCTTCTCGAGGACGTTCCCGGTTGTTCAGCACCGGCGTCGTTGGCAGGCGCGTCTGCCGGGCGAACGCCGAAGTAGCCGGCTGACGTAGGCGCCGTGCGAAGGGTCAGACCCTGCGGCGCCGGCACACGTCAGCCCGCCGCGTGCCGCTCGAGGAAGGTGAGCACGTCGGTCTGATCGACGCCCGGGAAGACCCCAGGCGGCATCGCCGCCAACAGGTGCGAGTGCACCCTCGCCGACGGCCAGGCGCTGTCCCGCCAGCGTTCCGCCAGTTCGACGGGCGGCAGCGAACAGCAGGCCGGATCCGGGCAGCGGGACTTCGACCGCTCAGTGGTCTCCCGGCCGCGCATCCACTTCACGTCCGCGTACGGCACCCCGACGCTCACCGAGAACACCCCTGACGGCGTCCGGTCGACCACCGCGGTGCACCAGTAGGTGCCCGACTGCGGTGTCGGTGTACTGCTGGTAGGCCGACGACAGGTCGGGCCGGTCGAACACCACCCTCGCCGTCCAGTACCGGCAGACCCGCTGTCCCTCGATGGCGCCGGTGGCATCCGTCGGAAAGTGCACGCCGTCGTTCTCGTACGCCTTGTAGATCACGCCCGACGAGGAGATCCGCATGAAGTGCACCGGCAGGTCCAGGTGCCGGGTGGCCAGGTTGGTGAACCGGTGGGCGGCCGTCTCGTAGGACACCGCGTAGGCATCGCGCAGGTCCTCGATCGCAATGTCCTTGGCCGCCTTCGCATGCCGCAGCAGGGTGAGCGCGCCGCGCTCCGGGATCAGCAGCGACGCGGCGAAGTAGTTGATCTCCACCCGTTGCTCGAGGAATTCCGAGTAGTCCTGCGGCACAGCATGACCCAGCACCACGTGACCCAGGGCCTGCAACGCCAGTGAGCGCGAATCGTGCTGGCCGGCGTCGGGCTGCGGCAGATAGACGACCCGGTTCGCCAGATCGGTGACGGTCCGGGTGGACTCGGGCAGGTCGGTGGTGTGCACCAGCCGGAAACCGAGATGTGCGGCCAGCCGGTCCACCACCGTCCGGGTGATCGGCCCGCCCGCGTACTTGGTCGCCGTCAGCAGATCGGCGGTCACCTTCTCGATGTCGCCGAAGTAGTTGCCCTGCAGGCGCATCCGCTCGCGGAGCTCGGCGTTCGCCCGCCTTGCCTGCTCCGGGGTCGCCGCCCGCTCGGCCTGCATGCGCGCCATCGCGCGGTGCAGGCCGACCAACGACTCCAGCGCCTCGGTCTGCAGCCGCGGCCCCGGCCGGACCGCCGGGATCCCGAGGGCCCTGAAGGTGTCGGTGCGCTGTGCCTTCTCGAGTTCGATCTCCAGCGCCGCCCGCCGGCTCGGCGCGGCGAGGGTGAGCAGTTCGGACAAGCTGCTGCCGAGAGCGGCGGCGAGCGACGTCAGCAGGGAGAGCTTCGCCTCCCGCTTGCCGTTCTCCACCAACGACAGTGCCGACGGGCTGATCCCGGCGGCCGCCGCCACTTCGGACAGGGTCCTGCCGGACGCCTTGCGCAGATGCCGCAGCCGCCGGCCGATGGTCAACGGGTCCGGTGCCGCCGTGTTGTCCGTCGCCAGCGGTGCCAGGTGCGCGGCCGGCGGGCGCAGGCCCGTCCCGGCAACCTCCCCGCGCGGCGGCGGTCCCACAGAAGGACGCTGTCTTCTTCACCGCCGCCGCGGCGGCCGGTGGCGCGGTAGCTGTTCCGTTCCGCCGCCCCGACATCCGCTGCGGCAAGGGCTGTCCCGTCGCGGGCGCCGCCGGGTGATGCAACTCACGCAGGCGTGGGGGCGCCTTTAGGCCCTTTGCAGAGGCGGTATCGGTCATTGCTCCACGATAATGCAAGAACTGCGTTTCTTCACGGTACGGGGCCGTTGAGTAACGCCGTTCTTGAACACACAGTTAGCTGAACGCCAGCTAATTCGGTGCAGTAACCACCTCAGTCACGGAAAGGACGGCCAACGATGACCGCCACGTTGGAACCCACCACCACTGCCAGCAAGGCCCCCCGTTCGCAATCGCGGACGTCGGACCAGGCGGCCCTGCTCCGGCAGGAGTGGGCAGACGACTCGCGCTGGTCGGGCATCGAGCGCAGCTACTCCGCGGAGGACGTGCTGCGGCTGCGCGGCACCGTGCAGGAGGAGTTCACGCTGGCCCGCCGCGGCGCCGAGCGGCTGTGGAATGCGTTGCAGACCAAGAAGTTCACCCGCGCCCTCGGCGCGCTGACCGGCAACCAGGCCGTCCAGATGGTGCGCGGCGGTCTCGAGTCCATCTACCTGTCCGGCTGGCAGGTCGCGGCCGACGCCAACCTCGCGGGCCAGACCTACCCGGACCAGAGCCTGTACCCGGCGAACTCGGTGCCCGCCGTCGTCCGCCGGATCAACAACGCCCTGCTCCGCGCCGATCAGATCGACCACTCCACCGGAAAGACAGGGACCGACTACCTGGTGCCGATCGTCGCCGACGCCGAGGCCGGCTTCGGCGGCCCGCTGAACGCCTTCGAGCTGATGAAGTCGATGATCGCCTCCGGCGCGGCGGGTGTGCACTGGGAGGACCAGCTCGCGTCGGAGAAGAAGTGCGGTCACATGGGCGGCAAGGTGCTCATCCCGACCTCGCAGCACGTCCGCACGCTGAACGCCGCCCGGTTGGCCGCTGACATCTCCAGGCGTGCCGACGCTCGTCATCGCCCGCACCGACGCGCTCGCCGCCGACCTGCTGACCAGTGACGTCGACGAGATCGACCAGCCGTTCCTCACCGGTGAGCGCACCGCCGAGGGCTTCTACCGGGTACGCAGCGGCATCGAGCCGGTGCTCGCCAGGGCCAAGGCCTACGCGCCGTACTGCGACCTGATCTGGGTGGAGACCGGCACGCCTGACCTCGGCCTCGCCCGCGAGTTCGCCACCGAGCTGCACAAGGAGTTCCCCGGAAAGAAGTTGGCTTACAACTGCTCTCCGTCGTTCAACTGGAAGTCGGCGCTGTCCGATGCGGAGATCGCCACCTTCCAGGACGAGCTCGGCGACCTCGGATACGCCTACCAGTTCATCACCCTGGCCGGCTTCCACGCGCTGAACCACTCGATGTTCCACCTGGCGCAGGGTTACGCCCAGAAGGGCATGACCGCCTACGTCGAACTGCAGGAGGCCGAGTTCGCCGACGAGGTCGCCGGCTACACCGCCGTCAAGCACCAGGCCGAGGTCGGCACCGGGTACTTCGACAAGGTCGCCACCGCGCTCAACCCGGAGAGCGGCACGCTCGCGCTGGTCGGCTCCACCGAGGAAGAGCAGTTCCACTGATCGTCGGCGGCTGATCCGGTGGGCGGGTGACGGCCCGCCCACCGGGTCTCCCCACCGGCCCAGCGTCCGTGTCCCGGACGAGCGCCGGCGTTCCACCGCACCGCGGCAACACCGCAGCATGACCACCGCACCACCGCACCCAGCACCACAGCACCACGCACTGCAGCACCACCACCCACCCGCAGCACCCACCCGCCACCCACCGCAATGTCGCTGTCCCAGGAGGCACCCCATGTTCGACCCACCGAAGCTGCCCGAAGATCAAAGGCTCGATGCACCCCCGCTTCGACGAGATCCTGACCCCGGATGCGCTGGCCTTCATCGCCAAGCTCGACGGCGCCCACTCGGGCCGCCGCGCCGAACTGCTGCAGGCGCGGCGGGAGCGCGGCAAGCGCATCTCCGCCGGCGAGCCCGTCGACTTCCTGGAGAGCACGGCGAAGATCCGCAGCCGACACCGGCTGGAAGGTCGCACCGCCGGCGCCGGGCCTGGTCGACCGGCGCTGCGAGATCACCGGCCCGCCGACCCCGAAGATGACCATCAACGCGCTGAACTCCGGCGCGAAGGTGTGGATGGCCGACTTCGAGGACGCCACCGCGCCGAGCTGGAGCAACATCATCGGCGGCCAGATCAACCTGTACGACGCGATCCGCGGCAACCTCGAGTTCACCTCCGAGGACGGCAAGGAATACAAGGTCGGCGAGGTGACCCCGACGATCGTCGTCCGGCCCCGCGGCTGGCGGCTCTGCGAGAAGCACCTCAGCGTCCACGGGCGTCCGCTGCCCGCCGCGCTGGTGGACTTCGGGCTGTTCTTCTTCCACAACGCCCAGAAGCTGATCGACAACGGCGTAGGCCCGTACTTCTACCTGCCCAAGCTGGAGTCCCACCTGGAAGCCCGGCTGTGGAACGACGTCTTCGTCCAGGCCCAGGCCCTGCTCGGCATCCCGCAGGGCACGATCCGCGCCACCGTGCTGATCGAGACCCTGCCGGCCGCATTCGAGATGGAGGAGATCCTCTACGAGCTGCGCGACCACTCGTCGGGCCTGAACGCCGGGCGCTGGGACTACATCTTCAGCTACATCAAGACCTTCGCGCACCGCGGTGACGAGTACGTGCTGCCGGACCGCTCGCAGATCTCGATGACGACGCCGTTCATGCGCGCCTACACCGAGCTGATGGTGGCCACCTGCCACCGCCGGGGCGCGCATGCGATCGGCGGGATGGCCGCGTTCGTCCCGAACAAGGCCGACCCGAAGGTCACCGAGCAGGCACTGGCGAAGGTGAAGGCGGACAAGGAGCGGGAGGCCGGCGACGGCTTCGACGGCTCCTGGGTCGCCCATCCGGGCCTGGTGCCGACCTGCATCACGGCATTCAACGAGGTGCTCGGCGACCGGCCGAACCAGCTCGACAAGCAGCGCCCCGACGTGCATGTCACCGCCGACGACCTGATCGCCGCCGGCCGGACCCCCGGCACGGTCACCCTGGCCGGTCTCGGCACCAACATCGCCGTGGCACTGCAGTACCTGACCGCCTGGGTCAGCGAGCAGGGCGCGGTGACCATCGACAACCTGATGGAAGACGCGGCCACCGTGGAGATCTCGCGGACGCAGGTCTGGCAGTGGCTGCACCACAAGACCAAGCTCGCCGAGGGCCTGGTCGTCACGCCGAAACTCGTGCACGAGCTCGTCGACCACGAGGTCGACCGGCTGCTCGAGCTGGCCACCGACGACCGCGGTCGCCGGCATGTCCGTGAGGCGGCCGACGTGTTCGTCGAGGCGGCCATGGGTGACGAGCTGCCCGGCTTCTTCACGCCGTACGCCTACGTCCGGTACCTGATCGACCGGCCCCTGCAGCTGCACGGACCGATCAAGCCCGAGGACCTGCGGATGTCCGAGCGCGTTCCGCGCGACGAGGACTCCCGCCAGCGCGTCTGACCTCCCGGGTGGGGAGTGGGTGGACGGACAACGGCCCCTGGGCGATCAGTTGATCGCCCAGGGGCCGTTGCCGTTCTCCTGCTCAGAGCTGTCGTCAAGCTGCCAGGCGCGCGGGTTACTGCCCGGGGCCCGCGGCGTCCAGGATCGCTACCTGCTCCGCGGTCAGTTGCAGGTCGGCGGCGGCCGCCGAATCACGCACGCTCTCCGGCCGGCTCGCACCCGGGATCGGGATGATGACCGGTGACCGGGCGAGCATCCAGGCGAGCGTCAGCCGCTGCGGGCTGACGCCCAGCTCATCGGCCAGCTGCTGGAACGGCGTGTGACTGTCGCCGAGCTTGCCGGCACTGCGGATGCCACCCAGCGGGCTCCAGGGCAGGAACGCGATCCCCAGTTCCTCGCTCAGCCGCAGCTCCGGCTCGCTCGACCGGAAGGCCGGCGAGAACTGGTTCTGCACCGAGACCAACCGGCCGCCGAGGATGTCGTTCGCCAACCTGATCTGCTCCGGGTTGGCGTTGGAGATGCCCGCCATCCGGATCTTGCCCTCGTCCAGCAGGTCGCGGATCGCGCCGATGGAGTCCGAGTACGGCGTCGCGGGGTCGGGACGGTGGAACTGGTACAGCGCGATGGCCTCGACGCCGAGCCGCCGCAGCGACTCCTCCGCCGCCCGCTTCAGATACTCGGGCGACCCGTCGATCGTCCAGCTGCCGTCACCGGGTCGGAGATGGCCGCCCTTGGTGGCCACCAGGACCTCGGACGCGCCGGCGCCGTAGCTCGACAGCGCCTCGGCGATCAGTGTTTCGTTGTGGCCGACCTCGTCGGCGTGAAGGTGGTAGGCGTCAGCGGTGTCGATCAGGGTGACGCCGGCGTCGAGCGCGGCGTGGATGGTGGCGATGGACCGCTCGCGGTCCGGCCGTCCCTCGATGGACATCGGCATGCCGCCGAGCCCGATGGCACTGACCTTGCGATCGCCGATGGTGCGTGTCTGCATGAAGAACTCCTCAATGTGCCGTCCTGGCTGAAGTGGTGGACCGTGCTTCAGAGCCCGGTCGGCTCCCGGCCGCGCTCCGCACGTTCGTCACGACGCAACGACTCTCCGGAATCGCCGGCGCGCGGTACATCCGCACGGTCAGATCCTGCGGCGGTACCTCGTAGGTGGTGTCTCTGGTGAGCAGACACACAGCCGTGCGCAGCACCGCCAGGACAGTCCATTCCCCGGCGCACCGGTGCCCTGTGCATTAGTCACCACCGCCCTGCCGGATGAAACTGAACGCGTCCGGCTCCCAGGAGCGGAACCGTGCAGGATCGAAGCGCTCCGGTTCCCGCCACGGGCCCCGATGATCGGTGTCGGGATGGTCGGGTCGGGATGGTCGGTGCCGAGCTAGGTCGTGCCGTAGCGGTCGAGCACAACGCCCGGGTTCGTGAATCCTGTCCGACGTTCCGGGGCGGTCCGCTCACCGCCGGATCGGCTCTCTGTCCGCTGAACAGAGCCTCCATACCCGGGTGTTCCCCCGACCGAGCGTCAACACCGCATCGCGTGCAGCGAGAACCGGTCGGCATAAATCAAGGGCGCCAGGACCCAGCGTGCGGGAACAAGCGCGCCGGGTCTCCCGTTGCACCAGTCGACGGTCGCCTGGACATGCCCCGGGCCCCAACAAATATTGTCGTCTCGAACGACCACTCGCCGAGAGGCGCACTGGCAGACGATCGTCGTGAAGGGCCGCCGGAACCACGTTCCGGTGGCCTTTTCGCTATCCGCAGCACAGGATCGATCCTGTTGGCCCGCTCACGATCAGCGTCACTCGCCGACCACCGGGGAACTCAACTCCACTACCCTGGCAGTCACATACTTAGTCCACCCTTACCAATTCGGAGACCCTATGGCTACCTCCCCAGATACGCGCACGGACGATATGAGCACGGCAGCACATCCTGCGAACGGCGTGCCGGCCACCGTCACCGGTATCGGATCCGCCGCATGAGTGCGGCCGCGGAGCGGATCCCGACCGGCGCCGAGGGTTCCAGACGCGGCTGCTGCACGAACTGGAGCCGGTCGTCGAGGAGAACCTCAACCGGCACATGGCCATCGCCAAGGACTGGCAGCCGCACGACTACATCCCGTGGAGCCGCGGCCGGGACTTCGCGTTCCTCGGCGGCGAGGACTGGGTGCCGGAGGACTCACCCCTGGACCCGGTCGCCAAGACCGCGATGGTCGTCAACCTGCTCACCGAGGACAACCTGCCCTCCTACCACCGGGAGATCGCCACCCGGTTCAGCCGGGACGGCGCCTGGGGCGAATGGGTGGGCCGGTGGACCGCGGAAGAGGGCCGGCACGGCATCGCGCTGCGCGACTACCTCGTGGTCACCCGCGGCGTCGACCCGGTCAAGCTCGAGGCGCTCCGGATGGAGCACATGACCGCCGGTTACGACTCCGGCGAGAAGTCGGCGCTGCAGGCCGTCGCCTACGTCTCGTTCCAGGAACTGGCCACCCGGGTCTCGCACCGCAACACCGGCGCCGCCACCGGCTGCCCGATCGCCGAGCAGCTGCTGGGCCGGATCGCGCAGGACGAGAACCTGCACATGATCTTCTACCGCAACCTGGTGCAGGCCGCGCTCGATCGGGCCCCGGACGAGACGATGTCCGCGATCCGCGACGAGGTCGTCGGCTTCACGATGCCCGGTGCCGGGATGACGGACTTCCAGCGCAACTCGGCCACCATCGCCAAGGCCGGCATCTACGACCTGCGGCTGCACCATGACGCGGTGATCCAGCCGGTGCTGAAGTTCTGGAAGATCTTCGACCGGGACTTCGGCCCCGCCGGCGAGCAGGCCAGGACCGAACTCGTCCGAGTTCCTCGTCGACTCTCGACGCCCAGGCCACCCGGTTCGTCGAGCAACGCGAGCGGCTGCGCGAGCGGCAGGCGGCACGCGCCACCAAGTGAGCTGATCGGGAGCGGCCGCCATCCGCTCCCGATCACCAACGAGTTCCGAAGCACCGCCCGGGGGCGGATCTGCGCACGACGACCGCGAGGGCCTACCGGGTGCGGGCCATGACGAACCGCACCAGCGAGGACATCGCATCCCGCGCGCTCGACTCGGGCAGCAACTCCAGCTCGCTCTGAGCGGTCTCCGCGTACTTCGTCAGGGTGTCCTGCGCGGCCGCGCATCCCCGGCGAGCAGCTCAGCAGCTCGACAGCCTCGTGCAGATCCGCCTCGGACGTGATCGGCCCGGACACCAGCGCACGCAGCCTCGGGTCGGACGCCGGGTCCGCGAGCGTGTACAGCACCGGCAGAGTGCGGACGCCTTCCCGCAGATCGGTGCCCGGGGTCTTCCCGGAGTCGGTGGAGGAGATGTCGATGATGTCGTCGGAGATCTGGAACGCCATGCCGACGGCCCGGCCGTACCGGCGCAGCGCCGCGGTCTGATCCTCCGGGCGCCCGGAGAACATCCCGGCGTAGCGGGCGCAGGTGTCGATCAACGCCGCCGTCTTCTCGTCCAGCACGCGCAGGTGATGGGTGATCGCGTCCTCGCCGGGCGGCGCCCCGACGGTTTCCCTGGTCTGCCCGGTCACCAGCTCGGCGAACGTCTCGGCGATGATCCGCACCGCGTCCGGGCCGAGCCCGGCGACCAGCCGGGAGGCGTGCGCGAACAGGAAATCGCCGGTCAGGATCGCGATGGAGTTGTCCCACCGGGCGTTCGCCGACTTGGCCCCGCGGCGCACGTCCGCCTCGTCCATCACGTCGTCGTGGTACAGCGTCGCAAGATGGATCAACTCGACGACGGCGGAGGCGATGATCACCTCTTCGGCCTCGGGATGCGGACCGACACCGGCCGCCACCAGGGTGAACAGCGGCCGGAACCGCTTGCCGCCGGCGTGCATCAGATGCGACGCGGCCTCGGTCACGAAGTCGAACTCGCTGATCAGTTCGCGCTCGAGCAGATCCTCCACCCGGACCAGGCCGGAGGACACCCTGGCCGACAGGCGCGGGTCGGCGAGCTCGATGCCGGCGAGGATGGTAGGGGCGTTCACACTGCCGAGCCTATGTCAGCCGGCCGACATCAGCACCGGTTCGCGACTGGTGATGACTCGACGCCGAACACGTGTGGACCAGCTCGACACGCCGCGACAGCTCGACACGCCGCGGCGTCACGACAGCATCGGCAACGGGACGGTCAGCCAGTCCAGCGCCGGCCCGGGGAACAGGCCCAGCCCGAGCGTCACGAGGACGGCCAGGGCGATCACGATGACCGTCAGCACGCCTGGCACCACGACGAACGGAGCAGCGGTGCCACCGGGCTCGACCGCGGCGGCCGCACCGGCCGCCCGACGCCGGCGGCACCGCCGCCGACCCGGCCGGGCCGGCGGCAGCCGACCGTCACCCGATCCGGACCGGGAACTGACCGGCCGGTTCGGCGAAGTACATGACCACGACGATGCGCAGGTAGAAGAACGCGGTGACGGCCGTGGCCACCATCGCGAGCACCACCAGCCCGCCGAGCCCGGACGCCATCGCGGCGGTGAACACGCTGAGCTTGCCGATGAAGCCGGCGGTCAGCGGGATCCCGGCGAACGACAGCAGGAACAGGCTCATCGCCAGCGCGCCAGCACCGGCGACCGCTTGGCCAGTCCCGCCCAGTCGGAGACATGCGAGGCCTCGCCGTCACCCTTGCGGACGACGGTCAGCACCGCGAACGCGCCGATGGTGGCGAAGCCGTAGGTGAGCAGGTAGAACAGCGTCGCCGACGCGCCCTGCTCGGACATCGCCAGCACGCCGAGCAGGATGAAGCCGGCGTGCGCGACCGAGGAGTACGCCAGCATCCGCTTCATGTCGGTCTGGGTGATCCCGATGACCGCGCCGATCACCATCGACGCGCCGGCGATCACGCCGAGCACCGGCTGCCAGGTCCACGTCATCGGCTCGAGCGCGACCATGCAGACCCGCAGCATCGCCGCGAAGGCCGCGACCTTGGTGCAGGACGCCATGAACGCGGTGATCGGCGTCGGCGCGCCCTGGTAGACGTCCGGCGTCCACAGGTGGAACGGGCCGACGGAGGCCTTGAACAGCAGCCCGACCAGCACCAGCGCGAGACCGCCGAGCAGCAGCATGTCGCTGCTGTCGCCCGCCCGGCCTGCGCGGCGATCGCCGCGAACTGGGTGGACCCGGAGTAGCCGTACAGCAGCGCCAGTCCGTAGACGAAGATCGCCGAGGTGAACGCGCCGAGCAGGAAGTACTTGACGGCGGCTTCCTGCGAGATCAGCCGGCGGCGGCGGGCCAGCCCGCACAGCAGGTACAGCGGCAGCGACAGCACCTCGAGGGCGACGAACAGCGTCACCGTGTCGGTGGCGGCGGGGAAGATCATCATCCCGCCGATCGCGAACAGCGCCAGCGGGAAGACCTCGGTCTGCATCGGCGCGGCGACCTTGGTCGCCACCCGGTCGCGGGCCGAGCCGACCTTGCGCGGCGGCCTGGGTGACGAACGCGCCGCCCGGCTCGGAGACCCGGTCGGCCATCAGCAGCACCGACGGCAGCGCGAGCACCAGCAGCACGCGCCCACATGACGTAGGTGCCGGCATCGACGGCGACGCGCACCGCCGAACGTCACGCCGTAGTCGCTCGTTGGCTCTCACCGACCAGGCGTCCAGACCAGCGCGGCGGCGACCACGACGATCGCCAGCCCGACCTGCACCGGGATACCGCAGCCGGCGCGGCAGGAACGCCTCGAACAGGATCGCCAGCACCGCGCCGCCGAGCACGATCAGCACCGGCGCGGTCTGGCTGTAACTGATCGCCGGGGCGGTGATCGGGTCGGTCGGCGCGGCGCACCGCCACGGCAGCGGTCGGGATGAGAGACAGCCATCACCTGCCACCTTCGATCGGAGCGTCAACGGCGGGCGGCGGGTCGGTGTAAGCCGACGTCGACCATCGTGCGTTCCGCGGTCGGGTTGATCACGTCCAGCACCGGCTGCGGGTACACGCCCAGCAGGATGATCAGCACCACCAGCGGGGTCACCACGGCGATCTCCCGCGCGGTCAGGTCGCCGAACTTCGCCCGGATCTTCGACGGCGGCTGGTGCGGCGCCTCAGCCGGTGGAGTTGCCGGTCGGGCCGGCACCTTCGGGCTGCAGCGCCGACGGTGCGCGCCGCCGGTCAGCGCCGGAGCGCCGGCGGTGACCGGGACCCGGTCGCCGCCGGTCCGGTGCCCGCCGCCGCACCCGGACCGTCGTCCAGACCGAAATTGCCGAAGTCGTCACCCCGGTGGGCGCCGCCGAGCACGCCGACCCCGCGGACCGGGCCGGTCATCGTGCGCTGGAAGATCCAGAGCATGTAGACGGCGGCCAGCACGATGCCGATGGTGGCGACGGTGGCCCAGGCCGGGTACCGGTGAACGTGCCGATCAGCACCAGGAACTCGGAGATGAACGAGTTGGTGCCGGGCAGCGCGATGGTGGCCAGCGCGGCGATCAGGAACATCGCCGCCCAGGATCGGCGCCACCTTCCAGACGCCGCCGTAGTCGCCGATCAGCTTCGAGCCGCCGCGGGCGGTGAGCATGCCGACGACGATGAACAGCAGCCCGGTCGCGATGCCGTGGTTGACCATGTACAGCGCGGCGCCGGCGATCGACTGGGTGGTGAAGGCGAAGACGCCCAGCGCGATGAAGCCGAAGTGCGCGATCGAGGTGAACGTGACGAAGCGCTTGAGGTCGCTCTGCCCGGCCGCCACGATCGCGCCGTAGATGATGCCGATGCACGGCCAGCAGGATGATCAGCCAGGCCAGTTTCGCGCTCGCGGCCGGCAGCAGCGGCAGGCAGATCCGCAGGAACCCGAAGGTGCCGACCTTGTCCAGCACGCCGACCAGCAGGGTGCCGGCGCCGACCGGCGCCTCGGTACCGGCGTCGGGCAGCCAGGTGTGCAGCGGCACCAGCGGCGCCTTGATGGCGAACGCGATGGCGAACCCGGCGAAGATCCACATCTGGGTGGACTCCGGGATCTGGCTCGCGATGGAGCGCAGCGTCACCCAGTCGAAGGTGCCGGCGCCGGCAGCACATTCGCCGGACGCGACGTACAGGCCGATCACCGAGGCCAGCATCAGCAGGCCGCCGAGCAGCGAGTACAGGAAGAACTTCGTCGCCGCGTACGCCCGGCGGACCCCGCCGAACGCCCCGATCAGGAAGTACATCGGGATCAGCATGACCTCGAACATCACGTAGAAGACGAAGACGTTGGTGGCGGCGAACACGCCGACCATCGCGCGCCTGCAGCACCAGCAGCAGAGCGAAGTAGCCGCCGATGGTGCGGCCGACCGGGAGCTTCTCCTCCCAGGACGCGCCGAGCACGATGGGCATCAGCACGGCGATCAGCGCGATCATCGTCAGCGAGATGCCGTCGACGCCGAGCGAGAAGCTGACCCCGAACGAGGGATCCAGTCGACGGAGAACGTCTCCCGGAACGGGACCGCGACCTGCGCCGCCGCGTCCCCCATCGAGGAGCGGTAGGCGATCCAGAGCGCGATGACGACGACCAGTTCGGCGAGCGAGAAGCCCAGCGCGGTGAACTTGACGGTCCTGACCGGCGCCCCGGACATCCCGGCGAGCACCAGCGCGCCGAGCGCCGGGAATCGCAATCAGAGCCAGGAGATAGACGGAGCTCATGCCGACCTCACCACCAGAAGCATCAGGACGACAGCCAGCGTGCCGGCGAACATGGACAGGGCGTAGGACCGGACGAAGCCGTTCTGCCAGTGCCGCCATCGGCCGGACAGACCGCCCAGCGCCGCGGCTGTGCCGTTCACGGCACCGTCGATGCCCTTGGCGTCGGCGAACACCGACGCACCGGTCAGCCAGATACCCGGCCGGGCGAACAGCGCCTCGTTGATCGCGTTGCCACCGACGTCGGCGCGGGCCAGCGCGACGACCGGGCTGACCGGCATCGGCGCCGTGACCGGCACCGGCCGGCGGCCGATGATCCAGTAGGCGATGAACACGCCGAGCGCCACGACGGCCAGCGTGCCGATGGTGACGTACACGGCGGGGAACGGCGGCTCCGGGTGCTCGTACGGGCCGACGGACGGGGCGAGCCAATTGGCCAACCGGTCGTTGATGGCGAAGAACGCGCCGGCGCCCACCGAGCCGACCGCCAGGATGATCATCGGCACCGTCATCACCAACGGCGACTCGTGCGGGTGGTAGTCCCGGCCGTCGGCGGACTTGCAGTTCCTTCCACCGCGGCTCGCCGAAGAACGTCATGATCATCAAGCGGGTCATGTAGAACGCGGTGATGCCGGCGCCGAGCAGAGCGGCCGAGCCGAGGATCCAGCCCTCCGCGCCTTCCGCGGCGAACGCCGCCTCGATGATCGGGTCCTTGGCGTAGAAGCCGTCGAACAGCGGGAACCCGATGATCGCCAGGTAGGCGCAGACGCATCGTGACGAAGGTGATCGGCATCTTGCGGGCCAGCCCGCCGTAGTGCCGCATGTCGACGTCGTCGTTCATCGCATGCATGACCGAGCCGGCGCCGAGGAACAGTCCGGCCTTGAAGAAGCCGTGGCAGAGCAGCAGCAGGATGCCCAGCGCGTACGACCCCGGCGCCCAGCCCGACCGCCAGGAACATGTAGCCGATCTGCGAGACGGTCGAGTACGCGAGCACCTTCTTGATGTCGTCCTTGGCGCAGCCGCCGATGCAGCCGACCAGCAGCGTCACGGTGCCGATGATCGCGACCACCAGACCGCCGTCCGCGGTCAGGTCGTAGATCGGCGAGCAGCGGGCGATCAGGTAGACGCCGGCGGTGACCATGGTCGCGGCGTGGATGAGCGCCGAGACCGGGGTCGGGCCCTCCATCGCGTCGGGCAACCACGCCTGCAGCGGCACCTGGCCGGACTTGCCGCAGGCGCCGAGCAGCAGCAACAACGCCGATGACGGTGACCGTGCCCGGGCGACTGCGCAGCCACCTCCTCGATCCGGTGCGAACACCCCGCTGAACGAGACGGTGCCCAGTCTCCTTGAACATCAGGAAGATGGCCAGCGCCAGGCCGACGTCACCGACCCGGTTCATGATGAAGGCCTTCTTCGCGGCGGTCGCCGCGGCCGGCCGGTCCGACCAGAAGCCGATCAGCAGGTACGACGCCAGACCGACGCCCTCCCAGCCCGCGTACAGGGTGACGAAGGAGTTGCCGAGCACCAGCAGCAGCATCGCCGCGACGAACAGGTTCAGGTAGGCGAAGAACTTCCGCCGGTCGGCGTCATGCGCCATGTAGCCGATCGAGTAGATGTGGATCAGCGAGCCGACGCCGGTGATCAGCAGCACGAAGGTCAGCGACAGCGGATCGATGAGCAGCCCGAAGTCGATGTTCAGTGTCCCGGACTGGATCCAGGTGAACACCGACACGTCGTGCACCCGATCAGTCGGGCGCGTCCCCGAGCACGCTCGCGAAGATCGCCAGCCCCAGCACGAAAGCCGCGATCACGGTGGCGCACCCGATCAGGTGCCCGACCCGGTCCAGCACCCGTCCGCCCAGCAGCAGCACGATCGCGCCGGCCAGCGGCAGTGCGATGAGCAGCACCGACGCGCCGTAGATACCCGTCACTGCCCGAATTCCTTCACTGTGCTCGCTCCACGATCTAGAACTTCAGCAGGTTCGCGTCGTCGACGGAGGCACTCCGCCGACTTCGGAAGATGGACATGATGATCGCCAGACCGACGACCACCTCCGCCGCGGCCACGACCATGACGAAGAACGCGAACACGATGCCGTTGAGGTTTCCCCAGAGGTTCGAGAACGTCACCAGCGACAGGTTCACCGCGTTCAGCATCAGCTCGACGCACATGAACACGACGATGGCGTTCTTGCGGACCAGGAAGCCGACGGCGCCGATCCCGAACAGCAGCGCGGACAGGACCAGGTAGTGGTTCGGCGTCATCGCGCACGCCCCCCGTCGGTCAGGTCGTCCTGAATCAGGCCCTCGTCGGTCAGGTTCTCGTCGGCGTCCTCGTCCGGCCGGCGTGGGTGCTCCGCCTACTCGATCTCGGTCAGCGTCCGCCGCTGCGGAACCGGCGGGCGACGTGCTCGCTCTCCGAAATCTCGACCAGATCGGACACCGAGCCGGGTGCGATCGAGCCGTCCGGCAGCAGCGCCGGCGTGGCGTTCGACGATCGAGGTGGCGAACACCCCGGGGCCGGGCAGCGGCGACATCCGGTCCGAGCGCATCCGCTCGTGCACCCGCTGGCGCTGGGTCTTGCGTTCGCCGGGGGCCTTCTCGATGTGGGTCAGCACCATCGCGCCGGTGGCCGCGGTGATCAGCAGCGCGCTGGTCAGTTCGAACGGGAACAGGTAGTCGGTGAACAGCAGTTCGGCGATCGAACCGATCGGCCCGCGGTCGGCCATCGCCGCCGGTCAGCCCGACCGACGGCACGTCCTCCAATGCCCGCAGCAGCCCGGTGACCAGCAGCGTCACGAACGCGATGCCGATGACGGTGGCGATGATCCGCTGGCGCTTGAGTACCTCGAAGGTGGAGTCGCCCGGCGTCCCGGCCGGTCAGCATCAGCACGAACAGGAACAGCATCATGATCGCGCCGGTGTAGACGATGATCTGCACGAAGCCGAGGAACTCGCGCGTTCTGCGCGATGTACAGGCAGCCCAGGCAGAGCATCGTCAGCACCAGCCAGAGCGCGGAGTGCACCGCCACCCGGGAGAACACCATGCCGACGGCGCCGAGCAGCGCGAGCGGCGCGAGGACCCAGAAGGCGATCAGTTCGCCGCCGGAGTCGGTGACCTCGGCGGCGGCCGCCGCGGTGACGGCGAGTGCGCCGGCGATCACGACGGGATCCCGGTCTGGCTCGCGACGGGGACGGCGGTCCCGGCCTCCTCGGCCTCGGACCGCTCAGGCCCGGACGCCCGAGCGGATTGCGGCGCCCCGACGACAGACCCTTCGCCGACCACCCCGTCGACCCGCTGACCGCTCGGGGCATCCCGGAGCAACTCCGGTCCGCGCGCGTAGTAGTCCTGCTCGTCGCCCAGCCGCATCGGGTGCGGCGGCTGCTCCATGCCCGGCAGCAACGGCGCCAGCAACATGTCCTTGGTGTAGATCAGCCGCTGCCGGTCGTCGTCGGCGAGTTCGTACTCGTTCGTCATGGTCAGCGAGCGGGTCGGGCACGCCTCGATGCACAGCCCGCAACCGATGCAGCGCAGGTAGTTGATCTGGTAGTTCTTCCCGTACCGCTCCCCCGGGCGAGTATCGCTCCTCCTCGGTGTTGTCCGCGCCCTCGACGAAGATCGCGTCCGCCGGGCACGCCCACGCGCACAGCTCGCAGCCGACGCACTTCTCCAGGCCGTCGGGATGACGGTTCAGCTGGTGCCGGCCGTGGTAGCGCTTGGCCGGCTGCTCGGGGTTCTTCGGGTAGTCCTCCGTGACCACCGGCTTGAACATGGTGGAGAAGGTGACCCCGAATCCCTTGACGGGATCAAGAAAGGACATCGCTGCCTCCCGGCAGTTCGTTGGTACCGGACCGCGCACCGCTCGGGACGGCGACCCGGTGGTCCCCGGTCTGGTCCGCGGTCTGGTTGACGCCGCGCCGCGCGGATCGGCGCGATCGGCACCTTCAGATCCAGCGGCGGGACCGGGTACCGGCCGCGCGGCTCGGAGCACCACAGTGGCCGATCCGTCCGGCGTGCTCTCGTCGATCGAGCAGCGCGTCGTCCTCGAAGTCCTCGTCCTCGTCGGGTGCGCCTTGCCCGGCCAGGCGATCGCCGCGATCAGCAGCAGTGCCAGCGGGATACCGACCCAGAGCAGCACCTCGGTGGTGGTGAAGCCCTCGGAGTTGCGCAGCACCCGGACGGCTCCGACCAGCACGATCCAGACCAGCGAGACCGGGATCAGCACCTTCCAGCCGATGGACATGAACTGGTCGTACCGGATCCGCGGCAGCGTGCCGCGCAGCCAGACGAACACGAACATGAAGACCAGCACCTTGATGAAGAACCAGAGCATCGTCCAGTAGCCCTCGTTCGCCCACGGGAACAGCGAGACCGGCCACGGCGCCCGCCATCCGCCGAGGAACAGCGTGGTGGCGATCGCGGAGACGTTGATCATGTTGATGTACTCGGCGAGGAAGAACAGCCCGAACCGCATCGACGAGTACTCGGTGTTGAAACCGCCGACCAGCTCACCCTCGGCCTCGGCGAGGTCGAACGGGGCGCGGTTGGTCTCGCCGACCATCGAGACGCAGTAGACGACGAACGACACCGGCAGCAGCCAGACGTACCAGCCGGGCTCCTGCTGGTTGACGATCGCGGAGGTGGACAGCGTGCCGGAGTACAGGAACACCGCGACGAACGACAGGCCCATCGCGACGTCGTAGGAGATCATCTGCGCGGCCGACCGCAGCCCGCCGAGCAGCGGGTAGGTCGAGCCGGACGCCCAGCCGCCGAGCACGATGCCGTAGACACCGACGGACGCCAGCGCCAGCGCCACCAGCACGCCGACCGGCGGGTCGATCAGCTGCAGCGCGGTCTGCTCGCCGAACATGGTGACCTCGCCGCCGACCGGGATGATCGAGAAGATCAGGAACGCCGGGATCGCGGCGAACGCCGGGGCAAGGATGTAGACGACCTTGTCCGCCCGCGCCGGGATGATGCCTTCCTTGAATTGCAGCTTCAACGCGTCGGCCAGCGACTGCAGCAGCCCGAACGGGCCGTTCCAGTTCGGCCCCGGCCGGTGCTGCATGCGGCCGACGACCCGGCGTTCGAACCAGATCGCGAACAGCGTCAGCAGCAGCAACATCACCATGACCAGCACGGCCTTGACCAGCGCCAACCACCACGGGTCGTCGGCCAGCAGCGGCTCGACGGACCCGTCCGGTGCCCAGCGGGACGTTCTCGGCGGCGGCACGGTAGCCGGCCGCCATCGTCGCGAACGATGCGCTCATCAGCGTTCCCTTCCTGAGGCGCCGGGGGTGCCGTCGTCGATTCCGCCCAGACCGGGGGCGGAGGCGTCGCCCGGTGCCGGGCCGACCGCGGGGACGACCTGTACGACGTCGGAGACGGTCGCGCCGAGGCGTCCGGAGGTTGCCGACACCGTCGATGTGCGCCGGCAGCCACACCACGCCGTTCACCATCCCGGTGACGACGAGCGGCAGGGTGATCGCGCTCAGCGGGCCGCGCACGGTGACCGCGTCACCGCTGTTCACACCGAGCGCGATGGCATCGGTCGGCGACAACCGGACCACCTCCGGACGAGCGGTGCCCATCAGGTGCGGCTCCCCGTCCAGGCCACGGCCGCCGTCGAGGTTCATCCGCCAGGAGGCGAGGACGAAGCGCCCGCCTGCCGTCAAGCCCCCGTCGCGGTTTCCCGACCGTCCGGCATTTTCGCCGTGATCAACACCGGGCTGGTCCCGGTCGCCGGTGAAGGACGGCGCGAGGCCCGCTCCAGACGCCGAGCCGGGCCATCTCGCCGGCCGCGGCGGCCGCGGTCTGGGTGTACAGGTCGACGTCCATCTCCACGCCGAGGGTGTCCAGGATCCGGGCCTCGTCGAGCATCCCGGCCTCGGGCAGGGCGGCCGTCGAACGGCCGCAGCCGGCCCTCCCAGTTGACGAACGCGCCCGACTTCTCCGCGACAGCGGCCACCGGGAACACCACGTCGGCCAGTTCGGTCACGGCGCTCGCCCGGATCTCCAGGCTGACGACGAAACCGGCACTGGCCACCGCGGCCAGCGCCGCGGCGGGATCGGGCAGGTCGGAGATCTCCACCCCGCCGATCACCAGACCGGCGAGGCCGGGCTCGGCAGGCTCCGCGGCGTCCTCCGTGAGATCGGGCTCGGCGATGCCGACGGCGGCCAGGATGCCGGCGGTGTCACGGCCGGGCATCTCGGGAATCGATGCGCCCCAGGCTGTCTCGATCTCGGCGCGGGCGGCGGGGTCGGCCAGCGGGCGGCCGCCGGGCAGCACGTAGCCGATCGCGCCGGCGTCCAGCGCACCACGTTCACCCGCCCGCCGCGGTACCCAGGCGAGCTGGGCGCCGGTCGCGTCGACCAGAGTGAGCTGACGGCACCGAGCAGGCCCGGGGTCTGCGCAGCCCGCTCGCCCACCAGCACGACGGCACCCGGCGTGCGCAGCGCGGCGCCGAGCCGGTTGCGTTCTGCGGCGTCGGGCACGCCGGCGTCGGCGAGGGTTTCGCCGGCCAGACCGGCCAGCACGGTCGGCTCGGTGCCGGGGACGGCGCCGACGAGCGTTCCGGAAAGCTTGTGCAGGCCCGCGCTGAGCACGGCCGACACCGAGAACACGGCCAGGCCCTTGCGGGCGGCCTTACGAAGACGGAGGAACAGGATCGGCGACTCCTCCTCCGGTTCCAGAGCGACGAGCAGGACGACCGACGCCTTCTCCAGTCCGGCGTAGGTGACGCCGCCGCGCTCCGGGGAGGTGCCGGCAACACGGGAGGCGAGGAAGGCCTCCTCCTCCGCGGAGTGCGCCCTGGCCCGGAAGTCGATGTCATTCGTGCGCAGCGCCAGCCGGGCGAACTTCGCGTAGGCGTAGGCATCGGTGACGGTCAGCCGGCCGCCGGTCAGCACGCCGACGCCGCCGGTGTCCCTGGCCGCGAGCAAGCCCGCGGCGGCGACCGCCATCGCCTCGGTCCAGGACGCTTCGGCTGCAGTACGCCGTCCGCGTCGCGGACCAGCGGCCGGGTGAGCCGGTCGGCCTCGCGAATGTAGGGGAAAGGCGAACCGGCCCTTGTCGCAGTTCCACTCCTCGTTGACGTCGGGGTCGGTGCGGGCCAGCCGCCGGGTGACGGCGCCGGCCCGGTGGTCGGTGCGCATCGCGCAGCCGCTCGCGCAGTGCTCGCAGACGGTGTCGGTGGAGACCAGGTCGAACGGCCGTGCCCGGAACCGGTAGCCGGCCGACGTCAGCGCGCCGACCGGGCAGATCTGGATGGTGTTGCCAGAGAAGTAGGACTGGAACGGCTCTTCGGAGTTGATCCCGATCTGCTGCGCGGACCCGCGCTCGAGCAGGTCGATGAACCGGTCACCGGCGATCTGGTCGGAGAACCGGGTGCAGCGCTGGCAGAGCACACAGCGCTCGCGGTCCAGCAGGATCTCGCTGGACACGGCGATCGGTTTGACGAAGACCCGCTTCGGGTCGCGCAACCGGGACACCGCCGAGCCGTTCGCGAGAGTCTGGTTCTGCAGCGGACACTCGCCGCCCTTGTCGCAGATCGGGCAGTCCAGGGGATGGTTCAGCAACAGGAACTCGAGGTTCGAGCGCTGCGCCTTCTCCGCCACCGGGGAGCTCAGCTGGGTCTTGACCACCATCCCGTCAGCGACGGTCTGGGTGCACGAGGCCTGCGGCTTCGGCATCGGCCGGCCGCCCATCTCGACCTCGACCAGGCACTGCCGGCAGGCGCCGACGGGTTCGAGCAGCGGGTGGTCGCAGAACCGCGGGATGGCGATGCCGATCCGCTCCGCGGTGCGGATGACCAGCTCACCCTTCGGCGCGATGACGCTGACGCCGTCGACGGTGAGCCGGACATGCCCTTCGGGAACCGGTTCCGGTTCCGGCGCGGGCGCACCGGCGGGCGGTGTCGCAACTTGGGTCATCAGTGGGCCCCCACCAGCAGACGTGACTCGACGACCGGCGGCGTGCGGCCGGTGACGAGGTCCTCGAACTCGGATCGGAAGTACTTGAAGCTGGACAGGATCGGGGTCGCCGCAGCGTCGCCGAGCGCGCAGAACGAACGCCCGGCGATGTTCCCGGCGGCGTCCGCCATCGTGTCGAGGTCCTCGAGAGTGCCCGCGCCGGAGACGATCCGGCGCAGGATCTGCACCAGCCAGCCGGTGCCCTCACGGCACGGTGTGCACTTGCCGCACGACTCGTGCTTGTAGAACTCGAGCCACTTCCAGACGGCCCACGGCACCGAGACGGTCTCGTTGAAGCACATCAGCGCGGTCGTTCCGAGCATCGAGCCGGCGGCCGCGACGTCGTCGAAGGACAGCGGCACGTCGAGATGCTCGGGGGTGAAGATCGGCGTCGACGACCCGCCCGGCGTGAAGAACTTCAGCGGGATGCCGTCGAGCATGCCGCCGGCCGAGACCAGCAACTGGCGAAGCGTCGTGCCCATCGGGGCCTCGTACTGGCCGGGATTGGTGACGTGCCCGGACAGCGAGTAGATCTTCGGCCCGGGCGACTTCTCGGTGCCCATCGAGCGGTACCAGTCCGAGCCGCCGAGCAGGATCGCCGGCACCGAGGCGATGGTCTCGACGTTGTTGACGACGGTCGGGCAGGCGTACAGCCCGGCGATCGCTGGGAACGGCGGCTTCAGCCGCGGCTGGCCGCGGCGGCCTTCGAGGGAGTCGAGCAGGGCGGTCTCCTCACCGCAGATGTAGGCACCGGCCCCGCCGTGCACGACGATCTCCAGGTCGTACCCGGACCCGAGGATGTTCTTGCCGAGGAGACCGGCGGCCTTCGCCTCGTTCACCGCGTGCTGCACCCTGCGCATCGCGTGCACCGCTTCGCCGCGGATGTAGATCGCGCAGAACGGCGCCCGGATCGCGTACGAGGTGATGATGCAGCCCTCGATCAGCGAATGCGGATCCGCCATCATCAGCGGGATGTCCTTGCAGGTTCCGGGTTCACCCTCGTCGGCGTTGATCACCAGGTAGTGCGGCTTGGTGTCGCCCTGCGGCAGGAACGACCACTTCAGACCGGTCGGGAAACCGGCGCCGCCCCGCCCACGCAGGCCCGAGTTCTTGATCAGTTCGGTGAGCCGGCCGGGATCGACCGCCAGGGCGGCCGGCAGTGCCTGGTAGCCGTCGAGCTGCCGGTAGGTGTCCAGGCTCCAGGACCGCGGTGACGCCCAGCGCCGGGTCAGCACCGGGGTCAGCGGGGCGGCTCCGTCGGCCGGGGTCGGGAATCGCTCGCCACGCGCCGGGGCGGCGCCGCGGAACGCATCGGCGACCGACAGCGGTCCGCTCGGCTCGGCGGGCGGGGCCACGGGCGGGGTGATCGTCACCGGGACGGGGTCCGGGGCCTCACCGGTACCCGGCGAGCTGAAGGTGCCCGGGCCGGCTTCCTTCGCCACGGACTGCTCGACGGGTGAGGCCGCCGGCGGGGGCACCGCTGCCGGCGCCGGTTCCTGCCCCGCCGGGACCGACGCGTTCGAGTGTGGATCAGCCGGGGTGCTCATCGCTGGCTCCTCATTTCTTCTCCGGCAGCGCCGGCATCTCGAAGGAGTCGGGCATCGTCGGCGCACGCTGGTCGGTGTGCTCGGCCAGCACCGCGCCGCGCAGGGTCGGCACCGATGCGGTCGGCGCCTCCACCCGCGTCTCCAGATCGGGGTAGATGCCGGCGATCTCGAGTTCCACCGAACGGAAGTCGGTCAGCGGTGCACCGCGGCTCGGCGCCGGTCGCTCCCCCGCCTGCAAAGCCGTCACCAGATCCAGTGCGCCGTCGGGGGTCTGGTTGTCGAAGAACTCGTAGTTGACCTGCAGCACCGGACCGTGGTCGCAGGCCGCGAGGCACTCGGCGTGCTCGAGGGTGATCGACCCCGTCGTACCCGGCTCGCCGGCGGTTTCCTCGTGGCCGACACCGAGGTGCTGGGACAGCGTGGCGTAGATCGCGTCGCCGCCGAGCCCGGCGCAGAGCGCATTGGTGCAGACGCTCACCAGGTGCTGCCCGCAGGGTGTTCGCTTGTACATCGTGTAGAACGTCGCGACCGCCGAGACCTCGGCGTCGGTGAGGTTCAGCTTGATCGCACAGAACTCGATACCCGGCTGGGAGACGAAGCCCTCCACCGACTGCACCAGGTGCAGCAACGGCAGCAGCGCCGACCGGGACTCGGGGTACTTCGCGATGATCTCGTCGGCGCGCGCGTGCGTGAGCCCGTCGAAGACGACGTCGGACGGCAGGAAGACCGGGACGCCGATCCGCCTGTTGTGTTCGCCACTCATCGGTGACACCTCTCGACTCCGCGCTCGTTCCGCTCTCTACCGATGGCTCGCTCTGGGGTCGCTCCGCGCCTCGGCGCCAGGGCGCCTGCGATGCTCACTCCCCCGCGCTCGCGGGCGCCGGGGCGCCTGCGATGCTCGCTCGCTGTCGTCATCGGTCCACCCCACCCATCACCGGGTCAATGGAAGCAACCGCGGCGACAACGTCGGCGATCATCGAACCCTCCGCCATCGCCGGCATCGCCTGCAGGTTCACGAAACCGGGGTCACGCAGGTGAACCCGCCACGGCCGGGTCCCGCCCGAGGACACCACATGGCACCCCATCTCCCCGCGCGGGTTCTCGATCGCGACGTAAGCCTGACCGGCCGGGACCTCGAAGCCCTCGGTCACCAGCTTGAAGTGGTGGATCAACGACTCCATCGACTGGCCCATGATCTTGCGGATGTACTCCAGCGAGTTACCCATCCCGTCGGAGCCGATCGACAACTGGGCCGGCCAGCCGACCTTCGGGTCCGCCACCATCACCGGGCCGGGCTCCTCGAGCCGCTTGACCACCTGCTTCATGATCTTCAGCGATTCCCACATCTCGGCCAGCCGGATCAGGAACCGCGAATAGCAGTCCGCGTCGGTCGACGTCGGGACCTCGAACTCGTAGTCCTCGTACCCGCTGTACGGCATCACCTTTCGCAGGTCCCAGGGCAGCCCGGCGGACCGCAGGATCGGACCGGTGACGCCCAACTGCATGCAGGCCTCGAGCGGCAGGATGCCGACCCCGACCATCCGGGCCTTCCAGATCGGTTGCCCGGACAGCAGTTTGTCGTACTCCGGGAGCCGCGACTCCATGACCTTGATGAATTGGTTGATCCGCTCGATCGAGCCTTCCGGCAGCTCCTGCGCCACCCCGCCCGGCCGGATGAACGCCATGTTCATCCGCAGCCCGGTGAGGAACTCCATCAGGTGCAGCGCTTCCTCGCGCTCCCGGAAACCGGCCGTCATACCGGTCAGCGCGCCGAGTTCCATACCGCCGGTGGCCAGCGCCACCAGGTGCGAGGAGATCCGGGTCAGCTCCATCAGCAGCACCCTGATCACCTGGGCGCGGACCGGAACCTCGATGCCGAGCAGCTTCTCGACGGCCATGCAGTACGCCGCCTCGTTGAACGCGGGCGAGAGGTAATCGGCGCGGGTGACGAACGTGACACCCTGCGTCCAGGTGCGGTACTCGCAGGACTTCTCGATGCCGGTGTGCAGGTAGCCGATGACCGACCGCGCCTGCACGACGGTCTCACCCTCGAGCTCGAGGATCAGCCGGAGCACACCGTGCGTCGACGGGTGCTGCGGACCCATGTTGATGATGATGCGTTCGTCGTTCTCGAACTCGGTCGTCGCGAGCAGCTCGTCCCAGTCGCCGCCGGTGACGGTGAACATCCGCCCCTCGGTGGTGTCGGTTCCCCGTGCCCGGCGGAGGTTGTCGTCACTCCGCCGGCGGGTCGCGGAATCCTGCAGGTCGCTGTCGAGGAAATCCTCGGCGAAGGTCGCGGAACCGGCTGCCCGGCCGTCGTTCTCGGTCATGAGTACGTCCTCCGGTGATCCGGGGACGGGATCTCGGCACCCTTGTACTCCACCGGGATCCCGCCGAGCGGGTAGTCCTTGCGCTGCGGATGCCCGAGCCAGTCGTCCGGCATCAGGATCCTGGTCAGACCCGGATGACCGGGGAAGTTGATGCCGAACATGTCCCAGATCTCCCGCTCCTGCCAATCGGCCGTCGGGTAGATACCCACTGCGCTGGGCACATTCGCGTCGGTGACGTCGACCGCCACCTCGAGCCGGATGTGCCGGCGGTACGTCATCGACGTGAGTTCGTAAACGACATGCAGCCGCCGGGAGACGTTCTCGCCGTAGTCGACGCCGGAGATGGATGACGCCAGCTCGAACCGCAGCGACTCGTCGTCCCGGACCGCCCAGAGCAACGCCGTCAGGTGGTCGCGGGCGACGTAGAAGGTGATCTCGCCGTTCGCCACCGTGGTCTGCAGCAGAGCCTGCGGCGGGATCGACCGCTTGGCCATGGCCGCGAGCAACGCGTCGGCCACCTCATCGAAGTAGCTGCCATAAGGCCGCTCCGCGGGCACAGGCGTGTAGGGCTGCCGGACGAGCAATCCGAAACCCGTGGTGTCGCCGGACCCGTGCACACCGAACATGCCGGTGCGCTCGACGCCCGTCGCCGGCACGCCCACTGGAGCCCCGGACATCCCGGTGCGTTCGGCGAGACCTCCCGGGGAGCTCGGGTCCTGCAGTCCCTGCTCCGCAACGGTTGTCGAGTCGGTGCCCTTGGCCGAGGCGTCATCCGTGGTGCCGGTCGCCTTCTCACCGGGGGTGTCGACCGAGCTGTGGCCGCCGGCGGCGGTGGTCCCGCCCTCCGCGGAGTCGTTGCCGCCGGTCGAGGTACGGCCGACCCCACCGGATGCGGCGGGTGAGCTCTGCTCGGGCCGGCTCGGCGGGGACTTCTCCGCCGGTGGTTCGGACGAGTTCTCGCCGCCCGGTCCGGTGCTGCCTGGTCCGGTGCTGCCTGGTCCGGTGTTGCGTGGTCCGGTCACGGCCGCCCCGCACCGATCTCTTTGGCGGCCAGTGCGTCGATGTTGACCTGCGGGGTGCCGATCGGTGCCGGCAGCTTGCCGTAACGGACCGAGGAGGCCACCAGATCCGTTCGCTCGCCGAGCTTCTCGGCGGCCCGCTTGGCACCCAGCGGCTCGTCCATGATCTTGGCGTGCAGCTTGAGGATCGCGTCGATGAGCATCTCCGGGCGCGGAGGGCAACCCGGCAGGTACATGTCCACCGGGACGATGTGATCGACGCCCTGGACGATCGCGTAGTTGTTGAACATTCCGCCCGACGACGCGCAGACGCCCATCGACAGCACCCATTTCGGCTCTGCCATCTGGTCGTAGATCTGTCGCAGGACGGGCGCCATCTTCTGGCTGACCCGGCCGGCGACGATCATCAGGTCGGCCTGCCGCGGCGATGCGCGGAAGACCTCCATGCCGAACCGGCCGAGGTCGTACCGCGGGGCACCGGTCGTCATCATCTCGATTGCACAACAGGCCAGGCCGAAGGTGGCCGGGAACAGCGATGCCTTACGGGTCCAGTTGACCAATTTCTCGACGCTGGTCAACAGCACACCGCTCGGAAGTTTCTCTTCCAGGCCCATGAGCACTGCTCCCTTCTTCGCCTGATGAGCGGATTCGAATGGACACTTGTGATGCCGTTTTGGTCGTGCGGGTCATGCGTGTGGTGCGTCGTGCCGGTGTCGTCGTCGTCGATGGCACCGAGGTCGGTCCCACCTTCGACGGATGTCACCGTCGGTCAGTTCAGCACAGCGGTCGGTCCGCGTCTCGATCAGTGCGGGCCGATCAATCCCAGTCGAGCCCGCCGCGCCGCCAGGCGTAGGTGTACACGACACCGACGGTGACGATGAACAACAGGATTTCCACCAGGCCGAGAACTCCCAGCTGGACGGCCGACTGCGCCCACGGGTACAGGAAGACGATCTCGATGTCGAAGACGATGAACAGCATGGCGGTCAGATAGAACTTGATGGGGAACCTGCCCGCGGTGCCGGCCGGGAGTGGCGTCGGCTCGATGCCGCATTCGTAGGCGTCGAGCTTCGCGCGGTTGTAACGGTGCGGGCCGAGCTTGTCGCTCACCACGGTGACCATGGTCAACGCGAAACCGGTCACCAGGATCAGCAGGATGATCATCGGCAGATAAGCACTCAGCACGGCAGAGACCTCCCCGGGCTAGTCGGACGCCGGCACGAACACACGCTAGACACTGGGCGCCATCCTGGTCAGCGACCGGACGATGCGGTCGGCCCAGTCTCCGTCCCGGCTGTCGTACAACCCGGCGAGCAATTTGAGCACCAGGTACATCAGATCCTTGCGCGGCAGCCCCAATCGGGTTGCCGTCTTCATCACGGCCGGCTTCCCGATCAGCGTGGAGAAGATACCGCCAAGGCGGTAGTAAGCGCCCAAGTGGTCCTTCATCGCCGTCTCGTAGCCGTGCAGCGCCGCCTCCCGGCTCGCGCCGTCCGGGCGGCCGAGTGCCTGCAGGACGGACTCGGCGGCGAGCGCCGCGGACTCCATCGCGTACGCGATGCCCTCGCCGTTGAACGGATTGACCGCGCCGCCGGCGTCCCCTACCAGCAGCAGCCCGTCCGAGTAGTGCGGCGTGCGGTTGAAGCCCATCGGCAGGCCCGCGCCGCCGATCGGTCCGATGGCGTTCTCCTCGCGCAGCCCCCACTCCTCCGGGGTTCCGTCGAGCCAGGTCCGCAGCAGTGCGCGGTAGTCGGTCTTGCCGAACGCCTTGGACGAGTTGAGCATGCCCAGACCGACATTGACGGTGCCATCGCCGAGGCCGAAGATCCAGCCGTACCCGGGCAGCAGCTTGGCCTTGGCCGGGTCGGAGCGATCCCAGAGCTCGAGGTGAGATTCGAGGTAGTCGTCATTGGTCCGGCTGGGGCTCTTGTAGTAGCGCCGGACGGCCACCCCGAGGGGACGGTCATCACGCTTGTTGATGCCCATACCGAGCGCCACCCGCGCCGACACCCCGTCGCAGGTGAGCACCAGCGGCGCGGTGAACTCCGTCGGGCCGTCCTGCGTCTTCGCCAGCACGCCGGTGATCCGGCCGGTGCGTTCGTCCCGAACGGGTCCGGTGACCGTGGTGGCCACCCGCATCCGCGCGCCCGCCTTCACCGCGAGAGTGGCGAGCATCTCATCGAAGTCGCGACGCGGGCGGACGACACCGAAGTCGGGGAAGTCCTGCAGGACCGGCCAGGGCAGTTCGAGGCTGGTGCCACCGCCGACGACGCGCAGTCCCTTGTTCTTGATCCAGTCCGGTCCGGAGACGTCGACGCCGAGGGCGAGCACCTGCTTGACCCCGCGTGGCGTCAGGCCGTCGCCGCAGACCTTGTCCCTTGGGAAGGTGGATTTCTCCAGCAGAAGCACGTCCACGCCGGAGCGGGCGAGGTACGTCGCGACGGTGGACCCGGCGGGTCCGGCACCGACGACGATCACATCCGCCGTCCGGTCCGAGTCACTCACCGCGTTCGACAGGCTCATCGCGACCTCTCTGCACACCGTCGGGAGTCGGGCCTGGAAGGGCTGCGACGCGGTCCTTACGGCAGGCAAGCGAGTTTGTGAAAACGTTCACGAGCTCACTTCGCCCTCAGTGTAGGACTCGTCGCGGACCTCGTACACCAAGGGCCGCGAACGCCACGCTGATGCGCGATCCGGCGTGCACGGCTCGGGTCTCCCGCACACGGCGCGTGGTGGCGCGGCCGCGCCGGCGATGGGTCAGTCGGGCCTGCGGACAGCGTGGTGCAGCGCGACGACACCGAAAGTCATGTTGCGCCAGACCACGTCCGTCCAACCGGATCTCGCGATCATCCTGGCGAGCGACGGCTGGTCCGGCCAGGCGTCGATGGTCTCCTGCAGGTAGGTGTAGGCCTCCGGATTCGACGACACCCGACCGGCCAGCTTCGGCAGCACATTGCGCAGGTACCACCGGTAGCCCCAGCGGATCGGCGCCGGCCGCGGCCGGGAGAACTCGCAGACCAGCAGCTGACCGTCGGGCTTGGTGACCCGCGCGAACTCGAGGAGCGCGGCGGCCGGATCCTCCACGTTGCGCAGGCCGAAGGAGATCGTCACGGCGTCGAAGGTGTGGTCGGCGAAGGGCAGGCGCAGGGCATCCCCGGCCACTCTCGGCAACCGGAAGTCGGGCTTTGCTGCGGACAGCATCCCGACCGAGAAATCGGTGGCCACACACCACGCCCCGGTCGCGGCCAGTGCCCGGGTCGACACACCGGTCCCCGCGGCCACATCCAGAACCTTCTGTCCCGGCAACAGCTGCAGTGCGCGGACGGTGTGACGACGCCACCGGCCGTCCTGTGCCGCGGAAAGGATGGTGTTGGTCCGGTCGTACCGTTCTGCGACCGCGTCGAACATCGCGGCGACCTGTCGTGGTTCCTTCTCCAGACCCGCCCTGCTCATCGCACCTCACCCCAGCCCATGACGTCGCAGCCTACCGAGCAGCAGGCTCCGCCGTGCCACCGCCGTGACGACCGTCGCTCCTTGTCTGCCGGCCGTGATCGGCTCCGGGCGGCTCCCCCGCCTCCCCGGCCGCCGCTGGGTCCGCGGCATGACCGGACCGCCGAGCGGTTCCGAACAGCGGCAGGCAGGCACGCCGGATCAGCCACCAGATCAGCGGAACGGCGACCAGCCATGTCACTGCGGTGACCAGGCCGATCGACAGCGTGCCCACCGCTGCCGTCCGGCCGGCCACCCGGGCGATCTGCGGGTCCTGCTGGGAGTACTCGACGACGAACTGCTGACCGAGAGAGAGCAGTCCCGGATACAGCACCCCGCCCTCCGGCCGAATCGTCGCGCCGGTCGCGTCGACGAACTCGACCCCGGTCCGCAGCGGCGAGACCGACAGAACGGTGGCCGTGGCGGTCCCGAGATGGTCGTCGATCGCACCGTCGTTCGCCCGCATCGCGATCGCCAGAGCGATCATCATCACGGTGACGGCGACGGCCGCCAGCAGCACGCCGCGCGCCGCCCAACGCCGGCCGGGACGGCCGCGTCTGCCGTCGTCGGCGCGCGTCGAGGGGCCGCCCGGGACGCGGCCGGATGCAGATTGCGCCTCGGCCGTCACCGGCAAAGTCTACGGCTGCTGAATCCCGGACTCACGGATGTGCAACGTCGGAAAATGGCGGACGTTGCGATCATCACGCGAGGACCGGGCGGGCCGGGCGTAACGGACGACTACCCTTGGCGCTCGTGACTGCCGTGCCGACCACTCGTCTGGCGCTGAGTGCGTTCTCCGAACCGGTCGATCCGGACACCGAACTGATCGGCGCGCTCGTCCCGCCTACCGGCACGCTCTGTTTTGTGCACAACGGAACAGGCTTTGTCGGGTGGGGCGAGTACCAGCGCTTCACCACCACCGGAGCGGACGCCGCACGGCAGATCCAGGATTGGTTCGCGGAGGTCAGCGCCGGGCTGCGGATCGAGGACTCCGTCGGGGTTCGCGGCAGCGGACCCATCGCCTTCGTGTCGCTGGGTTTCGACGACGACGACCCATCGGTGGCCGTCGTCCCGAACACCGTGCTCGGCAGGGACGGCGACATCACCTTCCGGACGACCATCGGGGCCGTGCTCCGGGGCGAGCGGCCGGCCGCGGTGCGTGCCCCCGGCCGGGTCAGCTACGCCGACGCCGATCTGTCGGTCGCCGGGTTCACCTCCGCGGTCAGCGCGGCCACCGCCCGGATCCGCGCCGGCGAACTGCAGAAGGTGGTGCTCGCGCACGATCTGGAGGCCACCACGACCCGCCCGGTCGACGAGCGCTTCCTGCTGCGCCGGCTCGCCGACGCCTACCCGGACTGCTGGACCTTCGCTGTCGACGGACTCGTCGGTGCCAGCCCGGAACTGCTGATCCGCCGCAGCGGCGCGCTCGTCGCATCCCGGGTGCTCGCCGGAACCGCGTGGAAGGAACACAGCGACGACGCCGTCTCCGCCGAACTGCTCGGCAGCGCCAAGGACATCGCCGAACACGCGTACGCCGTGCGGTCGGTCGCGGACATGCTCGCGATGGCCACCGACGAACTCGATGTGCCGTCGAGCCCGGTGCCGCTCGAACTTGCCAACCTCACGCACCTGTCCACCGACATCATCGGCCGGCTCGACGAGCGCGCGCCGACCGCGCTGGACCTCGCGGCCCGCCTGCACCCCACCGCCGCAGTCGGCGGCAGCCCGACAGCCGTTGCGCGGCAGGTGATCCGCGAGCTCGAGCCGATGAGCCGCGGGCGGTACGCGGCGCCGGTCGGATGGATGGACAGCCGCGGCGACGGCGAGTTCGCGATCGCCTTGCGCTGCGCCCAGATCCACGGCCGGAGCGTCCGGCTGATGGCCGGCTGCGGGATCGTCGCCGATTCCGATCCGGAGATCGAGGCGCGCGAGGCGCAGATCAAGATGATCCCGATCAGGGACGCCCTCGAGTCCCGGGACTGACACCCATTTCTGCGACTGACGCGTCAGTAGACGGTCTCGCACGGAATGCCGTTCAGGTCGGCATCCATGTTGTCCGGGGCTCCCCACAAGATCCAGTACTCGGTGGCGTCGCCCCAGTTGTACCCGAGGGCCTTCAGGTCCTTACAAAACAATCCCGACGGCAACGCACTCACACCCGATGTGTAGTAGTAGCCGGGATAGGGATCCGGTGCGGGGACCACGATGACCTCCGGAGCCGGAGCCGTGACGGTCCGCGGCGCGGGCGCCACCACGGTGACCGGGGCTTGGACCGTGACCGGGGCTTGCACTGTCACCGGGGCTTGCACTGTCACCGGGGGTTGGGCAGTGACCGTCACCGGTGCAACTGCCGTCACCGTCACCGTCGGTTGACCCGCAGCGGTGGCGGCCGGCGCGACATCGGCTTGTTCGCTGATGACTGCGGACGCGTTCGATGTGAGCGACACGGGTTGCCCGACACCGGTGACCGGCGCCGGCTGAGCGGCGCAGCCAGCGAGCGTCACTCCCGTCACCATCGCGAGAGTGACCATTCTCCACTTCATGGGAATACCTTCTTTCGTCACTCCGATACTACCTTCGCAAGGCTTTTTACCATTTGCTGAAGATTGAGTTTCACCCACTGGTGCGCATTTCCTCCTTCGTGTTCAGGAAGGAGTTCGAGATCACCCAGAAACAGGCGTGACGCAACAGCAGGTTGTACGTCTTCACGTCCGGCACGCCCTGCGCGCCTCAGTAACTGCGGACGGAGGTCCGACTGTCAGGATCGGGCGAACGCATTTCATTTCTATTCCAATGTCGGGTGATGACGATCGTTGTTCGACAAAGGCTCCCGGCAGGGCCTGCTGACAAGAAAAGCGGGGTCAGCGTGACTTCGGCGGGATATGCCGGGAAATGCCCGACGTGAACAACCGATCGATGCCGCACAGACGAACAATTCCTTCACCGCCGGCCGGCGCGCCACCGACATCCGAGACCGACCCGACGTTCAGATCCGGCCGAAGTGTCACGAACGGGACTATCCTTCGGTGTGCACGTCGGCGCCTGACGGTGTCCGCGGTCCGGCGAACCCGGCGTGGTGGGAGGGGTGCCATGCGCGTCAAAGACGTTCTCGCGACCAAAGGCGACGCCGTCGCGACCATCGACCCGGAAGCCACCGTCGGAGCGGCGATCAGCGCGCTGACCGGGCACCGGGTCGGAGCATTGGTGGTCACCACGGACGGGCGGACCATCGACGGCATCATCAGCGAGCGGGACATCGTCCACGGTCTGGACAGCGTCGGAGTGGAGATCCTGACGGTGCCGGTCCGGTCGGTGATGACCGCCGAGGTCCAGACCTGCTCGCCGACCGACGAGATCCGTTCGCTCGCAACGACGATGACCCAGCGGCGATTCCGTCACCTGCCGGTGGTGGCAGATGGCGTCCTCGCCGGGATCGTGTCCATCGGCGACATCGTCAAGATCCGGGTGGACGAACTGGAGACCGAGCAGCAGCAGCTGATGGGTTACATCTCCTCCGCCGGCTGACGTCTGCGACCCGGAGTTCCGTCCAGCCCGATCAGCGACCGACGGCTTCTTCCTGCCCGCTGGTCGTCGCGAAGTCAGCTGTCGCCACTGCGTTCTCGAGCGCCGCGCCGATCGCCGTCAACGGATTACAGGCGGCGAGTTCGTCGCGGAGCCGCTGTGCCGACGCCCGGTATCCCGCACCGTCCAGGATCCGGTGAACAGCACCCTTGATCGCCTCGGGCGCGGGCCGGCCCGTACGAAGGTTGATCCCGGCGCCCGACCAGGCAACCCTGGCGGCGATCTCCGGCTTGTCCTCGGTGTCGCCCGCGACGACCAACGGCACGCCGTTTGCGAGCGCGAACTGCACGCCGCCGTACCCGCCGTTGGTGATCATCACGTCGATCTTCGGCAGCAGCCGGTCGTACGGCAGGAACGCCTCCACCCTTGCGTTGGGTGGCAGGTCCCCGCGAAGGGCCCGTGCAGTGGCCTCGTCCCCGGTGGTGGCGACGACGAGAACGTCGTCGTCGGCGAGCGCCCGGATCGTCGGCAGCAGAAGCGCCCCCGGGTCATCGTTGGCGATCGTGCCCTGGGTGACCAGGACGACCGGTCGGTCGCTGTCGAGCTCAGCCCACCAGGACGGTGCCTCGAACGCATCGATCCTCGGCAGCACCGCACCGACGTACTGAACCTTTGTCTTCAGGTCGCTGCGCGGGTACTCGAAACCAGCGCCGGTCAGCTGCAGGATCCCATCCGAGAGCGAGCTGAAGTCCAGCACGAAACACGGCAGCGGCCCGACACCCAGGTCACGCAGAAGACTCTGGGCAAGCCGCTGGGCGCGGCCGAAGATCACCCTGGACACCAGCCTGTTCAGCGAACGGTTGCGGAGCCGGCCGAGCGCCGTGGCGGACGGCGCCATGCCGAGCCCGAACGGTGCCGTGTCGCGGCTGGACAGCGGCAGCGGCAGGACACCGCAGATCAACACCGGCGGCCGGCTCCCGTCGTCCTCCAGCAGCAGCGGGATCACTCCGGTGAACGCCGTCTCACTCAACACCGCGTCCACCGGCCCGTGCGACATCGCTGACCGGATTCCGAGGTACTGGTGCGGCATCACCGCGACGAAGTTGTTCTCGACATCGAAGCGGATCCGGCTGACACCGGTGAGGTCCTCCCCACCGGGAAAGGCGCCTGCTACATCGCGGTCGTCGTAATCGGCCGCTTCCGGAAGCGCGAGGTGTTCCATGCCGGCGGCCGTGACGGCGCCGGCGAAGCGGCTGCCGGTCAGCATCCGGACATGGTGGCCGGCATCGACGAGATGACGGCCGATGGTGATCATCGGCGCGACGTGACCGTAAACGGGGGTCGCGCACAGCAGGAACGAACTCATTGCAGCAGACTCCATCGGGTGAGGGGCAGGTTGACTGGCAACAGGAAGCGAGCCACACGCTTTTTGATACGGTCCCAACGCAATGAATACTGAGCAACCGGTTTTTCCCGCCAAACGGGCCTACCGATCCCCGGTTCGGGCCGAACAGGCTGCCGCGACCCGTCGCCGACTGCTGGCTGCCGCCGGTGAGTGTTTCGCCGATAACGGTTACGCTGGAACATCTCTCAAATCGATCGCCGCGCGAGCGGGGCTATCCGTCGAGACCGTCCAACAGAGCGGACCGAAAGCCGACCTGCTACTCGCGGCGTACGAGCAGGCCTTCACCGGGGACGAGGGCCGGACGTCACTGCTCGAGCGGGAGTCCTTCCGGCACGTGGTCGCACAGACCGACCCCGTCGCCCTGGTCGATGCTCTCGTTGATTTCATGGTCCCGGCAAACGCACGGAGCGCCGCGCTCGCCGCCGCGTTCGAGGCCGCTGCACTGTCGGACCCACGCATCGCGACAGTGCGCCGGGAGCTCGGCGAACGGGCCAGGGCCGATACCAGGACCGGCGTCGCGCTGATCGCGTCGCTCGGGGGTCTGAGTTCCGGCCGGCCGGTCGAGGAGGTCGGTGACGAGTTGTGGTTCGTCCTGGCCGCGCCGCACTACTTCAGGCTGGTACATGAAGCGGGCTGGACGCCGGCGCAGTACCGCTCGTGGCTGGCCCGGACGTTGCGTGCGCTGCTGCTCTGACGGGGCTCAGAGCGCGTCGCGGACCGCCTGCGTCATCCGGTTCAGGGTGGAGGCCAGATCGGTCCGCGACGTTGGTACCTCAACCACCCGGATGCCGCTCGGATCGGTGATGGCGTCCGGAAGCTCGTCGGCCGTCGAGACCAGGACGTGCTCGGCGCCGGCACCCTCGACCAGCCCGCCGAGCATCGCCGCGTGCGGCGTTCCGAAGACCCGCTCGAACGCCCGAGCATGACGTGGCTCCCCCGGTTCCAGGGTCGAGAAGATCGCGCCGCCGTCGTTGTTGCTCACCACTATCGACAGGTCAGGCCGCGGCTCGTGCGGCCCGACGACGAGGCCGGTGATGTCGTGCAGAGCGGTGAGATCGCCGACCAACGCGACCGTCGGCCCATCCTCGGGATCGGCGGCGAGCCCCACCCCGACCGCGGTGGACACGGTGCCGTCGATGCCCGCGACGCCGCGGTTCGCGAGCAACCGCAAACCGTCCCGCGGGGCGGCCGTCAGGCCGACATCTCTCGGCGACTGTGACGAGCCCAGCAGCAGCGTCGCTCGCGGTGGCAGCGCGCCGACGAGATCGCGCGCCAACCGGGGCGACGCGTTGATGTCCAGCTCGTCGATGACCTTGTGGACGGCGCGGCCCGCTGCCGCGTCGGCCGCACGCCACCGGCTCGACCAGACCGGATCGGCGGCTCCCCGCAGATCCGGCCAGCCGGCCGCGACGCACCGCGCCGTGCCGGAGGGGTCGGCGTAGCTCCCGGGGTGGGCGATCACATCGACGTCCACCCGCGGATCAGCGAGCAGTCGCTGCACGGGCCGGAACAGTGTCGGGCGGCCCAGGACGATCACCCGGTCGGGGAGCATCTGCTCGAGGAAATCACCGACGGACAGCAGGTGCAGACCTGCACCCAACACCGCAGAACCGGCGGCGCCACCGGCCTCGGAGATCACCAGATGACCTGTCCGGGCGATCGTCCCGGCCCACGGATGGGTCAGATCGGCCAGGAAAAGCACCCGCTCACCCTGCTCGATCGCCGGCACCGCGGGACCCAGCGCGGGGTCGGTGCCGGTGACCGTGGTCCACGGCCCGTCCCGGCCGGCGAGCGACTCCGGCCAGTCCTCGCGCGCCGCACCGCTGGTGCCCATCGCCCCCGTGCCAGGTCTGGCATCCGTGCCAGGTCTGGCATCCGTGCCAGGCGTCGCATCGGTGCCAGGCGTGGCATCGGTGCCGGCGCCGCATCGGGCATCAGTGGGTCCGAAAGGGCCACGTTCAGCTGCACGGGCCCGGCGAGCCCGCCTGCCCCTGTCGCGGCGGCGAGGGCACGGCAGACCATCGCCCGCCAGCCGGCGTTTTGTCCCGGAACCCGCTGCGCCACACCGAATTCGTGAAAGAACCGCAGGGTGGATCCGAAGAGGGTTCGTTGGTCGACGACCTGGTTCGCGCCGACATCACGCAGTTCAGGCGGCCGGTCGGCGGAGACCACCAGCAGCGGTACCGCACCGTGATGGGCCTCGAGGACGGCCGGGTGCAGATTGGCCACAGCGGTGCCCGAGGTGGTGATGACGGCGACCGGTCGGCCCGACCCGCGGGCAAGACCGAGCGCGAGGAAGCCGGCGGTCCGCTCGTCGATCCGCACATGCAGCCGCAGTCGGCCGGCGGTGTCGGCGGCGTGCACCGCCATGGACAGCGGAGCGTTGCGCGACCCGGGGGCCAGCACGATGTCGGTGACCCCACCGGCCACCATCTCGTCCACCAGGACACGGGCCAATGCCGTCGACGGGTTCACACCCGCCATTGTCGCTGCTCGGCGGCGCTGCCTTGCTGTGTGCTCTGCGGCCGGCGCTGTGCCGGCCCGCGCTGTGCCGACCCGCGCTGTGCCGACCCGCGCTGTGCCGAACCGCGCTGTGCCGACCCGCGCTGTGCCCACCCGCGCTGTGCCGGCCGGGCCGCCCCGGGGCTCAGAGCTCGTCGGGCGGCGGGCCGAACTCGAACTGCCGACCGGTGACTTCAGCGGGAATCACCCGGACGAACACCGGCTTGATCGTGGCCACCCACGGGCGAAGACCGGATACCTGGGCGTCGTCGAAGTCGTCGCCCCATTCGGCGGCATGAGCCTGCCCCTTGACGACGACGCTCCACCCCCCGTTGCCGTCATAACCGTCGATCTCCAGTGCCACCGACTCGTTGATGGTCAGCGCGGCGAGTTTGGTGCCCTGGGCTGTCCGGAACACGAGCGTGCCGTTCTGCACGGCGTAGTTGATGGGGAAGATCTCGGGCTGATTGGCGACGCTGAGTGCGAGGCGGCCGAACTCGGTGGAGTTCAGGAGTGCCCAGCTCTCGGCCTCGGTCAGGTTGCTGACGGGGGTGGATGTCTCGACCATGCTGCGATCATGTGCGCGGCTAATCGGCCGGGCCAGAGTCCAAAGTCCCTTCCGGAACCGGAGTCGCAGTGCTCCGCGTCGCGCTCCTGAACGGGACCGTCATCGGCGGTCGGCATCCGCGTCCAGCAGGGCCGCAACCCGGTCGAGCCTGGCGAGCCAGTACCCGTTCGCGGCGGGCTCGGCGGCGACGGTCGCGAGCCGGTCCGGATCGGGAGCGTTGCGGCGCACCGGCAGCACCCCGGCGACCGGCGTCAGCGTCGCGGACGTCACATCGGCCGACAACAGGCCGGCTGTGCCGAGTCCGCAGGCGTAGGGCAGTTCTGGCAGCGCGGCGGCCAGTGCGAGACCCGCGGCCAAGCCCACCGAACTGTCCACCGCTGAGGAGACGACCACCGGCAGGCCGGCACCCAGGGCGATCCGCAGGGCAGCGCGCACACCGCCGAGCGGTGCGACCTTGATGATCGCGATGTCCGCGGCGCCGGCCAGCGCGACCATCGCCGGGTCGGTCGCGTGCCGGATCGACTCGTCGGCGGCGATCGGGACCTGGACTCGGCGCCGCACCTCGGCGAGTTCGGGCAAGCTGCGACAGGGCTGCTCCGCGTACTCCAGGCCCCCGGCCGCGGCGTCGAGCGCCTCGATCGCCCGCACCGCCTCGGGCACCGTCCACGCCGCGTTCGCGTCGACCCGGATGCGCCCGGACGAGCCGAGAGCCGTGCGCACCGCTGCGACCCGTTCGACGTCGGCAGCGAGATCGGCCCGTGGATCGGCGACCTTCACCTTCGCGGTCCGGCACCCCGCGGCGCGCACCAACTCCGCGGCTCGGTCGGCGCCGACCACGGGGACGGTCGTGTTGACCTCCACCGTGCTGCGTAGCGGGTGCGGCCATGGCACCGTCGCGGACTCGATCGCCGCATGGAGCCACGGCACGCACTGCCGGTCGTCGTAGTCACGGAACGGTGCGAACTCCGCCCACCCGGCCGGCCCGTACAGCAGTACCCCCTCCCGCACGGTGATCCCGCGGAATCGCTCGACCATCGGCAGCGCGAACACAACCGCGGTCGCGAGCAGCGCCCGGAGATCGACCGGGTGCGGCGACGGACGGGTCTCGATCGGGTCCGGTTCGACCCGGTAGGGGTCGATCGGGTCGGGGTCGACCGGACAGGGGTCGATCGGGTACGGGTCGGGGCAGGCACCCGCTCATCCTTCCTCGCGCGGCTCCGACCGGCGGCCGACAGCCGGGCGGGCGATCACATCGGGCCACGGTAGAGTCCGCCGCGGCGGTCCTGACAATGCCGTCGGGGCCGTCCCGGGCCGGCGGACATTCCGGCCTCAACCCCACCGATCGAGGCCGGCTCGCCGTCAGAGTCGGTCAAGGAATCGGCTGCGGAGCGCTTGCGTCGGCTATGCCACCGTCAGGACCGGTGGTAGCCCTTTTCGCCGATCCGACCGGCAAGCGCACTCCGCGCGTCCAGCCCGGCAGCAACCCGTTCCAGCCCGCTCGCGAAGTCATGCCGCGGCTCCCAGCCCAGCGCAGCCCGCGCCCGCGTGCTGTCGTACACCCGATCGATCACCGGGAACATCCGCCACCCTAGATCGGTGTAGGCCTGCTCGAACCCGGGAAAGTATCGCCGCACCACTGACGGTGCATCGCGCCGCAAATCCGACACGTCGGTCCGGGCGAACGGAGTCGTCGCGCTGACGACGAACCGGCCGAACCCGATGCTGTCGGCGCGCTCGACCGCGCGCTGATGCGCCTGCGCAACATCGGCGATGTCGACCCTGCGATACAGCAACTCGTTCAGCTGCGCGTTGGCCGTCGAGTACCCCTCGCGTATCGCGGCGGTGTCGTCCGGTTCGGGAAAGAACCGCGCGGTACGCAGGATGACGCAGGGCAGGCCGTGGTCGCGATGCACCAGCTCACACAGATCCTCGGCGGCCACCTTGGTGGCGCCGTAGATGTTGCGGGGCAATGGCTGCAGGTCTTCGGTGACCCACACGGCCGGCGCGCCTGGCGCCGGGGTCAGCGCCCGCCCGTAGGCGCTCGTCGTGCTGGTGAAGACGAAGCGCCCGACACCCGCGGCAACCGATTCCTCGAGCAGCACGAGCGTTCCGGTGACGTTCGTGTCGACGAACGCCTGCCGCGGGTGGGACCCGACGTGCGGCTTGTGCAGAGTCGCCGCGTGCACGACGGCGTCGGCCTCCCGCAGGGCGGCACGGACGAACGATCGGTCGGTGATCGAGCCCAGCAGATCGGTCGTCGGCGATCGCAGGACGTCGATACCGATGACCTGATGACCGGCCTCGGTGAATGTACGGGTCAGCGCCTCGCCGAGATGCCCGGCGCTGCCGGTGATCACGGTCCGCATGACGCGTTCCTATCAGGACTCAGCGGTCTGCGCGCCACCTATTCCGGTACCGGACACCTTGAGATTGTCAACCGGGGATAGAACCGGAGAACTCGTGACGCAGCACCGGACCTCGGGTATGTGCCAGCCGTTCGAGCAGATCGGCGCCCTCCCGGCCGGCGTCGTGCACCGCCATTTCCTTCCGGATGACGCCTGCCGCGGCTCCGTAACTGTTGTCGCTCAGAACTTTCCGAACGCCGCGCCGAACGGAGTCGACGGACGGCCCCGTACCGCCCAGGGTCACGCCCACCCCTGCGTAGCGGATGCGGGCGGCGATCTCCGCCTTCTCCTCGGTCGTTCCCGCCTGCACCAGAGGCACTCCGTTCGCGAGCGCGAGCGTCACACCGGTGTACCCGCCATTGGTGACGAAGACAGCCGCGTGCCGCAGCAGCAGGTCATACGGGATGTACCTGGTGACCCGGGCGTTGTCCGGGAGGGACCCGCCGAGTGCCTCGACGAGACCGTCCGGATCGCCCTGACCGGTGGTCACCACCACGAGCACGTCCTCGTCGGCGAGTGCCGTGACTGTGGGGGCCAGCAACTCGGTGGGATCGGGACGGATGCTCCCTTGACTCACGACCACGACGGGCCGCGCCGTGCTGGTCACCTCGGGCCACCAGGCCGGCGGTTCCCAGCCCACGGGCGGGTCCGGACGGAGGGCACCCACCCAGTGCACGTGCTGCGGTAGCGCCGTGCGCGGGTACTCGAATCCTGGCGTGCAGCCCTGCAGATGCAGGAACGGCGACGCCATCTCGTCGAGGACGAACCTGGACGGCGGTGGCATTCTCAGCGCTGCCCTGATCTGCCCGTGCACGCGATCGGCATCGGCAAAGATCAATCGCCGGCCGGCGGCCCGGACGACCGAGTTCCGCATCCGCCCTACCGGGCCGCGCATCGGCTGCAGCCCCGGACCGAAGGGCGGCGTGTCGGGCTCCTCGAAGGGCAATGGTCCGTCGCCGAACGTCGCCCACGGCACCGAGTCCAACTCACCTGCCAGGCCGACGCCGAACATCAGTCCATCGCAGAGCATCGCGTCGACGTGGGTGCCGGCGAGGATGCGGCGGATATCGGCGACCCGCTGCGGCGCGTGGCCGACGAAGACCTCCGCGAACACGTGCCGGATCACCTTGATCGGGGCCATGTCCCGGTACTGCGGCCAGTGTTCGGTCAGGTCGACGCCGCCGAAGTCCTCGGCGTCGACATACGGCAACGGCTCGGCGCCGATACCGGCGAGCTGCCGGTGAAATGCCGATCCGGAGTACCAGAGGACCCGATGGCCGCGTTCGATCAAGCGCGCGGCAAAGGGCATCGGGTTCGCGGTGTGCGCAGGAACGGGAATGCTGGCGAACAGAAACGTGCTCACGGGGTGACCTCTCTGCTGTCTGTGCTGAGGCGGCCTTCCTTCGGGACGACCGGTTGAGTAGACTTACGGTACAACCATTTGACCAGGAGTCCAGTGAATATCCAGCGGTCGTACTCGAGTCCCGTGCGGCAGGAGGCGGCCGTCGCCACCGAGCGCCGCATCCTCACGGCCGCGGAACACCTTTTTCTCGAACAGGGCTATCCCGCAACCACTCTCGCGATGATCGCGGCGACCGCAGCGGTATCGAAACAGACCGTCTACAACTCGTGCGGCTCGAAGGCACAACTCCTCAAGCGGCTGTACGACGTTCGGCTCGTCGGTGACGACGCGCCCGTGCCGCTCGCGCAGCGGCCCGAAATCCAGCGGATGATGGCGCTGACCGATCCCCGCGCACTGCTGGACAGCTACACCGCATTGGGCACCGCCTTGCTCGAGCGCCTCGGGCCGCTCCTCGTGGTGATCGTTGCCGGCGCCGCTGCAGGCGACGCTGACCTCGTCGCCCTGCTCGAGACGACCGACGCCGAACGGCTCGTCGGCACCACCGGAATCGCCCGCCGGTTGGCCGAGCTCGACGCGCTTCGGCGTGGCGTGACCACCGAGCACGCGCGGGACATCATCTGGATGATGAACGGCCTGCCGAGCTGGGACATGCTCGTGCGGCGGCGTCACTGGTCGATGCGCGACTACCAGCGGTGGCTCTCCCGGTCGCTCGCCGACATGCTGCTCGCTCCCGATGCTGAGTTGCCCGACTGAGGTTGTCCGACTGAGGGTTTGCCCGACTGAGGGTTTGCCCGACTGAGGTTTGCCGACTGAGGTTTGTCCGACTAGGTCTGTCCGAAGTTTGTCCACAATCTGTCGTCGCGACCGCCGGCCACCGCAGGCCACCGCTACGGTTCGATCGTGTCCGAGGTCAGCGTTGTCGAAGCCGCCGTCGCGGTTGTCGGCGACGCACGGCAGGCGCTCACCGCATTGCGGGATACCGAGTTCTGGAAGGTGCCGGACGCTGATCTTCTGTTGGTCGCCCGGGACCTGGAAGCCCTGGGGCGCTTGGTGTTCACCGCGCAGGTGCACCTCGCCGGCGAGGTCGACACCCGACGCCTCGCCGGCACGCACGGCGCCGCATCGACAGCCGCGCTGCTGCGCACCACGCTCGGCGTCTCCCACAGTGACGCGGCGTCGATGGTCCGCACGGCTGCCGCCGTGCTCCCGCAGAAGATCCCGTCCGGCGGGGAGCTTCCACCGGTCCTGCCGCTGCTCGCCGAAGCGCTCGAAGAGGGCGCGATCGGCGCCGATCAGACGCGCACGGTCGTGACGACGATGACCAAGCTGCCCGCCCGCGTCGACGAGGACACCCGACTGCTGTGCCAGCAGCAACTCGTCGCCAACGGCCGGATCACCGAACCTGCCCCGTTCGCGGTGTTCGCCCGGGCGGTCCTGATCGCTCTGGACGAGGGACAGGACTTCGACGACGACCCACCGGCCGATCACGTCGAGTTCTCACTCGGGACCCGCAACCCGAACACCGGCCTGACGAGGGTCTCCGGCCAGCTTGACGACCTCGGGGTGGAGATCGTCAACCAGGCGATCGGCGGCCTTTCCGCTCCGGTGGGGCCCAACGCCGGTGCCGCCGACCCACGCCCCGCGGCCACCCGCCGCGGGCATGCCCTGCTCGAGGTTCTCCGGCGGTATCTCGACCTCGGGGACGCCCCGATGCAGGGCGGCGAACGGCCGCACATCACGGTCACCATGACGCTCGACGACCTTCGGGCGGCAACCGGTGACGGGCGCGCACCCCGCACCGGTGGGATGGGGCTACTGGACTTCGGCGGTCCGATCACCGCGGCGCAGGCAAGGACGCTCGCGTGTGACGCGATGATCGTCCCCGCGGTCCTCGGCTCCCCGTCCCAGGTGCTGGACGTCGGCTCCGCGAGCCGGCTGTTTCCGATCGCCATCCGCCGGGCGCTTGTGCTGCGGGACAAGGGATGCGCATTCCCGGGCTGCGACCGGCCACCGGCGTGGACCGACGCCCACCATGTGATTTTTTGGGCAGACCAGGGTGAAACCAGCTACCGCAACGGATGCCTGCCGTGCCGGCATCATCACAGCGAGGTCCACCGGGGCAACTGGGACATCCGGTTCGCCGACGACGGCGTTCCCGAGTTCCTGCCACCGGCGTGGATCGACGCCGCACGGGCCCCGCGGCGGAACACGTCACACCACATCAAGGGGATTCTCGGCTGTTAGTGGTGCGTCGGGTCTCAACACTCCGAGTTGGCACCGTCTTGCTCCGCGCTGCCTGAATCTGCACTGTCTGATCTCCGCGCTGCCTGTCCCGCGCTGCCTGGCCCCGCACTGCATCCGCAGCTGTCAACCTTCCTGGGGTTGCGAATCACCGCGGCGCGAGCACCGTGATCGAAGTACGGGTCGCCGCTCGTAAGGTGACCGTCATGAGCACAACCGCCGTCAGCGAGACGTTCGACCCGACCCGCTGGCGCGAGGTGGAGGGCTTCGACTTCACAGACATCACCTACCACCGGCAGATCGGACCGGGGCCGCGCGCTTCCGACAGCGGCAGAACGGGCGATCAGGTCGACCTGCCGACCGTGCGCATCGCGTTCAACCGGCCCGAGGTGCGCAATGCGTTCCGACCGCACACGGTCGACGAGCTGTACCGCGCACTGGATCACGCACGAATGACCGGGAGCGTCGGCTGCGTCCTGCTCACCGGCAACGGACCGAGCCCGCGCGACGGAGGGTGGGCCTTCTGTTCCGGTGGCGACCAGCGGATCCGTGGTCGCTCCGGCTATCAGTACGCGGACGGTGACACCGCCGACACCGTCGACCCGGCCCGGGCCGGACGGCTGCACATCCTCGAGGTCCAACGACTGATCAGGTTCATGCCGAAGATCGTCATCGCGGTCGTCCCCGGTTGGGCGGCAGGCGGTGGACACTCGCTGCACGTCGTCTGCGACCTCACCCTCGCCAGCGCGGAGCACGCCCGGTTCAAGCAGACGGACGCCGACGTCGGATCCTTCGACGGTGGCTACGGCTCGGCGTACCTCAGCAGGCTCGTGGGGCAGAAGTTCGCCCGGGAGATCTTCTTCCTCGGCCGCGAATACACCGCCGATCAGATGCACACGATGGGAGCCGTCAACGACGTGGTGCCCCACGCACAGTTGGAGACCGTCGCGCTGCAATGGGCCGCGCAGATCAACGGTAAATCCCCCACGGCGCAGCGAATGCTGAAATACGCCTTCAACCTCGCCGACGACGGCATGGTCGGGCAGCAGTTGTTCGCCGGCGAGGCGACCAGGCTCGCGTACGGCACGGACGAGGCTGTCGAGGGCCGAGACTCCTTCCTGCAGAAGCGTTCACCGGACTTCACCCCCTACCCCTGGGCGTACTGATCCGACATGCCCCGCCACCTGGAAGTGCTCGAGATCCCCACCGGCGAGAAGCTTTTCGACCTCCTGCCCCGACTGCAGGCGGCACTGCGCGGTGAGGGACACGCAATGTTGCCCGTGCCGGCGGGCCATCCCGCCGAGGCCGGCCGGTTGGTCTCCGCCCTCGCCGGCGGCACTGCCCTCGCAGATACCGAGGACGATCCGGCGGACCCGACCGCCGTGGTCATCGCCACCTCGGGCTCGACGGGAACCCCGAAAGGTGCGCTGCTGCCGGTATCAGCGCTCCTCGCGTCGGCCGACGCCACCCGGTGCGCGCTGACCTGCACCGGCGGCCTGCACCCCCACCGGACCAACGGTCCCCGGCACCAACCCGAACCGACAGGCACCTGGCTGCTGACGTTGCCCGCACAGCACATCGCCGGACTCCAAGTGCTGTTCCGCGCCATTGCAGAAGGAACCACCCCGGCGATCATGGACACGGCCCTCCCGTTCACGACCGAGGCGTTCACCGGCACGGTGTCCCGAATGCCGTCGGGCCGTCGGTTCGTGTCGCTCGTGCCGACCCAACTGCACCGGATCCTCGCCGATCCGGAGGCGACCGCCGCGCTGGCGACCTTCTCCGCGGTGCTCGTCGGCGGTGCTGCAACCCCGCACGCGCTCGTCGACGATGCCCGGCAGGCCGGGATTCCGGTGGTTACCACCTACGGAATGAGCGAAACCTGCGGGGGCTGCGTGTATGACGGGGTGCCGCTCGATCGGGTCGCGGTGAGTGTCGAGCAGGACAACGGCTCCTCGGGCCACGTCGGACCCGACGGTGCGCAGGCGGCCGGTTCGGAGGCGACCGGTTCACTCGCGGCGGGTTCACGCGGGACGGGTTCTCAGGCAGCGGGTTCACCCGCAACGGGTTCACCCGCAAAGGGTTCGGACACAGCGGGCTCGGACACAGCGGGTTCGGACACAGCGGGTTCGGACACAGCGGGTTCGGACACAGCGGGTTCGGACACAGACCGTGCACGTCGGGCCCAAGCCCGCCCGGGCAGGGTGTCGATCAGCGGCCCGATGGTCGCGCGCGGATATCGGGACATGCCGCGGCACCCATCATTCTTGAAACGTCCCGACGATCTGCACCGCACCTTCGTCACCGATGACCTGGCGGTGCTCGCGGCCGGAAGGCTCAGGATCGTCGGGCGGATCGACGACGTCATCGTCACCGGGGGCGTCAAGGTGGATCCGGCGGTCATCGAATCCGTGCTGTTCCGGGTCGCCGGAGTCGCCCAGGTGGTCATCACCGGCGTGCCCGACGACGAGTGGGGCACCGCCGTCGTCGCCGTCGTGCAGCCGGATCACGGGTTTACCCCAGACATCGCGACATTGAGGGCCGCGGCGGTCTACGCGCAGGGCCCGGCCGCCGCACCGAAACATCTTGTGCTGGTCGATCATCTACCGCATCGCGGGCCTGGCAAGCCGGACCGATCGGCCGTCCGTGAACTCGCGCAACGCCGGCTCGGGCCCCCGGCGGCGACGCCTCGCGAGCCGGCAGCACCCTTGATCGGTCGTGCCGAACCCGCGACCGAGCCATCGCCCGAGCAGCGGGACTCGGCCTCGTGATGGCAGCACCGGACGGGGCCGGCACCACTGCACAAGGCCAGACGGCCGGCGGATCACAGGAAGCCGGCGCACATCGGAGCGCCCGAGAACCACCGAATGCCGGCAGACCACAGAACGCCGACGGATCACAGACTGCCGACGGACGGCACACTGCCGACGGACCGCAGACTGCCGACGGACCGCGGACCCGGGCCCGCCGGTTCAGCAGAGCCGAGTTGGAATCATTCCACGGCGCCAAAGTCGACGATCTTGTCGGTCCCGGCATGAAGCTGTTGTTCGTCGGAATCAACCCAGGCCTCTGGACGGCCGCGGTGAACGCACATTTCGCCCGGCCGGGCAACCGATTCTGGCCCGCACTCCAGCTCGCCGGGATCACTGCTCGACGGATCGACGCGAGTCGCGGCCTACTGTCCACCGACCGTGACGAACTGCTGCGAGCGGGCGTCGGGATCACCAACCTCGTGCCATATGCGACCGCGCGGGCCGACGAGCTGACGGCCGAGCAACTCCGACAGGCAGCCGGACCTCTGGCCGCGCTGGTCCAGGAGTACGGCCCGAGAGTGGTGGCAGTGCTCGGGGTATCCGCCTACCGGCTGGCGTCCGGCGATCGCGCCGCCAAACAAGGGCGGCAGGAGTCGACGCTCGCCGGCGCTGAGCTGTGGGTACTGCCCAACCCGAGCGGGCTGAACGCGCATGAGACGGCGGCCTCGTTGGCGACGGCCTACCGCGCTGCCGCTGTCGCGGCCGGTGTTCCGCTGGTTGTCAGCGGGACGCCGGCGGAACAGTAGGGTCGTTGCACGTGGCAACTGCACAGCAATGGTTCTCGGCCGCCCGGCCCCGAACGCTCCCGGCCGCGGTCGCGCCCGTCCTGGTCGGGACCGGCGCCGGGATCGCGCTCGGAGGCTTCTCCTGGTTGCGCGGCGGCCTCGCGCTGATCGTTTCCCTCGCGCTTCAGGTCGGCGTCAATTACTCGAACGACTACTCGGACGGCATTCGTGGCACCGATGCGGATCGGGTCGGCCCGCTCCGGCTCGTCGGCTCCGGCCTGGCGACCCCGTCCACCGTCAAGCTGGCCGCGTTCGCATGCTTCGCGGTTGCCGGCGTCGCCGGCCTGGTGCTCGCTGCGCTCACCACCTGGTGGCTCATCCCCGTCGGCGTCGCCTCCGTTGCGGCGGCATGGTTCTACACCGGGGGTCCGCGCCCGTACGGCTATGCCGGGTTCGGCGAGATCTTCGTCTTCGTGTTCTTCGGCCTGGTTGCCGTCCTGGGAACGACGTACGTCCAAGCGGAGAAACTCTCTCTCGGTGCGTGGATCGCGGCCATCGGCATCGGCCTGCTGGCGTGCGCGCTGCTGATGGCGAACAACCTGAGGGACGTGCACACCGACGTCACGGCCGGCAAGCGGACCCTCGCCGTGCTGCTCGGCGAGCCGCTGAGCCGGCGGGTGTTCGCCCTGATGATCGCCGGGAGCTTCGTCGCGGCCGCCACGGTCGGCGTGAGTTCCCCGTGGTGCTTCCTCGCGCTGCTCGCACTGCCGCTCGCGGTACGGCCGGTCCGGCAGGTACTCGGCGGCGCGCGCGGCGGCGCGCTGATCCCCGTCCTCGGCGGCACCGGCCGACTGGAGTTCGTCTATGCGGTGCTGCTCGGGCTCGGCTTCGCACTCGAGGTTTGGGTCTGATCTCGCACCAGTGTCGGATGGCCTCCCGGCCCGACACCGAGTGTCAAGGACTGAAAGGGCTCCTGACGCTGCACCGGGTGCGGCCCGGCTGGCACCATGGACGAATGTTCATCGCGGGAACACAGCGGTGGAAGATCACCATCGCGGAGCCGGAGGCGCTCCGTATCGCGCTGTACGTCCGCGACGTCGCAGGGCTCGAACCGGTGACGGAACCGCAGATCCCGCCGCTCGACCCGCCGGCCGACGTCTGGCCGGTGTGGTCGCGCCGCCCGGTGGAGGTGCCGAGTTCGGGTGGCCTGCGCCTCCTCGGCGGCCGTGATATCGATCTCGAGATCGCTGCGGGCCAGTGGGCGCGCTGGTGGAGACATGCCCTCGAGGTCGGCACGAGCGCCATCGACGATTTCCGGCCGCCCGCATTCGTCGCGTTGTCGGAGGTGCCCGACCTGCGCGCCCTGATGCAGCGGCACTTCTACAACGCGAGCCTGTGGTCCGACGGATTGAACGACGATCCCCGGGTTCGGGCCGCCCAATCGGCCCCGGCCATCGGCCTCAACGCCCTGGTGCGCGACCTCCCGGACCTCCTCGGCCGTCGGCCCCGGCCGTTCGATCTGAAGATCACGGTGATCGGGGTGCAGACCAAGAGGGCCTGGGTACTGGCGCCGGACCATCTGCTGCTGACCAGGCACCTGATCGCTGATCGGGAGAACGCCGTTGATTGGTTGCGGCCGCGCATCCTGGCCCTGACCTGAGGAAACGTCGACCGGCCATCGCTCCCGCAACAACACCAACAGGCGACACAACGAACCGGCATCTCGAGGAAGCCGTCAGGCGCCCTGGATCCACTCCGTGGCCACGGTGAACTCGTCCAGCGCGTCCTGGATCGGTTCGACTCCCAACCCGGGTCCGGTCGGAACCTCGATCCGGCCGTCTTCGAGGATGAACGGTTCAGTGATGTCCTTCGCGAAGAACCGGTCGGAAGCCGACACGTCACCGGTCAGGGTGAATCCGGGCAGCGCGGCGAGTGCGACATTGGCGGCACGTCCGAGGCCTGTCTCCAGCATCCCGCCACACCAGACCGGGATCCCGTTGGCCCGGCAGAGGTCGTGCATCCGGCGGGCGGCGAGATAGCCACCCACCCTCCCGGCTTTGATGTTGATCACCTGACAGGCGCGCATCGCGATCGCGTCGGCTGCCGCGCGAACCGACACGACGGACTCGTCGAGGCAGATCGGAGTGTTGATCAGCCGGGCGAGCTCCGCGTGCTGACGCAGGTCGTCCTCGGCGAGCGGTTGCTCGATGAGCAGCAGATCGAACGCGTCGAGCGCCCGCAGGGTTCGCGCGTCAGCCAGCGTGTACGCCGCGTTCGCGTCGACCTGCAGCTCGACGAGCGGACCCACCCGCTCACGCACCGCCTCCACCGGACCGATGTCCCAGCCCGGCCTGATCTTCAGTTTGATCCGGACGTAGCCCTGCGCAAGATAATCGGTGACGACGTCGAGCAGAGCCGGCAGTGACGGCTGGATACCGACCGACACGCCCGACGGCACCGAGGCCCTCGTCGCCCCGAAGTAGGACGCGAGAGATCTGCCGGCACCCCGTAGCTGGGCATCGAGGACGGCCATCTCGAGCGCGGCCTTGGCCATCCGGTGGCCGACGAACGGTGCCAGGAGCGGCTCCACCAACTCGGCGGTGACATCCCGCCCCGCTGCGCACTCGGCGAGCAACCTCGGGATGAGAAACCGGCGGAGCACATCGGTCGCAGAGTCGACGTACTCGGAGTTGTAGATCGGCTTCTCCATCGCGACGCACTCACCCCACCCGAGCACGGTGATCGGCGGGCGGTCGTACTCGGCCTGCTCACCCACCACCCTGACCAGCAGGGCTACACGCTCGTTCTGGACACCGAACGACGTTTCGAAGGGACTGACCAGCGGCATCCGGATCGTCCGCAGTTCGACACCGGTGATCTTCATCGGTCAGCTCCTTCGCACATCGCCGGGCGGTGTCCGCTCCAGCAGGTACCAGCCGTCACGGGCGAAACCTGTTACCTTCCAACATTTGTCGGCCATCAGAAGGGCGAGCGCGGCCCGCAACTGATACCGCCACCGCAGGGCGAGCCCCGGTTCGGTCCGGCGGACCCGCTCGATGTCGGTGGGTATTCCGATCAGTGCCACGGGGACGCGTCCGGGTCCCCGGCCGGCGACGGGACCACCGTCCGGACCGACGGACAGCAGGACCGCCGCGCCACCGTCCCGGGCGCCGGTGACATCGGGTCCGCTGATGCCCTCCGTGCCGATGGTCGACTGCCGAGCGACCGCCTCGGCGTCCAGCGTTGTCGCCGACCCGAGATGCCAAACCACCTCGATACGATCGCTGGGCTGTCCCCTGTTGAAGGCGTCATCCATCGGACCGTAGAAGTCGACGAAATAGGTTTCCGGCCGGGCACCGAGCCTGGTCAGGTTGAAGAAGCAGTTGCGGGCGATGAGCGGGTCGAAGGTCCACGTGATGCGGTTCAGACCCCGCTCGAGTGCCCACTGCCGCTGGTGCCACTTCAGGGCCGCACCGACGCCGCGGCCGGCGTCGCCGGGGATGACGCCGGTGATGTGCGAGTGCATCGCCGCTCCGAGCGGCTCGGTGAAGAAGGCGGCACTGGCCCCGACGAGCGCGTCGTCCGTGCTCCGATATGCGCCGACCAGGTAGTTGCCGCCGTGTCCGAGCGCACGCAGCAGGTGTGGCTGGAGGTCGAACGCTTCCCCGGGGCCGATGCCCCACACCCGGCCGAGCAGGTCGCACGCCGCGGTCATCTGCTCGAGCGTCTCCAGCGAACGTACGGAGATGCCGGCCCGGTCCGCGGTGGCGGAAGCCGCTGTCGCGGCGCCGATGAGCACCCCGCGAGCGGTACGGACCGGGGACTGCTGGGTCATGTGGTCGCCGCCCCGCTCCCCGGTCGATCCACTCCGAGCAGATCCTCGAGCAGCGCGGCGAGCAGTGCGGTCCGCGGGATCAGCTGATCGACGAGGATGTGCTCGTTGTCGGCATGCGCCCCGCCGCCGACCGCACCCAACCCGTCCAGCGTCGGCACACCGATTCCGGCGGTGAAGTTGCCGTCCGACCCACCGCCGACGGTCGTCGCCGTGAGCTTCCCGAGGCCGTCACGCAGGGCGAGCAGCCGTGCCCGCTCGAACAGCGCCGCACCGGACGTCGGCTCCATCGGCGGCCGATTCGGCTCGCCATGCACTGTGATGACCGCACTGGGCAGGGTCGGCCGCAGTCTCTGCATCGCCGCGTGCACCCGCCACTGCTCGGCCACCGTCCTGGCCCGCACGTCGATCTGCAGGTGGGCGGCGGCAGGCACGGTGTTGGTCGTCGTTCCTGCGGCGGCGACGGTTGGCGTCACGCTGGTACCCAGCCGCCGGTCACCGATGACGGCCGTCGCAAGGATCACGTGGGCGAGTTCGACGGAGGAATTGATGCCCTTCTCCGGCTCACCACCCGCGTGCGCAGCGCGCCCGGTGATATCGACGCGGTAGAGCGACGTGCCCTTGCGGCCGGTTTTCAGTGACCCACCGGGTCCGGCGCCCTCGAGGACGAAGCAGGCCTCGCATCCGCGGGCCTCGTCCTCGATCAGGGCACGCGACGTCGGTGAGCCGATCTCCTCGTCCCCTGTCACCAGCAAGCACACGCCGTCCAACCGGACTCCGCGGTCGATGAGTACGCCGAGCGCATGGAACGCCTGCACGAGACCCGCCTTCATGTCGACCGTGCCCGGCCCGCGAACCCTCGCACCGTCGACCGACCACGGGTGCGTGGCGAGTGAGCCGAGCGGCCATACGGTGTCGTGATGGGCGAGGATGGCGACGCGGTTCGGCCCCGGCCCGAAACGCCAGCGCAGGTGACTGCAGCCGTCCACCTCGATCCGGTCGGGCGCGACGCCGAGCCGATCGGCACCGATGACGGCGATCAGGTCCGCGCTCTGCCGGATGGCCGCGAGATCAGCTGACGGCGACTCGCAGCGGACGAGCGCTTCGAGATCGGCGAGGAGATTCGGCAGCCGGCTCGCCACTGCGGCCGGATGGGTTGTCGTCATTGCAGGTGCGCCCGATCGGCGGTATCCCGGGCAGCGGAGGTCATGCTGCCCAGCCTAGAACGCGCCCCGGAAGGGCAATTACTCGATGACGTCCTCACCGGTGAGGGCCGCCTGGAGACGCGCCCGCTCGGCCCGCCGCTGCTGTGAAGCAAGAGCAATCGCCTCGTTCACCCTGCGCCGCGGACCGGAGAACAACAGCCAGGCCAGTGGCAGCTGGACGATGATCGCGAACATCAGCGCGACGATCAGCGGCATGAACACCATCAGCACCGCGGTCAGCACGACCACCAGGCTGATCCGTAGCAGGCTGTACAGGGCGATGGCACCGAGCAGCGACGGCTTCCCACCTCCGGGCGCGACGAGGTCGCGGTCCGGTGCCTGCCGCGGGTCGGGATCAGGTGTCTTCACCGCTTCAGCGTCAGGTGCCGTGAGCGGGTCGCCATCAGCCGGACGACGGCCGGCGGCGCCGATACCCGTCGTCCCGGTGGCCGCACCGCCCTCCTGCACGCTGCCGTCACGCACCTTGTCGTTCGACGCGGTGTCATCCGAAGCGGTGTTGTTCGGGACTGCGCCTGAAGCTGATGCATCCACGGCCCCAGGGTAACGAGCCGCGCTCGTCACGATGACCTGATGCTCGGGCCGCGTGCCGACCGCGGCGAGCCACTCACCGGTCGTCGGTATCCGCACTGTCGCCCGTCGGGCGATGCTCGAAGCGGGTGGCGAGCACGACGGTCGTCCTGGTGCGGGCAACCCCGTCGATAGCCCGGAGCTGTCCGATGCAGCGGTGCAGGTGGTCGACGCTCGCCACCCGCACCTGGACGACGAAGGCCTCGTCACCTGCGACGCCGTAGCAGCTCTCGACCTCGGGGATCGCCTCGAGGGCCTCGGCGATCAACTCGTCGCGGCCGTACTCCCCCGGCTCGATACCGACGAGCGCGGTGACGCCGAGGCCGATGGTGTGTGGGTTGACGATCGCCCGAAAGCCGGTGATCACGCCTGTCGATTCCAGCTTGCTCACCCGCTCGTGCACCGCGGACGACGACAACCCGACGAGCCGCGCGAGCTCGGCGTAGCTGGCTCGGCCGTCCCGACGAAGGGCGTCGACCAACCGGCGATCCACCGTATCCACGTGCCACCGCCTTCCCCCTGAGATCCGGAACGCAACCGTAGTCGCGACCGGCCTTCGTCCGGCACCCGCTTCGGTCCCGCCCGCCACGAAAAAAAGTGACTCTCGTCGGATTGGGGTGTTTAGCCGGTTCGGGCCGGGGGTAACTACGTCTGCGAAACCCGATCCCTACTAACGCTGTTGTCAACGTAGAATCGGGCATCGAGTGCCAAGGCGGTCGTGCGGCAGCCGGAAGTGCTCAAAGATTGTCCGCACAATTGCATCGAATGCCGCACAATGGACAAACGCCGACCCGGCGGACGAGGCCAGTCGGGGCCCGAGTAGGAGGTGGCACGTGACCATGGATTCTGAGAGGTTGCTGACCCCAGGGGAGGTTGCCCTGATGTTCAGGGTGGATCCCAAGACCGTGACCCGGTGGGCATCCGCCGGTCGTATCGGTTCGATCAGGACACCTGGTGGACATCGCAGGTTTCGCGAGTCGGAGGTGAGTGCTCTCCTTGCGGACCTCACCGTCGACGCTTCGCGGTCGACAGCCTGACGCAATGCACCTGGTGCGCGATGCGCACCGAGGCATCGGCGCACTCTGCAGTGACGTGCCGAGTGTGCTCACGCGGGGGTCGCCCTGCGGCCAGTGAGACCTGCCCCGGAGAATGACAGCGGTGAAGCAGCGCCCCGGATCGTCACGCGAGCCGGGGCGCTGCGCTGTCTGTAGGGTGGCGCGGACCGGTATGACGGTCGCCCGGTCCGGCGAGCGTCGATCACCCAGGTAGTGCCGGCCCGGACCCGGCGCGGAAGGGTCACCCAGATTGGGCCAGTCGATCGGCGCGTGATGTGCGTACTCTGATCAGCAGAGAAGGAGGTGGCCGATGTACATGCTCGTGGCGATTGCCGTGACGATTCTGGTGATCGCGCTGGCCTGGCGCGGTATCGGCGCACGGACCCCTGGCGGCGACTCTTCCGGTCCCGGCCTGAGCAGGCCCCAGCGCCCGTCCCGCCCGACCCGCACTCTCGCACCCGATGACGATCCGGAGTTCCTCAACGAGATCGACCGGAAGTTGCGTGGCGAGGACAAGTCGGGCTGACACTCGGACGCCCAGCTGGGCTGATTCTTTTCGGGGGGAAGCTTGCAGCGTCGTACGTCATCCACCCATCACTGCCGACGGTCGAACTCGGCACATCCTCCCACCGGGTCTGCCAGCACCATCGCTACGGTTCAGCAGCTGCCCTGAGCCAGGACTAGACCTCAACACAGAAGCGGCCCGGCCACAATGGCGGGGCCGCTTCTCTGTGTGTGGACCTGCGGTTGAGCATTGCGGGGGGCGCGACCGCCCGCCCGTCAGTTCAGACCGCGTACGAATGCAGGCCTGAGACCACCATGTTGATGAAGAACAGGTTGAACAGGATCGACGCGAATCCGACGACCGAGATCCAGGCTGCGCGTCGCCCGCGCCATCCCGCGGTCGAGCGGGCGTGCAGGTACGCCGCGTAGATGACCCAGGTGATGAACGCGCAGGTTTCCTTGGGGTCCCAGCCCCAATAGCGTCCCCAGGCCACCTCTGCCCACATCGCGCCGGCGATGACCGCGAACGTATACACCGGGAACGCGACGATGGCGGTGCGATAGGCGATTCGGTCCAGCGTCGCCGCGGAAGGCAGGCGGCTGAACACGGAGTGCCGGGCGGAAGCGCCCGATACGCCGTCGGATCCATCAGCCGGGCCGCCCGGGTCCGTCCCGAGCGCGGAGCCGGTGCCTGCGGTGGCCTTCTGCTCCGGAACAATCGGAGCGAGGCTCGCCGGGCGGTCGACCCGACCACGCAGCAGGTACAGCACCGAGGCCGCTCCGCTGACCATCAGCACGCTGGAGGACAGCGCGACCGTGGTGACGTGGATCCACTTCCAGTAGGAGTTCAAGGCGGGAACCAGTGGTGCGGCGGGCACGTAGAGCACAGTGCCGGCCACGAACATCAGGACGACGACCGGGAGAAGGACGAACATCCCCATCGTCCGGGCACCGGTTCTGGCGAGCACGACCAGCCAGCAGAGCACTGCGGCGGCGCAGATCACCGAGGTGAACTCGTACATGTTCCCCAGCGGGAGCCGACCGGTGGAGATCCCGCGGGCGACGATGGACAGCAGATTGGCCAGCAACCCGACGGTGGTGACGACCACGGCAGCGCGGCCGAACCGCTCTCCCCACGGCGCGCGCTCGCGGGCGGGCAGCGCGCCGATGACGCCCGGGTCCGGCCCGCCGGACCGGGTCAAAGTGGAGGTCGAAGCCCGTCCGTGAACGGCTGAAGCCGACCTCGCGCCGACCGCGGACCGGACCTGGTCCGCGGGCACGTCACCGCCACGGCGCGCCGCGAACTCGATGGCGTAGCAGACCAGCGCGACGACATAGCCGGCGAGCGCCGCCTCGAAGGCGAGGTCGGAGATCTGTGCCCAGGTTTCGTTCATGCCGCCGCTTCCTCTTCCTGAACCTGCCGGGCTCGCGCCCGCTGTACCTCACCAGCCACGATTATCACCGCGCCCGTCCGCCACCCATCGAGTTCATCCACGGGATGCACCGGCTTCGGGTATCTCGACCAGGCCGGCGAGCTTCTCGAACTCCTCGCCGTACCCGGCCTGATCCGTGCGCGCAAGACCGCCGACCTCCACCACCGTACGGTCCGGGCCGGCCGGGACTCCACCACTGGCGGCGCCGGATCCACCGGCCGAACCGGAACCACCGGCGAGGCCGGGATCGACGTCACCGGAACCATGGACTGCGCGGCCCGCCGGCCGCAACCTGAACCACACTCGCCGGCGCTTGCAGATGAGCGACACCATCAACCCGACCAGCATGGTGACCGAGAAGACCAATGCCCAGACCTGTGCCGGGTCGAACGAGGTCTGCAGCGACACCCACTCGTTGAAGCCGGTGAAAGTGATCGACGTGCCGTCATCCAGGGTCACCGACTCGCCGACCATCAGATTGGTCCTGGCCTGCTTCGTCAACAGCCCGCGGTCGACCTGCGCGGTGTCGATGGAGAAGACCGACTGGGAGCGGCCACCCTCCATACCGAGGTCACCGCGGTAGATGTCGACGGCCACCCCCGGCTTGCCGGGTGCCGGGAAGGAGGAGGTCATGATGCCGCCGTGCAGCGTCGCGGTCGGTGCAAAGATGCCGACGATCGCCAACTGCTGCTTGCGGACCTGGTCGCCGGTCGCCCCGGGCGGATCGAGAACCTTGACGGCGCCCTCCGAGGTGAAGTTCGGGTCGTTCGCCGCCGGCGCGAAGGGCTGCGAATAGTCCCGGACGGTGCCGTCCGGGTAGGTGATCCGGAAGTGCGGGGTGAACCCGTGACCGAGCAGGTACAGCCGTTCGCCGTCCAACCGCAGTGGGTCGTTGACCTGCAGGTCCGCTGATTGCCAGCGATCGCCGCCCGCGTCGGCGCCGCTCTGCGACCGAACCTTCGCGAGGAATCCGCTGGCCTGGCCGGCGTCGGTGTAGCTTGCCGAGAACTGTTGGACGTCAACACAGAACGGCGAGAGTTGGGTGCCGTCCACGAGCAGTCCGGGCCGGAAGTTGTCGTAGGAGGCAGGTGACGTCGAGCAGAACTGCGACCCGACGTTGACGATCACCGATCCTTCGTAGCCGACGAGTTTTCCGACGGCGATGGCGACGAGCAGGCCGACGAGGGACAGGTGGAAGATCAGGTTGCCGACCTCGCGGACGTACCCCCTCTCGGCCGAGATGGTCAACGCCGCAGACTCGGAAGCTGCGCCGGGCCGCTCCTCGGTGCGCCGGGCGATCCGCCAGCCGCGAAGGCCTGCGGTGATCCGGTCGGCGACCTCACCGGGCGAACCCGCGACCTCGGCGCTGTGGTGGTGCGGCAGCCGGAGAAGATTGCGCGGGGTCGCCACCGGCGGCATCCGCAACTGGCCGGCGAACTCGATGGTGCGCGGCAGCAGGCACCCGATCAGCGAGACGAACAGCAGCAGGTAGATCGCCGCGTACCAGGGGGACGCGAAGACCTCGAAGAAGCCGAACCTGTCGAGCCACGGCCCGATGGTCGGGTGATCGAGGATGTACTGCCCGGTCTTGGCCGAGTTCAGCGACCACTGCGGCAGCAGCGCGCCCGGCAGCGACGCGAGGGCGAGCAGGAACAGCAGGATCAGGGCGGTCCGCATGCTGGTGAGCTGACGCCAGAGGTTCCGGCCCGCCGCAACCGCGCGGCCAGGCACACTCTGCGGTCGCACGGGTGGACCGGCTGAGCCGTCAAGGGCGCGCGTTGTCCCGTCGGGCTCCGCGTCCAGCAGACCGCCGGAGCCGACATGTGTCGTGTCCCGAACCGTCACAGCAGGGTCTCGATCCCGGCGAAGCGACCCTGAAGCCAGGCGATGAACGTGCCCCACACCCCGGTGAGCATCAGCGAGCCGAGGACGATCAAGCTGACCGCCCCGACCACCTGGATCGTGCGACTGTGCCGCCGGAGATAGCCCAGCGCGTTGGTCGCCCAACTCGCGCCGAACGCCAAGATCAAGAACGGGATGCCGAGACCCGCGCAGTAGAACAGCACGAGCGAAAACCCACGCCACGCCGAACCGCCCCAGTCGGACGCGTTCGCGAGCGACAGCACGCCCACCAGCGTCGGACCGAGGCACACCGTCCAGCCGAAGGCGAAAACCGCTCCGAGCAACGGCGCGCCGAGAACCCGGCCCTTGGGCCTGACGTGCAAACGGCGTTCGGTTTGCAGCGGGCGGATCAGGCCGAGCATGACGAAGCCCATCAGGATCGTCACCGCCCCACCGACCCGCATCAGCGTCTCGCTGTTGACGAGCAGGGTGCGGGAGAACCCGATCACCGCGACGGACTGGGCGAGGAAGACGACCGTGAATCCCAGAACGAACAGGGCCGTGGCACTGACCGCCCTGCTCCGGACGCCGATGGGCACACGCGACTTGGCCTCGAATCCGGGCCCGGATCCCGGCCCGCCGCCGGCACCCGACCCGACGGGAATCGCAGCCTCGGCGCCGACAAGCGAAGCGAGGTAGGCGAGGTAACCGGGCACCAGCGGAATCACACACGGCGAGGCGAAAGAGACGGCCCCCGCGGCGAGCGCGAGCAGCGCCGCGAGCAGGTAGGGACCGGAGATCACGGTGTCCGTCAGGGTCGTCATTCGCTTGCCGCTCAGGCACTTTCGGCTGCAATGGCAGACACCGTGTCCACCAGCTGAGTGGAATCGGTGATCTCCTCGAGCCAGACGTGCGCGACCCGGCCCTGCTTGTCGATGACGATCGTCGACGGGATCGATCCGGTCGGGAAGCCGCGGATGGACAGCAGCGTGCGCATCGACGGGTCGTAGATCGACGGGTAGGACACGCCCTTGCTGGTGACGAAGTCCGCTCCGGCCGCCCTGGTGTCCTTGACGTTGACCCCGAGGAACTGAACCCCCCGGCCCGACAGCGCAGTCGCCGCCTCTTCGAGATCGGGCGCCTCGGCCCTGCAGGGACCGCACCAGGATCCCCAGAAGTTCAGCACGACGACCTTGCCCGCGTAGTCCGACAGCGCGATCGTGCCGTCACCGCTGAGGTTCGGTCCGGAGAGTTCGCCGACCGTCCCGCGTTCCGCGACCGTGTACGCGAACTCGGTCTTGCCGCCCGGGGAGACGAAGGTGAAGGAGCCGCCGAAGACGGTGGCGTCGTTGCCGGTGCTGCAGGCGGCGAGGCCTGAGGCGAGTACCGCGGCCGCTGCGGCCGCAGCGAGTCCCCGCGACCAGGGACGGCGCGACCAGGGACGGCGCGACCAGGGACGGCGCGACCAGGGACGGCGCGACCAGGGACGGCGCTGAAGGGCCGGCATCACGCCTGCCCGAGCACTGGCGGGATGAGCATCTCGACGTCGGGATCGTTGACGGCGGCGATGTGCCCGACGGGTTCGGCATAGCTGACGCCGGTGAAGACACCGTCTGTGAAGGACAGCGATGTGAGCGACGCGACGGTGCAGGTGCGGTGCCGGGGGTCGTGCCAGAGTCTGTTGCCCTGCAGGTAGCGGCGGGCCGTGACGATCGGCAATTGGTGCGACACCAGGACGGCCTGATGGCCGTCCGCGGCGTGCACGGCGTCGTAGATGGCGGCGAGCATCCGGTGCGCGATCTCCAGGTAGGGCTCCCCCCAGGACGGCAGCCGCGGGTCGCGGAACTTCGTCCAGCTCTGCGGGCCGAGGGTGTGCCGGTTGAAGCCGAACTCGCGACCCTCGAACACGTTCGCCGCCTCGATGACCCGATCATCGGTGACGACTGACAGCCCGAAGCGGGCGGCCAGCGGTGCCGCCGTCTCCTGCGCGCGCTGCAGGGAAGAGGCGGCGAGATAGGTGATGTCCGCATCGGCGAGGTGATCGGCGACTCCGGCGGCCATCGCCCGACCGGATGCCGCGAGCCGGTAGCCGGGCAACCGTCCGTACAGGATGTTGCCGGGGTTGTGCACCTTGCCGTGACGGAGCAGGTGGACGACGGTCGCGCTCACCGGGTCCGACCGGCGTCGGGGGCGCGCAGGGCAGTGGGCACCCTTGAATTGTTCCAGGCTCCGCGGGCCGGCGTGCTCACGGCCGTGTCGCCCCGATCACGTTGCTGGGCGATCCGCGAGCGTGCCGCCCGGCTTGGTGCTGCCCGACCGCGTGCCGCCCGACCGGGTGCCGCCCGCGCGCGAACGGGACCACCGCACCACGTCGACGACGGTGAACAGCAAGAAGAGCACCGCGAGCAGAGCGGCCCCCGCTCCGGCGGTGATCCACGGCCCGGAATAACGGGTGATGGGTGTCTCGGACGTACCGGGCAGAAAGGGTGGGAACTCGTCCGTCCGGATCCCGTGCCGGACGAGCAGCACGGCGACAACCGCGGAGACGATGCAGGCCACGACAGCGATGACGGCCCGGACCAACGATCCGGCCGCACCTGCCCGGCCGTCGGTGTCCGCTTGGGCAGCAGCAGCCACCGCCGGATCCAGCGGGCGCGCCGGCAGCAGCCCGTTGTCGGCACCGGCTCCCGTCGCGGTCACCCCTTGCGCCTGGCCTTGAGCTGCGCAAAGTACACGCCGCCCTTACCGATGTAGCTCAGCATGACGGCGATGATCAGCAGCAGCGTCGCGACCAGCGTGAACAGGTTCGACACCTGGAAGACAAGGGTGAGGATGATGGACAGCACCACGGCTCCGGCGACCGTCAGCCGGCTCCATCCGGTGCCCGATCGCAGGAACCATCCGCCCACCGCCGCGATCAGGCCCACCACGACGATGATCGCGCTGATGATGATGTTCTGCGTCCGGGCTCCCGAAATCGTCTCGGGGGTCAACGGTCGGTACTGCTTGCAGGACTCCGCCCTGTTCGTATCGTCCGTGGAGGCGCCGGCCGGGACGACGACGGTGTCCCCGATCCCGCCGAAGTCCGACACGCATTGAGCGACGGCGTCGTTGTAGGTCTTGACGGCGTTGTCCAGTTGGGTGTCGGTGGTCGCAAGCGAGACGCCGCCGATGAACAGGAACACAACGCCGGCGAGGATCGCCATCACGGTGGCCGCGACGACGGTGCGAGGCGGCTTGAGCGGTTGACCGTCGTCGACGGGCAGCGGGGGCGGCGTCATGGCCGCGCGGAACGATTCGAACAAACCGGGGCGCTTGCGGGGGTCACCCGAGCCGAAACTCATGCACCTGAACCTACCGGGGATCAGGCGGGTTCAGGTGCACGTCAGAACAGGCGGCGACACCTCCGGGAGGTCCCCGTGGTCGAGGAAGTCAGCAGCGGGTCAGCGGGGGTACTGCCGGAACGCCTTCGACTGCTTGAAGTACTCGTTGGACTGTGGCAGGTACATCAGCACGATCCCGGCGAGCGCGAGCAGCCCACTGATCCACGGAATGATGGATGTTGCCCCGGAGTTCATCGCAGAATAGGTCTCTCCATTGACCGTGACCGAGCCCGTCGTCGGCGTGAACGCGCTGAGCAGGCTGAAGGCTCCGAAGACGGTGAGCACAATGCGCGCCCAGTTGCGTCCGGCGTACATCTTGAACGCGAACAGCAGATACACGGCGGCGAAGATGAGAAACACCACGACGGCGATGATCCGGATGGTGTTGATCAGGCTCTGCACGTCGATGCTGGTATTGCTGCCGGATTGTCGGATGCCCGCCTGTATTGCCTGATCCCACACCGAACTGGTCAGCGTCGCTATCAGAGTGATCAGGGCGACGACCGTCCCGGCGATCCAGCACCAGAAAGCCGCGGTGACGGTGATCGGCCGAATGGGCGGGGTGCCCTGCACGACCCCGCCGGGGTACTGGCCGGGGTACCCGCCGTACCCCTGCTGCGGACCGGGGTATCCGCCCTGGGCCGGGTATCCGCCCTGGGCCGGGTAGCCGCCCTGCGGCGGGTAGCCCTGCTGACCGGGATAACCGCCCTGCTGGCCCTGATAACCGGCTTGCTGCCCCGGATACCCGCCCTGCTGGCCCGGGTAGCCGCCCTGCTGGCCTGGGTAGCCGCCCTGCTGGCCTGGGTAGCCACCCTGCTGGCCGGGATATCCGCCGGGGGCAGATGGGTAGCCGGACTGGGCGGGAGAGCCGCCCGGCGCACTCGGGTAGCCCGATCCGCTCGGACCCGGGTAGCCCTGCGGGCCGGGTGCGAAGGGGTCGCCGGGCTTGCCTGGTCCTGCCTGATCGGGCTGGTCGGAGGGGTTGCCGGGATAGCCAGGAGTACTCATGCACAAACGGTAGCGCGCGGTTCCGCCGAATCCGCCGGTAACGCTCCGAAAAGATCACCGATCGCGCGGGCTGACGCGGGCAGCCATCGAACCTAACGTGAAGGCCCCAGCCGGCGCGACCGAGCGGCAGAGGTCAGCGCCGCCGGGGCGACTTCCGCGGCGGCGGTAAGGCGCCCTCGGCCCTGAGCCGGGTCGCGTGCTCCGCGAGAGCGTCGATCAGCGCACCGATCTCGGCGACCTCCGGCTGCACGTCCACCCGCAGCCCGAACTCGCGCGCAGTCTCGGCGGTGTGCGGCCCGAGGCAGGCGACGATCGACCGGGAGTGCGGCTTGCCGGCGATGCCGACGAGGTTGCGAACGGTCGAGGCGGAGGTGAAGCACACCGCGTCGAAACCGCCCGTCTTGATCGCCTCGCGGATAGGTGCGGCCGGCGGCGCCGCCCGCACCGTGCGGTAGGCCGTCACGTCGTCGATCTCCCAGCCGCGTTCGCGCAGCCCCTCGGCGAGGGTCTCGGTTGCGATGTCCGCGCGCGGCAGCAGCACCCGGTCCACCGGGTCGAGCACGTCGTCGTAATCGGGGAAGGAGGCGAGCAGACCGACCGAGGACTGCTGGGCGTCGGAGATCAATTCCGGGATGATGCCCAGCGCGCGCACCGCGTCGCCGGTGGCGCTGTCGACGCAGGCGATCCGCACGCCGGAGAACGCACGCGCGTCGAGCCCGAACTCGACGAACTTCTCCCAGACCGCGCGCACCGAGTTCGTGGAGGTGAACACCACCCACTGGTAACGGCCGTCGACCAGACCCTTGACCGCACGCTCCATCTGGGCCGGAGTGCGCGGCGGCTCGACCGCGACGGTCGGCACCCGCTGCGGGATCGCGCCGTGCATCCGCAGCATTTCCAGCATGCCTTCGGCGGGGTCGCGGGTCTGCGGGATCAGCACGCGCCAGCCGTACAGCGCCCGTGATTCCCACCACGACAGCCGGCCTCGCTGCGAGGTGCCGGCGCCGACGGTGACCACCAGCGGACCGACCATGTCCCCGCCGATGCCGTCGAGGGTGGCGAGGGTTCCGTCGACGGTCCGCTGGGTCGGCAGGGTCGCTCCGCAGGTCACCGACGCGGGGGTCTCTGCCGCCATCCCCGATTGGGCGAGAAGCGTTGCGGTGTCGGCGAGATGACCGGCCGCGGCCTGCAGCAGCAACATCCCCGGCGCCGCGGCGAGGCCGGACCAATCAGAGGTGGACCGCACATCGGCGACGGTGTGCACCGACCCGACCGCGATGCCGGAGTAGGAAGCGACGGCGGCCGCCGACAGCCCCGGGATGACATCGAACTGCACCGAACTACGGGCGACGCCCTGCAGTTCCTTGATCACCGGATCGGCGGTGAGCACGTCACCGGCAACGAGCCGGACCACGTTCTGACCTGACTTCGCAGCTGCCACCAGGGTTTTCGCCACCTCAGCCGGTTCACCCACCGCCGGCCGGATCTCGGCGTCGACCGCCAGTGCGGTGATCTCGGTGGGCACGTCGGGGTCGGTCACCACCATTGATGCCGCCGCGAGTGCTTCTGCGGCCCGCATGGTCAACAGACCCGGGTCGCCCGGGCCGGCACCGACGAACGCGATCCGGCCGACGGTTCTGCGTGCACGGGTCATGACGTGCTCCTTGCGCGTGGAGGTGCGCCGGCGGGCAGGGTCTGCATCGCCGACCAGTGGACTGCCATCACGGAGTACCCGTGATCGGCTGCGACCAACGACGGGTCGCCACTTCTCATAGAGGAATTGGTTGCGTCACTTCGCGTGACGGTGGAACCGGTGAGGTGGGAGTACCTGCGGCCGCGGCTCATGACGTCACCGCCACCGCCTCCGGCTTTCCGGGCGGGCGGTAGGGCTCCGCGGCAGGCGGCGGGTCGCTTCGGGCACTGCCGTCCCCAGCCGCACCGGTGCGACGCGATTCGTGGAACGCCAGTATCTGCAACTCGAGCGACAGATCGACTTGCCGGACGTCGACATCTGCCGGCACCACGAGCACCCCGGGCGCGAAATTGAGGATCGAGCGGACGCCCGCCGACACCAGGATGTCGGCGACCGCCTGGGCGGCGCTGGCCGGCGTTGCGATGACCCCGATCGTCACGCCGAGGCCACGGCAGACACCAACGGCGTATCGATGTGCTGGATGGTCCGTGCCCGCGACGTCCCTGCCGACCCGTGCGGGGTCGGAATCGAACAATGCGGAGATGACGAAGCCACGTCCGGCGAATCCCGGATAACCCGCGAGGGCCTGTCCGAGGTTGCCGAGGCCGACGAGCGCGACGCGGTGCGCACGGTGCGCGCCGAGGGTGTGGCTGATCTCCTCGATGAGAGTGCCGACGTCATACCCGACGCCCCTGATGCCGTAGGAGCCGAGGAACGACAGGTCCTTGCGGAGCTTGGCGGAGTTGACCCCGGCGGACTCGGCGAGCTCCTCGGAGGACACCGTCAACGGCCGCTCGCCGTCGCCGTGCCGGAGTCCGGTGAGGATCTGCAGGTAGACCGCGAGCCGGGCGACGGTGGCCTCCGGGATGGTGCGCGCACGGCCGCTCTCCCGAGCCCCGCCGACCTGCGCTGTCACCCGTTGCCTCCAGAGTGGGACCAGGACCCCACCCGCGCCGTGGCGACCGACATGTGGTAGGTCCCCGGTGCGCGCAGCCTATCCACTCGTGAAGGCGTGCACAAAGTCGTGATGGGAGCCCGATCCCACCATCTGGGACGACGGACGTGAAGGTGACTGCAGTCACGGGAGGTCAGGGCCCATGTGGTGGGAAATGGGCAGTTTCAGCCGAGCAGTGCCCTGCGCAACCGGTCGGGCTCAACGCGGTAGTAGCCGTGTTCGACACCGTCGACGAGGATCACCGGCACCCGGTCACCGTATTCGGCGCGGTCGTCGAGGTCCGCATCGACGTCCACCGTCGTCCACTCGGCACCGGTTTCGGCAGTGATCGCCTCCACCTGGGCGATCGCCTCGGCGCACAGCGAGCAGTCCACCCGGGTGTAGACGGTGACCAGGTGCGTCATCTCAGGACCTCGCCTTCGGGCTCGTGATGTGTGTCAACGGGTGTGTGTCAACGGGTGTGTTTCAGCGGGGTTTTGTGTGTTCAAGGGTGTGTTCAAGGGTGTGTATCACCGGGTGTGTTTCAACGCGCGGCCGATGACCATCCGTTGAATCTGGTTGGTGCCCTCGACGATCTGCAGCACCTTGGCCTCACGCATATAGCGCTCGAGCGGATGGTCCTCGACATAGCCGGCACCGCCGAGCACCTGCACCATGTCGGTCGTCACGGCCATCGCCATGTCGGTGGCCGTCAGCTTGGCCATCGCCGCCTCGGTGGAGAACGGCCTTGCCGGCGTCCTTGCGCCGCGCCGCGTACAGGTAGAGCTGGCGGGCGGCGGCGATCCGGGCGGCCGCGTCGGCCAGCAGGAACGACACCCCCTGGAACTCGTCGATGGTCCGGCCGAACGCGGCCCGCTGCCCGGCGTAGTCGGCGGCGATGTCCAGCGCCGCCTGCGCCAGACCCACCGCACACGCCGAGATGCCGAGCCGGCCGGCATCCAGCGCGGCCATCGCGATCCGAAACCCTGCCCCTCGTGCGCCGATCCGCCGGTCGACGCCGACCCGCACGCCGTCGAACCGCACCGGCTCGTCGGCGACGCCCGGAAGCCCATCTTCCGCTCGGGTGCCCCGGTGCTCACCCCGTCCGCCGACGCGGGAACCAGGAACGTGCTGATGCCCCTTGCGCCGTCGTCGCCGGTTCGCGCGGCCACCAGCAGGAAGTCGGCGACGGGACCGTGGGTGATCCACGCCTTTTCGCCGGTGAGCACGTAGTCGTCGCCGTCGCGGACTGCCCGGGTCCGCATCGCACCGGCGTCCGAGCCCGCGTGCGACTCCGACAGGCAGTACGCGCCGATCGTGCTGCCGCCGAGCATCTCCGGCAGGAACCGTTCCTGCTGCTGGCGGCTGCCGAAGTCGGCCACCGCGCTGCAGGCGAGCACGTGCACGCTGGTGCCGAGGGCGACGGTCGCCCACCCGCGGGCGAGTTCCTCGAGGACCTGCAGGTAGACCGACGCCGGCTGGCCGCCGCCGCCGAATTCCTCCGGGTAGGGCAGCGAGAGCAGCCCCAGCTCGCCGAGCTGAGCTGAACAGCTCGCGCGGGAACGAGCCGGCGGCCTCCGACTTGTCCGCCCGCGGCTGGAGTTCCTTGGCGACCAGCTCCCGGGTCAGCTCGAGCAGATCGGCCGCCTCCCCGGTCGGGAGTTCGCGGTCGACGACGGTGCCGGTCATGGTGTGAAGGCTCCTCTGGTTGGTGCTGTTGTTGATTCGTGCCTATCCGTGCTGCCGGTGGTGACGTCAGAACAGCTCTCTACTCCGACTGCTCAGGAACAGGTCCTCGTCGGTGTCCTGGTCGCCGCGCTCGACCCGATCGCCGGTGCCCGGCAACCGGGTCCCGAGTTCGTCCAGGTCGGCCGCCGCCTCCGGCGCGATGTCCGGCGACCTCCGGTTCGACCGAGGTCCGAACTGCTCGGGCGTCTGGATCTCGTCGCCGCGCGGCCGGCACCGCGGCCAGCCGGCGGCAGCGGCGACATCCGGCACGCCGATCGCGGCCGCGTAGCCGCGCTGCACCGACGCCCGGTCCAGCCGGCCGACCTCGGTCCGGGGCAGCACCTCGACCAGGTGGTAGGCACCGGGTCGCTTGAACGGCGGCAGCCGCTCGCTGACGAACTCGCTCAGGTCGTCCTGGGTCGGCCGCGTTGCCGGCCCGGCGACGAGCACCGCCACCACCTGCTCCTGGCCGTCGCCGCCGGGCATCCCGATGACGGCGACCTCGGCGACGTACGGGTGGCCGGCGAGCACGTCCTCGACCTCCCGTGGGTAGACCGTGAAACCTGCGACCGTGACGGTCTCGGCCGCGCGGTCGACGAGGTGCAACTCGCCGGCGTCGTCGAGGTAGCCGATGTCGCCGGTGACGAACCAGCCGTCAGCCCCCGGACCTCCGCCGCCGTCGGGCCAGTAGCCGGAGAACAGCGTGGCGCCGCGGATGGCGATCCGCCCGACCTCGCCTGCGTCGGGCGCCTCCGCGACGTCGAAGCCGTCCTGGACGGCCGCCTCACCGGCGGTCTGCGGGCCGACCGTCGGGACCTGCGTCGGCGCCGTCCGGGCCGATCACCCGCAGTTCGATGCCGGGCAGCGGCCGGCCGACCGAGCCCAGGTGCGGTTTGCTGGTGGCGAGCGAACTGGTCACCACCGACGCCGATTCCGAGAGCCCGTAGCCCTCCCAGACCGGCTGCCCGAGCAGCTTTCGACCTGGGCGAAGTCGTCGGGTTCCAGCGGCGCGGTCCCGGAGGTGAGCAGCCGGACCGAGGACAGCGCGCGCTCGGCGCCCGGCGACCCTGACGAGGTGGTGGAAGAAACCGGGCGCGCCGGGAATCACCGTCACCCGGTGGTCGTGCGCGGCCTGCCAGCGCCGATTCGGTCGCCGCGGCGGGCCGCGCGACGAGCCGCGGCACCGTCCGAGCAGCACCCCGCCGCCGACCCCCACCGTCCGGGCGTCGAAGCCGATGCTCGGGCAGCACGCTCGGCCCCGCCGACCAGGGTCGAGCGGCAGGAAGGCGACGACCCAGCCGGCCAGGTGGTACATCGGCAGTACCTGCAGACACCCGCTCGCCATCGCTGAGCCTCAGGCTGCCCAACTCGCCGATCGCACCGACCGCGGCCAGCACCGCGCGGTGCGACAGCATGACGGCCCGGTCCTCGCGGACCCTGGCAAGCAGCGCGAGGTCCTCGCCGCCACCGGTTGCGGGTCTGCCCCTAACCTGACCGGCGGCCCTCGACAGGGCGGATGCGGCCGTTGCAGGGTCTGAGGTCATTGCCGGGTGGACGCTCGTTGCCGGGTCGGGCGTTGCCGGGTCGCCGGGCGTTGCCGGGTGCCGGCGTTGCCGGTCGCCGTTCGTTCCGGTGGGCGTTCGTCGGCGGGTCGTGCGCCGCGACATTCGACCGATCGGCTGCCCACCACTGCGCCAACACGTCCGGCCCGATGGAGATGGGCAGGCCATGGTCGTCCTCGTCAGAGATGGCGGCGATCGCGCCCACCCGGTCGGCGAAGGCACCGACATCGCCGCGGGACGGCCCGATCGGCACCGCGATCACACCGGCCCTGGCGGCGGCGAAGAGGGCGACGGCGAGCTCAGCCCCGGTCGGCAGCGCGACGACGACCCGCTCGCCGGCGCTGACCCCGAGTCCCCGCAGCGCTGCTACGCCCGCGTCGGCCGCCGCGTCCAGCTGCGCCCAGGTACGGGTGCCGGCCGTCGAGATGACAGCCGGACGATCCGGATACCGGCGGGCTGCGGACCGCAGCAGGTCGGCCACGTTGATCGGCTGCAGGTCGGGCTCCGGGCTGGTCACCCGACCATTCTCGTTCACCCGCCGACCGAACACCCGGCGAGGCGGCCCGGCGCGCGGTGTTCACCGGCGATCGACCGGGACCGGCGGATACGCTGACCCCGCACAGCGCAGCGTGAAAGACGACAGCGCAGCGTGAAAGACCGGGCACGGAAGGTTCTCGCCGGATCAGGCAGGGAAAGGCGACAGTGAGATTCCGCAGGGCGCACGACCCCCAGGACGCGGTCGAATCGGCCGAGATCGCGGGCGCCGCGTCTGCCGAGGTCGCGCACCTCGCGGTTCAGGAAGAGGAACCACCGCTCGCGCCGGGTGCGGATCTCACAGCCGCGGCGTTCTTCGACGTCGACAACACGATGATGCAGGGCGCTTCGATCTTCCACTTCGCCCGCGGACTGGTCGCCAGGGACTTCTTCACCACCGGCGACCTGCTTCGATTCGCGCTGCTGCAGATCAAGTTCCGGCATCTCCGGCGAGGACGCTCGACGACATGTCCCGATCCCGGGAGGGGGCGCTGGCCTTCGTCGCCGGGCGCCACGTCTCCCAGATCGTCGAGCTCGGCGAGGAGATCTACGACGACCTGATGGCGCGACAAGATCTACCCGCGGACCCGGGAGCTGGCCCAGCGCCACCTCGATGCCGGGCAGCGGGTCTGGCTGGTGACCGCGACCCCGGTGGAGCTCGCGCAGATCATCGCCCGCCGGCTGCAGCCTCACCGGCGCGCTCGGCACCGTCGCCGAGCAGGAGGACGGCGTGTACACCGGCCGGCTGTTCGGCGAGCTGCTGCACGGCCAGGCGAAGGCGGCCGCGGTGCGGTCGCTGGCCGCGCGGGAGGGGCTCGACCTGCGGCGGTGCACCGCCTACTCGGATTCGGTGAACGACGTGCCGATGCTCTCGGTGGTCGGCACCGCGGTGGCGATCAACCCGGACGGCGCGCTGCGCGACGTGGCGCAGGGAACGCGGCTGGCAGATCAAGGACTTCCGCACCGGGACGCAAGGCGGCGCAAGATCTGGGCGCCGACCGTGGCCGGGGCCGGCGCTGATCGGCGCCGCGGTGCTGGTCGGCCGGGCGGTCTGGCGCCAGCGCTGAGGCGCTGTACCGAGCAGTGCGCGCGGACGCCGCTGTACCCAGCGGACCGTTGACCGATCAGCCCGTGCCGCACATCGGCCGCTGCCACCGATCAGACGCCGAGTCAGCCCAGGAACGGGTGCCCGCGGCGGAGCAGCAGCCGGTACAGGGTCTGCTGGATCGTCTCCCGCACCCGGTCGGTGAGGTTGAACACCACCATCGGGTCGTCGGCGGCGTTGTCCGGATAGATGTCGGTCGGGATCGGCTCGCCGAACTCGATGATCCACTTGCTCGGCAACGGGATCGCGCCGAGCGGCCCCAGCAGCGGGAAGGTCGGCGTCACCGGGAAGTAGGGCAACCCGAGCGCGCGGGCCAGCGGCTTGAGGTTGCCGATCAGCGGGTAGATCTCCTCCGCGCCGACGATCGACACCGGGATGATCGGCACGCCGGTCTTCAGCGCAGCGGTGACGAACCCGCCGCGGCCGAACCGCTGCAGCTTGTACCGCTGCGAGTACGGCTTGCCGACGCCCTTGAACCCTTCCGGGTAGACCGCGACGAGCTCGCCGGTGGACAGCAGCCGTTCGGCATCCGGGTTGCAGGCCAGCGTGTTGCCGGCCTTGCGGCTGATCGGGCCGAGGAAGGGGGTCTCGAAGACCAGGTCGGCGCCGAGCATCCGCAGCGGACGACGCAGCGGGTGGTGCTCGCGAACCGCGACCGCCGTCATCACCGCATCGATCGCGACGGTGCCGGAATGGTTCGCCACCAGCAGCGCCCCGCCGGTGTCCGGGATGTTCTCCATACCGAGGGTCTCGATGCGAAACCACTTCTCGTACAGCACCTTCAGCGGCGGCACGAGCACGTGTCGGTGAAGTCGGGGTCGTAACCGAAGTCGTCGACGGTGTAGTCGCCTGTCATCCGGCGGCGCAGGAACGCGAGCGATCCGGCGAGGCCGCGTTCCAGCCGGTCTCGGCGGGCAGGTGATCGCTGGCACCGTCCCGGCGGGCCGGTCCGGCCGGGTCGGCGGAGGCGCCGGGTCGGCGGAGGCGCCGGGTCGGCGGAGGCGCCCGGGTCGGCGGTGCCGCCTTGGGCCCCGGACACCCTCCGGTACGCCGGACTCCCGGATTCGCGGATACGCCGGACGTGCGGCGACCCCCGAATCATGCAACGGGGCCGTGACGGACGGCCGACGGCGTCATTCGACAGGGGCGCGCCGGACGAACCGACGTCGCCGGGCGACGTGGTGCTGTCCACCGGGGCGGCCGTCGGCCGCACGTGCACTGCCACCCGATGCCTTCCGCCGACGCGGTGCGGGTGCCGCCGAGCGGTCTCGGGGAGCGTCAGTGCCGGCCACGGCCGTTCCTTCTTCCTGCCGGCGGGTCGGCCGGTGTCGATTGCAGGGGTGGGGCCACCGGGCGGATCGGACGGCCGGCTTCTCCGCTGGTCATGGTGAGCGGGCCGGGGTTCCTCATCGGCTCCGCCTCCGCCGCGGTGCTGCTCCCGCACCGTCACCGGGAATCCCGACCAACCGCGGGCGCCCGGTTGCCTGACCGGCCCCGCGCGACGATCCGATCCCTGCCGGAGCAGTGCCAGGTCCGGCTGCCGGGACAGGTGCGGCGATCGACGGGCCGAAGGCCGGACGGCTGCGTCCTCCGATCCAGAGCGCAGTTCCGCGAGGGTCGGCTCGGCACGGACACCGAGCGCACCCGCGACCCGCACCTCGAGCCCGCGAACCGTGTCGGGCGTGACCGCCGGGCGGCAGCGTACGCGGCGAAGTCGTCGAATGCTTCGAGCGTGCTGTACCGGGGCGTGTAGCCCGACCCGCTCGACGAGCCGGGAAGTGTCCAGCACCCGACCCGCGGACGAGCAGCTTGACCTGCCCGGGCGAGAACCCGCCCATGCGCAGGGTCCGCATGGTTCGGGACAGCGGCGTCCAGGCCGACGACGGCACGGCGAGCGGCACTCCGGCCGGCCCGGTGAATGGCCTGGGCGAGAGTGATGACACCGTCGCCGGCGACGTTCACGGTTCCGGCGAAGTCACCCAGCGCAAGGTGTTCGAGTACACCGACCGCATCGAGTTCGTGCACCAGCTGCAGCCTGGCATCCCGGCCGAGGACCATCGGGACGAACGGGGAGAGCCCGAAATACCGGGTCAGCGGGGTCACCACGGTCGGGCCGATGACGTCCGCGAGGCGTGGCACGGCGATCCGCACATCCGGTCGCCGTCGGCCGAAACCCCTGACATAGGCCTCGATGTCGATGGCATCACGACCTGGCCCGGATGACGGCACCGACCGGGCGGACATCTCCTCGGTGAAGATCGCCGGATCCCGCGAGGAAGCGCCGTAGATAGCGCCGGTGGACCGGACGATGAGGTTGCGCACGCTCTCCGAGCGCTGGCAGGCGGCGAGGAGCTGCATCGTGCCGAGGACGTTCATCTCCTTGGCCATGCTCCGCGCGGCCGACGACGCCGGCGTGGACGACGCCGACGCATGTACGACGGTGTCGACGCCCGGCAGCATCGATCACCCGTGGCCACCAACGGGTTCCGGATGTCGACGCGGGCGAAATCCGCGCCGCCCATCCGATACCGGGCTGCCGGTTCGGGCAGCGCAGCGTCGACCCCGATGACCCGTTCGACATCCGGGTGCTCCGCGAGGCGGCCGGCGAGGGACGATCCGATGAACCTGGTGACTCCGGTCACCAGGATGATCAGACCCGACATGGCTCTCTACCCCTCGAAGATCGATCGGTTGATCGACCGGCCGTTCCGCTACCGGCTGCCCTGCGACGTACCGGGCCGGTGAAGAACCGGCCCCGGGCAGGGTTACTTGCCGGCCTTGCGACGGGCCACTCGGGTCTTGCGCAGCAACTTGCGATGCTTCTTCTTGGCCATCCGCTTGCGACGCTTCTTGATGACAGAACCCATGAGGGTGATCTCTCCAAGTGTGTGGGTGCCGCCGCGCGGTGGAACTCGCCGCCTCGACGCCTGGTGAACACCACGGGCCGATACGGCCCGTTCCGCCCGGCGGTTGCCGGGCCCGTGGTCATCCTACCGGCCGCCGCTCGACCTCAGCCGACGTCGTTGAATGCGGTCCGCAGGTAGTCGTGAACGGCGCGCTCAGGCACCCGGAAGGAGCGTCCTACGCGGACGGCCGGCAGTTCCCCCGAGTGCACGAGCCGGTAAACCGTCATCCGGGAGACCCGCATCAACGCGCGACCTCCGCGACGGTCAGGAACCGCATCTCGGCCAGCGTCGGATCCCGAGGGTTCGGCTCCCTCGGGGGTCGATCGTCTCGAGCGGGCATCAGGGCACCGTCTTCCGGCACGTCTCGCGCCGCCAGGCTTCCCCTCCGGCGGACACCATACGTACGTGCTTTGTTGAACTCTAGCGTTACAGGTGGGAAGAAGGCGATGACAGGTTTGCCCGATACTCCGGCGGCGACGCACGACGACGGTGAGCAACCGTCAGCGGCCGCGGACTCCGGTCCGGCGCCGTCACGGGTGTCGACGGCTCTCGGAACGCCCGGAACAACAGCGCTCATGCATCGACATCGATCCCTCAGGAATCAAGATCGGAATCGAGGTACAGATCCCTCAGGTGGCTCCGGACGGCACCGTCAGCCGTCAGGGCGATCGCGGCCTCGGCCGCTCGTGCCGCGCCAGGCCTGTCGCCGACGCTGAGACAGGAGTGAGCGCGGACCACCCAATACGGCTGGTAGCCCTCGACCCGCTCGGTGGGCAGGTCGTCCAGCAAGGCGAGAGCAGCTGCCGGGCCGGACACATGACTGTGCGCCTTGGCCCTCGCGACGAATGCGCCGACTGTCGGTGTCAACGTGACGAGGCCGTCGTACAGCGACGCGACGGCCGCCCAGTCGGTGTCTCCCGTGACCGCACGTCTGTTGTGCACGGACTGGATCGCGGCCTGAAGCTGATACGGACCGAGCGGTTCGGCTGCGCGGTGCAGCGCCAGGGCGACGGCCAGGTGACGCTCCGCCTCGTCGATCTTCCCGGGTGACCACAGCCGGACGTCCTGCTGATCGAGTGGCACGAAAGCACCCGCAGGTGAGCGCCGAGCGGCACTGCGTGCGTCGCTGTGCAGCAGGAGCGAGCGGAGCCCGTGCACCTCGGCGTTGTTGGGCACCAGTTCGGCGAGCAGACCGGCCAGTCGCAGCGCCTCCCTCACCAGACCGACGCGGTGCCCTTCCGCCCCCGCGGCCCGGGAGACATCCACCACGGCCGGATGTCCCCCTGCCGGTGGGTCGAGATTCCCTTCCTCCCAGCCTGTTCCGTACGCAGCGAACACCGCGTCGAGCACAGCGGACACCCGGTCCGGCAGCTGCGCGGCGTCGGGAATTGCGAACGGCACCCGGGCCGCCTTGATCTTCGCCTTGACCCGGACCAGTCGCTGTCCCATCGTGGCCGGTGCGACAAGAAAGGCTGCGCCGATCCGGACCGCGTCCAGACCGAGCACCGTCTGCAGCATCAGCGGCGCCCGCATCGTCGAGTCGATCGCCGGGTGGGTGCAGGCGAACAACAACTCGAGTCGCTTGTCGGGGATGCCGCCGCCGGGCGCCGGCACCGTTCCACCGATTGATCCCGCGTCCGGGTCGGCCCGGGCCGCCACCTCGTCCTGTTCCACCAGCCGGGCCAGGTGGCCGAGATTCTTCGCGGCGACGCTGCGACGGCGGGCCGAATCGATCAGCGTGCGGCGGGCCGCTGTCACCAGCCACGCGTCGGGACGTTCCGGGACGCCGCGCTGCGGCCAGCTGCGCAGCGCCGCGAGAAACGCTTCGGACAGCGCGTCCTCGGCCGCTGCGAGGTCGCCGGACACCGATGCGAGGTAGGCCACCAGGCGGCCGTAGGAGCCGCGGGCGATGTCCTCGACCGCCTGGTGCGCCGACTCGGCAGGAGCTGCTGCGCTCACTCGGCAGGCGGGGGCAGCAGCGGCCGGACCTCGACCGAACCGGTCCCCGCGCAGGGGCAGCGCTCGGCCCAGTCGAGCGCAGCATCCACGGTCGGTACCTCGAGGACGAAGTACCCGCCGAGCTGTTCCTTGGTGTCCGCATACGGGCCGTCCTGGAGCAGCCGGCGCCCGTCCCGCAGACGCACTGTGGTCGCCGTGGACGGCGGATACAGGCCTCCTGCACCGACCAGGACACCGCTCGTGGTGAGTGCATCGATGTAGCCACGCCACGACGACCAGTACGCCTCCGCCCTGTCGTCCTCCCGGGCCTCGAATGCGTCCGCATCCTCCAGCGCAAGGATCATGTACTGCATGTCGTTCCTCTCCTGAGCGGACCGGGCGGCCGGCGCAATCCGGACCTGCTGCCCAACGGTGCCATTACTTCGTCGCGGCGGCGACCATCGGCGTGCCGGTCTCCAGCAGGGTCTTCAGACCCGACAGGATCGCCACCCAACCGGTCCCCAGGCCCGCGGCGACGGGCGTATCCGGAAGGCCGGTGTGCTCGCACGACAGGATGGTGACACCGGGCATCGGCATCGACGGCTCGGCGAGGCTGAACGTCACGACGGACTCCGGCAGTTGCGCGACGTCGTTGTCCCAGTGGCCGTTGAATGTCGTGGTGAGCCGCTGGCCCGGTTCGACATCGACAACCGTCCCGGTGATGACGTCCCCACCTCCGGCGGTGTACCGGTACACGGCGCCGGGCGCGAGGTCGAAATCCGCGGTGAACCCGACGTAGTAGGCCGGTGTCACGGTTCCGTCCGTCAGCGCGCGCCAGACCTCGTCGGGCGTTGCCCTGATGGCGAGCTGGATCCGTTGAACCGTGGACCGATCGGCGGCTTCACCGGTTGTTGCGGGTGCCGTGGTTGCGGTGCTCATGCTTGCTCCTTCACAGGTTTGCCGGCGGGGCCGGCGCGGAGCCGCCGATGTCGGCGACATCCTGCAGACGCGCACGCATCGACATTTCGACATCCTGAGCCAGGCCGCCCTATGAGGCCATTGCCTCGGAACCGCGACGGGAGGATCGTTGGAGCACCGGCAGCGCCGCCGGGGCGCTGCCCGCTCGAACAGAGGGGGTGCGTCCATGTACGCACGGTCCACCACGTTCCAGGCCCGCCGGGCCTCCATCGATGCCGGTATCGGGTTCATCCGCGACGAGGTGATGCCCGCCATCGAACACATGCCGGGCTGCTTCGGACTGTCGATGATGGCCGACCGGATGTCCGGGCGGTGCATCGTCACGACCGCGTGGGACAAGCGGGAGCAGATGCACGACAGCGACGCGGCGATCGCACCGATGCGTGAACGGGGCGGTCAGGTGCTCGGCGGCGCGCCATTTGTCGAGGAGTGGGAGATTGCACTGCTGCACCGCAACCACCATTCACATGACGGCGCCTGCGTTCGGGCGACCTGGACACACGGCGACCCGAGCCACATGGACGACGCGGTGGCGATGTTCCGGATGACCACACTGCCCGCGATGGAGGCGCTGGACGGTTTCTGCAGCGCGAGCATGTTCATCGAGCGGTCCGCCGGTCGAGCGGTGACCTCGGTGACCTACGACAGCCGGGCGGCGATGGATACGAGCCGGGAGGAAGCGATGAAGCTGCGCCGCCGAATTGTCATGGAAACCGGCTCCGACGTTCTCGACGTCGCCGAGTTCGACCTGATGGTCGCCCACCTTCGCGTGCCCGAGATGGTCTGAGACACGCTCGGAGCTCAGGGTCGCCGCCGAGATCTGTCGGCGACCTGAGCTCTGTGGCGATGTAGGCACAGCAGAGAACTGACGACTGCAGGACGGAGTGCTGCAGTATTGATGCTCGTTGAGTGCCGCAGTAATTGAGTGCTGCAGTAATTGAGTTGATCGGGCCCGCGGCTCCGACCTATCGTTCTTCCCATCATGGATCGCTGACATCGCTCAAGCCCACGCCCGAGGCAGCCCGCCCTCATTGCGCAGCATTGCGGCAGGCGGACCCGGTGGGCACCTCCGTGCCGGGAATCGTCCCGGCCCGAGCCCATGGATTGCGATGTCCACCCATCAACTGCCTGCCGACGGCCTCCTCCCGAAAAGGGCCCCCGCCGCCGGATGCTCGAGCACCGCCGCACTCGTCGACTCCGCATTGAGCACCGCCGCATCCATCGACGCCGCATTCATCGACGCCGCGTTGAGCACCGCTGCGTCGGGAACCGAACTGCGCGCGGACGACCTGACGAAGTCCTACGCCGGGCGCACCGTGCTGCGCGGCATCGATCTGCACGTGGGTCCGGGCAGGCGGATCGGGCTGATCGGCGAGAACGGCGCCGGCAAGTCGACGCTGCTGCGCCTGCTGGCCGGTGTCGAGGAACCCGACTCGGGCACCGTCCGCCGGCCGGCGGACGTCGGCTACCTTGCCCAGGAACCGCCGTTCGACGACGACGCCACTGTGGCAACGGTTCTCATCGACGCGCTGGCACCATTGCATTCGGCCGTCGATGCCGTCGAGGCCCTGAGCAACCGGATCACGGCGGAACGGGAGCACGTAGCCCGGGACGCGCTCGCCGACCGGTACTCGAGGGTCCTGGAGTGGGCCGAACAGCACGACGCCTGGGACGCGGATCGGCGGGCACGGTTGGCCGCTCACCGTCTCGGGCTCGCCGAGCTGGATCCCGATCGTGCGGTCGTGACCCTCTCCGGTGGTCAACGGACCCGCCTCGCGCTCGCCGCGCTGATCACCACCAGGCCGCTGTGTGTGCTCCTCGACGAGCCGACGAACCATTTGGATGACGACGCCCTGGACCTGCTCGAATCGTTCCTCGTCGGACTTCCGGGCGTCGTCGTCGCGGCGAGCCACGACCGGGTGTTCCTGGACCGGGTGTGCACGCAGATCGTCGACCTGGATCCGACGGGGTTCGGCATTGACGGCCGCGGCGCTCGGCGGCATTCGCTCGGCGGCGCCGGGTTCACCGATTACCTCGCCCGCCGCGCCGAAGCCCGCCGGCGCTGGGAACGCACCTACAGTGAGCAGCAGCGCGAGATCGCCGAACTGCGCGCCGCCGCATCGATCGACACCAGTCGCATCGCGCCCGGCCGGGGCCCGCGGGACAACGACAAGTTCATCCACGCATTCAAGGGCGCCCGGGTGGAACGGACCTTGGCCCGCCGGGTGCATGATGCTCAGCGCAGGCTTGCGATCGCGGAACGGAATCAGCTGCCTAAGCCGGCCGCCCTTTTGCGGTTCGTGGCCTCGCTGGGATCCGCGGGTCGCGGCGACACCGCAGTCAGGATAGAGGATCTCGACGTGCCGGGCCGCGTGTTGCTCGGCCGCCTCGACGTCACGGCCGGCGAACGGTTGCTGCTCACCGGTGCCAACGGGTCGGGCAAATCCAGCCTGCTGGCCGTCCTCGCCGGTCGCCTGCGGCCCTCCGGCGGAACCGTTCAGATCGCCGCCCGGCGGGTCGGATTGCTCGAGCAGGACGTCGCCTTCGACGATCCGGCCACGACGGCCAGGGCCATCATGGAACAACGGGCCGGCATCGGCGCCGGGGACGCGCTCGCCGGATTCGGTCTGCTGCCGGCGGCGGCGATCGACGCGCCGATCGGGTCGCTGAGCGTCGGCCAGCGGCGGCGGCTGGCGCTCGCGATCCTCGTCGCCGTCTCTCCGGATCTACTACTGCTCGACGAGCCCACCAATCACATCTCGCCCGCGCTGGCCACCGAACTCGAGGAGGCGCTGGGTGCCTCGACCAGCACCGTGATCCTCGCCAGTCACGACCGGTGGCTACGCCGGCGCTGGGACGGGCCGGAGCTGACATTGACCCCACCGTCGACCAGGCGTCAGAACGTCGGACAGAAGGGACGAAGTGCTGCGCACCGATGACCGATATGTGATCATCCGACGATGGATGCCGACGAGGTGCGCAAGGTCTACCTGGACTTCATGGTCGAGCGGGGTCACGTCGTCATCCCGCGGGCCCCACTGATCCCGCACGACGACCCGACCACGCTGTTCACCGGCAGTGGGATGCAGCCACTGCTGCCGTACCTCCTCGGCCAGGACCACCCCGCCGGCCACCGGTTGACCGACAGCCAGACCTGCCTGCGCGCCCAGGACATCGAGGATGTCGGCGACAACCGGCACACGACGTTCTTCGAGATGCTCGGGAACTGGAGCCTTGGCGACTACTTCAAACGTGAGCAGCTGACCCAGGTGTGGGAATTCCTCACCGGCCGGGTCGGGCTCGATCCGAATCGGATCTACGTCTCCTGCTTCATCGGCGACGAGACCAACGGGATCCCCAAGGATACCGAGAGCGCCGGAATCTGGACCGAACTCTTCACCGCGGCCGGGATCAGCGCAGACCAGGTCGAGCTCGGCAGCGAGGAGCGCGGTGCCGAGGTGGGTTCGCGGGGCGCGCGAATCGCGTTCTACGGCAAGAAGAATTGGTGGTGCCGCGGCGGTAAGGCCGAGGACATGCCGATCGGGGAGCCCGGCGGGCCCGATTCGGAGATGTTCTACCTCTACCCGCAGATCGAGCACGATCCGGCGTTCGGTACGCACTGCCACCAGAATTGTGACTGCGGACGTTTCATCGAGCTGGGCAATTCGGTGTTCATGGAATACCGCAGGACGGCGAGCGGATTCGCCCCGCTGCCCCGCCGAAATGTCGATTACGGCGGCGGCCTGGCCCGGATCGCGGCGGCGTCGATCGACAGTCCGGACGTCTACCGGATCAGCCTGCTCTGGCCGATCGTGCAGGAACTCGAGACGCTCGTCCGGGCGGTCCTACGGCAGCGACACGGTCGCGATGCGGGTGATCGCCGACCACCTCCGCGGCGCGACATTCCTTGCTGTTGACGGGGTAAGGCCGAGCAACAAGGCGCAGGGCTACGTGATGCGGCGGCTGATCCGCCGGGCGATCCGGTACGCGTTCGATCTGGGTCTCGAGCAGAACTTCTTCCCGCAGATCATCCCGACGATCGCGCGGCATGTACGACGCCAATTATCCCGAGGTGGCAGGAACGCGGCGAGCAGGTGATCGCCGTCCTGGTCAAGGAGGAGAAGGCATTCCGGCAGACGCTGCGGAAGGGCATCAAGCAGCTCGGGAGCTACTCACGCGGCGTATCGGGCAATGAGCTTTTCACGTTGTACGACACCTACGGATTCCCGGTCGAGCTCAGCACCGAGGAAGCGACGAGGGCCGGAATTCCGCTGAGCCCCGAGTGGCGGGCCGAATTCGACGAGAACATGGCGGCGCAGCGGGCGAGGTCGCAGGGCGCGAGGAAGAAGGTCGGCCAGCCGGTGTGACACCGCAACCCGACCGGACCCGGCGTCAGCTCGTGTGCGCCTTGCCGAGTTCGGCGGAGCGGAGCGCGGCCGCTTCGATCGCCGACAGCAGGGCCGCCCGCACACCGTGGTTCTCCAGCTCCCGGATCGCTGCGATGGTCGTGCCTCCGGGTGACGTCACCGCTTCCCGCAGCGAGACCGGGTGCTCACCGGAGTCCCGCAGCATCGTGGCCGCACCGATCGCGGACTGGATGATCAGGTCGGTGGACACCGCCCGGGGCAGGCCGAGCAGGATGCCGGCGTCGATCATCGCCTCGACGAGGAAGAAGAAGTACGCCGGCCCGGACCCGGACAGCGCCGTCACCGCATCCTGCTGATCTTCGGGAACGCGTACCACCTTCCCGACGGTGGACAGCAGATCCTCGACGAGCTGCAGGTGTTCGGGGCCTGCGTGCGACCCGGCGGAGATCGCGCTCATCGCCTCGCCGACAAGCATCGGCGTGTTCGGCATGACCCGCACGACGGGCGTGCCGTCGGGCAGATGACGCTCGTACAGGGCCGTCGGCAGCCCCGCGCACAGCGAGACCACCAGCGTCCCAGGCTTGATCGACCAGGACAGCGCCCGCAGCAACGGGTCGATGTCCTGCGGCTTGACCGCGACGACCAGCACGTCGGCGGTCTTCGCCGCCTCGTCCGTCTCCACCCCGCGGACGCCATACCTCTCGGTGAGCTCCTGCACCCGCGTCGGGTACCGCTCGGTGAACATCAGCGATTCCGGCGACCGGCCGGCCGACAGCAGTCCGGACAGCAGCGCCTCGCCGATCTTGCCCGCACCGAGGATGGCAATCGTCGTCATGCCGCTCAGGGTGCCATGGCCGCGGAACCGCCGGTATTCCGGGCGATCAAGTCGTGCACCCCGTCCAGAATCCGCTCGAGCCCGAATTCCATGGCGTGCGCCGGATCGCCGGAGCTCTGGTGGTACTCACCGGCCGCGGTGCCCACCCGGGAGCCGAGCGGGAACGCCGCCGAATCCATCACGGTGGCCAGTGCCGGCGAGATGTCGGCCCACCAGTCGAGGTCCGATTCGCCGCTCTGCCGGCGGGCCCGGTCGAGCGAGACCTGCCAGCGGGCCATTCCCTCGGCATGCACGAGAAGCAGCGTCAGGACGCTGTCCATCTCGACGTCGGAGAGCCCGATGCCGTCGAGCGGCCGCAGTTCCGCCTCGTACTTCCGGCTGATGTTCGGCCCCAGCACGGGCCGTCCGGCCGGCACCGCGAGCAACCACGGATGACGGAGGTAGCCGTCCCAGTTGCTCCGGGCGATGACGGCGAGCCCGGTGCGCCAGTCCGCCGGATCGGCGGACGGCTGATCGGGCGCGGCATAGACCCGGCCGGCAACGGTGTCGACCATCAGCTCGATCAATGCCGGCCTGCCGGGCACGTGTGTGTACAGCGACATCGTGCCGACACCGAGGTCGCCGGCGATGGAGCGCATGGACAGCGCTTCCAGCCCGTCGGCGTCGGCCAGCCGGATCGCCGACTCGACGATGGCGGCGACAGTCAGACCCGATCGCCCCGGACGGTCGCGCGGACCCCAGAGCAGCGCGAGCATCCGGCCGGGATCCACGTCGCCGCCATTGCGCTGAGAACCTCGGGGTGATCGGGACTCCGCCTGGCTGTCGTCTCGGGGGGACTCAGTGGCGGGCACGGGAACATTCTCCCGTCGACTCGCGTTGATTGCTTCCGTACGTTGTACCGTACGACGTACGGACCCAGGAGGTAGCCAGTGCGATCCGCGGAAGCATGAGCACCCACAGTTCACGCCGGCCGGCGGACGGTCTCGCGATCGACGCCCGCCAGGTACGGAAGAACTACGGCGGCCCGCCCGGCAGCGCCGGGCTGAACGGCCTCGATCTGGCCGTCGTTCCGGCCACCGTGCACGGTCTGCTCGGCCCCAACGGCGCCGGAAAGACAACGGCAATCCGGATCCTGACCACGTTGCTGCGGCAGGACTCGGGCTCGGCAACGGTCGCGGGCCACGACGTGACCAGCAACGGGCGCGCGGTTCGCAGACAGATCGGCCTGGTCGGCCAATCCGTCGCCGTCGACGAGGTGCTCACCGGGCGGCAGAACCTTCTCCTCGCGGGCCGGCTCAACCACCTGTCCACCGCGGCCGCGCTGCGCCGCGCAGACGAACTGCTCGAGCATTTCGGGCTGACCGATGCCGCACGTCGAAAGGTCGCCGACCTACTCCGGCGGTATGCGCCGCCGACTCGACCTCGCGGCAGCACTCGTGGTGGCACCGGCGGTGTTGTTCGTCGACGAACCGACCACCGGCCTGGACCCGCAGGGCAGGCGCGAGGTGTGGATGGCTATCAGGGATCTGGTGAGCAACGGGACCACGGTCCTGCTGACAACGCAGTACCTCGAGGAGGCGGATCAGTTGGCCGACCGGATCTCGATGCTGCGGGACGGCGTGGTGGTGACCACGGGGACCCCGGCCGATTTGAAGGCGTCGATTGGCGGGGACCTGCTCGAGATCACCGTGGCGCAGCCGTCCGACTTCGACCGGCTGCAGACCCTGGCCGCCCCGTTCGCCGCCGGCGACATGCACGTCGATGCAGGCGCGCTGACCATCACGATCCCGGTCACCGATCGGACCCGCGCACTGGTGGGGCTGTCGACCGCACTGTCCGAGGAGGCCGTCGAACCCACCGACATCTCCGTCCGCCGGCCGAGTCTCGACGAGGTCTTCCTGCACATGATGGCCGACGGGCCGTCGGTCGCGCCGACGACGCCTGCGGTGACGGCATGACGGCAATCCCGGCGATCACCGAGCGGCCGGGCGGCACAGCACTGGGCGACGCCTGGACGATCACCCGGAGGCAGTTCTGGCACTGGCGGTCCCAGCCCGGCGCCTTCGCCGTCGGTCTGCTGTTCCCGGTGCTCGTCACGCTGATGTTCGGCGCGCTGTTCGGCGGGGCCATCGCCGGCCCGTCGACCGAATATGCGGGCAGTTACTACGACTTCCTGATGCCCGGGATCTTCTCCGTCGCAATGCTCTTCGGTCTCGAGTCGACGATGACGGCGGTGAATGCCGACGCGGCGAAGGGGGTGACCGACCGGTTTCGGTCGCTGCCGATCAGCCCGGCCGCGGTGGTCCTCGGCCGCTGTGTCGCTGACATGATCAACAGCGTGCTGGGCCTGGTTGTCCTGGTGGCGAGCGGGATGCTGCTCGGCTGGTCCTGGACGAACGGCATCGGAGCGGCACTGACGGCCTTCGGGCTGCTGTTGCTGTTGCGGTTCGCGTTGCTCTGGGTCGGCATCTTCCTCGGCCTGAAGGCAAAGGGACCCGAATCGGTTGCGGCCGTTCAGATCCTGGTGTGGCCGATCAGCATGCTCAGCAATGCCTTCGTCGACCCGGCGACGATGCCCGGTTGGCTGGGCGCGATCGCGTCCTGGAACCCGCTGTCGGCGACCGCCTCCGCGACGCGCGAGCTGTTCGGCAATCCGGGCTGGAACAACGGCAGTTGGATGGCGGAGAACGCGCTGGTGCTGGCCGCCTGCTGGCCGGTGCTGATCACCGCGGTCTTCGCGCCGCTAGCGATCCTGGCTTACCGCAGGCTCGACGGCTGACCCGGGACGCAGGGCGGCGGCCGGACGCGCTCCGCATGCCCGGTCGCCGTTCATCCGAGCGGGATGATCCGCTGCCCGTCTCCGGTCGCCAAGGTGGAGGAACCACGTGAAGCCGTCGGACGTCTGAGTCTTCGGGAACGGCCTACGAGAACAGAAGGTGGAACATGACCGCGACGACGTCATCGGAGCCGACACATCCAGGGCAGGCAACGCGCCGCGCTCCGGCGCGAAACATCCGGATCCGGGCGGTGACGACGGCGGCGATGATGGTCCTCGCCCTCGCGCTGGCAGCGTGCAGCAGCTCCAACTCGCCGACCGTGACGTCCAGCTCGACGGCCGCGCAACCGTCGTCCTCTGCCCAGGAGTCCGGGGCGAGCAGCTACCCGGCCGGCAAGGAGGCCGTCTGCCAGGCCAGGGACGGGCTCTCCGCGTCCATCAACGCGCTCACCGATCCGGCTCTGCTGACAGGTGGGGCGGCGGGCATCCAGGCTGCGGTCCGTCAGGTCCAAACCAGCCTGACCGCGCTCATCGCGGCCGGAAAGGACGACTACGGCCCTCAGCTCGACGCCCTGCAGAAAGCGCTCGACCAGGTACAGACCGCCGTCGGCGACGTCGGCAACGGCAATGCGGCGACGGGTCTGGTCGGGATCGGAACGGCCATCGGGTCCGTCGGAACCGCGGCCTCGAACCTCTTCACCGCATTGCGGACCACCTGCGGTTCCTGACCAGCCACGAGCGGAGAGTTGGCGGGGGCGGCCCCATACCGAGTGACTCAGCGTGGCCGGAGTCCCTCGACGAGCAGTGTCATCGTCTCGGCGAGCGATCGCTCCCAACCCTGCTCGGCCAGCAGTCCACCGGCGACAAGGGTCGCGAAGCCGTGCATGGTCGCAAGGATGGCCGTGCTGATCTCGTCGACCGACCTGCCGACCACCTCGCCGTGTTGCTGCGCCTGCTGCAGGAGTTGCAGCGGCGCGTCGAACGCCCGCTCAGCAGACTCACGGATCTCGGCGGGGGCTTCCCGTCGGTGCTTCGCGGCGAACATGACCGCCAGCAGCGGCGCGTTCCGCAGCGCGAACCGGACGTAACAGGCCGCGTGGATACCCAGCCGCGCCTCGAATGACGCACCTGCGGTTCCCGGCGCCAGATCGAGGGCCACCCGTAGCCGGTCGAACCCGTTGACGGCGACCGCATCGAGCAGCGCCTGCCGATCCGCGAAATGCCGGCTCGGCGCGGCGTGGCTGACCCCGAGGTCCCTTGCCAGCTCGCGCATGGAGAGGACGTCGACACCCCCCGATGCGACGACGTCCGTCGCCCGTTCGACAAGGGCGGCGCGGAGATCGCCGTGGTGATAACGCACGGTCCGGGTCATCGTCGCTCCATAAGGTTGTAGGTGTCTGGGGTGGGTGCTTCAGATGCCCAGAGCGTCGGGGTGTGGCTGATCGTTGCTTGCCGTTGTTGGCTCCGAGGGAGTGGCCGCCCCGCCGTTTTGGACGCCCGGGCCGCTGATTGAAATCTGTGCGCATGGTCGCTGTTTATGGAGCTGCTGGCGGGGTTGTCCACGGGGTCGTGTCGAGCGGTTGGAGGCCGCGTGATGGTGAAGGTCCGGGAGCGGATCTGGGTGGGCATCGATGTCGGGAAGGCCTCGCATCACGCGTGTGCTGTCGATGAGACCGGGAAGGTGGTGTTCAGCCAGCAGGTCACGAATGGGCAGGCGGCGATCGAGGCGCTGATCGCCCGCGCCGGCAAGGCCGGTGGTGAGGTGTCCTGGGCGTTGGACATGACCTCGGGCACGGCCGGGTTGTTGCTGGCGCTGCTGTGGCAGACCGGGCAACCGGTGCAGTACGTGCCCGGCCGGTTGGTGAACCGGATGGCCGGCGCCTTCTCCGGTGAGGGCAAGACCGACGCGAAGGACGCCAAGACGATCGCCGAGACCGCCCGGTTGCGGACCGACCTGGTCACGGTCACCGCGGCAGATCCCATCGTCGCCGATCTGCAGGTCTTGACCGCGCAGCGGGAGGACCTGATGGGAGACTGGGTACGTGGGGTGAACCGGCTGCGGGCCCTGCTCGCGTCGATTTTCCCTTCCCTGGAAAGGGCTTTCGATTACTCGACCCGGTCGCCGTTGATCCTGCTGACCGGGTTCCAAACCCCCGGCTCGCTGCGCGACGCCGGCCCGGGCGGGGTCGAGGCGTACCTGACCGAGCACGGCGCGTGGGGCAAAGGCATCCCCGCGATGGTCGACAAAGCCCTCGACGCCGCCGGTGAGCAGACCGTGGTGCTGCCGACAGAGAAGGTCACCGCCCCGCTGATCGCCCGGCTCGCGGCCGACCTGTTGGACCTGGACCGGCGGATCAAGAACCTGGACAAACAGCTCACCGACCGGTTCGAGGAACACGGGCACGCCAAGGCGATCACCAGCCTCCCCGGGTTCGGACCGATCCTGGGTGCGCAGTTCCTCGCCGACACCGGCGGCGACCTGCAGCGGGCGTTCGGCACCCCGGGCCGGCTCGCGGCCTACGCCGGGCTCGCCCCCGTGCCCCGCGACTCTGGGCGGGTCAAAGGGAACCTGCACCGCCCGAAGCGGTACCACCGCGGGCTGCGCCGGGTCTTCTACCTCGCGGCGTTCTCCTCGATCCGGAGCGACGGACCCTCCAAGACCTTCTACCAACGCAAGAGAGCCGAGGGCAAGATCCACACCCAAGCCCTCATCGCCCTCGCCCGCCGACTCATCGATGTCATCTGGGCCCTGATCCGCGACAACCGAGAATTTCAACCCACAGTCGCCGTCGCGGCTTGACATGGTCATTGAAACTCCCTCCCCATCCACTCCCGGCGATGTTGGCATTGACAACAATGTAGACGATGCCTACTTTGGTGTCCGTGACCTCCTCCCGTTGGACTGCCGCAGATCTCCCGTCGTTTTCCGGTCGCACAGTGGTGGTGACCGGCGCCAACAGCGGCATCGGCCTCGTCGCGTCCCGCGAACTTGCCCGCGCCGGCGCCCGGGTGGTGATGGCGGTGCGCAACATCACCAAGGGCGAGCAGGCGGCCTCGACGGTGACCGGTAAGCGCGAGGTCCGGCGGCTCGATCTCGCCGACCTGTCGTCGGTCCGTGGGTTCGCCGGCGAATGGGACGGCGACATCGACGTCCTGGTCAACAACGCCGGCGTGATGGCGATCCCGCTCTCCCGCACCGCCGCGGGATTCGAGACGCAGTTCGGCACCAATCATCTCGGTCACTTCGCACTGACGAACCTGCTCCTGCCGCATGTCACCGATCGCGTCGTCACAGTGGCATCAGGAGCGCACCGCGGCGGCAAGATCAGATTCGACGACCCGAACTGGAACACCGGCAAGTACAACTCGTGGGCGGCATACAGCCAGTCCAAGCTGGCCAATCTGCTGTTCACACTGGAGCTGCAGCGACGACTCGCGGCGGCCGGCTCCGATGTGCGCGCCTACGCCGCGCATCCCGGGTATTCGGCGACCAATCTGCAATCGCATTCCACCGGCGTGATGAACGCCGCGATGAAGGTGCTGAATGTGGTGGTCGCGCAGAGCGACGAGAGGGGCGCACTGCCGACGCTGTTCGCGGCAAGCCAGGATCTTCCCGACGCCAGCTACGTCGGCCCGGACGGACGCGGCGAGATGCGCGGCTATCCGACCTTGGTCGGCCGCACCGCGGCGGCCAGTGATCCCGTTGCGGCGCAGCGACTGTGGACCCTGTCGGAAGAGCTCACCGGAGTCACGTTCCCGCTGGGCAAATTGTCGCGCTGAATCCGCCCACCGGCTCGTGTTCCGGTCGGCCCAGGTCCCTGTCGGCCCAATCCCGGCTGGCTCAGGTTCCGGTCGGCGTGGACGCCGCCAAGGTCCACGCCGACCGGTTCCGTCCTGCGAACTCGTCGATGCCGTGCGGTTCCCTCCGCAGCACGGTCTGGACGTCGTCCGTCAGCCCCGCGGCCAGCCCCAACCGGGCCGAGGTATAGATCGCCGTCGTGACCATCACCATGGCCGGCGGCATACCGAGCGTGCGGTGCGCATGCCACGCGTAGCGGAGGGCACCAGGCCTGGCGTACCGGATCGGGCGGCCCAGCGCCGCGGACAATGCCTGGGCAACCTCGTCGTAGGTCAGGGCCGCGATACCCGTCGTTGTCCAGGCCTTACCGGCATGCGCGCCGGGTCGACGGAGAGCCTCGACGGCGACTGCCGCGACGTCATCGGTGTCGACGAAGGCCGTCCTGCCACGGCCGGCCGGGACGAAAATCTCATCCCTGTCACGGATGTCGGTGCGATGGGTTGTCGACAGATTCTGGAAGAAGAACGAAGGCCGCAGGAAGGTCCAGTCCATCGACGACGAACGGAGCCACTTCTCCACGGCGGCGTGCGGCACCAGCCGGTTGCGCTCCGCACCTTGCAGGGACAGGAAGACCACGTGACGCACGCCGGCCTGCTCCGCCGCACGCAATGCCGGCAGCAGGTCGCGCTTCACCCGCGACAATTGCGGTGGACGAACCAGGAACATCACCCGCACACCGTTGAAGGCGGCCGCCCAGCTGCCGGGATCGGTGAAATCGAACGCCACCACGGTCGCCCCGGCGAGTTGCCGGTCGCCTGCGACGGTGCGTGGATCCCGGACGGCCAGCCGTACCGGGACACCTGCCGCGAGCAATCCGGCGGCGACCGGGCGACCGACATTGCCAGTTGCGCCAGTCACCAGCACGGTGGACATATATGTACCGTACAGCTATCGCCGGTGACCGCCTGTTCGGCGTGTGTGTGAGCCGCCACTCCTGGTGATTGTTGCGGCCCGGACGGGAAACGCCGTCGAGCGAAAAGGTCGGCCCGGCCGCATGATCAACCGAGTCTTCGACGAAGGCGTCCCCGAGAAAGGCTGGTGTGGTGTCGGAGTCGGCGCAGCCCGCGATCCTGGCGAGCCTGGATGATGCGCTCGTGCGGCTCCGGCGGCTGTGGTCCAGCCCACGCCAGGTGGTCACCGACGGGGACGGCCGGAACGTCGAGATGTCCAGCGTGCTCGTCGTGGAGGCCTGCGCCCGCGGCGCGGAGCACGGCGAGCCGGTCGCTGTCGGAGATGTGGCGCAGTTCGCGGACGTGGCGCCGTCCACCGCCAGTCGACTGGTGGATCGCGCCGTACGAGCAGATCTGGTCCGCCGCACAGCGACGGGCGGCGACGCACGGCGCATCGCGCTCGAACTGACCGACGCCGGCCGCGAGCTCAGAGCTCGGTCTCTCGACGCGCGGATGGGCTGGCTCGGCACGGTCGTCAATGACTGGTCGGCTCAGGACCTGACGGCTCTGGCCGGGCTGTTGGGCCGGTTCGCCGACTCGTTGGACGAGGTAGGGCCGCCCATCCACCGGCCGGCCAGCTGAACCGACCCGTTCACGACGCCCGCCGCACCCCGCACTCCGAACGCCGAACGCCGAACGCCGCACGCCGCACGCCGCACGCCGCACGCAGCCCGCCACATCCACACCCGCTCGGCCCTGTGCCCTCTCCGCCGTCCTTCGCGTGCATGCGCGTCGAGCCGAGGCGGCACCGGCACCTCACCCACCCACCGGGGCGCACCGATCCCACACCCTCCCCTTGACATCGTCGATCCCGCGTCCGCAAGATGTGAGTGCACACTCACATTCTGCTGAAGGGCCTCCGATGACCGTGCTGAGCACCACCGACCTGACCCGCAGGTTCGGCGATCTGACGGCCGTCGACAGGTTGACCGTCGACCTGCCGAAGGGCGGCGTCATCGGCCTGGTCGGCCCGAACGGTTCGGGCAAGAGCACGCTGATCCGGATGCTGCTCGGCCTGATCCGTCCGTCGCAGGGATCAGGTTCCGTTCTGGACCGACCGATCGACCAGCCCGCCGCGTTCGCCGGGCGGGTCGGCGCCCTGATCGAGAATCCGGCATTCATCCCCGGTTTGTCGGCGCGCGCGAATCTGAGATCACTCGCCCAGCTTCGCCGATTACCCACCGCTCGAGTCGATGACGTGCTGGCGGTCGTCGGCCTGACCGGCCGTGACCGGGAGCCGGTCCGGCGGTACTCGCTCGGGATGAAGCAGCGCCTGGGTATCGCCGCCGCCCTGCTACCGGACCCTGAATTGCTTTTGCTCGACGAGCCGACGAACGGGCTCGACCCGGCGGGCATCGTCGAGATCCGTCGGCTGCTGAGGGATCTCACCGAAGACGGTCGCACCGTGGTCGTTTCGTCACACTTGCTCAGCGAGATCCAGGCGATCTGCGATCACGTCGTCGTGATCCGCTTCGGCGAACTCCTCTTCGCCGGCCCGATGGCCGACTTGCTGACCCGGACCGACGAGTACATCGAGGTCGCCGTGGAGGACGAAACCGACACAGCGCGGCTCGTGGATGTCCTCACCGCCGCGGGCTGGCGCGTGTCACGGGATGCGACCGCGCCCGGGGCCTGTCGCATACAGGCCCCGGTCACGCAGGCGGCAGCGGTGAACCGGTCGGCCACGGCCGCCGGGCTCACCCTGGCGAGCCTGATCCCGCGTCAGGAGAGCCTGGAGGACATCTTCCTGCGCCTGACCGGCGGCACAGACGGGGAGTTGCGCGAGGCGAGGGCCGAGCAGGTCGGAAGGGCGTCATGATCATCGCGGAAACACGATCCGAACTGACCCGGCTCAACCGGCGCGCCTTCGTCAGCGGATGGCTCGGCATCACCGTGCTGCTCGGGATCATGATCACCACCTTCATCTTCGTCGCCGCCGGCGACGGCACAGAGGTCCCGTCCGCTGCACCGGGCGGCTCGTTCCCTCCGCCGCGGACCTCGCCGGGCCGGACGGCAGGGTGCTCGGTCTGGGCGCCGTGTCCACCATTCTCGGTGTCGTGACGCTGTCCTTCTGGGCGGTCGCCACGTCCACCGACTACTCGACCGGACTGATCAGGTTGATGGTCCAGGCCCAACCGCACCGACTCCGGTTGCTGGCCGGCAAGATCCTCGCACTCGCCGGTTGGACCGCACTGTCGACGTCGATCGCGACGCTGGTCGTGGTGGCTGCGAGCCCGGCGATGGCGTCGGGCGCCGGGGTGTCGACTGCCAACTGGGAATCCGGCGCGTCGGCGATCGCGGCCCAGCTGGCGGCCGGCTGGCTCAACACGTTCGTCGCGCTGCTCGTCTGGGGGGTGGTCGGTCTTGTCATCGCGGTGCTGACCAAGAGCTCCGCCGTCGCCATCGGTGTGGGCCTGGGGTACGTGCTCGTCATCGAGGGCCTGCTCAGGCTGGTCGCGCCGGATGCGGCCGATTGGCTCCGGGCGCGACGCTCACCGCCGATCGCCGGCGGGGCTCGGCGGCCATCCCGTACAGCACCGCCCTGCTCTCGGCCTGGCATATGCGGTCGTCGGTCTGGTCGTGGCAGGGTTGGTGGTCCGTCGGCGGGACGTCACCGACTGACGTCTGTGGGTCGGAATCCGTCCCGCTCCCGTCGAAGCGGCACACCCACCGGAGACCTGACGTGAACGCTCGCGGCGAACGGACCCGAACGAAGCTGATCCGGGCCACAGTCGAGGTCGTCGCCGACGTCGGGTACGCCCGCGCCACGACGAAGGCCATCGCCGATGCCGCCGGCGTCGCCGAGGGAACCATCTACCGGCATTACCCGGACAAGCGACACCTGTTCTTCGCCGCCGTATTCGACCGCAACGCCGCCGTCCTCGAGTGGGTCAGCGGCCTACCGGCGCGAGCCGGATCCGGGACGGTCAGGGGAAACCTGCGGGACGCACTGTCACAGCTCGGCCAACTCCGCGCCGACCTGCTCCCGCTGGAGCTGTGGCTGAGGTCCGACCCCGAACTGGCCGACGGTCTCACCGCCGCCCTCACCGGGCTGACGGCGTCCGCCGCCGACGATGCGGGCAGCGACCGTCCACCGTCAGCGCTGCCCGGTCCGCCCCGGTTCATCGCCGGCTACCTCGCCGCTGAACAGGCGCTGGGACGCCTGCGGTCGACGGTCGATCCGGACGACGTCGCGGTGCTGCTGCTGGTCGTGTTGTTCGGAATCGCCATGACGCCCCTGGTGACGAGCACACAGTCGACGGCCGGTTGATCGACGTCGCGGTCACCACGATCATGGACGGCATCGGCACCGGCGACTGAAAGAGCCAGGGCGGCGCCTATTGTCGCCGGGTGACCGGCCCGGCTGCTCCCCCGTCAAGGCTGTTGGTGACGACCGCGGTACTGCTGCTCGCGATCAACCTCCGGCCGGTGGTCAACGCGGTCGGTGCAGTCATCCCGGAACTTCGCGAGTCGACCGGATTGCCTGCCTCGACGACCGGGCTGCTGCTGTCGCTGCCCACCTTGTCGTTCGCTGTACTGGGTCTGGCCGCGCCCGCCCTCGCCGCGCGGATCGGCTCACACCGCACGGTGGTGCTGTGTCTGTTGGCGCTGATCGTCGGCCAGGTGGTCCGGGTCGTCGTCCCGGGCACGGCGGCGTTGTTCGCCGGTTCGGTGCTGGCACTGGCCGGCATCGCCGTCGGCAACGTCCTGCTGCCAGGTTTGGTGCGACTGCATTTCCCGGACCGCATCACGGCGATGACGGCCGCCTACACAACTCTGCTGACGATCGGCGGCGCGGCCGCGGCGGGTGTGACGCTGCCGATCGAACGCGGCCTCGGGGCGGACTGGCGAACCGGGCTGGGCATGTGGTCGTTGCCGGCCGTCGTCGCGCTGGTCCCGTGGCTGTTGATGATCCGCCGGCAGCAGGCGAAGCCTGCCCCGACTGCGGGCCGCCGGCTGCCGCTCCGGGGCTCGCCAGGACGCGGGTGGCGTGGGCGCTGACGATCTACTTCGGCACCCAGTCGATGGTCGCCTATGTGGTGTTCGGCTGGCTCGCGCAGATCCTGACCGACGCCGGTCGAACCGATACCGCCGCCGCGTTCCAGGTCTCTATCGCCATCACCGTCGGCATTCCCCTCGCCGCGATGGTGCCCACCGCTGCTGGGCCGGCTGCGCCGGCCGGCGATCCTGGTGGTGGTCCTGTCGTCGTGTTACCTGGCGGCCTTCGTCGGGCTGATCCTCGCCCCGAGCGGTCCGGCCGTTGTGGTGCTCTCCGTGCTGATCGGAATCGGCACCGGCGCGTTTCCGCTCGCGCTGACGCTCATCGCCCTGCGATCACGGACATCGCTTGCCACCACGTCTTTGTCCGCGTTCACCCAGTGCACCGGCTACCTCATCGCGTCGGTCGGTCCGGTCGGTTTCGGAATCCTGTTCGACGTCAGCGGCGGTTGGACTGTTCCGCTGCTGGTGTTGTGCGGCGTCGTGCTGGTCCAGGCCGGCGCCGGCGTCTTAGCGGTCCGGCCGCGGTATGTCGAGGACGAACTGCCGGCCGCGTGTCGCTGGCACGCCGGGTCAGGATCGATGCTCGGGGTCGCCGGACAGGCGCGGCCGAGCAGGGCGGTGGCCAGAGCCGCACGGCCCTCGCCGCGGCCGGTGAGCCCGAGCCCGTCGGTCGTCGTGCCGGCCACCGAGACCGGGGCGCCGACGACCGCGGACAGCGCACGCCTCCGCTTCGGCGCGGCGCGGGGCGAGCCGCGGGGAGTTGGCGACGACCTGGACCGACGCGTTGACGACCGTGTACCCGGCGGCTCGCAGCAGACTGCAGGACCTCGGTGAGCAGGGTGGCGCCGGACGCTGCGGCCCACCGCGGGTCCGAGGTGCCGAAGATGGCGCCGAGATCGCCGAGCCCGGCGGCGCCGAGCAGGGCGTCGCAGAGCGCGTGGGCGGCGACATCGCCGTCGGAGTGACCCGAGCAGCCGTCGACCCCGGGGAACAGCAGCCCGGCGACCCAGCACTCCCGTCCGGCCTCGATCGGGTGCACGTCGATGCCGGTGCCGATCCGCAACCCCGACGGGGCACCCACCGCCGGTGCGGTTTCTGCGGCCATCAGTCGCTCAGCTTCCTGCAGGTCGGACGGTGTGGTGATCTTGAAGGCCGCGCGGTCGCCCGGTATACCGGTCACGGCGATGCCGAGCGCCTCCACGAGCCCGGCGTCGTCGGTGACGCCGGCCGGCTCGATGCTGGCCGCAGGACCGGCGCCGGCCCCAGGTTCAGCGGGAGCACCAGTTTCGGCGGCAGCCCCAGGTTCGGCGGCAGCCCCAAGTCCGGCGGCAGCCCAAGGTTCGGCGGCAGCCCCAGGTTCGGCGGGCCCGGATGCCGCGTGGTGCGCGCGCCGGAGGACCGCCGGGTCGAACCCCTGCGGGGTCTGGACGACCCGGAGTGGTCGCGGTCGACCGCACCGGCGAGTGATCCGTCCTCGGCAACGGCTCTGATCGTGTCGACGACCGGAAGGACCGGGCACCACAGCAGGATGGCCGCTGCGAACAGCGGCGATCACGGACCTGATCAACGCGGGCGGCGCAAAAGCACGGGCGGCGTCATGCACGAGAACGACGTCAACGACATCCGCATCGGAGAGCCGACCGACAGCCGCCAGAGCGGCCGCGACAGAAGAGGAGCGATCGGCGCCGCCGACGACGACGTCTGCCCGATCGCCGAGCACGCCGGCGGCATCGGCCAGCTGATCGGCCGAGACCGCAACGATGACGTGGTCGACACCGGCGGACAACAGCCGGTCGACCACGTGAACAAGAAGTGGGACGCCGACAACGGTCACGAACGCCTTGGGCACCTCAGCACCCAGGCGCTGACCGCTGCCGGCAGCCGGAACCAACGCAACTACCGACACGCGCCTCACCGATCAGACGTCACGAAGCCTTGACGGCGCGATCAGGAAGCCAGGACCTCGTCGAGGATGCCTTCGGCCTTCAGCTCGTTGGTGCCTTCGGCCAGCGCGAGTTCGGAAACCAGGATCTGCCGGGCCTTGGCGAGCATCCGCTTCTCGCCGGCGGACAAGCCGCGTTCGCGATCGCGGCGCCACAGGTCACGGACGACCTCGGCCACCTTGTTGACATCGCCCGATGCGAGCTTCTCGAGGTTCGCCTTGTAACGGCGCGACCAGTTCGTCGGCTCCTCGGTGTGCGGAGCCCGCAGCACCTCGAAGACGTGATCGAGACCGGTCCGGTCGACGACATCGCGAACGCCGACGATCTCGGCGTTATCAGCGGGGACCTTCACAGTGAGATCGCCCTGGGCGACCTTGAGGACCAGGTACAACTTCTCGACACCCTTGACGGTTCGAGTCTCGGTGGCCTGGATGAGTGCCGCCCCGTGGTGGGGGTAGACAACGGTTTCGCCAACATTGAAAACCATGAGCGTTCAAGACCCCTTTCGCTCAGACCAGTTTAGCACGATCTACGCCGGGCCATCTCCTGTTGTCGCAGGTCAGGGGCTATAGCTTTACTTGACAAATACCTTACATCCGTGCATCCGGGCGACCCATCGATAGGACGCGAACCCGCCGCCCCCTCCAGAGGGCGGTCCGCCACGCCCGGCGCGCAGGTCGAAGGGGGCGGCGGCTAACCTCATCCCACCGTCTCGGCGAGGCCCGCGGAGGTCGGCGACGTGCAGCACCAAGATCCACAGCAGAGCTCGAGTGATCGGGGCGGACGACCCGCGAGCGGACCCGTACTGGCAACAGTCCGGATCAGCCGTGACAATCGGTGACGACAATCGAATAGCTGAAACGAACCACCTGATCGACAACCGCAGCGGCGTCACGCACTCCGTGCGCGACAAGACTGCGGACGACGACAGTGCACACAACGACAGTCGCAAGCTGAGCGGCCGCCGACCGCAACCCAAGCCGGCCGGCTACCGGTGAACGCTGCGGCACCTGCCGAGAAGAGGGGACCACCGTGTTCCGCATCGCCCGCCCCCAGCGCCGCGTGCTCGTCCGGACGACCGTTGGGCTGCTCGCTGCCGCGTCCCTGGTACTGACGGGCTGTGGCGCGGGGCAATATGCGCAGTCCGTGAACGAGCAGGCCGCCATGCTCGGCGCCAACGGCAAGGTCGGCGACCTCTCGGCACTCAACGTCCGACTGCAGCGTCCGCCGGGCGAGAAGTTCCCGGCCGGATCCGACGCGCGGGTGCTCCTGTGGCTCTCCAATGACGGCATCAACCCGGACACCCTCACCGGGGTGAGCACCAGTGCCGCCAAGTCCGTGCAGTTCACCGGTGACGGCGTGATCCCCGGCCAGACCCTGATCGACCTGAGCGGCGAGACCGGACCGCAGCTGACGGTCACCGGCTTCACCGCCGACCTGTACGACGGCGTCTCGATCCCGATGACGTTCTCCTTCGCCAATGCCGGTTCACTGACCCTGAACGTGCCGATCGAGAACCCCGCCGAACGGTCGGCCGACCGGGAGACGATCGAGATCCTGCCGCCGCATCCGACCCCGATCTGGGAAGAGGGGCATGAGAAGGCAGCCGGCGGCGAAGCCGGGCAGCTCGAATCGGGCAGCAGCAGCACCGCGGAGAGTGACGCCAACCAGGGCGGCAACATCGAGGGGGTCAACTCCCTCGACCGAGACCAGCGAGCCCGGGTCCACCGAGAGCCCGGCCGCATCCAGCGCACCCGCAGCCTCGAGCTCCGCGGGCTCCAGCCCCGCGGTGAGCAGCGCTCCCGCGGTCTCCAGCCCGCCCACCACCACCGGCTGACCCGGCGCCTCTCGCAGCACGCTGCATCCCGCGCCGCTGCCTGCGCTGCCGCACGCAGTGCGGCGCGTTTCGTACAGCTGTCGGACCCGGCCGTCTAGGGTTCGGCCCATGAGATCAAGCTCGATGGACCGCACCTCCAAGTCGGCCAAGGCGGTCATCAGGCCCGCCTACCGCTGCACCGAGTGCGGGCTCGACGCGGCCAAGTGGCACGGCCGCTGTCCCGAGTGCCAGGCCTGGGGCTCGCTCGACGAGGTCGGCAACGCCAAGGTGCTACTCCGGCGGGCCACCGCAGGACCGGTCAGCACGCCGGCGCAGCGGATCGACCAGGTGTCGGCCGACCTGGTCAGCCCGCAGCCGAGCGGCCTGGGCGAACTCGACCGGGTGCTCGGCGGCGGTCTCACGCCCGGAGCGGTCGTCCTGCTCGCGGGCGAACCCGGAGTGGGCAAGTCGACCCTGCTGCTGTCCGCGGCGCAGGCCTGGGCGAGCCGGGACCAGGGGCCGGTGCTGATCGTCAGCGGCGAGGAATCCGCGGCCCAGGTGCGGCTCAGGGCGGACCGGATGGGCGCGCTGCACGCCGACATCTACCTGGCTGCCGAGAACGACCTGGCCGCGGTGCTCGGCCACATCGACCAGGTCCGGCCCCGGCTGTTGATCGTCGACTCCGTGCAGACCTTCGCCACGCGCCGAGGTTGACGGCAGCCCGGGCGGGGTCAGCCAGGTGCGGGCCGTCGCCGCCGCGCTCTCGGCCGTGGCCAAGGAACGGAACATGGCCTGCGTCCTCGTCGGCCACGTGACAAAGGACGGCGGGATTGCCGGCCCGCGGGTGCTCGAGCACCTGGTCGACGTCGTCCTGCAGTTCGAAGGCGATCGGCATTCCACCCTGCGCACCATCCGCGGCGTGAAGAACCGTTACGGCCCTTCTGACGAGGTCGGCTGTTTCCAGATGGTCGCAGACGGCATCGTCGGGCTCGCTGATCCATCCGGACTGTTCCTCACCCAACACCGCACGCCTGTGCCGGGGACCTGCGCGACCGTCAGCATGCAGGGCCGCAGGGCCATTCCGGCCGAACTGCAGACGCTCATCACCCCGGCCGCAGGCGAAAGCACCCGCCGCACCGTTTCGGGGCTGGACCCTTCGCGGACCGCGATGGTCATCGCGGTCCTGCAGCGTTGGGGCGGTGTGAGTCTCGGCAACCAGGACGTGCTCGCGGCCACCGTCGGTGGGGTGAAGATGCTCGAGCCGGCCGCCGACCTGCCGCTGGCGATGGCCATCTGGTCATCGGTCAGGGACATCCCGCTCGCACCGCGTCTGGTCGTCATCGGCGAACTCGGGCTCGCCGCCGAGATCCGTCCGGTCGGCGGCATCGCGCGGCGCCTCTCAGAGGCTGCACGGCTCGGTTTCGATCACGCCGTCGTCCCTCCCGGCGGGGCGATCGAGCGCCCGACCGGAATGCGCGTCGACGAGGCATCCGATCTGGGGGAGGCCTTCAGGTGCATGGGCAACGATGATGGGGTCGTGCAGTGGCTGCGCAGGCGACGGGGGTGATACCGCCGCTCACTGATGGTGACGGGGCGCGTACCGAACCCCCGCACGGGCCCTAAACTGACGGCGGTACCGCCACGGAAGGGGGAGGGGTGGAGGATCGTCTGACCGTCGCAGCGCATCGCGCTGTGCTCGCCCGGGTGGCACCCGGGACCCCTCTGCGTGATGGTCTCGAACGCATTCTGCGCGGCCGGACCGGCGCCCTGATCGTGCTCGGCTTCGACCAGGCGGTCGACGACCTGTGTGACGGCGGCTTCCGGCTCGATGTCGAGTTCTCGTCCACCAGGTTGCGTGAGCTGTGCAAGATGGACGGTGCCGTCGTGCTCAACGACGACGCCACGCGGATCTTGCGGGCCAACGTCCAATTGACCCCCGACTCCACGATCCCGACAGTTGAATCCGGGACCCGGCACCGCACAGCGGAGCGGACCGGACTGCAGACTGGGCACCCGGTGATCGCGGTGAGCCACTCGATGTCGATCATCAACCTGTACTTCGGCGGCCGCCGGCACGTGGTCGCGGACCCACCGACCATCCTCGGCCGGGCCAATCAGGCGCTCGCGACGCTGCAGCGGTACAAGTTCCGACTCGACGAGGTCGCCAGGGCGCTGTCCGCCCTGGAGATCGAGGATTTCGCCACCCTGCGGGACGCGATGACGGTGCTGCAGCGCCTGCTGATGGTCCGACGGATCGCCGACGAGTTGACGAGCAACGTCGTCGAGCTCGGTACCGACGGTCGGCTGCTCGGCCTCCAGCTGGACGAGATGCTCAGCGGTACACAGGGTCTGCAGGAGCTGCTGATCCGCGATTACCTGCCCGCCGACGAGGGTCCGGACAAGGTCGACGAGATCGTCGCCGCACTGGACGATCTCGACGAGGTCTCACTTCTGGACCTGACCGTGGTAGCGAGGGTTCTCGGGCTGTCCACGTACGGGGATGCGTTGGACACCGGAGTCAGCCCGCGCGGCTACCGCCTGCTGGCCGGCATCCCGCGGGTACCGCCGGCGGTACTGGATCGTTTGATCCAGCATTTCGGCAACCTGCAGGGTCTGCTCGCCGCCACGGCCGCCGATCTGCAGGCGGTCGAAGGTGTCGGCGAGGCGCGCGCCCGGGTGGTTCGCGAAGGCCTCTCCAGGCTCGCGGAATCGTCGATCGTCGACCGCTACGGGTCAGCGCTGTAGGTGCCGCCATCGGCGCGCTCGGGGGTCTACGGCTCCAGAGACCAATCCATGGCGCCGGAGAAACTCCGCAAACGCGATTCCCCAATACCAGCGCTCTTGGATCGCTACGTGCCCCGGCGCGTGGCGGTCAGCCGATCGAGAAGGCGGCGGGCTTGCTGAACAATTTGCCCAACTGTGCGACCACCATGTACTTGCCGGCCGGCACCGCGGCCCGCTCGCCGGTGCAGCCGGGCGCTGACGTGGTTCCCGACCATTTGATCGTGTATTTCAGCGTCTGACCCGGCGCCAGGTCCCTGACCTCGGCGCCCTCGCCCGGGAAGCAGTCCGCCGTCGACCAGATCCTGCTGCCGCCCGCGCCCAGCACTGTGTAGGTCTGCAGGGTGCCAGAGACGTCACGCCGGCAGGCGACGCTGCCGGTATTCGTCACCACCATGCCGAGGGTGGGCTGGGCGCCCGGGGCGAAGGACGGGGCGGTGCTGATCGCGGTGACCGTCATGGCACTGTCCGGGCACAGCAGCGTGCCGTCCTCGGCGAACGAGGGCGCAGGTGCCGCTGGCGGTTTCGATGCGGGAGTAGTGGCGGCGGGTTTCGGGGTCGGCTTGGGGGCGGGCTTGGGTGCCGGCTTGGGAGCCGGCTTGGGAGCCGGCGCAGCCGCCGCGGCGGCCGCCGCGGGTGACGACGCCGTAGGTGACGACACCGCGGGTGACGACACCGCGGGTGACGAGACCGGCGGGTGACGAGACCGCGGGTGACGACGCCCCGGGTGCAGGAGTCGCGACTGCCGGCGACGGGGCGGCAGCCGACGATGCTGCGGCGGAAGCGGCCCCAGGTGACCCGGCAGGAGCCGACGACCCGACCGGAGCAGCGGCGCCGGCCGAACCGGACACGGGTGGTGTCGCCGCGCCGGCACTGGCACCTGCCGCGGCCGGGGAACCGGCCGTCGGGGCGGTCGACGCCGCGAGCACCCCGGTGAGCGTCGGCGCAGCCGAGGCCGTGACAGCGACAGGGGCCTGCGGCTGGGACGAGGACGAGCGGGAGGTCCGGCTTGCCAGGAACCACACCACGCCGATCAGCAGCGCGACGGCGAGCACCACGATCGAGACGCGACGGATCCAGTACACCTTCGGATTCAGAGGGCCAACGGGGTGCATCACCGGGACGACGGTAGTCTCGGATGACCGCCATTCGAGGATGCAACGCCGACGGGGGAACTGTGACCGCTATCGACGATCTACTGGCCCGAAACCTTGCCGCCGCCGAGTACCACCCGGTGGGCATGGGCCCGATGCCGACGCTGAAGATCGCCCTCCTGATGTGCATGGACGCCCGGATCGACGGGCACGCCGCATTCCGGCTGAGCCCGGGCGAGGTGCACCTGCTGCGCAACGCCGGCGGGGTGGTGACCGACGACGTCATCCGCTCGCTGTCGATCTCACAGCACGCGCTCGGTACCCGCGAGATCATGATCATCCACCACACCGATTGCGGCCTCGCACGTCTGGAGGAGGACGTCTTCCGGGCGCATCTCGCGACCTTCGCCGGTTACCGGCCGACGTGGTCGGTTCAGGCGTTCAAGGATCCGCACGATTCGGTCCGGGAATCACTGCGCCGGATCCGCGATTCACCGTTTCTGCTGCACCACGACGCCGTCCGAGGATTCATCTTCGACGTGAACACCGGCCTGCTCGAGGAGGTCTTCACCGACGGCGAGGAGCCGACCCGCCACTTGACTGCGGCCGGCACTGCGCAGCCACAGGGTTCCGGAGACGCCGGCGCTGCGGTGCCATCTGACGGTGACCGGCACTGACGTCGGATCCACCCGGCACTGACCTCGGAGCCGCCCTGGACGCCGACCGACTGCTCGAATTCTTCGCGACGGTCGGTCGCGATCTCCCATGGAGACGACCGTCGGCGACGCCGTGGGCGGTGCTGGTCAGCGAGGTGATGCTGCAGCAGACGCCGGTGGTCAGGGTGTTGCCGGTCTTCGACGAGTGGCTGAACCGCTGGCCGAACCCGGCGGATCTGGCCGCCGATTCCCCCGCCGATGCCATCCGGGCCTGGGGAAGGCTCGGCTACCCCCGGCGGGCGCTGCGGCTGCACGCGGCCGCGACCGCGATCACCACCGAGCACGGCGGCGCCGTGCCGGATTCGGTTGAGGCGCTGCTGGCGCTGCCTGGCATCGGCGAATACACCGCTCGGGCGGTCGCCGCGTTCGCGTTCGGTGCACGCACGCCGGTGGTCGACACGAACGTTCGCCGGGTGCTGTCCAGGGTGGTGCGCGGTATCGACGAGCCGCGTGAGCCGGCCACGAGAACCGACCGGGAGCAGTTGGCCGCGCTGCTGCCGGCTGAACCGGCAGTGGCGGCACGCTTCTCGGCCGCCGTGATGGAGCTGGGTGCGCTCGTCTGCACGGCGCGGACGCCGGCCTGCGGTTCCTGCCCGCTGGCGGACAGCTGCCGGTGGCGGCTCGCCGGGTCCCCGGCTGGAGTGCCGCGACGAGCTGCGCAGACCTGGCACGGCACCGACCGGCAGGTCCGCGGCAGGATCGTTGCAGCTCTGCGGGACAGTGTCGGGCCGGTGCCTGCGGCCGCTCTGACGCGCCTCGCGGATGACCCGGTGCAGGGCGAGCGCTCCCTGACGTCGCTCCTGACGGACGGACTGGTCACCCGAGCGGGCGGCGACCTGATCGGACTCCCGGGCTGACCGGCTCAACCCGTGTCGGGATTCCGGGCTACCACAAATACGAACCGGCCCACCCTCCCGAAGGAGAGTGGGCCGGTGTTTCGTTCGTCAGGTACAGGTCAAGCAGACGCCTCGCCGGCGTCGATCGCGAGTCCCGCCGGGACGACCTCCGGAACCTCGGAAGGCCTGGGCTCACCGCGGAAGGTGAACTCCTGATCCTTACCCTCGCCGACGACATCGACGAGGATGATCTGACCGGGACGGATCTCGTCGAACAGGATCTTCTCCGAGAGCTTGTCCTCGATCTCCCGCTGGATCGTCCGACGCAGCGGCCTGGCGCCGAGCACCGGGTCGAACCCGCGCTCGCCGAGCAGGGTCTTCGCGGCCTCGGTGACCTCGAGGGACATGTCCTTGTTGCGCAGTGCGCCCTCGACCCGCTTGAGCATCAGGTCGACCATCTTGTTGATCTCCACCGGCGTCAACTGGTGGAAGACCACGACGTCGTCGATCCGGTTGAGGAACTCAGGACGGAAATGACGCTTGAGCTCGTCGTTGACCTTCTGCTTCATCCGCTCGTAGGTCGACTCCTCGTTGCCCTGGTTGAAGCCCATCCCCACTGCCTTGGAGATGTCCTGCGTACCCAGGTTGGAGGTGAAGACGATGACGGTGTTCTTGAAGTCCACCGTCCGGCCCTGGCCGTCGGTCAGCCGGCCATCTTCCAACACCTGCAGCAGCGTGTTGTAGATGTCCTGGTGCGCCTTCTCGATCTCGTCGAACAGCACCACGGAGAACGGCTTGCGGCGCACCTTCTCGGTGAGCTGCCCACCCTCTTCGTAGCCGACGTACCCGGGAGGGGCACCGAACAGCCGGGAAGCGGTGTACCGGTCGTGGAACTCGCCCATGTCGACCTGGATCAGCGCGTCCTCGTCACCGAACAGGAACTCGGCGAGCGCCTTGGTCAGCTCGGTCTTCCCGACGCCGGACGGGCCGGCGAAGATGAACGAGCCGGACGGACGCTTCGGGTCCTTGAGGCCGGCCCGGGTACGCCGGATGGCCTGCGAGACCGCCTTGACCGCCTGGTCCTGGCCGATGATCCGCTTGTGCAGCTCGTCTTCCATCTTGAGCAGCCGGGTGGTCTCCTCTTCGGTCAGCTTGAAGACCGGGATACCCGTCCAGTTCGCCAGTACTTCGGCGATCTGCTCGTCGTCGACCTCGGAGACGACGTCGAGGTCGCCGTCCTTCCAGGCCTTCTCCCGTTCGGACTTGCGGGCCAGCAGCTGCTTCTCCGAATCCCGGAGGGCGGCGGCCTTCTCGAAGTCCTGCGAGTCGATGGCCGACTCCTTGTCCCGGCGGACGGCGGCAAGCTTCTCGTCGAAGTCACGCAGGTCCGGCGGTGCCGTCATCCGGCGGATGCGCATCCGCGCGCCGGCTTCGTCGATCAGGTCGATGGCCTTGTCCGGCAGGTACCGGTCGCTGATGTACCGGTCGGCCAGGGTGGCGGCGGAGACCAGTGCGTCGTCGGTGATGGTGATCCGGTGGTGCGCCTCGTACCGGTCGCGCAACCCCTTGAGGATCTCGATGGTGTGCGCCACCGTCGGCTCGCCGACCTGGATCGGCTGGAAACGACGCTCGAGCGCGGCGTCCTTCTCCACGTACTTGCGGTACTCATCCAGGGTTGTCGCACCGATCGTCTGCAGCTCGCCGCGGGCCAGCATCGGCTTGAGGATCGACGCGGCGTCGATCGCGCCCTCGGCGGCTCCGGCACCCACCAGGGTGTGGATCTCGTCGATGAACATGATGATGTCGCCGCGGGTGCGGATCTCCTTGAGCACCTTCTTCAGCCGCTCCTCGAAATCGCCGCGGTACCGGGAGCCGGCAACGAGGGAACCGAGGTCGAGCGTGTAGAGGTGCTTGTCCTTGAGGGTCTGCGGGACGTCGCCGCGGATGATCGCCTGGGCGAGGCCCTCGACGACCGCGGTCTTGCCGACACCGGGCTCGCCGATCAGCACGGGGTTGTTCTTGGTGCGGCGGGACAGCACCTGCATGACCCGCTCGATCTCCTTCTCCCGGCCGATGACCGGATCCAGCTTGCCCTCACGGGCCGACTGGGTGAGATTGCGACCGAACTGGTCGAGCACGAGCGAGGTGGACGGGGTGCCTTCGGAGCGGCCACCTTCTGCGGCGGCGGTCTCCTTGCCCTGGTAGCCGGACAACAGCTGCAGGACCTGCTGGCGGACCCGGTTGAGGTCGGCGCCGAGCTTCACCAGAACCTGCGCAGCGACACCCTCACCCTCGCGGATGAGACCGAGCAGGATGTGCTCCGTGCCGATGTAGTTGTGGCCGAGCTGCAGCGCCTCGCGAAGGCTGAGCTCGAGGACCTTCTTGGCCCTCGGGGTGAAGGGGATGTGACCGGACGGCGACTGCTGCCCCTGGCCGATGATCTCCTCGACCTGGGCGCGCACACCCTCCAGCGCAATGCCCAGCGACTCGAGGGCCTTGGCGGCGACGCCCTCGCCCTCGTGGATGAGGCCGAGCAGGATGTGCTCCGTGCCGATGTAATTGTGGTTCAGCATCCTGGCCTCTTCCTGGGCCAGGACAACCACGCGCCGCGCTCTGTCGGTAAACCGTTCGAACATTTGCACTCCTTACGGGCGTGCGCTGCTATGCGGTCGGCTGTTGCCACTTCCTGCGATCATCGGGCCGGATCGGCGACCTCATCACTGAGGGGGCCAACCAGTCCGCTGACTGTGGACAACTCTAGTCGGACCCGCAGGACGAGCAGTGCGGAAGCCGAACCGGGACGACACCGCGCACTGTGCCGTCACTGCTGTCCAACGCTCCCCCAGCGCTTCTCGTTCCGCCATATTGACGGCTACGCCGTGGGCGAACAGCGTCGTGACCGATCCCTGAAACAGCCGCGGCGTTGTCCTGAAACAGCGCGAAAAGGGCTCGGCCCCCGTCCCGTGGGGGACAGGGGCCGATGCTGCTGTGCGTGCTGGTGCTGTGCTGTTGGTGCTGTGCTGTTGGTGCTGGGCGGATGCCGGCGTGATGGCGTCCGCCCGGGAGGCGAACCGGCGACGGCGACGCGGTGCCAGGAACCGGGATCAGTGCGCTGCCTCGAAAGCGGCGAGCACGTTGGCCGACAGTCGGCCGCGCTCGGACACCTCGTAGCCGTTTGCCCGTGCCCACTCGCGAACGGCGGCGGTCTGCTCACGGTCGGGAGCGGTGCGGGCACCACGGGACGACTTGGCAGCCCGCGGAGCCTTGGGACGGCCGACACTGCGCCGAGACCCGTCGGCACGCCGCGCGCTCGCGACATATGAAGCGAGTGCGTCACGCAACTTCTCGGCGTTTTCGTCGCTCAGATCGATCTCGTACGACGCCCCGTCAAGGGCGAAGGAAACGGTGTCCGCCGCGTCCGACCCATCGAGATCGTCAACGAGTCTGGTCGTGGTCTCGGTTGCCATGCTTGTTCCTCCTAGAAACACCTGGTTTTGTCTGGGCGCCAGGGTAGTGCGTATTCCTGGACGATTCCACCATAACCGCGGTGCGGCGCGAGAGGTGTCTCGACAGCAACCCGATCAATGGGTTCGGTCAACCAATCGTGATGTCGAGCACTGCCTTCCCGATCGCACCCACAGATCACGAGCCGACTTTTGCCGGCTTGTCCAGGGTTGATTCGCTGTGGCCGTCGGCGAGGCGAAACCTCGGGGCCCTGCCGGCCGTGCAAATGCCGGTCAATGACGGGGAGAGGAGTGGAGCGGACTATTCCCCCGGCCGGACGAAGGGAAACAAGATCGTCTCCCTGATGCCCAGGCCGGTCAACGCCATCAACAATCGGTCCACGCCCATACCCATACCGCCGGCGGGCGGCATTCCGTACTCCATCGCCCGGAGGAAGTCCTCGTCGAGAACCATCGCGTCGGCGTCACCGAGCCCGGCAAACCTGGCCTGGTCCAGAAAACGCGCGCGTTGGACGACCGGATCGATGAGTTCGGAGTAGGCCGTCGCCGTTTCAATGCCGCGGATGTAGAGATCCCATTTCTCGGTCAGTCCGGGGGTCTCCCGGTGGCCACGGGTGAGCGGCGCCGTTTCGGCCGGGAAATCGCGGACGAACGTCGGCGCCCGCAGTGACGGTACGACGAGTTCCTCGAACAATTCTTCGGCGAGCTTGCCGGGACCGTAGTGCGGTGCTACCGGTACGCCGAGCCGCTCCGCGTACCCGATCAGGGTCTGCATCGGAGTCTCGACCGTGACCTCCTCACCGAGAGCCTGGGACAGCGCGCCGTACAACGTGATGGCCGGCCATGTCCCACCGAGATCGAACTTCGTGCCGTCCGCGTGCACCGCGACGGTCGAGCCGTGGATGGCGACGGTCGCCTCCTGTACCAGGGTCTGCGTCAGCTCGGCCATTCCGTTGTAGTCGCTGTAGGCCTCGTAAGCCTCCAGCGTGGCGAATTCCGGCGAATGGGATGAATCGACTCCCTCGTTACGGAAGCTGCGGTTGATCTCGAATACCTTCTCGATTCCTCCGACAACCGCTCGTTTGAGGTAGAGCTCCGGAGCGATGCGGAGGTACAGATCCATGTCCATCGCATTCATGTGCGTGACGAACGGACGCGCCGACGCGCCGCCGTGCAGCACCTGGAGCATCGGGGTTTCCACTTCGAGATATCCGCGACCGTGCAGGGTGGCCCTCAGCGAGCGATTGACCACGCTGCGCATCTCCACCGTGCGCATCGCCTGGGGGCGAACGATCAAATCCACGTAACGTTGCCGGACCCTGCTCTCCTCGGAGAGCGGTTTGTAGGTGACCGGCAATGGCCGGAGAGCCTTGGAGGTGATCGACCAGGAATCCGCCAGGACGGAAAGCTCACCGCGCCGTGAGGTGATCACGGTTCCGTGCACGAAGAGGTGATCACCGAGGTCCACACTGGACTTGAACCGGGCGAGCGAGTCGGCCCCGACACTCGCCAGTGAAACCATCACCTGCAATTCAGTGCCGGTCTCGCCTGCGCCGCCCTCGCGCAACGATGCGAAACACAATTTGCCGGAATTTCGCAGGAACAGCACCCGCCCGGTGATTCCGACGACCTCTCCGGTGTCCACATCCGGCGGCAGGTCGGGGTATTTCTGCCTTAGCGCCGCTAATGTAGTCGTCCGCGGCACACCCACGGGATACGGCTCGACACCGTCGTCGAGGAGACGTTGCCGTTTCTCCCGCCGTACCCGCAGCTGCTCCGGCAGTTCATCGCCGTCACCCACGGCAGGATTCTTCGGTTCGGTCACGGACCGAAAGCCTACTTGCCGGGTGAGGGCGGACAGACCGCCCGGACGTGTCGGGCACCACCCGTGCGCCGGGTCACAATGGACGCGTGACAGCGGGGGGATGGACCATCCGGCGTACGCCGTCCGGCGCCGGGCCCGGCACGGCCGCGGATCTTGCCACCTCGTTCGAGCTGCGTGCCGCCGAGTATGCCCGGCTGCGTCCCGACTACCCGGACGCCGCCCTGGATGCGGCGGTGACCGCAACGGCCGGCACGGTGCTCGACCTCGCTGCCGGAACCGGGAAGCTGACCGCATCGCTGACCGACCGCGGGTACGACGTCATCGCCGTCGAGCCGCTGCCGTCCATGCTCGCCGAACTGCGCCGGTTGCACCCCGGTGCGCATGCCGTGGCCGGTACGGCCGAGGAGCTGCCGGTGGCCGGCGGCACGGTGGATGCGGTCGTCGTCGGCCAGGCGTTTCACTGGTTCGACCAGCGCAGGGCACTCGACGGCATCGGGCGAATCTTGCGGCCGGGTGGCACCCTCGCGCTGCTCTGGAACCACGACGACGAGGCCGATCCCCTGGTCCGCGACGTCGAAGCGGCCCTGGACCGGGTGGGCAGGCCCGCGGGCGGCAGCACCGGTCTGCGCCACCGGGATCGCGGTGCGGAAGGCGATCCGGCGCCGGCGATCCCGGCGGAGCCGCCGTTCCACGGTCATCCGTTGTTCACAGACCCCGAGGTGAAGGTGGTCAGGTGGCGGCGCCGGATGAGCGTCGAGGACTTCATCGCCCTGCAGCACACCTACTCGTACGTCATCCGTGCCTCCGCCGCCTTGCAGGCGCAACTCGAAGCCGAACTGCCACTGATCGTCCGCGAGCACATCGGGGAAGCCACGACGGTGACGGTGCCCGTGATCTGCCAGATCTGGCACGCCACACGTCGATGAACGGAAGAACACCCACGACTCTCGAGGTGCTGCCTGCGAACGTGTGGCGGCAAGCCGAGGCCGCGCACGTGTCCGAGGTCCATGCCCTGACCAGGGACCGACAGGAGCGGGCCGGCCGCGGGATCCCCCACCCGGTGGAGGACTTCCTGTTCACGTACTACCAGTTGCGGCCGGCGCAACTGCGCCGCTGGTACCCGGGCGCCGGTGTCGGGCTGGCCGATGGCGGGGACCGGGCCTACTGGCCTTTCCACCTGGTGGTCGACGGCCGGCGGCACGACCGCCGGGTGGACGACTGCGCACCGGATGACCGACCGCATGACCCAACCGGGCAGACCGTGGCCGTCGACACCGCGACCTTCGCCCGGGCCCGCCGCACCCAGCTGGATTTCACCCGCCGCCTGCTCACCGCGACCGCTGCTGCGCCCGCCCAGTACGGATGCTTCGGCCTGCATGAGTGGGCCATGGTGTTCGAGCAGGACGACGAGCGCCGGCACCGGGCCTGGCCGCTCCGGCTGGGTCAGTCCGGCACCGACGAGGTCGTCCGCGAGCACCAGATCAGGTGTACGCATTACGACGCGTTCCGCTTCTTCACACCCGCGGCCCGGCCGCGGAACCCGTTGCAGCCGGACCTCGGATCACGGGTGCAGCTGGAACAACCCGGGTGCCTGCACGCGTCGATGGACCTCTACAAGTGGGCCTACAAGCTCATCCCGATCGTTCCGAGCACGCTGCTGCTGGACTGCTTTCGGCTGGCCCGGACGATCAGGGAGATGGACATGCGCGCGTCGCCGTACGACCTGACCGATCTCGGATACCCGCCCGTGGCCATCGAGACGGCCGCCGGCAAGTCCGAATATGTTGCGGCGCAACGGAAGTTCACCCGTGCCGCGCAGTCGCTCCGGGGTCGCCTGCTGGCCGTGATGGCCGCTGTCGAGGGCAAGAGCGTCCCGGCGGGCTGAGCCGCAGCATGGTCACCACTGTCTGACGGGACGCGCGCTCGGAAACTGTCAGGAAGCGCGGTCGACGTCCGGCGCGCGGAGGCAGTGTTCGAGGAACAGCGCCCCGCCGACCATGATGGCCGCACCCACCAGCCCGATGATGCCGGTGATGCCATCGGCGCGGGCCGCAACCAGGGTCGACCACGACGGCACCACGTAGACAAGCAGTCCGATCCACGTTCCGGCGAGCGCGGCACCGGCAAGCGAGGTCGCCTTAGCCGTCATCACCGCCCGAGCGGCGGTGAGTGGTTCCACGGGCCGGACGGCGACCGCGTCGCGGCCGTTGCCGTCGCGCCGACGGATCCGTTTGCGCAGGTTGTAGCCGGCGACGGCCTCACCGATCCCCAGCAGAGCCGCCGGCACCCCGGCGAACCGGGGTAGCGGGGGCAGCCGCTGGTAGCTCAGCCGGACCACCAAGTAGCCGAGGACGGCCGCGACGGCGGCCACCGCGACGAGGTCGCGCACCCTGGTGAAGCCCATTCGGCTCGCGTCAGCCACCCGCCGGCACCCGCCCGCGCCGGTCAGTGCACATGCCCGACCTTCGTGATGCCGGCGGTGTCCACGGCGTCGAGCAGCTCTGTGACCCGGTCCTGCACCCGGCAGCTCCGCAGTCGGGTCGAGCTCCATCCAGGGCACCAGGACGAAGGCCCGCTGGACGGCCCGCGGGTGCGGCAGCGTGAGGCCGGGATCATCGCTGGTCACCGGATGCCCGTGCACCTCGACCGTGATGACGTCGGCGTCCAGGGTGCGGGGACCCCAGCGGATCACCCTCTTCCCGACCGGCCGCCTCCTCGAGCGCCATGCAGCGTCGGAGCCACCCTGCGGCATCGGTGTCGGGGTCCTCGACGAGCACCACGATGTTGAAGAAATCGTCCTGCTCGACGCCTCCCCAGGGCGGGGTCCGGTAGATGGAGGACACCGCGCGCACCACACCGCCGAGGGCTTTGACAGCCGCCTGCAGTTGGGCCTTCCGGTCACCCATGTTGGATCCGAGCGACAGTACCGCGCTGCTCATCCGGGCGCCTTCGACCGGCTGATGGTCACGCTGACATCCTGGAACATCAGCGGGATCGGCGCCCCCGGCTTGTGGATCGTGACCTCGACGTCCCGAACCGGGAACCGTGCCAGCACCGCCTCGGCGATATCGCCCGCGACCGCCTCGATCAGGTCCTTCGGCGGCCCGCCGATGATGCCGGCGGCGAGTTCGGCGAGCTCGCCGTAGTGCACGGTTCTGGTCAGGTCATCGGTCGCTGCGGCCGCGGACAGGTTCAGCCAGATGGTGATGTCGACGACAAAGTCCTGGCCGTCCCGCTTCTCGTGCTCGAAGACCCCATGACGACCGTAGACGCTGAGCCCGGTGAGGGTGATCCGGTCAGCCACTGCCGGCTCCCACCGAGCGGGGCATCGACAGATGGCGAACGGGTCCACGACCCGTCACCGCTGGCGGCGACGCGGACAGCATCCAGCGATGACGACGCCTCGTGCACCCGCACTCCCCACACACCGGCGGCGGCGGCAAGCGCGGAGATGGCGGTCGTCGCGTCCTCCCTGCCGTCCGGTGGTCGAGGACCGGCGGCACCGGCCAACAGCGCACCGAGGAATCGCTTGCGGGAGGCACCGACGAGCATCGGGAATCCCCACCCGGTCCCCAGCTCGCCGGTCATCGCCGGCAGCGCACGGAGCAGCTGCCAATTGTGATCCGCGGTCTTCGCGAATCCGAGGCCGGGGTCCAGCACGATCCGCGATTCGTCCACGCCGGCCGCGACCGCCGCGGCAACGCGATCGAGCAGCTCGGACCGGACGTCGGCGACCACGTCGTCGTACCGGGCCAGCGCGTCCATGTCAGCGCTGTGTCCGCGCCAGTGCATCAGGATCCAGGGCACCCCGGCGCCCGCGACGACGGCAGCCATCTCCGGGTCGGCCAGCCCGCCCGACACGTCGTTGACGATCGCGGCGCCGGCCCGCAGGGCCGCGGCCGCGACCTCGGCCCGGGTGGTGTCCACGCTGCAGACGACGCCGTCGGCCGGCCAGCGCGTCGATCACCGGCACCACCCGGTCGGCCTCGGTCGCGGCGGAAACCCGGTGCGCGCCCGGCCGTGTCGACTCGCCGCCGATGTCGATGATGTCGGCGCCGTCGGCGACCAACTGCGCGGCCGCGGGCGATGGCCGCCGCGGGATCGAGGTACCGCCCCCGTCGGAAAACGAATCCGCGCGTCACGTTGAGGACGCCGAGCACGACGGCGCGATCAACTCCGAGCGGAATCGCGGCCGCCTCAGCTGCGACGGGGTCGGCGCCATCGGCTCAGCGGCCCGTGATCAGGCTCATCGCCTCGGCGCGCGTCCGGTCCTGCGATTGGAAGATGCCCCGCACCGCGGAGGTCGTGGTCACCGCACCCGGCTTACGGATGCCCCGCATCGCCATGCACAGGTGCTCGGCCTCGATCACCACGATCGCACCCGCCGGCTCCAGCCGCCGAACCAGCGCATCGGCGATCTGGGTGGTCAACCGCTCCTGCACCTGCGGCCGCTTCGCGTACCCGTCCACCAGCCGGGCGAGCTTCGACAGCCCGGTGACCCGGCCATTGGGTCCAGGTATGTAACCCACGTGGGCCTTACCGAAGAAGGGCACGAGGTGGTGTTCGCAGGTCGAATACATGTCGATGTCGCGCACGAGGATCATCTCGTTGTGGTTCTCGTCGAATGACGTCGCCAGCACGGTGCTCGGGTCGATGTGCAGGCCGGCAAACTGCTCGGCGAACGCCCGCGCGACCCGGGCAGGCGTGTTGACCAAACCATCGCGGTCCGGGTCCTCACCGACTGCGAACAACAACTCGCGGACCGCTGCTTCGGCGCGTGCGGAGTCGAAGCTCGGCACCGGCAGCACACCGGCCGCGTCGTCCTCTACGTCGTCAAGAGGGTGCTCCGGCGTGCGCGCCCCGACTCCGGTGACGGCGACCGCCGCCCCGTCGACGAGCCCGAGCCCGTCCGTCACGACCCGTTGTCCTTCGGCGGTGCCCATGGGTCGATCGGACCCTGCTCGTCACCATCCTGAAGATGGCGGGGCCGGTCGGGCCCCTGACCCGGCTGCCCGTACTGACCCTGGCCCTGCTGACCGTAGCTCTGCGGGTTGGAACCCTGAGGGTGGTAACCCTGAGGGTCGTAACCCTGCGGGCGGGAGCCCTGCGGACCTGGATTCTGTCCATTGGCCGGGTGCCCGTTGACCGGGCCCCACGGGGCGCCGTTCCCGTTGCCACCGTTCGCGTTGCCGCCGTTCGCGTTGCCGCCGTGACCCCCGCCGTTTGGGCCTCCCCCGTTGGAACCAGTGCCGTTGGGGCCACCGCCGTTACCGTTCGACCCTCCGCCGGGGAAGGACTTGGTCGCAGACCCGACGGATGCCCCGCCGAGCCCTGTGGGATAGGCGTGCTACCGGCGCCCTGGCCGTCCTGCGGCCAGCCGGGCAGCGGACGCGAGCGGCCCGGGCAGCACGCCGCCGGTCCAGTTCGGCGGGCACCGCCCGTGACTGCTCTCGCCGCGGGACCGGGCCGGGCCATGTTGCTCTCCGCGGTGCCTGCCGTCGGGAAACCCCGGCCCGGTGTTGTAGCCGCTCTGGCCCGGACCGGGACGGCGCCGATCGGCACGGGCGGCTGCTTGCGGCCGCCTCGGGCAGCCGCTCCGGCGGCGGCCATGGCTCGCCGCGCTCGATGGCCAGCTCGCCCGGGGTCTTGATCGGCGGCCGGTCGGACGGCAACCGCGGGCCGAACTCGTCGAAGGTGGTGATCCGGGGCCGCTTCTCGACCTCGGCGAAGATCACCTCGAGATCCCTGCGGTCCAGCGTCTCCTTCTCCAGCAGCGCCGAGGCCAGCGAGTCCAGGATGTCCCGGTAGGTGTTGAGCACGGCCCAGGCCTCGGTGTGCGCGGCCTCGATGAGCGCCCGCACCTCGCCGTCGATCTCGCTGCCGACCTCGATCGAGTACTCGGGCCCGCTGCCGTAGGTGCGGCCGAGGAACGGTTCGTCGTCGCCGTGGCCGTACTTGACGGCGCCGAGCTTGGCCGACATGCCGTACTCGGTGACCATCGCGCGGGCGATCTTGGTCGCCTGCGCGATGTCGGAGGACGCGCCGGTGGTCGGTTCGGCGAACACCAGCTCCTCGGCGGCCCGGCCGCCCATGGCCATCACCAGCCGGGCGATCATCTCGGACCGGGTCATCAGCGACTTGTCGTCCTCGGGAACGACGAGCGCGTGCCCGCCGGTCCGGCCGCGGGGCAGGATCGTCACCTTGTACACCGGCTCCAGGCCCGGCATCGCCCACGCGGCCAGCGCGTGACCACCCTCGTGGTAGGCGGTGATCTTCTTCTCCTTCTCGGAGATCACCTTGCCCCGGCGGGCCGGACCGCCGACCACCCGGTCGACCGATTCCTCCAGCGCGACGTTGGTGATGACGGTGCCGTGCTCGCGGGCGGTCAGCAGCGCCGCCTCGTTGATCACGTTGGCCAGGTCGGCGCCGGACATCCCGACGGTGCGCTTGGCCAGCGGCAGGAAGTCGACGTCCGGGGCGAACGGCTTGCCCTTGGAGTGCACGGCCAGGATCGCCTGCCGACCCTTGAGGTCGGGCTGCCCGACCGGGATCTGCCGGTCGAACCGGCCGGGACGCAGCAGCGCCGGGTCCAGGATGTCGGGCCGGTTGGTGGCGGCGATCAGGATGATGCCGCCCTTGGCCTCGAAGCCGTCCATCTCGACCAGCAGCTGGTTCAGGGTCTGCTCGCGCTCGTCGTGGCCGCCGCCCATGCCGGCGCCGCGGTGCCGGCCGACGGCGTCGATCTCGTCGACGAAGATGATGGCCGGCGCGTTCGCCTTGGCCTGTTCGAACAGGTCACGGACCCGGCTGGCGCCGACGCCGACGAACATCTCGACGAAGTCCGAGCCGGAGATCGAGTAGAACGGCACGCCGGCCTCGCCGGCGACGGCGCGGGCCAGCAGCGTCTTGCCGGTGCCGGGCGGGCCGTAGAGCAGGACGCCCTTGGGGATCTTCGCGCCGAGCGCCTGGTAGCGGGTGGGATTGGCCAGGAAGTCGCGGATCTCGTCGAGCTCCTGCACCGCCTCGTCGGCACCGGCGACATCGGTGAACTTGGTGACCGGCATGTCCTTGGTCAGCAACTTGGCCTTGGACTTGCCGAACGAGAGGACCTTGTTGCCGCCGCCCTGGGCGTTGTTCATCATCCAGAGCAGGAACAGGATGATCAGGCCGACCGGGATCAGGTAGATCAGCAGCGAGAACAGCGTGGACTCGCTGGTGACGGTGGTGTTGTAGCCGCCGGAGATGTTGGCGGCCTGGACGTCGTCGAAGATCTGGTCGCGCCGCCTGCGCCGGGTAGGACGTGTAGATCTTGCGTCGCACCGTCGACCGGGTTGTTCAGGTCCAGCCGGAGCCGCTGCTCCTTGTCGTCGATGGTCGCCTGGTTGACGTTGCCGTCCTTGAGCTGGGCGAGCGCGACCGAGGTCGGCTGCGGCGACGTAGCCGCGGGTCTCGTCGGCGAAGAACGAGTAGGTCAGGTAGAGCACCAGCACCACCGCGATCCACACCAACGGTGAGCGGAGCAGGCGTTTCTTATCCATGTGGCTTTCGGCCGCTCGCGGCCTCGACCCTCCCTGACGTTCTCGAGTGTGGTGGCCCGTAGTCCGGAATCGGTGGGCGGCCGAAGTACAGGCCACCGCGACATCCGGGCAGCGCAGGGCGCGACCAGTGGGTTCAGACTACCGCGCACCCCCGACGGCACCGCCGTTGCGGAATGCGACAGCACACAGCACAACGCCCGTCGTCCTCCGGTGGTTCCCCGCCGGGCTTGTCCCGACCGAACTGCGCATCGGCGGACCGGGCGGGAAACCGGTCAGCGGTACATGTGCTCGCCGAGCAGTCCGACGAAGGGCAGGTCCCGGTAGCGCTCGTTGTAGTCCAGGCCGTAGCCGACGACGAAGTCGGTGGGGATGTCGAACCCGATGTACCGGACGTCGACCTCGACCTTGATCGCCTCGGGCTTGCGCAGCAGCGCGACGACCTCGATCGCCGCCGGCCCGCGGGTGGCCAGGTTCTTCAACAGCCAGGACAGGGTGAGCCCCGAATCGATGATGTCCTCGACGATGATCACCCGGCGGCCGGTGATGTCGCGGTCGAGATCCTTGAGGATCCGCACCACGCCCGATGACGACGTCGCCGACCCGTAGGAGGTCACCGCCATGAACTCCAGTTCCGACGGGATCGGCAGCGCCCGGGCGAAGTCGGTGAGGAACATGACGGCGCCCTTGAGCACGCAGATCAACAGCGGCGGGCTGTCGACATGGTCGTGGTCGGCGGCCACCGCCTGCGGCCAGTTCGGTGATCTTCGCCTGCAGCGCTTCGGCGCCGGGATCAGCACCGCGGACGAGCTCGCCGTGATAGCCGTGATCCGCGCCCGGATCCCAGTCGGCCGTGGTCGTCGACCGCGTCCGCGCTGGTCACCCGGGTGGTTGCGGTGGCGGGTCCACCGGTCTGTGCCTGCGCCGCCCCGTCGAGTGGAATCCCGGTCACCGTTTCTCCCGACTGATCTGACGTCACGGCTCGAACTCGCAGACGCGCGATCCCGTCGAGTGGACGAGTGCCGATCCCGCGCAGCCCTGAGCTTGCCACTCTGGCGCGCGTTTCGGTCACGCCGGGCGCGGCTGCCCGTTCGACGCATCGCGTCAGCCGATATGGCCTGCGTGTGACACCAGCCGACAGGCGTGCCACCGGCCAGGATGACGTCCCTGCCACCTGGCACCCGAACCTGCGCCGGACCCCCGCCGGTCACCTGCGTCACCATCCGGCTAGCTGCTCGAACGTGAGCGGCCCGCGCCACCGCCCGCCGCCCAGGCCCGCAGCACCCGGGCCGATGACCGCGGCCGGCTGCTCGCCAAGGCCCGCGCGTCGAGTGCCCCGTCGGCCAGCAACACCCGCGGCAAGCACGGTTGCCGCGATCTCGTCCAGGGCCTGCAGGTCCTGCGCCATCAGCTCTGCCGTCCGGGCCAGTGCCGCCCGCACACCGCCGCCCAGCACCTCGTCCAGCAGCGGCAGCACCTCGCGCCGCAGCCGCACCCGGGTGAAGGCCGGGTCGGCGTTGTGCGGGTCCTGCCACGGGCACCAGACCGGCGGCCCGGCAGGCGGCCTCGGTGGTCCGCCCGGTCACCCCGAGCAGCGGCCGGCCCCAGGGCGGCCGCCAGGGCCGCATCCCGGCGATCGACCGTGGTCCCGACCCGCGGGCCAGTCCGAGCAGCACCGTCTCGGCCTGGTCGTCGGCGGTATGCGCGAGCAGCACGGCGGCGGGGTCCGCCGGTGGCCCGACCCGCGCGGGCGAGCTCCCGCAGGGCGCCGTACCTGGCCCGCCGGGCGGCCGCTTCCATCCCGCCGGGACCGTCGACCGCAACTGTCAGCACCTCGACCCGGTGATAGCCCAGGCCCGCCAGCTGGTCAGCGGTCGCTGCGGCCCGCTCGGCAGAACCCGGCTGCAGGCCGTGATCGACCGTCGCGCCGACCAGACCGGCGGCGCTGCGCCGGTGCCGGCGGCCAGCGCGACGGTGGCACGGCGAGGGCCAGCGAATCCGCCCCGCCGGAGCAGGCCACGATGACCGGATCGCCCGGCCGGCGCGTGCTCGGCCAGCCAGGTCCGCAGCACGGCCGCGAGTCACCGGCACGGCCGCAGCCGCCGGCTCGCATCGATCAGCCGTGCACCCGGCGCACCCAGGCCGGCGGATCAGTGATCTCCGAACGGGTCGGCAGCGTCTGCGGCGACGTCCAGACCGCGTTGAACGCCGCCATCCCGACCTGGTCGACGACCGCACCGACGAAGGCGCCGCCCTTCACGTACTGGGCGAGCTTCATGTCCATCCCGAGCAGCGCGCGCATCAACCGGTCGATCGGACCCTTCGTACGCTGCGCGCGCTCGGTGAAGGACGCCGGATGGCGGCGACCGACGGCACGACCGTCGGGACCGACGGCGTCCATCACGTGGTCGGCGTGCCCTTCCAGCAGGGTCATCAGGGCCATCAACTTGTCGAAGACGGCGCGCTGCTCGGGCGACTGCATGCCCTCGATCCAGGACGTCTCCGGACTGCGTTGTCCCTCGCCGACCCGGGCCGCCCCTGATCGGACTTGCCGGCCGCTCGATGGCGTCGACAGCCCGGCGCAGCATCTGCGCCGGATCGGTGTCGGCCTTGTCGGCGAACTCACCCACCAGCGCGCGGAAGTGGTCGCGCAGCCAGGGGACGGCGGTGAACTGCAGTCGGTGGGTGCTCTCGTGCAGGCAGACCCACAGCCGGAAATCGGTGGGGTTCGCGCGCAGCTCGCGCTCGACCTTGACGATGTTCGGCGCGACCAGCAGCAGTCGGCCCGGGCCTGGCCGGGTCCCCGCCGAGCGGATCGAACTGCCCGAGCACCTTGCCGGACAGGAAACCGAGGATGACGCCGACCTGCGATCCGGCCACGTTCCGGGTCCAGGCACCGGCCTGCTTGCCTCCCGACACCGGCGAGTTTGGCGACGAGCGGGGCGGCGAGCAGTTCCATTCCCTCTGCTGTGGCCTTGACCCAACCGGGCCGGTCGACGACGTCCGCGTCATCCACCGGCAACCCGTGGCCGAGACCTGTGGTGTCCCGCACCGCGAGTTCGGCGCGCGCCGAGAATGACCGCAGGTCGGCAACCACGTCGGCGGCATCGGCCGGGGTGATGGTCGGTCCGGTCGGGGCGAGCCGTTGCCCGGCACGGATGGCCGCCGCCCAGTCGATTGGAGCGCTGCCCCCGTCTGTCGCCACGACAGCAACGGTAGAGCAAGCGCAATCGGGCCGAGGCGACCCTGACCCACCGCACGGTTCAGATCGCGGATCCCATGACGTCAGGCGTTGGGGTCGGGTGGTGCAGGTCGGATTCGCACGATCAAGCGCAGCCGCAGCCGCGCAGCCCCGCCGCCAGCGCGTCGAGGGCCGGTCGCGTTCCACCGCTGACGCCGTTGGAAACGAACGCGAAGACCAGGATCCGGCCGTCGACGTCCGGCACGTAACCGGCGAGCGCGTACGTGACCTCGAGTGATCCGGTCTTGGCCCTGACCCACCCGGCACCGGCCTTGGATCCGGCGTCCTGGAATCGGTCGGCGAGACTGCCGGACACTCCGGCGATGGGCAGTCCGGTCAGCAGGTTCCGCAACGCCGGGGTGTCACCCTTCACTGCGAGGGCAACCACCTGCGCCAGCACGGCGGGCGGCACCCGGTCCTTGGTCGAGATGCCCGAGCCGTCGTACAGCTCCAGACCGATGGTGTCGATCTTGAGCGACTCCAGGGCCTCCAGAATCGCAGCCGACGCGCCGTCGAAGCTCGGCGGTGCACCGCGGGCGATGGCCACCTGACGGGCGAGTGCCTCGGCGAGCACGTTGTCCGACTTCTCGAGGGCCTGGGCGAGCAGCACCGACATCGGCTGCGAGGAGACCTGGCCGATCACCTCGGCGTTCTCCGGGGCCGGCCCCTCGACCAACGGGATGTCGGCGTTGCCGAGTAATCGGGCCAGGGCCGCGCCGGCTGTCTTGGCGGGTTGGCCGGTCCGCCGGGAGTTCTCGTTGGCGGGATCCTCGCGGTCGCCGTCGACCATCAGCGGCGACATCCGGGTGATGTAGCCCTGGGCACTGGAGTCGGTGCCGCGGATGTCCCTGGTCAGCCAGCCGTCGGCGAGTTCGGGTCCACTCCAGTAGTCGGTGTCCAGCACGATCCGCTTGACGTCGATGCCACTGGCCTTGACCTGGGCGGCCAGGTCTGCCATCAGCGGGGCGCCGTCGTAGACGGTGCCCACTCCCTGATTGCGCGCGGACAGTGTGACGTCACCGCCGCCGACGAGCACGATGTCGCCTTCCTGGTCGCCGGCGACCACCTTGGTGACGAACCGGCTGGTCGGATCGACCGAGGTGAGCAACGCGGTCCCGGTCAGCAACTTCGCGGTCGAGGCCGGGATCTGCGGCGAGTTGGAGTCCTTGTTCCAGATCACATCGCCGGTGGCGGGGTCGATGACGATCCCGGAGAACTGGGCGAGGGCGGGGTCGGCCAGCTGCGCCGCCAGCTGCTTCTCGATGCCCGCGTTGGTGGGTACCTTCTTGGACGCGGCGAGGGGAACGATCTTCGGTGGCGGCTCGACGACAGGCGGGTCGACGACCTGGGCAGGTGCGGCCGCGGTGGTGGTCGATGCGCTGGTCGAGTCTCCGGGACGGAGCAGGAACACGGCACCGATCGCGACGATGGCAACCACGACGATCGTCGTGATGATGATCCCCACCCGCTGGGATCGCTTCAACGCCGCCACGAAATCTCCTCCTGCTCGCACCACACCGGCCGGGCGGCCGGACAGCCGTCCGCATGTCAACGGACGCACGGGACCCACGGCCGTTCCAGGATCCCCTTTACCACAGCGCTTTCGCCCGTCGAACGGTACGTAGGTGCGCCCGACCACCAGCTTCAGACTAGAGTCTGAGCAGCCTGGAGCAGGGCGCACCGATCCGGGGGGATCCGGCGAATCATGCCTCGTCCCGGTCGGCGGGCGCCGCCCAGTTGTGGTCGACCAATGCATCGCCGACGCGAAAGGTGACACTCGTGGACTTCGACGTGACCATCGAAATTCCCAAGGGGAGTCGCAACAAGTACGAGGTCGATCATCACTCCGGCCGGATCCGGCTCGACCGGACCTTGTTCACCGCCACCCAGTATCCGGCGGACTACGGCTTCATCGACGACACCCTCGGCCAGGACGGCGACCCGCTGGACGCGCTGGTGTTGCTCGCCGAAGCGACGTTCCCCGGCTGCCTGGTCAAGGCGCGAGCGATCGGGATGTTCCGGATGACCGACGAGGCCGGCCCCGACGACAAGGTCCTCTGCGTGTCCGCCAATGATCCCCGGCAGGCGCACCTGCAGGACATCGACGACCTGAATGTGTTCGAGAAGCTCGAGATCCAGCACTTCTTCGAGGTCTACAAGGACCTTGAGCCGGGCAAGAGCGTCGAAGGCGCGAACTGGGTGGGCCGGGACGCGGCCGAGACCGAGATCGCGATCTCCTACGACCGTGAGAAGAAGCGGCTTGCGGCCGAAGCCGCGATGGCCGTCGGCGACGGCCATACGCACCCGAGCCACGACGACGGTGCGGTCGAGGCCCCGGGCCCCGGCCGGGAGACCTCGCACAGCTGATCGCACACGAATACGCCGGCGGGGCTCACCCCCGCCGGCGTTTTGTTGCCTCTGATGGCCTTCGTGAACCGGGCGGCCTGTTGTGCCGGGCGCTGCGACTTACCAGCGACCGCCCCGCTGCACCTCGCGGAGCCGCGGCCGAACATCCAGCAGATACACCAGGCTGCCCGTCAGGCCGGCCAACCAGAGCAGGCTCTGTGGAGCGAACGCGCCGCCGAATACCGATAAGCCCAACACCACCGCGCAGGCGATCGTGATGCCCGCCCAGGTGCCTTTGGTTTGCTTGTCGGCCGCGGCGAATGCGTCAGAGCGGCGACTGGCCGCGTCGACGGCGGCGAAAATCCCGAGGATCGCGCCTCCGGCAGCCAGCACCCAGGTCACGACGAAGATGATCGGGTCCACGAAAGCGAATGCCACCCGCTCAGGGTACGTGCCGCCGACCGCTTGGTCCTCCCCTTCCACTGACATTCCGCCGACCGGCGGCCGGGCTGCCACACTGCGTGCCGGCGCAGACCCGGCAAAGCGGTTGGTTCACCGGCCGCAGCGGGGGCGTCTGCGCGCGTCTTGTCGCGGCCGGACTCGGCGGCCGCAGGGTGAGGTCGGCGCGGAACTCGGTGCGCCCGGGGTTCGGTGGGCGCGACCTCAGCGGGCGTCGGCGCCCGGCGCCGCCGGATGGTGCGCTGCAGCCTTTGCCGCTGCCGGCTTGTGGGCGGCCCCCTTCGCGGAAGTGTCTTTCAGCGCGGCGCTCGGAGCAGCACTCTTCTGTGAGGCAGTCCTCGTCGATGCGGCCCTCGCAGCGGACGCCTTCGGTGCGGCGTCCTTGGGTGCGGCGTCCTTGGGTGCGGCGTCCTTAGGTGCGTCCTTCGGGGAGGCTTTGGCCGCCGAGGCCTTGGATGCCGTCCTCCTGGAGGTAGCGCTCTTCGTTGCCCTGATCTTGGGCGCGGCGGTCTTCCGTGAAGTTGCCTTCGGCGCGGCGGTCCTGGGCGCGGTCGCCTTCGCTCCGACGCTCTTCGTGGCTACCTTCGCCGCAGCCCGCTTCGTCGGCTGGGCCGCACGCGCTGGAGCTTCCGCGGCGGCATCGACGACGGCACCGTGGCGCAGCGAAGCCGAGCGAACCTTCGACCACGTGTGTTCGCCGCGTTCAGCAAGGTTGCCGTAGAGGTGTCCGAAGAGTTCGGTGTAGGCGTCCAGGGTGTCGCGGACGCTCTCCCGGCTCATGTCACCCGCGAGTTCGGCCGCCTTCTCGGGCAGCTCCGTCAACAGCTCCTGGGTCTTCGCCGGCAGCTGCCCGGCGAATGCCTGGAGCGCGTCGGTGAACTCGGCAGCGACATGTTGTGCCCGCGTCGGCAGGTCTGTCGCGGTCAGCGGTGTCTTCCGCAGTTCTTCCAGGAGCTTCTGCGCGCGATCGGGGAGGTCCGTCACCGCTTCCTGAGCCTTCCCGACGTACTCCTGGGCGGTGTCCTGAGCCCTCCCTGCATAGTCGGTCGCGTTCTCCTGGAACCTGCTGGCGTAGCCCGTCGCCCGGTTCTGCGCCTTGCTCAGGTAGTCGGTGGCGACGTGCTGCACCTTGGCCGTGTAGTCGGTGGCAGCATGCTGAACCTTCGCGGCATAGTCCGTGGCGACGTGTTGCGCCTTACCGGGGAGCTCGGTGGTGAGCGTCCGCACGTCGGCCGTTCGCGCAGCTTCGGCGTTGGCGGCGAGTTGTTCCATGACCGCTGCGCGGAGAGCGATCAATTGTTCGACGGCAAGGTCTCCCGCGCCGATTGCGGCGAGGACCGGCCGGGGTAGGTCGTTGAAACGGTCGGCGAGCTGCTCGAGGGCATTCTCTGAGGCCGCGCGGATGTCGGTGACGGTGGACATGACTACTCCTTTCGGCATCAGTTCGATGCCTTTGTCTTGTCGCGACTGTCTTCTCGCGACTGTCTTCTCGCGACTGTCTTCTCGCGACTGTCTTCTCGCGACGGTGTGACGGTTCAGTGCGGTGCGGCGGCGGTGTGTTCGACCGCCGCGCCAGGCCGGTCGGGAGCGCCGACCGTCTCAGCCCGCCCGTTCGTTGTCGTCACCCCGGCCGCGAGGGCCTCCTTGCGGAAGGCGGAGTAGATGTCGATCAAGGCGGCCTTGTGACGCTCGGTCAGAATGTCGTCGCCCCGGATGGCGAGCACCACCTCGGGCGCATCCGCGGTCTCCAGGATTCCGGCCATGACCAGCAGCGATTCGACCGAGATCGACAGCCCATGCGCGATCTGCGCGAGGATGTCGGCGCTCGGTCGTCGCAGGCCGCGCTCGACCTGTGACAGATAGGGGTTGGACACGCCGGCCTTCGCGGCAAGTGCCCGCAGCGAGATCTGGGCTGCGGTCCGTTGCTCGCGGATGAACTCCCCGAGATCGCGGACCGGCGTGAGAACAGGGTCGAGATCCACCATCACGCACCCCCTCCGCCGCAGCCGGTCATACCTCCGCGAACCGGACAGTTCCCATCATACTCCCTTTGCTTGCTATTGCAAGCAGACTGCTAGCACTGGCCGGTGACAGCGGTTCCGCTTTGACGGCCGAGGCGGTGGCACCAGTTGCTGTCGGATCAGTCGGCTCGACACTGTTCCGCTGAGTTGATCGCCAATGACCGCCGATGCGGTGGACCGTGCAGGGCCCGAGGCGTCTAGTGAACGACTCCCTGGCGCCGGGGGCGTTTCGTGGGGATTCCGGGAGGCACGGGTTCAGTGGATGCAGGCAGATTGCGTTCCGGTCAGCGCTCGGCGGCCCAGGCGATGGCGGGCGCGGCGGGATGGTCGTAGGACACCACGGCGGATGCGGACAGCTCCGGGCGATATTCGCTCCGATACCGGGCGAAGGCCCCGAGCCACCATTGCCGATCGGCCGGCAGCGCCCGCGCCAGTGCGCCGGCCGAGACCTGGAGATGAACAGTGGCCTCGAGCGGCAGCCGGGCAGCGCGCAGGAAGGGCCCGTCGATGATGACGACGGCCCGCTCGCCGACGAGCTCGGGAGGGTCACGGACCGAGCGATCAGTGTCCGAATCCCAGAATCGACGCAGCACCGCCCCGCCGCGACCGGCGGACAGTGGCTCCAGCAGTTCCCGTTGCAGTGCATCGGTGTCCAGCCAGCCACTCAGCAGCATGTCGACATCGGTCCGGCCCAATTCCAGGCGCAAGGACGCCGGCCGCCACCACCAGTCGGTGGAGACCCGGACGACCGGTCGGCCGGACGCCCGCACCCGCTCGGCAACAGCATCGGCGAGCTCGCCGCTGCCGGTCTCCGCCGCCCCGTCGATGCCGACCGCGGGATGGTCCTGCGGTAGACGGGTGATCCAGCCGGCCAGGTCGGCCTGCAGTCGCTCAGGGGTCAGCGGGGTGAAATGCACCCGCACCACGGTGCCAGCACGCCCCGGGGCGCCCAAACCACCGTCATCCGCCAAGTCACCGCACCACGCCAGCAGACGGCGTCCGCGCGGTCAGGCACCGGCCAAACACAGACAGAACGGGTGCCCTGAAGGGTCGAGGTAGACGCGGAAGGTGCTGGGTTGCTGCGGTTCCCCAGTGGGCCGGGCGCCGATTGCGAGCACGCTGGCCTCGGCTGCGTCGAGATCCGGCACGTCCACGTCCAGGTGGAACTGCTGCGGGATGGAGTTGTCCGGCCAGGTCGGCGGTACGTGGTCCGGCGCGAGCTGGAAGGCGATCTCCGGACCCGAGCCACCCCTGATGGAGACCCAGTCGTCCTCGTTCCGGACGATCTGCCCACCCAGTATGGACAGGTAGAACCCTGCCAGCGCCCTCGGCTCCGGGGTGTCCAGAACGACCATCCCGAAGGTTGCGATCGGACCGGTCTGCGACTTCTCGGTGGCGGCGGGGGAAGGAGTGGGTGTCGTCATGGCGACCATCTCAGCACCAGGGTCCGACAGCCTTCCAGCGGCTTTCCCGGACCTGGCACGTGTCAGCGCAACAACAGTTGGGCGACGGTGTAGATCACCAATCCGGCCAACGCGCCGACGACGGTGCCATTGATCCTGATGAACTGAAGATCGCGACCAACCTGCAGTTCGATCTTGCGGCTGGTCGCCTCCCCGTCCCACCGGGCGATGGTCTCGTCGATGATCCCGGTGATGCTCCTGGCGTGGTGACGGGCGAGATAGCCGGCCGCATCGGCGACCCAGCCATCGACCTTGGTTGCCATCGGGCCGTCCTCGGTGAGCTTGCGGCCGAAGTCGATCAACGCGTTCGTCACCGAGCGGCGCAGCGGTGAGGCAGGGTCCTCCGCGGCCTGCAGCAGCGCGTCCTTCATCGACGTCCAGGCGCTGGCCGCGAGCGCCCGGACCTCGGTGTTGCCGACGATCTGATCCTTGATCACCTCGACCCGCTCGATGGTGGCCGGATCGGTCTGCAGGTCGCGGGCGAATTCCTTGAGGAAGCGGTCGAGCGCGCCGCGCAGCTGATGGTCGGGATCGGTCTTGACTGCTCGGGCGAAGGCGAGCACCTCGTTGTAGATGCGGTCGGCGACGATCCCGTCGAGGAAACGCGGCGACCAGGACGGAGCGCGCTGGGACACGACCCTGGACACCGCGGTGTAGTTGTCCCTGATCCACTCGTAACAGCGGTCGACGACGAAATCCACCAGCGGCCGGTGATCGCCACGGTCGAACACCTCGGCGGCGATGCGCCCGAGCGGTGGCCCGAGCTTGGTCTCCGCGATCTTCCGCCGGGCCATCGATTCCAGCAGGTCAGCGACCTGATCGTCGCTGAGCACCGTGCTGATACCGCGCACTGCCGTGGCCAACTCGGCCGTCACCCGTTCCGCCGATTCCGGCTTGGACAGGAACTCCCCGATTCGCCTGGCCACCGAGAATCCGGCGAGCTTCTCCCGGACGACGTCCTCGGACAGGAAGTTGGTGGCGACGAACTCCGAGAGCGACGAACCGATGGCGTCCTTGCGGTTCGGGATGATCGCGGTGTGCGGGATCGGCAGCCCCAGCGGCCGCTTGAACAGGGCCGTCACCGCGAACCAGTCGGCAATGGCACCGACCATGCCGGCTTCGGCCATCGCCCGGACATAGCCGAGCCACGGGTACTCGTCCTCCAGTGAGAACGCGATGACGAAGATGATCGCCATCAGCACCAGTGCGCCGGTCGCGACGGCCTTCATTCGGTTCAAACGGCGCTTGCGCTCCTGATCGGCCGGGGTGAGCACCTCGCCTGTTGCGAGCCCGGCGGCAAAGGACGGCCGTTCCCGCGGCGCCGCCGCGACGGGACCGCCGGTCGGCGTGCGGGTCGCCTGCGGCGCGCGGCCGCCCTGCACTTGGGGCTGCTCGGGCGGCGAGGCGGCGGATTCTGTGGTGCTCATGGCGTCATTGTTCCCCGGTCACGCCGGCCCACCCCCACCCCGACGGGTGCAGCGTGCCGCCCCGAACAGCGCGGCGGCCGCATCCGGAGTGAACGGCGGGCGGCGTGGCACGGTAGGAATAGCCCATGACGCTGGCTTCGGATCACCCGGCGGCCCGATCGGCGAACCCGCTCGTGCGGCGGTTGCGGCCCTACACGACGACGATCTTCGCCGAGATGTCCGCGCTCGCGACCGCCACCGGATCGATCAACCTCGGTCAGGGATTCCCGGACACCGACGGGCCGGCATCCCTGCTGGAGGCAGCGCGGCAGGCGATCACCGATGGCGTGAACCAGTACCCGCCAGGCCCCGGCATCGTGGAGCTTCGCCAGGCCATCGCGGAGCGCCGGCTTGCCGATCACCAGCAACGTTTCGATCCCGACGGCGAGGTGCTGGTGACCGTCGGAGCCACCGAGGCGCTGGCCGCGGCCGTGCTCGGGCTGTGCGAGCCCGGCGACGAGGTGCTGATGCTCGAGCCGCACTACGACTCCTACCCGCCGATCGTGGCGATGGCCGGCGGCACGCACCGGTCCGTCCCGCTCCGGCCGGATGCGTCCGGCAGGTTCGCCCTCGACGTGCAGGAACTCGCCGATGCCGTCGGACCGCGGACGCGGATGCTGATCCTGAACAGTCCGCACAACCCGACCGGCACCGTGCTCACCCATAACGAACTCGCCGGGATCGCCGAGGTCGCGATCAGCAGGGACCTGATCGTCGTCACCGACGAGGTGTACGAGTACCTGGTGTACGACGGCGTCCGGCACCTCCCGCTGGGCACCTTCGACGGGATGGCGGAGCGCACCGTCACCGTCTCCAGTGCCGGGAAGACCTTCAACACCACCGGTTGGAAGATCGGCTGGGCCTGCGGACCCGCGCCCTTGATCGCTGCCGTCCGGGCGGCGAAGCAATTCCTCACCTACGTCGGCGGGGCACCGTTCCAGCCGGCGATCGCCGGGGCACTGCGCAGCGAGATGGGCTGGGTCGCCGGATTGCGGGACAGCCTGCAGCACAAGCGCGACCGGCTCTGCGCAGGTCTGGAAGGGGCGGGCTTCGGGGTTCTCAGGCCGCAGGGCACCTACTTCGTGATGACCGACATCCGGCCCCTCGGCGCCTCGGACGGCATGCAGTTCTGCCTGGACCTGCCGGCCAGGGCCGGGGTCGTCGCCGTTCCGGACGAGGTCTTCCACGACGACCCGCGGGACGGAAAGCCGTTCGTGCGCTTCGCCTTCTGCAAGCGTGACGAGGTCATCGACGACGCCGTGCACCGGCTGGCGGCGCTGTGATGACCGATGCGGCGGTGACCGGCGGCCGGATCGCAACCGTCCTCGCCGAGTCGCCGGTGTTCGACGGGCACAACGACCTCGCCTGGGCGCTGCGCCAGCAGGTCAACTACGACCTGTCGCAACGCGACATCGCGGCGCCACAGCCGACCTTGCAAACCGACATCCCGCGGCTGCGGGCGGGTGGGGTCGGCGCCCAGTTCTTCTCCGTCTACGTCCCCGGCACGCTGGAGGGCGGCCGCGCGGTGACCGCCACCCTCGAGCAGATCGATTGCGTCACACGGATTGTCGCCGCCCATCCGGAGATCTTTGCGGCGGCTCGCACCGCCGACGACGTCCGCTCGGTGACGGCCGGCGGACGCATCGCCGCGCTGCTGGGTGCGGAGGGCGGCCACAGCATCGATTCGTCGCTGGGCGCGCTGCGGGTGCTCCGCCGGCTCGGCGTCGCCTACATGACGCTGACCCACAACCAGAACGTGCCGTGGGCGGACGCCGCCACCGACGTTCCCGCGGTGGGCGGGCTCAACGCGTTCGGTCGCGACGTGGTGGCAGAGATGAACCGGATCGGGATGCTGGTCGACATCTCACACACCGCGCCGACGACAATGCATGCGGCGCTGGAGGTTTCACGGGCGCCGGTGATATTCTCCCATTCGTCCTGCCGCGCGTTGACCGACCATGTGCGCAATGTGCCCGACGACGTGCTGGGGCGACTCCCCGGCAACGGCGGCGTTGTGATGATCACCTTCGTCGCGGATTTCGTCTCACAGGAGTGCGCCGACCATTCGGCGGCCGACGACGCCGAGCGGCATGCGCTGGGACTGGACAAGGTGACGGTCTACACCGAGACGTCCGCGGAGGACCACGAGCCCGGGGCGGCGGCCGAACTGGCCAGGTGGCGCCATGACAATCCCGCACCCACCGCCACTCTCGCGCAGGTTGCCGACCACGTCGATCACGCTCGGGACGTCGCCGGCGCGGCGCACGTTGGCATCGGTGGCGACTTCGACGGCACCGACAGCCTGCCGATCCGGGCTGACCGACGTGTCGATGTACCCGGCCCTGCTCGCCGAGCTGGCCGATCGCGGCTGGTCCGATGCCGACCTCCGGGCGCTCACCAGCGGCAACATCCTGCGGGTGCTGCAGGCCGCGGAAGAGGTCGCGGAGCCGGGCTTCGGCGCCTGACGGGTTCGCCAGAACCATGGCGGCCGTTCATGGGTGGCTCATCCCGGCAGCGTGAGGATCTCGGCCCCGTCGTCGGTGACCGCGATGGTGTGTTCGCTGTGCGCAGTCCGGCAGCCTGTCGCGCTGCGCAGCGTCCACCCGTCGGCATCGGTGACGAGTTGAGCGGTATCGGCCATCACCCACGGTTCCAGTGCGAGGAGCAAACCGGGCCGCAGCCGGTATCCACGACCGGGCCGCCCGGTGTTGGGCACATGCGGATCCTGGTGCATCGTCGAACCGACGCCATGTCCGCCGAATTCGGTGTTGATCGGATACCCGGCCTTGCTGAGAACCGAACCGATGGCGTGCGAGATGTCGCCGATGCGTGCACCGGGGCCGGCCGCGGCGATCCCGGCGGCCAGGGCGCGTTCGGTGGCGCTGATCATTGCAAGGCTCTCCGCCGGCTGTGTGCCGCCCGCGACGAAGCTGATGGCGGAGTCGGCGACGACTCCGTCCAGGGAGACGGCGAGGTCGAGCGTCAGCAGATCACCGTCGGCGAGCGGGTGGTCGGAGGGCAGTCCGTGCAGCACGGCGTCATTGACGGACGTGCAGATGTAGTGACCGAAGGGCCCGCGTCCGAAGGATGGCGCGTAGTCGACGTAACAGGACACTGCCCCGGCGTCGACGATCATGGCGTGCGCCCATCGGTCGATGTCCAGGAGGTTGGTGCCCACCGCGGTGCGCCTCTTCAGTGTTTGCAGGATGCCGGCCACGAGCGCACCGGCCGCCCTCGCCCGGGGCAGCGCTCTGTGGCTCAGGATCTCGATCATGCGGCGCCCTCTCTCACGCTGACCAATAACTATCCCGGCAATGTTATCCCGGTACTAGAATCCCGCACATGGTCAGGTTGCCGCTCACCCCCGCAGACGTCGAACGCGGTCAGCGTCTCGGTGCGCTGCTGCGATCAGCCAGAGGGAGCCGCCCGATGCTCGAGACCGCACTCGATGCCGGCGTCTCCCCGGAAACACTCAGGAAGATCGAGACCGGCCGCGTGGCGACCCCCGCCTTCCAGACCATCGCGGCCATCGCCGACGTCCTGGGCCTGTCACTCGATGAGGCCTGGGCCGCGATCAGCGGCCCGGACCGCGGTGCGGACCCGACGCTCCCAGGCCACGACGAACGCGAGCAGTTCGCCTCCTAGTCAAGATCGCCGGTATCGAATCCCCGATCCCGATCCCCGGGTCCCGGTCCAGGGATGCGGTCGAGTCGTCAGCGGCCGGGTGTGGCCTCAGCCGACCGTTTCCGGCTCGGCGGCTCTGTCGGTCCGGCGCACCGAGGTCACCATCGTCAGCTCCCCCGCCGAATCCTCGTACCGCAGATCCACGGTGATGGCGGCCACGTCGGTCAGCGACCGCAGATGTGTCCCACCGCAGGGGATCCGCTGGGTGCCCTCGGGCAGAATGCAGACCCATTCGCGCAGGTCGGTGAGTCCCGGGCCGCTGACCTCGACCGAGATGGCAGCACCGGTGCCAACCCAGCCGGCCAGCAATCGGTTGGCCTCGGCAATGAGGTTCGGCAGATCGTCGGCGAGGTCGGCCGCGTCGAACCCCTTCTTGCGCAACGACTTCCCGATCCGGTAGGTGTCGACGGCGCCGTCCGGCTCGATGCGCGAGGAGACGATCGCCAACTGGTCGAAATCCGGGTTGGCCAGGCCGTCGGTCCGTGCATCCTTGCGCCAGCGCGGTCGCAGCGCGGCGTTGAGCGCAAGGGCGGCGACATGGCAGCCGGTGTGCCCGGCGCAGTGCGCCTGTCGGTGTGCGGCGTCGACCCTGAGCAGAACCTCCGCGCCGTCGTCCGGCGCCGGCGAATCGCCACGGAGGACGTGCACGACGACGAACGCCCATCCTGGTTCGCCGCGCCGGACGGGGACGTCATCGCCGACGAAGAGGGTTGTTCCGTCCGTCGCGCCGATGACGCAATCGATCACCTGCACACGGTGCCCGCCCCAATCGATGGTGCCGCGGTCCGCACGCTGGTCGGGCCACCGCGGATCCTCCGGATGGAACGGCGTCACGTCCGTCAGCACCAGGGTCCGGTCACGCTCCCGGGAGACGGACAGCACCGTCGCTCGTTCCGACACACTTCCGTTCGGGTAGGTAACCAGTGTGTCTGCGTGGGGCAACGTCATGGTGCTCATTGTCGCCCGGACGGGCAATCGGGTGACGCGGGCGGTCCCACGAAGACCCGCAGCCGCAGGTATTGCCGGGTGGCCGGGACCCGAGTAGACATGGTCCACACATCGGGCCACGGCAGCGCACCGGTCAGCACCGGTTCGCCATCGGGACCCTGTGTGAGCCGAGGTACGGGACAGGGTGAACGGCTCGAAGCCGAGCTCCCCCGACGGTGACATCGGATGCGGACCCGGTGCTGTTCCTCGACGCGATGGGCGGACGTCGTGCGCCCCGGATCGAGAGGTCCGGCGGTGCCGATGGGACCGGGAGTCACACCGGCGCCCGGATGTGGGCGCATCGTTGCGCTCCCCGGGTCCCCCGTCGCACGGCGGGGCCCGGCGTCAGCGCCGGGCCCCGCTCCGTGTCAGCCCGGTGTTCGGCCTTGTTCTCGCCTCCGCATCCCGGGCCTGCGATTCCTGCCGAGTCACATCCGGGCGAACCGGCTCAACGCGGCCAGCATGGCCTCCGTCATCGCATCGCCGCCGGTGTGCCCGGTCCTCACCAGGTGAAGCTCCGAACCGGGCCAGGCCCGGTGCAGCATCCAGGGCACGTCGGGTGGCCCGCCGATGTCCATCCGGCCGTGGATGAGCACGCCGGGGATGCCGGTGAGGCGGGCCGCGTGCCGGAGCAGTTGACCGTCCTCCAGCCACGCCGCGTGCGAGAAGTAGTGCGCGCAGAGCCGGGCGAAGGTCATCCGGAACGCCGCATCGGCATAGCGCGGGTACGGAGTCCAGCCCTCCTCCAGCGATACGACGGCGTCCTCCCAGTCGCACCAGTCCTGCGCTGCCCGGACGCGGACCGCGTCGTCGGGCTGCCCGTTGAGCAGCTCGTCGTACGCGGCGACCAGATCCGCGGCCCCGCGACCGCCGGCTCGGAACTTCTCCCACTCGGCCGGGAAGAACCGTCCCGCCTGGTGGTAGAGCCAATGCACGTCCTCGGCCCGGGTCAACGTGACCGACACGAGGACCATCGCGGTGACCCGCTCAGGGTGCCGCTGGGCGTAGGCGAGGCCGAGCGTGACACCCCACGACCCACCCCAGACGAGCCACCGCTCGATGCCAAGGTGCTCGCGGAGCAGCTCGATGTCGCCGAGCAGGTGCGCGGTGGTGTTGGTACTCAAGTCCGTTGCGGGGTCGGCGACGCTCGGTGTGCTGCGACCGCACCCGCGTTGGTCGAACTGCACGAGCCGGTACACCTGCGGGTCGAAGAAGCGCCGCCGCCCGGGTGAGCTGCCGCCACCGGGACCGCCGTGCAGAGCCACCGCCGGCTCGCCCAGAGGATTGCCGCTGATCTCCCAGAACACCTGCTGGCCGTCGCCGACGTCGAGCATCCCCTCGTCGTAGGGTTCGATTGCGGGGTGGGGTCCGTTCATCGGAAGATCGTAGGAGCAGCTGCGCTCTGGCTGCCCGTCGCAGCGCTGCTCGTCGGGTGCTCGGCCGGCCTGGATACCTCCGGTGGCGCTGCCAGCACGGCGCCGTCCGTTGTCGGGTCCGCGGCAGCCGCAAGCGGGGCCTCGAGCCCGTCCGACGAGGCTGGCACGTCAGCGCTGCCGCGCACCTCGGCAATCCCGTCCACCGCACCGACGACTGCGTCACTGACGTCAGCGACCGCCCCACGGACAGCGGCACCCTCTCCTGCACAGCCCGGAACGGAATCCCCGGACGACCGCTTCACCAGCTCGATCGGCGTCATCGACCCCGAACTCGCCGCCCGGATGGAAACCAGTTGGCGGCCCGGTTGTCCGGTCGCCCTCGCCGACCTGAGTTACCTCACGGTCACCTACCGGGGGTTCGACGGCGCTGACCACGACGGCGAACTGGTGGTGGCCGCGGCCGTCGCGGATGACGTCGTCGCCATCTTCCGCGACCTTTACGCAGCGGGGTATCCGATCGCGTCGCTGCGACTGGTCGACGACTTCGGCGGCGATGATGACGCGTCGATGCAGGCCGACAACAGTTCGGCGTTCAACTGCCGGCCGGTGACGGGCGGCGGCGGGTTTTCCGAACACTCCTACGGAACGGCGATCGACCTGAACCCGGTGCAGAACCCCTACGTCAGCGGTGACGTCGTGCTACCGGAGCGGGGTCGGGAGCACCTGGACAGAATGCCGGGACCGGGCGTACTGATCGCCGGTGACGCCGCCGTCAGCGCCTTCGCGAGTCGCGGCTGGAGCTGGGGCGGGTCCTGGACCGACCCGGTCGACTACCAGCACTTCTCGGTGTCCGGCCGGTGAACCGGCCTCATCCGGTGATTGCCGGGTCGACGCGCCTCGCATGCGGCCCGACCGGCCCGATCGGCGGTTGACCTCGGCGCTACCGTGTTCGAGCCGGTCGGCAGCCAGCCGACCGACTCTGCCGGAAGGATCTCGATGCGAATCGCCTTGGCCAACGACCACGCCGGTTTTCCCTTGAAGGCGGAGATCCGCCTGCTCCTGGAGTCCGCCGGGCATGTCGTCGCGGACTTCGGCACGTTCGACGAAACTGCCTGCGATCTACCGGACTTCGTCTACCCGGCGGCGCTGGCGGTGGCCCGCGGCGAGTGCGATCGCGGCATCTTCGTCGACGGGGTGGGGTACGGCAGTGCGATGATCGCCAACAAGGTCAGCGGGATCTTCGCGGCGGTCTGCCAGGACCCGTTCTGCGCCGGGCTCGCCCGGTCGCACTCGAACACCAACGTGCTGTGTCTCGGGGCCAAGATCATCGGGTCGGCGCTGGCGCTGGACATCGTCCGGGTCTGGCTGACCACCGAGTACCTCGGCGGACCCGGCGGCGAGGAGAAGTACCGCCGCCGGGTGCAGAAGGTGGCGACGATCGACGACCGCCACCTCCGGCCGCTCACCGACATCGACAGCCTGAGCTCGGACTGACGGCGACTCAGCGCGGCTGTGGTGGGACAGGGAGACTGGGACCCGTGCAGCTACCCGTCATGCCTCCCGTCTCCCCCATGCTGGCGAAGCCGGTCAGCGCCATCCCGGCCGACCAGTTGTACGAGCCGAAGTGGGACGGCTTCCGGTCGATCATCTTCCGCGACGGTGACGAGGTGGAGATCGGCAGCCGGAACGAGCGCCCGATGACGAGGTACTTCCCGGAGGTGGTCGAGGCGGTGAAGGCGAACTTCCCGCCGCGCGCGGTGATCGACGGGGAGATCATCGTCGCGAACTTCGAGGGCAACACCCTGGATTTCGAGGCTCTCCAGCAGCGGGTCCATCCCGCCGCCAGCCGGGTGAAGCTGCTGTCCAGCGCGACACCGGCCAGCTTTGTCGCGTTCGATCTGCTCGCACTGGGCGATGACAACCTGATGGACCGACCGCTGATCGAACGGCGGACCGCCCTCCAGGAGGCGCTGGCCGACGCTCAGCCGCCGATCCACATCACCCCCGCCACCAGGGATCTCACCGAGGCGGCACGATGGTTCGAGGAGTTCGAGGGCGCGGGGCTGGACGGGCTGATCGCCAAGAAGCTGGACCTGCGCTACCAGCCGGACAAGCGGGTGATGAGCAAGATCAAGCACGAACGGACCTGCGATTGCGTGGTCGCCGGGTATCGGGTGCACAAGTCCGGTCCGGACGCGATCGGCTCCGTTCTGTTGGGCCTGTACGACGACCGCGGCGTGCTGGCCTCCGTCGGGGTGATCGGGGCCTTCCCGATGGCCACCCGCAAGAAGCTCTTCGAAGAACTGCAGCCGTGGGTGACCACGTTCGACGGCCACCCGTGGAACTGGGCGGCGCACGAGGAAGGTGAACGCACGCCGCGGAAGAACGAGACCAGCCGCTGGAACGCCGGCAAGGACCTTTCGTTCATCCCGCTGCGGCCCGAACGTGTCGTCGAGGTGCGCTACGACTACATGGAAGGCGTGCGGTTCCGGCACACAGCCCAGTTCGTCCGCTGGCGGCCCGACCGCGACCCGGAGTCCTGCACCTACGAGCAACTCGAGCGGCCGGTGCGTTTCAACCTCGCCGACGTCCTGACCAGCGGCTGAATGTGGGGATGACCTCGGCCGCGGATCCGCTCCCGTTCAGCGCCGTCGTCGCCGAACTGCGGGCCGCGGGTTGCGTGTTCGCCGAGGACGAGGCGCGGCTGTTGATCGCCGGTGCCCGGTCACCGGAGCGACTCCGCGAGATGGTCGGCCGGCGGGTGGCCGGCGACCCCCTGGAGTACATCCTGGGTTGGACCGATTTCTGCGGTGTACGGATCGTCGTGCGACCCGGCGTCTTCGTGCCGCGGCAACGCACCGCCCTGATGGTGACCGAGGCGATCGCCGTTGCGCGGCAACAACACTCCGCGGTAAGTGGGCGCCCTCCGGTGGTCCTCGATCTGTGTTGTGGTGCCGGAGCCGTCGGCGCCGCCGTGGCGGCCCAGCTGGGCTCCTGCGAGATCTACGCCTCCGACATCGATCCGGTCGCTGTGCGGTGCGCGCGGCTGAACCTGCCTCCGGATTCCTGCACATTCCAGGGGGATCTCTACGCCCCGCTACCCGACACCCTCCGCGGTCGGGTCGACGTCCTGGTGGCCAATGCTCCGTACGTGCCCACCGACGCCGTCCGGCTGATGCCGCCGGAAGCGCGGGTGCACGAACCGCTGGTGGCATTGGACGGCGGGAACGACGGCCTGACGTTGATTCGCCGGGTGATCCTCGGGGCGGCGAGCTGGTTGGCGCCGGGCGGGGCACTGCTGGTCGAGACCAGTGACGGCCAAGCGGCTTCCGCGGTCGCCGCAGCACACGCCGTCGGTCTCGCAGCGCGGGTCGCCCAGGACGACGAGATCGGTGCGACCGTCGTGATCGCCGCCCGGACCCTCTCGGCCACCGGCTGACCGCCGCAGCGACTCCCTCCCTGTCCGACCGATGAGTTCCGGCCGGCCCGCGCGTCAGGGCTTGCGAGGCTGACGCACGCCGCCGACGCCCAACACCACACCCATCCACCTGGAGGAACCTTGACGCTCAGCGCCAGCAACGGCACCGCCATCGCCGGAACCCTGAAGGTGCCCGGAGCACGGTTGTATTACGAGGTCAGGGGCAGCGGACCGGTGATCGCGCTGGTCGGCGCCCCGATGGACGCCAGCTCGTTCGAAGCGCTGGCCGAGATCCTCGCGGTCGATCACACGGTGCTCACCACCGACCCCCGCGGCGTCAACCGCAGCCCGCTCGACGATCCCGACGACGACTCCACTCCGGAACTGCGGGCGGACGACCTGTCGCGGTTGCTCACCCACATCGGGGCCGATCGGGCCGTGGCGTTCGGGTCGAGCGGCGGGGCGGTCACCGTGCTGGCCCTCGCCCAGGGTCATCCGGACAAGGTGCACACCGTCATCGCCCACGAACCACCACTGGAACTGCTGCTCGACGATCCGGAGCAGCGCCGGGCCGGCGTGGACCAGATGATCGCGACCTACCTGTCCGACGGACCGGCGGCCGCCTGGGCGACGTTCATGGCGCAGGCGAACATCGACATGCCGGAGGATGGCGGACCGTCCGGGCCGATTCCGGAGCCGGCCGACCGCGACCCCCAGGAGGTTGCCGACGAGCGGCACTTCTTCCTGCACGAGTTGCGTGGCACAGCCCTGTGGGAGCCGGACATCCCGGCGCTCAAGGCCTCCGGCACCCGCATCGTGGTGGGCATCGGCGAGGACTCGAAGGGTGAGATCTGCGACGACACGTCAAGGGCGCTGGCAGCCGGGCTCGGTATCGAGCCGACGATGTTCCCGGGCGGGCACATAGGATTCGCCGAAGATCCCGCCGGTGCTGCCGCCGCGCTGCGCGAGGTGCCGGGGGTGGACTGATCCACCTGGGCGACCTCCGCCGCTAGCCTCGCCGGGCGGCGGCCTCCTCGTCCACGGTGCCGTCCCATTCCGACAATGGTGCAGGGTGACGGTGCCACCGAACCTGACGCGGCCTGTCCTGGAGTTCGCGGCGACCGTTCGCCCAGAGCAGGGTCTGCCAGGTGTCGGTGTCCTTCGGTGCCCAGGGAAACAGCCGGCGCAGCACCGCCTGGCTGAGCACCTCCGAAGGCTCGAACCCCAGACCCAGACCCAATGCAGCGTCGTAGGTGTGGATCAGGATTTCGTCGCATCCCATGGCCGCGAAGCCGGTCGAATCCGCGAGACCGTCCGGGTGCCAACCGCGGTGTCCCGGCGGAACCCCGTCGACGACGTAGCCGAGCATCGAACTGAATGCGGTGATCGTTCGGATCAGGTCCGCCGGGTCGTCGGTCGGCCGGACCTTCAGGTCCATCGTGCTGAGCTCGGTCTTCTCCGCGGAGAGGTCTGTCGAATACCAGAGCAGCACCTCACTGATGTGCGCGACCACCTCGCGCACCGACCAGGTCATGTCCGGGATGGGGCCGTCCCAGTCCAGCTCCAGGGTTCGGCTGAGGAACGAGGTGCTGGCGCGCGCCGACTGCGCAAGGCTGGATCCGTCCATGCGGACATTGTCGACCAGGACCGATCGCTCACGCCGGTGGCTGGCAGGTTGTCGAGCGCAACGCAGGACCACCGGCCTGTTTGTCATGATCGGCCCATTCGTACTCGTTAGGCCACTAAGAGTGACCGAATCACTCATTCAGGTGACCCGAATTTGCTCCCCTTATGCATATACTCTCTTTGCGCTGCTCAGAAGCAACGCTTCTCATCTCGCTACGGGGGTAGCGACTCTCGGGGGAAACAGTGAAGAAAAAAGTATCGGATCCACCTGCCCAGAACTCGCAGTGGGGGCCACCCAACGGGCAAAATTCCACGCAGCCGCAAACCCCTCCGCCTGCTGGATGGACTCAGGGCGCGTATCCCGCCCCGCCGCCGCTGAAGAAAAAGAAGCGTCGCTGGCCATGGGTCCTTTTGGCAGTCGCGGTTGTCATCGGAATCATCCTCGCCACCCAGGGAGGAGGGGGCAGCAAAACAGCCGCCGACAACAACTCTGGGACGCCTTCCGCCGCTGACTCCGCTGCGGCGCCAGGAATCGGAACACCGGTGCGCGACGGCAAGTTCGAATTCGTTGTCAAGAAGGTCGAGCCGGGGAAACCGACGATCGGCGACCAGTACCTGAACACCAAGGCACAAGGCGAATTCGTGATCGTGACGATGACTGTGACGAATACAGCCAATGAGGCACAGACGTTCCTCGGCGATAGCGCTAAGGCGTTCGACGCCTCGGGGCGCGAATTCTCCGCTTCGGGCAGCGCCGCCATGTATTTGAAGGACAGCAATTCCTTCATCGAACAGATCAACCCGGGCAACACGGTAACCGGGCAGGTCGTGTTCGACGTTCCGAAGGGCACGAAGATTTCCGAACTCGAGCTGCATGACAGCCTCTTCAGTGACGGCGTCAAGGTCCAGCTGAAGTAGTTGGGATGGGCCGCCGCGGGCGCCGGCATCGATTGCCCCCCGCGCCCGCGGGCATGGTCCTACTCGGCGCTGGGAACACGATTCAACTGAGGTCTCACTTCTCGATGCGGTTGCCCTCGTCATCCCAGTGCCCGGCGACCTTCTTGCTCGGCTGCACCCGGGGCGGCTCACCCGGCTGTTTCGGGTAGTCGGGGGGCCAGTTGAGCTCGCCACCTGGCAGCGACTCCCACAGCTCGAGCAGAGGTTCCAGCGAGTAGGCCTCGGAGTCCATCTCCGCCCAGGGGTCACCGCCTGAGACGTAGTCGGGGATCGTCATCAGGTTGAAGTCCCGCGGATCCTTCACCTCCGCGAGCGACTGCCAGGACATCGGCGTGCTGACCGGTGCTCCGGGTCGGGCACGCAGACTCCAGGCGCTGGCGATCGTCCGGTCCCGCAGATTCTGGTTGTAGTCCAGGAACAGCCGGGTGCCGCGCTGTTCCTTCCACCACGCGGTGGTGACGCCGTCGTCCCGGCGCTCCAGTTCGCGGCCCAGCCCGATTGCCGCGTGCCGCACTTCGTCGAAGGTCCACCGCGGCTGGATGCGCACGAAGATGTGGATGCCGCGGTTTCCACTGGTCTTCGCGAAACCGCGCAAGCCCAGTTCCTCTAGCAACTCCCGGGTCACCGCCGCGACCCGCTGCGCGTCCGAGAACGAGGTTCCGGGCTGTGGGTCCAGATCGAGGCGCAGCTCGTCGGGATGATCGACGTCGGGCCGCCGGACTGGCCACGGGTGCAGGGTCAGCGCCCCCATCTGCGCCGCCCAGACCAGCGATGCGGGTTCCGTCGGGCACAGCTCGTCCGCGGGTCGCCCGCTGGGGAAGGTGATCCGGACGGTCTCGATGAAGTCGGGTGCCCCCTTCGGCAGTCGCTTCTGATAGAAGCCCTCACCTTCGCGGTCCTGCGGTCCGGTCGCCAGCCGCATGCCCTCGCGCCAGCCGTCGGGCCACCGCTCCATGGCCGTCGGGCGCTCGCCGATCGCCCGCATCAGTACGTCACCGACAGTCGCGAAGTACTCGCAGACCTGCAGTTTGGTGATCTCGGGTGTGCGTTCGGTGGCTTCGTAGATGACGCGGTCCGGGCTCGAGACGCGCACCTCCCGCTCCCCCACCGGGACGAGTGCAGCGGAAGCCTTGGCCATCGACGCAACCTATTACAGACCCGTCAGGAACGGTCGGGGAACGCACCGGGCAAGCGCGTTGTTGATGGGAGTATGACCACCAACAAGACCTACCAAGTTCAGAAGTCCGACGAGGAGTGGCGCACCGAGCTCAGCCCACAGGAGTACCAGGTGCTCCGGAAGGCCGGAACCGAGCGGCCCTTCTCCAGTCCCTACGAGACCGACCCCACCGTCGGCGTGTACCGCTGTCGCGGTTGCGGCTCCGAGCTGTTCCGCAGCGAGCACAAGTTCGACGCCCACTGCGGCTGGCCGGCGTTCTACACCCCGCTCGCCGAGGAGCGGGTCGAGCTGATCGAGGATCGATCCTTCGGTTCCGTCCGTACCGAGGTCCGCTGCTCCAATTGCGGTTCACACCTGGGGCACGTCTTTTCCGGTGAGGGCTACCCGACCCCGACGAACGACCGCTACTGCATCAACGGCGTCTCCCTGACGCTGGAGCCGACCGAGTCCTGACCGTCACGCGCCGACTCTCTGAGTCGGCCTCGGCCCGCGGCTCATCGAGTCGGCGATTTCCGACGTTCCCGGGCACCACGAACGTCGGAATCTTCCACATGGATTGCGAGTGGCCCTGCGCTGAAGGGCGCTGCGTGGAGATCACTTCACGCAGCGCCCTTCTCCGTTCCGACCGCCCACCGGACGGAGCGGTCGGGGCGGCTCGATCCTGTGCGTCGGCCCACGGCTGATGCTTCGCCCGCTGAAACCGGCGGTCAGCCGCCGCCGGCGATCCCGTCCAGCAACCGCTGCACCGACCAGACGAACTGCTCGCTCGAGATCCAGCTCGCGGTCACGTCCTTGGTGGCGGCCGTCATCGGCCACTGGTCTGCGTCCAGCCACGCCAGCGCCGTCTGCCGCTCCGCGATGCGATCCTGCTCCGGCGGCAGCGGTGGCTTCCCGTCGGTTTCGGCGACCTCCAGCGCCACCGAACCCAGCACCTGAACGATCAACGCGTAGCTGCCCCGCGACGCCTCCTCCAACGACCGTCCCCCGCTGACCATCGCGGCGATCAGCCGCTCACCCACCAGCAGCGCCGTCGGGCCGTCCATCGGCGCCGTCATCAGCAGCCTCGCGACTCCGGGATGACGCAGCAGAACGGCTCGCAACGAGGTCGCGTACGCGAGAATCCTTTGCTGCCAGGGTTGTTCACCGTCAAGCAACGAGGTGTCCGAGTCCGCCAACGCCCGTTCGACGATCTCCCGCTCGAGCGCCGCACGGCTGGCCACGTAGGTGTACAGCGCGTTCGGCCTGACGCCCAGTCCCGCCGCCACCGCACGCACCGAGAGGGCGTCCGGACCGCCCTCGTCGACCACCGCCAGCGCGGCGTCCACCACTTGTGCCAGCCCCAGGCTGCGTTTCGGGCCGCGCCTGCCGGGCGTACGCAGGGCCGCAGGCGGCTCGTCGGCCGCAGAAATTCCCTGCACCTCATCCCTTGACGTCCCGTCGGTCATGGCTTTACTGTACATCGTACAAACTCTGTACACCGTACAAACGAAGGAGTCACCATGACCGTCATCGCCTCCACCGCCAAGGTCCACCCACGGACACGCCCGATCGCCGGCGGACGTCGCGTGACGGCAGGCCTGCTGATCGCCGGCGCGGTCGCCGTCAACCTGGCGTTCCTGGGACTGGGAGCGGTGTTCGATTACCCCGACGTGCTCAACAAGCCGGCCGCCGAGGTGCTCGCAACGTTCGCCGCCAACCAGGTGGTCATCAGCCTGTGGTTCCTGCTGTTGGCCGCCGGTGCGGGCCTGCTCGCGCCGATCGCCATCCGGGTCGGACGGCTGGGCACCTCGACCGCCCTTCGCATTTCGGTACCGGTCGGGATCGCAGCTGCTGCCGTACAGGTCACCGGGTTGCTCCGCTGGCCGCTGCTGATTCCCGGGCTCGCCGCCCGGGCAGGCGACGCCGGAGCCGCGGACACGTTTGACGCCGCCAACCTGTGGCTCGGAACAGTGCTCGGCGAATCGATCGGCTACGCACTCACCGCGACATGGACCGTGCTGGTGGCGGTCGGGTTGCACCGCTCGCTGTTCCGCGGGTCGATGACGGGACGCGTCCTGCTGGTCGCGGGCCTCGTCTCCGCCGTGCTGATCGCCGCCGGCATCGTGGAACCGTTCGACGTTCCCGGGGCGGGCCTGGCCAACTTCGCCGGATACGTCGTCTGGAGCGGATGGCTGGTGGCGCTCGCCGTCATGATCCTCCGCGGAGCGACCCCGGCGCCGGCCTCTCACACCGTCCGCGAGGTCTGAACACCATGTCTCGCAACACGTTCCTCAACAGCCCGCTTGGCGACTGGGCGCTGTGGACCCTCGGATTCCTCGCGTTCCCGCTCGCCGGCATCGCCGGCGGTGCGATCGCCGGACCCGTCGACTCCCCCGTTGCTGCGTTGCTGGGTGGCCTCGTCACCGGCGCGGTCATCGGTACCGGTCAATGGCTGGCATCCCGTCGCCGGCTCGACTGGACCCGGTGGGTCCCGGCCACCGCCGCGGGGATGGGCCCCGGCCTGCTGGCCGGCGCAGTCGCGGTCGACTTCGGTACCAGCTTGGCCGATCTCGCGGTGATGGGCGCCGTCACCGGTCTGTTCCTCGGCGCGGCGCAGGCCGTTGCCCTGCCGGCCGCGGCGCTTCGGCGTTGGGCTTGGGCTGCGGCCATGCCCGTGTTCTGGGCACTCGGCTGGGCGGTCACCACCGCCGCCGGCGTCGACGTGGAAGCGCATTACACGGTGTTCGGTTCCACCGGTGCGATCACGGTGTCCGCGGTGAGCGGACTGCTGCTGCTGTTCGTCCTGCCGCGCACCGCCAGGATCGCCGTGGCGAGCGCGGCATGACCGGGCAGCACGTGGTTTTCGGCACCGGAGCCATCGGGCTCGCACTGCTCGCCGCACTGCAGAGCCGGGACCTGGACGTTCGGCTGGTGAACAGGTCCGGCACTGCGCGAGTGCCGGCGGATGTCGAGGTCGTTGCAGCGGACGCCTCCGACCCGGCACAGGCCGTCAAGGCCGCCCGCGGGGCCGCCGTGGTGTACCAGGCGATGAACCCGCCGTACGCGGAGTGGTCGGCCAAGTTCCCGGGCCTGCAGGCGGGCGTGCTGGCCGCGGCAGAGGCGAGCGGAGCCCGGCTGGTCAGCATGGAGAACGTCTACATGTACGGGCGTCCGGCAGGCCGGCCGCTGACCGAAGACCGGCCGAACGCAGCACACACCGCAAAAGGACAACTCCGCGGGCGGATGGCCGACGAACTGCTCGCTGCCCACCGGTCCGGCCGCGTTCAGGTCGCCATCGGCCGGGCCTCGGATTACTTCGGGCCGGGCGGCGGTGCCCAGTCGAACCTGGGCGATCGGCTGTTCCCGGCGGCGCTGGCCGGAAAGACGGCAAGCGTGCTGGGCGATCCCGATCAGCCGCACACCTACAGCTTCATCCCCGACATCGCCGAAGGACTCGCCGTTCTCGGCGAGCATCCGGACGCGGTCGGCGAGATCTGGCACCTGCCCAATGATCCGGCCACCAGGACGACGCGGGAGTTGGTCACCATGGCCTACCGGCTCGCGGGTCGGCCCGACGCGCGACTGCGGACGATGCCGGGCTGGTTGCTGCGGGTGGGTGGGCTGGTCAACCCCACATTGCGCGAGCTCGTCGAGATGAGCTACCTCTTCGAGGAGCCGTTCATCGTCGACAGCAGCAAGATCACCGACCGCCTCGGCGCCCGGGCGACACCGGTCGAGCAGGCGCTGGCCACGACGTTGGCGAGCTACCAGCGGGCTCTGTAGAGCAGGATGCCGGTATGACGCCGCCGGACACCTACATCCATGGCCACCACGACAGCGTGCTGCGGTCGCACCGGTGGCGGACGGCGGAGAACTCGGCCGGCTACCTGCTGCCCCATCTGCGCCCGGGCCAGGCGTTGCTCGACATCGGCTGCGGACCCGGAACGATCACTCTCGACCTGGCGGCGGCGGTGGCGCCGGGTCAGACCGTCGGCATCGACCGGGCCGGTCAGCCGTTGGCCGACGCGCGACAGGCCGCAACCGATCGCGGACTGACGAACCTGGCCTACGCCGTCGGCGACGCCTACCAACTCGACTTCCCCGCCAACAGCTTCGACGTGGTGCACGCCCATCAGGTGCTCCAGCACCTGACCGATCCGGTCGCCGCCCTGAAGGAGATGGCGCGGGTCTGTCGGCCGGGCGGGGTGGTCGCGGCCCGGGACGCCGACTACGCGGCGATGACGTGGTACCCGCAGGACAGCCGGCTCGACCGCTGGCAGCAGCTCTACCACCAGGTGGCGGTGGACAACGGCGCGGAGCCCGACGCGGGCCGACGGCTGCTGGCCTGGGCACATCGGGCCGGGTACACCGACGTCAGCTGTTCGGCGTCGGTGTGGTGTTACTCCACCCCCGACGAGCGCGAGTGGTGGGGGTCCACCTGGGCGGAGCGAGTGACGGAGTCGGCCTTCGCACACCAGGCGGTGGGCGGTGGGTTCACCGATCACGACGAGCTGGAACAGCTGGCGGGGGCATGGCGGGACTGGGGCTCGGCGCAGGACGGCTGGTTCGCGATCCTGCACGGCGAGATCCTCTGCCAGGTGACGTGACCCCGGCTCGCATCAGCCGGGGCGCCACCGGGTCCGGCTGTAGGTCACCGTTGCGAACCAGTAGGCGGGTTGACGGACTGATCTGGTCGACATCCGCCCGACCGACCTCGTTACCGAACCCGGCGTCGGGGTCGCCGATTCATCGGCTCCGAACTCGGTCACCGAACGTCGGCAGCGCCGTGCGCAAACACGTCGGCGCGCTCGCGCCCGAGCCGGCGTTGGGCGGCTGACCGCTTCGTTTCAGCGGTGCGATCGCTGTGCGGCTCTCGGGCCGGCGCCGGCGGCGCGCAACAGCCCTCTTCCGACGATCGCCAGAACGGCGACGGTGACCACGATCGGCGGCCTGGAGGGCGACGAACCGCCGCCGTTGCGATGCTCGCGTTTGTCGATCCACCGCGGGATGGCGGTCACGGTGAAGTACATCGCGTTGAGGGTCGGCTGGAGGACGTAATACCGGCGGGGCAGCACGGCCACCGAGGCCATCGACCTGCCGATCGTCAGTGGTCCCCTACGGTGCGGCTCGATGGTTGCTCGGTTCCGCCGGGTGGTGGATCGCACAGGCACGGGTCGACTCCCTCGCGGTGATGACGCTCAGCGGCACCGGCCCGGACCGTTGTGACGCTGGGCCGGGCGGCCGCCTCCCATTCTCTGACGGGGCGGGCGTCCCCGCACCCGCCCGATCGGGTGATCCTCGCACATCGGACCTTCGGGACACCGGACTTGACCCCAGCGAATGCTCCTCGTTCAGCCGACTGGCACTCCGGCTCCGACCCGATCCAGGAAGGCGACCGTCGCGGCGGAGATCTGCGCGGACGCATCCTCCTGGCTGATGGATGGCTGACCGTCTCCGGGTTGCTCGCCGTAATCGCCGAAGAAGGAGTGCACGCCGCCGTGGATCTCGGTGTAGGTGCTGTCCGGCGGCAGCTTGCTCTTGCTGCGTTCGATGTCGGCCGGTGTGGCGAGGAGGTCGTTGCTGCCGAAGATGGACTCCACCTGCAGGGTGTCGTCGGCCGACATGTCGCCGTCAGGGAACGACGCCCACAGCAGCAACCCGTCGACGGTGTCCAGGTGGTCGGCGGCGAAACGGGCGGCGCTCACCCCGCCGAGCGAATGCCCGCCGACGGCCCAGTGGGTGATCTCGGGGTGGTCGGCGATCGGGCCGGCCGACTGCCCGACCTGGGTGATCGCCAACCCGAAGGGCTCCTTGAGGATGACGACGAGGTACCCGGCCTCCGCGGCGGGTCGGAGCAGCGCGGCGGAGGCCCGGGAATCGACCCGGGCTCCGGGCGAGAAGACCAGCCCGACACGCGTGGGCGCCGGCACGGCCGGGATGAACTCGATCGAGGTCGGGTGGTCGATGACGGCTACCGCGCGGTCGCTGTGTAATGCGGCCAACGCGTCAGGACCTGCGGTGAACGGTCGAAGCCAGCCCAGAACGCCGACCCAGACGACCGCGAGCACCGCGATGACGACCCGGCCGGCGATCCGTCGACCGCGATGCTTCGTCGCCGCCGTCGGAGCCACCCGCTGTGCGGCCGGGGTGTGGTCCTGTTCCCACGGCGCACCGTCCGGTTCCGGGTCCCGCCGCCAGGGCGGGAAGGCGGTCGCAACGAGGGCGAGTCCGACGGCCACGGTCAGCAGCAGGGTCGTCGGATAGGCGGGATGCCCGTTCCAGATCGCGTCGAGCCGGCTGAACAACGCCCATGCCGGGACGACGACGAACAGGAGACCGACGCCCAGCCGGAACCACCGAGCGGGCGTCATCGTCGTGGATACCCCTACTGGTCGCGGTTGTGCTGAGCCCGGTCATCATCAGCCACTCTCGCCCTCCGCGCAGCCCCGCAGGCATCCAACGGGCGGCGGTGGACCGAGCGCCACTGAACCGCAGCCTCGCAATCCACCGCCCCTGGCCCCTCCGACGAGAGGCAGCGGTTCACCGGATTTCGTCGCAGCCCGCCGGCTGCCCACTGGGCCGGGCATTCTGTGCTGCCGCAGCCGGGGTGACGCGGCTCAGCGGCGCCGATACCCGGTGGGCCTGCGGTCCTCGCGGTAGGAGGGGTTGGCGCCCAACGGGTTACGCGGCCGCCCGTCGTCGGTCGGGGTGGGTCCCGGCTGGCACGTCGGGCAGTAGAACGCGGGCCGTTCCTTCAGCACCGGGCCGATCGGCGCCACCCTGATGATCGTCCCGCAGCGCTGGCACGGCCGGCCGGAGCGGCTGTGCACCCAATTCTCCAGCCCGCGGCGGGGGTTGCCGGTCGTCGTGGGCTTGGCCTGGGACGCGCCCCGGAGCAGTTGCCGACGGGCCGTCGCCAGCAGGGCAGGCACGTCGACCTCGCCGATCGGCGTCCACGGCGAGGTCTTCTGCACGAACAACGCCTCGGCCATGTACATGGTGCCGACGCCGGCGACGGTTGTCTGGTCCAGCAACGCCGCGCCGACGTGCCGCTCGGGGTCCGCGATGAGCCGGCTGGTGGCCTCGGCCAGCCCCGCAGGTTCGAAATCGTCCGCCATGATGTCCGGCCCGAGGTGCCCGATGAGCGTGTGCTCGTCCGCCGTCGGCAGCAGATCCAGCAGCCCCAGCCAGGTACCGACCGCGGTCCATTCGCTGCCGCCCAACACCGCCCGGACGCTGCCGCGGTTCCGGTTCGGCCACGGCTCGGCGTCCCGGGCGTGCACGTACCAGCGCCCCTCCATCCGGAGGTGCGAGCGCAGGGTCAGCGGAACGTCCGGCACGGTCGGGAAACGGGGGCGGGTACCGCTCTGATCAGCGGCGGCGAATCGGGTCAGGATCTGCTTCCCGTAGGCCACCACCTCGGTGACGGTGCGACCGGCGAGGTCCGCCTCGCCCAGGGTCGGCCACCGCAGCTCGGATCGGACCAGCGGTCGACCGGCGAACGCCTGGTCCAGCCGGCGCGCAGTCCGCAGCACGGTGTCACCTTCGGGCATCGTTCACCTCCGCGGTCCGGGGCCGGCCAACCCGCCTCGGGTAATTTGTTCCCCGATCCCGGCGATCCCACGAGCGGGTGCGGTGAATCGCCTCCGACCGGGTCCGGCTCATCGGACGCTGCTGCGCAGCCGCAGCCCGCGCGGTGTCATGGTGAAGCCCGCGGCGGTCAGCGCATCCACCACGTCGCCACTGGACGACAGCGCATCGGCGCCGTCGATCTTGGTGATCGTCAGCGATCCGATCCGTCCGGAGCGCACCCGTTCGGCGAGCGCTTCGGCCGCAGCCGCGAGGTGCTCCGGCCGGACGGAGAAGGTGAGCAGCGAACGGCCGCCGCGTTCGGCGAAGAACACCGCCTCGCCGTCGACCAGGACCGTCAGCGCACCCGCGCGGCGTGCGGGTCGGTGCCGGTCCGTCGACCCGGCCGCAGACCTCCCGTCGACCCGCCCGGACCCTGGTCGCCGCCCGACGCGCCTCCCGACGCGCCTCCCGACGCCCGGCAAGGTGGCCGCGGTGCGGGTGCTGGCGCTCCGCCGGCGTGTGGCGCCGCTGCCGATGGCGGCCGGGTGCCGCGCGCTGCCGGCCACGGCAGGGCCGCGCCGTACGGATTGGCCGGATCGGCGGCGGCCAGCACGACGCCCTGCGGCATCGCCTCCTGCTCGCCGGGCCTGGTCGCGAAGGTGCGAACCCGGTCGACGGCGCCGGCGGAAGCGAACTGTGCGGCACCGAGGCCCTCGACGAAGTAGCCGCGGCGGATCCGGCCCGTCTCCTCCAGCGCCGCGAGCACCCGGTACACCGCGGCGAACCCGCCGACCGTGCCTTCGGCCACCACGGCGCCGCGGGTGACGATTCCGTGCCGGTCCAGAAGCACCTCGGCGGCGGCATGCGTGCGCACTGTCGTGTCGGTCTCCTTCTCCGGGACCAGCGACCACCGGCCGGTGACGGACGGCGGGACACCGCGGCGGATCCCGCGCTCGCCCACCGGACGGCCGCGTTGCCCCGCGGACAGCAGGGCCAGGCCGGAGGGACCCCGCATCCGGGCCCGCGGCGCGGGGGTCCGCGACCGGTGCGTGGTGCGGCCACCGACCAGTTTGGCCCGGAGCGGGGCGAGCGTGTCGCTGGTGACCAATCCGGCGAACACCAGGTCCCACAGGGCATCTGCGACCGCGGAGTCGTCGGCAGGCGGTTTCGGTGCGGATCCGTTGCCCGCGGCTGGGTCGCCGGCCACCGTTGCGTGCTCGCGGTCGGCCGAGACGAACGCTGCCACCGCGTCGGCCAGCGGGCGGAAGAAGTACGCCCCGCCCCCGGCAAGCACCTGCAGGATGGCCCGGTGCAGTTCGCCGGTCGGGGCGGTCGAGTCGGTATCGGGCAGCGGGATGGTCAGCGCGGATGTGTCGGCCAGGTGCAGGGCGATCCAGCCGTCGTCACCGGCGAGTGATCCGTGACCGGTCCACAGCACCTCGCCGGCGGTGGTCAGCTCGTCGAGCATCGCGGGGGTGTAGCCGGACACTCGCGCAGGCAGGATCAGGGACTCCAACGCCGAGGCGGGGACGACGGCGCCGGCCAGCTGCTCGATCGCCCGCAGCAGCCCGTCGGTGCCGCGCAACGCCTCCGCGCCGCGGTGCACTCCGATCCCGTTCCAGGCCGTGAGGAATCGTGCCAGCGCCTGTTTCTCGACCGGTTCGACCTCGGCGCGCAGTGCGGCGAGAGATCGCCGGCGGAGCAGTCGCAGCACCTCGGCGTCCACGAATTCCGGACCGCCGGCCGCATCGCCCCGGCGATCGAGTGAACCCAGCGGCCGGAACTCGCCCTCGGCGAGCCGACCGGAACCTGCCAGCCGGCGCAGCGCGTCGGTGACGACGGCGATGCCGAGCCCGAACCGGGAGGCCGGCTCGGCCGCGACGAACGGTCCGTGGGTCCGCGCATAGCGACCGAGCAGGCGGCCCAGCGGATCCTCGACCGAGGTCAGCAGGGAGGCGGCGATCCCCGGCGGTAGGGCGGTTCCGAGGGCGTCACGGAGCACCGGTGCGTCGGTGGGATCGGCCCACATCACCTCACCGCCGATCCGCACCTCCACCGCTCGCCTGGTGGCAGCGAGGTCGGCCAGTGCTCCGGCGATGTCCGGCACCGAGCTCCGCAGGTCCACCTCGGTGGTCGTCAACGGACCGAGAATGCGGAGCAGGTCGGCGATCTCGTCGACGTTGCGGGCGCGCCTGTCCTCGGCGACCCGTTGCAGCTCGGCCTCGATGTCGGCCAGCGCCGTCGGGTCGAGAAGGTCGCGCAGCGCCAACCCGTCGCCGTGCCCGAGCAGCTCGGCCAGCAATGTCGGGTCGACGGTGAGGGCCGCCGCGCGCCGCTCGGCGAGCGGCGAGTCACCCTCGTACAGGAATTGTGCGACGTAGCCGAACAACAGTGAGGACGCGAACGGGGACGGCGAGGGCGTCGTCACCTCGACGATGCGCACGGTCCGCGATTCCAGCTCCTTCATCAGCGAGACGAGCGACGGGACGTCGAACACATCGGACAGGCACTCCCGCACCGCCTCGGCGACGATCGGGAACGATGGGTAGGCCGACGCGACCTCCAACAGCTGACTGGCCCGCTGCCGTTGCTGCCACAGTGGCTGCCGCTTACCGATCTGCCTGCGCGGCAGCAACAATGCGCGGGCGGCGCACTCCCGGAACCGGGCCGCGAAGATTGCCGCGCCGCCGATCTCCGCCGTCACCTCCGCCTCCAGCGTCTGCGGGTCGAGCGCAATGAACTCGGCGAAGTCCGGTGGGCCGTCCTCGTACTCGACGTCCGGCAGCCGCAGCACGATCCCGTCGTCGGCGTGCATGGCCGCCACGTCGACCCCGTACCGCTCCCGCATCCGCGCGGAGATACCAGCGCCCACGGCGCGTGCACGGCGGCGCCGTACGGGGAATGCAGCACGATCCGCCAATCCCCCAACTCGTCGCGGAAACGTTCGATCACCAGCGTCTTCTCATCGGGAACGACGCCGATCGAGGCCTGCTGCTCGGCGAGATAGCCGACGAGGTTGTTGCCGGGCGTACTCGTCCAGACCAGAGGCGGCGAGCATCCGATCGGCCGCCTTCGGCTTCGCCGAAGAGATCTCCCGGACGAACTCGCCGTGCGCTCGGCCGAGTTCGGCAGGCCGGCCGAGCGTGTCGCCCTTCCAGAACGGCAGCTTGCCGGGCAGACCGGGGGCGGGCAGCACGAGGACCTGATCGCGGGTGATGTCGACGATCCGCCACGAGCTGGAGCCCAGGGCGAAGACGTCACCGACCCTGGACTCGTAGACCATCTCCTCGTCCAGCTCGCCCACCCGCCGACCCGGTCCGTCGCCACCGGCCAGGAACACGCCGTACAGCCCGCGGTCCGGGATGGTGCCCCCGGACGTGACGGCCAGCCGCTGCGCACCGGGGCGGCCGGTGAGTACCCCGGTGGTCCGGTCCCACGTCAGCCGGGGCCGTAGCTCGGCGAATTGCTCACTGGGATAACGCCCGGACAGCATGTCCAGCACAGCTTCCAGGGCGCCCCGCCCGAGAGCGGCGAACGGTGCCGACCTGCGGAGCAGTTCCAGGACCGCGTCCACCGTGATCGGTTCCATCGCGCAGATCGCCACGATCTGCTGCGCGGCGATGTCCAACGGGTTGGCGATGACCGAGAGCGATTCGATGGCCCCGACCTGCATGCGGCCGGCCACGACGGCCGCGGAGATCAGGTCACCGCGGAACTTGGGGAACATGACGCCGTGACTGGGCGCACCGACCTGATGCCCGGCCCGGCCGATCCGCTGCAGGCCGCTGGCCACCGACGGCGGCGACTCCACCTGGATCACCAGGTCGACCGCGCCCATGTCGATGCCCAGTTCCAGCGACGAGGTGGCCACGACGGCAGGCAGCATTCCCGTCTTCAGCTCGTCCTCGATCAGCGCCCGCTGTTCCCGGGAGACCGACCCGTGATGCGCCTTCGCCAGCACCGCGGGCGCGCCGACAGCAGTGCCTGCCTGCGCCATCACCTGGGCGGCCGGGCCGGACACCTCCGCCACCTCGCGCAGGTCCACCCCTTCGCGCAGGTCGATCGCGGCGAGCCGCTCGGCGTGGATCTCGTTCAGCCTCGCCGTCAGTCGTTCGGCGAGCCGACGCGAGTTGGCGAAAACGATCGTCGACCGGTGCGACTCGATGAGGTCGACGACCCGCTCCTCGACGTGCGGCCAGATCGACGTCCTGGCCACCTCGCCGGCGGCCTTGCCGGTCAGGTCGCCCGTGGTCGTGCCGAGTTGGCTCATGTCCGCGACCGGCACCACGACATCGACGTCGATCTGCTTCGTGGACGGCGGCTGCACCACCGTCACCGGCCGGCCGCCGGCCAGGAACCGGGCCACCTCCTCCACCGGCCGGACGGTGGCCGAGAGCCCCACCCGCTGAGCCGGCCGGTCGAGCAACGCGTCCAGCCGATCCAGCGACACCGCCAGGTGCGCACCTCGTTTCGTCCCGGCGACGGCATGCACCTCGTCCACGATGACCGTCCGGACATTGGTCAGCATCTCCCGCGCCCGACTGGTCAGCAGCAGGAACAGCGACTCCGGCGTGGTGATCAGGATGTCGGCGCCCTCCCGGGCGAAGATCCGCCGGTCCGACGCCGGGGTGTCCCCGGAGCGCACTGCGACCGAGATCTCCGGCAGCGGCAGCCCGCGCCGCGCGGCCACCGTACCGATGCCGGTCAGCGGGGATCGCAGGTTGCGCTCGACGTCGACGGCAAGCGCCTTGAGCGGGGAGAGGTAGAGCACGGTGCAGCGCTCCGCCGGTGCGGGCAGCGCAGCGGCCGCCGGGTCGGCAGAACGGGAAACCAGGTCGTCGATCGAGGACAGGAATGCCGCGAGGGTCTTGCCGGACCCGGTCGGCGCCACCACCAGCGTGTGATCGCCGCGACCTATCGCGTCCCAGGCACCGGTCTGAGCTGTGGTCGGCTCCGCGAACGCCGCGGTGAACCAGTCCCGCACCAGCGGGTGGAAACGGGCCAGGGCAGCCGAGGCCCCGGGATCTCCGCCGGCCGCATGGTTGGTCACCCGACCATTGTGCTGGTGCCCACCGACAACGTCGGTGGCCCACTCGAGGTCCCCGGCGGGCCTGGCTCATCCCAACGGGATGGTGACCCCCGGTACCGGCAGGTAGCACGATCGCTTCGCGAACACCATCGCGCACCGGTCCCAGGGATGGCAGCGATCACTGAGTCGGAACGGCACAAAGGGGTCCAGGCTGACCGAGAGACAGCGCTGACCGAAAAACAGCGCTGACCAAGAGACAGCGCTGACCGAGAGAAAGCGCTGACCGAGAAAAGGGCGGGACCGATGAGCAAGAAGTCCAAGGGTGCCACGAAGACGAAGAAGTCGGCGGCACCGTCAGCGGCTGCTCGATCGGCCGGATCGGCGGACGCCGGCGCCGCGAAACCCGCGATGAAAAGAAAGGAGTACGAGCGCGAGATGCGGGTCCTGCACGGTGATCTGGTTGCCCTGCAGGAATGGGTCAAGGCCGACCGGCGCGAAGGTCTGCATCGTCTTCGAGGGCCGGGACACGGCAGGTAAGGGCGGCACCATCAAACGCATCACCGAACGGGTCAGCCCGCGGGTGTTCCGGATCGTCGCCCTGTCCGCGCCGACCGACCGGGAGAAGTCGCAGATGTACATCCAGCGCTATCTCCCGCATTTCCCGGCGGCCGGCGAGGTCATCATCTTCGACCGGTCCTGGTACAACCGGGCGGGTGTCGAACCGGTGATGGGATTCTGCACCCCGGAGCAGTCCGCCAAGTTCCTCGAACTGGTGCCGAGCGTGGAGAAGGCGATGGTCGACTCCGGCATCATCCTGATCAAGTACTGGCTCGAGGTCGGTCCCGACGAGCAGACCAGACGGCTGGAGGGCCGGATCAACGACCCGCGCAAGATCTGGAAACTCTCGGAGCATGGACCTGAAGTCCTACAGCCGGTGGTTCGATTATTCGCTGGGCCCGCGACGACCATGTTCCGGGCCACCGATACTGCCTGGGCGCCATGGTTCGTCGCACACACCGACGACAAGAAGCGCGGTCGGCTGAACATCATCTCGCACCTGTTGTCACAGATTCCGTACAAGCCGCTCGATCGCCCGGAAGTCACGCTGCCCAAACGGAAGATCAACCACAAATATGTCGCGGCCGATGCCATCTCCGGTACGTCCCGGAGCAATTCTGATCAGCGCAGTTCCCGGCCGGCCCGGCAACGGTCAGGGCCCGACCCCCGCGACACCGGCGCCGGCACGCGGCCCGCGCAGGAAAGGAATCAGCATGTCGACAACGGTTCAGCCGGCAACGTCGGCGGGGGCGACCGGCAGGTGGCACGCGCTGGCGCCCGAAGCGGTCGCCCGGCAACTCGGCGTCGATCCCGCCGATGGGCTGACCGCGGTGACGGCGGCCCAGCGGCTCCAGCAGAACGGACCGAACGCCCTACCGGCCGAGAAGCCGGTGCCGGGGTGGCGACGCTTCCTCGACGAGTACCGCAGCTACATGCAGATCATCCTTCTCATCGCAGCCGTGGTGTCGCTCGCCATCGGCGAATGGAGCACCGGTGCCGTCCTTGCCCTACTGACGGTGGTCAACGCGATGGTCGGCCTCCGCCAGGCGGGTAAGGCCGAGAGTGCGATGAACGCGCTGAAATCGTTGACCAAGCGCACGGCGCGGGTCCGTCGCGACGGGGTCGAGGCCTCCATCCCGGCCGAACAGGTCGTCGTCGGCGACCTGGTGCTGCTCACCGCCGGCGACGACGTGGCCGCCGACGGACGGATCATCCAGGCCAGCTCGCTGGACATCGACGAATCCGCCCTGACCGGCGAGAGCACGCCGTCGTCGAAGGAGACCTCCGCCCTCGCCGACACCGATCTCGGGCCGGGCGATCAGGTGAACATGGCGTTCATGAACACCCCGGTCACCCACGGCAGCGGGCAGATGCTGGTGACCGCCGTCGGCGCGGAGGCGCAGGTCGGGAAGATCGCCGGCATGCTGGCCTCCACCGCCAAGGAGCAGACGCCGCTGACCAGGCAGCTGAACACGCTGACCCTGTGGATCGGCGCCGCCGCACTCGGAACCATGGTCGTGATGTTCGCGCTGGGGCTGTCGAGGGGTCAGTCGGCTGACACGCTGTTCATCACCGCCATCGCCCTGGCCATCGCCGCCATCCCCACGGCCCTGCCCACCGTCCTGCAGGTGATCCTCTCGTCCGGGGCGAAGGAACTGGCCGGCGAGAACGCCATCGTCAAGGAACTCGTGTCGGTGGAGACGCTCGGCTCGACGTCGGCGATCAACTCCGACAAGACCGGGACTCTGACGATGAATCAGATGACGGTCGTCGAGGTGCTCGATCCGGTGGACCGCTACACCGTCTCCGGAATCGGGTACGGCCTGGAAGGCAAGGTGCTGCACGCGGCCGGATCCTCGGCCTCCATCGAAGGGGCGATCCTTCCGTATCTCGTCGCCAGCGACGCCAAACTCGTCGACGGAAAGGTCGTCGGCGACCCGACCGAGGGCGCCCTGCTCGTGCTGGGCGCCAAGGCCGGACTGGACACGGAGGCCACCAGGGCGAAGTTCCCCCGGTTGGCCACGCTGCCTTTCGATCCCACCTACAAGCTGATGGCGACCTTCAATTCGACCACCGCCGCCGATGGCCGGAAGGTGGTGCGCTGCTTCGTCAAGGGCGCCGCACCCGCCGTGATGGGCCGCACCGCGACTGCTCTGGCGGGGTCGGCCAGCGTGCCGTGGGACGCCGGCCTGCGCAAGCGCAGCGAGGACGCCATGCTCCGGATGGAGGGCGAGGGACACCGGGTGATGGCCGCCGCCTTCCGCGACCTCGACGCCGCCGATTTCGACCCTGCCGGTGACCTGCTGGCGCACATCACCGACCTGGAATTGACCTCGCTGGTCGCCATGGTCGATCCACCCAGGGACGAATCCAAGGCCGCCGTCCGTGATGCGCAGAACGCCCACATCAGGGTCAGGATGGTCACCGGCGACGATGTCACCACGGGTGCGGCCATCGCCCGTCAGCTCGGCATACCGGGCACGGCGATGCTGGGCACCGAGTTCGCCGCGCTCAGCGAGCAGGAACGGCTGGTCCGCATCGACGACATCGGCGTGGTCGGCCGGGTCGCACCGGAACACAAGGTGCTGCTGGTACAGACACTGCGCAAGAAGGGCGAGGTCGTCGCGATGACCGGCGACGGGGTGAACGACGCGCCGGCGATCAAGGCCGCCGACATCGGCATCGCGATGGGCTCCGGAACCCAGGTGGCCAAGAACGCGAGCCGGATGATCCTGTCCGACGACAACTTCGCCACCATCATCCGGGCTGTCGAGCAGGGCCGGAAGGTCTTCGACAATCTCAACAAGTTCATCCGCTACGTGATCATCGAACTGGTCGCCTACATCATCACGTTCCTCGGCGCCAGCATCTTGAACATCGCTGCCGGGCAACCCTTCTCGCCGTCGCAGATCCTGTACATCAACTTCCTGGTCAACGCCCCGCTCGGCGTCGCGCTCGGCATGGACAAACAGGCGCCCGGCCTGATGAGCCTCCGACCGCGGTCCCGCGACGCCACGCATCATGACCAGGGGCCTGCTGACCACCGCCGGACTGGTCGGGCCTGTTCATGGCCGTGTGCACGCTTGCGCTGATCAGCTACGGCACGAACCACTTCGACAGCCTGGCGATCGGCTCCTCGATGGGCGTCACGGCGTTCTCGCTGCTCATCATCGTGGCCGCTTTCCAGGCCCGGAGCGTGACGGCCAGCGTCTTTACCGTCGATACCTTCGACAACCCGAAGCTGAACTGGACCGCCGTCGCGGAGGTGGTGCTCGCGGTGCTGATCACCCAGCTGGAGGTGCTGCGACGGATGTTCGGAACCGTCGAACTCACCCTCGGCCAGTGGGCGCTGGCGCTGGTCCCCGCCGTGGCGCTGATCTTCTTCTGGGAACTGGGGAAATTGATCGCCCGGGGTCTGTCACAACGGTCGTCTGCGGAAACGGCCGGATCTCACTCCTGACAGCGCACTGCTGACCGGTCAGCTGCGTTGCCCGGGTTCGCGACCGGCGCCGGGGGGAACTCCGACTCCATCGGCGACCCGAACGGAGCGAGAGCAGCATGCAGCGATCCAACGACCCCGGCAGCACCGCCACCCGCCCCGTGCTGCCGGCCCCCGGCGACCTCGGCCCGTTCCCCGGGCATGTGCTGGCGCACGTGCTGACCACGATGACGGCCCCGTTGCTGCTGGCGCTGGGCGCACCGGTCACCCTCGCCCTGCGAGCAGTGGGACCACGAGCCCGGCGAGGGATGCTCGTCATTCTGCACAGCACACCGGTGCGGGTGGCGACCCTGATCCCGGTGGTGTTGGTGGCCCATATCGGGGGCTTGTACGCCTTCTACCTGACGCCGCTGTTCGGAGTGGCTCAGACCAACGACCTGATCAACGCGGTCGTCCATCTGCACATGTTCCTGACCGGCTGCCTGCTCAGCGCTCTGCTCGTCGGCGCGGACCCGATCAGGAACCGGCCAGGGCCGGTGACCTCGCTGGTCGTCCTGCTGCTCGCCGCGGCAACGCACGACGTGCTGGCCAAGTTCATGTACGCGCATGAATTGCCGGTCGGCGCCGGGCCGGTCGATCGGCTCCGGCTCGGCGCACAGATCATGTACTACGGCGGAACGGTCGTCGAGCTCGCGCTCGGGATCGCGGTGCTGTCCCGCTGGTATGCCGCTTCGGGCCGGGAACTCCGCCGTCAGCAGCGCAGGCAGGTTTCGCCCGGGCGCGCCTGAATCAGCGGGCGGGTTTCGAGATCTTTTTACTCACAACAGTTCCCACGACGCCAGACTGACGGACACGGCGATGCCGACGACGACGACTCCGGTCAGTGCGACGACCGGTACGAGGGTGATGGCGCTTTTCAGGATGTTCATGATGTCCTTCGGTGACAATGCAGGCGCGCACCGTGCCCGGGAAAGGGGGCGTCGGCGCGCGAAGGGGCGTATACAGCAGCAGTACCCATTCACGGGTGCTCTGAAAGAGAAGTGTGCGAAGAGGCGGGCGGCTTGTTTCACCCGAGCGCTGGCTCACCGGGATACATCGTCAACGGTGACCGGCGAATTGCAGTGCAATGCCTATTCTACCGGCCTTCGGCCGGCCTTCGGCACGCCGCCGGCGGCACCGTTCGTCAGGCGGTCACGCACTGTGGTCTGCCGGCCCTGAAATCCGGGATCTGACGGGCGTATTCGGCGTTGATCGATGCACATGCCCGGTTCGGCGCGCGCCCGAACCGGATGACGGTATCGCGAGGCTCACATATCGCGTAGGGGCTCAGTCGGCGGCGTACTGCGCCGCCCCGTGCTTGGAAGTAGCCGTGGACGCTGATGTCAGCCCGCGGGATGCCCTGCTGGACAAGAAGTCTGCGGACGGCCGTGGCCGATCAGCCGGCTTGCTGCTGTTATCGGCTTGTTGCGGTGCCGCCCTACTGCGGTGCTTCGGCATCAATCGTATCGTCGGCCGCCACCGCGCGGGCGAGGCCGTCGAGGATGAGGTCGAGCCCGTAGCCGAACTCCAGACCGAAGTCGTAGCCGGGCACCATGATGTGCTGAACGGTGAAATCGAGCAGATGTGGGTAGCTGTCCGCGTCGAAGTACTGCTCCATCATCGAGGACGCCAGATCCGGCACGCTTTCCGGACCGTTGATGGGCAGCGCCCGCTCGGACAGCGCAAACCCGTACACATAGCTGTCGATCAGCGCGAAAGCGTGCGCCGTCAAGCGCACGGAGAAGCCTGCCGCACGGAGTGTTCCGATGAAGGCGTTGTGATGGCGCAGGGTCGCCGGCCCGGGATTCAGCCGGGATTGCAGTAGTGCCGTCGCCCAGGGATGACGGCGGAGCACCTCCCGCGCGGAGTCCGCGCGGCGCCGCATCTCCGTCCGCCAGTCGCCGCCGATGACCGGGAGCTCGATCTCCGCGAACACCAGATCGACCGCCGCGTCGATGATCTCGTCCTTGTTAGCGACGTAGTGGTACACCGACATGGGTTTGACCCCGAGTTCTTGTGCCAGTGACCGGATCGTCAGACCGCCGATCCCACCGGCGTCGGCGACGGTGACGGCCGCGTGCAGCACGCGGTCACGACTCAACGGCGCGCGCTGTGCGGCACCTGTGCCGATCTCGCTCCCTGATGCCTTGGCGGTCGGCTCACCCGATGCCTCGTCAGTTCTGGCCGGTCTGGACATTTTTCCCCCACCTCTAGTGGTTTCGTACTTAGTACTATACAGTCTCGTACTAAGTAAGGTGAGACCGGCTCACCGGCTCGACAGGGAGTGAAATCATGGGAACCGAAGCCCACCGGACGACAGCCACCCAGGCCGCGACGGTCCCGCCGCGCTCGATGCGGGCGATCGTCCAGAGCACGTACGGCACGTCGGAGGTATTGCGGTTCGGCGAGATCGAGCCGCCCGCGATTGGCGAGAGTGACGTGCTGATCAAGGTTCGCGCCGCCGGCCTCGATCGCGGCACCTGGCACTTCATGACGGGGCGGCCCTACCTCATGCGGGTGATGGGCTTCGGGTTCCGCCGCCCCAAGAACCCTGTCTCGGGTGTGGACGTGGCGGGCACGGTGATCCAGGTCGGTGCGGCGGTGACCCGGTTCGCCATCGGCGACGAGGTGTTCGGGATGAGCAGAGGATCATTCGCGCAGTACGCGGCCGCGCCGGAGAACAAGCTCGCCCACCGGCCGGCCGGAATCACCGTCGAACAGGCGGCCGCCTCCCCGATCTCGGGGGGTACGGCGCTGCAGGCCCTGCGTGCCGGCAGGATCGAGCCAGGACAGGACGTGTTGATCATCGGAGCGTCGGGCGGTGTCGGCAGCTTCGCGGTGCAACTGGCCACAGCGTTCGGTGCGACGGTCACCGGGGTGTGCAGCACCGGCAAGGTCGAGCTGGTGCGCGCGCTGGGTGCCGACCGCATCATCGATTACCGGCAGGAGGACTTCGCCGACGGCACGCACCGGTACGACCTGATCATCGACATCGCAGGCAACGCACCGATCTCCCGGCTGCGCAAAGCTCTGACCACCACCGGGACCGTCGTCATCGTCGGTGGCGAGAGCCGCGGCAACCTGACCGGCGGCATCGGCAGGCAACTGCGCGGCGCCCTGCTGACCCCGTTCATCGGGCAGCGAATCACCGGACTGGTCTCGAAGGAGCGGGCGAGCGACCTGGAGATCCTCTCCGGCTACCTCGGGAACGGCTCCGTCGTGCCGGCGATCGACCGCAGCTACCCGCTCGGCCAGGTCCCGGAGGCGATGCGGCGCATGGAAGACGGGCAGATACGGGGCAAGGTCGTCATCACCGTCTGACCCGGCGTCGGGACCACGACGCAGGACACCACAACGCTCGCATCGGCTGTCGCCACTGGCAGTCGGTAGTCCACCGTGCCCGCCGGGCCCGGGCGCCCACATCGCACGAAAGGCACCGACATGATCGAGATCGACAACCTCAGCAAACGTTACGGCGACAAGCTCGCGGTGGACGGTCTGAGTTTCACCGTCCGACCCGGAATGGTCACAGGTTTCCTCGGACCGAACGGCGCCGGCAAGTCCACCACGATGCGAATGATCGCCGGGCTCGACAAGCCCAGCGCCGGAACGGTTGTGGTCAACGGGCGTGACTACCGCACCGCCGTTGCACCGATGGCCGAACTCGGGGTGCTGCTCGAGGCGAGGGCCGTGCACACCGGTCGCTCCGCTCGCAATCACCTGCTGTCGCTGGCCCGGAGCAACGGCATCGGCCGGCACCGGGTGGACGAGGTGATCGACCTCGTCGGTCTGCGCCGGGTCGCCGCAAAGCGGGTCGGCGGCTTCTCCCTGGGCATGGGACAGCGGCTGGGAGTGGCATCGGCACTGCTCGGCAATCCCCGGACCGTCGTGCTCGACGAGCCGGTCAACGGGCTGGATCCGGAAGGTGTGCTGTGGATGCGAACCATGCTCAAGCAGTTGGCCGCGGACGGCCACACGGTCTTCGTGTCCTCGCACTTGATGAGTGAGATGGCGCAGACCGCAACACGACTCGTTGTCATCGGCCGTGGCCGGTTGATCGCCGACACCACCGTCGATGACTTCGTCGCGCGGGCTTCGAACAAGTCCGTCACTGTCCGCACGCCGGACGCCGCACGGTTGACCGACCTGCTGCAGGGCCCCGACGTCACGGTTGGCCGGCCGCAGCGCGATGTCCTGCACGTCACCGGCCTGACACCCGAACACGTCGGCACGATCGCCTGGCAGGCCCAGCTGGCCATCTTCGAACTGACCATCCATCAAGCCTCTCTGGAAGAAGCATTCATGAAGCTCACCGGCGATTCCGTCGAGTACCGCACGAGCACCACCGAGATCGCCGCTGATGACGTCACCTCGGCGGTGGCGTCATGACAACCGCCGCGATGACGCGGGTATCGCCACCGGTGTTACGGGTGACCCAGGCGCGGGTCGTGCTGTCCGAGTGGACCAAGCTCCGCTCGCTGCGCTCCACCGTCGCCACCCTGTTGGTCGCCGCCGTGCTGATGATCGGGCTGGGCGCGATGTTCGCGGCCATCACCGCGAGCGAGGTCGGCGGTTTCGCACCCGGAACCAGCGCGATTTCCACCTCGCTGACCGGGACCTTCTTCGCGCAGCTCGCGGTCGGTGTGCTCGGGGTGCTGCTGATCAGCGGTGAGTACAGCACCGGGATGATCCGCTCCTCGCTGACCGTGGTGCCGTCGCGGCTGCCGATGCTCTGGGGGAAGCTCGCGGTCTTCGCCGGCACGGTGTTCCTCACCATGCTGGTCGCGGCGTTCGCCTCGTTCTTCGTCGGCCAGGCGCTGCTCGCGCCCGAACTCGACGCGTCGCTGTCCGACCCGGGCGCGCTCCGCTCCGTCGTCGGCGCGGCGCTGTACCTGACCGTCGCAGGCCTGACGGCCCTCGCCCTCGGGTCCCTGCTGCGCAACACCGCGGCAGCCATCACCACCTTCGTCGCAGTCTTCTTCGTCATCCCGCCCCTGACGAACCTGCTACCCACCGCACTGACCGACCACTTCGTGCAGTACCTCCCCTCCAACGCCGGCGCGATGCTGCTCGACGGCACCTACGGCGTCGCGAACCCGCTGTCACCGTGGACCGGTTTTGCGGTGATGTGCGGCCACGCGGTGGTCCTGATCGGGCTCGCCGGGTGGCGGTTGTGCAAGGTCGACGTCTGAGGGATGCCACGCCTCATTCGCGCAACGGCCGGGCCGCAGACCGCACGTTCGAACCGGTACACGAGGTCCATAGTTCTGTTACGTTCTGCAATATTTCAATGACGTAGAGTAGTAATCAGTGTGCCCCGCCCCGCCCCGTCAATCGCCGGACGGCCTTCATGACAGGGCCGAGACCAGGTGATCCACGACGCGGTGATGAAGGAGGGTGCGCGATGAGTCAGGACGCCGCGCCGATCACCGTCTCGGACTGGATGGCCGCACAGGCCCGGACGAAGCGCCTGCTGTGGGTACTCACGCTCGGGGCGTTCGCCGTCGCACTCGGCCTCTGCATGCTGGCGATCATCGTTGCCGACGCCGTGACCACAGGCGCTGCTCGGTGGCCGCTGACCGCAACCCTGATTGTTCTGGTGACGCTGCCACTCGCAGTCGGGTCGGCGCTCGTCACCCGAAGTCAGCAGGACAAGACCGATCGGGTGGTCGGCGGGTTGACACAGCAACTCGCCGACGCGGTCGAGGTCGCCGGCCAGCGGGCCAGGGAGCAGCAGGCCCAGGCGCGGGATCAGGAGAACCAGGCGCAGCGCCAGGAGTTCGAAAGCCGGGTTGCCAACGCCCTCGACATGGCAGGTGATGAGGCCGAAGTCATCGACGTCATCGAGCGGGCATTCCGTGCGACGCTGCCGAACTCGCCCGTCGAGCTGCTGCTCGCCGACAACAGCCGCGCCCACCTGACCAGGATGGCCAGTACGTCGCCCTCCGGGACGGCGCCGGGCTGCAGCGTCGACTCGCCCGACCATTGTCCGGCCGCACGTCGAGCGCAGACACAGCGTTTCGCGGACAGCGATGACATCGACTCGTGCCCGAAGCTTCGCGGCCGAATCGCGCCCGTGTCATCGGTGTGCCTGCCGGTCTCGATCATGGGCAGGTCAGTCGGCGTGATCCATGCCACCGCGGAACCTCATGTGAAGCCGGACGACGACGCGGTCAGGGACCTGGGCACGCTCGCGAAGCTGGCCGGCGCCCGGATCGGCCTGCTCCGGGTCATGGTGGAAACGCAGCTGCAGGCCGCCACCGACAGCCTGACCGGCTTGCTGAACAGGCGCTCGTTCGAGCAGCAGGTGGCCAAGGCTCGTCGCGAACCTCTCCTGCTGACCCTGGCGGTGGGCGACCTGGACCATTTCAAGTCGCTCAATGACACCTACGGCCACGAAACCGGTGATCGGGCGCTCCGCCTGTTCGCCCAGGTCCTGACCGGATCGGTCCGTCAGCAGGACTTCGTGTGTCGACACGGGGGCGAGGAGTTCGTGCTCGCGTTGGCCGGGTGTGACACGACGGCCGCCCGCGATGTCCTGGATGCCCTGCGCATCAGACTCGATGCCGCCATCACCGTCGCCGGGCTGCCGAAATTCACCGTCAGCTTCGGTGCCGTCGAGGCGCTCGAGCAGGAGGACCTTCAGAGCCTCATCAACCGCGCTGACGCGGCCCTCTTCCAGGCCAAGAGAGACGGGCGGGACCGGGTCGTCATCCAGGACGCGTTCGGCAACACGGTCGCCCGATCCGAACGCGCGAGCGCATCGGAGTCCCATCTCGTCCCGCCGGCACGCGACGAGGGGAACTGATCCGGTTCATCCCGGCGGGTTCACCGGCTGACCCGGAGTTCGGACGTCGCTCGTTCGCCCTGGGAGAAGTGACTGGCTGAGTGAGCACTCACTCAGTACTGTGTTCCTCGTGACTCCGTCTTCGAGTTCCCGTGCCGCCCCCCTGCCCCCGGACGAACGCCGGGCGGCCATCATCGCCGCCGCAGTGCCCCTGGTCTGCGACCACGGCGCTTCGGTGACGACGCGGGAGATCGCGGAAGCCGCCGGCATCGCCGAGGGCACGATCTTCCGGGTCTTTCCGGACAAGGAGGCGGTGATCTCCGCGGTGGTGGCGAGCGTGCTGGACCCCGCTCCACTGGTCGAGGACCTGCGCGCCATCGACCCACACGGCGCCCTGCGTCGTGTGCTCACCGACGCCGTCGACGCGATGCGCCGGCGGATCGAGAGCATCTGGCAGATCATGTGGATGCTTCGCGTCGCCGGGCCACCCGGACGCGAGTCGGACACCTCGAAGTTCGTGGTGGTCAGTGCCGCTGGAGAGCCGCACAGACATCACCACGCGCCGGACCTGACCGAGGTGACGAACGCGCTCGCCGACCTGCTGCTCCCCCACCGGGACGCGCTCCGGACAACACCGGCAGAGGCGGCGCGGCTCTTCCGGCTCATCACGTTCGCCGGTGCCCACCCCCGGCTGACGGACGGTCAACCGCTGTCGACGACGGAGATCGTGGATTTGCTGCTGCACGGCATCGGCACCAAGAACCGCAATGACGCCGAGGCGGCCACCGGTGCAGACGTCAGCGATCAAGACGTCAGCCATCAGAACCACAGCGGTGAGAAAACCACTGTCGGCGAGTCGGACATGGCGACAGACTTCTCACCCGGGCCCCCGCTCACGGGGACCACCACGACGCCACCACCCATTCCCTCCCGGTCGGAGCCCGCTGATGCTGCTACGCCTGCTGCGCACCTACCTGCGCCCGTACCGCGGCCCGCTGACCGCGGTGGTGATCTTCCAGTTGATCGGGACGATCGCCTCGCTGTACCTGCCGGCGTTGAACGCCGACATCATCGACCAGGGCGTCGCCAAGGGCGACACCGCCTACATCATGTCGACCGGCGGGATCATGCTCGCCGTCACCGTGCTGCAGATCGTCTGCACGATCATCGCGGTGTACTTCGGCGCCCGCACCGCCATGGGCTTCGGCCGCGACGTCCGCGCCGCGCTCTTCCAGCAGGTCGGCAGTTTCTCCGATCGGGAGATGGCCAAGTTCGGCGCGCCGACGTTGATCACCCGGAACACCAACGACGTCACCCAGGTGCAGATGCTGGTGCTGATGACCTGCACACTGCTGGTCGCGGCCCCGATCATGTGCATCGGCGGGATCTTCATGGCGTTGAAGACCGACCTCGGGCTGGCCTGGCTGCTGCTGATCAGCGTCCCGGTGCTGATCATCGCGATCAGCCTGATCGTCACCAGGATGATCCCGCAGTTCCGGCTGATGCAGTCCCGGATCGACGTGGTCAACCGAGTGCTGCGCGAGCAGATCTCCGGTGTGCGGGTGGTCCGGGCGTTCGTCCGTGAGCCGCTGGAGACCAGGCGCTTCGCCGACGCCAACCAGCAACTGACGGACACGGCTGTCCGCGCCGGCCGGCTGATGGCCCTGATGTTCCCGACGGTGATGCTGGTACTCAACGCCTCCAGCGTCGCGGTGCTGTGGTTCGGCGCCGCCCGGGTGAACAACGGTGACATCGAGATCGGCGCGCTGATCGCGTTTCTCAACTACCTGATGCAGATCCTGTTCTCGGTGATGATGGCGACGTTCATGGCCGTCATGGTGCCCAGGGCGTCGGTCAGCGCCGACCGGATCACCGAGGTGCTGCACACCGACTCCTCGGTGGTGCCGCCGGCGAAGCCGGTGACACCCGCCGACGAGCACCGGCGAGATCGTTCTGGACAAGGTCGAGTTCAGCTATCCGGGAGCCAGTGAGCCGGTGCTGCGGGACATCTCGCTGCGCGCGAGACCCGGAACGACGACCGCGATCATCGGGTCCACCGGTGCCGGCAAGACCACCCTGCTCTCGTTGATCCCCCGACTGTTCGACGCCACCGGTGGGCAGGTGCTGGTCGACGGGGTGAACGTCCGCGACCACGATCCGGAAAGCCTCTGGAATCGGATGGGTCTGGTACCGCAGAAGCCGTTCCTGTTCAGTGGCACGGTCGCCTCGAACCTGCGCTACGGGAACCCGGACGCGACCGACGAGGAACTGTGGACCGCGCTGACCATCGCCCAGGCAAGGGATTTCGTGGCCGCGATGCCCGAGGGCATCGACTCGCCGATCTCCCAGGGCGGCTCCAACGTGTCGGGCGGTCAGCGTCAGCGCCTCGCGATTGCCAGGGCCCTGGTCGCGCAACCCACCATCTACCTGTTCGACGACTCCTTCTCGGCTCTCGACCTCGCGACGGATGCGCGACTGCGGGCCGCACTGCGACCCACGACGAGGGACAAGACGGTGCTGATCGTGGCGCAACGGGTCTCGACGATCGCCGATGCCGATCAGATCCTGGTCCTCGAGGACGGGCTGTTGGTGGGTGTGGGCACGTACGACGAGCTCATCGAGAGTTGCCCGACGTTCATCGAGATCGTCCAGTCCCAGCTCGCGGCGGAGGTGGCGGCATGAGCACCTCGACCGCCAAACCGGCTGCATCGGAACCAGCGGACGATCGGCATGAAACCAGCGGCATCGAAACCAGCGGCGCCGGAACGCCCGAAGTTCGCCCCGCCGCCCGGCCGCGGTCCCGGTGGGCACGGCCCGTTCGGTGGCGGGATCGGGATGCCCGCCGAGAAGTCGCTGAATTTCGGGCCGTCCGCGAAGCGACTGCTGCGCCGGATGAGCCCGGAGCGCATCGGTCTGGTCTTCGTGATCCTGCTGGGCGTCGTCAGCGTGGTGTTCTCGGTCCTGGGACCCAAGCTCCTCGGTAACGCGACCAACATCATCTTCGACGGCGTGATCAGCAAGCAGTTGCCGGCCGGCATCACCCAGCAGCAGGCCATCGACGGCGCGCGGGCGCAGGGCAACGAGACGTTCGCGAACCTGCTGTCCGGCATGACGCTGGTACCCGGCCAGGGCATCGACTTCACCGCGCTGGGCACCGTGCTGATGTGGGTCCTGCTGCTGTACGTGCTGGCGTCGGTGTTCGGCTACCTGCAGGGCTACCTGCTCAACGGCATCGTGCAGCGCACCATCCTCAAGCTGCGCGCCGAGGTCGAGGACAAGCTCAACAGGCTGCCTCTGAGCTACCTGGACAAGCATCAGCGCGGTGAGGTGCTCAGCCGGGTCACCAACGACATCGACAACATCTCGCAGACCCTGCAGCAAACGCTGTCCCAGACCCTGACCTCGCTGCTCACCGTGGTCGGCGTGCTCGCGATGATGCTCATCATCTCGCCGCTGCTGGCCATCGTCGCGTTGATCGCGATCCCGCTGTCCCTCGTGGTCACCACGGTGATCGCCAAGCGCTCGCAGCCGAAGTTCGTCGCCCAGTGGCGCAGCACCGGCGAACTGAACGCCAGGGTCGAGGAGACCTTCACCGGGCACAGCCTGGTCAAGGTGTTCGGCCGGCAATCCGACGCCGAGCAGGCGTTCGAGGACAAGAACGCCGAGCTCTACCAGAGCTCGTTCGGCGCGCAGTTCATCTCCGGGCATCATCATGCCGTCGATGATGTTCATCGGGAACCTGACCTACGTCGCGATCGCCGTCGTCGGCGGGCTGCGGGTGGCGTCCGGCACGATGTCGCTCGGTGACGTCCAGGCGTTCATCCAGTACTCCCGGCAGTTCACCCAGCCACTGACCCAGCTGGCGTCGATGGCGAACGTGCTGCAGTCCGGGGTTGCCTCCGCGGAAAGGGTTTTCGAGTTCCTGGACGCGGACGAGCAGTCCCCCGACCCGGCGGACCCGAAGCGGGTGGCGACACCGCGCGGCCGGGTGGAGTTCACCGACGTCGTCCTTCCGGTACGACGCGGAAACGCCGCTGATCGACGACCTCTCGCTGGTCGCGGCACCCGGTCAGACGGTCGCCATCGTCGGCCCCACCGGCGCGGGCAAGACCACCCTGGTCAACCTGATCATGCGGTTCTACGAGATCGACGGCGGCCGGATCACCCTGGACGGCGTCGACGTGGCCAAGATGACCCGGGCCGACCTGCGGTCCCGGATCGGCATGGTGCTGCAGGACACCTGGCTGTTCGCCGGCACCATCAGGGACAACATCGCCTACGGCCGTCCGGACGCCACCGAGGACGAGATCCTCGCCGCCGCCAGGGCAACCTACGTCGACCGGTTCGTGCACTCGCTGCCCGACGGGTACGACACGCTGATCGACGACGAGGGCAGCAACATCAGCGCCGGGCGAGAAGCAGTTGCTGACCATCGCCAGGGCGTTCCTGGCCGATCCGGCACTGCTGATCCTGGACGAGGCGACCAGTTCGGTGGACACCCGGACCGAGGTGCTGGTGCAGCACGCGATGGCCGCGCTGCGCCAGGATCGGACGAGTTTCGTGATCGCGCACCGGCTTTCGACGATCCGCGATGCCGACCTGATCCTGGTGATGCAGGCCGGCGCGATCGTCGAACAGGGCACCCACGACGAGTTGCTGGAGCTCGGCGGCGCCTACGCCGACCTCTACAACGCGCAGTTCGCCGGCGCGATCGTCGACGCCTGAGCCGCTCGGGCGGCGGCCGCCCCGGCGGCCCGCCGCCCCGGTCGGCACGTCGCGGGGCACCCCGAACGGGGTGATCTTGCCTACTGCGCACCGGCTGCGGACCGGTGACCCGTAAGATGGACCGGACGCCGCCGGCATGGCAGCGTCGAGGTCGCTGCTGTGAACGCCGCATCCCAACGATGGGAAGGCGTTCCTCTTCTCCTCATCGGTGTTCAGGCATCGCGAGTCGGTCAGCATCACGGCCAACCGCCTGCCCATTCGATTGGACACCCCGCATTTCATGAGCTTCTTCTTCGTTTTCTTCCGCGCGCCCGCAGTCGGCACGACACCAGCCGGTCCGGCACCACAGCGCACCGGCGTCTTCTCGGTCGGCGCCTTCTCCTCCAGCATCCGCAGCACCGACACCGCCGGTTCCGGCACCGCTGGTTCCGGCACCGCTGGTCCGCCCGTCGGCCCGCCTCCTCCCGCTCGTCCGACCGGCTGAACCGGTCCGCCGGCGTAGCAGGCAACGGCTCGCAGGGTGGACGTTCAGAGCGCGGCGACTCCGCCGGCAGCGGTACCGCCCAGGGCTCCAGTCCGCCCGGGGCTCCCAGTCGCAGGGCGGCGGCGAGGGTCGCCGTCGTCGTCAGCCGGCACCGACAATCCCGCCGCCGGTCGACCGGCCGGCTCGGGCAGGCAGTCAGCCCCGGCCCGCACCTCCGCGCGCGCCAGCCGCGCCGCGGCAGAACAACGCACCTCGGCAGAACAGCCAGCCGCGCACCCAGACCGGCACCGCCTTTCCCGGTGCCGCGCAACGCGTTGACGACCGTCCCCGGGCAGCCGTCGGCCAGCTTCGCCGAGCTCGGCGTGCCGGCCCCGCTGCTCCCGGTGCTCACCAAGCTCGGCGCGGTCGTCCCCGTTCCCGATCCAGGAAGCGACCCTTCCGGAGACGCTCGCCGGCCGGGACGTGCTGGGCCGCGGCAAGACCGGCTCCGGCAAGACCATTGCCTTCGCCATCCCGCTGGTCACCAGGCTCACCGGCGGACGCCGGGTCGCCGGCCGGCCGCGCGGCTTGATCCTGCTGCCCACCCGTGAACTCGCGCTGCAGGTGGCCCGCACCGTCGAGCCGCTCGCCGCGGCCGCCGGGCTGCGCACCGTCGTGATCTTCGGCGGCGTCGGCTACGGCAACCAGACCGCCGCGCTGCGCGCGCGGCGTCGACATCGTCATCGCCTGCCCCGGCCGGCTCGAGGACCTGGTCAACCAGCGGGCCTGCGACCTCAGCACCGTCGAGGTCACCGTGCTCGACGAGGCCGACCACATGGCCGATCTCGGCTTCCTGCCGGTCGTCCGGCGGCTGCTCCGCGGCCACCCCGGCCGGCGGCCAGCGGCTGCTGTTCTCCGCCACCCTGGACAACGGGATCTCCGTGCTGGTCAAGGAATTCCTGACCAACCCGATCCTGCACGCCGTCGACGACGAGACCTCGCCGGTCGACGCCGATGGCGCACCACGTCTTCGCGGTCAGCTCGCGAGAACCGGCCGCAGGTCATCCGCGAACTCGCCGCCGGCGGCGGCCGCCGGATGCTGTTCACCCGGACCAAGCACAGCGCCAAGAAGTGGGCAGCGGCCCTGTCCAAGCAGGGCATCCCCGCGGTCGACCTGCACGGCAACCTGTCGCAGAACGCCCGCGAGCGGAACCTCGCCGCCTTCTCCTCCGGGTCGGCCAAGGTGCTGGTCGCCACCGACATCGCCGCCCGCGGCATCCATGTCGACGACGTCGAACTGGTCGTGCACCTTGACCCGCCGACCGAGCACAAGGCCTACCTGCACCGTTCCGGGCGCACCGCCCGGGCCGGCGCCGGCGGCACCGTCGTCACCGTGATGCTGCCCGAGCAGGCCGCCGACCTGCGCAAGCTGATGAAGCAGGCCGGGATCACCGCCGCGACCACCCAGGTCGCGCCGGGTCACCCGGCGATCGCCAAGGTCGCCGGCTGACCTCAGCCGGAGTTCGCCCACCCGCGGGCCCCCGGTCCACTGCCACAGGAGCAGGGAAATCGACCGATCTGACGTCCGATTTCCCTGCTCCGGCGTCACTCGACCTGGGCGGGACTGGTGGTGTGGGCGGGACTGGCTGCTGGGCGAGACCGCGACGGAGGGCACACCGGTCTTCGGCAGATTCCGTCAGTCAGGGGGCCGGCCTCCACCGTTGGTCTTCGGGCAGCGGGGCGAAGAAGGCATCCACGTCCTCGTCGGTCACCTCATCCAGCCGGGCCGGTTTCCAGCGCGGCTTGCGGTCCTTGTCGATCACCTGCGCGCGGATCCCCTCGGCCAGATCGGGGTGGGTCAGGAACCGGACCGCGAGCCGGTAGTCCTGTTCCAGCACCTCGTCCAGGGTCATCGACGCTGCCAGCCGGACGGCCTGCAGCGTCACCTTCAGCGCGGTCGGCGACATGGCCGCCAGCACCGCCGCCGTCTCCCGCGCCGCACCCTCCGGCGCGGCCCGCAGCGCCTGCACGATGTGCTCGACCTCGTCACCGGCATAACACCGATCGATCCACTCCCGCTCCGCGGCCAGTTCAGGGCCGGGCGGTGTCCGGCCGAGCGACGACGGAACCATCCCCGACCGCGAGTATGTCGGTCAGCGCCGCCAGGTCGGACCTCGGCACGAAACGATCGGCCAGACCCGCGGCGATCGCATCGCCGGGTCCGAGCCGGCAGCCGGTGAGCGCGGCATGCGTGCCGAGTTCGCCCGGCGCGCGGCTCAGCAGGTACAGCCCACCGACGTCCGGGCACAGCCCGATCGCCGTCTCCGGCATTCCCACCTGCGAGGCCTCGGTGACGACCCGGACGCTGCAATGGCCGGAGATGCCCAACCCGCCGCCGAGCGTGATGCCGGACATGTAGGCCACGACCGGCTTGGGGTAGTGACGCCAGCGTGGAGTTCATCCGGTACTCGTCGGCCAGAACGTCGCCGGTGCCACCGCGGTCCCGGTCGAATCCCTCGTACAGCAGCCGGATGTCGCCGCCGGCGCACAGGCCCCGCTCGCCCGGCACCGTCGATCAGCACCACCGCGCACCCGCGGATCGTCGCGCCCAGCCGGCCAGCGCGGCCCGACACGGTGTTGATCATGTCCAGGGTCAGCGCATTGATCCGTCGCGGGCGGTTCAGGGTGATGTGCCCGAGGTGGTTCTCGACACGCGATCAACACGTCGGCGGATCGCGGATTCGCGTCACCGGGCAACGGTAGCCACGCACCGGGTTCGCCCCGCCCGCGTCGGTCACCGGTCGCCGCGGCCGGAGACCCGGCCCGGATCGCGTGCCTGAGACCACTTCGTGATCATGCGAACGCGCCTGACCTGGACAAACAGCACTCCGAGGCGTAATTCGCCATTTCGAGATGCGGATCAGACCGAACAGTGGAAAGCTCTCCCCCAGCCAGTGTTGGTGAAAGGGGAACTCCATGGGCGAGCACGGCGCGTCCTTCAGCGGAGAGTCGATCTACGACGACACCGACGAGGGCAAGGGCGTCGTCCGAATCGCCGTCCGTCGCGGCGCTGGGCGGGTTCCTGTTCGGCTACGACAGCGCCGTCATCAACGGCGCCAATTCGGCCATCGAGTCGCAGTTCAACGCCGACGCCGCATCGCTGGGCTTCGCGGTCGCCTCGGCGCTGCTCGGCGCGGCCGCCGGCGCGCTGATCGCCGGCCGGATCGCCGATCACATCGGCCGGCTGATGGTGATGCGGATCGCCGCGATCCTGTTCTTCGTCGCGGCGCTGGGCACCGGCCTGGCGCCCAACCTCTGGGTGCTGGTGTTCTTCCGGATCGTCGGCGGCCTCGGCGTCGGCATCGCATCGGTCATCGCGCCCGCCGTACATCGCCGAGATCGCGCCGGCCAAGCTCCGCGGCCGGCTCGGCTCGCTGCAGCAACTCGCCATCGTCACCGGCATCTTCATCTCGTTGCTGGTCGACTACATCATCGCGCACGGTCGCCGGCAGCTCCAGCGCGGACTGGTGGCTCGGCCTCGAGGCCTGGCGGTGGATGTTCATCGCGATGGTCGTTCCCGGCGGTCGCCTACGGCTTGCTGGCGCTGACCATCCCGGAATCGCCGCGGTTCCTGATCGCCAAGCACCGGGTCCCGGAGGCGAAGGCGATCCTCACCGGCCTGCTCGGCCCGGGGAACATCGACGCCAAGGTCGAGCGCATCCGGGAGACGATGGAGCGGGAGAAGGAACCGTCCTGGCAGGACCTGAAGGTCCCGGCACCGGACAAGATCGCGACCATCGTCTGGATCGGCCTCGCGCTGTCGGTGTTCCAGCAGTTCGTCGGCATCAACGTGATCTTCTACTACTCGAACATCCTCTGGGAGGCCGTCGGCTTCACCGAGAGACCAGTCGTTCGTCATCACCGTGATCTCGGCGACGATCAACATCCTGACCACGCTGATCGCCATCGCCACGATCGACCGGATCGGCCGTAAACCGTTGCTGATCATCGGTTCGGTCGGCATGACGATCACCCTGGCGACGATGGCGATCATCTTCGGCACCGCGTCGGCCTGCACCGCGGTCACCGAGCACTGCTCCGACAAGAACGTCGCGGACAAGGTCCCGGACCTGACCACCGCGGTCCTCGGCAGCGCCTCGGCCACCATCGCGCTGATCGCGGCCAACCTGTTCGTGGTCGCGTTCGGCATGTCGTGGGGCCCGGTGGTCTGGGTGCTGCTCGGCGAGATGTTCCCGAACCGGATGCGGGCCGCCGCGCTGTCGCTGGCCGCCGGCGGCCAGTGGGTCGCCAACTGGATCATCACCGTCAGCTTCCCGACCCTGAAGGACATCTCGCTGGCCCTGGCCTACGGCCTGTACGCCGGGTTCGCGTTGCTGTCGTTCTTCTTCGTGCTGAAGATTCATCGAGGAGACGAAGGGCAAGCAACTGGAGGACATGCACGGCTGATTGCCCGCACGGCTGGACACCATCTGCCGGCAGGACCAGGAAACCCCGGTGCGCCGACGTGCGCACCGGGGGTTTCTGTGTCGTCCGGGCCGCCTCGGCCGGGCGGTTCACGAATCGGGCACGGGTCACAGCCCCGGAAAAATCTGCCGGGCATGCCGAGGCGAGCGCAGCCGGAGCACACCCGCTGAGTCCAGCCGCAGCTATGCACCGTCCCGATGCTCGGACGGTACGACGGAGCCCCTGCGAGCGACATCGCGCCGGGGGTTCCGTCATCATTCGCCGCCGGGCGCTCACTCGGCGGTGATCGCCCGCAGCACGTCCATCCGCGCCGCCCGCCGGGCCGGCCAGACCGCGGCCAGCACGCCGACCACGCCCGGCCAGCACCACGAAGATCACCAGCTGCAGGACGGGCACGTTCAGCACGGTGATGCCCTGGTCCGGACATCGCCTGCTGCAGGCTGATCCCGAAGATCAACCCCAGCCCGATGCCCAGCACGGCGCCGAGCACCGAGATCGCCACCGACTCCAGCCGGATCATCGTCCGCAGCTGACGTCGGCTCATGCCGACCGCCCGCAGCAGCCCGACCTCGCGGGTCCGTTCGATCACCGACAGCGCCAGGGTGTTGACGATGCCCAGCACGGCGATGATCACCGCCAGCCCCAGCAGCGCGTAGATGATGCCAGCAACTGGTCGACCGGCGCCCGCTGCTCGCGCGGCGAACTGGTCCTGATCCTTGACCGTCACGGTCGGCAGGTCGGCCAGCACGGCGTTGATCCCGGCGAGCATCGCGGTGCCGGATCGGCGCCCGCGGCACGTTTGACGTAGACGATGGAGTCGACGCGGCGCCACGCCGCCGGCTTCCAGCGCGGCCGGCGGCAGCACGATGTCGGCGCCGATGAACTGGCTGCGGCTCGATGATCCCGGCGACCGTCAGCTCGCGCCGGCCCGGCGGGCAGGTCCGACGGTGACGGTGTCGCCGACCTTCCAGCCCTCGGCGGCGGCCCGGTCCTGGGTGACCAGCAGGCCGTCGTCACCGGTGTCCAGGCTGCCGGACTCGAGGTGATGGCCACCATCTCGGCTCATCGCCGGCGCGTCGAACGAGGACGACGAAGACGTCTGCTGACCGCCGATCTTGACGCCGCTGAACCGGAACGGAACGGCGGCCGCTGACGCCCGTCGACCGCCGCGATCTGCGGCGCGATGGCGGCCGAGAACGGCGCCTGGACGGCGTTGGACACCACGTAGTCGGCCTTCAGGTCGGTGCTCGACCAGCTCGTCGACGCTGGACTTCGTCGACTGCCCGAGGATGGCCATGGTGGTGACCAGCGCGAGACCGATCATCAGCGCCGACGCGGTCGCGGCGGTGCGCCGCGGGATTGCGGCGGGCGTTCTCCCTGGCCAGCACCCCGACGGTGCCGAACAGCCGCGGGTACCCGCCGGCGATCGACGGTGACGATCGGCCGGCCGATCACCGGGCTGAGCAGCGCGACCCCGATGAAGACGGCCAGCACGCCGCCGCCGAGCGGCTGCAGCCCACCGTCGAAGGCCAGCGCCCAGATCATCAGCCCGGCGCCGACGACGGTCAGCGCGGCGCCGCCGATCAGCCGGCGGCGCATCGACGACTCGGGGATCGAGACGTCGTCGCGCATCGCCGCGACCGGCGGCACCCTGGCGGCCTTGCGGGCCGGCAGGTACGCCGCGAGCAGCGTCACCAGCACGCCGACCGCGTAGGCGGCGATCGCGGTCCGCGGCTGGAAGACCAGGCCGGCCTGCGCCGAGGTCGAGGCCGATCGCGCCGAACAGCGCCTTCAGCCCGGCCGCGAGCGCGAAGCCCAGGCCAGGCCGACGGTGGACGCCGACCAGGCCGACCACCAGCGCCTCGAGCAGCACCGACCGGGTGACCTGCGCCTTGGAGGCGCCGAGCGCCCGGAACAGCGCGAGCTCCCTGGTCCGCTGGGCGACGATGATCGAGAAGGTGTTCAGGATCAGGAAGGTGCCGACGACCAGCGCGACCGCGGCGAACACCAGCAGGAACGTGGTGATGAACGACAGTCCCTGCTGCAGCTGGTCCTGGTTCTCGGCGGCGATCTGCTCGCCGTCCAGCGCCTCGAACCCGGCCGGCAGCGCCGCGGTCGACCTCGTCCCGCAGTGCGTCGTTGCGACAGCGATGCCGTCGCCGGTCACCGCGACGTCGTTGAAGACGTCCGCACCGCCCAGGTACAGCTTCTGCGCGGTCGGGGTGTCGAACAGCGCCAGGGTCGCGCCGATGAGATTGCCGGAGTCGCCGAACCGCACCGTGCCGACCAGGGTGCCGGTCACCGTCGGCTGCGCGCCCGCGGTGACCAGCTGGACGGTGTCGCCGAGCTGGTAGCCGCTGGTGGCCGCGGACTTGTCGTCGATGCACCAGCTGACCCGGCCCGCTCGGGGCCGCGCCCTGCGTGATGGTGACGATCGGCGAGCCGTCGGCCGCCGGGGCGTCGTTGAAGTTGCCGCCGATACCCGGTGCGCCGCCGCCGCTTCCGACGACCTTGCCGTCCTTGCCGATGATGTAGGTGCCCTGGTCGTTGACGTTGCCGTCCACCCGGTCCACCCCGGGCAGCCGCTCCAGTTCGTCGACGATCGTCGGCCGGCACGGTGCGGGTGTCGGAGCCGGTGAACCCGCCGGCCGCCGCGGCGGCGGCCTTCGCCGGGCGGACCGTGACGTCCGGCGCGGTCTGCCGGAACAGTGTCGGTGAAGCTGCTGCTCAGGGTGTCGGTGAAGACGAAGGTGCCGGCGACGAACGCGACGCCGAGAACGATGGCGAAGGCGCTCATCCCCATCCGGAGCTTGTGCGCCAGCAGGCTTTTCAGGGTTGCGCGTGAACATCTCAGGACACCGGGGCCGCGTGCTGCGGGGCGTGCTGCTGGGCGTCGAAGCTCTTCATCCGGTCGAGCACCCGCTCGGCGGTCGGCTCGATCATCTCGTCGACGATCTGGCCGTCGGCCAGGAACAGCACCCGGTCGGCGTACCCGGCGGCATTGGGATCGTGGGTGACCATCACCACGGTCTGCCCGAACTCCCGCACCGAGCGCTGCCAGGAAGCCGAGCACCTCCGCGCCGGAGACCGAGTCGAGGTTGCCGGTCGGCTCGTCGGCGAACACGATGTCCGGCCGACCGGCCAGCGCCCGGGCGCAGGCGACCCGCTGCTGCTGACCGCCGGAGAGCTGGCTCGGCTTGTGGCTCAAGCCGATCGCGCCAGGCCGACCGTCCTGATGACGGTGTCCAGCCAGTGCCTGGTCCGGCTTCCGGCCGGCGATGTCCATCGGCAGCGTGATGTTCTCGATCGCGGTCAGCGTCGGCACCAGGTTGAACGACTGGAACACGAAACCGATCCGGTCCCGCCGGATCCGGGTGAGCTCCTTGTCGCCGAGCGTGGTGAGGTCGGCGTCACCGACGAACACCTGCCCGGACGTGGCGTCGTCGAGCGCGGCCAGGCAGTGCATCAGCGTCGACTTGCCGGACCCGGACGGGCCCATGATGGCGGTGAACTGGCCGGGGCAGAACTCCACGGTGACGCCGTCCAGGGCGGCGACCTGGGTGTCGCCGGACCCGTAGACCTTGCGGAGGTCGATGGCCCTGGCGGCAGGGGCCTTCGTGGAACGGTGGTCGGCTTCCGCTGCGTCGATGATGTCGACGGCCTGGGGAGTGGGGGCGGCGTGGCTCATCTGGTCTCCGTCATGTGGATGTCCGCTGGGCTATCTGTCTGTCTTTTTCGCGTCTGTCTTTTTCGGGTCGCCAAGAACGGTAGGGCAACGACACCCCTGAGTGATATCGGGTTTGTCCCTGGTATCCCTATCCGGGTCGGCGGCTCGGCGGCCCGTCAGCGGCCGGCGTGGACCTGTTGCACGACCGTGGTGGTGGCACATCGTCGAGCCCCACCGCAATGTTTAGTGCTTAACTTGTACCTGAAAGGTATCAGTCGGACCCGACGCCGGCAAGCAGAAGGATCACCCCGAGCGGCGTGGTTACGCGGCCCGCGAAACAATCAGCTCATGGAACACTTCGAGATCGCCACCGTCGCCGAGCGGAGCAGCGACTTCCGTCGCGTGCTCTGGACCGGCCAGCACACCCAGCTCGTCGTGATGACGATTCCGCCGGGCGGCGAGATCGGGCTGGAGACCCACGAGCACAACGACCAGATCCTCAACTTCCTGAGCGGGACCGGTGAGGCCTTCGTCGGCGGCGAGACCCGCGGCGTCAAGCAGGGCGACCTGGTGGTGGTCCCCGCCGGCACCGAACACAACTTCACCAATACCGGCCCCAACCCACTCGTCCTGTCGACGGTCTACGGGCCGCCGGATCACGCCCCCGGCACCGTGCACACCACCAAGGAAGAGGCCGACGCTGCCGAGGCTGCCGGCGAGGACGAACCGCCGAGCTGACGGTTCCTGTGCCCGGGTCCCGCGGGGCGGGGCCGGGCACAGCACAAGTGCTACTGCTGCGCCGGAGGCTCGGCCGGCCGCTCCCCCGGCTTCCACAGGTCCGACAGCGGCGGCGCGATCGAGGCACCGGGGTAGGCATGTCCCAGTGCGGACGAGCCACTCTCCGCTGTCAGCCCGAGCCGCTGGATGATCTCTGCGGCCTCCTCGGCCGGCCGCCGGCCGAGGTTGACCACCAGCGTGTTCTCGTCGGGTCCGGGCGGCTCGAGGGTCGAGATCTGCGAGTCCAGCAGGGTGCTCGGCATGTAGTGGTCGAGCCGGGCGTTGAGCCGCTGGGCGATGGTGTCCTTGTTACCGGCGAGGTGGACGAACACCACGTTGTCGCCGCGCAACACGTCACGGTAGCTGCGCTTGAGCGCCGAGCAGGTGATGATGCCCGGCAATCCGGCGTTGGTGTGATCCCGGATCCAGTCGGCGACCTTCTCCAGCCAGGGCCAGCGGTCATCGTCGGTCAGCGGGGTGCCGGCGCGCATCTTCTCCACGTTGGAGGCGGGATGCAGGTCGTCACCCTCCTCCAGATCCCAGCCCGAGCTGCCCCGCGAGAATGCCTGCGACGGTGGACTTTCCGGAGCCGGATACTCCCATGATGACGAGAACCGGCTGCTGTGCCGATGCATCGGGCCGTTGGTCGATGCGTGTCATGTCAATCCTCCCGGTCGTTGGTGATCATCAGTGAGCTTCTGATCGGAGTTGCCCTAGACCACGATGCTGAGCAACAGCACGCCGGCCAGCCCGCAGACCGAGATGAGGCACTCCATGATCGTCCAGGTCTTGAGCGTCTGCCCGATGGTCGTTCCGAGATAGCCCTTCACCAGCCAGAAGCCGGCGTCGTTGACGTGGGACAGGAACAGCGATCCGGAACCGATCGCCAGCACCATCAGCGCGACGTGCGGGCTGGTGAGGTCGGCCGCGACCGGCGCCAGAATCCCGGCGGCGGTGACTGTCGCGACGGTGGCCGATCCGGTGGCGACGCGGATCAGCACGGCGACCACCCAGGCCAGGAACAGCACGGACAGCGAGCTGCCCTGGACGGCGTCGGCGACCACCTGACCGATTCCGGTGGTGATCAGCACCTGCTTGAATCCGCCGCCGGCCCCGACGATGAAGATGATGCCGGCGATCGGCGGGAGCGACTTCTCCAGGGTGTCGGCGATGGCCTCGCGATTCATCTTGCCGCCCCGGCCGAGGATGAAGATCCCGGCGATCACGGCGACGAGCAACGCCACCGCGGGTGTGCCGAAGAAGTCGATCAGCGTCTTGGCCGGTGATTCGGCGTCGGCCCAGACGATGTCGGTGAGCGCGCTCAACAGCATGAGGAAAACCGGGATGAGGATGCTGACCAGGGCGGCGACGAACGTCGGCCGGGGCCTGGAGCTGACGTCGAGTCCCTCGTCCTCGGCCGTGACGTACAGATCCGGCACCGGGACCGGCGCCCACCTGGCCGCGAAGGTACTGAAGAGCGGCCCGGCGATGATGACGGTCGGAATGGCCACCAGCACTCCGAGGGCCAGCGTCAGACCGAGGTTGGCACCGAGTGCCGAGATCGCGACAAGGGGACCGGGGTGCGGAGGCACCAACCCGTGCATCGCGGACAGCCCGGCGAGGGTCGGGATGGCGATCTTCATCAGCGGCTGACCGGACCGGCGAGCGACCAGGATGATCACCGGCATCAGCAGGACAAGCCCGACCTCGAAGAACATCGGCAAGCCGATCAGGGCGCCGACCAGCGCCATCATCCACGGCAGCGCGCGAACGCTGGATCTGCCCACCAGGGTGTCCACGATCCGGTCGGCACCCCCGGAGTCGGCGAGCAATTTGCCGTACATCGCACCCAGCCCGATGAGAATGCCGACACCGCCCATGGTGTCGCCGAACCCTTTGGCGAAGGCAGCCACCGAATCCCCGGCGCCCAGACCGGCCGCAATACCGACACCGATGGCACCGATCATCAGCGCCAGGAACGCATGGAGCTTGAGCCAGGTGATCAGCACGACGATCACGGCGATACCACCGACCGCCGCGAGGATCAGTTGGGTGTTCGTGCCGCTGGGCACGATCGGGTCTGGCGCGGCCAAGAACACGGGCACGTTCAACGGAACTCCATTCAGCAGATGACGGATCCGACCGATGGCCAGTACCCGCTCGGCACTGGTCTCCACCGTCGGAGGGTCCATGACTTCAAGTAGGGTGCCGCAGATACATGCTGAATACAACAGCTTGGCACGTTAAGTAGTACTTTTCACTCACTTGGCGCAGACGTATGCGTTAAGTTGTCCACTTGTGAGGCACAATGCGCATGTGAACGTCGAGGAGTCCGGTCATCTGCAACTGCATGACTCGGTCGTGCAGCGCTGGGGCTGGGACATCGTGTCCGGGGCGCTACGGCCCGGAACCCGCATCGTGGCGGACGACGCGGCAGCCCAACTGGGGGTGTCGAGGACCGTCGTCCGGGAGGCCGTCCGCGTGCTCGAATCGATGGGACTGCTCACCGTCCGCCGCAGGGTCGGTATCACCGTCCTGCCGCCGCAGGAGTGGAACCCCTTCGATCCCAACATCATTCGATGGCGGCTCGCCGGACCCGACCGGCTTGCCCACCTGCAGTCGCTGAGCGAATTGCGCTCGGCCGTCGAGCCACTCGCGGCCCGACTGGCCGCGGTGCACGCAACTCCCGAACAGTGCGGGGCGATCACCGCGGCGGTGATCGGCATGTCGTCGACCGCCCGGTCGGCGAACGCAGCCTCCTACCTCGCGCATGACTCCGACTTCCACCGGACGATGCTGGTCGCGTCGGGCAATCCCATGCTCGCCGGCCTGGCTGATGTCGTGGTCGAGGTCCTCGCCGGCCGCACCCGCCACTCCTTGATGCCGACAGTGGCCGAGCCGGAAGCGATCCGGCTGCACGGAGTGGTGGCGTCGGCCATCCAGTCCGGCGACGGCGCGGCGGCGGAGCAGGCGATGCGTGCCATCGTGGTCGAGTCGGCCACCGCCATCACCGACATTGCTGGTGATCAGACGTCCGACGACGACCGCGGCTCCCGTGTTCCGCTCCCATCGATCCTGACGGCCTCGCGGCCACGCTGAGCCGGCGAACGGGACAGCACGTGTCTCTCGTCGTGGATCGGCGTTGGTGACGACGACTCAGAACAGCGCCGCCGGCCTGCGGTCGGCGGGCATCTCGAGTTCCAGCAGGAACGCCTTCCGCTGGACGCCGCCGGCATAACCGGTGAGCTTGCCGTCGGCGCCCACGACCCGATGGCACGGTACGACGATCGACAGCGGGTTCTGCCCGTTCGCCGCACCGACGGCGCGGGCGAGGCCGCGATCGCCGAGGGCGACGGCGAGCTGTCCGTAGGTTCTGGTCTCGCCGTAGGGGATGGCCATGAGCTGCGCCCAGACCCGTCGCTGGAAGGGATTGCCGACCGGAGCGAGTTGCAGGTCGAAGGCGCGCCGGCTGCCGGCGAAGTACTCGGCCAGTTGCCGGCGTGCATCCGCGAAGGCGGAGTCGTCGAGGTCACCGAACGCCTCCTGCTCCGGGCGGCGAACGTGCTCCGTGAAATACACGCCCGCAAGGGCGCCGGCCCGCCCGACCAGCGTCAGCTCGCCGACCGGTGAGTTGACGACCGCATGCCGGAACCCGACCTCCACCGCAGAGCTCATCGAAATCCTCCTTCGGTGCTGGTGCCGGCCATGTCGATGGGACCCGTCTTCAGGTGCATCGGCTCCATGATGTCCCCCCGGTCCGACACCGGCTGGCAGGATCGGTCGCCATGGGCCGATCCGGATTTCGCTGGCCGCGGGAGCGGCCGGTGCGGACGATCATCGGCTTCCTCGGGATTGCCCTCGGCGCACGGGTCGTGCACCGGGTCCGGTACGAGCGGGTCGACCACCTGCCGGCCACCGGCCCGGCGATCGTGGTGGCCAATCACCTGTCGACGACCGAGACGCTCGCGCTGGCGAGGCTGATCACCGGCCACCATCGGTTCCCGCACTTCCTCACCAAGGCCGAGGTCTTCAGCCGGGCGATCGTGGGGCGGGTGCTGACAGCCGCGCGGCAGATCCCTGTGCTGCGGGGGACGGCCCGGGCAGCGGAATCGCTCGACGCCGCAGGCAAGGAACTCGGACGGGGCCACGTCGTCTGCCTGTACCCGGAGGGCGGCCTGACCCGGGAGCCGGATCTGCGGCCCGGGCCCGGCAGAACGGGGGCGGCACGCCTGGCGCTGGCCCATCCGGAGGCGCCCGTCATCCCGGTCGGCATGTGGGGACCACGGCCGGGCCGCCGGCACGTGTGGCACCGGCACACCGTGCACCTCATCGTCGGCGAGGCGCTCGACCTCGCCGGCTGGGCGGGCCGGACGGATCCGGATGCCGCCCGGCAGGTGACGGCGATGATCATGGCAAAGATCACCGCGCTGACCGAGCAGGCCCGCGGCACCCCGTTCGACCTCTGACCTGGCCACTGGGTGCCGATCGAACGCGTTCAGGCGGGCACTGCCGGCACGTTGCCGGGATCGTCCGGCCCTGGCATCGGCTCGACCGGGGCCGGGGGAAGCGTCTCGGGGGTGTCCGGCAACAACTCGCCCGGGTCGTCCGGCACCGGCTCGGCCGGGTCGATCGGCGGGTAGTTGTCCGGGTCCGGCCCTGGTTGCACCATGGCCGTGCTGTACCCCACCGAACGCCTCGGTACTCGCCGACCGGTGCTCAGCCGACGACGACGTCGGGCTGTGAAGCAGCCGGGTACTGGACGGTCCTTTCGCTGGGTACTACCGAGCATGCCCTCCACCCCGCACAGCGCTCGCCGACTCCACTGATGGACGAACCCGCCGTCATCTACGCGGTGGTCGGGGTGCTCACGTTGCTGGCCGCCCTGCTTCCACGGTTGCTGCGCCGCGCCCCGATCTCACTTCCGATGGTGTTCCTCGCGGCAGGGGCCCTGACCTTCGCCATCGTCGGGCCGTTGCCCGATCCGGACCCCCGCGAGCACCAGAGCTTCACGCTGCACCTGACCGAGCTGTGCGTGATCATCTCGCTGATGGGTGCCGGGCTGGCGCTGAACCGGCCGATCGGCTGGCGGCGCTGGTCCTCGACCTGGCGGATGCTCGGAATCGCCATGCCACTGACCATGGTGGCCACCGCGTTCCTGGGATGGGCGGTCCTCGGCTTCGGTATTGCAGGGGCGGTGCTGCTCGCGGCGGCCGTCGCGCCGACGGACCCTGTCCTGGCGACCGAGGTTCAGGTGGCCGAACCCACCGACGAACCCGAGAAACTCGACGACGAAGCGCGTTTCACGCTGACCTCCGAGGCGGGCCTGAACGACGGTCTCGCCTTCCCGTTCGTCTACGTCGCCATCGCCATCAGCCTGGTCGGGCCCGCACCGTCGGACTGGTTCGCGCACTGGTTCGCGCTCGACGTGGTGTGGCGGCTGTCCGCCGGAGTGCTCGGCGGTCTCGCGGTCGGCTGGATGCTCCGCAAACTGTTCTTCGGCACCCGGTCCTCGAAGATCCGCCTCGCCCACGCCGCCGAGGGCTTCGTCGCGCTGGCCGCTACCTTCCTGGCCTACGGGTTCACCGAGCTGATCAACGGCTACGGCTTCGTGGCCGTATTCGTCTGCGCCTGCACCATCCGCGCCGGAGAACGGTCGCACAGCTACCACCGGGTGTTGCACCAGTACATCGAGCAACTCGAGCGGCTGCTGACGGTCGGGATCCTGATCCTGCTCGGCGGCGCCGCGACGACCGGCCTGCTGGCCGGCGTCGGCTGGCAGGAGGTGCTGGTGGCGGTCGTCATCATCGTGATCATCCGTCCGGTCTCGGGCTGGATCGGCCTGGCGAACGGCAAGACCGGACCACGCGAACGCGGCGTCATCGCCTTCTTCGGCGTGCGCGGGATCGGGTCGCTGTTCTACATCTCCTACGCACTGCAGGAGGGTGACTTCGTCGAGCAGGACTCGCTGTGGCAGATCATCTGCATCGTCGTCATCGCCTCGGTGATCATCCACGGGGTGACGGCGACGCCGGTGATGGGCTACCTCGACCGCAAGCGGATTCGGGAGGCGAAGCAGCGCACCGGTGACGCCGGGCAGGCGCCGGTGACGGCCATCTGACCGCCGCAGACGGGAAGTCGACCCGTTCGGGGACTCCCGGCAGGCACATTCACCCCTCCCCGAACCGGCGCGGACGCGCCCGGCCTTCTACGCTCAGTTGCCACCGCTAACTAGCTGTGAGACAGCCGCGCCCGACCCCATGGAGCCGTCCTTGACGTTCGCCCGAGCCGCCCGCCGCACCGTTCTGGTCACTGTCGCAGTGACATCCATCGCCCTCGGCACCGGGCTCGGGCAGGGAGTCGCCGCCGGCCATGTCCAACAGGCGGGCACTGTCGCCGCTCCCGCGCCCGCCGCGGCCGCAGCCGCCGTGACGGGACCGCGGTTGACGAAGATGGTGACGCAGGCGATCCACCAGACGACGCTGGGCACGATGTACCTGACCGGCGGCGGGCACGGACCGCAGCCCGCGCCGCTGGGCAGCAGGGTGGACTGCTCCGGATTCATCCGGCAGATGTACCACTGGGCGTTCGGCACGGACATCGGAAACGGCACCGCCGACAGCGTGATCCGGCTGTCCGGCCAGTTCGTCCGAACCACCCGCCCGGTGCCCGGTGACGTGGCGCTGATCGGAAGCTCGGGCAACGCGCCCGCCTATCACGCCGGCATCTACCTCGGGATCATGAACGGCCAGGAAGCAATGGCCGCAGCCCCCGCCCCGGGTCAGTCCATCAAGATCGAACGCGGTTACCTGCGGTACTGGTCCGGTGAGCTGATGGGCTACTGGCACTACAAGGGCGCCACCGCCGCGGATTCCGGACCCGTCGTCACGGCGAAGATGACCGGCCACTTCGACGCCGCCGCGGGGACACCGGCGGGTGTCCGGGTGGCGGGCTGGGCCGTCGACCCGCAACGCAAGACGAGCAGCGCAACGGTCGGGGTGAGCATCGACAACCGGCCGGCGGTCGCCGTGCCGACGCGGGGCCTGCGGGCCGACGTCAACCGGGTGATGCGCGCGACCGGCCTGCACGGCTTCTCCACGGTCGTCGCGTTCGCCAAGCCGGGGCGGCACACGGTGTGCATCACCGCGCGGCCGGCGGGGACCTCGACGGCCCCGGTGAGCCTGGGCTGCAAAAGTGTCGTCGTTCCCGGCCCGGCGCGCGGCGCGTTCGACAGTGCCTCCGGGTCGAAGCTCTCGTACACCGTCCGGGGGTGGGCCTTCGATCCCGCCACTGCGGCCACACCCAGCGTCGTGCGGATGACGGTCGACGGCAGGGCCAAGGACATCCGCGCCGGGTCGGCACGGGCTGACGTCAACCGGATCTTCCGGATCACCGGCAATCACGGCTTCTCGTTGCGACTGGCCGCCACGAAGGGCAGGCACACGGTGTGCGCCACCGCGCTACCGCTGTCCGGGAAGTCCTTTGCCCTTCCGCTGGGCTGCAAGCAGATCATCGCCACCGGCTGACGCCCGAAAAGCCTGCCCGGAAACCAACTGGGAGAACACCCGCTCGGGTGTTCTCCCAGTCAGGGCGTGGTGGCCAGGGCCGGGATCGAACCGGCGACCTTCCACTTTTCAGGCGGACGCTCGTACCGACTGAGCTACCTGGCCAGCAGAACGGGCCGGTTCCACTAGCTGTGGATCCGGCCCGTGCAGCGACCCCGACGGGACTTGAACCCGCGACCTCCGCCGTGACAGGGCGGCGCGCTAACCAACTGCGCTACGGGGCCTTGCTGTTGTTCACGCACCGACCTTAGCCGATCCGAGAACTCCGTACCCCCAACGGGATTCGAACCCGTGCTACCGCCTTGAAAGGGCAGCGTCCTAGGCCGCTAGACGATGGGGGCTGGACCGTAAACCAACCTCCGACGGCTGGCCGTTGGGAGCTTGGAAAGCATACGGCACGCCGCGGAGACCTCCAAAACCGTACATCACCCGGAAGGGGCCGACGTCCAGGGCCGCTGATCGGCCCAAATCCTCTGCCTGCGCTGCATCCCGATCAGAATCCGAGGCCGCTCCGGATCGTCGACACGGGGCCGCCGCCCCACAGGTCCAGCAGGTTCACGGTGGTGGAGAGCGACCGGGTCAGCGCGCGGTCGAGGTACAGAATTCCGTCGAGATGATCCGTCTCGTGCGCGATGATGCGCGCTCCCCAGCCGATGATCTCCTCGTCGACCGGGGCGCCGCGCTCGTCCTGGCACCGCAACCGGACCGTGATCGCCCGGCGGACCACCGCCTGATAGCCCGGGACGGAGAGGCACCCTTCGTAGAACTCCACGCCGTCCGGCCCCGGCAGGTAGGTCGGGTTGACCAGCACCCGCGCCGGGGTGGGATACCGGTCCCGCTCGGTGGCGATGTCGGGCGGCAGATCCGCGCGGTCCTCGACGACGGCGACCCTGATCCCGAGCCCGATCTGCGGTGCGGCGAGGCCGACACCGGGCGCGGCGTACATGGTCTCGAACATCGCCGAGAGCAGCTCGTCCCAGAGGTCGTCGGGCAGCGAGAAGTCATACGGCGCAGCGAGTTGACGCAGCACCGGGTCGCCGGCGAACACCAGCGGCAGCGGCCTCGGGCCGTCCAGCAGGGCCATCACGCGTTCTATCAACACCGGCACGGGGCAACCCTAGCGACGACCCGGACGTTCCCGGGGAGTAGCTGTCAGGACGCAACCCCGGGTCGGGCCGCGCGGCCGGACAGCTGCCTGCCCCAGCGGGACGCACGATCCAGCTCGCCGTCGACCAGCGGACCCTTGGTTCCGGCCACGTAGAAGCTCTGGGCGGGCGCGAAAACGGTGCAGCCCAACCGGCGCAACCGGCGCTCGGCGGCGTGCGCGGCCGAGCCCGGGCAGATGCGGCTTGTAGACGCGGGTGTCGAACGCGGCCACCTGCAGCTGGGGGGATACCTGCACCGTTGCCAGCCACTCCCGGATACCGAGTTTCCCGGACAACACGCCGGCCCCTTCGGACTGCTTCACCGCATCCTCGCGGGTACCCGGCCGGCTCATGCCGAACGCGTGCGTGGGTCCACCGACGATCAGCACGTCGATCTCCGGATCGACGACCCCCGGCGCCGTCCCGACCTCCAGGGTCTGCACCTGCATCTCCTCGGCCAGCCCGCGGGCCACCGCGTCCGCCACATCCTTCGTGTCACCGAACATCGATTCGAATACCACCAGTGCGCGCATGATCATCGGCCTCCCTGAACACATCTCCCGAACCCGGCCGGGCCCGGTTCAGACCGATTCCATCGTCACCACAGGCGGCGGGGCGGGGCCAGAGGCGAAGGACCCGTTGGACTTTCGAGGTGCTGGCCGGCATTGACCGCTCGACGTCGGGGACGAGGCACCTGAGGCGTCCCGCACACAGGGGGTGACGAAAGGGCAGGCTCCTGCTACTGTGCCCGCAGGTCATGAGTGCCAGCAGATAGCCCCGGCTTGCTGGCCGGCAACCCTCCAACCGCGGTGGGGTGCCCCGGGTGAGGACCTGGCTGGGCGCGGAGTGCGTCCGGCAAGCGCGGACCTCAGTGCTCCTGACGGTCCGAGGAGACCGAGGAGTATTCCGTGACCGTGTTGCTGGAACGACCTGACCTGCTCTCCGCCCTGGCGCCCCGACGGGCCACCGCCCGGCCGCACCTCGTGGCGGTCCCCCGGCCCGACGACCACACCGTCTCGCACCCCCACGCCCCGGGGCTGGAAATCGTCGGATCGGATGCGACGGTGCCGCTGGCGGCCGGCGGACGGGTCGCCTACGCCAACCTCGACCACGGTGCGTCCGCGCCCGCGCTGCGCGTCGTCCGGGACACGGTCGATGCCCTGCTGGAGCGATACGCCAGCGTGCACCGGGGCGCCGGCTGGCACTCGAAGGTCTGCACCGCGTTGTACGAGGGCGCTCGGGAACCGGTGCGGGACTTCGTCGGTGGCCGTGCGGACGATGCGGTGATCTTCACCCGGCATACCACCGACTCGTTCAACCTGCTGGCGCACTGCCTGCCCGCCCGCTGCACCGTCGTGGTGTTCGAGACCGAGCACCACGCGGCGCTGCTGCCGTGGGCCGGCGGCCGGGACCGGACAGTGGTCAGGCTGAAGGCCCCCGCTACTCCCGCCGCCGCGGTCGCCGCCGTCGACGACGCGCTCCGCCGCCGTGCGCCCGGACCGGCGCTGCTGGTCATCACCGGCGCTTCGAACGTCACCGGCGAGCTGTGGCCGGTCGCCGAACTCGCCGCCGTCGCCCGGTCCCGCGGCGCCAGAGTCGCTCTGGACGCGGCCCAGCTCGCCCCGCACCGGCCGTTCTCGATCGACGACCTGAACGTCGATTACGTCGCCCTGTCCGGGCACAAGCTGTACGCCCCGTACGGTGCCGGTGCGCTCGTCGGCCGGGCCGACTGGCTGGCCGCCGCGCCGCCGTACCTGATCGGCGGCGGGGCGACCGCAAGCGTCACCGATGATGCGACGACGTACAAGCCGCTGCCCGAGCGGCACGAGGCCGGTTCGCCGAACGTGCCCGGCGCCGTCGCCCTCGCCACGGCCTGCCACGCGCTGGCAACCGCCGACCGGCACGCGCTCGCCCTGGCGGAGGCCGCTTTGACGGTCACCCTCCAGGAGGGCCTCGCCGACATCCCCGGCGTCACCGTGCACTCGCTGTTCGGCGGTGCGGTGGACAGCATCGGTGTCGTCACGTTCACCATCGCCGGTCAGCGGCCGAACGTGGTCGCCGCGGCGCTGTCCGCCGAGCACGGCATCGGCGTGCGGGACGGCGCGTTCTGCGCTCACCCGCTGGTCCGGCATCTGCTCGGAGCCGCGGGCTGCGCCGTCGATGACGGCGGGCAGGCGCTCCGCGCCTCCGTCGGGCTCGGCACCACGACAGAACATGTGCAGCGGCTGGTCTCAGCCGTCGAGTCGATCGCGTCCCGCGGTCCCAGGCAGCGGTACGTGCTGGTCGACGGCCGGCCGGTGCCCGCCGTCGACGACCGGGAACTGCCCCTCATCGCGCCCTGGCAGCACTGACGTCAGATCGAGCCGCCATCTTCGTGCCCTTGTGGCGCCGGGAGGGCCCGGAAGTGGCGACTCGATCGGCTCGAGGGGGAACGCTCGCGCAGGTTCGGTCAAGCTTCGGCTCGGTGCCGGCCACCCTTGCGAACCACGGCGGCTTGCCGCACCTTCTCCATCACGATGCCGCGGCCGGCGGTGTCGCCGTTTCCGTCAAGCGCATGCGCACCCTCGTGGTCGCTGAGCGCATGCGCGCCGCCGTTGGTGGCAGTCGGTGCGGAGCCGTTGGCCGCGGAAGCGTCGGCGGCTGAACCGTTCGAGACAGCACCGTTCGAGACAGCGCCGTTCGGGACAGCACCGTTCGGGACAGCACCGTTCGATGCAGCCGAGCCGTTGGCCAGCGCAGCTCCTGCGAGCTCGGGCGAACCGTCGACCGCCTCGCCCTGCGCGGCGGCCAGTGCGGCGTCGGACTCGGCCTGCTCCTGCAGCCGCTCGTCCAGCGCGGACCGGGTCCGCAGCGGCAGTTCCTTCATCGCGAGGACCAGCACGAACGCCAGCGCCATGATGATGCCGCCGATGATGTAGACCAGGTGCGTCGAATCGACGTAGCCGATCTGGAACGGCCGGGCGATCGCCGGGTCCAGCGTGTTCAGGAACGACGAGTCGGTGCTCAGCGAGTCGCCGATGCCGGACGCCGCCGTGGCATTCCCCTGAGAGGCGGCCACCAGACCCTGCGCCGTCGCGTGGCTCGGGCTGTTCGGATCGGCAGCGGCGGCAGCAACAGCCGACTGGAACTCAGGGGTTCTCCCGGCCGACTGCAGCGCACCCTGCACCTTGTCCGGCAGCGAGTTGAACAGCAGCGACAGGAACACCGCGACACCGAGCGTGCCGCCGAGCTGGCGGAAGAACGTCGCGGACGAGGTGGCCACGCCCATGTCCTTGGCAGGCACGGTGTTCTGCACGGCGATCAGCAGGGTCTGCATGCACAGGCCCAGACCGAGGCCGATGGCCAGGAAGAACAGGTCGAGCAACCAGTACGGCGAGTCGACCGTGACGGTCAGCATGGCGAAGAACGCGATCGCCAGCAGAGCGGTGCCGATCACCGGGAAGATCTTGTACCTGCCGGTGCGGGCGGTGAGCTGACCGGACAGCACGGAGCCGCCCATGATCCCGATCATCATCGGGATCAGCAGCAGGCCCGACTCGGTCGGGGTCGCGCCCTTGACCAGCTGCAGGTACAGCGGCAGCGTGCTGAGCGCGCCGAACATGCCAAGGCCGATCAGCACGTTGACCGACAGACCGATCGAGAAGACCCGGCTGTGGAACAGCCGCATCGGGATCAGCGCCTCGTCCTTCATCCGGAACTCGATCATGATGAAGGCGATCACGCCGATGATGCCGAGCGCGATCAGGCCGAGGACGGCGGCGGAGCCCCAGCCCCAGATCCGGCCCTGTTCGGCGACGATCAGGAGCGGGACGATGCCCAGGATGAGCGCGGCGGCGCCCCACCAGTCGATGCGGTGGTCGGTGCGGATGTGCGGGATGTGGAGCGTGATCGCGACGATGACCAGTGCGATGGCGCCGATCGGCACGTTGATCAGGAAGACCCAGCGCCAGCCGGTGATGCCGAAGATGGTGTCCGCGCCGGCGAAGAAGCCGCCGACCAGCGGGCCGATGACGGAGGACATGCCGAACACGGCCAGGAAGTAGCCCTGGTACTTGGCCCGCTCCCGCGGCGGAACGATGTCGGCCAGGATGGCCAGCGCCATGGAGAAAAGCCCACCGGCGCCGATGCCCTGAACGGCCCGGAACGCTGCAAGCTCGTACATCGAGGTGGCGAACGTACACAGCAGCGAGCCGGCGATGAAGATGCTGATCGCCGTGATGAACATCGGCCGGCGACCGTAGATGTCGGAAAGCTTGCCGTACAGCGGGGTGGTCACCGTCGAGGTGATCAGGTAGGCGGTGGTGACCCAGGCCATGGCCGACAGGCCCTGGAGATCATCGGCGATGACCCGGATGGAGGTGGACACGATGGTCTGGTCGAGCGCAGCCAGCAGCATGCCGGCCATCAGCCCGATCAGGATGGTCCGGATCTGTTGGTGTGTCAGGCCGGCCGGTGACTCGGCGACCTCGGGTGTTGCGGTGGACATCAGGAGGATTCCTTCCCATGGTGGCGCAGCATCGCCGTGATGATCTGTTCGCGATGGGCCTCGATGCCCTCGGTGTACTTGGTGATGAGACGCAAAAGGTCGTCGCGCTCGTCCTGGGACCAGTCGGCGATGACCGGCAGCATGGTGGCCCCGCGATGCGCGGAGAACTCCCTCACCCGGGCAAGGCCGAGTTCGGTTGCGGCCAGGATCGATGCCCGGCCGTCGTCCGGATCGGCGCGGCGCTCGATCAGTCCGGCCTTCACCAGCGAGGCCACCTGCCGCGACACCGTGGACGGATCCGCGCAAAGCTGCTCGGCGAGATCACTGGCCCTTCTTGGGCCGTGCTGGGCGAGCCTGACCAGCAGGAACAACTGCGAATGGTCTGCGTTGGGGTCGGCCGAGACCCGGGACTTGATGCCGTTGAACTGGCGCATCATCGTGACGATGGCCGCGGCGATCTCCTCGGCGGAGCGCTGCAGCCCGGAGTCGTCCGCATCGGTGAAGTCTGTGGCCGGCGACATGTGGAGGCTCGTCATACCTCGCCTTTCCTCGGATAGTTGCGTGCGCAACGCATCTAGTTGCTGGACGCAATCATGCACCTCAATCGCGAACAGCGCAAGTACGCCTGACGAACGACTTTCTGACCGGCCTCGTCGTCAGTGCGCCTTGCGGGCCGCTTGGGGCTACTGGGCCAGGGCGGGGTGCAGGTCGCGCTGGGTGAACCGGCGCTTGCGGTGCACCACGTACACCACCAGACCGACTGCGATCAGGGTGAGGACACCCAGGACCGCGACGTCGCGCCACAGCCGGTCGGTGGGACCGCCGGTGAAGGTGATGCGCAGGGCGTCCACCAGATAGGTCAACGGGATGAAGTCGTGCACGGCACGGAACGGCGCCGGCAGCACCTCGACGGGATAGAGCCCCCCGGCGCTGGTGAGCTGGACGAACAGCAGGATCAGCAGGATCGCCGAACCGACGCTGCCCAGCCAGGTCCGCAACAGGTGGGCGATCGCCGTGAAGCAGGCGGCGGCGAGCACGACGACGCCGAGCGATCCCCAGGCATTGACCGGGTCGAGTCCGAGTCCGAGCCAGACGATCCCGAAGAGCAGCAGCGACCCGATCGCGCCGATGCCCAGGACCGGCAACCAGCCCGCGACGGCAATCCGGGACGAGCGCGCACGTCCGGCCAGTGCCCGCGCAGACACCGGTCGGAGCAGGGTGAACGCCGTGATGCCGAACGCCCAGATGGCCAGGCCGAACAGGAACGGCGCAAGCCCGCGGCCGTAGTAGGTCGCCGGGTTGTCGACGACCTCCTGGACATCGGCGGGCGAGGACAGCACCTGCGCGGCGTCGGCCCGCTCGGCCGGATCCAGGGTAGGGACGCGTTTGGCGGCTTTCGCGAGCTGGGTCGACAACGCCTTTGTTCTGGTGTCCTGTTCGGTGAGTTGGTCGACCAGGGTGGCCGCGCCCTTCTGCTGCACCCCGAGGCCGTCGTCGAGCTTCTGCGCGACGAGCTGCTGCTGGCCGATCGCTGAATCCAGCGCGGTGGAGCCGGTGGAGAGCTGGCTGACCCCGCTGTCCAGCGTGGCGGCCCCGGAACTCGCCGTCGTGATGCCGCTGCTCAGGGACTGCACACCCGTCGCGACCTGGGCCGACTGCGTTGCGAGCCCGGTCAGCTCGGCGCCGGCGCCGGACAGGTCGCCACCGCCCGCCGAACTCACCGACTGCGCGGCGTCGTTGACGTCCAGCGCGACCTGACTGGCCTGCGCCGACGCCTGGGCGAGGCCCGACGCCGACCCGTCGATGGCGGTCAGGGCAGCCGTGATCGCGGTGTAGTCCGCCCCCGGGTTCGAGGCCTTCAGCTGGTTGAGCGCGGTGGTGGCATCGGCGGACTGCTGGCTCAGCACCGACGAGAAGCTGGCCACGTCATCGGTGGCGGAGACGATGTTGGCCCCGGCCTGACCCAGCGCCGGCAGCGCCGATGAGACGGCATTCAACACCGGGGCCACCGTGCTCGCCAGCTGCTGATTGCCGTCCGCGACCTGCTGGGCCTGCGGACCGAGTTCGGTGGCGCCGGTGTCCAACGCGGTCAGCGCGGTCAGCAGGGACGCCGACCCGGCCTTGGCGTCGCTGGCACCGGTGACCAGCTGCGCCGATTGCGCCTTGTCGTCGGCCAGCCCCGCGACCACTTGGGCCGAGCCCTTTTTCGCCGCAGCGATGCCGGTCGAGAGGTTGGTCGCCTCGGACAGTGCGGTGCTCGCACCGGCGGCCAACTGGCCGGCAGCGGTTGCCGCAGTGCCGATGTCGGTACGGATGGTGTCCAGGTTCGCGAAGACGGAGTCGAAATAGGCACCGATGGCAGACCTGTCGATCGCCGCCTGGAGCTGGCTCTGCGCCGATGCGGTCAACAACGCTATCCCGATGCCATTGGCGTCATCGCGCTTCAGGACGACGATCGCCCGGGTCGGGTTCTGCCCGGCCCCACTGGCCAGGTCGGCGGAGAACTCCGGCGGAATGGTCACCACCATCTCGTAGGTGCCGGCCGCCAGGCCGTCCGTCGCCTCGTCCTCACTGACGAACTGCCAGTCGAAGATCTCGTCCTTCTGCAGCTCGGTGACCAGCCGGTTTCCCGCGGCCACCTGTTGCCCGTCCACCTCCACCGGATCGTCCAGGTTGACGACCGCAACCGGTACCTGGTCGGTCTTGCCGTAGGGGTCCCAGTTCGACCACAGGTACAGCGCGCCGTACAGGGTCGGCACGAGCAGCAGGAACAGCAGGCCGACGATCGGTAGCGGGCCCTTGAACCGGCGCACCTCGAACGAGGCGAGCTTCACGGTCTTGATCATCGGGGGTCCTCCGTCGGAGCGGGGGCGTCATCAGCGCCGGGTCCGGCACCAGCGTTCGGCTCGGCAGCGTTCGGGTCAGCAGCGTTCGGGTCAGCAGCGTTCGGGTCAGCAAGGTTCGGGGCGTCCGGTTCGGTCGCGGACCCGGCGGCGGGCGCCGACTCCCACCGCTCGCGGCTCCACCTGCCGTCGTGATCCGGATCGTCGCCTGCGGTGCCTGCAGGATGGTCGTCGGCAAGATGGTCGTCGGCAGGGTGCTGCGGGTCGGCGTCCGGCCCGTGATCCGGCCCGTGATCCGGCCCCCGATCTGGCAGGGCATCCACGGTCCCCAACTCAGCCGACCAGGCCGACGCCCCGTAACTTCCCAGTTCATGGGAGAGCACCTCGGTCGGGGCTTCCCGCAGGTCGAGCTCCCAGATCGCGGCACCGTCCATCGGTGTGAGGTCCAGGACCACGTCGGCGTCCATCACCGGGATCCGGTCGGTGGTCGTGACGATGATCGTCGGGCCCATCGCCTTCGCCAGCCGGATCAGGGCGTCGAGCATCCGCTGTTGGGTGGCTGCCGAGACGTCGCGGTCCAGGTCGTCCAGGGCGATCACCGCACTGACCCGCACGCAGGCGAGGGCAAGCGCGAGCAGCGTTGCCTGCTCCCCCGAGAGCCGCCCGACCAGCATCTTCGGGTCGACGACGAGATTGAGTGCCTCACAGGCCTCCTCGAACCGCGAGCGGCCCGACTGCACCGGTTCGTCCTCGAGCAGGCACCGTTCGGTGACCGATTCGCTGACCGTCAACCGCGGTTCCGGAACCGCCAACCGGCCGGCCCTGGCCACCGAGCTGACCGCCCGCACGTTCTTCGGCCGGTCGCGGATGCTGTGCCCGGCGATGGTCAGCGACCCGGTGTTGGCCTCCAGCCTGCCGACCAGCGCGAGCAACAACGACGTGCGCCCCGTCCCGGCCTGCCCCACGATCGCTGCCACCGATGACGGCCGCAGCGTGAGGTTGATGTCCTGGAAGATCCAGCCGTTCTTCGTCAGCAGGCCGAGCCCGACGGCCACCAGAGCCGGTCCGGGCGGCTGCACGACCTCACGGCGCTCGCCACCCGGCGCGGATCGCGGCGGTTCGATGGCCGGACGCTGCGGCCCGGGGCCGATCCCGGGACCGGGGCCGTCGTCCGGACCGGGGACGCCCTCCGGACCGGGGACGCCCTCCGGACCGGGGATGCCCTCCGCACCGGGTCCGGCGGTCGGCTGCCCCGCCGCGGAATCGGCTGTCCCGGCCGACTCCGGGCCATCGCGGATGACGGTCGTCTCGTCGTCGTCAAGGTGCTCGTCATCGTGCCGGGCCATGCGGTCCCCCTCGCGGTGATGTCTGGTCCATCCAAGCGAGCCGGTAGGCTCGCGTGGCGGCCGGGGCCCTGCTCGGACACCCCCGTCGCGGGCCTCTAGCTCAATTGGCAGAGCAGCGGACTTTTAATCCGCGGGTTGTGGGTTCGATCCCCACGGGGCCCACCCCTGTTTTGGGTCCCGCCCCATCCTGCCCCGCCATCCTGCCCCGAACGCGCCACAGCGAGCCGCGTGCGACCCGCGAGTCGCCACGCTATCCGGCGCTGTCCCAGGCACAGAGTCGATCTTCAGGTCGCCGATCGGGACGCGCGCATCTGGGGGCCCGGATCACTGACCCACCACTGAGAGTCAGGACACTCTGCGAACGTCGAGCCGGACCACCCCGACGGCGCAGTGTCCAGCCCACGACCGTGACGCACCGATCCGGACGGAGCAATCGGGGCCACGTACAGGTGAAAAGCCGTACTGCGGGCACTCTTTTCGGGCATGTAGCCGGTGGCACATGGCCGACGGCGTCGGCCGGCGGGGCCGACCCGGCTTGCTCACGGAGAGGGGTGCGCATGCACACCGCCACCGGACGAAGAAAGTGCCCTGACGTCCGCCGCCGTGGCCACATCGTGCCTGCCGCGTCGCTGTTGGTGGCGTATCCCGGATTCAGGGCAGGTCGTGAAGGCTGACCTTCCGGCCGACCTGAACCCAACGCAGGCCGCCGCCGACCTGCTCCACAAACGGGGCATCAGGACCAAGGCGTGCGAACCCGCTCGAGCGGTCGCCCGTCCACGACGAGGTCGAGCCGTTCCTGATAGAAGCAGACAAGGCCGACCACATCACGCGCGTCGGCCAGCGGATCCTCGTAGCTCCACGCGATGTCCTCCAACCGCTGCCCGCCGGCGTCCACCGAATAGTGGGTGGCGTTGCCTTTGTAGGCGCAGGTGGTCCTGGCGACGCCGGGGAGCAGGTCGACCAGCACGTCCTCGCGCGGCAGGTAGTACCGGGCCATCGGGAAGGTGCCCTCGAAGAGCATCTTCGCGCGGCGGGTGTCGGCGAGGACGGTTCCCTGGTGCTCGATACGGACGTGACTCGAGCTCGGCCGGATGTCGATCCGGTGGTATGGGTCGGTCGGGTGGCCGTAGATCTGCTGGTCCTCCTCGAACCACTCGAACGCAGCGAAATCCAACTCGACGAAGCCCCGCAGATCGGGATCGCCCAGTCGGAACGCCGCGCCGTCCCGGGTGGCGCTGTCGACCCGCACCGTCAGCGGCTCTCCGTCGGCAGAGTGCACCGCGAACGGCACCCCGGGGTCGAGCAATCGCGGACCACCCTCGCCGAACTGGACGGCTCGGTGCGCGGGCGGTGGGTCCGATGCGCCGGCGGGTACAAGGTTCGCGGTGATGTCGGACTCCGGGACGGCGTAGGACGGCACGACCCGAAGCGGCTCCCAGACCAGCATCGGCGTGGTCGTGTCCGCGACCGGCCGGCCGTTGAGGCGGACCCGAACCCGCTTGCTGCTGGATTGGTAGCGCAGCTCAGGCAACGCGGTCATCATCTGCTTCTCCAGCGACAGGGCCATGGGGGAATGGTCCGCCCCACGGACCGCATCGGCCAGTCCTGCGGGCGCGCCTACTTCCTGCCGGGGCCCCGCTCAGCGCCGGAAGTCGAACCGCAGCCTGGCGTCGGGTCCGATCCTGGCGACGTCCCGCAGTTCGCCGCGGTGGGCGTCCGTGAGGGTGCCGACCCGGCCGCCGTCGAGTGCCGGACGACCTGCGCCGAGCAGCGTCGGTGCGACGTAGACGATGGCCTCGTCGATCAGACCGGCGTCCAGGAAGGACGCCGTCACCGTGGGTCCGCCTTCGAGCAGCACATGTCTCTGCCCGCGGCGGTAGAGCCGGCGCAGCGTCTCCAGCGGATCCACCCGGCCGCCGGCGTCTGCCCCGACGTCCGCGGCGGTGACGATCCAGGTCGCTGCGGCGTCGTCGAGAACCCTTGACTGCGAGGGAGTCCGGCCGCGCGAGTCGAGGACCACCCGCAGAGGCTGACGCGGGAGGTGTCGGCCGTCCAGATCTCGCGCGGTGAGCTGTGGATCATCGGCCAGCACGGTCCCGACGCCGACGATCATGGTGTCGACCCTGGACCGCAGCGCGTGCACATCAGCCCTGGATTCCGGTGAGGTGATCCACTTGCTGGTGCCGTCCGGGGCCGCCACCCGGCCGTCGACCGTCATCCCGGCCTTCCAGGTGACGAACGGGCGACCCTTTCGGGTTGCCGTCAACCACACCCGGTTGACATCCTCGGCTGCGGCCACGCCGGCGGCGACATCCGGCGAGCAGCCGCCGAGCGCGGGCAGGTCGATGACGTCCACACCTGCGGACCTGAGCCGTTCGACGCCTCCGGCCGCGGGTGGCCACGGATCGGACACCGCCACCACGACCCGCCGGACACCCGCAGCCACCAGCGCCTCCGTGCACGGACCGGTTCGCCCGGAGTGGTTGCACGGCTCCAACGTCACCACGGCCGTCGATCCCTGCGCCCACTCCCCGGCAGCAGCCAGTGCCACGATCTCGGCGTGCGGGCCGCCCGGCCGGTCGTGGTAGCCCTCGCCGACGGTCCAGCCGCCAGGTGCCAGCAGCACGCAGCCGACCACCGGGTTGGGCAACACCGAACCGGCGCCGCGGTCGGCGAGATCGACAGCACGGTGCAACGCCGCAACTTCGACGGGCGGCAGGGTCGGCACGCTCACCCCCCTAGTCTGCGACCTCGGGACCCTGCGTTCGAACCCGTCAGGAGAACTGCATACTTCGGTCCAGAAATACTCGCTGGATCTGAACGGTCCGGCCCAGCAGAGTGGCATTCATGAGCAGTGGTAACCAGGGTGATGTGATCAAGAGCGGCGACAGGCCAGCGGACCGGGTCGTGCCCGGCGGCCGGGTGAGCGTCACATCTCGGCGCCCCGCCTCGACCGGCGCTTCGTGGCGGGTCGTCCTCGCGGCCTCGTTCACGGTGCTGGCCTGGGCGTCGGCGTTCGTCGTCATCAGGTTCGTCGGCCAGAGCTACTCACCGGGCGGCCTCAGTCTCGGCAGGCTCGCGATCGGCTCGCTCTGCCTGAGCCTGATGATGCTCTGGACCCGCCGGTGGGTGCCGATGAACCGGCCCGATTGGGCGCTGGTGGCGATGATCGGCGTGCTGTGGTTCGGCGTCTACAACGTCGCGCTGAACGCCGGTGAGCAGCACGTCGACGCGGGCACGGCCGCCATGCTGATCCAACTCGCGCCCATCCTGATCGGGGTGCTCGCCGGCCTGCTGCTCGGCGAGGGATTCCCGCGGATGCTGGTGATCGGAGGGCTGGTCGCGTTCGCCGGCACCCTGATCATCGGTGTTGCGACCTCGACCGGCCGGATCGACATCGCCGGAGTGCTGCTGGTGCTGCTCGCGGCGGTGGTCTACGCGGTGGCCGTCGTGGGTCAGAAGGTCGTCCTGCGCCGGATCCCCGGCCTCCAGGTGACCTGGCTGGCCTGCCTGATCGGCACCGTGAGCTGCCTGCCGTTCCTGCCCGCGCTGGTCTCGGACCTGTCGAGCGCGCCGACGGGTGCCGACCTGGGGGTGCTCTACCTCGGCGTCGTCCCGACGGCCGCGGCCTTCGTCACGTGGGCGTACGCGCTGACCCGCAGCGATGCCGGCCGGCTGGGGGCGACCACCTACGCCGTCCCGCCGATCGCGATCCTGCTCGGCTGGGTGTTCCTCGATGAGGTCCCGGTCCCGTTGGCCGTCGTGGGAGGGGTGGTCTCGCTGATCGGCGTGGGCATCGCCCGTCGTAAGGGCAAGCCGGTCAGTTGATCTCGAAGGACCGCTTGGCCATCCCGTACCAGAAGCCGTCGACGGTGCTGTGCGCGTCCGACCAGGTGTCGGCGGTCGCGCCCAGCGAGACGAACAGCGGGGCGAAGTGCTCGGTCCGCGGGTGGGCCCGGCGGGCGGCCGGTGCGCGGTGCTCGAAGTCAAGGACGGCGTCGACGTCACCCGACTCGACGGCTTCCCGGGCCCACGCGTCGAACTCCTGACCCCATACCGGGGCCTGGCCGGTGGTGTCGCCGAAGTTCGCCTCGGACAGATTGTGCGTCGTGAAGCCGGATCCGATGATCAGCACGCCCTGGTCGCGCAGTGGTGCGAGGCGCCTGCCCATCTCGAAGAGCCGGCGCGGGTCGAGGGTCGGCATCGACACCTGCAGAACGGGGATGTCAGCCTCGGGGAACATCTCCACCAGCGGGACGTAGGCGCCGTGGTCGAGCCCGCGGTGCCGATCCTGGTGCACCTCCGAGCCTGGCCTGGACAGCAGGCCGCGCACGTCCCTGGCCAGTTCGGGTGCCCCGGGGGCCTCGTAGGTGACGTCGTAGTACCGCTGCGGGAAGCCCCAGAAGTCATAGGTCAGCGGCACGGTCTCGGTGGCACCGACAGTGAGCGGTGCGGATTCCCAGTGCGCCGAGACGACCAGGATCGACGTCGGCCGCGGCAGGTCGGCACTCCAGGATTTGAGTTCCGAGGTCCAGGTCGCGTCGTCGGCGAGCGGCGGTGCGCCGTGCGACAGGTACAGCACCGGCATCCGGTCCGCAGCGCCGGGGGCTTCGCCGGTGCTGCTCGTCGAGGTGTCGATGACGTGGTCGGTGGTCACTGGGAACTCGATTCCGCTGGTCGATGGGCTGCTCTTACCGAACGAGTCTACGCTGACTTACATGAGCGTTCAAGTACTTAGTAGCGCGGGCAACGACCGACGGGTCAATAATCCTGGTGTGCGCGAAGATCCCTGGTTGTCCGACGAGCAGCAGCACGTATGGCGCGATTTCCTGCGCCTGTCCGGTCAGCTCTCGGGGCACATCGAGCGCGACCTCCAGCAGGCTGCCGGCATGCCGCACGCCTACTACCTGATCCTGGCAATGCTGTCCGAGGCGCCGAGGCGCTCACTGCGGATGAATCAACTGGCCGAAGTGGTCAGGGCATCGCAGTCGCGGGTCTCCCATGCCGTCGCACGGCTCGAAGAGGCGGGCTGGGTACGCCGGATGCCGGCACCCGGCGATCGCCGCGGCCAGGTGGCAGAACTGACCGACGCCGGCTTCGACCGACTGGTCGAAGTGGCTCCGAGCCATGCGGAAACGGTGCGATCGATCATGTTCGACCCGCTGAGTCCGGAGCAGCTGAAGAACTTCGCCGACATCTGCTCAACGATCCTGGCCGCCCTGGACACGCAGGACCCGGTGACGCCCGGCAAGGAGTGCTGACCGGCCATCAGCTCCGGCCGACGCCCGGTACCACTGCGATCTGGTCGCGGCGCTCAGCTGGCGGTCGGCGCGGCCGTCCCAGGGGCGACAAGGGTGAGCAACGTGACGTCCGGCGGCGCGCCGAGCCGGGCGATCGGCCCCCAGAATCCGGCGCCGTTGGTGACGAACAACTGGGTGGGTCCGAAAGCGTAGTAGCCCGACACCGCCTTCGACGTTGCGGCGATGGCCAGCGTGCCGGGGAAGAACTGCCCGCCGTGGGTGTGTCCGGACACCATCAGGTCGACCTGGCGGTCCACGGCGTCATCCACCAGGTTCGGCGAGTGGCTCATCATGATCACGGGCTGGCCCGGTGCCCGCGCCGCCAGTGCCGCGTCCATGTCGGGTCCACGCCCGGTCGGCCGTCCGGCGATGTCGTGCACACCGGCCAGGAGCAACCCACGCACCGGCACCGCCTCGTTGGCCAGCAACCGCATCCCGAGCTGCGGCAGGAAGGCGATCCAGCCGTCCGGGTCGAAATAGAACTCGTGATTGCCGGTGACGACGAAAACGCCTTCCGGCGCGCGCAGTTCGGCCAACGGCCGCAACTCCTCCGCCAGCTCGGCCACCGACCCGTCGGACAGATCCCCGATCAGGCAGATGACGTCGGGCTGCTGCGCGTTGACCAGTTCGACGACGGACCGGCAGAAGTCGGCCCCGAGCACGCTGCCCAGGTGAAGGTCACTGATCAGGGCGACACGCAAGCCCACTGCGTCGGCCGGGATGTTCGGCAGCGCGATGGTGGCCGTCCGGACCGCGGGACCGCCCAGTGCGGAACGGGCTGCGATGCCGGTCGTGATCGTGGCGACCGCGCCGACGCCGACGGCAAGGGCGCGTTGCAGGAACAGCCGGCGATCCGGGTCGGCCGGCAATGGTTCGACGGTCGTCGGCACCTGCGGGTCTGGCGACTGTGTCCTCGAGGATGGGTGACCTGGCGATCCCGCCTGCGACCCGGCCTGCAGTGATCCGGTCAGCGGTGACTCACCCCGCGACGCTGCTGCACGCTGCGAGCGGCGGCGCTGCCACCACCACCAGATCCGCACCGGCTCCGTGAACACGGTCGCCGTCGCCAGGAAGATGAGCAACCCGTAGCAGGTCCAGCCGATGGGGCCGATCAGCACGCGTTGCGCAGCGATCGGGAGTGCGTACTGGGCGAGCAGGGCGATCGGTCCCAGGGCCGTCACCGCGACGATCACCACCGTCCAGGCGCGGCGTGGGCTGGTCCGCGGACGGGTGGTGCCCTTGACCAGCCTCCACCACACGTACCCGCCGACCAGGGCCAGCATGGTGATGTTCGGCCAGATCCATCCGGGAACGGAGCGCATTGCCGCCAGCGTAGGCGGCAGGAAAACGATCCGGCGTCATCCGGACGGTGCTTCGAGCAGTGCCGGGGCCGTGCTAGGAGCCGCGTGCTTGGAGCCGCTGTGGGGAATCGAACCCCAGACCTTCTCATTACGAGTGAGACGCTCTGCCGACTGAGCTACAGCGGCGGCGCTGAAGAGTCTAACTGCTCCGCCGCGGCCGGCCGGACACGTCTCCGCCAACAACTGCTCTCCACCCGGCGGACGGAGGGCAGATCAGTGACTGGCGGCGGACATCGTCAGCCACTCGCTCCACGGGATGGCCCAGTCGTAGAAGTCGCCGTCGGCGGCGGACAGTTCGACGCTCGTGCCCGTCACCTCGACCGGGTCGCCGTAGATCGCGCTCCCGAAGTACGCCTCGGCGCTCTCCGCGGAGAGGTTGATGCAGCCGTGGCTGACGTTGACCACGCCCTGATCGCCGACGGTGTCCTGGTTCTGGTGGATGAACTCGCCGTTGTTGCTGATCCGCACGGCCCAGTACTCGGTGATGTTGCGGTACCCGTAGGCCGGGTTGCTCATCTTGGTGACTTCCTGCTTGTCCATCACCACGTGCACGCCGGACCGGGTGACACGGTTGGGGTCGCCGATGTCGTCGCCGCTGCCGTAGGAGGCGGGGTAGGTGGCGACCGTCTTGCCGTTCTGCTGGACGACGATGTTGTGCGCGTTCGCATCCGCCTTGACGACCTGGTTGCGGCCGATGGTGAAGTCAGTGGTCGCGTTGTCGCCGCCGTAGTACCCGCCGCCGAAGTCGAGCCCGTAGATGTCCGACTCGACGTGCACCTTGGTGCCGGCCGGCCAGTACTTCTTCGGACGCCAGTCGAGAGATGGCCACTGGTCACCGTCGTGGGTGATCCAGGCCCATGCGCCCTCGACCTTCGGCGTGGTCGTGATGGTGATGTGCTTTTCGATGGCGGCCCGGTCGGCCGGGTCGTAGCCGAGCCGGACGACGACCGGCGCCGCGACTCCGACGACCGCGTCATCACCCGGGGAGATCGAGGTGGTGATCTGGTCGACGGGTGTCACCGTCGTGTACGAGCCCCTGATCGGGACCGTCTTGCCGTCGGTACCCGTCGCGACCCCGGTGACGGTGTAGGTGCGGCCGTAGCCCAGCGGTTCGCCGAGTGTCCAGGAGTGCCTGTCCTTGGAAAGGGTGCCTTTGACCTTGACGCCCTCGGGGTTGCTGAAGGCGAGGTCGGTGATGGCACCTTGGCTGACGGAGATCGTCACGGGGGCGGTCGGCGAGATCTCGCCGGCTCCGAACGCCGGGCTCCCGGCGACCTTCGCCACAGGCGGAGGTGGCGCAGTGGTGGTGGCGACCGACGTGCCGGGGCCCGTCACGCCGTCGGTCGACGGTCCGCCAGGGACGGTCACGCCGCCTGCGGAGGCGGGCGGAACAGCTGCCGCACCAGCCGGGCTGACGCCGGCGGACTGAACGTCGGGGAGACCACCGGTCGAGCCGGAACAGGCGGCGGTGAGGCCGAGCACGCCGGCGATCAGGCCTGCGATGAGCCGCGAGCGGCCGGTTCGGTGCAACGCCATGCTGTCCTCCGAGATCACGTCCCCAGGCCGGTGGCAGGCCCTGCCCGCCGTACCGATCCAGGATGCTGCTGTTGTCGCAGGATGCGACGTGTTGTTGAGACGCACACGACGGCGGCGCGTTGACAACCGCGCTCATGATTCCGCGCCCCGCGGTCGATCCACCGCATTGTCGCGGTGTTTTGCCCGGCGGACACGGACGACTGGCACCCACCCCACCGACGTCACGCAGACGTCGTGCCGTCCCGTCACAGAGCGTACGGCAGTACTCACGCCTTCAACGCATCCCCCGGGGGCTCGCCGGGCGTGTCAGGTTCGAAAAACAGCAGCGAAGATCAGGACGGAATGGGACGATTCTATGGCGACGGCGCCGAACGGCAGGTCCGTCACTTCCCTTGTGGAGGCCACCATGGCAACCACCGGACACCCGGCGGTGCGGCAGGAGCCTCGCTGGGGGCTGGCTGCCGCAGCAGGGCTCGGCATCGTGGTCGCCGCGGTCCTGGCTGCCTACTCGAGAGTGCACCCCGGCAACGGCGCAGCCATCTGGACGTTCGGATTCTCCGCCCTGCTGGCGATGAAGACGTGGTTCGCGACCGCAGCGTTGGTGTTCGTCATCGTGCAGATCGGTTCGGCGCTGGCCATGTGGGGTCGGCTCCCCGGAGTCACCGGTTCGCCGGCGTGGGCATCGCCGGTGCACCGATGGTCGGGCGTGGTCGCCTTCGTGCTGACACTGCCGGTCGCGTTCCAGTGCGTCTGGTCTCTCGGCTTCTCCGACGCGTCCGGTCGCGCCCTGCTGCACACGGTCGCCGGATGCCTGTTCTACGGGGTTTTCGCGGCAAAGATGCTGGCGCTGCGACTGCGTGGGCTCCCCGGCTGGGCGCTGCCGGTGCTGGGCGGACTGCTCGCCGGGCTGCTCGTCGTCGTCTGGTTCAGTTCTGCTTTCTGGTACTTCACCCAGTCGGGGGTCCCGTTGTGGTGAGCCCGCCCGCGCCGCCGCAGCCCGCGCCACCGTCCTTCCTGACCGTGGTCCACGACGATGCCGGAGGCAGGCCGTGAGTTCGTCCGACGAGCAGGCCGGTCCGCCGCCGGAAGACCGGACCGAGCAGATCCGATCCCCGTACGCCGACCACGCCGCCGGTGGTGTGCAGTCTGGTGCGCCGGTTCCGCCTGCCCCGATCCCGCCTGCCCCGGTCCCGCCGGCACCGGCCCCTGACATGCAGCAACCGCCGGATGGGCCGACGACCGTCATCGAGCCACCTGGTTGGCAAGCCCCGCCACCTCCCGGCGTGCCGCCTGCGCCACCGGCTTCGCGGCCATCGGCACCCGGCGCGCAGCAACCGCCACCGGGTTGGCAGGCGACTCCCGGCACGAGGCCGCCGAACTGGCAGGGACCAGGGGGCCCGCAGCAAGGGCCGCCGCCGGTCTGGCAGTCGCCGCCGCAGAACCAGCCACCGCCCGGCTGGCAGCAGCGGCCACCCGGGCCGACGCCGCCCGGGCCACCTCCGCAGGGAGTACCGCCACCCCAGTGGGCGCCGCCCTACCAACAAGCGCCGTACCGGCAGGCGGCGAACCCGCAGGCGCCCTACCAGCGGGCGGGGAACCCGCAAACGTCGTACCAACAAGCGCCCTACCAACAAGCGCCCTACCAACAGGCGCCCTACCAACAGGCGGCGAACCAACAAGCGCCGTACCAACAGACGGGGGCCCCGATACCCGCATCCCAGTCACCCGCGTCCCAGATCACCGCGTCCCAGATGACCGACGCGACCGGTGACGCCCAGGCCTCCCGGCGCGCGGTGCTGGCGGGCACCGGGGTGGCTGTCGTGGCCGGCGCGGCCGGCTTCGGTTGGTACCTGACGGCAGGACCGACTCCACGCGCGACGGCCCCGGCCGCGGGCTACTCCCCGCCGGCGCCGACCGGAACCGCGACAGCGTTGACGACCGTCGATGCCATACCCGACGGCGGCGGCGTCATCATCGCCGACCAGGCGATCGTCGTCACTCGGGAGGGCGCCGACACCGTGCGGGCCTTCTCTGCGGTCTGCACCCATCAGGGTTGCCTGGTCTCCGGCGTCAGCGGAGGCAGGATCACCTGTCCCTGCCACGGCAGCACCTTCGACGCCGCCACCGGAGCGGTCCTGGGAGGCCCCGCCCCCACACCGTTGCCGGCGGTCCCGGTGAAGGTCACCGACGGTCAGGTCTACCGGTCATGAGGAGGAAGCGATGAAACACCTGCCCACCTGGATCTGGGTGGCTGCCGCGGCGTTCGTCGGCGGGGCCCTTCTCGCGTCACTGTTCTGACAGCGATCGACCTGAACCGAATCCCATTCCCCGCACACCACCTCGGGGGGCTCAACGGTCGGGGTGCTGCTCCTCGTAGGCCTTGCGGGACCCGCACACCGACGCCTTGGGACACACCTGACGGGAGCCGTCGGCCGCCAGCTTGATCACGACTGATTCGCCGGGCACCGAGTGCGCCACTACCCGACCGGGACCGGCAGGCGAATCGACGTCCTCGCCGATCGCGGGCGTGGTGGCCTTGAAGTCCTGGTACAGGGGGTGCTCGTACTTGAGGCAGCACATCAGCCGGCCGCAGGCGCCGGAGATCCGCATCGGGTTCGCGGGCAGCTCCTGGTCGCGGGCCATCGCCAGGGTGATCGGCTCGTAGTCCTTGAGGAACGTCGAGCAGCAGGTGTCCCGACCGCAGGAGCCGATAGCGCCCGTCACCCGGACGGCATCCCTGGCCGCCAGCTGACGCAGTTCGATGCGGCTGCCCAGCGTCGCGGACAGATCCCGCAACAGAGACCGGAAGTCGACGGTTTCCGGGGATGAGTAGTAGATGACGGTCTTGCCGGCGTCGGCCTGCGGATCGACGGCGAGGACCTTCATCGGCAGGCCGTGCTCACGGATCAGCTTCCGGCTGGCAACCATGGTGCGCGCCTTGGCCTTGCGCAGTTGCTCGGTGGCGACCAGGTCACGGTCGCCGGCCATGCCGAGCAGGACCGGGAAGCCCTCGGTGTCCTCGGGTGAGTACTCGGACGCCCACATGACCTTGGCGGCCACCGCACCGTGGTCGGTGGGGAGCAGCACCATGTCGCCCACCTCGGGGCGGAGGTCGCCGGGGTTGGCGTAGTGCAGCTGGCCGTTGGCCGAGAACGTCACGGCGCACAACATCCCCATGAACGGTCACCGTACGCGGTTGACAACCTGTCGCAATGCCGTTGCGCGCTCCGACCTGCCCGGTCAGGCGTTGACCGGCCCCGCGAACAGCGCCATCATCATCGACTCGACGGCGATCTGCGGTTTGACGTTCGCCTCGATCGCCTCCCGGCAGGCCAGCACGGCGTCGAGGCGTTGCAGAGCTCCCACCGACCCGAGCCGCGACGCCGCCACGTCGATGTCCGCGGCAACGTCCGGGTTCATCAGCGGGGCGGTCGAACCGAGACTGCGTGCGATGACGTCACGGTAGAAACCCGACAGGTCGACCAGCGCGCGATCCAGTACATCGCGCTCGGTCCGGGTGGCCCGCGACTTCTGCCGCCGCTCCATCTCCTTGACCACGCCGGCGGTCCCGCGGGCCGCCCCCACGGCTCCCTTCCCTGTTCCCCCGGCACCGAGCGCCGTCTTGAGTTCCTCCAGCTCGACGGCGTCCCGGCGCTCCGACATGGAGCTGGCCTCGCCCTTCGCCGCCGCCAGCAGGTCACCCGCCTCGACGAACACGTCGGCGATCGTGCGCAGCGCGCCGGGACGGCCAGGATCCGGCGGCGCTGTTCGCGGGCCTCCTCGTCGATCGCAAGCCGTCGTGCCCGGCCGACATGACCGGCCGACACCGATGCCGCCCAATGCGCCGTCCCCGGGTCGATGTGATCGCGGCGGACCAAAACCTCCGCGATGGACTCCGCGGACGGCGTCCGCAGTGCGAGCACCCGGCACCGGGAACGGATGGTGACGGAGACGTCGTCGGGGTGGGTCGACGGCGCGCAGAGCAGGAAAACGGTGTGCGGCGGCGGCTCCTCGACGGCCTTCAGCAGTGCGTTGGAGGCACCCTCGGTCAGCCGGTCGGCGTCCTCGATGAGCACGATCTGGAACCGCCCGGTTGCCGGCCGGCGGGCCGCCAGCTGAACGACCGCGCGCATCTCCTTCACCGAGATCGTCAGGCCCTCGGGCGTCACCGTGCGGACGTCGGCGTGGGTGGCGGCCAGCACCGTCCGGCAGTGCGAGCACTGCCCGCAGCCGCTGTACTCGCACTGCAGCGCGGCCGCGAACGCGCGGGCGGCGACGGAGCGGCCAGACCCCGGCGGGCCGGTGAACAGCCAGGCGTGGGTCATCGCCGCGGAAGGGACACCCGGCTCCCCGCGGGACGCCGCGACGGCAAGAGTCAGCACGTCGATGGCCGCCTGCTGGCCGATCACGTCGTCGAAGACGGCGGCGTGCGGCCGATCCAGCACGTTCGACCTGTTTCTCGCAGCAGTCCCTCCGGCGGCCGTGCTCACGGGCGCACCACTGGCCCGGCCGCATGCCCAGTGCGACCAGCGAGTCGGTCCGTCCGGCGTTGGCCCGCCGCAGCGGTGAGGTGACCACCGAGCTGATCACCAGGCCGGCTCGAGCCGCCAGCAGCCGGAGCGTCGCCGGGGTGAACTGCCAGATGTGCTGCTCCGGTTTGAGCGTCCACCACCGCGACCGAGCGACCCGGGCCGGCAGCGACGCGAACGTACGGCACCGACAGCGCGAACGACCCCGTCCGGCGCGAGCCGGGCCCGCACCTCGCGGAGGAACGCCAGCGGGTCGGGCACGTGCTCGAGGGTGTCCCAGAAGCAGATGACGTCCGCCGACGTCCGGCGGCGCAGTCGGCCAGCTGTCCGCAGAAGACGTCCAGCCCCAGCTGGGTGACCGGCATGCTCGCGCGCCGGTGCGGGACAGTTCGACGCCCGCTGCACCCGGTAGCCGGCCGCCGCGGGCGGCGGCCAGGAAGAGCCCGTAGCCGCTGCCGATCTCCAGCAGCCGCGCCGGGCGGCGGCCGCAGCCGGGCGATGCCCGGCAGCCGCCCCGCGGTCCAGGTCCGCTGCAGCACCATCGCCGGCGACCAGCGGGACTGCGCGCCGTAGACGCCGCCCTCGAAGTACGCCGGGCTCGTCGTAGAGCCGCTGCAATGCCTCCGACGTCAGCCGGGGCGAGACGAACACCAGCCCGCAGATCGGGACACCGGACCACGCCGAACGGCGGCAGCCGTACAGCGGCGACCCTGCAACGCCGCACACGCAGCAGCTGCACCGGCTCGGTGTCGGCGGCCGTCCAGACCGGCGGACCGGCTGCGGGCGCGGGCGGGCCCGACGCTGCACTCATGTCCGGCCGACGGCATGCCTCCGCTGTTGGCTGGTCCGGGCCACGGTAACCGAACCCTCCGACAGCCCGTGGTCGACACTGTGCCCGACGCTCGGGCGGCGGCCCTGACGTTGTCCACGACCACCGACGGCGGGGACGCTGTCCCCATGAGCGAACGAGACGTACGTGATCGTCGGTGCCTCACTGGCCGGGGCCAAGGCGGCCGAGACGCTGCGCGAGGAGGGCTTCGCCGGCCGCGTCGTGCTGATCGGCGAGGAGACCGAGCCGCCGTACGAACGTCCCCCGCTGTCCAAGGGCTACCTGCTCGGCGCGGAACCGCGGGAGAAGGCCTTCGTGCACGAGCCGCAGCTGGTACGCCGAGACACCGACATCGAGTGGCGGCCGGGCACCACGGCGGTCGCTCTGGACCTCGCCGCGCGCACCGTCACGCTGCACCCCGCCGACACCGTCGCCTACGACAAGCTGCTGCTGGCAACCGGATCCAGGGTCCGCACGCTGACACGCCCGGGCGCCGACCTGGCCGGGCGTGCGCTACCTGCGGACCGCTCGACCAGGCCGACGCCCTGCTCGCGGCCTTCCAGCAGCGCCGGCCATGTGGTGGTCGTCGGAGCCGGCTGGATCGGCCTGGAGACCGCGGCGGCCGCGGCCGGCAACACGGCTGCGCGGTCACCGTGGTCGAGATGGACTCGCTGCCCGCTGCGCCGGGTGCTCGGTGACGAGGTCGCGACCGTCTACCGCGACCTGCACGCCGCGCACGGCGTGGACTTCCGGTTCGGCGCCGGGTTGCGGGAGATCGTCGGAACCGACGGAGCGGTGACCGGGGTCGTGCTCGACGACGGCTGGGAGGTGGCCGCCGATCTGGTGGTCGCCGGCATCGGCATCACGCCCGCCGTCGAACTGGCCGAGGCGGCCGGCCTGCGAGGTGGACAACGGTGTCGTCACCGACGCCCTGCTGCGCACCTCCGACCCGGCGGTCTTCGCCTGCGGCGACGTCGCGTCGATCGTTCAACCCGCTGCTGGGCCGGCGGATCCGGGTCGAGCACTGGGCGAACGCGCTGAACGGCGGCCCGGCCGCCGCCCGGTCGATGCTCGGCAGCAGCACGCCGTACGCGCCGTTGCCGTACTTCTTCTCCGACCAGTACGACCTCGGCATGGAGTACACCGGCTGGGTGGACCCCTGGCGGGTACGACCGGGTCGTCTTCCGCGGGGATCCGACCGTCGATCCTGACCCGGACGGCGCGGCACCGGAGTTCGTCGCGTTCTGGGTCCGCCGGACGGCCGGGTGCTGGCCGGGATGAACGCCAACGTCTGGGACGTCACCGAGTCGATCGCCGCGCTGGTCCGGGCGGGCCTGGACGGCAGGACGGTCGACCTGCAGGCGCTGGCCGACCAGGAGGTCCCGCTCGGCGATCTGCTGCGCTGACGCCGGCTCGCCGCCGGCCGACCCGCTCTTGACCGCCGGCCGGCCTGATCGTCAGCCGGTGGCTGCGGCTCGGCCAATGACGGCGTCCGCTGCCGCAGCACCGAGCTGATCCGCTCGACGACCTCCGGATTGATCCGTCCGCCCTCCTCGGACAGCGGCCGGACGATCAGGTAGCGCTCCGGCGCATACGACGCCCGGTCGCGGTACCCCTGCACGGGGTCGACCAGTTCCTCGTCGGGATCGTCCAGGACGGCCGGTTGACCGGCGGCCTCCGGGTCCCCGTCCGCGGCGGTCGGGGTCGCGTCCTTCACGGCAACCTCGGCGGCTTCGAGGGCGCCGAGAGCAACCGCGGCCTCGCACTGCGTCGCCAGGTGCGCCACCCGCCCCGCCCATCTCCAGCTCTGCCACCTCATCGCGGTCAACGCCAGATCGATCCACGCCAGAGCGATCCGCCTCAGAGCCATCCACCCCAGAGCGATCCGCGCCCGTCGCGATCCACGGCCGCCTTCTCGGCCGTCACCGCACCATCGAGTGCTTTCGCCGGCCCGTCGACCAACACGGTCAGGTCGGGCTTGAGCCCGTTCACCGCCCACTGCGCCACCCTGGCCAGCCGCTGCTCCTCGACCCCGACGGCCCGGTACGCGACGATCGTGGCGTCGACGAATCCCTCGCAGACCACGACTGCGCCGGCCTCCAGCGCCGGCCGGACCCGATCGCTGGTCAGGTCGGCGAGATCGGCGGACGCCCGCAGCGCCTCTGCCGGGCTCTCCGGCGCCGCACGCGGTCGTGCACCGCCTCGCCTGTGGCGCCTGCACCCGGACCGTCAGCCAGCCGTTGGCTGCGCAGGTGCTCCTCGATCGGGTCCGCAGTACTCGGCCACCGCCAGCGGCATCGGCGCCCTCCACGGCGATCAGCACCCCGGCGTGGTCGTCCTGCTCGTCCCAGATGTTCACGCCGCGGCGGCCGAAGATCCGCCGGGTCAGGCCGGACGTCAGCCCGCCGATCTGCCGGCCGATCAGCAGGCTGACGCCGAAGGCGATCAGGCCGCCGACGGCCAGCACGACGGCCGGCCCGGTGACGTCGAATCGGAAGTCGCCGAGCGTCACCGGGTAGGAGCCGATCGCGCCGGCCAGGATCGGGTCCGGCGGCGATGGTCGCCAGCAGCACGATCCGCACCGAGGACATGACGAACGCGAACACCCGGCCGCGGAGCTGGTCGGACACCTCGTGGCCGATCATGGTGAAACCGTTGATCCAGGCGATGCCGGCGAAGACGCCCATCACGGACGCGGTGATGGCCGCGCCGAGGAAGTCCTGCAGCACGGCTCATCACGATCAGCGAGATGCCGGCGGCCCCGATGGCCGGCGTGAAGATCATCCGCCGCGGGCACGTTCGGGAACACCTTCGGCCCGATCAGCATGCCGAGCGCCAGGCCGGTGAACACCGAGCCGAACAGGATGCCGTACCCGGCGTTGCCGGCGCCGAGCGTCGCGACATACGCCTGCGCGACCCCGGCCACCAGCCCGCCGGCGCCGAACGCGCCGAGGATGCCGATGTAGATCGAGCGCATCAGCTTGTTCTTGCGGACGAACGAGACGCCCTCGACGATCAGCGAGAAGATGTTCTTGGTGGTGCTGCGGTCGCCGACGAACGCCGGGATCAGCCGGCGCGACAGCGAACACCATGCCGGCGGAGATAGAAGTAGGTCAGCGGCATCGATGCCGAGCGCGATGTCGATGGCCAGGGTGTTGGTGGAGCCGCTGATCAGCGCGCTGCTGCCGCCGCCCGCGACGTCCGGGACGCCGAAGAAGGAGGCGACCGTCGACAGCAGCGCGAAGATCACCGCCGCCACCGGCACCATGCCGTACACCGAGACGTAGTTGAGCTGGTTCGCCACCGCCAGCCGCTCGCGCGGCACGATGTTCACCCACATCGCCTGCTTGGCCGGGGTGGAGAACAGGCCGATCGCCTCGACCAGGAACTGCGCGACCAGCAGCCACAGCAGGTTGCCGCTGACAGGATGATCGACACGTACAGCAGGCCGGCCAGGCTGTCGCCGACGATGGCCACCATCCGCCGGTCGAACCGGTCGACCAGCGCGCCGGCGATCGGGCCGAGGATCAGGTCGGGCAGCAGCCGGGTCAGCAGCACCCCGGACACCGCGGCGCCCTGCGCGAGGTTCGACGAGTCCTTGGTCAGGTACGCGGCCAGCGCCGTGGTGGCCAGCAGGCCGAGCCAGTCGCCGAGGCTGGAGATCGCGATCGCCGACCAGAGCCGCCGGAAGACCGGAATGCGCAGCAGCACCGCGACGGAGTTGGGTTCCCGCTTGCGGTTCACCGGTTGAGCAGCTCGGTGATCAGGTCGATGACCTTCTGCCCCAGCCGCGGGCGAACACGATCACGACGAGGAACACCATGACGGCCCACACGCTGGACGCCCTTCTTCGGACCGCGCTCGATCGATGCGCCGGCGTTCCTGCGCCTGGTCGCGGGCGGTGTTCCGGACCTGGCCCCGCGCCGGAGTACTGGGAGGCCATCGGTGCGGCCGGGGCGACGGCCGACGGCGCGGTGGATCCCATCGACTGTGGGTGGGTCGCCTGATAGGACAGCCGGTCGAACTGCTCGGACTGACCGGAACGCAGATTGCGGAACAGCGCACTGACGTCGGCCGCGGTCATCATGCGCCCCGTTGCCACGGGGGGGTTCGCCGGACCGGGCTGGGTGGGGCGGGTCGAGTATGCGGGCCCGGCACGGCCGGGGACCGGCCGCTGCGGAACCAGTTGATTGAGGGCGGGCTGATTGCGCACCGGCTGATTGCCGACCGGTTGGTTCCTGCCGGGTTGCCCCGGAGCGGGCTGGCCGCCCGCCGGACGACGGCCGGCGGGGGCCGCTGTGCTGGCTGCCGTTGTCCTGGCTGCTGTTGTCCTGGTGCCCGTTGCCCTGTTGCCCGTTGTCCTGCTCGCGGTCCTGGCGGCCGGACCGGCGACCGGCGTGGCCGGGACACGGGAAGAAGCGCCGATCGACCCGGGCGACGGCGGTCTGACCGGCATCAGATCGACCGGCATCGGAGCGGACAGTGCATCGGGATAGACGTCGAGAACCGGCATCAGGACGGACGGGTCCCCAGTGCCGTCGGCGCCGCTGAGCGCGTCGGGGAACCGCTGGTCCACCCCGCCCGTGTGCACTGCGCCCGTGGCGTCGAATGCCGCCGTCATGCCTGCATCGTAGGCGTGCCGAACCTGGAACCGGCGAACATTACGCCGGTTACGCCCCTCGCGTACCGCCCGTCCCGGCTCGTGCGGTTGCGGCCTTCTTGGCCGGAGCCTTCTTCACCGGGGCCTTGCCGACAGCGGCCTTCTTGACGGGTGCCTTTTTTGCCGGGGCCCGCTTGGGCGCCGGACCGCGCGCCCGCCGATCGGCGAGCAACTCGGCTGCCCGCTCGACTGTCAGCGTGTCGATCTCGTCGCCCTTGCGGAGCGAGGCGTTGGTCTCGCCATCGGTGACGTACGGACCGAACCTGCCGTCCTTGATCACCATCGGCTTGCCGCCCGCCGGATCCATGCCGACTTCGCGCAGCGGCGGGGCAGTCGCGGCCGACCGGCCTCGGGCCTTGGGTTGCGCGTAGAGCGCCAGCGCCTCCTCCAGCGTGACGTCGAAGAGCGCCTCCTCGGTGGTCAGCGACCGTGAGTCGGTGCCCTTCTTGAGGTAGGGCCCGTACCGGCCGTTCTGCGCGGTGATCTGCACCCCGTCGGCGGGATCGACGCCGACCACCCGAGGCAGCGAGAGCAGCCGCAGGGCGGTGGGCAGGTCGACGGTGTCCAACGACATCGATTTGAACAGCGACGCGGTGCGCGGCTTGACCGCCTTCGGGGCCTTCTTCGCGGTGCCGTTCGACCTCTTCCGGTGCGGGGATCACCTCGGTGACGTATGGGCCGTACCGACCGTCCCGAGCCACGATCAGGTGGCCGCTGTCCGGATCGACGCCCAACTCGTTCTCGGCGGAGTCGCCCGACTGCGCGAACAGCTCCTCGGCGACCTCGGCGGTGACCTCGTCGGGTGGCAGGTCCTCGGGCAGGTTGGCCCGTTGCACGCTGGTGCCGTCCCCGTCGCCGTCGTCCTTGCCGTCACCCTTTCCATCGCCCCCGCCGGAGACATTCCGTTCCAGGTAGGGCCCGTACCGGCCGACCCGGACGGTCACCTGTCGTCCCTCGGAGTCGGTCAGCAACGGCAGTGAGTTGACCTCGCGGGCGTCGATGTCCTCCAGCCGGTCGCCGACCAGCTTCTTCAGTCCACCGGTGCGGCCGACGGAGCCCTCGGGTCCGAGGTCGCCGCCGAAGTAGAACGCACCGAGCCAATCCGTGCGGCCGATCCGGCCGTCGGCGATGGCGTCCAGCTCGTCCTCCATGGCGGCGGTGAAGTCGTAGTCGACGAGTCGCGCGAAGTGCGTCTCCAGCAACCCGATCACCGCGAAGGCGATCCAGGAGGGGACCAGCGCCTGGCCCTTCTTCCACACGTAGCCGCGGTCGATGATCGTCCGGATGATCGACGTATAGGTCGACGGCCGCCCGATGCCGAGGTCCTGCAGGGCGCCGATCAGCGACGGCTCGGTGTACCGGGCCGGCGGGGTCGTCACGTGGCCTGCCGGGATCAGCTCACGGATGTCCAGCTGCTGGCCGACGGTCAGGTTCGGCAGCCGGCGCTCGGCGTCATCGGCCTCGCCGCCCGCTTCCGCGTCCACGGTCTCGACGTAGGCGCGCAGGAAGCCGGGGAACGTGATGGTCCGCCCGGAGGCGCTGAAGATGCATTCCTGGCCGTCGGCGCTCGCGGTGATCCGCAGCGAGAGGGTCAGACCCCTGGCGTCGACCATCTGGGAGGCGATCGTGCGCTGCCAGATCAGCTCGTACAGCCGGAACTCGTCGCCGTTGATGGACCGCGCGACCTGGCCCGGGGTGCGGAAGCTCTCCCCGGCCGGGCGGATCGCCTCGTGGGCCTCCTGGGCGTTCTTCACCTTGCGGGTGTACTGACGGGGCGCGTCGGGCACGTACTCGGGCCCGTACAGCTCCCGGGCCTGGGCGCGTGCCGCCTCCTGGGCGGTGCCGCTCAGCGTCGTCGAGTCGGTCCTCATGTAGGTGATGTAGCCGTTCTCGTACAGCCGCTGCGCCGTCCGCATGGTGCGCTCGGAGTTGAAGCCGAGCTTGCGGCCGGCCTCCTGCTGCAGCGTGGACGTCATGAACGGTGGGTACGGCCGGCGGGTGTAGGGCTTCTCCTCGACCGAGCTGACGGTTGCGGTGCCGCCCTGCAGTTGCCGGGCCAGGGTGCGGGCGCCGTCCTCGTCGAGCAGCAGCACGTCCGAACCGGCCTTGAGCCCGCCGGTGGCGGCGTCGAAGTCACGCCCGGCAGCGAGCCGGCGGCCGGCAACCGACGACAGCGACGACTTGAACGCGTCCTTCTCCGCCGATGACGTTGGCGCCATGGACGCGTCCAGGCCCCAGTAGGTCCCGGCACGGAATGCCATCCGCTCCCGCTCGCGCTGCACGATGATCCGGGTCGCGACGGACTGAACACGGCCCGCCGACAGCTTCGGCATGACCTTCTTCCACAGCACCGGTGAGACTTCGTAGCCGTACAGCCGGTCCAGGATGCGGCGGGTCTCCTGCGCGTCGACCAGGTTGTCGTCCAGCGCCCGCGGGTTCTCGGCGGCGGCCCTGATCGCAGCAGGGGTGATCTCGTGGAAGACCATCCGCTTGACGGGGACCTTGGGCTTGAGGGTCTCCAGCAGGTGCCAGGCGATGGCCTCGCCCTCGCGGTCCTCGTCCGTCGCGAGATAGAGCTCGTCGGCGCCGGCCAGCAGCGACTTCAGCTTGGCCACCTGCGCCCGCTTCTCCGGGGAGATGACGTACAGCGGCTCGAAGCCGTTCTCGGTGTTGACGCCCAGGCGCGCCCACGGCTCACCCTTGTACTTGGCCGGCACGTCGGCGGCGCCGCGCGGCAGGTCACGGATATGGCCGACGGAGGACTCGACGATGTAACCCTCGCCCAGGAAACCCGAAATCGTCTTGGCCTTGCTCGGTGACTCGACGACCACCAGGCGCACGCCGGAGCCCGGATTCGCCGATGATTTTGCAGTGGCCATCAGGCTCACGCTCTCCTCTTATATATGCGCTCCTCCGGCTCCCGCTCCGGGCGGGCAGCTGGGGGGACGGTTGTGCCTCTCCACCCGGGATGGCGTCCTGCGCCACCGCCGGGCAACGCGTGCAGGATGCCACAGTCGGTGACCGGGGCATCGCTCTTTCCACGATTGCGCCAACCTGTCAGTTCCCCGACCGCTGTGCGACCCGTGCCACCGCTGCGGTGCGATCGGTTCAGTGACCGTGCGGAGGGAAGGAGTGCGGCGGCGCCTCCGGCGGCGGGGTACCGATCATCTCGGCCAGCCGCGAGCACCGTCGATAGCCGACAATACGCACAGCGGGACCTCCGCCACGCACCCCCAGCAGGGAGCCGGTCAGTCCCGAAGCCGCACAGGCAGCGGCCATCGGTTCGTGCGTGTCCGGCGCATGCGGGTCCAGGCCGAGCAGAAAACCGATCTCGGCGGGACGTCCGGCGGCCAGTGTCCAGACCCGCAGGAAGCCGGCGCCGACCACGAGACCTGGTGGAACGGCCTTGACGGCGCCCCGTGTCCAGTCGCCGGCGAGGCCGGCCAGCAGTGGCGTCCGGTCGGTGGCGAGCAGCACACGGCCCACCGGCCGGTCCGGGTCGGGGCCCGGATCGGCATCAGCACCGGCCGAGGGCTGGGAACCTGGTGTGACGTCGGACACCCTGGCCGGGATGTCCCGAACCCGGCATTCCCTGAGCAGGGCGGCGGCGCGCCACTCGTCGGCGAGCAGGATCGACAACCGGATACCACCCTCACCGACCGTCAGCTGACCATGGGCGGCGAGCAGGCCGGCGAGGTCGGAGAGCTGTGGCGGGGTCAGGTCGGCAGAGAACAGCGACAACTGCGTCACACTTGCCCCCTCACCACGGATGGCCAGGGTATCCCCCACCGTCCCGGCAAACCTGCCGGGTGCGGCGCCGACGTCCATCGCCGCGGGTCAGCCGGCGGACGCATCCGCCGCCGGAAACCGCTGGTAGAGCGGCGACGTCCGATTGAAGACGCCTGACACCGCGTACAGCACGTTCGTGACGACGATCAGCGCGACCGTTGTCACCGCGATCAACCCGGTGGCCAACACCGGCACCACGTCCGGCGGCAGCGTGTAGGCGAACACGAAACGCAGCACAGCATCTGCGATCGTTCCGACTCCGTACAGCACGCTGGACACCCGCCACATCCGGCGCCAGCGGGGTGCGGTCGCCCAGAGCCCGTCCCAGTCGCCCGGCCAGTGCAGCCGACCCTCCACCAGCGGTTGGGAGAACAGGTAGGCGAGCGGCCGTCCGGTGCAGGCACTGGCGATGAACCAGATCCCGGTCACCCCCGTCAGTACCGCCTCCTTCGCCAGCAGGAACTGGGTGCCGCCCGCCAGGGCCGCGATGACGACACTGCCCAGCAGCATCGAGGTGAAATACGCCGACAGAGCGTTGACCCGCCGATTGCGAACAAGGCCGACGATGCCGGGCACGGCAGAGGCCGAGGTGCACACCAGGATCGCGGCGTAGATGTCGACGTCAGCCGCCCGCAGTCCGTAGTAGATCGCCAACGGCACCAGCAGTCCGACGACGGCCCGGCCGGCAACCGCCTTCACTGCTCGTCCCCGGCCCGACTTGTCGTCGCCAGTTCGAACAGGGTGACCAGTTCGGCCGCGTATCCGGCGCAGTCCAGATCGGGCTCGGAGCGCAGCAGGAAGGGCAACCCGTCCACCGACCGCTGGACTGTCGTTGCCATCACCCGGGCGTCGAAGCGGCGGAACTCGCCGGTCTGCTGACCCTGCAGCAGGATTGCCTCCACCCCCTCGGTGGCGGATCGGTCGGCTGCGATGCCTTCCTCGAACCCCGCGCCGAGCACCACCTCGGCGAGCGCGACCATCGAGGCGCGCTGGTGATCGATGAAACAGACGACAGCGAGGATGTACTCCCGCAGCCGGCCGGCAGCGGTCGACTGCAAGGCGATGCGCTCCCCCACGTGGCGCCCGATCCGCCCGATGACGTCGACGACCACCGCGTCCATCAGGTCGCTCCTGCTGTTGAAGTGGTACGAGATCAGCCGGGTGCTCGACAGGCCGGCGTGGTCGGCAATCCGGGCGAAAGAGGCCCTGGCATATCCGACCTCGGCGATCACTGCGATCGCCGCCTCGACGATCTGCGCCCGGCGCGCGTGTGAGGTCACGGAGCGGCCGGAGGCAGACTTTACTGACACAAGTAAAGATTAACCTGGTCAGGTAAATCTGTCAGCAGCTTTCCTCAGAACTACCCAACTGGCCGCCGGCCCACTGCCGGCTCAGCGCAGCAGGCTCAGTTGAGCACGTTCTTGCAGGCCGGCAACGCCTTCGCCGCGGCGATCACGTCCGGATCGACCGACGACATCGAGTCCGGCGTCGACGCCTTGGCCTCCGCCTCGATGGCATCGATGGCCGCTTTGAGATCGGACTGGTCGGACGGCTTGAGAGCGGCGACGGTCTGCGCACCGCGGCCGTAGACATCGGACACCGCACTGAAGCGCTCGATCGCGATCGACTGCAGGTCCTCGCCCCCGGCCACCGTGGGCGGCGGGGTGGCCTGCAGCAGGCCGACCGTCGTCGATGCACTGATCGAGATGTTGCTGTAGGTCTCGACCACGGTCGCCTGCGCCTCGGCGAGCGACTGGCCGGAAGTGTTCGGCGAGACGTACTTGACCAGGTCCGTCGCACCCTTGCAGAAGACCGTGAACCACTCCTCTGACGTTGCGTCGAGCGAGGAGACCGAATTGCCAGAGGTCTCCCCGGAGCTCTCCGTCGACTCCGAGGTGTCCGTCGTTTCAGAGCTCTCCGAGGTCGATGTCGTGTCCGACGTGGACGTCTCCGAGGTGGAGGTATCCGAGGTCGATGTCTCCGAGGTGGATGTGTCGGAGGTCGCCGACGTCGAGATGGGCGAACTGCCCGCCTGTGCGGTTCCCTGCACCTCGGAGGAGCAGCCGGTGATCAGCAGGACAGCCGCGCCGCAGATCGCCACCCAACCCGTAACGGTGCGCCTCATCAGAAGTCCCCTGCGGTGTCGTGGTGCGGTGTCGTGGTGCGGTGTCGTGGTGCGGTGCTCGTGGTGCGCGGCGCGGTGTCGTCCGCGACGGGGTGCTGCGGACTCAGCCGTTCAGGGCCTTGCAGGCGGGGATCTCCTGGGCGGCGGCGGAGACGTCGGCCGGCAGCTGGCTCAACGCCTGCAGCGGCGCGACAGCGGTCTGCAACTGCGTCGCCAGTCCGCTCGATGCCTGCTGCAGCGCGGCCGTGTCGGTGGGGTTGATGGCGCCGAAGGTCTTGGCCAATTCGGTGAGCTTGGGCCCGGACTGGGCCAGCCCGGTCGTCATCTCCGAGGCGAACTGTTCGCCGCCCTCGAAGGTCGGCGGCTGGGCCGAGGCCAGCTTCTCGCCTGTGTCGGACAGCACGGTGCCGAACTGGGTCAACGCGTCGACGCCGGTCTTCTGCGCCGTGGCCGGGTCCTGCCCGGAGGTGTCCAGCTTCGACAGCTCCCGGATCGGCGCAACGCCGGTGCAGAGCGTGGTGAACCAGGCGATGGTCTGCTCGTCGAGTTGGGCCGGCGCAACGCTGCCACTGGCGCTCGATCCGCTGGACTCCGACGAGCCCGAGGGAGCCACCGCTGACGACGACCCTGACGACGAGGCGGCCGACGACTCTGCCGCGGAAGAGGCGGCAGATGAGGACGACGACGATGTGGTGGAGCCACCGCTGTCCGAGGAACTGCAGCCCGCCACCAGCAGGACGCCGGCCGCTCCCACCGCCAACAGGGGGTGGGCGGTCCAGACTGATCGCTTCATGGGGCGTCCTTCCTCGACGTCATCCGACCTCGGCCGAATGTGAAACCTGCTGCTGGGCTGACGGACATCGATGTCGACCCCCGTCATGACGACCGCTGACCGCGATCAACCCCGATGGGACGACCGTGCCTGTCGCGTCACCATCATCACCCCGCGTTCACCGTGGTGAACCTACCGCGACCGCCCGTCGCGAACGCAGCGAGGCCACCCGCGTGTTACGCGGATGGCCTCGCCGGACGAAAAACAGGAGCTCGATCAGACGGGTTGGGTCTCCTCGGCGTGCAGGTGCGACTCGCGACGCTTCGAGACCACGACCGCCGCAACGATGATCACCACGGAGACCAGGGCGATGCCATAACGCACCGGGGTGTTCTCCGAAGCGCCGACGGTCAGCGTCACGACCGCGGGTGCGATCAACAGCGCCACCAGGTTCATCACCTTGAGCAGCGGGTTGATGGCGGGCCCGGCAGTGTCCTTGAACGGGTCACCGACGGTGTCACCGATGACGGTGGCCTCATGGGCAGGAGAGCCCTTGCCACCGAAGTTGCCGTCCTCGACGATCTTCTTCGCGTTGTCCCAGGAGCCGCCGGAGTTCGCCAGGAAGACGGCCATCAGGGTGCCGGTGGCAATCGCGCCGGCAAGGTAGCCCGCCAGCGGACCGACGCCCAGGCCGAAGCCGACAGCGATGGGTGCGAACACTGCCAGCAGGCCTGGCGTCGCCAGTTCCCGCAGCGAGTCGCGGGTGACGATGTCGACGACCTTGCCGTACTCCGGCTTGTTCGTACCCTCCATGATCCCGGGAATCTCCCGGAACTGGCGGCGGACCTCACGCACCACGGCTCCGGCGGCCCGGGCGACCGCGTTGACGGCCAGCCCGGAGAACAGGAACACCACGGCCGAGCCGAGCAGCATGCCGACCAACGTGTTGGGCGACACCACGTTCGCGGTGAACTCGGACACGGTCTCGCCGGCCGACACGAGGGCATTCTTGATCGCGTCGGAGTAGGAACCGAACAGCGCGGTGGCCGCCAGCACGGCGGTGGCGATCGCGATGCCCTTGGTGATGGCCTTCGTGGTGTTGCCGACCGCGTCGAGCTCGGTGAGGATCTTCGCGCCCTCGACCGAGACCTCGCCGCTCATCTCGGCGACGCCCTGGGCGTTGTCCGAGACGGGCCCGAAGGTGTCCATCGCAACGATGACGCCGACGGTGGTGAGCAGGCCACAACCGGCTAGGGCGATTGCGAACAGCGCCACGATGAGCGACCCGGACAGCAGGAACGCCCCGTAGACCGCGGCGGCGATGACGAGCGCCGTGTAGACGGCGGACTCGAAGCCCACCGAGATACCGGCCAGGATGACGGTGGCCGCACCTGTGAGGGAACTCTTGGCGACGCCCTGGGTCGGCTCGTTGTTGGTGTCCGTGAAGTAGCCGGTCAACCAGAGGATGACCGCGGCGAGGACGATGCCGATGATGACCGCGCTGATCGCGATGACCGCCGGGTTGCCAGGCAGACCCGCAACGGCATCGACGTTCAGGTCGTTGAAGTTGCTGGGCAGGTAGACGAAGGCCGCGACGGCAGAGAGCACGGCAGAGATGACCGCCGAGATGTAGAACGAGCGGTTGATGGTCACCAGGCCCGGCTCGTTGGCCCGGGCCCGGGTGATGTAGATGCCGATGATCGCGGTGATGACGCCGATCGTCGGGATGATCAACGGGAACACGAGACCCTTTGAACCGAAGGCCGCGCTGCCCAGGATCAGTGACGCCACCAACGTCACGGCGTACGACTCGAAAAGGTCGGCCGCCATGCCTGCGCAGTCACCGACGTTGTCACCGACGTTGTCGGCGATGGTGGCGGCGTTGCGGGGGTCGTCCTCGGGGATGCCCTGCTCGACCTTGCCGACCAGGTCGGCGCCGACGTCGGCGGCCTTGGTGAAGATGCCGCCACCGACCCTCATGAACATGGCGAGCATGGCCGCGCCGAAACCGAAGCCCTCCAGCACCTTCGGGGCCCCGCCGGCGTAGACCAGAACCACGGTCGAGGCGCCGAGCAGACCGAGGCCGGTGGTGGCCAGGCCGACCGCGCCGCCGGTCCGGAAGGCGACCTGCATGGCCTTCTCTCGACCACCGTCACCGTTGGCGGCGGCAGCGACCCGGACGTTGGCCCTGGTCGCCAGCCACATTCCGAAGTAACCGATGGACGCCGAGAACAGCGCACCGAGCAGGAAGAAGATCGAGCGGCCGATCCGTTGGCCGGTGTCGTCCGCCGGCAGCGCGAAGAGCAGCACGAACACGATCACGACGAAGATCGCTCAGCGTCCGGAACTGCCGGCCGAGGTATGCGGCGGCACCCTCCTGCACGGCGGCGGAGATCTCCTGCATCTTCGGGGTGCCCTTGCCGGCCGCCAAGCACGCCGGCACGGAGGACGAAGGCGATGACCAGCGCCACCAGCGCGACGACAGCAACGCCGATCACGATTGCTTGATCACTACCGGTAACCACGAGGTCCGCGGCGGCAATTTGGGAAGACATCGAGCTCCTGATCCATGGGGCACAAAATTGTGGACCGGTCAACTCGTTGCAGACCGGCGCTGGTCGAACGGCGTCGCATGCCGGTCACCCGGTGTGACGCTCAGTACTGTAAAGCACCGGTAAGGCCGATGCCTCCCGAGACGTGACGTGCGAACAGTCACAGCCGGACGTCGTGCCGGATGGACCGAATGTCGGTGGGTGGCGGGACAATGAACGTGGTGACTTCACCGGAGCCGTGGGCGAATCCTGGCGGCTTCCTGGACCTGCTGAATCGGTGTAGCGACCGATTCAGTGAGCACTGTCACACCGATGTATCACCCATGTGGAGCAAATTGCGCCACGACCTGGTCGTAGCGCGCCCTGGCCGTCCTGGGTGCCCGCCGAAGTCCGTGAATCGTTCTGCGCCAAGGGAATCGCGCCGCCGTGGTCGCACCAGGCGGAGGCCGCCGAGCTGGCCGTGTCGGGCCTTGACGTGGTGCTGGCCACCGGTACGGCGTCGGGCAAGTCGTTGGCCTATCAACTGCCCGCTCTCGCGGCTCTCACCGCCGACCAGCGCGCATCCGTGCTCTACCTTGCCCCGACCAAGGCGCTGGCCGCCGACCAGCTGCAGTCGCTCGAGGCGCTCGGGTTGCCGGCGCTGCGCGCAGCCGCATATGACGGCGACACCGCCGATGGCCGACCGCGACTGGGCGCGGTCGCACGCGAACTGGGTGCTGACCAACCCGGACATGCTGCACCGCGGCATGCTGCCGGGCACGCCCGGTGGGCACGGGTGCTGCGCCGGCTCCGGTACGTCGTCGTCGACGAGTGCCACGCCTACCGGGGGGTCTTCGGGTCGCATGTCGCGCTGGTGCTGCGCCGGCTGACCCGGCTGGCCCGGATGTACGGGTCGGATCCGGTTTTCGTGCTCGCCTCTGCGACGTCCGCTGAGCCGGAGCGGTCGGCCGGCCGGCTGATCGGCCGTCCGGTGCTGGCCGTCACCGACGACGGTCGCCCCGGCCCGGGCGCCGACTTCGTGTTGTGGGAGCCGGCGATCGTCCCGGGTTCGCAGGGCCAGGCGGCGCACCGGTGCGCCGGTCGGCACCTGCCGAGGCGGCCCGGATGATGGCCGACCTGGTCGCCGCCGGCGCCCGCACACTGACCTTCGTCCGATCCCGGCACGGCGCCGAGCAGACCGCGCTGAGCGCGCGACGCCGGCTGGCCGACGTCGCCCCGGAGCTGGTCGACTCGGTTGCCGCCTACCGCGGCGGCTACCTGCCGGAGGAGCGGCGTGAGCTCGAACGCGCGCTGGGCTGAGGTGAGCTGATGGGCGTGGCGTCCACCAACGCGCTCGAACTCGGCGTCGACATCGCGGGATTGGACGCGGCGGTGCTCGCCGGCTATCCCGGAACGCTGGCCTCGATCTGGCAGCAGGCCGGGCGGGCGGGCCGCCGCGCGGATTCCGGACGCCGGGCGCTGGTGGTGTTCGTCGCCCGGGACGACCCGCTGGATTCGTACCTGGTGCACCATCCCGAGACGGGTCTTCGGTCGTCCCGTGGAGGCCGCCGTCACCGACCCGACCAATCCGTACATCCTCGGGCCGCACCTTGCCTGCGCGGCGGCAGAGTGGCACCTGACCTCGCAGGACCTCGAGCTGTTCGGCGGTCCGCGCGGTCGGACCGGTCGTCGCGGATCTGGTCGCCCGGGGGGTGCTGCGCCGACGGCCGTCCGGGTACTACTTCGCGGAGCCGGGGCATCCCGCCGACAGCGTGGACCTGCGCGGCGGCGGCGGCGGCCAGGTCGCCATCGTCGAGGAGGCGACCGCCCGGCTGCTCGGCACCGTGGACCTGCAGGGCGCCCTCGGCGTCCACCAGGGCGCCGTCCACCTGCACCGTGGCGACAGCTATGTCGTTCAGTCCCTCGACCTGCAGTCCGGGGTCGCCCTGGCGCGCGCCGAACGCCCTGATTGGTCGACGATCGCCCGATCGGTATCGACCGTGTCCATGACCGCGGCTCACACGGAACGCACTGCGCCGGCGGGGTCCGGGTTGGGCTCGGCCCGGTCGAGGTGACCGAACAGGTGGTCGGGTACCTGCGCCGGCGGCCCGGTGGCGAACTGATCGACGTCATCGGGCTGGACATGCCGCGGCAGACCCTGTCCACCCGAGCCGTCTGGTACACATCTGTCTGGATACCCTGCTGGCCGCGGGTTGTCCGAAACCGCGGTGCCCGGGCCGCTGCACGCGGCCGAGCACGCCGCGATCGGCCTGTTGCCCTTGTTCGCAGGCTGCGACCGCTCGGATATCGGTGGGCTGTCGACGGCGCTGCACCCGGACACCGGAGAGCCCACCGTCATCGTCTACGACGGGTACCCCGGCGGCGCGGTTTCGCCGAGCGCGGGCATGAGGTCCTCGCGGACTGGTTGACCGCCGTCCGGGAGGCGGTCGCCCGCTGCGGGTGCGAGGCGGGCTGCCCGTCCTGCGTGCAATCCCCCAAGTGCGGCAACGGCAACCATCCGGCTGGACAAGGCCGGGGCCGGTGCGCCCGTCCTGGAACTTCTCACCGCGGCGCTCGCCGCCGCGCCTCCTGCACCGCGCGATGCAGGCATCGGTAGCTGATCGGTACGCCGCACGGCGCCGATGGGCGGTCTGCCGGTCGTTGCAAGTACACTGCGGCGATGCGT
>CAVXYU010000043.1:0-48325 GCA_963766015.1 uncultured Actinomycetota bacterium | reverse complement strand
CCAGAGAGGAATAGAACCGTCCCCGAGAGCCCCGCCGTGCAGCGCCAGACGCATCGACAGCGCTGTCCGGTGGGGTGCGGTGATGCCATGGCCTCCCCTTGGCACGTACCGCTCTGGTAGCAGTTCTTTCTACGCCAGCGAGCGCGTACCAGGGTGAGAACGGTTCTCGATAGCGATATGCTCGGACTCGATTGGCCAGCGGAAGCGCACCGGTCAAGTCCGAGGAGCCAGCAATGGCCAAGGGCTAGGAGCCCAGGCGCGGGACGACCGTCAATCACGTCGCCGAATGCACCGAGCGCACCCCATCGCGGGGGCTCGGCCGGCAACCCATCACATCCATTCCAGGGCTCCGCGCACCTCTGGAAAGAGTAACCATGCGAGCCACCGCAAGCAAGAGCGGGAAGCCGTACTCACCGACGCCCGCCGCATTCTCGAAACCGCCAAGTCGGAAGGCCGAACTGACCTTCGCCGAGGCGACAAGCGTCAACGGCAAACTGGCCGAAGCCAAAGCGTTGAAGGCCGATATCGAATCCGAGGAAGCCGGGGACGCCGTCCGTAAGGCATTCGGTCAGAACGAGGGCGACGGCACCGGGGAACGCGGCTACCTCGACCTGAGCGCCGCTGGCATCCGCCGCCTGGCCACCCGGTTCGCCCAGAAGATATAGGTAAGCATTGTCGACGATCAGACGGGAAGAAAGGCGCTTCTTCCAGCGGGCGACACCACACTGACGATTCCCGTGGTTCCGTCCGACCCGATTTCCCAGGCGACCGTGCCGACGAACCTGCTATCCATTCTTCCCGTCGTCACAATTCCCATTCCCGGTCCCGAGCGCGTTATATTCGCCAATCCACTCGGACGAATAACGCGAGTGCTGTCGCCCCTCCGTCAGTCAAGCCAACCAGTATTTTGGGTTTGACCGCCGTTGATGTTTCGCTGAAGGTGTACGCGACGTTGAGTGAGCCGGTCGACCGCTTCCTGCTCGAAGATTCCGATGCGCTGGCCGCCTTCGTCGGCCGGAGGGGTGCCGATTACCTGCGTCCTCCGCAGTGTCGAGGCCGACGTGCTGAACGGCGACCCAGCTGGCGGCAATCCGGCCGTCATTCGCGGCCTGCTGAACACCAGCGGAATCGTCCGCCGTGGCCTACGCAACCAGCCTGCTGTCGTCACTCAGGGCCGCAGTCACGTCGGCGGAAACAACCGGGTACGACCAGGACCTCGTCTTCGCCATGTCGGCGGCTGATTGGAGCGCAGCTGAAACGGCCAGGGCGAGCACAGGTGGAACGTACGATTTTTCCAGTGCGCCGGGCGAAGCCGCCGAAGCGCGTCTGGGGCATCCCCGTCGTCACGGTCACCGGCCTCCCCGCGAAGGTCGCGCTGTTGATCAATAGGAGTTCCGTTGCCCTGTACACGGATCTCCTCGGTTGAAGATCCGCTTAGTGGGGGAACACCGGATTCGACCTGGACAAAGAATCAAATTGTCAGCCGATGCGAGGGCAGATGGGATTGCGCGATTTCGCAAAGCAACGGCATCATAAAGGTCGGAACCGCTGCCTGACCGGTATTCTGGTCCCGCACGGAAGGCGTCAAAGTCACCCCCGGCCTGCCGTTCATTCAGGTCGGGAAGTGGGAGCCATGGCCGGGTAGCTGGATGCACTTCCTGCCAGCCTTGACCCAGCCAGCGCCAGCGCCACACCCCGGTCCTTCCTTGGACGGCAAGGGCCGGGGGTTCGCTGACCTTGCTCTGTGCGTCAGCCGGGCTGATCACCGACTTCGGTCAGCACGCGGTCACTCCCAATGCGCCACCGTTGACCAGAACCGTCCGTAAACTGGACTTCCGGTCCGGCGTTGTGCGGTCGGGGTTGATGTTCATCTTCGCGGTATGGAAGCGCAAACGTAAAATGGAAGCTTTGGACTTCACCGGACTGAAGGAATGGCCATGTGTCTTCCATGATATTGGGCTTCGGGCCGTCGACTAGTTCGGTGGAATACAACTCCGACCAGCTTGATACTGAGATTGGTGATGGTTTCAGCGCCAGTATTGGTGCGCTACCGGTATTCAACTTCACACGTCACCAAATCCGGGTGGCTAACCTCCGATCGATGCGGAAGCCCATTCCGCTGACGACGATCCTTGCAGCCTGCGCCTTCTGTTCACGCCGCAGGAGGCGTCGGGTGTATTCCATATCGAGCCTTAGTTGGTTTTCCCGCTCAAGCCGTTTGCCCTTGCTTTCGTCGCCAAGCCGCAGTGCAACTACGACGGCGAGAAAGCTGCCCGCCGCCCGCCCACTCTGCCCAGCTCCCCGGTTCCATCTTCGGACGGTAGCGCACACGCTGCCCGCGCGCTCCCTGGCGCGAAAGTCCGTGTGTAGACCCAGCGCTACGTAGAACGGCTCAAAGCCCGACCTCGAACGGGTAGAACTCGAAGCAAAGCGCTTCTGTCTCCCCATCCGGTGAAACGGTCCCCACCCCTCAGTGCCGCTGCCCAGAAGCGCTCTGGTGACGGTCCCGACCCGAAAGGCAGCCTTCAGGTTGTTCGGCCAACGGGGCCGGGCACCACCCAAAGGGGAGCACCGCAATGACCACCACCGCCACCGCCACCGCCAGCCAGCCCATCCACGGGGTTCTGCACCTGATCGCAGGCACCCGGACAGCCAAGCTGGTCGACGGCAAGGTCTACTTCCAGTCCGGTGATGCGTGGCGCAAGGCCACCGCAACGCAGGCGCTGAGCTTCGTCGCCGACGCCCCCAAGGCACCGGTCAAGGCTGCCGCTCCCAATGCCGTCGTGAAGGCCGTCGCCAAGGCCATCGGCCCCAAGGCCAAGCCAGCCACCAAGGCCACCGGCCACGTCGACGCGGCCAATGACACCGCGTCCCTCGCCACCAGGGTGGCCGCAGCTGCCGGAGTGGCCGAAGCCAGGCAGCCAAGCAAGACCAGGGCCGCATGACCATCGACGGCGTTGCGGTGCGCGGCTACGCCAACGGCCTGTTCGCCCGCGTTCGGCAGGGCAACCGAGGGCCAGTGGTACGGGTGCGCCGTCGACGCCGACAACGCCGTGCACGGGCTGGCCGTCCTGCCGACCCGCACCGCTGCCAAGGCCGCCGCTCTGGCCGCCCGCACCACCCTGGCCCGGCAGCCCGTCAGCGAGTACAGCTCCAGCCAGCACCGCAGGAGCAGAAGCCGCTGAGTGGGCTTGTTTTTGTGAACTCGGGGACCTGGTCCCCGTGGGCGTACGCACCCCTGATGATGAACCTGACACCTGATCGGGGACTGGTGCCAGGCAGTCACTTAACGGACACTGTCCGTACACATCTGCTGCGGGTGGGCGATGCGACGGCCGGGGGCAACGTGACCAATCTGCTCGAATACCAGAACCCCGGTGCGACCCGAGCCTCGACGGAAACGACCTGCACGGACAATCGCCATCCTGATGATGGTGATTGACGTCGCCCTGGTGATCGCGGTCGTAGTCGTGTTCAGATCCGCAGCCGCACCGGCTACCAGTCCGAAGCCTGGGACCAGTCCGACCGTGGTCACCGCACCGGTGACTGCGGTAGCGCGGCCGAAGGTTTCCATGGCGAAGGCACCCCAGCACCGCCCGCGCAGGTTCCCTCGGACAGTTGTCAAGCCGGAAACGTCGGCACCGCCGGTCGAGGAGCCGCCGACGAAGAAGGTGTTCTACGAGAATTGCGACGCGGTTTGGAATGCCGGGAATGGCACCCCTCCTGCGGGGAGCTCCCGGGTACCGTCCCGAACTCGACCGAGACGACGACGGCAGGGCCTGCGAACCCTAGGTTCTCTGGGTCGGGCCAGCCAACAACGCCCAAGCGCCCCCCCAGCCTGCACGCCAAGGCCGGGGGGCGCTTTGTTATGCCTGTAGGACTGCCCAGCTGCCCCGTAGGCGCACCGGCAAGCGGCCCCCTCGGTGGTTACCTCCGCCACCATGCTAGTTCCCGTAACCTCCGCTACCGGCCACGTCTACACCAGCACCGACGAACCCCTCCCGTCGATGAATGGCCCGACCCGCCGCCGGCATCAGAGCCGTGACGGTTCAGAGCGTCGGGACGATGTTCTGGTTCAGCCTGAACAGGTTGGTCGGGTCGTACTCGTTCTTCGCAGCGACCAGTCGCTGATAGGTGGCCGCTGGATAGGCGGCCCGTGCCAGGTCGGGATTCGCCTCGCCGGTGAAGTTGACGTAGGTGGCGGCATCCGGTCCCAGCGCGGCAGTCACCCCTCGGGCCCACTCGGCCACCGCACCGAAACCGTCAGCGGTCGGCGTGCGTGCCACGACATTCACGATGAATTCCTGATCACGCATGGCGAATGCCGTCGCGTCCGCGCGCACCCTGTTCATCGCCCCGCCGAGTTGGTGGACATGGATCTCCGTCAGGGCGTTGGGCAGCGCCGCGAAGGACTCCGCCAACACCGACAGGGCCCGGTCGTCGGCGGTGCGCAGGAACGCCGAGCGGAAATAGTTGTGCAGCCCGCGCGGGAACAGCGGGTCGAGGGCCTGTTGCCACCCCGCGTACGGGTTGGGCCCGAACACGTCCGTCACGACCGTGCCCAGCGAGCGGAACGCCGCGGTGGCGGCGTCTCCCTGGGCGGCATCACCGGACCAGCAACCGATCACGGCGATGATGGGCTTGCCGTGAGCGGATTCCGGCAGGAACGGCAACGGCGGGGCCGTGGTCAGGTTCATCACGGTAGTGAGCTCGTCAGGGGCCGCAGCGCAGGCGGCACGGTATCCCGCCAACACCTGCTCGGCCTCGTCCGCAGGGTAGAAGACGATGCCGGAATACACGGTCGGACCGACCTCGTGCAGCTGGAACTCGAATGACGTCACCACGCCGAAATTTCCGCCGCCGCCCCGGACCGCCCAGAAGAGGTCCGCGTGCTCGGCGGCGTCGGCGTGCACGAACTGCCCATCGGCGGTGACCACGTCGACAGCGACCAAGTTGTCCGAGGCAAGCCCAAAACGCCTGACCAGCCAACCGATCCCGCCTCCGGTGGTGAAGCCCCCGATGCCGGTGCTCGACACCAGACCGCCGGTCACCGCCAGACCGAACTGCTGGGTTTCCGCGTCGACGTCCTTCCATGTGCACCCGCCCTGTGCCGTCACCCGGCGGCGGACGGGGTCGACCTGCACACCGGTCATCTGCGAGAGGTCAAGCAGGATTCCGCCGTCCACGGTGGAGAAGCCGGGGCTGGAATGTCCGCCGCCGCGAACAGCGAGTGGCAGCCCTTCGCTGCGGGCCAGATCGACCGTCCGGATGACGTCGGCGACGCCCGCGCAACGGGCGATCACCGCCGGGTGCCGGTCGTGTGCGCCATTCCAGATGCTGCGCGCGTCGTCGTAGTCGGGGTCGCCCGGCCGGACCGCGGTTCCCCGCAGTTCGGCGGCGAACTCGGCCAGCGTCGCGTCGCCGATGCCGGTTGAACCGGCTTCCGTCATCGTCATGAAAGTCCTCCTTGGTGACCAGATGCTGAGCAGCTGGGCTGTGATCAGGTGACCCTGTTTCAGGTCCCAAGGGGAACGCTAGGAGTGCGACCTCAACGTCAACTCAATGCGATCTCAACATCGCCGGGCCGGCTGTTCAGCACTGCCAACCGTGGGCCGGCGACGACGCACTCTGTTCCGCCGAAGGCGCTCACCGCCCTGGCAGCCGCTTCCGATGCACGCCGGGGATCACCCAGTTCGGCCGACAGTTCGGCGACCATCAACCACTGCCAACCCGCATGGCGGCGCCACGGGGCCAGCTCGCCTGCGGCGCGTGCGTAGAGGTCCTGCGCCGGCCGTAGCTTTCCGTCGTTCACCGAGATGGCCGCGAGAATGGTGAGGGCGGCACCGATTCCGACGTGGTCACCGGCCGCCCGGAAGTCGACCAGGCAGCGACGGGCCGCACTCCGGCCCCTGTCCACATCCCCGTCGAGGGTGTCGAGCAAGGCCAGGTTGATCTCCGTCAGCAGTTCACCCCGCCGGTCGCCGAGCCCGACGCGCAGTTCGCGGGCCAGCATCAGCGACCTGCGGGCCGCCGGGTGGTCACCGCTGTCCCGCTGGACGCAACCGAGCTGGTGGAGCATCTGTGCCCGACCGAGATCATCACCCATGCCGGCGAACTGCTCGACCGCTGCGGTAACCACGGTCACGGCTGACGCACAATCCCCGGCGAGCCGGGCGGCGTAGCCCCTGGCGGACCACAGGTAACCGACTGCCTGCCGGACGCCGACCCGTCGACCGAGTAGAAGTGTCTCCTCGAAGCACGGCAGCACCCGGTGATGCACCGGAACCAGTTGCACGCTCGGCGTTATCACGGGCAGGAACGGGGCGAGACCGTCGGGGCAATCGGCGAGTTCGGCCAGACAGGCGTCGAAGTGCCCGGCCGCACGCTCACCGTTCTCCCTGGAAAGGGCGCATTGGCCGAGCAGCCAACTCGCGGCCGCCGCTCCCTCAGGTCGGCCCAACCCGATCGCTTCCTGCCGGACCTCGTCGGCCATCTGCTCGGCCTCATCGAGATCGAAGGTGCTCCAGGCCAAGGCTGTTTCGACGACCCGAGCCATCACCACCTCCTCGGGCCGACCGATCCGCAGCACGATCGCCAACGCCTCGGCCCCGAGCGCTCGATGACGATCACCCCGGCCCTGCCGGCTGTCCAGACCGGTCAGCCCGATCAGGGCCGCCGCCCGGGGCCGCGTCGGTTCGTGCGCCACGGCAAGGGCGCGCTCCACCCAGCGGGCACCTTCGACCGAGTGACCCCGCAGGAACCAGAACCGCCACAGGCTGGCAGCGAGGCGCAACGCGCTTTCCGGGTCGTGCGAGCAAGCCCACCGCAGCGCGGCGCGCAGGTTGTCGTGCTCCCGGTCGAGCAGCTTCGGCTGTTCGAGAACCAGGCCCGTCGACCGCTCGGGGTTGTGTGCGACGGCGTACGACAGGTAATAGGCGCAGTGGTTCGCCGAGGTCCGCTGCAGCTCCGCCGCCTTCTCCAGGTTTTCCCAGCCGAACTGCCTGACGATCTCCAGCTGCTTGTACCGGGTTCCGGCGGGCGTCAGCTCCGTCATCACCAGCGACTTGTCCACGAGCCGGGCCAACAGGTCGAGCAGGTCGCCGCGATCCAACGGGGGGTCGGCACACACCGACTCCAGTGCTGCCAGCGTGAAACTGCCGGAGAACACCGCCAGCCGGCGCAGCAGCGTCCTCTCGGGCTCGGTGAGCAGATCATGGCTCCACTTCAGGGTGGCGCGCAGCGTTTGATGGCGGGTGGCTCCGATGGCACCCCCGCCCAACACCGACAGTGCGTCGCTGAGCCGCATCACGATCTCCGACGGTTCCAGGATCGCGATCCGGGCGGCTGCCAATTCCAGCGCGAGCGGCATCCCGTCGAGCCGACGGCAGAGATCGACGACGCCCTGGACATTGCCAGCGTCCAACACGAACCCCGGTTTGACCTGCGCGGCGCGTTCGACGAACAGCCGGACCGAGGCAATTGCACTCACAGCGCCCAGATCAACTGCCCCGACATCCATTCGGGCCGTGTCCACTTCGGCCGGGTCCACGGCGTCCATCCCCATGTCTCCAGCGGCGCCGGCACGGCCGCTGTGGACGGACGCCGGCAGCGCCAGCGAAGGCACCCTGAACGTGTACTCCCCCGGCACCCGCAACGGCTCACGACCGGTCGCCAGCAGCCGCACCTGAGGGCAACCGATGAGCAATGCCGCCGCGAGCTCGGAACAGGCCGCGAGCAGGTGCTCGCAGTTGTCCAACACCACCAGCAGGGACCGTCGCCTCAACTGCCCCACCAGCGCCTGCCCGCGACTGTTGCCACCGCCGGGCTCGATGCCGAGCGCTTCGGACACGGCATCCGGCACCAGCAGGGATTCACCGACAGCGGCCAGATCGACGAACCACACACCGTCGGCGTAAGCGGCCCGGACCCGCCGGGCGGCCTCGACGGCGAGCCTGGTCTTGCCGCAGCCACCCGGACCGGTCAGCGTCACGAGACGAGCCCGTCCGAGCAGTCGCTCGACGTCCCCCAACTCGCGCTCGCGACCCACGAAGCTGGTCAATGACGTTGGCAGATAACCGGTTTCGGGCTTGTCGGGGGCCGAATCGACGAGGAGTTCCCTGAACAGCGCCGCCGTCTGCTCGTCAGGGTCCGTCCCGAATGCTTCCAGCAGATCGCCGGTGAGTCGTTCGTACCGGGCCAACGACTCGGATCTCCGCCCGACGTCCGCCAACGACATCATCAGCAGCCGAACGGCCGGTTCGTGCACGGGATCGGATTCGAGGACCCGAGTCGTCAGGACGATCGACTGCTCCGGGGCACGGCGCCGCAGCGCTGCTGCCAGCCCAACCATCACCGTCCGATAGGTCTCCCGGAGTTCGGCCCGCCGCGCCGTCAGCCACGCCGCGTCGGGCAGATCCGGCAGCAGGTCGCCGCCGTAGTGCTCCGCAGCCGCGCGCAGGGCGGCCTCGTCACCGGACTCCAACGCCGTCACCGCGGAGCGCTCGAACTCCAGCACGTCGACGTCCACCGCGCCGGTGTCGTCGAGCGCCACCCGCTCGCCCCTGATGACCAGCAGGCCATCGGTCGGCGACCCGACGCCGGCCAACGCGCGTCGGGCCACGTACAGGGTCTGATGGAGATTGCGCGCCGCGGCCGCTTCGTCGAGGTCGGGCCACAGGCGGTCCAGCACCTCGTCGCGGTGACGGCGTTGCCCGGGAGCCAGCGCGAGCATCGCCACCAGGGCCTTCGCCTTGCGCAACCGCCACTTCTTGGCGTCGACGCGGACCCCGTCGACCCTCACTTCGAAGCCGCCCAGGAGCACGATGCGAACGCCCCGCGAGGAAGCCTCCACGCCGAACACTATCCAGCGGTCACTGGCGATTGTCATCCCTTTTGCAGTTGGAGTCCGGTTCCGCGGCGCTCAGCGCGCGCATCGGCTCACCCGGGACCTGCGGTCTCCCCGGGCAGCTATCGGTCCGCGGTCCGCATACGGCACGATGCAGAGTCATCTCGAGAAAGGCGTGGCATGGGCACACGGGCACGGGAGATCACCCTGCGTTTCATGGCCGCGCCCACCGACGTCGCCACTCTCGGCGGCACGGCGATCGCCGGCGGACGCGTGCTCGAGTGGATCGACAAGGCTGCTTACGCGTGCGCAGTCGGCTGGAGTGGTGGGTACTGCGTCACCGCCTACGTCGGCAACGTGAACTTCGCGCGGCCGATCCACTCCGGCGACATCGTCGAGGTGGCAGCCCGCCTCGTGCACACGGGCCGGTCGAGCATGCATGTCGAGGTCTCCGTCGCCTCCGCGGATCCACAGCGACTGGAGTACGCGTTCGCGACGTCCTGCACGGTCATCTTCGTCTCGGTCGGCGGCGACGGCCGGCCCATTCCCGTCGAACCGTGGGTGGCGATCACCCAGGACGACCATCAGCGCTCCGTCACCGCCGTGGCGAAGGCGGGGGTGCGAGCAGCCATCGAAGCGGCGATGGCCGAGCAGTCCTACACCGACAACGGGACCGCGCCGACCGCCACCCTGCGATTCCTCGCCGCGCCGACGGACGTCAATTGGGGCGGAAAGACCCATGGCGGCACGGTCATGCGCTGGATCGACGAAGCGGCCTACGTCTGCGCCACAGGCTGGAGCGGCAGGAGCAGCATCGCCGCCTATTCGGGCGGCATCCGCTTCTACCGGCCGATCATGATCGGCCATGTCGTGGAGGTGCAGGCACGGCTGCTGCACACCGGCAGCAGCAGCATGCACGTCTCAGTGCATGTGCGCTCGGGAGACCCGAGAACACTCGACATGCAGCTGACGACGCACTGCCTGACCATCTTCGTGGCCCTGGATGGCAAGAGCCGCCCCACCCCGGTCCGCCGGTGGGAGCCGGCCACCGAAGAGGACCTCCGCCTGGACTCCCATGCCCAGCACCTGATCCAGCTCAGATCCAGGCTTGCGCCGGTCCATCCGAACTGACGAGCCCGTTGCGACTGCGCCCGGCCCGATCGACCCAAGATACCCGCCGGGGTATATGATCCCCGGGAACGGGACGAGCTGACCGAGCCGACCCCACAGACCTGGAGAAGCCGATGTGTTCGCCCGCTCAATGTCCGCGGTGCCAGAAGACGACGTGGCGCGGCTGCGGCCAGCACGTCGACATGGTGATGGCCGGTGTTCCCGCTTCCCAGCGGTGTACCTGCCAGCCGGCTCCGGCGAAGTCGTTCATGGATCGGCTCCGCGGCCGCTGAGCCGATCCATGGACCTGCTCAGATGAACAGAAGTTGCGCACCTTCGGTCTTCTCGATGAAGTCCGAGGCGCTGATGATGTCCTCGACCTCGTCGTACAGGTCGTCCTTGGTCAGATGATTCATGTCCGCGGACATCCGGCATGCCCAGAGGTGGCCGCCCGGAGGCGACGATCTGCTCGAGAAACTCGGGAACCTCCGGAACACCGACCTCGGCGATCGACTTCTTCAGCTTCGAGGTCGCCATTGTCGTCATCCACGGCAGTCCGCCGAGGCCTTGCGGCATGTGGGTCGCCGGATTGCCGAGCAGGGTGAACTGCAGATCGTCCATGGTCTTCTTGTTGATCATCTCGAAACCCCAGAAGGTGAAGAAAAGATGGGTCTCGATGCCCTCGCCCAATGCCGCGTTGGCGAGGACGAGGCCGGGATAGGCCATGTCGAGCGTTCCCTTGGAGCAGATGATGGCGAGTTTCCGGCCGGTGCCCTCGGTGTCGAACTGCGGAACGATCGACGGTGCTGATTCGGTGACGGTCATGGTGGCTCTCCTGTCGAAGAAGTGATGTTCGGATCAGACGCAGCCGTGCGGCTTGGGCAGGCCGGCGATGTAGGCCATCTTCTTCGCGGGCTTCTGCGGGAACAGTTTGAACAGTTCTTTGACCGGGATCCCGCCCGCCGTCGAGACCCTGCGGATGGTCGGGGTCTCGCCCTTGACCGCGAAATCCTCGCGCAGGAAGGTGATGGCCTTCCAGTGCGCATCGGTCAGTTCGATGCCGATCTGGGATGCCAGTGTGGTGCCCAGGTCTGCGTCCCATTCCGACGGATCGGTGAGGAAACCCTCTTCGTTGACGTGGATCTGGTGTCCGCCCAGTGTGGTGACAGGCATGACGGTCACTCCTTGCTCTTCGACGTTCACTGGTTTTCGGTGTGCTTGCCGGCCATCGACATATGCGACGGCAAGCGGAATCGGCCTGCCCGGGCAGCAGAACATTCCAGTACATCCATCGGAAGGCGAGTTTCCCGGCATGGTTCGCCCTGCGTCTCTTCCAGCAGGCTGAACGGCCCGACAACCGGCACCGGGTACTTGCCCGGTCATGCGGCTCGGTGTCGTAGTTGAAATCGATCAGCAGCCCCTTGCCGTCGCCCGATTCGATGAAGCAATTGGCGTGCCCGTCGAACGAACCGGTCATCGGCCTGCCTGCGATCAATTCCAGGAAGTTGTCACAGAAGATCTCCACAGAGAAATGCGCGACCGAACCGGCCTTCGAGGCCGGGATGTCGGAGGCGTCGCCGACCGCGAAGATGTTGCGGTAGGCCGTCGATTGCAGGGTGTGCTTGTCCACCGGCACGTAGTTGAGCTCGTCCCCCATACCCGGACGCGGGCGATGAAGTCGGCGCCCATGTTCAACGGCACCGTGACCAGCAGGTCGAAGGGGATCTCCCGCTCGTCATAGGAGACCAGCGTCTTCGCCGTCCGGGTCGATGTGCTCGACCAGGAAGTCGGTCTCGACCGCCACCTTGCGCTCGTCCAGCATGCTGCCCAACCGCGCCGAGGAGATCGGCTTGGTGAAAGCACCGGACAACGGGGTCACGTAGACCATCTCGACCCGGTCCCGGATGCCGCGGCGCCGGAAGTAGTCGTCCGCGAGGAAGGTGAATTCCAGCGGCGCCACCGGGCACTTGATGGGCAGGTCGGTGATGTGCACGACGAAACGGCCGCCGTCGAATTGTTCCAGGGCGTCCGCCAGCGCGGTTGCGCCCTCGAGGCTGTAGAAATCGAAGATGCTCTTGCGCCACTGCTCGCCCAGCATTCCGGGTGTCTGGTCCGGGCGGGGTGTCACGCCGCTGGCGATCACCAGGTAGTCGTAGGGCAGCGACCGGCCGCCGACGAGCGACACCGATCCATTGGCCGGGTCGATGACGTCGACCTCACCGACCACGAAATCCACACCGTCCGGCAGGAACGCATGCCGGGACCGGGTGAGCTGCTGCGGGCGGTAGGTACCGAACGGCAGGAACAGGTACCCGGGCTGGTAGTGGTGGGCATCGTCCTGGTCGACGATGGTGATGGACCAATCTCGGACGTCCAGCTTTCGCCGCAGCTTGTTGACGATCATCGTTCCGGCGGTACCGCCGCCCAGGACCAGTAGTTTTCTCACCACGACGCTCCTCAGTGGCACCCGGCGCATGCATCGGGTCGCCCGTAGCTCTGATACCCCTCAGGGTATTGATGGGAAGGCTCGGGCACTACGGACGAAGGTCCTGACTGTTGGAGGTCCGGGACCTTCGTGCCCCCGGTAGCGGCCGTCCGGCCCGGGTGAAGTCCCTTCGGGCCGAGGACTATCGGGGTTGCGCCTGCCCGTCAGCGGCAGGACCAAGGAGTCACCGTCATGACCACTGCCGTCAGCCGGAGTATTCCACCTCAGCAGCTCGTCAACTTCTTCAATCCCGTCGTCCGGGCGATCGCCGGATCGCCCCTGCACGGCGCCGTCGACAGCTCTCTGCTGGTGTTGCACGTCATTGGTCGCCGGACCGGCCGGCGTTACGACATCCCCGTCGGCTATGTCGATCTCGACGGACGACGCGTCGTCGTCACCCAGCACCGCTGGCGTGTCAACCTCCGCGACGCCGGTGACGTCGAGGTGACCTTCCGGGGTCACCGGGTTTCCATGCGGGTCCTGTTGGACGAGAACCCGTCAACTGTCGCCGGCACCCTGCACCGCGTCATCGAGCGGGTGGGCTGGAAGGCCGCCGGCCGGACCGTCGGACTGAAGGTCACTGTCGGCCGGACGCCCACCGTCGGTGAGCTCGAGGCGGCCGCCCGCACCTTCGACCTCGCCACCATCACCCTCTCCGACAGCTGAGCCGGATCATGAGGTCGGACGCGCTGCGGCAGTCGTGGACCGGACAACGAGGCTTGGTTCGATCAGCGTTCGCCGCGGCGTGATGGCCGGGTCGTCGAACCGCGCGAGCAGAGCGCGACCGGCGGCTGCGCCGACGACATCACTGCGGTCTTCGATCGACGTGATGTCGAGATAGCGCGATCTGGCCAGCGGCGAGTTGTCGTACCCGATCACCGAGATGTCTGCGGGGACGCTCCAACCACGCTCCCTGATCGCTGCCATCGCCCCCACCGCCATGGTGTCGTTCGCGGCGAAGATCGCCGTGACGCCGACACGGCGGTCCAGCAGGTCGCCGGCCGCCAGATAGCCGTCCTCCTCCGAGGTTCCCCGGTCGACGCCGGCCAGATGCAGCTCGAGATCGGCGGAGACCATCCTGTCGACGAATCCGGCCCGTCGGTGTGCGGCCGGTCCGCCGGTACCGGTGAGGTGCCCGATGGTGCGATGCCCGAGACCGATCAGGTGGTCGGCCGCGATCCGGCCGCCCATCTCGTCGTCGTTGGCGACCACGTCCGCGCCCGCCGGGACGCTGCTCCGCCAGCCGGCGACCACCGTCGGTCCCGTCCAGGCGGCCAGCACAGCGTCATCGGGTTCACCGGCAATGATCAGGCCGTCGAGGTTGGTCGACAGAATGCTGGCGCGCCGTTCGCGGCTCAGGTGGGCATTGAGCCGGGTGTCGGCGACGGACAGGTGGTAGCCATGTCCCGCCAGCTCAGAGCTGATGCCCTCCAGCAGGCCGACGAACGAGAGGTTTCGGTAGTCGTCGATCACCACTTCGACGCTCTTCGTCCGGTGACTGGCCAGCTCGGTCGCAGCGCGGTTCGGTCGGTACCCGAGCTCAGCGATCGCCGCCAATACGGCAGACCGACGCGCCTCGCTCACCCCCGGATTTCCTTGAAGCACAAGGGAGACAAGAGATTTGGAGACTCGCGCCCGAGTGGCGACGTCATAGATGGTCGGGCGCCGGCTCTCACCGTGACTCATCGACACCAGCCCGCTCCACCTCTCCGAAGTACCGGGGTAATCTCCGCCGACCCTTTGACAGGACATTCGACATCTGCCACTCTAGTGGAGCGCTCCATTCTGGAGCGCTCCAACACTCCGGACTCGACCTCTGAGGGAGAAACATGGCTGATGGTCTCGGTGTCGCGGTGATCGGCGCCGGTATGGCGGGCCGCGCGCACGCGGCTGCCTACCGCACGGCGTCCGCGCTCTACAGCCCTGTCCTGCCGCCTATCCGGCTCGTCTCGATCGGCGACGTCAACGCCGAATTCGGGTCGATGGCCGCGCGCCGGTTCGGGTACGAGCGGCATGACTCGTCCTGGCAGGCGATCGCCGACTCGACCGACATCGATGTCGTGAGCGTGGTCATCGCGAACTCGCTGCACCGCGAGGTCGTCGAGGGACTGCTCGCGGCAGGCAAGCACGTGCTGTGTGAGAAGCCGCTGAGCGACACCATGGAGGACGCCCGGGCGATGGCCGGGTCCGCTCGCAACGCGACCACCGTCGCGAAGATCGGCTTCACGTTCCGCCGCACTCCCGGCATCGCCTACATTCGGGAGCTGATCCTGACCGGCGTGCTGGGCAGGGTGCTGCACTTCAGCGGCCGGTACTGGACAAACTACGGTTTCAGCCCGCAGGCGCCGATGAGCTGGCGGTTCACGGGGCTCCCCGGAACCGGCGCGCTGGCCGACGTCGGGAGCCACCTCGCGTACGTCGGTGAGTTCCTCTGCGGGGACATCACGTCGGTGCACGGCGGCCGGTTGAGCACTGTGATCAAGGAGCGGCCGCTGCCGCTGGGTGCGGTGATGGGACACGATCACGCCGCCGTCAGCGATGACTACGAGCCCGTCACCAACGACGATTACGCCGGCTTCTCGGCAGAGTTCGCCGGTGGCGCTGCAGGTGGGTTCGAGGTGTCCAGGGTCGCCGCCGGACACGCCAACAGCCTGATCTTCGAGGTGTTCTGTGAGAACGGCGCGGCCCGCTTCGATCAGCGCCGCCCGGCCGAGATCGAGCTGTTCCTCTCCGCGGGCAACGGTGCGGAAAACGGTTACCGGCAGGTGATTCTCGGTCCCGACCATCCCTACCTGGCCGGCGGTCTCGCGATGGACGCACCCAGTGTCGGCTTCGGCCAGAACGACGCCTTCGGGTATCAGGCACGTGCCTTTCTCGAAGAAGTCGCCGGCATCGACGAGGAATCGTCGCTCCCGCGCTGCGCAACGTTCGACGAAGGCGTCCACAACATGGAACTGCTGGCCGCGGTGACCACCTCCGCCGGCGACAACGGAAAGCAGGTCTCGCTGTGAAGCTCGGCGTCTACAACGCGGTCCTGCACGATCGCCCGCTGCCCGGGGCGCTCACGGTGATCGCCGATCTCGGGCTCACCGGGATCGAGATCAACTCCGGTGGCTTCCTCCCGGCCGTGCACATCCCGACCTTCGACGACATCCTGGTCAGCGACGCGGCCCGCGACGACTACCTGGGCATCTTCGAGGGCACCGGTGTCTCGATTGCCGGCCTGAACTGCAACGGCAACCCGCTGCACCCGAACAAGCTGATCGGCGACAGGCACGCCGACGACATCCGACGCTCGATAAGGCTGGCCAATCGCCTCGGCCAGCACCGGGTCGTCACGATGTCCGGGCTGCCTGGTGGCGAACCGTCGGCAAACCATCCGAACTGGATCGTCAACGCGTGGAACTCGGCGGCGCTCGATGTTCTGGACTACCAGTGGGCGCTGGCCGCGGACTTCTGGAAGGACATCGACTCCCTGGCCGCCGATCTCGACGTCAAGGTCGCCCTCGAATTGCACCCGCAGAACCTGGTGTTCAACACCGCGGACGTGTTCAAGCTGATCGAATTGACCGGCGCCACCCACGTCGGCGTCGAACTGGATGCCTCGCACCTGTTCTGGCAGCAGATGGATCCGGTCGCGGTCGTCCGGGCACTGGGCCCGCTGGTCTACCAGGCTGCCGCCAAGGACGTCCGGATCAACACCGAGAACGCGAAACTGTACGGGGTACTGGACAACAGCTTCCGGCGGCTGTCTCCGGACGAGCCGCGGGTCAACCTGGGCGGCGACGAATGGGCCAATGAATGGCCAAAGAATTCCGCCTGGGACTTCGTCGCCCTCGGCAAGGGTCACGACGTAGCGTTCTGGACCGAGTTCCTCCGCGCCCTGCGCGACGTCGACCCGGCATGCTGGTCAACATCGAACACGAGGACACCGAACTGGGCCGGATCGAAGGACTCGAGGTGGCCGCCAAGGTCCTCAAGGACGCCGACGCGGCACTGGACGGCTCTTGATCTGGGCGGTCCACCGCTGTTCGACGTCGGTCAGGCGCCAGTAGAGATAGGAGCCGGTCCAGGCCAGGACAAACATCGCGACGATGATGTACCCGACGTCGTCCAGGGTGATCGCCGCGATCCAGCTGGTGACCGGGTCGGTCAGCTCGGCCTTGTCGTGCAGAACGCTGATCACCTCGATGCCCCCGATGATCAACGCGACGGCGACCGAGAGACCGGTGGTGGTCAGATTGTAGTAGACCTTGCGGACCGGCCGGACGAACGCCCACCGGTAGGCGGCCTGCATGAACGCGCCGTCGAGGGTGTCGAAGAGGCTCATGCCCGAGGCGAAGAGCAGCGGCAGCACCAGCACGGCATACCAGGGCAGGCCGGTCGCCGCGCCGGCCCCCGCGAGCACCAGAAGGGAGATCTCCGTGGCGGTGTCGAATCCGAGTCCGAAGAGGATTCCCAACGGGTACAGCTGGCCGGGCCGGGAGATGGCTTTCATCGCCGGGCGGAGCAGCCTGGCGAAAAGGCCACGCGAGTTCAGTGCTTCTTCAAGGGCCTCCTCGTCGTAGGCGCCGGTGCGGGCGTCCTTCCACACCTGATGAATGCTGTTCAGCGCAACGAGGTTGATGACCCCGATCACGATCAGGAAGATGCCGGAGACCGAAGTGCCGATGACGCCGAGGGTCTCGTGCACATCGGAGTCCTCCGAGACCAGGGCGCTGACGAATCTCGCACCGATCGCGACGAAGATGGCCAACACGAAGACGACGGTGGAGTGCCCGAGGGAGAAGAACAGCCCGACGGTGACCGGCCGTTTCCCCTCGGCGACGAACGTGCGGGTCGTGTTGTCGATGGCCGCGATGTGGTCGGCATCGAACGCGTGCCTCACTCCGAGCAGGTAGGCGGTGATCGCCAGGCCGATCCCGAAGATCTGGCCGTTGACCTGATGGTGACCCGGAATCACCGCGGCGAACAACACGGCGAACGACACCACATGCAGCGCCAACACGACCGACAGGGCTCCGGCGATCCGCTTCCAGCCGCCCGGCGGTCCCCACCAGGACCGGTCGAACGGCACCGAACGTGCGGGCGACGGCGATGCACCATCCGGCATGTCCGCCCCCTTTGATGGCTTCAGCCGCGGGACCGTCGCAGCGGCGCGGTGATGGCGGTCGCGACCGCCATGGTCACCGCTCTGTTGGCGTCGAACAGTCCCTGCAGGAAATCGAAGTAGTAGCCCAGGGCGTTCACCGGGTCCCACCACGCCGCGGAGCCGGCCGTCGGCGTCGCGACCGGCGGGGGCGCGGCCTTGGACCTGGGAGCCGCAGCGGAGGCAGCGCTAATCGCGCGGGCGGAGGACTGCGCCCGCGGATCGAGCTTGTCGGCGATCGTGCTGGACCGCTCCGGCTTCGTGCTGCCGGTGAACAGTCCACCGAGGTTGGGCCTGCCGTTGGCCGTCATACCGCGACCCCCACCCGGCCGGTGCCCTCGCGTTCGGCGATGGCGGCCAACATTTCTCGAGCCAGGTCGGCGTAGTCGGCTGCCAGCCCGGACGCCGACGAGTCCCGGCTCAGCAGGCTGTCACCGGTGTCCACCGACACACCCTTGCGCAGACGGTTGATGCGCTTGGTTTTGTCTTTGAGATGCATCTGCTCCAGTTCGTGCGGCAGCAGCCCGCGACTGCGCATGTCGACAGCGGCACTTTCCAGGTACCGGATCGAGGTCGCGAAGACCGGTGCGGCACCGCCGAGCGTGTCGTCCAGCGCGGCCCGTACCCGCTTGATCAACCGGGTGCTCCCCGCACGTACGCCGAAGAGCACGACACCGAGCAGCGTCAGATCCGGATTGAGCGCGCGGGCGGCGGCGAACCGCTGGGCGACGACGACCAGGCCGTCCAGGCTCGCATCGTCGGATCGTGTCGGGATGATCAGGTAGTCCGACGAGGCGAAGACCAGCTCCTGCAGGATCGGCTCGCCGGGAGGGGTGTCCACCAGGACGAGGTCGTAGTCCTGCGTCGGTCCCCTCGGGGCGCAGCCGGTCGATGGCGGGTCGAAGACCCGGCAGCGCTGCGCCCCGCGCACCGCGAGAGGTGAAGGCAGGTGCGACATCCCAGAGGGCAGGACCACCCGCGACGACGTCGAGCCGGTCCCGGACGCCCCGGCTGACGTCCAACGGCAACCCGTGGGTGATGGCCAGGCCCAGGCTGTTGCCGTCCTGCGGGCCGTATCCGAGGTCGCGTACCCAGGTTGCCCTGCGGGTCGGTGTCGACCACCAGCACCCGGCGTCCCGCGGCGGCGATCTGGCCGGCCAGTCCGGCGGTCAGGGTGGTCTTGCCGACCCCGCCCTTGCCGTTGGCGATCGCGACGACTCGTCGCATGGCCGCACATCCCTTCAGGTCGAACCCGTGCCGGCATCGTCCCGCTCCCGGCCGCTCCGCAGGCCGCAGCCACGCCGGAGCAGACCTGAGTAATGCAGCACAGGCACGGTCCCGTGCCGGCTTTTTGAGATCCTATGCCGTCACCGCCGCCCTATGCTGACGCAATGGCGAAGCGCTCATGGTCCGAACTCGGCACGCCGGCGCGGGCGGCCATCGTGATAGGAGCCGCCATCGAGGCGGTCCTGACGACGACGGCCCTGCGCGACCTGCATTCGCGGGACAGTTCGCAGCTGAACGGCCCGCGCTGGCTGTGGCGGCTGGCGATGGTCGTGCAACCGGTGGGACCGATCGGCTACTTGATCCTGGGCCGCAAACGAAGCTGACAGCCGGGTCGCCGTCGGCTGTGCGGAGTGCATAGCCTCGTCCGATGGTCGACTACTTCGCCGGCGACTCCCGGACCAACCACGAACGCATGTTGGCCGGCGATCTCTACATCTCCGACGACCCGAACATCGCCCGTGAGCAGCAACGCGCCGTTCGCCTGTCGGCCGAGTACCAGGCCGCCTACGTGCAGGACAGTGCACAGGCGCGGCTGATCCTGGTGGAGCTGCTCGGCGCACTCGGCGAGGATGCGCACATCCGGCCCCCGCTCTTCGTCGATTACGGCACCTTCATCACTGTTGGTGCCAGGACGTTCGTCAATTACAACCTGGTCGCCCTGGACGTCGCTCGGATCAGCATCGGCGACGACTGCCAGATCGGCCCGAACGTCCAGCTGCTGACACCGACGCACCCGGTCGAGCCGCAACCCCGAAGGGACAAACTGGAAGCGGCGAAGCCGATTTCGATCGGCGACAACGTCTGGATCGGCGGCGGCGCGATCGTGCTGCCCGGTGTGACGATCGGCGACAACAGCGTGATCGGCGCCGGGGCCGTGGTCAGCAGGGATATCCCGGCGAACGTCATCGCCGTCGGCAACCCGGCACGGATCCTCAAGTCGATCGAGTGACCGCGGCGCCGAACCGGTCAGCGTGACGCGTTCCGATGGGGCGCTGTGACCGCCGGCGGCTACCGTGCAGCAGTGCAGGTGGGAACCGCTGACGACGAAACCGGGGACCGCCCCGGCCCGACCGGGGAAGCCGGCAACACCGACGGCCCCCGCCCTCCCATGCTGGTCACGGTCCCCTGGCACCAGGACGGAACCGGCCCGGTGCCAACGGTCGACGGGCCGGTGGACCACCGCCCGCGCAAGGTCGTCATCCGAACGGTCAGCAAGGCCTGGTCCGATTCGCTCTTCGGAATGAGCTCGCAGGCCGCCTTCTGGTGTGCGATGTCGACGGCACCGTTCCTGCTGGCCCTGCTCGGGCTTTCCGGAATCGTCACCCGGTGGTTCTTCGGGCCAGACACCATGACCGAGATCAGAGCCCAGGCATCGACTTTCCTCAACACGATCTTCAACGAGGAGGTCGCCGACAACCTGATCGGCAACACCATCGACACGATCCTGAACAACCAGACCGAAGCCATCTCGGTGGGGTTGATCATCAGCCTGTGGGCCGGCTCATCGGCGATCTCCGCCTTCGTCGAATCGGTGACGATCGCCTACTGCCAGCACGAGGCACGCCACCCGGTGATCGAGCGGATCTTCGCGCTCGGCGTGTACATCGTCGCGCTGTCCGGCGAGATCATCGCTGTGCCACTACTCGCGATCGGACCGGACCGGGTGCCGGCCCTGTTCCCCGCCTCCTGGCAGCCGATGGTCTCGCTGATCCTGGGCTACCTGTACTACCCTGTCCTCGCCATCGGCCTGATCCTGCTGGTCGCCGTCCTCTACAAGGTCGCACCGCGACACAAGCACGCCTTCTATCGCGGACTCCCGGGCGCGGCGTTGGCCGCTGCGGTGTTCCTGGTGGCGAGCACAGGGCTACGCCTGTACCTCTCGTACGCCTACAGCCACGGGTTGACCTACGGCGCGCTCGCGACGCCGATCACCTTTCTGTTGTTCTATTACTTCATCTCGATGTCGATCATCCTGGGAGCGCAGTTCAACAACGCGCTGCTGGAGTACTACCCGCCGATGGCCCGCGTCTCCGGCTCCACGGCGGTGGCTTCGACAGGGGTGGATTCCGGAGATCCACCGAGCCGGTCCCGCAGGCGATTGTGGCGCCGCTCGTAGTCCACATCGAACCGGCGTTGCGAGCGGGCGAGCTTGTCCCCGGTGTACCGCCGCCCGGCCCAGATCGATGCCGGCTTGGCGAGCCGGATGGCTCCAACCGTTGCAACGATGGGCACCACGATGCCGATCATGCCGGTGGCGATCTTGCCCTTGATGAAACAGACCACCGCACTGACCAGGTGGACGGTGAGCCCCGAGAGGTACAGCCAGGTGGCGACATCGTCCGATTTCGGCGCGCCGACCGGCGACCCCTGCAGCAGCAATGCGGCCCCGAGCGCGCCGCCGATCAGAATCGCATCGATCGATTTCCTGCCCTCGGCGCCCCAGTACACGTCGTCGAGGTGGAACCACAGCGCGAACTCGTCGAGCGCAAGTGCGGCGCCGATCCCGAACAGCGCGGCCAGCACCTCGGTCCACGGTGAGTCGGGGTTGAACCGGAATTCCAGCAGGCCGGACAGCAACACCAGCAGGATTCCCCACACCTGATGGTGCACGTGCACACCGGCGATGTAGATGTCCGACAGGCCCCCACCAGCCGATTCGGCCGCCGGCGGGGCGTCATTGTTCTTGGCACGGATCCGCCGGGTGATGCCGCGGGTGATCGCGAACGTGACCAGGAAGCCGATCAGCGCCCAGACCGCCGCCGCCCGCCCGGTCTCGACCAGAACGCGCTGGTACCAATCCACCACTGACTCCCAACCCCGAAGCCGTACAAACCTCATGAACCGGACTCCAGGGTAAAGGAATTGACGTGACGCCGAAGTCCGTCGGGTCCACGATGCCCGGATGACCGAGCCCGCCCGTCCGCACCGGAACAGAGTCACCCCGCTCGGTGAGCTGGTGGCCACGGACCTGCGTGGCAACTGGCTGGGCAACCGCGGGATACTGCACCGCGGCACGGAGATCGTCAGCTTCCACCGCAGCAAGCTCTGGATCATCTGCGCGCTGCAGTACCGGGACTGGCGGGTACGGCAGTGGCAGCCCGGGCATTACACGGTGCTGTTCTTCCACGACGAGGCTCTTGCCCTGGCGGCCGGACATCGGCCCTGCGCGCTGTGCCGCCGGCCGGCCTACCGGACCTTCCAGGAAATGGCCGGCGGTTCCCGCACTGCTGACGACCTCGACCGCCGCCTGCACGCGGAGCGTCTGATCGCCCGCAGCCACCGGCGCAAGCTGCACCCGACCGACTGGACGGACATCCCGGACGGCGCCTTCGTGCTGCTGGCGGACGGTCCGGCGATCGTGCTGGGCAACGCGGTCGTGAGCTGGACGCCGGACGGCTACACCGGCGCGCAACCGCGCCCGCGAGACCGGACCGTCCGGATGATCACCCCGCCGTCCTCGGCGCTCGCCCTGCGAGCCGGGTACCCGGTTCAGATCGATGCCCGGGCGCTCGGTCTCGCGGATCACTGACGCTCGACCACCGCATCCGGGCCCACCTCCGCAACCGACCGGTACCCGCACAGCCCGAGGGTGAGGTCGAACTCGGCGAGCACATTGGCAACCACCTCGCTGACGCCCGTCCGCCCCGCGAGTCCGAGGCCGAGGGCGTAGGGACGGCCGAGGCAGACCGCCGCCGCGCCGAGGGCCAACGCCTTGAGAACGTCGGCACCCCCGCGGATCCCGGAATCCATCAGCACCGGAACGGCGTCACCGACGGCGTCGATCACCCCCGGCAGGCTGTCCAGAGCCCCACGCCCACCGTCAACCTGGCGACCGCCGTGGGTGGACACGATGATTCCGTCCACGCCCGCATCGACGGCGCGTCGGGCGTCGTCGGGATGCTGGAGACCTTTCAGCACGATCGGTAATGACGTCGTCGACCGCAGCGCCGCCAGGTCGGCCCACTCCAGGGAGGGGCGCGAATAGGTCTCCAGGAAGGTCTGGACCGCGGCGCGTGCTGCGGGCAGATTGCCGGCGCGCCTGCCCGGCGTATTGCCCGACATCCGGTTCAGCGACCTGAGAAGCGAAGGGATCTCGCGCAGCCGCGGCCTTGCGGCAGCAGGGCCGATGCTCATTCGGTCCGCGGTCAGCCGCCGGAACACCGGATCGCTGGTGTACTGGGCAATTCCGTCGCCGAGTGCGAACGGGAGGTAGCCGAGATTCAGATCGCGCGGCCGCCAGCCGAGCATCGTGGTGTCCAGGGTGACCACGATGGCGTCGCAGCCCGCACTTTCCGCCCGGCCGACGAGACTCGCGACGAGCTCGTCAGAGGTCGACCAGTAGAGCTGGAACCATCGCGGCGAGTCCCCCATCACCGCGGCGCAGTCCTCCATACTGCGCGACGCCTGGTTGGAGAAGATGTACGGCACACCATGTTCGGCAGCCGCGGCAGCGACCGCCACGTCGGCCTCCCGGTGCACGATCCCCAGGGCGCCGATCGGCGCCAGCAACAGCGGCGCGGGAAGTCGCCGGCCGAACAGCTCGATCGCGGTGTCCCGGACGGACACGTCGCGCAGCATCCGCGGGACCAGTTGCCGGCGCTCGAAAGCCTCCCGGTCGGCCCGCACGGTGCGCTCCGAGCCGGCGCCACCGGCGATGTAGCCGTAGGCCCGCCTGGGAAGTTTGTGCCGGGCACGACGATCCAGACCCGGCCAGTCGGTCGGCACCGCGGGCGTCGTCCCGAACACCCCACGCGCGTAGATCCCGGCCTGCCGGATCCGGCCGACTCCGAGTACTCGTTCTGGCATCGACCCATCCTTCCTGGATCAGCCCGGAGAATCGCCCTCCCGCCGAAGGATCTGCGCGACCACCCGCATCAGCATCACCGACGAGATGACAAGCCCGATGTAGCCGACCGCCAGCAGACCGCCGACCTCCTGTTCGGGCCGTGCCAATGCGACCCCGCCGAGCATCAGGGACGACGCGACCAGTCCGATGCCGGCGACGCCGGCAAACATCGCCCGGTCCAGCCAGCGGGTCAGGTTCCGCGCTGCCGGCACCGGAGAAGGCGTCAACCTGCAACCGGACCCGCCCTGAGCGCAGTTGAAGCGCAACGTCTTCGGTGAGCCCAGGCAGCGCCCGCAGGGCGGGCAGGCTCCGCAGCAGCTCACGCTGAAAGGCGTCCTGTGCGGTGGTTGGCGTCATCTCCATGGAGGCGCCGAAGTGACCGGCCGCCGCCGTCGCGAGGTCGACCTTCGGATCGAGCACCCGCAGCGTTCCCTCCAGGGTCACCAGTGCCCGGGCGAGGAGGGTCAGGGTGGGCGGCACGGGGATGTCGTGCCTGCCCATCAGCGAGATGATGTCCTGCAGGCTGCGCGGGTCGAAGCCGCCGGAATGCAATTGCTCGCTCAGCACGCGACTGAGCTCAGCCTCCAGGGCCTGCGTCTGGATGGCGTCACCGTCGGCACCGGCAAGTGTCCGCAACGAGCGCGCGAGCAGTGCGGGCTGCCGGGTGGCCAGTCCGGCGGCCATCAACTGCAGGGCGTCCATGGTCACCGGGTCGATCAGGCCGACGGCGCCGAAGTCGATCAGCCAGAGCGTGCCTGTTGCGTCGATCAGGATGTTGCCGGGGTGGGGGTCCGCATGGAAGACACCGGCCTTCATCACCTGGTTCAGGAAGGCTGCCAGCAACCGGTCGGCGAGTTCCGCCCGCGGCACGCCGGTCGCGTCGACAGCCGCCGTGTCTGCCACCGACCGTCCCTCGACCCGCGCGATGACCAGCACCGCCTCCGAGCTCAGCGATGCCACTATTTGCGGCACCTCGACGCCTGCACCGGTTGTCACCGAGGCGACGGCCCTGGCGTTGGCGGCCTCGTGCACGTAGCTGAGCTCCTGCTCGACGGACTTGACCAACTCGTCGGCGAGGGCGACCAGGCCGAGCGACCTCGCCGCCTCCGATCGCCGGACGGCGGCCCGGCTGGCCCAGCGCAGCACCGCAGAATCCCGCGCGACGCCGACCTCGATGTCCGGGCGGCGGACCTTCACCACCACCCGCCGGCCACCGTGCAGGACGGCCGCGTGGGTCTGGCCGATCGACGCGGCCGCCAGCGGCTCGTCGGAGAAACTCTCGAACGCCTCGCTGATCGGGGCGCCCAACTCGTCCTCGATGCGCGCGCGAATCTGGTCCAGCGGAACGACTTTGACGTTGGATTGCAAGTCGGCCAGTTCGGCGATCAACGGTGCAGGCAACAGGTCCGTCCGGGTCGATGCGATCTGCCCGAACTTGATGAACATCCCCCCGCAGTCCTCCAGGAACCCCCGGATGCGAAGGCCGCCCTCAGGACTGGACAGAGCGGCCTTGGAGGCCAGGCGTGGACCGGCGAGACCATGCTTGCGGGCGATCCTGGAGACCTCCCAGAGTCGACCGCCGATGGTGAAGAAGCTACGGAGCCGGGTCCGCAGCCGGGTGCGCCTGCCGGTCCGGCGCGGTCGGAGGACCGCCTCCAGCGAGATGCTCACCACCATCGTCGCCAGCAACGCGAACCCGAAGGCCACGAGGACGACGTCGTCGGGAGTCGCGTTGTCGTCGCGCTGCAGGATGCCCGCGGCCACCACCAGTCCGGTCAGGCTGCCGAGCAGTCCGGCAGCGGCAGCACGGAAAAAACCGCGCCGGACGCCGAGGATCCGACCGGAGACGAAGCCGACGCCGAGCACGAAGATGATGGCGCCGATGCTTTCCCAAAAGGACAAATCAAGTTCCAGGGACATTGCGCCAGCGTGATCACCGCAATCGCGGATGTCCAGTGATCTCCCGGCGCGTCGACGGCCCCGGTCGCCCAGCTGATTCAGGTGCGGCCCCACGGGGTACCGCTGCGGCGACAGCACAACCGGTCACGCGATGGCGGGGCCGGGGTGATCAGGAGGAGCTGGCATGGCGGCTGACAAAGATGTGCGCAGAGGTGACGAGGTCTCGTGGAAGACCCATGGGACGACGACGCACGGCAAGGTCGAGAAGAAGATCACCTCGGACACCGAGGCCGCCGGGCGCACCGTCAGGGCCAGTGACGAAGACCCGCAGTACCTCGTGAAAAGCGACAAGAGCGGCCGGGAAGCGGTCCACAAACCCGAAGCGCTGCACAAGGACTCGTGATGACGACGCAAGGTGGCTCCACGGGGTCGCGGGCCGCCGACGCAGGTAAACGCGCCGCCGACTCCGCCGAGGACGCCGGCCAGGAGGCGATGGCCAGCCGGCCGTTCCGCATCCTGCTCACCGTCGGCCTGATCGCGTACGGCATCGTCCATGTGCTGATCGGCTGGATCGCGCTGCAGATCGCCTGGAGCGGGCTGACCGGCGGGAGCGGCAGCGGCGAGGCATCCCAGCAGGGCGCCCTGGCCGAGGTCGCGGCGCAGCCGTTCGGCGCAGTCCTGTTGTGGGTCATCGCCGCCGGCCTGCTGGCCATGATGATCTGGCAGATTGTGGAGGCCATCTGGGGTCACCGGGACCGTCCGGAGGGCTGGAAGCGGATCCGCAAGCGCCTGGGGTCCGCCGGTCGCGCCGTCGCGTACGCCGCCGTCGGGATCGCAGCCGTTCGCACCGTGCTCGGCAGCTCCGGTTCGGGCAACAACAAGGAGGAGGGTTGGACGGCGCGGCTGTTGTCCGTCCCCTTCGGCCGAATCCTGGTGATCGCGGTCGCTGTCGCCATCATCGTGCTGGGCGTCCGGCTGATCCGGCGCGGCGTGAAGAAGAAGTTCACCGAGGATCTGACGGGCGGCGTCAGCCCCGGCGTCGTGCGGCTGGGCCAGGCCGGGTACGTCGCGAAGGGCATCGCGTTCGTCATCGTCGGCGGCCTCTTCGGCTGGGCTGCGGTGACGTACGACCCCGAGAAGGCGGGCGGGCTCGACGACGCACTCCGCACCGTCAAAGGAGCCCCGTTCGGCTCTGTGCTGTTGACGCTGCTGGCACTGGGCCTGATCTGCTTCGGTGTCTACTGCTTCGTCTGGGCGCGCCATCCACGTGTCAGCACGGCGGGAGGCCGCGCCGCGAGGAACTGAAACGAGGTCCGTCCCGGTGGGCCGCGGTGGTCGGCTGCCCGCCGTGGGGTAGCCGACGTCCCCTTTCTGCCCCTTTCGCTGCGCTTCGTGGGTCCGCGTGACAAGCTGACGCGACGGTCAACGACCGGCCGCTCTCCGCTGCCACCCGATGGAGCCCTGATGTCAGATAAGAAGAAGAAGGACGGCGACGATTCGCCGGGTAAGCCCCCGAAGATCAAGAAGAAGGCATACGAGAACGAGTTGCGAAGGCTGCAGACCGAACTCGTCACGATGCAGCAGTGGGTGAAGGCTTCAGGCACCAGGGTCGTCGCCATCTTCGAGGGGCGTGACGCCGCCGGCAAGGGCTCCGCGATCAAGCGGATCAACGAGTACCTCAACCCCCGCAACGCCCGCATCGTCGCACTGCCGGCCCCGACGGAGCGGCAGCGCAGCCAGTGGTACTTCCAGCGCTACATCGAGCATCTCCCCGCCGCGGGAGAGATCGTCCTGATGGACCGCTCCTGGTACAACCGGGCGGGCGTCGAACGGGTGATGGGTTTCTGCACCAGCGACGAGTACCGCCGCTTCCTCCACCAGGCACCGATCTTCGAGCGGCTGCTGGTGGAGGACGGCGTCCTGTTGCTCAAATACTGGTTCTCGGTGTCGGACGTGGAGCAGGAACGGCGGTTCAAGTCCCGCCTCACCGACCCGATGCGCCGCTGGAAGCTTTCACCGATGGACGTCCAGTCGATCAGCCGGTGGGAGGACTACTCCCGAGCCAAGGACGAGATGTTCATCCACACCGACATCGCCGAGGCGCCGTGGTACACCGTCGAGAGCGAGGACAAGAAGCGCTCCCGCATCAACGTCATCTCGCACATCCTGTCGGCTGTCCCCTACCAGAACCTCGCCCCCGAACCGGTGACGATTCCGGAACGGCCGAAGTCCATCAACTATGTCCGCCCGCCCCGCGACGAGTTCCGGTATGTGCCCGACCATGCCGCGTCGCTGGTGAAACCCGCCCTCTGAGCTCTTCAGCAGACCGATGGGTGCGCCGCCGGGCCGTCAGTGACGGGCCGTCGGCAGCCCCAGTTCGCCCCGGATGCGGGTCACCCGCTGCATCGCGTCCGCGCGGATCGCGGGCTCGTCGAGCGTCGTCAGCCCGCCGTTCGCCAGTAGCCGTCGGCCGGCCACGAACACATCGGTGACGTCCGCCCCCCGGGCGGCGTACCCGAGAAATGACGTCGGATCCGGCAACGGCGTCGCCGCGGGTCCGGTCACGTCGAGCATGATCAGATCAGCGACTTCGCCGACCGCAAGCGTTCCGCTCAATCCCCCGCCGAGTGCCGCCGCGCCGCCGCCGGTGGCCATCTCCAGCAGGTCACTACCGCCGACAAGGGCGGGGTCCTGATGCTTCCCGCGTTGCACGAGCGCGCCCAGCTTGATCTCTTCGAAGAGGTCGGCACTGTTGTTGGACGCCATCGAATCGGTGCCCAGCGCCAACGTCACCCCGGCCGATCGGTACTCGGCAACGGGCGCGATGCCGGCTCCCAGCTTCATGTTGGACACCGGGTTGTGAGACACCGTCACATTCGAGGCCGCGAGAAGGCGGATGTCCCCCGGCTGGGCGTGGACGGCGTGTGCGACGTGGGTCCGGCCGCCGAGCAGGCCGAGGCTGCGGGCCAGTGCGATCGGCGAGGCACCGTGACTGTCCATGCTGTCCCGCACTTCGGCTGCCGTTTCCGACAGGTGGATGTGCACCGGCAGGTCTCGCCGCGGCGGCACGGGCGGCGACGTCGACCAGCAGATCGGGACCACAGCTGTACGGCGCATGCGGGCCGTACGCGACGCTGATCAACTCGTCGCCGGCGAACTCGGCGGCCAGTGCGGGCGTCCCGTCGAGCACCTGCGCCCCGGTCTGCGGTGTCGCGGCGGGATAGCCGACCGCGTCGTACCCGAAGACCGCCGGCGCCGCCTGCACCCGCATTCCGGCAGCGTGCACGTCAGCGAGCAGGCCGCCGTCCCACAGGTACATGTCGAGGAAACCGACGGTCCCGCATGCGGATCATCTCGGCCATCGAGAGCAGCAGCCCGGCCCGGATGTCGTCGCGTGGTCATCCTGATCTCGAAGCCGCGGATGTGCGAGAGCCACTGTCCGCAGCGGTTCGTCGTCGCTGTGCCCGCGGAGCAGGCTCATTCCCGCGTGGGTGTGCGCGTTGATCAGCCCGGGCGCGACCACCCGACCGGACGCGTCGATGTCGCCCGGCCCCAGCGGTCCGCGCGGCGGACCCAGGTAGGTGATCAGCCCGGTCGTCGCCGAGAAGCGCCATCTCCGCCGCCGAGTACCAGGTCGCCGGGGCGGCCACCACGGTCCCGCCGACGATCCTGGTCTCACGGCTCACGGCCACTCCTGGCTGTGCTCTGGAAGCGAGGGCCCCGCCGACCGGCTACAGCGCCGACAGGCCCTGCCACTCGTCGTAGGGCATCGCCCAGATGTAGATCTCGCCGTCCTCCGGGCCCAGTTGCACCGACGTCCCGCTGACCTCGACCGGGATCGCCCCAGATCGCGCGAGTTGTAGTAGGCCTCGGCGTCGGCCAGCGACAGGTTGACGCAGCCGTGCGGTGACGTTGCTAGCTGCCCTGCGCCGCCGGTGCTGGCCGGGTTGGCGTGGATGAACTCGCCGTTGTTGCTGATCCGCACCGCCCACTTCTCGGGCTGGTTGGAGTAGCCGTACCGCGGGTTGTTCATCAGCTTGGTCTCGAAGAACTCGTTCACCACGTGGATCCCGACCGGGTGATCAGGTTCGGATCACCGGTGTCCTCGCCGCGACCGTAGGAGGCCGGGTAGGTGGCGACCGCGTTGCCGTCCTGCTCGACCACCAGCTCGTGCGAGTTGACGTCGGCGATGACGACCTGGTTGCGGCCGATGGTGAAGTCCGTCGTGAGATCCGATGCGCCGTAGGCATTGTCGGCAAGCTTGAGTCCGTAGATCTTGGCCTCGACGTGGACCTTGGTGTTGGCCGGCCAGTAATCCTTGGTGCGGTAGTCCAACGCCCAGCGACCGTCGTCGTGCTGTACCCAGCCCCAGGCACCCGACGACCTGGGTGTGGTCGTCACGGAGACGTTCTTCTGGATCAGCGCCTTGTCCTGCGGTTCGACGCCGAAGGTGACGCTGATCGGCGCGGCAACGCCGACGACGGCGCCATCCACCGGGTTGATCGTGTTGCGGACCTGGGTGTCGGTTCCGACTGTGGTGAAGGTTCCCTTGACCGGGACCTTCTTGCCGTCGGTGCCGGTCGCGGTGCCGGCCAGGGTGTAGGTCTTGCCGAAGCCCAGTACCTCGTCGACGGTGAAGGTCTTGCCGTCATCGGAGACCGACGCATCGACGAGCTGTCCCTCGGGATTGTTCAGCGTCACGTCGTCGATCGTGCCCTTGTTCACAGTGACCACGATGGGCTCGGACGGCGAGAGGCCCTTGCTGTTCAGCGCCGGGCGAGCCGACACCGACGCGACCGGCGGCACCACGACCGTGGAGGACGGTGCCGCGCTGGATGCGGAGCCGTCCGGCCCACGGGCACCGCTGCCGCTGCCGTCCGGGATGCCATTCGCCGTCGACGTGACCGTGGTCGTGCCGGCAAGGGAGCCGCTGCTGCAACCTGCCAGCACGGCAAGCAGGGCCAAGATCGCCGCCAGCAAGGTCAGCAGGCGACTCCTGCGCGATCGCAAGGGTGCACGAGACATGTTTCTCCACCGCTCATCACAGGTTCCCCGGGCGAGGAAGGTCCCACCACGCCGCGTCGGCCGATCCATTCCGGCCAGCGCCCAGGGTAACCCGCGGCCCCGACAGCCGTGTTCGAGCGGGCGGTGCCGCGCGATCTAACGGAACAGCCGCCTGACGACGACCAGCGCGACCAGCGCGCCGACCGCCATCAACGAGTACTTGACCTTGGGGTCGGCGAGGGTGTCGGCCAACGTCTGCCGGCCCTGCTCGACCACCCGCTTGGGGTTCGCACGGGTCGTCAGCTCGTCGACCGCGATGGCGAGTGAATCCCGGGCGCGCTCGATCTCGGCCTGGATGGTTTCCGCGTCGCGCGCCACTGCGCCTCCCATACTGTGGTGACTGACTCTCTGGTGACTGCCTCGGTGAGAAGATCCACGGCCGCCCCGAATGCGGCCCGCGGGTGTTTACCCTAGCCGCATGGACAGCACACCCCTTGACGTGGGCGACGTCGCACCGCCCTTCACCCTTGCCGGACGCCGACGGCAACCCCGTCTCGCTGTCGGACTTCGCCGGCAAGCCGGTGATCGTCTACTTCTACCCGGCCGCGATGACGCCCGGCTGCACCACGGAGGCCTGCGACTTCAGCAGCGCGCGAGAGCCAGACCGACGACGGCGGGTACACCGTGCTGGGCATCTCCCCCGACAAGCCGGAGAAGCTGGCCAGTTCCGCGACAAGGAGAGACCTGAGCGTCACGCTGCTGTCCGATCAGGACCGGTCGGTGACTCACCGCCTACGGCGCCTACGGCGAGAAGAAGCAGTACGGGCGCACGGTGCGCGGCGTCATCCGGTCGACGTTCGTCATCGGGCCGGACGGCCGGCTTCAGCAGGTCTGGCGCAACGTCAGGCCACCGGGCACGTCGCCAGGGTCCTCAAGGAACTCGGTCTGGCAAGCTGACACCTGCCGTCAGCGGCGCAGTGGCGTGTGATGCAGTGGCGGGGCCGTAGCCCAATTGGCAGAGGCACACGGTTTAGGTCCGTGCCAGTGTGGGTTCGAGTCCCACCGGCCCCACCAGCACGACGAACAAGGCGTGAAGTCCACCCGACCCTGCGGTGGAGGACCCAGGAATTGAACCTGGCGAGACGCCCCGAGTGCGTATCCCCCTGGACAGCCGAACTGCTGGCTGCCGGTAGAAAGTAACCGTTGACCGAAATGCCCGCAACCCGGACCGGCCGGGTCACGCGCACGGACGGCCTGCCGCTCCACACCGGCACCCCACTGCGGAATCGGCAACACGCGGCCTCCGCTACCGCATCTGCGGCCGGTCACAACGGACGATAGGGATGCCTCCACCATGCCGGTGAGGTCTCGAACGAAGGCCGAACGAAGGCCAGTGGCAGCAAAAGGGGCGAGAAACATGACCGGACCGGATACCGCGAACCCGTCGGGTAGCAGCGACGGTGACTCGCGCAACGGCGTGGAGTCGTCCAACGGAGGCGTCACCACCGTCGCTCCGTCGCAGTCCCATCCAGCAGCGACATCCTTCGCCGATGACGTCGCGCACAGCCCCTACGGGTCGCCGACGAGTTACCCGGCCGACCCCTCCGGAACGTCGGCGACGACCGACAAGCCGGCCTCCGGCTGGTCCGGCAGCCCCTACGAGCCGTTGCCGTCCGACCCGCCGACGGACTACGCATCCGCCTCGACGGACACCTACGAGGGTGCGGCGCCGATGTACGGCGACCCGTCTCCGACCTACATTCCCCCCGCACCGGAACAGCGACCGGCGCCCGCGCCGGCGAGCGGGAAGCAGACCAAGTCCAGGGCGGTCGCCGGGCTTGTCAGTGCCGCACTCGGCTCGCTGCTCGTAGTCGGCGGGCTGTATCTGGTCGGCGAGTTCGGTTTCCGCATCTACGACGTGATGCTGAACATCGGCGGCCGGCCGGCGCCGTGGGACATCGTCTGGACCTCCGTGGGTGCCGCGATGATCTTCGCCGCGGTGCTGCTGAACGGCTGGTCGCCGTGGGCGACCCTGCTCCGCCGGCCTCGCGCTGACCGCCGTGGGCGTGTGGTCCATCGCCTGGTACGACGGTGCGGACCGGGTGGCCACCGCGATCGACCGGTTGTACGCCCGGCCTGAGATGGTGGTCTGGGGCATCACCGGATGGCTGCTGGTGATCGGCCTTGTGCTGGTGGGTGCCAGCGGTGCGGCGATCATCGCCCGGGCGGCCGGACGTCGCCGCGGCCTGCCCACCCGCTAGCGGGACGCGAGCACCGCCGTCAGCTCGGGAAGCATTGCGGCGAGCGCTCTTCCGCGGTGCGAGAGCGCGTCCTTCTCCGCGGGTGACAGCTCGGCCGATGTGCGCCCGTCCCCGGCGGCATCACTCTCGTCCGGCACGAACACGGGGTCATACCCGAAACCGTTCACACCGGCGGGCTCCCGGACGACACGGCCACGCCATACGCCGCGCACGACCCTCGCCGGTTCACCGGGCACCGCCAATGCCAGTGCACACACGAACGCGGCGCCGCGGCGTTCGTCCGGAACGTCAGCCAGCTGACCGAGCAGCAACGCGGTGTTGGCGTTGTCGTCGCCGTGCCGGCCCGACCAGCGGGCGGACAGCACGCCGGGCATGCCGTTCAGCGCATCGACCGCCAGGCCGGAGTCGTCGGCCAAACTGACCTCCCCCGCCTCCCGGGCGGCCTGCTCGGCCTTGGCGATCGCGTTCTCTTCGAAGGTCGCACCGGTCTCGGGCTCCTCGTCGAAGGCGGCGACATCGGCCAGCCCGAGCACCTGAACCCGCTCGCCGAGGATCCGTTGCAGTTCAGCGAGCTTCTTGACGTTGCGGCTGGCCAGCAGCACCCGACTCACGATGCGTGCCTGCCGACTCGCGCCGGCGGCGACGGGCGCTCCACCGGGTGCCACAGTGCCGTCGGCGCCGCCCAGCGGTGTGGCGAGTGCAATCCGCTGCATCGCCGTCAGCTGCTCGATGCCGGCCAGCGCCGAGTCGATCATCGCGTTCAGCGTCGACCTCGCGAAGGTGGCACCCTCCGCGGTGCCCTGCACCTCGACGAGGGTGCCGACCTCGGTGGCGACGACGTTCATGTCGACCTCGGCGCGGGCGTCCTCCTCGTAGGGCAGATCCAGCCGGACCCGGCCGCCGACTACACCGACGGAGACCGCCGCGATCTGGCACGACAGCGGCTGCGGGTCGTTGAGCCGGCCCTGCCCGCGCAGGTAGGCGACGGCGTCGGCGAGCGCGACATAGGCCCCGGTGATCGCTGCTGTGCGGGTGCCGCCGTCGGCCTGCAGCACGTCGCAGTCCACCGCGATGGTGTTCTCCCCGAGTGCGCGGAGATCGACGCAAGCTCGCAACGACCGGCCGATCAGCCGGGAGATCTCATGCGTGCGACCACCGACCCGGCCCTTGACCGACTCCCGGTCGTTGCGTTCGTGGGTCGCGGACGGCAACATCGCGTACTCGGCGGTGAGCCAGCCGAGCCCGGAACCCTTGCGCCAGCGCGGCACACCGTTGGTCACCGATGCCGCACACAACACCTTGGTGCCGCCGAACTCGACCAGCACCGACCCCGCCGGGTGCTGCTGGAATCCCCTGGTGAAGGTCACCGGGCGGAGTTCGTCGTCGGCTCTGCCGTCAGCTCGCGTCATGGGTTGCAGGCTAATCCCCCGGCGCGGCCGGTTTGACCCCGCTCAGGCAGGGACGCTCAGGCAGCGACTCTCAGGCAGGGACGCTGAGCCCGGCCACCGAGCTGATCTCAGGGCCGAGGAACCGCTGACCGAGGCGGGCGAACGGCTCCGGGTCACCGGTCGCCAGGAACTCGTGCGGGGCCGTCGGGTGTCGTGCCCGGCGCCAGCAGGTCGAGCTCGGTCAGCCGGCGGTAGACGTCCTTCGCGGTCTCGTCCGCACTGGAGACCAGCGTCACGCCGTCGCCCATCACCAGCGACAGCGCCCCGGTGAGCAGCGGGTAGTGGGTGCAGCCGAGCACCAGGGTGTCAAGGCCCGTGCGCTGCAGGGGTGCAAGGTAGGCCTGTGCGAGGCCGATCACCTGACGGCCGGACGTGATGCCGCGCTCGACGAAGTCGACGAACGACGGGCACGCCACCGCGTGCACCCGGACGCCGGGGGCGGCATCGAAGGCGTCCTGGTAGGCGCCGGATTCGATGGTCGCCGACGTGCCGATGACGCCGACGTCACCGGTTCTGGTGACCGCGACGGCGCGGCGCACAGCCGGCCGGATCACCTCGACGACGGGCACGTCGTACCGCTCGCGGGCATCGGCCAGGCACGCGGCGGAGGCGGTGTTGCAGGCGATGACGAGGATCTTGACGCCGCTGTCGACAAGCCGATCGCCGACGGCAAGGGCATGGCGGCGGACCTCGGCGATGCTCAGCGGCCCGTACGGCCCGTTGGCGGTGTCGCCGACGTACCGCACACGCTCACCGGGCAGCTGATCGATGATCGCGCGGGCGACGGTGAGCCCACCCACCCCGGAATCGAAGATGCCGATCGGCCGGTCGTTCGGCGATCCGATGCTGCCGTTGGTCACCCGGACGACGCTACCGGCCGATCCGGCTCGGCAGCCGCACCTCAGGAGGTGACAGCGGCCCGCGCGGCGGCGCGGCGGGGGCCGTCCGCCTTTCCGACCAGGAACGCGGCCAGCACGCCACCGACGGCTCCGAACAGGTGGCCCTGCCAGGACACCGACACGACCCCGGTGATGTCAGCAGCGGCGACCGTGACGATCCCGGTCCAGAAGATGCTGCCGTAGACGGCGAGCAGCACGAGTCCCAGCAGGATGTGCTGCCACGTGCGGGTCCAGATCCCACGGGCGATGAGGAACGCCAACCAGCCGAAAACGATGCCCGAGGCGCCGACGGTGACGCTCCCGGAGGGCGCGATCAACCAGACGCCCAGCCCGGAGACGAGCCAGACCAGCACGGTGACCGCGACGAACTGCCGGACGCCGCCCAGCATGATCAGCACGCCCATGATCACCAGCGGGACCAGGTTCGACCACAGGTGCGCCCAGGAGCCGTGCAGCAGCGGCGCCGCGAGCACGCCCCACAGTCCGGACCAGTCACGCGGCTCGATGCCGTACGCCGTGAGCCGGTAGCTCATCGACCAGTTGATCAGCTGGACGACGATCAACAAGGCCGCGAACGCGCCGACCGTGATCAGCGCCGGCTTGACCCGCTCGGGTAGCAGCGAGGTACCGCGCTTGCGCGCAGGTGGGGTGGACGGACTCGGCGTCACCCCGAAACCACCGGCCGGCGGCGTGTAGGCCGTGGGCGCGTAGGGGCGCGAGGGGTCGAACGGCTGCGATGACGACGGCGTGGTCATGATTCAAGGCTACCGACGGTGCAGTTGTCCGGTATCGGGGTGAACCCCCATCGGGCGGGGGTGCAAACCCCTTCCGTTCACCTCGGCGGCGACGACGCGGTGGCCGCGCGCACCTCGTCCACCAGCGGTTCCAGCTGGGTCCACTGGTCCGGCATCACCCAGACGGTGAAGCCACCGCCGCCCCGGAAGCCGGGTGACGCCCGGAAGCCGATCTCCCGGCGGCCTTTCCGGTTGGCGTCGTCGATGGTGACGAACAGCATCCCGACGATCATCCGGTGCTTGCTGCCGTCCCGGGCGGTGAACAACTCCAGGATGCGGCCGTCGAAGGTGAGCAGGCTCGGGCCGATCACCGCGTCCTCGTACCGCACGTCCATGCACAGAGCATGACAGCCGTCAGGCCCAGAGCTGGCCCTCCAGGCCGGAGGCGGCGATGGCGTCGTCACCGGCTTCGTAGACACCCGTCGACAGGTACTTCCAGCCGCCGTCACAGACGACGAACGCGATGTCCGCCTCCACACCGTCGCGAACGGCCTTCGCGGCGATGCCCAGGGCGGCGTGCAGAATCGCCCCGGTGGAGATTCCGGCGAAGATGCCCTCGACCTCGAGGAGCTCCCGGGTGCGCCGAACGGCGTCGTCCGGCCCGACGGAGAACCGCGAGGTGAGCACGGAGGCGTCGTACAGCTCGGGGACGAAGCCCTCGTCGAGGTTGCGCAGCCCGTAGACCAGTTCGCCGTAGCGCGGTTCGGCCGCGACGATGGAGATGTCCGGCACCTTCTCGCGCAGGTACCGGCCCGCTCCCATCAGCGTGCCGGTGGTGCCCAGTCCGGCGACGAAGTGCGTGATGGTCGGGCAGGTCGGCCAGCAGCTCGGGACCCGTTGTCGCGTAATGCGACTGGGCGTTCTCCGGGTTGCCGTACTGGTAGAGCATGACCCAGTCGGGGTGGTCGGCGGCCAGTTCCTTGGCCAGCGCGACGGCGGCGTTGGAGCCGCCCGCCGCCGGTGAGGAAATGATCTGCGCCCCGTAGGCACGCAGCAGTAGCCGGCGCTCCTCCGAGGTGTTCTCCGGCATGACGCAGATCAAACGGTATCCCTTGACCCGGCACACCATGGCCAGCGAGATGCCGGTGTTGCCGCTGGTGGGCTCGATGACCGTGCAGCCCGGTCGGAGCAGTCCTTCGGCCTCGGCCCTGGCCACCATCGCCAGCGCCGGCCGGTCCTTGATCGACCCGGTGGGATTCCGATCCTCGAGCTTGGCCCACAACCGGACCTTCGGGGAGGGCGACAGCCGCGGCAGGCCCACCAGGGGCGTGCCGCCGACCGCGTCGATCAGACTGCTGTACCGGGCCACGAAGGATCAGACCCCGGCGACCGGTACCGATCCTCCGGCGACCGCCGGCAGGATCGTCACGTTGTCGCCCTCGGCGACCGTCGTCTCCAGGCCACCGGTGAACCGCACGTCCTCGTCGTTGACGTAGATGTTCACGAACCGGTGCAGCGCACCGTTCTTGATCAGCCGATCACCCAGCCCGCTGTAGCGGCTGTCCAGGTCGGTGATCACCTCGGCGAGCGTGCCGCCCTCGGCGGAGACGGTCTTCTCCCCCTTCGTGACCGGTCGCAGGATGGTCGGCACGGACACCGAAACGCTCATCAGGTTCTCCTCGTGATTCTGCTGCGGCGCCCACCGCACACCGGTGGCGCCCTGGTTGCTGTGCTTCATTGTCGCTGACCGCGAACACCGGACCGAACCTCGGCCGGGGCCTTGAATCAGTCGGCGTTCCCCGCTGGTGCAACGTCAGGAGCGGCCGGGAGAATTTCCACGGCCTCCTCCGTCACGTCGCCGTCGACGATCCGGTAGGACCGGAACTCGTGGCTGTCCGGTTCCCGGGTGGACACCAGGACGTAGTGCGCCTGCGGCTCGCCCGCGTAGGAGATGTCGGTGCGGCTGGGGTAGGCCTCGGTGGACGTGTGCGAGTGGTAGACGACGACCACCTCCTCGTCCGCGGCGTCCAGCTCCCGGTACAGCCGCAACTGCTCCCCGGAGTCGAATCGGTAGAACGTCGGCGAGCGTTCGGCGTTCGTCATCGGAACCAGCCGGGTCGGGGTGTCGGAGCCCTCCGGTCCGGCGATGATGCCGCAGGCCTCGTCCGGATGGTCGTCTCTGGCGTGCGCGACGATGGCGTCGACCATCTCGGCCGGGATGCGTAACACCCGGCGAGCTTATCGGCCGTGGACCGCGCGACCCGACAGGTCGGCGGCCCACAGCGGTCAGTCCTGCAGCGGTCAGTCCGGCAGCCGCTCAGTCCAGCAGTGCGGTGACCAGCGAGTCCTGCACCGCGGACAGCCACCGGTAGGTGGCGAACATCGCAGCCTCGGCGCTTTCCGGATCGTCCACCCCGGGCGGCAGGGCGTCGTCATCGGTGATCTCCAGGCGAACACCGAGTGCCAGCCGGACGTCGTTCAGCGCGGCGATCCAGCTGCCGGCTGTCTCCTCGTCGAGCCGGACCTGCCCGCCGCCGCGCGGCAGCGAGTCGAGCAGGACCACCGCGGCTGCGTCCTTGGCCGCGATCAGCTCCGGCTCGTGCAGCACCCGCAGACCCGCGGACAGCTCGGCGTCGTCTGCGTGGAAATCGGGCAGCAGCCTCGCCACTGCCGGATCCAGCGGTGGGGTGGCGGGACCGACCGTCATCCCGGTGAGTTCGGCGAGCGGGTCGGTCGGCGTCTCCGTGCGGCGGGCGGAGAGCAATTGCCGCACCTGGTCGACCAGGTCGGCGATCAGCGAGGCCTCGGCCGGTTCCAGCCACCCGACGTAGCGGCCGAACCTGCGGTGGAACGGACGCACGTGTCAGCTGTCCTTGGCCATCGTCGCCCACAGTCCAGCGCCCTGGAGCTTGGCGACGTCGGCCTCCATCTTCTCGCGGGGACCGGCGGACACCGTCGCCCTGCCCTTGTGGTGGACGTCCAGCATCAGCGCCTCCGCCTTCGGCCGCGGATGCCCGAGCAATTTCTGGAAGACGAGAGTGACGTAGGACATCAGGTTGACAGGGTCGTTCCAGACGATGGTCACCCACGGGGTGTCGGCGGCAGCGGCCGGGTCGACGACCTCGGTCTTCTCCGGGGCCGGCGCCGTCATCGGGTCGCCCCCACGGCAGTCGCTGTCGAATGCCTGATGCCCACCACGGTTCCATTTTCGCACCTGAGTGCCCACACGGGAAACCGGCGCATCACATCCGGCGCGCGCCGTCCGCGTCGGCACCCCACATGGTGACGGTCGACGTGGTCCGCTCGAGACTGGCCGCGTCCTCCTCCGGCGAGGCGCACTGCGTTCCCGCGGTCAGCGGGCACCAGCGGTACGGGGAGTCCACGTCCTGCAGGGAGGGCACCCACGCGACGTCGCTGGTGGTCCAGCGACCGTCGGCGCTCTTGCTGAACTGCACCCGGACGAGCAGACCGTCCCGGGTTCCGAGGTTCCTGGTCTTCTGGGCGGCGATGTTGTTACCCAGCCCGTAGACGGCCCACTTTCCGTTGATCTTCTCCATGGGCTGGACGACGTGCGCGTGGTGGCCGTAGACCAGGTCGATGTTCGGGTCCGCCAGCAGCGTCTTCGCCGCATTCTTCTGCTGGAGATTCGGCATGGTCTCGTACTCCTCACCGGCGTGCACGGCGACCACCACCAGGTCGGCGCCGGCGGCCCTGGCCTTCTTGGCCCGGGCGATGATGTCCGCGGTGTCGATCAGGTTGGCCTGCCACGGCTCGTCGAGGGTCAGCCCGTTCCAGTCGTAGGCGACCGAGATCAGCCCGACCCGGCCGTTCGGGGTGTTGATCACCACCGGTGTGCGGGAATCCCGTTCTGTCCGGTAGGACCCGTCGTGGACGATCCCTGCCGCGTCCAGCTGGTCCAGCGTCCGGTCGATTCCGTCGGTGCCCCTGTCGAAGGTGTGGTTGCTGGCGGTGCTGCACGCGTCGTACCCGGTGCGCTTGACCGCATCGAGAACCTGCGGCGGGACCGAGAACGACGGGTATCCGGAGAACGGGCCGTTCGACGGTGCCAGCGGAGTCTCCAGATGACAGATGCCGATGTCGGCGCCCTCGATGTAGGGCTGCTGGGCAGACAGCATGGGGAAGAAATCCAGCTCGCCGTCACCGTCCTCGCGGGCCTGCTCGACGAGCTCCGGATGCAGCAGGATGTCGCCCGTCACGGCGATCGACACGCAGGCGACGCCGGGGCACGGCGGTGAACCGGCGGTCGGCCCGCCGGGCGGCGGCACCAGCTGATCGGCTGCGGGTGTCGGCGTGGGCGGGGCGGGTGCGGGTTTCGGGCGAGGTTTGGGCGCGGGTGTCGCGCTGGGCGTCGACGTCCGGCTCGGCCCGGGACTCCGGCTGGTGGCAGCGGGCCTGGCGGCCGTCGGGCGGGTGAGGGGCGGCCGGGAGGGGGTCGGGCGGCCGGCGTCGGTCGGTGTGGCCGGTGATGTGCGTTGCGGCGCACCGACTGTCGCCGGCAACGGCGCCGTCGGGCTCGACGACGCAGCCGCCCCGGCGCTGGTCCCTTGCACCGCCGTGCCGGTCAGCGCTCCATGCGCACAGCCACTCAGCACGGCGGCCCAGACCAGCGTCGCGATGGACAGTCGAACCGATCTGCTCATCCCGGTGCCGTCGTGCTGCCGCCCCATGTGCCCCGCCCCCGAAAACAGTGCCGCATCGCTACCTTTCGCGACCAACCGTAACCGCGCCCGCGTCGATGGCTTGCGTCATCCACCCGGCGCGTCACCCTGCGCCCCGAGCGGCCGGGGATCCGCCTACGCTCTCGCAGATGACGACCGCGTCGACAGCGCTGCTCACCGACCACTACGAGCTGACGATGCTGGAGGCGGCGATCGCCAGCGGAACGGCTGACCGCGACTGCGTTTTCGAGGTCTTCGCCCGGCGGTTGCCGGCCGGCCGAAGATACGGCGTCGTGGCCGGCACCGGCCGCCTGGCTGACGCCATCACCCGTTTCACCTTCGGCGACGCCGAGCTCGACGCCCTACGCGGGGTTCTCGACCACCCGACGCTCGATTACCTGGCCGGCTACCGCTTCGACGGTGATGTCGACGGGTATCCCGAGGGAGAGTTGTACTTCCCGAACTCCCCGGTGCTGACCGTGCGCGGGACGTTCGCCGCTGCCGTCATCCTCGAGACGCTGACCCTGTCGATCCTGAACCACGACTGCGCCATCGCCTCTGCCGCAGCTCGGATGGCGTCCGCGGCCGGGGATCGCCAGCTGATCGAGATGGGGACCCGGCGGACCCATGAGGAGGCCGCCGTCGCGGCCGCACGCGCGGCGTACCTGGCCGGATTCACCGCCACCTCCAATCTCGAGGCCGGCCGCCGGTACGGCATCCCGACCGCGGGAACCGCGGCGCATGCCTTCACGCTGCTGCACGACAGCGAGGAGGCGGCCTTCGCCGCGCAGGTCGCGGCACTCGGCGTCGGGACCACGCTGTTGGTCGACACCTACGACATCACCGCGGGCATCGACACCGCGGTGAAGGTCGCGGGGCCCGAACTGGGGGCGATCCGCATCGACTCCGGTGACCTCGGGGTGCTGACCCGGGCCGCACGTCGGCAACTCGATGCGCTGGGCGCCGTCGGCACCAGGATCGTGCTCTCCGGCGACCTCGACGAGTACGCCATCGCGGCGCTCCGGGCGGACCCGGTGGACGTGTACGGCGTCGGGACGTCGCTGGTCACGGGGTCCGGTTCGCCGACCGCCGGAATGGTCTACAAGCTGGTCGCGGTCGACGGCCGGCCGGTCGAGAAACGCAGTGCAGACAAGCAGTCCCGCGGCGGACGGAAGTCGGCGCTGCGGCGGCACAAGGCCAGCGGAACCGCCACCGAGGAGATCGTGTTCCCGGCGACGGACGCCCCTCTGCAGCCGGCGCCCACCGATCGGGTGCTCCCCGTCCCGATCATGCGGGCCGGCCGCACCGTCGACCTGCCGACCCTGAGCGAATCCCGCGAGCACCTGCGCCGGGCGATGGTCGGCCTGCCGTGGGAGGGGCTCACCGTTTCGGCCGGTGAGCCGGCGATCCCGACCACCGTCATCGCGTCCACCCCCGCTCCGTCCGGAGGGTCGAGATGACAGAGCGGGCAGGCACGTTCGCCGTCCCCACCGGCCCCGACCACGCCCTGATCGTGGTCGACATGCAGCACGACTTCGGTCACCCGGACGGCTCGCTCTACGTTCAGGGGGCCGAGGACATCGTCGAACCGATCACCGCGGCCATCGAAGCGACCAGAGCCGCCGGCGGCCTGGTGGTCTACACCCAGGACTGGCACCCGGAGCAGACCCCGCATTTCGCCGAGCACGGCGGTCTGTGGCCGGCGCACTGCGTCATCGATTCGCGCGGCGCCGAGATGTTGCCGGGGGTGCCGGTGACCGGCCCGGTGGTGCGCAAGGGTTCCGGACCCGAGGACGGGTACAGCGGTTTCTCGGTGCTGCACCTGCCGACCGGCGAGAACCGGGAGACCGAACTGTCCGCCATCCTCGACGAGAACGGCATCATGGCGATCACCGTCGTCGGGCTTGCCGGTGACTGGTGCGTCCGATCGACCGCCATCGACGGCGTCCGGCTCGGATACCGGGTGACGGTCCCGCTGGCCCTGACCCGGTTCGTGGAACTCGAGCCGGGGCACACGGAGTCGGCGATCAACGAGATGCGTGCCGCCGGGGTGACGCTGCTGGAAGCGAGCTGAACGGACCCGGCACCTCACCCGACCCGCGGGCCACCAGGCGCACCGGCACGACGACGTCCTTCCGTGGCACGGCGCCGCCCAGCCAGCTGAACACCTCGCCCGCCGCGATGCACCCGATGGCCTCTGGATCGTGGTCGATGACGGTCAGCGGCGGGTCGAGCACGGTGGCCAGGTCGAGGTCGTCGAAACCGACCACGGCGACCTTTCGCAGCCGCTTGCGGCGGCGGAGCGCCATCAGCACACCGACGGCGACCAGATTGTTCCCGGCGAAGACCGCCGTCGGCGGGTCGGGCAGCGCGAGCATCCGGGACAGCGCCTCGTCGGCCTGCTCGACGTCGGCCGGTCCACGCCACTGGATGTCGGCATCGGGCGTCAACCCGGCCGCCCGCATCGCCCGCAGGTAACCGCGCTGCCGTTCATCGGCGGTGTAGAGGCCCGGCCGGTCGCCGAGGAACGCGATACGCCGGTGCCCGTGGGCGATCAGGTGCTCGGTCGCGTCCGCCGCCCCCTTGCTGTTGGCGACCCGCACCGTCGGGCACGACAGATGACGCGGTGGCCGGTCCACGAAGACGATCGGCACCCCCCGGTCCACCTCGGGCTGAAGGTAGGAATGGTCGCGCCCACAGGACATCACCAGCAGGGCATCGACTGCCCTGGCCAGCAACCGGTCGATCAGGTGCTGCTCACGTTCCGGATCGGCGTTCGTGCTGACGGCCAGCACCAGGTTGCCCTGCGCCCCGGCCACCCGCTCGACCGATCGGTTCAGCAGGGCCGCGAACGGATTGCCGATGTCCTCCAGGACCAGCCCGATGCAGGCCGAGCGTCCGTCCGCGCGGCGCAGGGCGTGCGCGGCGTCGTTGCGCCGGTAGCCCAGGTCGGCGGCGGCGGCGAGGACCTTGCGGCGCGTTTCGGGTGACGCACCGATCTCGTCGTTGACCACCCGGGACACCGATTTGAGGCTCACCCCCGCAGCGCTCGCCACATCGTTCATGGTCGGACGACGCAACCTGTCGGTCATCGCGATTCCTTCCCCCGGAACACTCCCACGGTGAGCTTCCCACCCCTGGCAAGGCGTGATCGCCGGGGCGCCGATCCTGGGCCGACCGGGTGTCGCGGGTCACACCGGTTGAGGCACAATCGCGCCATGCGATCGGCGCCGGCCCACATTCACACCGCGGCCGACGAGGAGTTGCTCGACGAACCCGAGCATCGACGCCAGCTCTTCGGACTGCGGCTCGACCGCTGGTGGAGCGACCTGCACGACGGGCTCGCCTCCGTCTACCGGCCTGACCAGGCGGCCGAGCTGGAACGGCGGCTCGTCCGCGCGGCGGCGGCGGCGTTCCGCGACCGGGACCCGGATCTGGGCCTGCTGGACATGCGCAGGACGCTCGACCCGGCGTGGTTCCAGGACGAATCCATGCTCGGCTACGCCGCCTACGCCGAGCGGTTCGCCGGCGACCTCGGCGGGATCGCCGACCGCATCCCCTATCTCGAGGAACTCGGCATCACCTACCTGCACCTGATGCCGCTCCTGCAGCCGCGCGAGGGCGACAGCGACGGCGGGTATGCGGTCGCCGACTACCGCAGGGTGCGCAGCGATCTCGGCTCGATGGAAGATCTGCGGAAGCTGGCCGCAGACCTGCGCCGCAGCGGGATCAGCCTGGTGTTGGACCTGGTGCTCAATCACGTCGCCGCCGAACACGCCTGGGCGCGGGCCGCCGAGGCGGGCGACCAGCACTACCGCGACTACTTCTACGTGTTCCCCGACCGCACCGAGCCGGACCGCTACGAGGCGACGCTGCCGGAGGTGTTCCCCGACTTTGCGCCCGGCAGTTTCAGCTATTCCGAGGAGCTGGGCGGCTGGGTGTGGACGACCTTCAACACCTGGCAATGGGACGTCAACTGGGCCAATCCGGATGTGTTCGCCGAGTACGCGGACATCATCCTGTTCCTGGCCAACGCCGGGGTCGAAGTGCTCCGGCTCGATGCCATCGCCTTCGTCTGGAAGCGCGTCGGCACCAACTGCCAGAACCAGCCGGAGGTGCACGCGATCACCCAGGCACTGCGGGCCGTGGCCCGGATTGCCTGCCCGGCAGTGCTTTTCAAGGCCGAGGCCATCGTCGCGCCGCAGGACCTGGTGCACTATCTCGGTCAGGGCTCACACCATGGCAAGGTCAGCGACATCGCGTACCACAACAGTCTGATGGTGCAGATCTGGTCGATGCTGGCGTCCCGGGACGCGACCTTGGCCGCGCACGCACTCAGGGCGATCCCGCCGGTGCCGTCGACGACCACCTGGGTCACCTACCTGCGATGCCATGACGACATCGGCTGGGCGATCGACTCCGCCGACGCCGCCGCGGTCGGGCTGAACGGGTACTGGCACCAGTCGTTCCTGTCGGACTACTACTCGGGCAGCTATCCCGGTTCACCGGCACGTGGCCTGGTGTTCCAGGCGAATCCCGAAACAGGCGATCGCCGGATCAGCGGATCTGCAGCCAGCCTGGTCGGCCTGGAGACGGCGTTGCAGGACGCAGATGCCGCCGCACTCGACGCCGTCGTCGGCCGGCTCTACCTCGCGCACGCCATCGTGCTGGGCTGGGGCGGCATCCCGGTGATCTGGATGGGCGACGAGATAGCGATGGTGAACGATCCCGACTGGGCGCTCGAGTCCGGCCACGAGACCGACAACAGGTGGGCGCACCGGCCGCGGATGGACTGGTCCCGGGCCGACCGCCGTCATGAGCTGCACACGGTGGAGGGACGGGTCTATCTGGGCATCAGGCATCTGGCGCAGACGCGGGCCTCGTTGCCGCACCTGGAGTCCTCGGTCGCGGCGGAGGTGCCCTTGCTGTCGGACCCCGGGGTCTTCCCGGTCCTCCGGCGTCACCCGCTGGGACCGTTGCTGGAGCTGTACAACGTGACCGACGACTGGCGGCCGTTCCCGGGGTGGCGGCTGGCCGAACTGGGGTTGAGTGGCGCGCGGGATGCGTTGAGCAGCAACATCATCGACGCGGGAGCTGACGGCAACATCTGGCTGCACCCGTACGGGGTGATGTGGCTGGTCAGTACCTGACCGGTCAGCTGCCGGTCGGTGCCCTGCCGATGACGGTGACGGTTCCCGGCTCGACCTCGGTGAAACCGGCATCACGCACGGCAAGTAGTCGGTGCGACCGCCACGCGGTGGCCTCATCGGCGAGCGCATTCGTCAACTCCGACCACTCCCCCGCGCCCGCGAGCCGGGCGATGGCCGGGAAGCCGGCATCCCGCCAGTTCCGCAGCGCCGGTTGGTCGTCGCCGGCGAGCAGCGCGCCCGCGATCATGCCGGCGTGTCCGGACTGGGCCATCGCCTTCCCGAGGGTCATCGACGCGCGCGCGGACAGCGACACGGCCAACCCGCCGGCGGGGGTCGATTCGGCGGGTACGTCGTCCACGTCGACATCGGTGCCGCCGACCTGCAGCCGGCTGATCCGCGGATCGAGTTCCGTCACCCGGCCGGGCACGAGCGCCCTCAACTGGGTGCCCTCGACGTCGATGGTGATCCCCGGGAGCTCCTGGGCCGCGATCCAATGAGCGCCCCGCGCGCGGCGGGTCACCTTGCGAATGTGGCCGAGGCAGTAATCGCGGATCGCCTCATGCCACTCCCCACCGGGCTCACTGCGCTCGTCCAGGCACAGTGCCGCAGCGGCGGTGGCCGCGCCGGCCAGCGCCCGGTGCCACGAGGGCGGATCACTGCGTTCCATCCGCAGGACGAGTTGCATCGCCCGGATGTCCAGCGCCGCCTCGTCCCTGTCGGCGAGTACCTGCTCGGCGTCCAACTGCAGCCAGTGCAGGTAACGCTGTCGCAGCGGCGCGAGGGCACTACCGATCGGCCCGCCGGCCGCAGCCTGATCGTCAGTCAACAGCCTGGTCCTCAGTCAAGGGGAACCCTGCGGAGCGTGCCGTCCTCCGCGTCCGCCGCTTCGATTTCCTCGCGGGAGATGCCCAGGATGAACAGCACCGGGTCGAGAAACGGTTGATTCAAGGTGGTGTCGGCGAACCCCGCGACCACCGGTTTGGCGTTGAACGCGATGCCCAACCCCGCCGCGGACAGCATGTCGATGTCGTTGGCGCCGTCGCCGACGGCGACCGTCTGGTTGAGTGCCACACCGGATTCCATCGCGAACCTGGCCAGCGCACGGGCCTTGCCGGGCCGATCGACGATGTCGCCGACCACCTTGCCGGTCAACCGGCCGTCGACGACCTCGAGGGTGTTGGCAGCCGCGAAATCGAGATCCAGCTCCTCGACCAGATGACGAGTCACCTGGGTGAAGCCGCCGGAGACGATTCCACACCGGTAACCGAGCCGCTTCAGTGTGCGAACGGTCGTGCGGGCCCCCGGGGTGAGAACGAGGGACGCCCCCACCTGGTCCAGCACGGCGGCGTCCAGGCCCTCCAGCATGGCCACCCGGGCGCGCAGCGAATCGGCGAAGTCGAGCTGACCGTGCATGGCCGCGGCGGTGATCTTCTCGACCTGTTCACGGGTCCCGGTGTGGTCGGCGAGCATCTCGATCACCTCGCCGGTGATCAACGTCGAGTCCACGTCGAACACGATCAGCCGTTTGGCACGGCGGGAGATCCCTACTCGTTCGACGGCGATGTCGACGCCCGCATCTGCGCCCACCTCGACCACGGCCGACCTCAGCAGCTCGTCGTCGGGCGCGCGGACGGTGAGTTCCAGCCCCGTCACGGGATAGTCGGCGATCCGTTTGATCGCCTCGATGTTGACCCCGAGCTGGCCGAACCGCAGTGCCAGTTGCCCGATGGCCCTGGCCTGCAACGGCCTCCCGAGCACGACGACGGCGTGCGTCGGCGAGAGCCGCCGGTCGTCGCCGGGCTGGTTGATCGCGACCCGGACGCCCATGCCCAGCACGCTCATCGCCTGCTCGACATCCTCCTGCAGCGCCTCGGGATCCTCGGCCGTCCCGACCAGCACACCGAGCGTCAGCTGTTTGCGGATCACTGCCTGATCGATGTCCAGCACGTCGACACGGTGCGCGGCGAGGGCCGTGAACAGCACACCGGTGACACCCGGGCGGTCCGGCCCCGTGACGGTGATCAGGACCGTGGCCATGCCTGCCCCAAGCGCCCGGTGGTGCGACGATCAGTGCAGGAGGTGACTCCGGCGGTCATCCCCCGAAGGGGGCCGCCGAGTCGCCGGACCCGCCGGTCGGGATCTTCAGATGCGAGCTCGCTTCCGCGTCGGCCAGCGGCTGCCAGCCACGCTGCGGGTGCGCCTCGGACTTCATCCGCTCGATCATGTACGGGTGATGCAGCTCGAACGCCGGGCGCTCGGAACGGATCCGGGGCAGCGAGGTGAAGTTGTGCCGCGGCGGCGGCGAACTGGTCGCCCACTCCAGCGAGTTGCCATAACCCCACGGGTCGTCGGCGGTGGTGATCTCGCCGTACCGCCACGACCGGATGACGTTCCAGATGAACGGCAGCGTGGAGGCGCCGAGCACGAACGCACCGATGGTCGAGATCGTGTTGTACGGCGTGAACCCGTCCGTCGGCAGGTAATCCGGGTAACGCCGCGGCATGCCGATCGCACCCAGCCAATGCTGGA
>CAVXYU010000042.1:0-86701 GCA_963766015.1 uncultured Actinomycetota bacterium | reverse complement strand
ACGTGATCGTTGTGGACGAGCGGGAACGCCAACCGGCCGGCCGGCCCTACCTCAGTATCGGCCTCGATGAGGCGAGCAGGTGTGCCGTCGGCATGGTCGTGACCTTGAGCCGCCGTCGGCCACATCCGTGGGGCTGTGCCTGGCCCACATGGCCTGCGATAAGCAGGCCTGGCTGCAGGATCTCGGTGTCGAGGGCGTGTCGTGGCCGATGGTCGGAACGCCGCGAGAGTTGTTCGTAGACAATGCCGCCGAGTTCCACAGCGAGGCGTTGCGGCGTGGCTGTGAGCAGCACGGCATCGGGTTGTCCTACCGGCCGGGCGGTCGTCCGCACTACGGCGGGATCATCGAGCGGATCGTCGGCACGGTCATGCAGCGGGTCCACGAGTTGCCTGGCACCACGTTCTCCAACCCCGCCGAGCGGGGCGGCTACGACTCCGACAGGAAGGCGGCCCTGACACTGGACGAGCTCACCCGATGGCTGGCCCTGGCGGTGGCCTCGTATCACGGCACGGTGCACTCCACGCTGCGGCAAACCCCTGCCGGGGCGTGGGCGGCCGGCGTGACGCGGGACGGCACCCCGCCGGTCGTCGTGGACCGGACGGGCTCCCTGGTGGATTTCCTGCCGGTGCTCCGGCGGCGGATCACCCGTGTCGGATTCGTCATCGATCATGTGCACTACTTCGGCAACGTCCTCAAACCGTGGATCGCCCGCCGGGACCGGCTGGGCCAGTTCGTCCTCCGCAGGCATCCTCGTGACATCAGCCGAATCTGGGTGCTCGACCCGGACGGCGCCGCCTACGTGCCGGTGCCCTACCGGAACGTGGCCCACCCGGCGGTGAGCGTATGGGAACATCGACAGGCCCTGGTCCGACTCAAACAACGCGGGGCCGGGCAAGTCGATGATCACGCGCTATTCGCGATGATGGACCAGATGCGGCGCATCACCGACGAGGCCAAGACCACCCGGCGGACCCGGCGGGAGTCCGAACGCCGCCGTCACGCACCGGCCGCGGGCGGGTCACCGCCGCATCCTGGGCCGCCGCCCCCACCGCCGCCGGTCGAAGGTGGGGCCGAGGTTCCGTCGGCGCCGTGGTTCGACGACATTGAGCAGTGGTGACCGAGCAGCCGAAGACACCGCCACTGGACCTGTCGCACCTGCACCCGGCGGTGCGGCACGCCGCGCTGCTGCCCGCCGTGATCCGCGCGGACCGGTGGATCGGATACCCCAGGGCGAGCCAGGCACTGACCCGGCTGCAGGCCCTGCTGGCCGGGCCCATTCGTCAGCGGATGCCGAACATGCTGCTGATCGGCCCGACGAACAACGGCAAGTCGATGATCATCGAGAAGTTCCGCCGCGCACACCCGCCCGGACACGAACCTGACCGGGAACACATCCCCGTGCTGTGCCTACAGATGCCGCCGAACCCGTCACCTCCACGCTTCTACTCGGCCATCCTGGCTTCGCTGGGTGCGCCTACATACACTCGCGACCGCACGCAGACCGACCAGCGGGAACAGATCGCCCTGGACCTACTCAAGAGGGTCGGTGTGCGCGCGTTGGTGATCGACGAGCTGCACAACCCGTTGGCCGGCAGATCCGACACCCGCCGCGAATTCCTCAACGTGCTGCGGTATCTCGGCAACCAGCTGCGCATCCCGCTGGTCGGCGTCGGAACCCAAGAGGCCTACCTGGCGATCCGCTCCGACGAGCAGCTGGAGAACCGCTTCGAACCGTTCACCCTCCTTCCCCGGGTCAACACCGCCTCCATCCGGCCCTCGAGTCTGAGCGCGTCGGCGAACACCAGGTGCACGCGTTGCGGAGCCCGCGCATCGCCAGCGAACGTGACCCCAACGTCAAGACCGTGCGCCCCCCCGCGACACCGCGAGCTGCTTGACTCACGGCCCGTTGGAACCAGTCCACGATTCGGTGATTCCTACCGCCCGTGAATCATTCCCGTCGAATTGGATAGTGACGGAAGGCTCTGTGGCGGTGGTGGTATCACAGTGGTGAGCGGGTGACCCGCCTGGAAACCCGGGGTGAGCCCCGTTATCGTCCGGGAATGATGGGTCAGCCAGATGCGGAGCTCCGATTGGTCACCCAGGAATCCGCGTTGATGGAACCGGATATCGCCGCCGAGTGGGGCCTTCCGCCCCTGCCACATGGGTTGCTGCTGTGCCTGCTGCAGCCCGGGGGCGCGCACGTGACCGTAGCGACCACCGATATCCCATATTGGGAAATGGTGGTGGACGCCCTCAGCCCGGAGCGTCACCCGGAACAGTCACCACCGCTGGTCCTACCGTCGGCGAGATTCCCGAAAATCCGAACAGGATGGCCGGACGAGTGGCAGCCAACGGCTGATAGCGCCGACTGGGCAGACGCTGAAAAACCACCCCAGCCCGGTGACACCGTCACCGCGGACAGTGCCCATACCGTGCTCACCGGCCGCCCGTCGGGCATGTCCATATGACCCCTATCCCGGTCACCGCGATTCGTTGATGCACCGCATCGACCCAACCGGTCAAGCCGTCGCGCCGATCCCATGCAGTCGCGGGTGACGATCAGGGCAGAAGGACGAACCAGCCCGTCTGACTCCCATTTCAGGTGGGGACGGCCACTCACTGTACTGTTCGCAGCTTCATCTAGCGCGATGGGGGGAACGGCTACGCTAACGGCGCTGCGCTTGCTGCGCCATCCGTGCCGGTAGTGCACTTGGGGCAGTCGAGTTCAGAGTCATGCACGGCCCCGCCGTTATCACGCGGTTCACTGCTCACGACAGGATCGTCCCGGCTGCTCCCGGTATGCGAATCGTCCCGCCGGGATGGTCTTTGGGGGCTGGGAGAGATGTCTCGGTACAGCGGTTACCGGACGCTTCGATCACACCGTTCGGGAATGCACTCGGGTGGGTGTCCACAACCATCATTACCGTCGGCTATGGCGGCCCTACCCGGTGTCGCTGACCGGGTGATGCATCGAGGTGCCACCGGTGGTCGGCGGTTTCGCACCGCTGGCAACGATCATCGCGCCGCAGTGACGGGCAAGTTGGCTGGCTTCCAGATCGTTCCAGCGTTTCTCATGGCCGCGGGCGCATCGTATCTCTTGTGCCCTCCACCTCGCGTGTCGGCGGAATGGACCAAGGACTGCTTGCGCAGGCGTCCTGATCCGATTCGCCGCCGTCGCTGCCGGCGGAGGTCACGGCGTGGTGTCCGCGCTCTGCCGAATGCCCTCCACAGCCGACGCCCGGCTGCGGCGTGCAGACCGCCTCATCATCCGATAATCCGCCGTGCCACCGGGGGCCGACGCCCGGTCCCTTGACGGCGATATGCCCCGTTGTGGCAAGTTCGCCCGAACTGCTCGGCTCATCGTGGCCCTGACAGGGGAGGACGCTCCCGCAGTCAGTGCGTCGGTGTGGCGGCCTGATCAGCCGCGACAACCGAGCAGTCTCTCCCTGTTGAGCGCTCATTGTCTCTCACTCACATTTCTGAATTGCCCTCTGACCAGATTTAGTTCATCACAGGAAAGGAAACATCCTCGCCATGCGCATCAGAACTCCATGGGCGGCCGGTCTTCTCGCGGCCGGAGCAATCGTCGCCGGAGCACTGACAGGGGCCAGCGTCAGCGCCGCTCCTGCACCCGCAGCCGCCGTAACCACGTACCCTGCACCGTCTGTTTCACTGCACCTCTCGCCTTCGTCCGCCCAACTGGCGAAGTGCATGCCCAAAGCCAACGTCAACCTCCGGGTCGACCTGACGACCGACGCGGTGGGTTACGACGCGTTCAACATCAGGGCCACCGGGCTGCCGCCGCACAGGGCGTTCACGGTGTTCCTGCTCCAGAAGGCTGCGTCTCCATTCGGTGCCGCCGAGTACATCGGCGACATCACCGCCGACAGGTGGGGCAATGCCACCAATCAATTCCGGCTGATCGTGCAGGAGGGGTTCTCTTCCACGCTGGTCAACGGAACACGGGTCCGGGTCGACCTGAACCAGGTCGGAATGTGGCTCGCCGATCCTGCCGGGGACGACTTCTGCTTCGGTAAGGGAAAGGGCCCGATCACCCCGTTTGACGGTGACAATTCGGCCGGTATCCAGGCGTTCAACTCGGTAGGCACCAAGGGGCTGCAGCTCCCTGACAGCTTTCAATACCACGCAGGTCCGGCCGGAATCCCGGTCGGGCCTGCGTTCCGCTGTGCCCGTCTTCGAAATTTTTTTTTTTTTTTTTTTTTTTTTTTTTTTTTTTTTTTTTTTTTTTTTTTTTTTTTATAAAAAAAAATTGTTCGCCTCGGCCTGCAGTTGGCCCGCAGCATCTTCGTGGTAGACCCCACCGCCCGGGTCGATGCGGTAGCCGCGGAGCAGGCCGCGGAGATAGGACTCGCGCAGGCCGTCCTCGGGTGGCGGCGACGGGACGCATTGGGTTTGCGCGGTTCGCCCGTGACCTGTCGTCTGCCAAGGTAAGTAGCACCTTTCTTCCACGGTAAATGGCATCCTCTGCAGGCTAGTCAGCGCACTGACCTGCGCCGATGCGCACGGCAGGATGTGGACCGGCGCACGCTGTTCGAATTTGATGCCAGTTAGCGTGGTGTGCGTTCCAGCGGTCGTTGCAACACCTGATCCCGTTCGGGAGCTGCAATGCCTGTACCGAAAGACCGCCCGCAACCTGGGCCCGGCGGCCCGTTGACATCGGAGCGGGAGCGCTACCTTCGCCTGGCGGCGCAAGGGATGAGCAACGTGGACGCATGCCGGGAAGTCGGGGCGCACCGGATCACCGGCACCCGCTGGCGGGACGGTCGGACGATGACCGACAGCGGCGGCCGGCCACGCTAATACGCAGCGATCGCCGCCGAGCCGGTGGTCATTTCGGCGCGGTTCTTGTCCGAGGATGAACGAGTACGGATCGGCGATTTATTGCGAGCCGGCCAAACGATCCGCGCGATCGCCGCATCCCTGGGACGGAGCCCGTCCACCGTCAGCCGGGAGATTCGCCGCAACACCACCGAGTCGGGCAACTACCGACCCTTCACCGCGCACCGGACGGCCCTGGCCCGGCGGGGCCGGCCACGGTCGGGCAAGCTGCCGGGGCCGATATCGACAAATGTCACGAGGCGCGATCTGTTGTGAGCTCGGAGCGGCAAATGGGATATCGTTTCAGCACATCGGTGTCGGGGGATGCCGCAAACTTCGGTCTGCGTGACGTCGTGACGTCGATCGGGGCATCGCGACTGTCGTGATGGTGGACTGACGTCGCCGGAGGGCGACGGACCGAGCATTGCTGTGGTGGGGGAAATGATGAAGACGCGATCGACCGCAATTGCCGTGATGGCCGCGGCGGTGACCGTCCTGTCCGGGTGCGGCAGCACCGTGGCCGGGACTTCTGCTGTGGGAGAGGCGGTTTCCCCTCCCACCACGAGCAGCCAGCGTGTCACCCAACCGCCCCGATCAGCGGGACCCGTCACGACGACAGCACCGGCTCCGACGAGAACCGCCACAGAAACGGTCACCGCCCCGGCGCCGGTGACGGTCACGTCGACCCCGCCGCCGGTGGTGGTTCCGCCGCCGGTGGTCACCGTCACCCGGGCGCCGTCGACCGTGTTCGTCCCGCAACCCAACGGTTCGGAAGCCGACCGGCAGGTGGCGGCGGATTCCTACACAGCCGAACTGATGGTCGGCTGGTGGATCCCGCAACTCTCGTCCAACACGGACAGTGCGTCGGCGATGTCGAAGTTCTGGACGCTGCAGGGTCGCGGCCCCGGGTACGGCGACATCTTCATGGTCGATTCGGCCGATTTCACGAGTTTCCGGAACTCCGGCTACTACGTCATCCTGATGCCGCAGGTCTTCCTGACGGCCGCCGAAGCGAACGCCTGGTGTGACGCCGAGGGCTTCGCGGTCGACGACTGTCTCGCCAAGCAGCTGTCGCACACCGCCGGGCCTGACGGATTGACCGTCGAGCGGGGCTGACGGTCCGGCGGTGCTCTTGTAGGTTGCCACTCGTGCGTATCGAAACGGTGATCGCGATCAGGGCGCAGGACGCCGTCGGGCCGACCCGGCTGGAACTGTTGACGGCCGGCAGCGCGAAGAAGCCGGCGGTGGTCATCGTCGGCGACGCCCCACATTGCGCCTACCACGTCTTCGACGTGGCCTCGCTACAGGCAGCGTTCGTCGGCGCCCTCTCGGGCACGGCGGTTGCGGAGGTGCTCGATCTGGCCGCCAGGCAACCCCGACAAGCCGTCCCGAAAAGCGCCGCCGCCACGGCCGCGCCTGGGACGCCTGTCGAGGACAACGGGCGGTTGGTCGGCGTCATCGCCCCCGAACCGCCCGAGCGGTCCGAACCCACCGAGGCAGACCTGGAACGCGGACCGGCAGATTCCGCACCCCCCAAGAAAGGACTGTGGAAGCGGCTGACCGGCTCCGGCTGAGCCGGCGACAGAACCAGCGGACTCAGTCGCGCCGCCGGCGGAACAACTTGTCGCCCAGCCAGACCAGCGGGTCGTAGCGACGGTCGGCGACCCGTTCCTTCATCGGGATGATCGCGTTGTCGGTGATCTTGATGTGCTCGGGACAGACCTCGCTGCAGCACTTGGTGATGTTGCACATCCCGATGCCCTGCTCGGCCTGGGCGAATTCGCGCCGGTCGGTGCGGGCGTCCAGCGGGTGCATGTCCAGTTCGGCGGCCCGGATGAAGAACCGCGGCCCGGAGAACGCCTTCTTGTTCTCCTCGTGGTCGCGGACGACGTGGCAGACGTCCTGGCAGAGGAAGCACTCGATGCACTTGCGGAACTCCTGCGAGCGCTGCACGTCGACCTGTGCCATCCGGTACTCGCCCGGTGCCAGACCGGGTGGTGGGGCGAACGACGGCAGCTGGCGGGCCTTCTCGTAGTTGAACGAGACGTCGGTGACCAGATCGCGGATCACCGGGAACGCGCGCAGCGGCGTCACGGTGATCACCTCGTCGTCGGTGAAGGTCGACATCCGGGTCATGCACAGCAGTCTCGGGCGGCCGTTGATCTCGGCGCTGCACGAGCCGCACTTCCCGGCCTTGCAGTTCCACCGGACGGCGAGATCGCCGGCCTGGGTTGCCTGCAACCGGTGGATGATGTCCAGCACCACCTCACCCTCGTTCACCTCGACGGTGTACTCCTGCAGCGCGCCGCCGCCGGCATCGCCCCGCCAGACCCTGAATGTCGCGTTCCGGCTCATCCGGTGCCTCCCTGCTGCGGGGCCTGTGACTGCTCGGGCGGTAACTCGTCCGGCATCAGGTACTTCTCCAACTCGGACCGTTCGAACAGGGCGAGCAGGTCCGGCCGGATCGGAGCGATCGGCTGCTCGATCACGGCGATGCCGTCGCCCCGTACCGAGCAGATCAACAGCTTGCGGCGCCACTCCGCGCTCATCTCCGGGTAGTCGTCGCGGGTGTGCCCGCCGCGGCTCTCCTGCCGGGCCAGCGCGGCCCTGGCGACGCATTCGCTGACCATCACCATGTTCATCAGGTCGAGCGCAAGGTGCCAGCCGGGGTTGAACTGCCGGTGACCCTCCACCGAGACGGCGGCCACCCGCGGCTTGAGGGCATCGATGGCGTCCAGCGCCCGCTGCACCTCCTCTTCCTTCCGGATGATCCCGACCAGATCGTTCATCAACTGTTGGAGCTCGCGGTGCAGCGTGTACGGGTTCTCGCCCATCCCGCCGTCGGCGGGCGGCTGGAACGGCGCGAGGGCGCGCTCGGCAGCCTTCGTCACCGATCCGGGCCGGGCCTGCGGCCACACCCCGCCGAGCCCGAGAACGTAGTGGGCGGCGGCCACCCCGGCGCGCCGGCCGAAGACGAGCAGGTCGGACAGCGAATTGCCGCCGAGCCGGTTCGAGCCGTGCATGCCGCCGGAGACCTCACCCGCCGCGAAGAGCCCTGGAACCCTGGCTGCCGCCGCGGTGTCGGGATCGACCTCCACACCGCCCATGACGTAATGGCAGGTGGGCCCGACCTCCATCGGTTGCTTGGTGATGTCAACGTCGGCGAGTTCGGTGAACTGGTGGTGCATCGACGGCAGCTTCTTGATGATCACCTCGGCCGGCAGCCTGGTGGAGACGTCCAGGAAGACGCCGCCGTGTTCGGTCCCGCGGCCCTCCTTCACCTCGGAGTTGATCGCCCTGGCGACCTCGTCACGGGGGAGGAGTTCCGGTGGCCGCCGGTTGTTCTCCGGGTCGTCGTACCAGCGGTCGCCCTCCTCCTCGGATTCGGCGTACTTCGACCGGAAAATCTCGGGGACGTAATCGAACATGAAGCGTTTGTTCTCGGAATTGCGCAGGACCCCGCCGTCGCCGCGGACCGATTCGGTGACCAGGATGCCCTTGACCGACGGCGGCCAGATCATCCCCGTGGGATGGAATTGCACGAATTCCATGTTGACCAGGGTCGACCCGGCACGCAGGGCCAGCGCGTGCCCGTCACCCGTGTACTCCCACGAATTGCTGGTGACCTTGAAGGATTTCCCGATGCCGCCGGTCGCCAGGATGACGGCCGGCGCGCGGAACACGATGAACGTGCCGGTCTCGCGTCGGTAGCCGAAAGCACCTGCAATGGCACCGTTCTCATCCTGTAGCAGGTCGGTGATGGTGACCTCCGCGAACACCCGGAGGCCGGCGTCGACGTCCCCGACACCGTGCCCCTGGGTGCCGGCCGCGTCGTCGGCGGCGGTGTCCTCGTCCTGCCGGAGCGAGACGATCTTCTGCTGGAGCGTGCGGATCAATTCCAGTCCGGTGCGGTCGCCGACGTGAGCGAGCCGCGGATATTCGTGACCACCGAAATTGCGCTGGCTGATCCGGCCGTCGGGCGTTCGGTCGAACAAGGCGCCGTAGGTCTCCAGTTCCCACACTCGTTCGGGCGCCTCCATGGCGTGCAGTTCGGCCATCCGCGGGTGGTTCAGGAATTTGCCGCCGCGCATGGTGTCGCGGAAGTGCACCTGCCAACTGTCCTTCGAGTTCACGTTCCCCATTGACGCCGCGATGCCGCCCTCCGCCATCACGGTGTGCGCCTTGCCGAACAGCGACTTGCAGATGACGGCGGTGCGCATCCCGGCCTCCCGGGCGGCGATGGCGGCACGCAGTCCGGCACCTCCGGCTCCGACGATCAGCACGTCGTAGTGGTGCTCCTCGTGCTCGCTCATGCGGCGCAACCGGTCAACGGATGGTCTCCTGGCTCGTCGAAGGGTGGCGGTGAGGCGGGTGAGGTAGCGGGCGGGTCAGAAGAAGCGCAGGTCGGTGATGGTGCCGGTGGCAAGGCCGAAGATGTACAGGTCGGTCACCACCAAAGACACCAGCGATGCCCAGGCGAGCTGCATGTGCCTTCCGTTGATTTTCGAGACCTGTTGCCAGGCCCAGTATCTCACCGGATGGCGGGAGAAGTGCTTCAATTTGCCGCCCATGATGTGCCGGCAGGAATGGCAGGACAACGTGTACAGCCAGATCAGCGCGACGTTGATCAGCATGATCACCGTGCCGAGGCCCATATGGCCCCATTCACCGTCCGGGTTGCGGAACGCGATGGCGGTGTCGTACGTCAGGATCAGCCCGAACAGGACGGCGAAGTACCAGAAGTACCGGTGCACGTTCTGCAGGATCAGCGGGAAGCGCGTCTCGCCGCTGTACCGCCGGTGGGGCTCGGCGACGGCGCAGGCCGGTGGTGAGAACCAGAAGGCCCGGTAGTAGGCCTTGCGGTAGTAGTAGCAGGTCAGCCGGAAGCCCAGCGGGAAGATCAGGATGATCAGCGCGGGGGAGAGCGGCCACCAGCTGATCGGCTGGCCGAGGTCGCTGGTTCCAGGGGCGCACCCAGTCGTCACGCACGGGGAGTAGAACGGCGTGAGATACGGTGCGGAGTAGTAGTAGTCGAACTGGAACGCGCGGAAGGTCGCGTAGACGGCGAACAGCAACAGTCCGGCAGCGGTGGCGGCCGGAGCCAGCCACCAGGTGTCGGATCGCAGCGTCTTCGCGGCCAGCCGGGCACGTCCAGGGGTGTTGACCCCGCTCAACGGTCGTGCCCGGAGTAGCCGCCGACGCCCTCCTGATCCGAGTCCTTCCACATGGATTGGTCGTACGGTTCGTCGCTGACCTGGTACATCCCGGCGCCGGTGCCCTTGATGCTGGCAGGCAGGTCCGGGGTTCGCAGGATTTCAGCGTCGGCGGCGTCGAGTTGGAGTCGTTCGAGGTCGTTGCACAGACGCGCGACGACCGACGTCTTGCCGTGGATGTGGGTCAGAACGGAAACTGCTGTCTTCAACTCCTCGATCGAGCGCTGCAGAGCGAGGAGTGCGGAATCGGTCATCAGACCTCCCGGTCGGCGAACAGAGCGCCTCGGCCCTGTCAGAGCGATCGCGATGACCCTAACCCCGCGCGGACGCGCTGTCAGTAGATACGAATCGTCCGTTGTTCACCGATGCCCTTTCGGACAGTTCTGAGCGAGTGGAAACTGATTGGCCGGCGTCGTCGACGGCCAGTGCCGCGTTGATCAGCGACAGATGGGAGAGGCCCTGCGGCAGGTTGCCGAGGAACGTCTGGCCGCCGGGCTCGTCGGCCGGCACGATCATCTCGGCGAAGATGCCCACGTCGTTCGCGAGCGGGAGTAATTCGTCCATCAACCCCCGCGCCTCCGTTGATCGGCCGACCCGGGCCAGCGCCCCGACCATCCAGAAAGAACAAGCGACGAAGGCGCCCTCGCTGTTCTGCATGCCGCTGTAGCGGTAGACCAGCGGGCCGTCGGCGAGCTCGTCCCGCACGGCGTCGATGGTCGACGACATCCTGGCTCCGTCATCGAATCCGCCGGCCAGCAGGATGGACGCATCCAGCTTCTCGGTCCCCGGATGCATGACGTAGCAGCCGATCTCGTCGTTCCAGCAGTATTGGTCGACGAAGTCACCGATGGCCTGCCGCTCCGCCCGCCACCTGCCGCCGCGACCCGGGATCTGCCCGCCCTCGGCCAGCTCGATCGCGCAGGTCAGCGCCTGCCGGCAACCGATCTTGGACGACGTGTAGTGCTGCTCATCGGGCAGCTCCCAGATTCCGGCGTCCGGCCGTCGCCACTGATCGCAGCACCGGTCGGCGAGATCGGCCAGCATCGCCCCGGCATCGGGATCCAGCGGATGTCCGGCTTCGACGTAGCAGCGCACCACGTCGAAGATGTCGCCGAACGCCCCCAGTTGCAGCTGCTCGGCCGCCCCGTTGCCGGAGAGCACCGGGCCGATGCCGCGCCACCCCGGGACTCCCGGTGCCCGCCGGCGGCCGGTGGGTGGCTCGCCGGAAAGCTGGGTGAAGACGTGCGCGCCGTGCCGGCGCAGGCTCTGCAGCAGCCACGACACGGCGGCATGGATCTCCTCCTTCGCCCCGTACCCGCGGGGTCAAGCGAATCCGACCACCCCCGCCACGAACCGACCGTGCCGTCGATGCGCCGGTCGATGTCGGCCGGGTCCGGAGGGTTGAGCGGCTCGCCCCTGGTTCCGGTCACGCCGATCAGATGCCGGGAGCCGGGGTCGGTGGTGAACGAGCCGTGGACGTCTCCTGCGGAGGTGGTCGGGTGATGGTCGATGCCGTGCACCGCGACCGCGACGTCCCCCGATCGGAGCACCGGACCGGTTGGCCGCTCCTGCACCCACGGCGACGACTCGCCCAGCCGTGGCCCGGCCGCACCGCCCACTGCATCTCGACGTGCCCGCGCAGGCCATCCACCCGGCGGGCCAGTTCCGTCCACGGCAACCGCCCCGCCACACCCGAGTTCAGTGAATCGGTGACCCGCACCGATCCGCGGTCCGTCGTGTAGGTGGTGACCAGCACGTTGGTGCCGGTGAGGTATTCCCGCGAGCAGCGGGCCCGGCCGACCGGCGCGAGCTCGAGGTGGCCACTCCGGTCGGAATCCAGCAGCGCCCCGAAGATCGGTGGGCAGTCCAGGTCGGGGACCGGAAACCAGTCGATCCGGCCGTCGTCGGAGACCAGCGCAATCGTTCGGCCGTCCCCGATCGAGGCGTACGACTCGATCGGGGCGTAGCCGTCAGATCGTCGCATCGGAACCCGCATCGACCCGGTCATTGGACCCGTTGACGAAACTGGCGCGGTCCGAGCACAGGAAGGCGGTGGCCGCCCTGTGGAAGCCGATGCCGGAGTCGGCTCCGGTGACCAGCGCGATGCGCCCCGCGATGCCCAGATCCATCCTCGTCCCTCCGCCGCCGCTGTGCGGTCGAGCCATGGTTTCACAAGCGGAAACCGGCCAGCGGCAACGGATCTCGGGACGGATGGCCGCGCCCGGAGTTGTTTGGATCCGGTGCAACCGGGGTACTGATGAAATTCGTGTCGGCGCACGGGTGAGTCGGGGCCGGCATGCGTCATGCTGTCGGGACGTGAGCGCGGCCGCCCGCCGACCCGGTTGGCTGCCGCGGATCGGGGCGGGAGGACGGCGATGAGCAGTGCACGACCGGGCGGCCTGCTGCTGACGCCGGGGGCGGGAGCCGACCGCAACCAGCACACGCTCGTCGCACTCGAGGCGGCGGTGGCGCCGTTGCCGTGTGTACGGATCGACTTCCCGTACCGGCAGCAGGGCCGGCGGGTGCCCGACAAGGCGCCGGTGGCGATCGAGCATCTGGTCAGGGAAGCCGCCGCTTTCACCGCCGCCGAAGGCATCGCGCCCGAGCGTGTCGTCCTGGGTGGGCGGTCCTACGGCGGCCGGATGTGCTCGATGGCGGTGGCGGAGGGGCTTCCGGCGGCGGGTCTGGTCCTGCTCAGCTACCCGCTGCACCCGCCTGGCAAGCCCGAGAGGCTCCGGGTGGAGCACTTTCCCGCCATCACCGTTCCGGTGCTGATGATCTCGGGCCGCTCCGACCCGTTCGGGTCGCCCGCCGAATTCGACGCCGCCGTTCAGGCCATCGCGGGCCCGGTCACCCAGGTGTGGCTGACCGGAGGCCACGACCCGCGCCGCGCCGACGACGCCATCGGCACTGCCGTTCTGGACTGGCTCGCGGCGTTGTGAGTCGCCTCCCGGCGGGCCCTCGTGACTCAGGGCGACGGTCGTGGATCCCGATCGGCCCGGGGTGGACAATTCCGCAATTCGCGCTGATGCTCTCCCGGTGATGTCAGCCGAGCCGCCGGGCAAGGGCCGCTCGCCGACCCTCGAGGACGTGGCGGCCGCCGCCGGTGTCTCCCGGTCGACCGCCTCCCGCGCCATCAACGGCGGCAACCGGGTCAGCCCTGAAGCCCAGGCCGCCGTCGACGCGGCGGTCCGGACGCTGCGCTTCACCCCGAACCGGGCGGCCCGCGCCCTGGTGACCGACAGGGCGAACTCCATCGCCCTGGTCATCCCCGAGCCCGACGACAGGGTGACCGGCGACCCGTTCTTCGGCCAGATCATCAAAGGGCTCGGGCAGGCGCTGGACGACACCGAATTCGCCATGGTCCTGCTGCTCGCCCGCCGGGGCGACACGGCCGACAAGACCATGCGGTACCTGCGGCACGGGCACGTCGACGGGTCCGTCGTCGTGTCGCATCACGAGTCGGACCTGATCGAGCGGGCGCTGGTCGCCGGGGCGCTGCCCAGCGTCTTCGTCGGCCGGCCGTGGTACCTGGCGGACCAGCTCAGCTACGTGGACACCGACAACCGGCTCGGCGCCGGGATGGCGACCCGCCACCTGCTGGAAGCGGGGCAGGTCGTCGATCGCCACCGTTGCAGGGCCCGCCCGACATGATCGCCGCGGTCGACCGGTTGGACGGCTGGCGCCGCGCACTGGAGTCCGCCGGGCGCCCGGCGACTGCACTGGAGCACGGCGACTTCACCACCGCGGGCGGGGCCGAGGCAGCCCGCCGGCTGCTGGAACGACACCCCGACCTGGACGCCATCTTCGTCGCCAACGACCTGATGGCGGTGGGCGTGCTCGATGTGCTCCGGGGGCTCGGCAAAGCCGTGCCGGGTGATGTCGCGGTGGTCGGCTACGACAACGCGGCGCTGGCCGCCACCACCGAGCCGCCCCTGACGACGGTGGTCAATCCGGTTGCCGAGATGGCGCGCGCCGCCGGCCAGGTGCTGCTGGGCCGGATCTGTGACGACGACCCGCTGAGCCGGCCGACCATCTTCCCGCCGGCGCTCGTGCTGCGTGCTTCCGGGTGAACTGACGGCGCATCACCCAGGGTGGGTGGTCTTTCCTGTCGAATCGTGAGAGGCTTGACTCGGTTACCGTTCTTGAGTCCGTTCCACGCGACGCCAAGATGTCGCCACGGGCTTGGCTCCATGGGTGTTTGCATCCGAAGGTGTCGAAATCGTCGACTAACCCGGATCAGCGCACAGTGCGCGGGTCCGTATCGGATTCACCCCGCAAGGAGAGCACCATGGCACAGGGCACCGTCAAGTGGTTCAACGCTGAGAAGGGCTTCGGGTTCATCACCCCCGAGGGCTCCGGTCCGGACGTCTTCGTCCACTACTCGGAGATCCAGGCGGGCGGCTACCGCTCGCTCGAGGAGAACCAGAAGGTCAGCTACACCGTGACCCAGGGCAACAAGGGCCCGCAGGCGACGGCGGTCACCGTCATCTGACGGATCACCCCGCGCCACCTGATCGTCGCCTCCGGCCCCGACACCGCTTCTGTGGTGTCGGGGCCGGAGGTCTTTCCGCACCTGATCGCTCCCTGAACCCTGAACTCTGAACCCCGCCCCTCCTGCAGCCGATTCCGTCGTCCATCGAATCCATACGTCCGATGCCGTTCCGCACCCCCGTTCCGCCGGCTCATGAATTGACCTGGCGATGCCGAGCCGCTACGCCCGCGCGCGCCGGTGGGTTCGATGACCCCCCCGATTTGGGGAGCGCCCGCCCCCCCAATGCGGGGTGCCGCGTCGTCGTCGTACGGGCGGATGCTGCACCTGTAGTCCCCCTCGGGCCGGCCGGCCGCCAGGGTGCAGAACGCCGGCGACCGGCCGATCCCTCTGCGGATCAGAGCTTTTCCTTCGAAGAACGGGATGCCGTCATGAGATTGTCCCGAAGAGATGCGTTCAAGATCGGTGGTCTCGGCGCCCTGGGCGCGGCCGGCCTCGCCATTCCGCTGGGCAACATGGTCAGCGGTCAATCGGCGAGCCTACTGCCCAGCAAGAACATGCCGCTGCCGTACCGGACCACGTTCGGCCGGCTGCCGGTGCTGCCACCGGTCGGTTCACGGATCGACCCCGAGGGCAGGACGGTCTGGATCTACGACATCACTGCCAAGGCCGGGTCGGTGCCTCTGGTGCCGGGATTCCCGCAGACCCCGGTGGTCGGCTACGAAGGCTTGGTGCCCGCCCGTCGCATCGACGTGCAGGTCGGCAACCCGATCGAATTGCGGGTGCGCAACAAGCTGCCGGCCACCCAGCCGACATTCGGTACACCCACGCACCTTTCGACCCACCTTCACGGGTCCGCGTCGCTTCCGCAGTACGACGGCTACGCCAGCGACCTGACCTACCCGGGCCAGGTGAAGACGTATCAATATCCGAATATCCAGACCGCGCGGACGCTGTGGTATCACGATCACGGTGTGCACTACACGGCACAGAATGTGTACTCCGGGCTCGCCTCGCAGTACCACATGCACGACGACATGGAGCGCGCGCTGCTGCCACAGGGCGAATTCGATGTGGGGCTGACCATCTCCGACATCATGTTCCAGGCGAATGCCGCTCAGCTCTATGACGATCGCACCCGCACCGGGCTGTGGGGCGACGTCATCCTGGTGAACGGCAAGGTCTGGCCGGTGATGAAGGTCAAGCGGCGTATCTACCGATTCCGGGTGCTCAACGGCTCGCCGTCGCGCTCCTACCGGCCCACGTTGGTGCCTGCCGCCCCGGTGTACATGGTTGCCACCGATGGTGGTCTGATGCCGAAGTCACAGGAGGTGGCGAACTGGAGGCACGGTACCGCGGAGCGCTACGAGATCCTGATCGATTTCTCGAAATACGCCGCCGGCCAACGCATCGAGCTCAAGAACCTGAGCAACGCCAACAACAGGGACTACACCAACACCGACAAGATCATGGCGTTCGACGTTGTCGACGATGCGTTCGATCCCAACGATCCGACCGCATACACGATTCCGGGAGACCTGAATCCGGGCAACGAGGTCATGAAGCTGACGCAGAAAACCGGGATGAAGATCCGGAACATCGTCGTCGAACACAATGACGTCAACAATCTCTGGACCTTGAACGGAAAGACCTGGGAGGACGTCGTCGCGTCGGGATACACCTCGGTGCTGGCGAATCCGGCTCTGGGCGACACCGAGATCTGGGACATCGAGAACAAGTCGGGGTCGTGGTTCCACCCGTTGCACATCCATCTGATCGACTTCAGGATCCTGAACCGGAACGGAAGGCCGCCGTTCGCCTATGAACTCGGGCCGAAGGACGTCGTGTACGTCGGTGCGGCGGAGAAGGTGCGGCTGATCATGAAGTTCGGCAGCACGGACCCGTCGAGCCCGTTCAGCAAGCAGGTGGGCAAGTACATGGTGCACTGCCACAACCTGGTGCACGAGGACCACGACATGATGAACCAGTTCAGCGTCGGGCTCAAACCCGGCATGGTGGACGTGAACGATCCGATCTGGGCCGCGCCGGCTGCTGCCGACCCGACGCCCTGAGCGGGCGGTGCGCTGGCAGGTCACCACGGCGGCGGCGCTGCTGGTCGCCGGCGCCGCGGTGATCGTTCGGACGCAATACATCGACGTCGTGGCGGTCTCTTCGGACAGCATGGCGCCAACGGTGTGCACAGGCGACACGCTCTTGCTGGCACGGGTTCACGGGACCGACGAGGTGGCTGCGGGCGACATCGTCACGTTCAGCAGCCCGGCCGACGGTGCGCCCGCGATCAAGCGGGTCGTCGCTGTCGGCGGTCAGCGACTGCTGATCACCGATGGCCACCTGATCGTCGACGGCCGGGCGGTCTCCGAGCCCTACGTCGACCGGGCCGAGGTGAGCGGCGTCTTCTTCCAGACCCTGGACGTCCCGTTCGGGTCGGTGTTCGTCCTGGGTGATCACCGGGAGGTCTCCGTCGATTCCAGATCGTATGGGCCGGTGCCGGTCTCTGCCATCGGAGGGCGACTGCTGCTGACCATGTGGTCCGGCTGCGGGCAGTGAACAGTTCCGGCACGCGAAAGGAAACGTGATGGCCCAACTCGACGATCGTGTCGTGCTCGACCCGCCGGCGAAACACGCGAAACAGTCGAAACCAATGGCCCGGCGGCCCGTGTCGGCTGCCGGCCGGTTGGTCGGGGCGGTGCTGTTCGCCGGGCTCACCGCCGTCGTGATGGCGAGGTGGTGGTGGGGGACCGGCTATGAGCCCGCACCGCCGGGTCTGCCGGATCCGGGTCAATTCACGGCGATCACCCTGCCGGTCACCCAGTTCGTGCACGAACTGTCAGGGATAGCAGTCGTCGGGTTGTTGCTGCTCGCGGTGCTGTCGCCACGTTCTACGGATCAGGCGGCCGTCCGGCGGTTGTTCGTCCTGGCGGGTCGCTGGTCGTGGGTGCTGGCCGGCAGCACCGCCGCCTGGATTGCCGCGACCATGTCCGACATGACCGGGCTGGCCCTCCCGCGGCTGCTCTTCAGCCCCGATCTGGTGGTGGTCGTCGCCGGGACTCAGCGGATCCTCGCCGAGGTGGCGACGCTGTGGGTGGCGCTGGCACTCGCCCTGTTCGCCGATCGGCTCTCCGGCCGTATCGCCGCCGCCGCCGCCCTGCTGCTGGCGATCGCGGCACTGCTGCCGAGCTCGTTGAGCGGCCATGCGGGCCACCACAACGTCACCACGTTCGCCGTGGCGGTCCTGGCCGTTCATGTTGCGGCAGCAGCATTGTGGGTCGGTGGCCTGTTCGGGATGATCGTTCACCTCCGTGGACTCCCGGCCCAGCTCGGCGCCGTGCTACCCCGGTTCAGTGCTGTTGCGCTGGTGTGTGCCGTCGCCGTGGGTATCTCAGGAGTATTCGAGAGCGTCGTTCTGCTCGGCAGTTGGCCGGCCCTGTTAGAAAGCGATCGTGGACAGATGATCCTGGCGAAGGCGGCCGCCCTGGTCCTACTGGTGGGCGTGGGTTTCCTGCACCGGCGTTCCACGATGGCGCGTGCCGCGTCGGGCAACCTGTTGCCGTTGCTGCGGCTGGCGGCCGTCGAACTACTGGTGATGGGTGGGACGATCGGACTGGCCGTCGCGCTGTCGACCACCCCGTGAGCGGCGTGCCGACGCAGCGGCGTCCATCGTGTTCCGCGCGGGTCAGTCGCTCTGCGGAACCGCCAGCGGCAGGGTGGCCTCCACGGTCGTGCCGCCCGGACCGGTCCGGATGTTCAGCGTCCCTCGCAGGCCCTCGACGCGCGAGGTCAGCAGCCGGAGACCGAGATGCCCCTCCGAACGCCGGTCCATCCGTCGCAGATCGAAACCCGTTCCGTCGTCAGCGATCTGCAACCGGATTGCCTGCTGGCCGGGTTTGCCGCCGGGCACCGGCGGGCCGATCGTCCCGACGGTGATCTTGACGGTCGATGCGGAGGAATGTTCAGCCGTGTTCGCCAGTGCTTCGTTGGCCACGCGGTAGAGGGTCGTGAGGATCTCCGGGGACAGCTCCGGGATGGACCCGACAACGAGATCGACGGCGATTCCCTTCTCTTGCAATGGTGCCGCGAGGTTCGCCAGGGATTCCGGGAGCCGCCCTCCGGAGAGGTCCGGGGGATAGAGATCGACCATCAGCTGGCGAAGTGACTCGACGGACCGTTGAACCGTTGTCTGCAGTTTCTGCATCAGATCGTGATGCCGGTCCGGGACGGACATGGCGACAGCGCCGAGCGCATAGCCCATGCCCGCCAGATCCTGGATCGGACCGTCGTGCAGGTCTGCCGCGATCCGGATGCGCTCGCGTTCGGACACTGCCAGGCTTCGTTCGGCCAGCTCGGATCGCTCGGAGTCGTGCCGGCGGACCCGGCGCGCCATCGACGTGGCGATCGGTAGCTGAATGGCCATCAGGATGACCAGGGGGATCAGCACGAGCGGGATCAGTTGCCGTAGAAGGCCGTCCGCTGTTTCGTCGACCCGCGCGTAGTCGTAGTACGCCTCGAACGCGAAGGCCGCCTCAGCAGTTGCCTCGAACGGGACGTACACCTCGACGAAGCCGGTCTCCATTTCCTGGCTGGTCAGGCTGGTCGCCTCCGGCTCGGCTGTGAAGTCGGCTGTGGTCTCACGTCGATCGATGGCCGCCACCACCTCCGGCGGGGTCTGGACCGTCTGGCCGACCTCCGCGGGATCGTCGGCGAAGATGATGCGGCCATCGTGGTCCCACACCGTCACCTGCCTGAGATAGCCGTCCCGCATGCGGATCTCGATCGCCCGGGTCAGGTCGTCGTAGGCGTCCTGGTCGCCGCTCAAGGCGGACTCCAGCAGCGGCGCGACGACCAGGTTCGCCATCCTGGTCGTCATCCGCTCCGCGTCCGTCAAGGCCTGCGCGCGGGCGACGGAACGGCTGGCGACGACCGCACCGAAGGCGACGACAGCAAGAGCCAGCGCTGCCGCACCGTAGAAGATGACAAGCTCGCGGCGCACTCCCGTTCGGTGTGCGGCGTGATTAGCCCGCCCGAAGGTCATACCGGCGAGTCGATGAGACCCAGGCTCTTGGCCTTGATGACAACCTCGAGTTGCGTACTCACGCCCAGCTTGCCGTGCAGCGACTTCATGTATCCGCGGCAGGTGTGCAGGCTGATCCCCATGACCCTGGAGATGCTCTGGGTGGGCATTCCCTGCCCCAGATAGGTCAGCACTTCCAGCTCCCGTGCTGTCAGGCTGGGTCGTACTTCGTTGAACGGCCTCGGAGACTGCCCGGAACCCCCCCGGAAGGCGGACGGCGCCACCAGCATCTGTCCGGGCCGCACCCGGCGGAGCACGCTGATCATCTCGGCCAGCGATCCGTTCTTCGGGATGAAACCGGAAGCCCCCGCCTGTGCGGCGCGGGCGATCCAGGCCTGATCCCGATGAGCGGTGACGACCACGATGATGATCTCGGGCAACGCTTCTCGGATCTTGCGGGTGGCGATCAGACCATCCTGCCGCGGCATCTCGATGTCCATGATGACGATGTCCGGCCGCAGCAGACCCGCCATCGCGATGGCCTCCGTCGCTGTCGCGGCGGTTCCGACGCACGCCATCCCGGGTACAGATTCAAGTGCCCCTGACAGGAGGTCGGCGAAGGAGACGTGATCGTCGACGACCAGAACTGTGATCGTGCGCCGTTCTGCGCCGGCATCGTCCAGATATGGATGCGCCGTTATTTGACCCGTCATGAAACAGACCCCCGTTGGACCGTGGTAGCGGGCATTGCAAAGTCACGCAACGTAATCGATCGCCCCGACGACCAGACATGATTGTGCGCTTTGTAGGGCCAACCTGTCTATGAAACGGACACGGTTGTCACATTGAGTGCCTGACTGGGTCGCTGCCTTCCCCGAACGGGGTAGTTGAGGCCAATAATTGATGTCGCCGGCTCGCGGCATCACCGGAACGAGTTAGCGGTGGGATGAGGAGCCGCGCCACCGACGACTGAAAAGCGGCTTGTGCTCGTCAACCGGACAAACTGCAAAGCCCTAAGTCGGTCAGACGGCGACCATGCGAAGGCTCAGCCGAAGCGGCTCGGCGTCACGACGCGTGCTGGCGATCGCCTGGGCGCGACTGGTGTGTTCGCCGCAGATCCGGTGGGCGTCCGCCGCGAGACTGATCAGTCCCGCGGAGTCGGCCACCTCTGCTGCACCTGCGGCCGCGGCGGCGGCGGCGGCGATCCGTCCGTGGGCGGCGTGGATGGCGGCCAGGCCGATCATTCGCAGGTGGGCCTCCCGCGGGAATGCCGTTCCCGCGATCTCCCGGTCCAACCTGGCCAGGCCGGCCTCAGCCTCGACGACATCGTCGGGCGCCTGCTGCGCGATCAACCTCGCGAGAGTCTCCGGGAGGAGTAGTCGTGAGCCGGTGCGGTCGAGTACGTCGAGCAGTGTCGACAGGGACTGGACGGCGGCTCTCCGCTCCCCGAGCGCGGCCATGAGACTCGCGACGGCGAGGTGATGCAGATGTACTTCCAGTACCCCGACGCCCGCGGTGGTCGGAAGTCGGCCGGCCACCTGTGCGGTCGCGAGGTCGCCTCGCTCGGTGGCGATCCGCATCATCAGCCAGGCGCTGTTCACCTCCGAATCGTCCCCGCACTGACGTGCGGTCAGTGCCCACCGACGGGCGAAGTGGGAGTCCGAGAGGTCGTGGGACGCAAGGCACTGCAGGACCTCGAAGCGCCGATACAGCACATCGTCGCCCGATTCCGCCGCGAGGGTGCTCGCCCGCGCCAGCTGCTCGACGGTGGACCGGGCGTCGCCCAGCAGGATGCCGGGCAGCGACCTGACGGTCAGTGCTCTTGCCGCCAGCGCGGGCGTCGGATCCATGGCGAGAACCTGGTCCGCCAGGTCCCGGGCCCGATCGAAGTCGCGCTGGGGTAGTGCCTCCTCCAGGGCTTCACGCAGCCGGCCGCCGGCGTCTCTGGAGGAGATCGCCCGCACCCGCGTGGCCGCCCGGGGGCCAGCCGAGTTGTCACCGCGCACGGTGACGTCGGTTGCGGTATCGGCACCTTCGCTGCGGAGCAGGGTCAGGTAGAGCTCGCGGGTGGGCGGCGACGGGTCGATTCCGAGTTCATCGGCCAGCAACAACCTGCATCGCTCGAACTCGCGAAGCGCACAGGAGATCTCCCCGGCGGCGGCATGCGCGCGCATCAACAAGCGGGTTGCGCGCTCGCTGTAAGGGTCGACGGTCGTCGCTCGGAGTGCGAAATCGACCCCCTCGCGGCCGAGACCCAACAGGATCGCCGCTTCCGCCGCGTCACACAACAATGTCTGATGAGCAGCGCAGAGATCGCGCCGTTCTGTCTGCACCCACTCCGCTCCGTCATCGTGGGCGCCGAAATCACCTCGGTAAAGTGCGTCCGCCTGCCTGGCCACCCTGCGCACCGAGTCGTAACGGCCCAACCCCGCGAATCGGTGTGCTTCGGTCGCCAGGTGCCGGAAATTGCTGACGTCGACCCATGAGTGACGCAGGCGCAAGCCTGAAAGGCTGCGTTCGATCTGATCGCAGCCAATGATCCGCCTGACTTGTGATACGGCAGTTCGCAGGCTGGCATTCCCGCGCTGCTGATCGGAACCGGGCCACAGTGACGCGACCAGTTTCTTGGTAGCGACGGGCTCGCCGTCGGCGAGCGCAAGAAGTCTCAGCAGGTCGATGACCTTCCCGGTCCGCCATTCTGCGCGGTCGACAAGGCTGCCGTCGGGCCGTTGAACGATCAGTGGACCGAGAATGCGGACCATCAGGAGTGGTTGCGCTGCAAGGGATGTCGCATGGTCTGTGGCGTCGACGCCGAACCCCATGGGCGGTTCGAGTACGCGGCCGATCGTCACGGTTCCCCCTTCCGGCCCGGAGCCACATCGCACCCGAACAGTCCTGACGGTAGGCGAGCACTGTCGGCTCAAGTACCCCTAATAGAGGGGGGCGGCGCCTCTTCTGCCGCTCGGCACCGGCCCGGAGCGGAAGCGTCCGTGACCATCCGGACATTTCACGTTTCTTTGACGGACCCACCGCAGAATCCGCAATGACCCGGCATCTGTCACCAAAACCGGTGTCCCTGCCATTGCTGCGTGCATTCGACTCGGCCGATCCCGCCCGACCCAGAGCACCCGGCGCCACCAACGGAGGTCGCAATGCTGAAGACAAAGAAATTCATGGCAGCTCTGATCGCCTTTGCGATCTCGATACCCACGGCGGCGATACTCGCGCCGCCGGTGACGGCGGCGCCGGTCGGGTCGGGGTTCACGGTCACTGCTTCGGACCTTGCCTACATCCTCAAGCAGATCAAGATCGCCGAGAGCCACGCTGCCACCTACACCGCCGCGAATCCCTGCGGCACCCTGGTGGCCACCCCCGGTGACGGCATTCCGGATGCGAACCAGATTCCTGACCGGCTGACGGCCTACGGTCTGCGGACCGTCGACGGATCCTGCAACAACCTGTTCGCCGGCCGCGAGAAGTTCGCCGCCTCCGACGTCGCCTTCCCACGGCTGACCGACCCGGTGTTCCGGGACGCCGAGCCCATCACGTCGGCCTTCCCGGTCGGCGCTCCCGGGCCGACGAGCTACAAGCAGAAGAGCGGCTCGGTCGTCGACTCGCAACCCCGGCTGGTCAGCAACCTGATTGTCGACCAGACCTCGACCAACCCGGCGGCCGTCGCCGCCGCGATGTTCCCCGTGCGCACCCAGGGCAACCCTGGGCTCTTCCCGTGCACGACCGACCCCGACCCGACAGCTGTTCCCGAGGTCGTCGGCGTGCCGGCGAACTGCGTGCCGTCGCACCACACCCTGGACATCCCCAACGTCACCACCGACGTCGGGTTGTCTCCGCCGTACAACTCGTGGTTCACCTTCTTCGGTCAGTTCTTCGACCACGGCGTCGACCAGACGGTCAAGGGCGGCGGCACCGTGTTCGTGCCGTTGCGGGCGGATGATCCGTTGATCACCGTCGGCCCCGACGGGAAGGCCAACACAGGCGACGAGGTTCCGCCCAGCCAGGCCTTCATGGTGCTGACCAGGGCGCAGAACCAGCCAGGGCCCGACGGTGTCCTCGGTAATGCCGACGACATCCAGAACGCCGACAACACCGATTCGCCGTGGGTCGACCAGAGCCAGACCTACACCTCGCACGCATCCCATCAGGTGTTCCTGCGCGAGTACGTGATGAACACCGCCAATCACCCGGTGTCGACCGGCAAGTTGCTCGGTGGCCTCCCGGCCGGTGAGACCTACGCAGGTTCGCCCGACGGGCGCAACGGCATCGGCACCTGGGCCGCGGTGAAGAAGCAGGCGCACGACCTGATGGGCCTGCGGTTGACGGACGCCGACGTCACCGATGTGCCGATGATGGCTGCGGACCCGTACGGCAAGTTCATCCCCGGCCCGAACGGTTTGCCGCAGTACGTGACCGCGGGCGGACTGGTGGAGGGTCATCTCGACGACCCAGCGACTCCAGCCGACGAGACGGTTCCGGTTCCCGCGAATGTCGCGCACTTCCACGTCCCGTTCCTGACCGACATCGCGCACAACGCCGACCCGTCGCCGCAGGACACCGACAACAACCCGGCGACCCCGGCGATTGCACCGGTCCCCGACGCCGACAACACCCCGTCCGCCGACTTCGCCCACCAGCCGGCCGGCACCTACGACAACGAGATGCTCGATGCGCACTTCTCCTGCGGTGACGGACGCTGCAATGAGAACATCGCCCTCTCGACCGTGCACCAGATCTTCCATTCAGAGCACGACCGGCTGATCGACGACATCAAGGGCACCCTGTCCGCCCAGCCGGCGAGTCGTGCTCGCCGAGTGGAAGTCGGCGGCCGGTGCTGCCGGCTGGAACGGTGAGCGCCTGTTCCAGGCAGCCCGCTTCGTGACCGAGATGGAATACCAGCACCTCGTTTTCGAGGAATTCGGTCGCAAGGTCCAGCCCGCGATCCGACCGTTCCATGTCTACAGCCCGGACATCAACCCCGCGGTGCAGGCAGAATTCGCCCACGCCGTTTACCGGTTCGGGCACTCCATGCTCGACGATGAGGTCGCGCGGATCAACACAGACGGATCCGACAACTCCGTTCCACTGCTGACCGCCTTCCTCAACCCGCCGGAATACTTCGACGGAGGCTCCGCCGGCACCTTGTCGCCGGAGGCGGCCGCCGGTTCGGTCATCATGGGTTCGGTCGACCAGGTCGGCAACGAGCTCGACGAGTTCGTCGTCGACACGCTGCGCAACAACCTGCTCGGGCTGCCGCTCGACCTGCCGACTCTGAACATGGCGCGGGCCCGCGACGCCGGTATCCCGCCGCTGAATGACGTGCGCCGGCAGATCCATGCCCAGACCAATGACGGGCAGCTCGCGCCGTACGTCAGCTGGTCCGACTTCGGGCAGAACATCAAGCACCCCGAGTCGCTGATCAACTTCGTGGCGGCCTACGGGTTGCACCCCACCATCGTCAACGCCACCACGGCTGCGGCGAAGCGGGATGCAGCGCGGGCGATCGTCAACCCGTTGCCGACCGACGTCCCACCGGCCGATGCCGCCGACTTCATGTTCGGCAGCGGAGCCTGGGCAAGCGGCCCGGACGGTGTCACGATCACCGGTCTCGACGATGTCGACCTGTGGGTCGGCGGCCTCGCGGAGATCACCAACCTGTTCGGCGGTCTGCTGGGCAGCACCTTCAACTACGTCTTCCAGAGCCAGATGGAAAACCTGCAGGACGGTGACCGGCTGTACTACCTGAACCGGACCCCGGGCATGAACCTGCGGACCCAGCTCGAAGGCAACTCCTTCGCCGAGATCATCGAGCGCAACACCGTCGGCACCACCACGTTGAAGGCTGACGTGTTCGCCACCGCCGACTGCAAATTCACCATCGGCAACCAGGTGACGCCGGCCCCAGCAGGGAGCTTCCTCACTGGCGCCGGAACCGTCGCCGATGATCCGGCAACGGATTGCGACGAGAACCGTTTGCTGATCGCCAATCCCGACGGCCGGATCCAGTACCGCCAGGTGAACAGCGTCGACCCGGTCGGCATCAACGGGCAGTCGGTCTATCAGGGCGACTACGGGACCAACAAGGTCGACAAGATCTGGGGCGGCAACGACAACGACACCTTCTGGGGTGGCCTGGGCAACGACGTCATCGAGGGCAACGGCGGCGACGACGTGGCACTCGGCGGCGAAGGCAACGACATCATCACCGACCTCTCCGGGGCCGATGTGCTCAAGGGTGGTCCTGGCAATGACGCCATCGACGGAGGTATCGGTGACGACATCTTCATGGGCGGCGACGGTCAGGACTTCATCAACGGCGGCCAGAACGACAACGAGTCGTTCGCCGGGCCGGGCAACGACTTCGTCATCGCCGGTGCGGGCGCGGATGCGGTGTTCGGTGACAGCGGCGATGACTGGATCCAGGGCGGATCCGGCCAGGACCTGCTGATCGGTGATCACTCCGCACCGTTCTTCGACGACCCGGCTCAAACCGCCCCCGGCAACGACGTGTTCGTCGGTCAGGTCGGGGAGAACGACTACGACGCAGAGGGCGGTGACGACCTGATGGCACAGAACGCGGCCGTCGATCGCAACGCCGGTGCGGGCGGGTTCGACTGGGCATTCCACCAGTACGACACCGTCGGCGCGGACGATGACATGGCGATCAACAACAACCTGGTCGGCGTCCCGATCCAGGTGGTCGTCAACCGGGATCGGTGGCAGGAGACGGAAGCCAACTCCGGGTCGGCGTTCAACGACGTCATCCGCGGTACCGACGATGTTCCTGCAGCCCTCGGTGGAGCCGGCTTCACCGGTTGTGATGCGCTCGATCCGGCCGGTGTCGCACGGATCAGTGGGCTCAACGCACTGGTGACGACCTTCCCGTCGCCGCTGGCGCCTGTCATCGCCAACTCCGCAGCGGGAACCTGCCCGCTCGTCGGAGCAGGCGCGACGGCCACCGACCCCGGAACCGTCTGGGGTGAAGGAGAAATCCTGCTCGGCGGTGCCGGCAGCGACACGATCACCGGTCGTGGCGCGGACGACATCATCGACGGCGACCGGGCACTCTCGGTCAAGATCAGTGTTCGCGACTCGGCGGGCACGGAGATCGGCAGCACCGATCTGATGGAGGGCAAGGCCAAGACCGGCAACTTCGGTACCGGTACGACCAACATGACCCTGCAGCAGGCAGTGTTCGCCGGGCTCGTCGACCCGGGCAACCTGGTCATCGTGCGGGAGATCGTCAGCCCGGCCAACGGGACTTCCGTTGACACCGCGGTGTTCTCGGGTCCGCTGGCCAACTACACGATCGCTCCTGCGGCCGGCGGCAAGGTCGTCGTCACGCAGACCGGCGCGAACGTTGTCGGCCAGAAGATCAGCGACGGTGTGGACACGCTGTCCAACATCGAGGTGCTGGCGTTCTCCGACGGCAACGTGACCGTCGCTCCGCCGGTGGCACCGGTGATCGGCACGGCAACAGCGACGAATGGCTCCGCGACGGTGAACTTCACGCCGCCGGCGGGCACGCTGACCGGCTTCACCATCGAGGCGGTCCCGACGGCCGGCGGTACCACGGTCACCAGCCTGGTGACCGATGGAACGGCGACCAGCGGCACGGTCAACGGGCTGACCAACGGCACGGCCTACCGGTTGCGGGTGGCAGCACGAAATGCGTTCGGCACCGGACCGTTCTCCGCTCTGTCGAACACCGTGACGCCGCTTGCTCCGGTCAATGCAGCGCCGACGGTGACGGCAAGGACCCCTGCGGTCAATGCCACGGCGGTCGCGGTCGCGAACAACATCACGGCCACTTTCAGTGAAGCGGTCAACGGGGTCAGCGGGACGACGTTTGTCCTGCGCAACACCGCGACCAACGCACTGATCGGTGCGGTGGTCACCCGGAACGGGCTCACGAACCAGTGGATCCTGAACCCGAACGTCAATCTGGCCAACGACACCCGTTACACGGTGACGCTGACCGGCGGCGCTGCGGCCATCAGGGACCTGGCAGGAGCGCCACTGGTCACGACCAGCTGGACGTTCCTGACCGGTCCGGCCCCGACCATCACGGCACGGACCCCTGCGGTCAATGCCACGGTGGTTGCGGCCGCCGGCAACATCACGGCCACGTTCAGTGAGGCGGTCAACGGGGTGAGCGGCACGACGTTTGTGCTGCGCAACACCGTGACCAACGCGCTGATCGGCGCGGTGGTGACCCGGAACGGGGTCACGAACCAGTGGATCCTGAACCCGAACGCCAACCTCGCCAACGACACCCGTTACACGGTGACGGTGACCGGTGGAACAGCGGCGATCAGGGATCTGGCCGGCAACCCGCTGGCGACGACTACCTGGACCTTCCTGACGGGGCCGGCTCCGGCCGTCACCGCCCGGACCCCAGGGGTCAACGTCACCGGGGTCAGCCGGACCGCGAATGTCACGGCAACCTTCAGTGAAACCATGCAGGCGGCGACCATGACGGGCGCGAATGCCACGCTCCGACTGGGCACCACGGCAACGGGAACCCTGATCACCTCGGTGGTGTCGTACAACGCCACCACCCGGGTGCTCACCATCAACCCGAATGCCACCTTGGCGGCGAACACGCTGTACACCGTTCGCCTGTCGGCCGGGATGAGAGATGCTGCCGGGAATCCGCTCCCGGCTACGACCTGGAGCTTCACGACCGGGCCGTGATGAGGCGATGACAGTTCGAGCGGCCCGCTCGTTGGGGGCGGGCCGCTCGGCTGTTCTTCAGCTCAGGGGAGCGAATGAGCTCGAGTGGAACCAGTAGCTCGAGTAGCGAGAAGGACAAGACCAACCATGGAAATGCCGCAGGGCCCGACGCCGACACCCCCCTCCGCGTCGGGCCCTGCGGTTCGTCCGGGATCTCCCGGACTTGCCCGGGTCACGTACCGCCTCTCAACTTCCGGCCGACTGCGTGAGGGAAGGAGTCCGCGATGACAGCACCTGTACGGGGTCGGCATCGCGCGTCCTCATCCCGATCACCCGAGCCTGTGCAGCACCGACCGGCCCAGGTCCCGTCCGTCGAACGGCCACCGCGCCGTTGGCGGCTGGCGCGGCAGGGCACCATGCTGGCGGTGGCTCTGTCGATTGCGGCCATCCCGCTGGGAACGGGTGTTCCCACTTCTCGCATCGATGCCGCTGAGCGATCCGCTGGAGTGCTTCGCGTGGCCGATTCCGGTGCCGGGCAGTCGGGCATCGGCCGATTGCCCGCCGCGAGTGACAGCCTTGTCCAGCTTGCCGCCGAAACCGCCGCTTTGTCGCCGGCGCCGGCCGATGCCGCTCCGGTCGTGCCATCGGAGCGTGCGCAGTCTCGGATCACGCCGGCCGCGGTTGCTCCGGCAATTGTGCCCGTGGCAGCCGCGCCATCGGACCGGTTCGGCGCGCTCCTGGCGATGTCATCCGATCCCGTCTTCGACGCCGGAAACATCATCTCCGACGCGGCTTTCTACGACACCACAGCGCTGACAAATCAACAGATCTCGACTTTCATCGATCAACAGGGTGCCGCATGTTCCGGGCCGGCCTGCCTCAAGACGATCCGGGCTGAGACGACGGACCAGCCGGCAGACCGCTACTGCAGCCGGTACGACGGCGCCCCGGACGACACTGCCGCGGCCATCATCGGCAAGGTCTCCAGAGCGTGCGGGGTCAACCCCCAGGTGATGCTGGTGACGCTGCAGAAGGAGTCACGGCTGCTGGACCGGACCGACCCGTCGTTGTCCACCTACGACGCCGCCTGGGGCTGGCACTGCCCCGACACCGGGCCCGGTGGCACGGCCGCCTGCGACCCCGCACATGCCGGTCTGTTCGCGCAGGCGTACGGAATGGCGAAACAGTGGGCGCGCTACCGGCTCGACCCCGAGCGGTACCACTACCGGACGGGCCAGACCGCCGAAATCCTCTACAACGTCGTCGAATCCGGCTGCGGCTCGGCGCCGGTGACGATCGCGAACACAGCCACCGCATCGCTGTACAACTACACCCCGTACCAGCCGAACGCGGCTTCGCTGGCCGCCTATCCCGGTGTCGGTGACGCCTGCTCGTCCTACGGCAACCGGAACTTCTTCTTCCTCTTCGCCCGGTACTTCGGCGGAGCCGGTCTTCCGGCGGTGGGCACGTCTCCCGTGACGATCGCCGTGCCCGACAACCCTTACGTGGACAGGGCGATCGCCGGGCGGGCGATCACCGTCCCGAATGCCGCCGTGGCCCGCGGCCTTCGTGCCGGGTTTGCCGCACTGGGAATGCCATACGTCTGGGGCGGCGGCGGATCGGGAGCCGGCCCCGACAACGGCTGCACCCGCGGCGGCGGGCAGTACAACAGCTGCGGCCGCGAGATCGGTTTCGACTGTTCGGGTCTCAGTGCCTATGTGCTGGGCCGCGCCGGGTTCGCCATCCCCGGCGACTCGGCTTCACAACGCCGGGCCGGGATCTCCGTCCGCTGGGACCGCGCGCTCCCGGGCGACATCGTTGGCTTCCCAGGGCATGTCGCTGTCTACCTCGGAACCGTCGGGGGAGAGCGGTACATCCTGGAGGCCTCCTGGGTCGGGTACCCGGTGCACGTCGTGCGGTTGACCCGGGCCGACGCGGACCCGACGGTGCATCGGTATTGGAGCCCGGGTTCTGGGGGAGTCGCCGCCTCGATCGATTCGATGTTCCGGTCCACGCCAGGAGCCGGTTACGCAGCACCGCCGGCCGTCATCAAGCCGGCCGCGGCCTCCGGTCCGCCGAGAACGCCGCCCGCGGCAGCAGCTGTTGCACCGAAGGTCACTGCACCGAAGGCCACTGCACCGAGAGCAGGTTCATCGAGAACTGGTGCACCCGCGGTCTCTGTGACCGCGACGTCAGCCGCTGGTTCAGCTCTGCCGCCGACGTCCAAGGCCCCGTCGCCGTCGTCGTCAGCACCCTCGGCTCCCTCCACGACATCCATCGGCTCGGCAGCCGTGACGACCTCGACGATCCCCGCACCGACCGGCTCTCCCGATCGTCCTCCGTCGACGACCGCTACCCCGTCCACTGAGACAGCTTCGACTTCAGCCGCCGGGAGCATCGGCCCGACCCCCACGCTGACGACTCCGCCCACCACGACGACGGCAGTGGCCACGACGGCAGCAGGGACCACCATGACCACCGGTGCGCCGCCGACCGACGGCCGGAGCGAATGCCCGGCTCCGCCGTCCGAGGACACCGCGACCGGAACCGCGGCACCGACCGCCGAGACGCCGCCGACCACACCGACGATGATTCGTACCGCTACGGCAGCCGCGGTCGAGATGACCGCGTTCGAGGTCGCCGTCCGGACGCTGACATCGAGTACCCCCGATTCGGCCAACGGTGAATCCGGTTGCAACGCAGTGGAATCGGATATCGGGAACAACTGAGTCGCAGTCGGACGTCACCCCAGGGACCTGCCTCGGGCAAACCTGTGGACACCGCTATCTTGGCGACGGATGCACCAGCGGCCGCCCAGCAGGCGGTCCCACACGCACGTCCGATCCCAAGGAGATGGCATGCCCACACGTACTGCGCACACCGAATGGAACGGCGGCCTCAACGACGGCACCGGCAAGGTTCAGTTGGTCAGCTCGGGCGCCGGCACGTTCGACGTGTCCTTCCCGCGGCGCACCGCGGACGACGCCGGCGGCGTCACGAGCCCCGAGGAATTGATCGCCGCGGCCCACACCTCCTGCTACTGCATGCAGTTGTCCGGCGTCATCGGGAAGGCCGGCGGCACGCCCAAGTCGCTCGTCGCCGACGCAGTGGTCAGTCTCGGTCCCGACCCGGACGGTGGCCTGCGGCTGACGGGGATCGCGCTCAAGGTGCGGGGCGAGGTGGACGGACTCGACGAGGCCGGATTCCTCGAGGCCGCCGAGACCGCCAAGGTGACCTGCCCGGTGTCCAAGGCGCTGACCGGCGTCGAGATCACCCTGGACGCAGCACTGGCCTGAGCGGCACTGACCTGACCCAGTCGGCGCCATTCCGGGTTGATCATGCAGCCCAGCACAACATCTCGCGCGTGTCGTCGGCCTGTCGCGTGCTGGGCTGCATGATCAACAGTCCAGATGTCAGCGGACGAACGTGGAACTCGAATCAAGGCTGGTAGATCTGCCTGAGCTCGACGATGGCGCCGTCCGTGACGGTGATGCGGTAGGGGTGATACTCGCGTCCGCTTCCAACCCGATCGGCAAGTGCCTGGAGATCCTCGCTGACCGGGGTCGTTCCCTGAAGGCTGACAACCGCCACGTCGGGGCTGACCGAGACAACCCGCAGCGTGGGATTCACGTTGCGGAAGTAGTAGATGCTGCACCAACCGTCGAGGCGGGCTTCGTCCGGGACGTTGTCCGCTGTGCACGCCTGCTCGGCGTCGGTGCCCGAGAACCAGTCCACCTTGTCCAGCGCCAGCTCAGAATTGGTGACGTCGACGTCTCGGATGAAGCCGTAGACCTCGCCTGTGAGATCGGTGGCCCGGACCGCCGGCCCACTGTCCTGCGTGCCGGGTTCCTGGGTGCTGGGTTCCTGAGAAGTGGGTTCCTGAGAAATGGGCCCCTCGGTGCTGGGTTCGTTCGCTGACGGTGTGGTGGTCGATTCCTGCTGAGCCCGAGTCGGCGTGCCGGAGTCCGGCGCCACGGGCGAAGCCGATGCCGAGGTGGACGACCCGGTCACGGCAGCCGGGTTCGCGGAACCCGGCATCGACCTGCTGCACCCGGTCAGCAGACCCAGGGCAATCATTGCGAGGAAGGCCACCAGCGAAATACGACGTGTTGCGTTCATCTTTTTCGCCTCCACCAATAAGGACGCGTTATCGCTGAAGGCGTTCCCCGGGTCACCCGTTCGAGCCTGGCGCAGACGGGCGGAATCCGTCGGGCACGAGTTCAGGGCGACCGCCGGCGAGTGAGGAATGCCAACAACGCACTCCATCGACCCGTTTCCGGCGATATTCACTCGCGGCGCCCCACCCAACGGGATGCTCCCCGGGCGGTGTATCGCGTTGCCCTACGATTTCGCGCATGACGAGCAACGGACTGCAACAGGCACGCGACCTGATGACCGAGGCCGGAGTGCACCCGAGAGCGATTGCGGTGTTCGCCCATTCGTACGGAGTGCTCGAATCGGGAGAAACCGGACTGCTGGCCGAATCTGATCTGCAACCGGTCACCGAGCTGCCCCGGTTGGACGACCTCGACGAGGATCCGGATGCGGCGAAGGCGGCGCTCGCGGTGACGGCGGTCGTCAAGCTCAACGGCGGGCTGGGCACCTCGATGGGGATGGACCGCGCGAAGTCCCTGCTCGAGGTCCGTTCCGGGAAAAGCTTTCTCGACATCATCGCCGAGCAGGTGCTGGCCCTCCGCGCGCAGTACGGTGTCCCGCTGCCTGTCGTGTTCATGGACAGCTTCCGCACCTCCCAGGACACCCTCGATGCGCTGGCGGCGCACCCCGCACTCCCCGTCGACGGTCTGCCGCTGGACTTCCTGCAGAACCGTGAGCCGAAACTCCGCTCTGACGACCTGACGCCGGTCCGCTGGCCGAAGGACCCCAGCCTGGAATGGTGCCCGCCCGGGCACGGCGACATCTACACCGCGCTGGACGCCTCCGGCCTGCTCCGCACGCTGCTCGACAAGGGATACCGCTATCTGTTCGTCTCCAACGCCGACAACCTCGGCGCCCGGCCCGATCCGCGGCTGGCCGCGTGGTTCGCCGCCTCCGGCAGCCCGTTCGCCGCGGAGTACTGCCGGCGGACCGCGGCCGACCGCAAGGGTGGCCACCTGGCGCGGCGCATCAGCGATGGGCAGTTGGTGCTCCGGGAATCGGCGCAGACCAGGCCGGAGGACGCCGACGCGTTCGGCGACATCAACCGGCACCGCTACTTCAACACCAACAACCTCTGGCTCGACCTGACGGCGCTGGACGCGGTGCTGCAGGCCAACGACGGGGTGCTCGGCCTGCCGATCATCCGCAATGTCAAGACGGTGGATCCCGCGGATCCGTCCAGCCCCGAGGTGATCCAGATCGAGACCGCGATGGGTGCCGCCATCGGTGTTTTCGACGGCGCGGGGGCCATCGAGGTCGACCGCTCGCGGTTCCTGCCGGTGAAGGCGACCAGTGACCTGTTGGTGCTCCGGTCCGACGCCTACGAGGTGGCCGACGGGGCGCAGGTCCGGCTGATCAGCGAGCGGACCGAGGCGCCGCTGGTGGATCTGGACAAGCCCTACAAGCTGGTGAACGACTTCGACGCGCGCTTCCCATTCGGAGCACCGTCGCTGGCCCGCTGCGACTCGCTCACCGTCCAGGGCGACTGGACCTTCGGCAGGGACATCGTCGTCATCGGGGCGGCGACTGTCACCGCGGACGGCTCACCCGGCACCATCCCGGACGGCCGGGTGCTGGGCAAGGACTGACGCTGGGGACGCGCGGTCGGTTCGTCGTCGGCCGGCCCTCAGCCGCTGGCCAGCTCGATCAGCCGGGCGGCCTTGAGCTCGGTCTCCGCCCACTCGGCCTCCGGGTCGGAGGAGTAGGTGATGCCCGCGCCGGTGCCGAAATGCAGCATCTGCTCACCCCCGGGTTCGGCGGCGGGGGTGGTGAAGAACGTGCGGATCCCGACCGCCAGTTCGGCACGGGAATTGTCGGCGTCGACGTACCCGATGGCGCCGCAGTAGGGGCCGCGCGGCACCGGTTCCAGGTCGAGATCGCCTGTACCGCACGGATCTTCGGCGCTCCGGTGACAGATCCCGGCGGGAACGTCGCGTCCAGGATGTCGGCCCAGCCGTGTCCGGGCGCGAGCTCGGCCCGCACCGTCGACACCAGATGCGCCAGCCCGGGGTGTTCCTCGCGTTCGAGCAGTTGGGTGACCTGGACCGAACCCGGGCGGCTGATCCGGCCCAGGTCGTTGCGGACCAGGTCGGTGATCATGATGTTCTCCGGAAAGTCCTTGTCGGCGAAGGGTTCTCCGGGCAGTGTGGTGCCCTTGATCGGTGAGGAGCTGAGCACATCGCCGGCTCGGGCGAGGAACAGTTCCGGCGACGCAGTGACCACCCAGCGGTCACCGAGGTGCAGCACCCCCTGGTGCGGCGCCGGATTCCCGACGGCCAGCAGGTGTGCCAGCGCCAGCGGATCCGGCTCGCCGGCCAGCGGCGCGGACAGCAGCCGGCAGAGGTTGACCTGATACACCTCACCGGCCTCGATCAGCCGGCGGATCCGGTGCACCCCGTCCAGGTAGCCGGCCCGGTCGACAGAGGTATGCCAACAGTCCCGGTCAGGGCCCCGCCAGGCCGTTGTGGGGACCGGCAGTGGGGTGCGGCGGACGCGATCGAAGCGGTAGCCGGTGATCGTTCCCTCGAAGGTGGCCAACACGGCCCACCAGCCCCCGCGATCGAGGACCTCCGGATGCTCCTGCAGGTCGACCGTCTCGGCCAATCCGGTCGCCAGCACCCCGCCCAGGTAGGCGTACGGCGGAGGCGGGGCGGCGGACATCGCGCTCAGCGTAGGGCCGCGGGCCGGGCCGAACACCCTGTGCATGCTGACCCATACTGCGCAGATGGCAGCAGAGCATCCCGACCTCACCGAGCCGCGGCGGCTCAGCAGCACCACTGTGTACGAGAACAACTGGATGCGGGTCCGTGAGGACACCTTCGTCCAGGCAAACGGATCGGTCGCAACCTACGGCGTCGTGGACAAGACCGACTTCTCCCTGGTCATCGCCGAGGCGGACGGCTGCTTCCACCTGGTCGAGCAGTACCGGTACGCGCTGGGCAGGCGCGCGTGGGAGTTCCCGATGGGCACCTGGCCGGCCGGGCGGACCGGAACCGCCGAGGAGCTCGCCCGCCAGGAATTGCTGGAGGAAACCGGGATCAGCGCCGCCCACTGGCGCCACCTGGGCCACCGGCTGCACGAGGCGTCGGGCTTCTGCTCGCAGGGGTTCGACGTCTTCCACGCCACCGGCCTGTCCCATGGTGCGCACAGCCGGGAGGCCAGCGAGGCGGACATGGTCTCCGCCGTGGTCAGCGAGCATCGAATTCAGGCAGATGATCCTGGACGGCCGGATCGTCGACGCGCCCACCATCACGGCGTATGCGCTGCTGCGGCTCATGGGGTGAACGCGGCCGCCTCACCTAGACTGCCGGTGTCGGACAGGGCCGAACGGAGAGCGGCGGACCACCCGCCGAACGTGTGGCTGTTGCCGTTCGGAACGTCCGACGGGCGTGAAGGAGGCACCGTGTCGCAGAGTCCTGCGTCGCCACCCCCGCCCTCCCAGCCCCCCGCCACCTCCATCGTCGAGCCGGCCAGCGGGTTCGGATCGGGTGCTGACGATCCCGAATGCGCTCTCGTTTCTCCGCCTGCTCGGCGTTCCGCTGTTCCTCTACCTGCTGCTCGGCCCGCAGTACGACGGCTGGGCGCTGGTCGTGCTGATGGCCAGCGCCGCCACCGATTACGCCGACGGCAAGCTCGCCAGGATGCTCGACCAGTACAGCCGGCTGGGCGAACTGCTCGACCCGGCCGCCGATCGGCTGTACATCGTCGCCGCGCTGGTCGGTTTCGTCATCCGCGGCTTCATCCCCTGGTGGGTGGCCGCCGTCATCATCGGACGGGACCTGCTACTCGCCGCGATGCTGCCGGTGCTCCATCGCTACGGCTACACCGCCCTGCCCGTGCACTACCTCGGTAAGGCCGCGACGTTCTGCCTGCTCTACGGGCTGCCGCTGCTGCTGCTCGCCCAGGGCGACTCCGTTGTGGCGCAGGTCGCGCTGCCGTTCAGCTACGCGTTCCTGGCGTGGGGCGTGGTGATGTACCTGTTCGCCGGGGCGATCTACTTCCAGCAATTGGCCTGGGTGACCCGACACTGCCCGCTGGCGCCCCGATATCGCTCCACCGCGACACGGAGCACGGCCGATGGCTGATCCGCCTACCAGGGTGCCGATCCCGTCCCTGCTCGAATCACTGAACCGTGATCACCTCGATCCGGGGTACGCGGAAGCGGCCCACCGCAAGGCCGCTCCCGGCCACGCACCCGACCCGCGCGGGAGACGCAACGCAACCCTGACCGCCGTCGGTGCGCTGCTCGTGGTCGGCATCCTGTTCGGAATCTCCGCTGTCAACACCGAGGCCAACGCTCCGCGGAGCGAGAAGGCCCGGTCCGGTCTGCTGGAGGACATCGACCGCGCCGAACAACGCCAGTCCGTACTCGCGAGCTCCGCTGCCGAGCTCGCAGACCGCCTGCGGTCCACCCAGGCCGGGCTCGGCGCGGCCGGGCCGCTGCAGACCGTGTCGGCGCTCGAGAACGCCGGCCAGGTCACCCCGGTCACCGGACCCGGGCTGCGGATCGTCATCGACGAGGCGCCCGCCAAGGACAGCGGGGGCGGCGGCGTCATCCTGGATCGCGACGTCCAGCTGCTGGTCAACGACCTGTGGACCGCCGGCGCGGAGGCAGTGTCGATCGGCGGCGTCCGGTTGCAGCCGCGCAGCGCCATCCGGCAGGCGGGCGGCTCGATCCTGGTCGACAACAAACCTGTGTTCTGGCCGATCACCATCGAGGCGATCGGCGACCCCGCCGACCTGCAGGTGAAGGCGATCGGCCTGCCCGGCTTCGGCAGGTTCTCCTCCTTCGCCCAGCTGTACGACATCAAGTTCGACGTCTCGGCCCAGCAGGAGCTCACCCTCCCCGGCGGGTCGGGCGGCGCTCTGCTGTATGCCCGGCCGCCACCCGGGACCGCGTCGACCATCCCGGCGCCCACGAGCCTGTCTCCGACCACCACAACAACATCGAGCACGGCATCCGGCACGGCATCCGGGACGCCGACAGGGCCGACCGGCTGAGTTGGCAGAGGGGGGTGCCGGACTCTGGCATCGTTCTGGCCACACCGACACGCGGCGCGCTGCTCCTGCGGACTGGACGTCCCGCCGCATATCTGAGGAGAACACTGTGTATGCCCTGCTGGCGCTGGCGGCCGGGGTGGTCATCGGCCTGCTGGTGCACCCGACGGTGCCCGACTGGCTCGGGCCGTACCTGCCGATCGCGGTTGTCGCCGCCCTCGATGCCGTCTTCGGCGGCCTGCGCGCACGGTTGGACGACATCTTCGACGCCAAGGTGTTCGTCATCTCGTTCGTCGCGAACGTCCTGGTGGCCGCGTTCATCGTGTTCCTCGGTGATCAGCTCGGCGTCGGTGCGCAGCTGTCGACCGCTGTCGTCGTGGTGCTGGGTATTCGCATCTTCGGCAACGCCGCCGCAATCCGCCGGCACATCTTCAAGGCCTGACCATGACCGACCACGACCAGTCGGACCTGAAGCCGGGTGCTGCTCCGGAGCCGGGTGGTGCAGCGGACGCGGCAGCTCTGTCCGAGCCGGCCGCGGCGTCTGGATCGGCGGCGTCCGGATCGGCTGCAGCTGGCCCTACCGCGTCGTCTGGGTCGGCGGCCGCGCCAGACCCGCCGGCCCCGTCTGAGCCGGCATCGGCACCGAATACGGTTCCGCGGGTACGTACCCGGACGACCATGCTGAACAAGCTGTTGGTTGCCGTGCTGTGCGCCCTGCTGGGCTTCGCGGTGGTGCTCCAGGTGCAGCGCACGGCGTCCGGGGACGCGCTGGAAACGGCCCGGCCCGATGATCTGGTACAGATCCTGGACGGGTTGCAGCGACGGGAGGACGACCTCAACGCCGAGATCAGTGAACTGCAGGACACGCTCGGCCGGCTGCAGCGCAGCGGCGCCTCCAGCGAGGAGGCGCTCGCAGAGGCCCAGCGGCAGGCCGAGGCCCTGGGAGTGCTGACCGGCACCCTGCCGGCGACCGGACCGGGCGTCGAGATCACCATCGAGGACCCCGACGGCAGGATCCCGCCGGAGGTGATGCTCGACGCGCTGCAGGAACTCCGCAACGCCGGAGCCGAGGCCTTCGAATTCGGCGGCGTGCGGATCGGCGTCGACTCCGCCTTCACCGGGTCGAGCGGCTCCATCTCCCTGGACGGTCAGCAACTGAAGGCGCCCTACAAGGTCACCGCCATCGGCGACCCACCGACTCTCGCGGCCGCGCTCGCCATTCCCGGTGGGGTACTGGACACGGTCCGGCGGGCGGGGGGCTCGATGGAGGTCACCCAGTCCGACGATCTGAAGATCGACGCGTTGCGTCCGGCGCGGACGCCGGTGTATGCCCGTCCCGCCCAGTGACGCGGTCCGCAGGCGCCTTAGGCCGGCCGATGCCGGGACGATCACGCGCGCTCGGGTCGGCTCTGCGATGATTCCGGCGGTCGCGTCCTGGTCGGACCCGGACCGTCAGCCCGAACGACCGCCCAGATCGAGCCCAACCGACCGACACCCTTGGATCGACCGCCCGGATCGACCGCCCAGGATCGACTACCACAGCCCGACCCGTCAGCCCAGCCCCGGAAGGACCCGACCGTGATTCCAGAGGACCTGCATTACAGCTCGGACCACGAATGGATCCGCATCCTGGACTCCGATGCCGCCACGGCGGACACCGGCGGGATCTCGGTGGCGCGGGTCGGCATCACGGACTACGCCCAGAACTCGTTGGGCGACATCGTGTTCGTCCAGATGCCCGAGCCGGGGACGACCATCGAGCCCGGGGACTCGATCGGTGAGGTCGAGTCGACCAAGTCAGTGTCGGACATCTTTGCTCCGGTCAGTGGCACGGTGGTGGCGCGCAACGACGCCCTTGATGCCGCCCCGGAACTGGTCAATTCCGACCCGTACGGCGACGGCTGGATGATCGAGATAGAGCTGGCGGACCCGGCCCAGGCCGGTGACCTGCTGGATGCGGCCGGTTACGCGGAGGTCATCGGAGAAAGCTGAGCCGGGCGAATCCCAGTGGCCGGTCCATGCCGGGCAGCCGTCACTGTGTGCGACACGTTCGTCGCGACGAGCGGAGATCCGCGGTGCGGCGACGATGAGTGGCACGGTACGGTCGTCCTGCACAGGGGAAGCCCTGTCCGGTCACATCGGTCGAGCACTCGGCGGCCGCAAACCTGTTTGCCCGACCCGCAAACGGGGAGTTGGACTGGCACAGGGTTAACGCCACGGTGACAAGAAGGAGCGTCTGGTGACTGAGAATGACCGCAGGTCGGCGGCGTCGGATTCCACTTCGATCTTTGCCGGCGGCCTGTTCAACGCGGCCGACCCGGAGGCCAGCGAAGAGGTCCTCGGCGTTGACGGCCTGTCGTCCGGCTCGGCGCTGCTGGTGGTGAAGCGGGGCCCCAACGCGGGCTCGCGGTTCCAGCTCGACCGGGACAAGATCACCGCCGGCCGGCACCCCGAAAGCGATATTTTCCTCGACGACGTCACCGTGTCCCGCCGGCATGCCGAATTCCGCCGCTCCGGCGACGGATTCGAGGTCGCCGACATCGGCTCGCTGAACGGCACCTACGTCAACCGGGAACCGATCGAGGTCTCGGCGCTGGCCAACGGCGACGAGGTGCAGATCGGCAAGTTCCGACTGGTCTTCCTGTCCGGCGACCAGGCAGAGGGCGAAACCGGGTCATGACGCCGGCCGGTCTGCCCCAGCGGACCGACAGCGTCGTCGGCACGATCTTCGGCTCACCGCCACAGCGAGCGGTGGGCGGCTCGTGACGTCCTCCCTCGCGGACATGTCTTCCACTCCCGCGCTGAGCATCGGCGCCGTCCTGACCAGACTGAAACCCGAGTTTCCCGATCTGGCGATCTCCAAGATCCGGTTCCTGGAATCGGAGGGCCTGGTCACCCCGCACCGCACGCCCTCGGGCTACCGGCAGTTCAGTGCCGCCGATGTCGAGCGGCTCCGGTACGTCCTCGCCGCCCAGCGTGATCACTATCTGCCGCTGAAGGTCATCAAGGATCAGCTCGACGCGATCGACCGCGGCCTCGAGCCGGGCCATCCGGAGGCCCGGCTGCCGAGTTCGATGGTGGTGCCCGACGGCCCGTCACCGCGGGAATTCGCGGTCACCAACCATCGGACCGGCCAGATCCGGATGACCCGGTCCGAGTTGCTCGCTCAATCCGGGCTGACGGCCACCTCGCTGGCCGAGTTGGAGCAGTTCGGCCTGATCTCCGCCGGGCCGGGTGGCTACTTCGACGCCGAGACCGTGCTGATCGCGGGCAGTGCGGCGGAGTTGCTGGCTGTCGGACTGGAGCCGCGTCACCTCCGTTCCTTCCGGACCGCCGCCGACCGGGAGGCGACGCTGATCACTCAGCTGGTGTCGGCCCAGGCACACCAGCGGGACCCCGACGCGCGGGAGCGGGCGGTGGCCGAGGCGGCCCAGTTGGCGAGCACGATTCTGCGGCTGCATGCCCAGTTGGTAAAGGCTGGATTGCGACGTGATCTCGGTCGATAGGTCGAGCAGGGGTGCCCCGGTACGGCGACCCCCGCGTGGCGGGCACGGCGTGTAGCGTTTCGCTGTGACGGAGAAAGGCTCACCGAGATGATCGAGATGCGCATCGTCGGCGTCCGGGTCGAGATGCCCACCCAGCAGCCGATTCTGATGCTGACCGAGGTGGATGGTCCACGCAGCCTGCCGATCCTGATCGGTTCGGCGGAGGCCACTGCCATCGCCATGCACCAGCAGGGGGTCCGGCCCGCCCGACCTTTGACCCATGATCTGCTCGGACACGTCATCACCGCGCTCGGCCGCTCCGTCGTGCAGGTCAGGGTGGTCGATTTTCGCGAAGGCACCTTCTTCGGTGAGCTCGCCTTCGACGACGGCACCACGGTTTCCGCCCGTCCGTCCGACGCCATCGCACTGGCCGTGCGGGTGGAGATCCCGGTCTTCGTCGAGGAAGCCGTGCTCGCGGAGGCGGGCATTGTGGTTCCCGACGAGGAGCCCGATGACGCGATCGACGAGGCGGACGAACCGGGGGACGCCGAGGACGAGGTCGAACGGTTCCGCGAGTTCCTCGACTCCGTTTCCCCGGACGACTTCGGCGGCGAGCAGAAACCCTGACCTCCTGCCGTGGCGCACCTGATTCGGCGTAACGCTGAAGTTCAGGTTGAGGACACGCCGGGTCAGACGTTGACCGCTCGGAGCCACCGGCCTACCGTCAGACCAAGTCACGCGGATGTGATTCGCTCCGCCGAGTCGTCGTCGGCGACCGGATCATCCGTCACCGGTGGTGAACCGACCTGTCGGGTCGGGTCGCGTACAGCGTTCAGAGAGGTGGCGGGATGCCCGAGCAGGAGCAGGCTGCACTGTTCCCCGATACCTCCATGCCCGACGAGTACGCGGGTTACCGCGGACCGACGGCCTGTCAGGCAGCGGGCATCACCTACCGCCAGCTCGACTACTGGGCGCGCACCGACCTCGTCGTTCCGACGGTTCGTGGCGCGAGCGGCTCAGGCAGCCAGCGGCTGTACTCGTTCAAGGACATCCTCGTGTTGCGGGTCGTCAAGCGACTGCTGGACACCGGCGTCTCCCTGCAGAACATCCGCGTCGCGGTCGAGCACCTGCGCGCCAGGGGGGTCGACGACCTCGCCGGCGTCACCCTCTTCTCCGACGGCACCACGGTCTACGAGTGCACCTCACCGGAAGAGATCGTGGACCTGCTACAGGGCGGACAGGGAGTTTTCGGCATCGCCGTCGGCGGAACCATGCGGGAGATCACCGGCTCGCTCGCCGAGTTTCCCGCCGAGCGGGTCGATGGTGACCGACTCGTCCCGGTCGAGGCCGACGAACTCGCCCAGCGCCGGCAGGCACGCACCGCCGGCTGATGCCGGCCCTTCGCCGTTCCTGTGTGTCTCCGTCATGCCTGGGTTGTCGTAAGGTGAACTAACGAGCTAGACTAACCTTATGACATCAGGGCACATCGACGAGGAGACCGTTGCTGCGCTGCGGGCGGCCGTCATGGTGCTTGCCCGTCGCTTGCGCTACCAACTGGCCGGCGACCAACTCGATGGTGGCGACGACCTGTCAGCCACCGAGCTTGCCGTTCTGGGCCGGGTCGGCCGCTGCGGACCGATGACGCCCGGCCAACTGGCGCGGGCAGAGCACGTACGGCCGCCGTCGATGACGAAGGTGATCGAATCCCTCGAGGGCCGGGGACTGCTCCGCCGCGAACCCCATCCCACCGACGGCCGGCAGTATCTCGTCTCCCGGACCGAGGCGGCAGAGGCCTTCGTCGAAGCATCGAAGAAGCTGCGGACCGCCTGGCTCGCCGATCACGTCGGCAAGCTTTCGGACGCCGACCGGCAGGCCATCGCGGCGGCCACCGCCGCCCTCGGACGGCTGGCGGAGCTGCCATGAGCCTGGTCACGCTGACCCGCCCCACCCCCAGGAAACCCCACGATCGGGAGACACCCACGCCTGACGTCATCGCGCCCAGCGGCCATACCTCGACGTTCGCCGCCCTGCGGATTCGTAATTACCGGCTGTTCTTCGGCGGCCAGGTGGTGTCCAACACCGGCACCTGGATGCAGCGGATCGCCCAGGACTGGCTGGTCCTGCAGATCACCAACTCGCCGCTGGCCGTCGGCATCACCACGGCGTTGCAGTTCCTGCCCATGCTGTTGTTCGGCCTCTGGGGCGGGCTGATCGCCGACCGCTACCCGAAGCGGCGGCTGCTGATGATCACCCAGTCCGTGATGGGCGTGCTGGCGGTGCTGTTGGCCGTCCTGACGCTCACCGGGATGGTGCAGGTCTGGCAGGTCTATCTGATCGCGGCCGGCCTCGGCCTGGCGACGGTGGTCGACAACCCGGCCCGGCAGACATTCGTGAACGAGATGGTGCCGAAGGACCTTGTCCGCAACGCGGTCGGCCTCAATTCGGGCAACTTCCAGCTGGCCAGGATGCTCGGGCCGGCGGCTGCCGGCGTGCTGATCAGCGCGGTCGGCATCGGTTGGGCCTTCGCCCTGAACGCGTTGAGCTACCTTGCGGTCCTGGGGGCGCTCGGCCTGATGCGGAGCCGGGAGCTGCAGCGGATGCCGCTCGCCCCTCGCGGTCCCGGCCAGCTCCGGGAGGGCCTGGAATACGTCCGCCGGACGCCCGCCCTGCTCTGGCCGATCGTGCTCGTCTTCTTCGTCGGAACCTTCGGTTACAACTTTGCGATCATCCTGTCCGCCTACACCAAGGACATCTTCAACTCCGGCGCCGACGTGTACGGCCTGCTGAACACCGCGATGGCGGCCGGATCGGTGGTCGGTGCGCTGTTCGCCGCCCGCCGGACCAGCGCCACGCTGTCGGTGCTGTTCCTGTCCGCCGCGGGCGTCGGGATCGGCCTGATCGTGCTCGGGCTGACACCCTGGTTCGTGCCGTTCGTCGGCCTGCTGGTCGCGGTCGGATTCATCTCCGTCACCTTCAACACGCTCGGCAACTCCTCGGTGCAGCTGGCCAGCTCGCCTGAGCTGCGGGGCAGGGTGATGAGCCTGTACATGCTGGTCTTCATGGGCGGCACCCCACTGGGGTCGCTGCTGGTCGGGTGGATCACCGAGCAGTGGGGCGCGCCACTGGCCCTCGTGATCTCCGGTGCGGTGTGCGTGCTCGCGGCTGTCGGTGCGGCAGTGCTGGCCGCCCGGTCCGCGGGTATCTCGGTGCACCTGAACCTGCACCGCGGCGAGTCCCGCGAATTGGCCTCGGGTGGACAGACGCGGTCCTGAGGTTCTCGCCGGCATTGGTCGGTCTCGCGGTCGGGGCGTCGGAACAACGGGCGGGTGGTCTGGGCAACATCCGCGGACGGTGCTCCTCGCAGCTGAGGGTGCAACGACCTCCGGATTCGATGCTGAGCGGGCTCAACCGTCCGTGCCCGTGTGACGCCGACCGCGGGACCGGCGCCGGAAGGGCTTCGGCTGGTACCGTCGGCGTCGTCGAAGACCCCTGGTGGGAGAGTTCCGCTGCTCTCGAATGCCGGTAGCGGAACGCCGAAGGAGCAAGTCCTCCCCACAATCTCTCAGGCCACCGAACCGCCGGGGACAGACACCTCTGGAAACAGGGCGCCGAATCCGCACTCGGGATCCGGTCGCCTCGCCGAAGGACGGGCCGCGACACGCGGTGCGTCCCACGCTCCGATGACAGAGGGGGAGACCGGGTCCGCCCGGTACGGCCACATGTCATCAGCCCGCGGAGCGATCCGCGGACGATCCAGGCCCGGCCCGCCGGGCGGAGGTGGACTTCCATGAGCGCTCGTTCCGCGGTCGACGAATCGGTCGAAGCCGCAACCACGACATCAACATCGGCAACGTTCGCCGACCGGCACATCGGCCCCGACTCGGGCGGCATGGCGACGATGCTGCACCTGCTCGACCAGCCCGGCCTCGACGCCCTGGAAACGGCCGCCGTCCCGGCGAGCATCCTCGGCGGCCCGGTTCTGGACCTGCCGGCCCCGGCGTCGGAGATCGAGACCCTCGCCGAACTGCGCGCCCTGGCCGCGAAGAACCGGCCGCTGGTGCAGATGATCGGCCTCGGCTACCACGACACCGTCACCCCCGGCGTCATCAAGCGGAACGTGCTGGAGAACCCGGCCTGGTACACGGCGTACACGCCGTACCAGCCGGAGATCTCGCAGGGCCGACTCGAGGCCCTGCTCAACTTCCAGACCGCCGTCTCCGACCTCACCGGGCTGGACATCGCAAACGCCTCCATGCTCGACGAGGCCACCGCGGCGGCCGAGGCGATGACGCTGATCCGGCGGACCGCCAAGTCGAAGTCCAACCGCTTCGTCGTCGACGCCGACACGCTGCCGCAGACGATCGCCGTCGTGCAGACGCGCGCCGAGCCGATCGGCATCGAGGTGGTGGTCGCCGATCTGTCGGCCGGGGTCGAGTCCCTGCCGGTGGGCGACTTCTTCGGCCTGCTGCTCAGCTACCCGGGCGCCTCCGGCGCCGTCCGCGACCACGAGGAGCTGATCGCGGCCGCGCACCAGCGGGAGGCCAAGGTGGCCGTGGCGACCGACCTTCTCGCCCTGACGCTGCTCCGCCCGCCGGGCGAGATCGGCGCCGACGCTGCCGTCGGGTCCTCGCAGCGGTTCGGTGTCCCTCTCGGCTTCGGGGGTCCGCACGCGGGCTTCCTGGCGGTGCGGTCCGACGTGCAGCGTCAGCTGCCCGGCAGGCTGGTCGGCGTCTCGCACGACGCGCACGGCACCACCGCGTTCCGGCTCGCCCTGCAGACCCGCGAGCAGCACATCCGCCGGGAGAAGGCCACCTCCAACATCTGCACAGCGCAGGTGCTGCTGGCCGTCATGGCCTCGATGTACGCGGTCTACCACGGGTCCGGACGGGCTCAAGCGAATCGCCGAGCGGGTCCGGTCGCAGGCGCTGATGGTGGCCGGCCGGTTGCGCAGCGGTGGCATCCGCATCGAGCACGACATGTTCTTCGACACCGTCCGGGCGAGCGTGCCCGGGCGCGCGGCAGGCATCGTCGCAGCGGCCCGCGAGCGAGGCGTCAACCTGTGGGCCGACGGTGACGATGCGGTGCAGATCAGCGTGTCCGAGTCGACCACGGACGCCCATCTGCGCGCCGTCGTAGAGGCTTTCGGCGTGCCGGGCGCTGCGCATACACCGTTGCCGTCGACACTTCCGGCCGGCGTCGCCCGCACGTCGCGACTACCTGACCCACCCGGTCTTCCACGCGCACCGCAGCGAGACCGCGATGCTGCGCTACCTGCGCCGGCTCTCGGACATGGACCTGGCGCTGGACCGCACGATGATCCCGCTCGGCTCCTGCACGATGAAGCTGAACGCCACCACCGAGATGGAGGCGGTGACCTGGCCGGAGTTCGCCGGATTGCACCCGTTCGCGCCCGTCGAGGATGCCGCCGGGATGCTCGAGCTGATCGACCAGCTGTCCGCCTGGTTGTGCGAGATCACCGGCTACGCCGCAGTTTCGCTGCAGCCCAACGCAGGATCGCAGGGTGAGCTGGCCGGCCTGCTGGCGATCCGCGCGTACCACCGTTCGCGCGGCGACGAGGCTCGCACCGTCTGCCTGATCCCGGCGAGCGCGCACGGCACCAACGCCGCCAGCGCCGTGATGGCCGGTATGCGGGTCGTCGTGGTCGGCACCGACACCGGCGGCAACATCGACATGGCCGACCTCCGCGCGAAGATCGACAAGCACGCCGCCGAACTGGCCGCGATCATGGTCACCTACCCGTCGACGCACGGTGTCTTCGAGGACACCATCACCGAGCTGGCCGACGTCGATCCATGCCGCCGGCGGCCAGGTCTACGTCGACGGCGCGAACCTGAACGCGCTGGTCGGGGTGGCCCGGCCCGGGCACGTTCGGCGGCGACGTCTCGCACCTGAACCTGCACAAGACGTTCTGCATCCCGCACGGCGGCGGCGGGCCCGGCGTCGGGCCGGTCGCGGTGCCGCGAACACCTGGCGCCGTTCCTGCCGAACCACCCGCTGGCGCCGTCCGCCGGACCGGCGACCGGTGTCGGTGCGCTCGTCGGCGGCGCCGTGGGGATCGGCGTCGATCCTGCCGATCAGCTGGGCGTACATCCGGATGATGGGCGCGCCGGGTCTGCGCCGGGCGACGCTGACCGCGATCGCCGCGGCCAACTACATCGCCCGCCGGCTCGACGAGCACTTCCCGGTGCTCTACACCGGCGAGCGCGGGTTCGTCGCGCACGAGTGCATCCTGGACCTGCGGCCGATCACCGCGGCCACCGGCGTCACCGTCGATGACGTGGCAAAGCGGTTGGCGGACTACGGGTTTCACGCGCCGACGATGTCGTTCCCGGTGGCCGGCACGCTGATGGTGGAGCCGACCGAGAGCGAGGACGTCGGCGAGATCGACCGGTTCTGCGCCGCGATGATCGCGATCAAGGGCGAGATCGACCGGGTCGGCGCGGGGGAGTGGCCGGTGACGGACAACCCGCTCCGCGGCGCCCCGCACACCGCGGCCTCGCTGGTCGAGGACTGGGATCACCCGTACTCGCGGGCCGAGGCGGTGTTCCCGGCCGGGGTGTCGCCGGCGCACAAGTACTTCCCGCCGGTCGGCCGGATCGACGGGGCGTACGGCGACCGGAACCTGGTCTGCTCCTGCCCCTCGTCCGGAGGCGTACGCGTAGCGAGGAACGAGCGGAGCGTGGCGCCGACCAGTGGATACAGAGGCGTACGCGTAGTTGATGTCACCGTGCGAGGAACGAGCGGAGCGTGGCGCCGAGAGATGACGCAGTGGCGTACCTGCGGTTGGTGTGACAGTGCGAGGAACGAGCGGAGCGTGGCGCCGAGAAATGAACACAGTGGCGTACCTGCGGTTGGTGTGACAGTGCGAGGAACGAGCGGAGCGTGGCGCCGAGAGATGACCACAGTGGCGTACCTGCGGTTGGTGTGACAGTGCGAGGAACGAGCGGAGCGTGGCGCCGAGAAATGAACACAGTGGCGTACCTGCGGTTGGCGTGACAGTGCGAGGAAGCAAGGTCCAACATGGACCTCCCCGCCCGCTCGGGGTGCGGTTACCGTGACGGGATGGACCGTCGGCTGGCCGGGATCGTCGTACTGATCCTCGCGCTCGCCGTGGTGGTCGTCGTGCCCTCGCTCGAAGGGCGTCGGGTCGCAGGCAACGCGACCGCCACGACGTTTCCCGATCCGCCAGCCGTCGGTGACTGCCTGCGGTCTCGGCCCACACCTGCCGGGTCGTCAGGCGCGCTGGTCTCGGTGCGAGTCACCGACCTTGATCTCGGATCGTGTGCCGGGTCCGTCGGCGGGGAGGTCGTGGCGTTCTGGCCGACCGTTGCCATCGCAGCGGCGGCTCCGTCCGCCCGCTTCGGTGGACCGTGTTATCTGCAAGCCGCTGAGTACGCCGGACTCAGGAGTACCGCCCGAACGACGGACGTCCCGGGCGCACCGTCCGGTCTGCACGTCAGGTGGAAACCGACCATTTCTTTCAACGCCGTCGAAGTGGTGCCGGGGGAGGAGGAGGAACGCGCCGGCCGTCAGTGGTCCGCTTGCTTGGTGGTTCCGTTGTCGGGACTCGATTATCGGGGCACGCTGCGCGGTTCGGTGGCCCGCGGCCTGCCACCTGAGTTCGGTTTGTGTTTCGCAGCAACGGATCTGGGCACCATGCCCGAGCTTCAAAGGTGTGGACACCCCCACCGGGCCGAGTTGGTGGCGACCGGTTGGGTACCCGACCGAAGTGCCGTCACGGTGCCCGAGCTCAACCAGTCCTGCGTCGGCGTCGCGGGACGGCTGATGGGTTCGGACGACCCCACCCGCGGTGGTCAGTTGACGGTCGTCACGGATCGGATGACGGCGCAGACCGACGGCCGGTCCGACGGCGCGCTCGCGATCGGCTGCTTCGTGACTGCCGCCGCCGGGCAATTGCTCTCGGGATCGGTCATCGGGCTCGGCGAACGAGCCGTGCCGTTCGTGCAATGACCAAGCCAAAACGGGCCGGCAGAGCGCCGGTGGAGGGATGACCAGGCGGGCCGGCGGCATCGCCGTGTTGATCGTCGCCCTGCTCGGCACGCTGATCATCACCAGGATCGACGGTGTGCGGGTCGCCGGGACGGCGATCGCTCCGCCGGATGTGGGCGCTCCGTCGGTGGGCGACTGCGCGGTGCGGTTCGCCGGCCCGGCCCCCACCGCCGCTGCCCGGGCAGAGACCGATCCCCGTGCTTCCGGTGCGCCGGCATTCGGGGTCAGCACCGTTCAGGAGTCCGGCGTGCGGTTCGGCGCCTGCACGGGCGAGCATGTCGGCGAGGTGGTGGCGTACCAGACGAGGCCACGGCAGGCGCTGACCGATGTGGACCGGGCTGCCGACGTGCAGTGGTGCAGTACCGTCGCGTCTGACTACCAGGCGCACGCCCGGTGGCGGGTGCGCGATGCCGCGTCGGGCGTGTGGACACCGTTGACCGGCCAGCAGTACACCGCCGTCCTGAGTGACGCCTTCCCGGTGTCCGACGAGCCGCGCTGGGCGGCCTGCGTGCTGGGCGCACCCGGCAGTGAGCCCTACACCGGCTCGTTCATGCGGTCCTTGTCAGCCGGGCCGGCTCCCGCACCCTTCGGCCGTTGCCTGACCGATGGTGAGCGCGCGAGCGAGGTCTCGTGCACGGCGCCGCACGACGTTCAGGAGTTCGGTGTCGGTTCCGGCGCGCCGATGTCAGCACCCGATGCGGTGGCCGCCTGCCGTGAGTTGATCAGCGCGATGACCGGGATGGAGGACATCACAGCTGCCGGCCGGTTGCGTACCGAGCTGGTCGGCGGAGGCCCACGGTCGGCCGATCCCGTCGGGTGCCGGGTAGCGGTGGTCGGACCTGACCAGTTGACGGCGAGTCTCATAGGGATCGGCAACGACGGTCTCCCACTCCGGTGACCGGCTGATCGGATCAGCCGGGAGGGGCAGCCTTGACGGCCGTCGCGAGGGCGGCTGCCACCTCGGCACCGGCATCGGGCAGCAGGCCGTTCGCGGATCCGGCGGGCGGGGTGGCGGCTGCGCCGGAGCTGGTCGCCGCCGCCGAGGAGGGTGACGCGCCGGCGGACGCAGGGCCCGTGGCGTCGACCAGATCCAGACCGGCGGCCGTGAAAGCTGCGTCGCCCTGTTCGCCGCGCAGGTAGGCAACGAAGGCTGCCGCAGCGTCGTCGAGTGTTGGTGTCACCCAGCTCGCTGTGAGCGGGACGGCGTAGGCGGCGTCACCCACGGTCGGTCCCGACGGCTCGACGGCTGTCAACCCCGGCGTCCCGGCTGTGAACCCGGTGAGGTCAGAGCGCACAACGGGCACCGAACTGAACCCCCCGTTGCCGGCGGCGAGCGCGGTCAGCGCGTCCTGGGTGAGCGCCGGTTCAGGTTTCGGGCCTCCGGCACCGACGGTGGCGAGCTGCGGAGCGGCCGCGGTCACCGAGGCGACGTCGACAGTGCCGGCGTCGCCGGCCACCACGGACTGCAATGCGTAACTGGTGGCGCGGTTTTCGGTCGGGTCGGGCAAGGCGACGATCAACCGGTCGCCACCGGGTAGCCGGACGCTGCCCTGCGATCCGGCGGACTTCGGCAGGTCCTGCCAGCTGAGCCCAGCCGCCTTCACCGCGTCGGCGTCGTCGTCGCGCACGGCCAACACGACGGGCGACGTCGCCAGCGGATCCTGATCCCGGCCGGCGGTGAGCGAGCTGTCGGCCCCTTCAAGTGCGAGCAGGTCGGCCTCGCTGTCCGGCACCCACAGCGCCGGCGGCGGACTCGGTTGGGCCGTCCAGCCGTCAGCCAGTGCCTGCTCGGCATTCGATCCCGGCACCGTCGTCACCGACGTCGTGACACAGGCAGACCTGGCCACCGGTTTGGTCGCGTCGAAGGAGGCGGCAGCCGCCTTGATCGCCGCAGCCGAGCCGGGGGAGGCGACCACCTCCAGCACGGCGTCAGAGGTGCAGCTGTTGGACGCGGCGTCATTGCGGTCGCCGCCGACGATGAGCAGGTATGCGACGACGGCAGCCGCAAGAACGACCGCGCTCACCAGCGTGACGACGATCCACGGTGCGATGCCGCGGCGACCACCATCGGATGCATGGCGCGACGACATGGAACCTCCTGCATCGATCGGCCGTCCGGGACTGCGGCGGAGGTCGAGCAGCGTGCCGCAGTGGGGCAACTCTAACCAGACATCACCGACAGGCAGTCCGATCGTCGCGGCCGGGCGACCTCCTGACCGGCGATCCGGGTCCGTCCGGCTTGGTCGGCGCCGCTCAGGGATAACCCGGACAAGTTGTACGCGCGGTGTCCGGGACGATCCTGAAATTCTCCCTCAGTAACGGCGGGCAGGTGGAAGCTGGTTGGATCACCTGCAACGATGGTTTCACCGCGTCTGTGCGCGGGGGTGCCGTAGCGTGCAAGAAGCCGAGAGGAATCACCATGGCGAATCCGTTCAGCAAGGCCTGGAAGTACCTGATGGCGCTGTTCTCGTCGAAGGTCGACGAGTACGCCGACCCGAAGGTACAGATCCAGCAGGCCATTGAGGACGCCCAGCGCCAGCACGCAGCGCTCTCCCAGCAGGCCGCCGCCGTCATCGGCAATCAGCGTCAGCTCGAGATGAAGCTGACCCGGCAGATGGGCGACGTCGAGCGGCTGTCGTCCTCGGCACGGCAGGCACTCGTGCTGGCCGACGAGCAGCGCGCCAAGGGCAACGCGGCGGAGGCCGACAAGTACGAGCAGACGGCTCAGGCATTCGCCACCCAGTTGGTGGCCGCCGAGCAGCAGATGGAAGACCTCAAGGCGATGCACGACCAGGCCCTGCAGGCGGCGCAGCAGGCCAAGAAGGCCGTCGAGAACAACGCCATGCAGCTGCAGACCAAGCTGGCCGAGCGCACCAAGCTGCTGTCCCAGCTGGAGCAGGCGAAGATGCAGGAGACAGGTTTCCGCATCGCTGCAGTCGATGTCGCAGCTCCAGGCGCCCGGCAACGTCCCGTCGCTGGACGAGGTCCGGGACAAGATCGAACGCCGCTACGCGAACGCGCTCGGCTCGGCCGAGCTGCACTCGGACTCGGTCGAGGGCCGGATGCTCGAGGTGCAGAAGTCGACCCTGGACATGGCCGGTGCGTCGCGGCTCGATCAGCTCCGTGCACAGCTGCACCCGGAGCTCGCCGCGCAGCAGCCACGGTCGATCGATTCGGCGACCGGCACCACGCCCACACCGGCCGCACAGCCGGCTGCATTGCCCAACCAGCAGACCTGAGGTTCGGAAGTCCGTCATGCGTAAGGCCACCGTCCGGGCGTTGACCACCAAGGCCGCCGTGTCGCACGGGGTCGAGTTGGCCACGATGGTCAGCGTCACGGCGGCAGAGGCGGTCCGCACCCGACGGGATCCGGCGATGGTGGCCCGCCGGCGCCGGCGCGCAGCCAAACGCCGGGTCCGTTTGTGGACCACCGGCACTGTCGTCGGCACCGCCGCGACCGCCGGTGGCGCCGTCGTCATCGCGACCGGCGGTCTGTCTGCCGGCGTGGTGGCCGCGTTGGTTCTCAGCGTCGCGTTCCTGGTCTGGAGCCTCGTCGGTCTGTTGCGAGCCGCTGCCGACCTGCGGGCCCGGGCCAGAATTGTTGACGCGCTGCCCGCCGCCGTCGCCGCCGCGGCGTGCGGTCGCCGGCGCCATCCGCCCCGAGATGTCCAGGTTGGACGGGTATTCGGACGGTCTGCGCCAGCTGATCGGGAATGGTCGGGATCGTCGACGACGATCCCGGTGTCCGCGGGTTGCGTGACGAGATCCTGGCTGCGGCTGACGCAACGGAGACGCGGCTGCGGCGCCAGGCGGACGAGTTGACCGCGGTGCTGCGGGCGCAACGCAACGCGCCACCGGATGTGTCCGCCCAGTTGGATGCGACGGCGACCCAGTTGAGCGGTCGGATCCGGGACGGTGTGGCCGGGTACGGCCAGCTGGTCTCAGCGGCCAGCGAGGCCGCAGCGGCGTCCCGGTCGCTGGCGGACCGCACCGCGCGACCGGGGATCACCACACCCGCGGTGGCGGTCGCGCCGGCGATGCCGGCCGGGTCGCTGCACCCCGAGTTGGAACACCCCATCGACCAGCTGCGCTCACTGGCGGCCGGGATGCGAGAGCTGACGCAAGGCTGAGCATTTCGGTCAGCCCGGTTGACGCTCCGCCGGATCGGCGGTCCGGCTCATCGTGGGCGCGATCAAGCCCGGCCAGATGATGTCCATCAGGCGTTCGGGCATAGTTCCGACCGCCGTCCTGGGTCCGGTCTGGTGAGCGTGCATCAGCATCGGACCGACCAGCGCGACCGCCGCGAGTTGCACGTCGAGGTCCCCTCGGAGCTCGCCGCGCTCGATCCCGCGGCGGAGTGCTTCGTGGAGCCACCGCCGGCGCGGCATGATCACCCGGTCGAAGTACTCGGCGTAGAGCTCGGGATGGCTGAGGCTGTACGACATCATCCGAGGCATGATGCGGCCGGCGAGGCTGTCCGCGTCCCGGGCGGCCATGTGCCGCAGTGCCAGCAGCAGGATGTCCCGGGTCGGTACGTCCGAGTCGTCGTCGGGTGCGTCGGGGAAGTCGTCGTTCAAAGTGGCCAGGGCGTCGAGTACCAGTTCCTGCTTACCCGGCCAGCGCCGGTAGATCGTCGCCTTGCTCACCTCGGCCTGCGCGGCAACAGCCTCCATCGACAGCGCGTGGTAGCCCTCGTCCGCGAACAGCTCCAGCGTGGCCTTGATGATCGCCCGGTCGGCGCGCAGGTCTCGCGGCCGACCGGGCTTGCGTCCTCGCTGGCCGGTGGTCTGGTCGATCACAACCGTCCGGCAGGATTTCCCGCGACCGCCGGGTCCCGGTCTTCTGCCGCATGCCGTCCAGCTGAAACGGGACTCACCACCGAGGGCGAACTCTCGTCGATGTCCTCAGGCGCGGCATGGCGCCCGACACGGGAGGCGCCGGCCGCTGTCACGTCGACCTGCGGTCCAGGCGTGTTGCTGTCGGCCTGCGGTGCAACGGGTGCCGATCCCGGACCGGATCCCGTCCAGGCCACGGTTTCGGCCTTCGCGGGCAGCCGCAGCAGGATGACGGCGATGGCTATCACCAGCAGCCCGGCGGAAACGAAGGCTGCGGTGTGCAGCGCCGGCATGAACGAATCGTTCGCGGCCTGACGGAGCTGCTCGATCGCCGATGCAGGCACCCCACCGGAGGCGGCCAACCGGTCGGCTACCTCGTTGGTGCCGCCGATCGAGTCGGTGGCCGCGCTCAACGCCTCGGGCGGGAGGCCTCTGCCCTCCAGCAGCGGGCCGATGTTGTTGCTGTAGACGGTGCCGACGACCGAGGACAGGATCGCCACACCGAACACCGCGCCGACCTGGCGGACGGTGTTCTGAACGGCGGATCCGGCTCCCGAGCGTTCTGGCGGGGTGGCCAACGTCATCCGGGTGGTCGACGGTGCGATGGTGTTGCCGAGGCCGAAGCCGAAGACGACGCCCACGATGACAAGGAACCAGACCGGTGCGTCGGGGCTGATGAAGGCGAAGCACAGCATGCCGGTCAGCGCGAACAGCAGACCGACGGTGATGACGGTGCGAGCGCCGAACCGGTTGACCATCCGGGAACTTCGCGGGGCGCCGAGCAACTGTCCGACAGCGAAGGGCAGAACGAGCAGACCCGCCTGCAGCGGAGACCAACCACGCACGATCTGGTAGTAGAAGGTCAGGAACAGCAGGGTTCCCTGCATGGCGGCGAAGGCCAGCGAGACGCCGGTCAGCGGCACGGAGAACGACCGGATCTTGAACAGCGACAGGTCGATGGACGGGTGCGTGCTCCTGCTCTCGTAGACGCCGAAACCGATCAGCACGAGCAGTCCGACGATCACTGACCCCCAGGTGGACGGGGCGCCCCAACCCACCGACGAGGCGTTCTGGATGCCGTAGACCATCAGGAACAGGCCGACGACGGACAGCACCAGGCCCAGCGGATCCAGCTTGCCCGGCCGCGGATTCTTGGTCTCCGGGACCAGCATGATGATGCCGATGATCCCGACGATCACGATCGGGACGTTGATGAAGAAGACGGAGCCCCAGTCGTTCCCCGTCAGCCAGTTGAACCAGTTCGGGTGCTCGAGTAGCAGGCCACCGAGAACGGGCCCGAGTGCGACAGCGCCGCCGACAGCAGCCGCCCATACACCGATCGCCTTGCCGCGTTCCTGCGGCGGGAAGATCACTGTGATGATCGACAGTGAGATCGGCATGACTGACGCTCCGCCGATTCCCATGAGCGCGCGGAACGCGATCAATTCACCGGGGCTGCTCGCGAATGCACAGAGCGCGGACGCAGCGCCGAAGAGGACGAGTCCGATCAGCAGGATGCGCTTTCGACCGAACCGGTCACCCATCACTCCCCAGGTGAACAACAGCGCCGCAAAGGCCAGTGAATAGGCGTTGATCGCCCACACCAGCTCGTTCTGGGTCGCGCCCAGATCCTGCTGGATGGTCTTGAGAGCGACGTTGAGAATCGTGTTGTCGAGGATGACGACGAGCAGACCGACGACGAGCACGCCGAGGGCTTTCCACCGCTGCGGGTACATCCCAGCGGTCAACGCCGATGGGGACTGTGCCGGCGACGCGCCGGCCGCGGGTGCTGATGAGTGGGACATGGGAACCCTCTTGCGCGCTGTGCGCCACCGCAAGTGCGGCGCTGTTCGATGTGTCGGCGGAGGCATCCGCTGACCGCGACAACCGCAGTGTTGCTCAGATTATTCCGATACGCAACGGTGTCGTTTCGTATCGAGCTGACGACTCACCGCCATCGCCTCAACATGATGATCAACACGACGATCGTGGTCAGAAGGCCGGCCGCGATGACCAGCTGGCCGAGTGGACCTGACATTCCGGTGGGATCCATGGGTCCCAGTTTCCCAGCTGATCCGGCGCGCCTCATCGGCCGGCGGTGCTCGTCGGAGGCTGTCGGGGGTGACGGGTAGGAAGGTCGCCATGGGACGTGAGACGGACAACCAGTGGACAGGTCCGGGCGTGTCGACGCGCAGGGCGCAGGACCTTCGAATCGGCGATCGGGTGATCCGCGGCGAGCACCCGCTGACGGTGACATCGACGCGGTTGCAAGGGGTCAGGGGCGGCACGGTTTCCGTGGGCTTCGCCGAGCAGGATGATCGGGTCAGCTTCGGTCCCAACGAGCTGATCGACATCGAGGATTCCGTCGGCGCAGTGCGGCTGGGGCGTGGACCGAACGGTCGGTGGTGACGGGGCGGATCGGTGACGGCGCGGATCGGTGACGGCACGGATCGGTAGGGTCGCGGACGTGCGACTGACCGAGTTCCGAGCGTTGATGCAGGCCCAGTTCGGGCCACTGCGAGCGCCTTCTGTTGCCCACGATCACGTCTTCTCGGCACTGTCGGGCCGGACAGCTGACGAAGCGCTCGCCGCCGGTGAGGATCCCAAGGCGGTCTGGTCGGCGGTGTGCGCGGAATTCGATGTCCCCAACGACTTGCGGTACGGATTGCCCGACTGAGTCAGCGCTGACGGCCGGACTGGGTCCGCGCTGCCGGATCGACTGATCGACCCGGGCGGCAACCCGAGCGAGACGGGTTCTGTGGGCGGTGCGGACGGCACGGAGCCGGGCCCCGCCATCAGTTCAACGGGCGCCCAGACCGGCGGTGGACGGCCCTTGTATCGACGGTGAGGCAGTGAAACACGCCGATGATGATCTCGCACATCGAACACGTGTACGTCTAAAGTTGTCCCCATGCGCCGATCCATCCACATTGCCGTGGTGGTTCGGGATGGCTGTCGGTGGCTCCCTCTAGCGTCGGCATCGACAAGCAACACAGCGGACTTTCCTCCGCCCGCGACAGTGCGGACATGGGATGTCGCACCGAACATCAGACGAAAGGCACGGGTGGGTTATGTCGGCACCGGATCGTGAGAAGGCACTCGGCATTGCGCTCGCGCAGATCGAGAAGCAGTACGGCAAGGGCTCGATCATGCGGCTGGGCGACGACGGGCGGGCGCCGGTCGAGGTGATCCCGACCGGATCCATCGCCCTCGACGTGGCTCTGGGCATCGGCGGTCTGCCCCGCGGGCGGGTCATCGAGATCTACGGACCGGAATCGTCCGGCAAGACGACGGTCACCCTGCACGCGGTTGCCAGCGTGCAGGCCGCCGGCGGCATTGCCGCCTTCATCGACGCCGAGCACGCACTCGACCCCGAGTATGCCAAGGCCCTGGGCGTCGACACCGACGCACTGCTGGTGTCACAGCCGGACACCGGGGAGCAGGCGCTGGAGATCGCCGACATGCTGATCCGTTCCGGTGCGATCGACCTGGTGGTCGTCGACTCCGTGGCTGCGCTGGTACCCCGGGCCGAGATCGAGGGCGAGATGGGCGACAGCCACGTCGGTTTGCAGGCCCGGCTGATGTCGCAGGCACTGCGCAAGATAGCGGGTGCGCTGAGCAACACCAACACAACGATGATCTTCATCAACCAGCTCCGCGAGAAGATCGGGGTGATGTTCGGCTCGCCGGAGACCACCACCGGTGGCAAGGCCCTGAAGTTCTACGCCTCCGTACGTCTGGACATCCGCCGGATCGAGGCGCTCAAGGACGGCACCGACGTGGTCGGCAACCGGACGAGGGTCAAGGTGGTCAAGAACAAGATGGCCCCGCCGTTCAAGCAGGCCGAGTTCGACATCATTTATGGCACCGGTATCTCCCGGGAGGGCTCGCTGATCGATGTGGGCGTCGAGCAGGGCCTCGTCCGCAAGGCGGGCGCCTGGTACACCTACGACGGCGAGCAGCTGGGCCAGGGCAAGGAGAACGTGCGGACGTTCCTCAAGGAAAACCCCGACATCGCCGACGAGATCGAGAAGCGGATCAAGGAGAAGCTCGGGATCGGTGCACGCATCGATCTCGACGCGCCGGTGCCCGCTCCGGTCGATTTCTGATCGGTCGTGGCCGCACCGAACACGTCGGAGCTTCGCGGGCCGGCTCCCGGCGGCGAGGCTCCGACGGAACGAGCGAAACTCGAGATTGTCCGTGAGCTCGCTGCTCGACTGGCCGCCATCGAGTCGGGCCCGAATGCTGCCCTCCGGCCTCCGGTGACAACGCGCTCGGACACCGCGACGGGGCCAGCCGCCGCGATGAGCACCCCAGGCGCTGCAGGCGGGCCGAGGGTGACCACCAGGTCAGGGGCATCCAACTCGGAGCCTGCTCCTGATCGAGGTTCGGACCGGTCGGCTGCGGCGATCGGCTCCAGCGGCACCGAAGGGCCGACCCATCCCGCTCGACGCACGCGCGGCGAGCCGGGCGGCCATCCGGAGGACGATCTCGGTGACCCGGAGGCCGTGGCCAAGGCGGTGTGCCTGCGGCTGTTGACCGGCTCGTCCAAGCCCCGTGCCGGCCTGGCCACGGCGCTCAAACTGCGAGGCATCCCGGACGATGTGGCCGACCGCGTTCTCGACCGGTTCACCGAGGTCGGACTGATCGACGATCAGGCGTATGCCGAAGCGTTCGTCGCGGTGAAACACCGCGAGCGGGCTCTCGGTCCGACCGCTCTTCGCACCGAGCTCCGTCGCAAGGGGGTCGACGACGAGATCGTGGCAGCCGCCGTCGGCTCGGTCGATCCCGACATGGAGCGCGATCGAGCAGAGGCGCTCATCGCCCGTCGGGTCGATGCCGCGATGGCGCACGGGGAACCGGCTGCACGGCGCAGGCTCATCGGCTTGCTCGCCCGCCGTGGCTACTCGGCTGAACTCGCGCACCAGGTGGTCGATCAGGCTCTCACCGCCTACCGGAACGAACAGCACCGGGACGAAGCCGGCTGACGCACGCTCGGGAACGAGCGGGGCGGGCCACTGGCGAAATGCGAAGATTGCTACGAATTCTGTGACGGACAGTGACATCACTCCTCGGCGTCAGGGTCCGTCTGTTCGGCGGCGCACCGTCGAAACATCTGTGACGACCTTGCCGACCCGCCTGACCAGCACTGTCAGTGCGGGTCGGCTTGACCCGGGGGGTGCGGCTCCTTAACCTCGGTGACAACAGGAGAGTCACCATGCGCGCACCGCAAGGCTGCGCGGACGATAGCGGCGATCGTGCCGCACCCGCTCGGACTTGCCAGAGTTGCTGTTGTTGACGCCGTTCTCGTCGTCGATGTGGTTGATGGTCGTACCGCCGGCCGGCGGCGTCCGCGACCCTCCTGCCGTCCATCAGTACGGACGGCACGCCCCTCCCAACGGGCTGCCGTCCCCGTGCGGCACAGGTGAGGGAGGGTCGAGATGTCCGACGTTCTCGTCATCGTGGTGATCGCAGCCCTGGTGGTCGCACTGGTAGCTGTGCTGATCTTGGCCCGGCGTCGGCCCGCACCGGGGCCTGTTCTGGACGAAGATGCCCTGCGTCGGCTGGTGGAGAAGGCGGTCAGTCGCCCGGTCGAGGCGACACCGGCAGCGGAACCGGCACCGGAACCGGATCTCGGTCGTTTCGCCCTGCTCAGTCATGAAGCCGCTGCCGCTGCAGAGGCCGCCGACGCCGTCCGGCGCACCGCTGCCGAGGCGGCCGACGAACTTCGCACGCGTTCCCGGCAGGACGCCGAACAGGTGCGGGCCGATGCCAGGGCGGAAGCCGAGCGCACCGTCGAGGCTGCCCGCGCGCAGGCCCTGGAATTGCGGAATAACCTCGAGTCCGAACGGAATCGGATCACCGTCGAGGCGACAGCAGCGCTCACCGAGGACCGCCGGGAGCTGCAGGAAGCCGAACAGCGGCTCCGCGAGGCCGCGGATGCTCTGGCCGAGGAACAGCATGCACTGATCGCCGACCGTCGCCGGATCGGGTCCGAGCAGGGCGAGCTGACCGCGACCAAACGATCCCTGGAGGCCCGGCAGGAGGCGCTCGCCGCCGAACAGGCGGCACTTGCCGACCGCTCCAGGGAGCTCGACCGGCGCGAGCAGGAGCTTGCTGTTTCGGCCGCGGCCTACCAGGCGGAGCTGGTCCGGATCTCCGGGCTCACCGCGGACGCCGCACGCGCGGAACTGCTGGCGGGTCAGGAGGAGGCCGTCCGCCGGGACGCCGCCATGATGATCAGGCGGATCGAGACCGAGGCTCAGAACACGGCGAAGCAAAGGGCCAGGGCGATCGTCGCCGAGGCCATCCAACGCGTTGCGTCCGATCAGACCGCACAGACCGTGGTGGCCGTCGTGCATCTGCCGGCGGATGAGGTGAAGGGCCGGATAATCGGCCGCGAGGGCCGAAACATCCGGGCCTTCGAGACGGTCACCGGCGTCAACGTCATCATCGACGACACCCCCGAGGCCGTCTTGCTGTCCTGCTTCGACCCGGTCCGTCGCGAGATCGGCCGGATCACCCTGGAGATGCTGATCGAGGACGGTCGGATCCACCCGCACCGCATCGAAGAGGCCTACGAGCGCGCCCGTGACGAGGTGGACGTGCTCTGCCAGCGGGCCGCCGAGGACGCCCTGCTCGAGGTGCGGATCACCGACGTGCACCCCGAACTGGTCAGCCTGATCGGCCGGCTCAAGTACCGCACGTCCTACGGTCAGAACGTCCTGGGCCACCTCATCGAGACTGCGCACATCGCCCGCGGCATGGCGTCCGAGCTGGGTATCGACCCCACCATCGTCAACCGGGGGGCATTCCTGCACGACATCGGCAAGGCGCTCACCCACGAGGCGCAGGGATCACACGCCATCATCGGCGCAGAGCTCGCCCGCAAGTACGGCGAATCCGACGAGGTCGTGCACTGCATCGAAGCCCACCACGACGAGGTGCCGCCCTCGACCGTGGAGGCGGTTCTGACCCAGGCCGCCGACGCCTGCTCCGGCGGGCGACCGGGTGCGCGCCGCGAATCACTCGAGTCCTACGTGCAGCGGCTGGAGAAGATCGAGGCGATCGCGCATTCCAAACGGGGCGTGGAGAAGGTGTTCGCCATGCAGGCCGGCCGCGAGCTCCGGGTGATGGTGAAGCCCGACGTCATCGACGACCTCGAGGCGCATGTGCTGGCCCGCGAAGTCGCCAAGCAGATCGAAGAGGAGCTGACCTACCCCGGTCAGGTCCGGGTCACCGTGGTCCGCGAGTCGAGGGCCACCGAGATCGCTCGCTGAGCCCGCAGAAGCCAGCCCGAGCACCGCGCCGGCGTGTGTCGGGCCTGGCAAACACGTCCGAGGCCACCACGGCCGGCAGTCAGCGGAACCTCAGCGGCGCTCGTCGACCCCGGGGACGTTCAGCACCTCGACGGTCTGCCGGGCCGCCATCAGATCGGTCTGGGCGGCGTCATCGATCTTCACGATGCGCTGGCCGCCGCGGCGGGTCCGTAGCTTGCGCTCCAGGTAGTGCGACAGCGAGCTCAGTGCCATGTTGATGACGATGTAGATGACGGCGACGACGACGTAGGTGGGTAGCAGGTTGCCGTAGAAGCTGGCCGAGGTGTTCGCCGCCCGCCGGAGCTCGACGTAGCCGACCAGGATGCCGCCCAGCGCGGTGTCCTTGACGATGACCACCAGTTGGCTGACCACGGCCGGCAGCATCGTGGTGACCGCCTGCGGCAGCAGCACGATCGTCATCAGCTGGGTCTTGTTGAGCCCGATCGCCTAGGCCGCCTCCGTCTGCCCGCGCGGCACCGCCAGGATCCCCGCTCTGACCACCTCGGCCAGCACCGAGCCGTTGTAGAGCACCAGGCCGATGACCACCGCGGCGAACGGGCTCGACACCCCCAGGACCGCGAACCACAGTTGGAACGCGAACAGCATCAGGATGATCACCGGGATCGACCGGAAGAACTCCACCACGACACCGGCCGGCCACCGCAGCCACGCGTGGTCGGACAGTCGGGCGATGCCCAGCAGGGCGCCGATCGGCAAGGCGATGATGACGCTGACGAACGCCGCCTGCAGGGTCGCCCACAGCCCGGGCAAGAGGTAGGTGGTCCAGTTCTGGCCCTCCAGGAACGGCGACCACTTGGCAGATTCGAGCTGGTTCTTGGACGCCAGGACTGAGATGACCCACCAGGCAAGCGCGGCGAGCAGGACGCCGAACACCACGCTGAGGATGACGTTGAGCCGCTTGGCCTTCGGCCCCGGGATGTCGTAGAGGACAGTGGCGCGCTCGCTCATCGCTTCACCGCGTTCTTCTTGGCCAGGGCGCCGAACAGCAGCCCGGTCGGCAGGGTCAGCACGATGAAGCCGGCGGCGATCACCAGGAAGACCGCGGTGAACTTGTCCGCCTCGTTCTCGATCAGGGTGTTCATCAGGGCCGCCGCTTCGGCTACACCGATGGCGGAGGCCACCGTGGTGTTCTTGGTCAGCGCGATCAGCACTGAACCCAGCGGAGCAACCACGGCGCGGATCGCCTGCGGCAGCACCACGATGCGGAGCACCTGGGTGAACGTCAGGCCGATCGCCCTCGCTGCCTCCGCCTGGCCGGGCGGAACGGTGTTGATCCCCGAGCGGATCGCCTCACAGACGAAGGTGGAGGTGTAGATGATGAAGCCCAGAACTGCGAGCCGGAAGTTCTGGTTGTCCAGGAAGGCCTGCGGGTTGACGCCTGCCTCTCGGACGGCCAGTCGCACCCCGAGCTGACCGGCGATGACCTGCGACATCATGATGATGATCAGGGTCAGCGGGATGTTGCGTATCACGTTGACGAACCCGCCCCCGAACCCCCGCATCAGCGGGACCGGGCTGACGCGCATAGCGGCCAGCAGGACGCCCAGCAGGAAAGAGCCGATGGCCGACCAGAAGGTCAGCTGCACGGTCAGCCAGAACGCCCCGAGCACGTTGTATCTCGGGTCGGACAGGAAACTGAAGTCCACTCGAACCTCCTCGCGGGGCTCGTGCGTCACACGAGTCGGTCGGTTGCGGGGTGAGCACCGGCACATCCGGCTGACGGGGCATCCGGCTTGCCCACCGGGTGGAACTCGATGAACTCATCGGTCCCCGAGCATGACCCGGGGACCGATGAGACTGTGCACGGTCAGCTCGTCGGTGCGGCCGACGCCGAGGCCAGGCTGCCGGGGGTCGGCGGGGCCGGAATGGTGAAGCCGGACGGCCCGACGGTACTGTCCAGGGCCTTCTTCCAGCTGCCGTCGTCGATCATCGACTGGATCGCCTGGTTGATCGCCTCCGTACCGGCGGTGTCGCCCTTTTTCAGGCCGATGCCGTAGTTCTCGGTGGAGAAACCCTTTCCTACGAGTTTCAGCTCACCGGGGGCCTGAGCGGCATAGCCGGCCAGGATGACGTTGTCGGTGGTGACGGCGTCCACGCTGCCCGCTTTCAGCTGCTCCACGCACTCGGTGTAGGTGCTGGCTTCCTGCAGCGCGACATCCGCCGCGTAATTGTCCTTGACCTTCTGTGCGGAAGTCGATCCGGAGACCGAGCACAGAATTTTCCCGGCCATCGCCTCCGGACCGGTGATGTCGGTGTTGTCGGCCTTCACCAGCAGGTCCTGGGCGGCAACGAAGTACGGCCCGGCGAAATTGACCTTCTCCTTGCGGGTGTCGGTGATCGAGTACGTCGCGACGATGTAGTCGACCTCCCCCCGTTCGATGAGACCCTCGCGCTCTGCGGACTTGGATTCCTTGAACTCGATGCCGTCGGCAGGGACGCCCAGCTTGTCGGCGACGTACTTCGCGACCTCGACGTCGAAACCGGAAAGGTGCCGTCCGGCTGTTTGAGGCCCAGTCCGGGTTGGTCGAACTTGATGCCCACGACGAGCTTGCCGTCCTTGGCGTCGGTCAGCACCTTGGAATCGCCGGCGGCGGCCGAACCCACGGCGGAGCTGGCGCCGCTGCTCGCGGAGTCCGCGGCGCTGCTTGCCCCGCTACCTGCACTGTCAGCAGCCGAAGTCACGGCAGAGGCAACACTTCCCGCGGCGCTCGTCACGCTCGACGCGGCGTTGTCGGCGCTGCTGCCGCAGCCCGTCACGACGAGCGCAAGGGCCGCAGCTCCTGCCACGGCTGATGCGATCTTGCGGAGTCTCATTGGGTCGTTCCTTCCATGATCGTCGGCGCGGGTCGGTCCCGGCCGCAGGTCAGTGAGTGAGGATCTTGCTGAGGAAATCCTTCGCCCGATTGCTGGTCGGGTTCGTGAAGAATTCTTCTGGTGGCCCGTCCTCGACGATCTCGCCGTCGGCCATGAACAGCACCCGGTCACCTGCTTTGCGAGCGAAGCCCATCTCGTGGGTGACGACGACCATCGTCATGCCCTCCTTGGCGAGCGAGACCATGACATCCAGCACCTCGTTGACCATCTCGGGATCCAGCGCGCTGGTCGGCTCGTCGAAGAGCATCACCTTGGGCTTCATCGCCAGGGCGCGGGCGATGGCCACCCGCTGCTGCTGACCACCGGAGAGCTGCGCGGGCAGCTTGTCCCTCTGCTCGGCGATCCCCACCCGCTCGAGCAGAGAGACCGCCAGGTCCTCGGCGGCCTTCTTGTTCATCTTCCGGACCTTGATCGGCCCCAGGGTGACGTTCTGCAGGATCGTCTTGTGCGCGAACAGGTTGAACGACTGGAACACCATCCCGACGTCCGCGCGGAGCTGGGCGAGCCCCTTGCCCTCGGCGGGCAGCGGCACACCGTCGATCTCGATGCCGCCCGGAGTCGATCGACTCCAGCCGGTTGATCGTCCGGCACAGCGTCGACTTCCCGGAGCCCGACGGGCCGATGACGATGACCACCTGGCCGGCCGGCACCTCCAACTGAATGTTCTTGAGCACGTGCAGCGGCCCGAAGTGCTTCTCCACATCGGCCATGCTGACCATCGGTCGGCCCGTTGTGGACGTGACGTCCGGCCTCTACGCTCACAAGCCCTCCCGAGGGGTTGTTCCGCGGCGCGTCGGCCGCAAGGTGGATCGAGAGTGTCATACCGAGCGGGGCAGTGGCACCGTTCGGGGTGTTCAGTCATCAAACCTTTACGGAAGCATGGCGAAGTATGCGCACTGTGACTGGTTTGCCCGGATCAATGTCACCGTGGGGTGAGCGCATCGTGAGGCGTCTGGGCCGGACGCAGGTCGGTCAGGAAATTGCCGTACGCACCGTGTCGCGGTGGGTAGTCGTCGGATTCCGAACGGGCCCGGACGAGCAGGAAAAATTGCGCGAACACGTCTGCCCGGGACCGGGGCGGTCCGAAGCGGTTCGGAGCGCAGGAAGCGGCACGTACGCTGATCGGCGTGAGTTCTGCCGTCGTCGACCGGGTGGGTGAGCACCCGACCCCGGACACCCGCACCTATCAGGTCCGAACGTACGGCTGCCAGATGAACGTTCACGACTCCGAACGACTGTCGGGACTGCTGGAGCAGGCCGGATACCGATCCGCCGCCGCCGGTGACCAGGCCGACGTCGTCGTGTTCAACACCTGTGCTGTCCGGGAGAACGCCGACAACAAGCTGTACGGCAACCTCGGCCACCTGGCGTCGGTGAAGGCGAAGCGGCCGGGCATGCAGATCGCCGTCGGTGGCTGCCTGGCCCAGAAGGACCGCAGCGAGATCCTCCGGCGGGCGCCCTGGGTGGACGTCGTCTTCGGAACCCACAACGTCGGGTCACTCCCCGTCGCTGCTCGAACGAGCCCGGCACAACGACGAGGCCCAGCTGGAGATCCTGGAGTCGCTGGACGTCTTTCCGTCGTCGCTACCGGCCAAGCGCGACTCGCACTACTCCGGCTGGGTGTCCATCTCCGTCGGCTGCAACAACACCTGCACGTTCTGCATCGTCCCGTCGCTGCGCGGCAAGGAGGCGGATCGGCGACCCGGCGATGTGCTCGCCGAGGTCGGCATGCTGGTCGCCGACGGCGTTCTCGAGGTCACCCTGCTCGGTCAGAACGTCAACTCCTACGGTGTCCAGTTCGGTGACCGGGCCGCGTTCGCCAAGTTGCTGCGGGCCTGCGGGAAGATCGACGGGCTGGAGCGGGTCCGCTTCACCTCCCCGCACCCCAAGGATTTCACGACCGACGTCATCGAGGCGATGGCGGAGACGGCGAACGTGTGCCATCAGCTGCACATGCCGCTACAGTCCGGATCCGACCGGGTGCTCCGGGCGATGCGGCGCTCCTACCGCAGTGAGCGGTACCTGTCGATCCTGTCCGAGGTCCGCGCCGCGATGCCGGACGCCGCGATCACCACCGACATCATCGTCGGATTTCCGGGCGAGACCGACGACGACTTCCAGGCCACCCTGGACGTGGTGGCCGCCTCGAAATTTGCTGCCGCCTTCACCTTTCAATATTCACCACGCCCCGGCACCCCCGCGGCGGGCATGCCCGACCAGGTCCCGCGGCAGGTCGTCACCGAGCGATTCCAGCGGTTGATGGCCGTGGTGGACGACTCTGCGTTGGGCGGCAACCGGGCGCTGGTCGGCACCGGCGTCGAGGTTCTCGTGGCCTCCGGCGAGGGGCGCAAGGACGAGGGCAACGGCCGGCTGTCCGGCCGGGCCAGGGATGGCCGGCTGGTGCACTTCACCCCGAACGGCCTCGGCGACACCACTATCACCGCGGGCACCATCCGCCCAGGAGACGTCATCACCACCACCGTCACCGCCGCCGCTCCGCACCACCTACTGGCCGACGGCGGCGTGCTCACCCACCGCCGGACGCGCGCGGGGGATCGCTTCGAAGCGGGCAGCGCCTTGCGCACCCCCGGGGTCGGGCTGGGGATGCCCGGCCTCGGACGTCCCACGGCGCCGGTCGCGGCGGCGTCAGCCTGCTCGGTGCGCTGACTCGATCGGCTCGCCCGCGGTCTGAGCCGGGGTGACCAACAGCAGGTCCGCGCGCTCGCGGGAGGCGACGACGAGGGCGGCGTTGCGACCGTCGGTGCCGGTAACGGCGCGGTCCAGGGCCTCGTCGGGCAGCCTGCCGAAACGCACGTGCCGCCGGACCAGTCGATCCACCCGCACGTCGCCGGGAACGTCCAGGAACCAGACCTCGGTGCACAAGGTCCGCACCCGGTTCCAGGGCGCCTCGTCCAGCAGCAGGTAGTTGCCCTCGGTCACCACCACGCGGGCCGCAGGCGGCACCGCGACGGCGCCGGCAATGGGTTCCTCGAGTTCGCGGCGGAACTCCGGAGCGTAAACGGTTTCGCCCGGTGCCGGGCGCGCGAGCCGCTCGAGCAGCGCGACATACCCTGCGGCGTCGAAGGTCTCGGGTGCTCCCTTGACCGGCGCGGTTCCCGCTTCGTCCAGGACGCGTTGCGCGAGGTGGAATCCGTCCATGCCCACGAGGACCGCCCCGGGCCCGAACTCGGACACCACCGCAGCCGCGAGGGTGGATTTTCCGGCGCCCGGTGCCCCGGCGATGCCGACCACGACCCGCGAGCTGCCTGCCGCCAACCGGCGAAGCCGGGTGGCCAGCTCGGTGGGATCCGCCGGAACCGCGGCCGACCCCACCGGGCCGGTCATCCGTCGACGGCGCTCTGCGCCGTCCTGAGCCACTCTTCCCACTGTGCGGCCTGCGCCTCGGCGTCCTTGGCCTTGCGGTCGTCCCCGGCGGCGCGGGCCTTGGCGGCCTGAGCCCGGTAGGAATCGACCCTGGCCCGGAACTGTTCGACCCGTGCGGTGGTCTCCGGGTCGGTGCGCCGCCAGTGGCGGTCCTCTGCAGACTTGACCTTGTCCTCGATCGCCTTGAGCCGTGAGTCGAGCTCACGGATCCGGTCCCGTGGCACCTTGCCGGCGGCCTCCCAGCGCTCCTGGATGGACCGCATCCGGGCCTTCGCCGCATCGAGACCCTTTGCCGGATCGATACTCTCGGCCTCAACGAGGAGCTTCTCCTTGATCGCCGCGTTCGCCTCGAATTCGGCGTCGCGGTCGGAGAAGGTCTTGTTCCGCCGGGAGAAGAACTTCTCCTGGGCTGCCCGGAAGCGCGCCCACAGCGCGTCCTCGACGTCCCTGGGGGCCCGTCCGACCGCCTTCCACTCCTCCATCAAGCCCCGGTAGGCGGCTGCGGTCTCGCCCCAGTCGGTGGCATCGGAGAGTGCCTCGGCACGGGCGATCAGCACCTCCTTGGCGTCCTTGGCCGCGCCGCGCTGCTTGTCCAGTTCGGCGAAATGCGAACCGCGGTGACGGGTGAATGTGTCCCGGGCCTTGGCGAACCGCTTCCAGAGCGCGTCGTCGGTCTTGCGGTCGATGCCGCGGATCGTCCGCCACTCCTCGACGATCGCCTTCAACCGGTCGCCGGTCGCCTTCCACTGGGTGGATTCGGCGAGCGACTCGGCCTCCACGCAGAGCGCTTCCTTGGCCTTGATCGCTGCCGCGCGGGCCGCGGTCCTGGCGTGTGAGGCACCGGCGATCGCCGCGTCGGCGGCGCCGATGACGATCTCCAGTCGCACCGCGGCGCCGTCCAGGTCGCCGATGGCCGGCAGCGTCTCGACGGCGTCCCGCAGCGCGACGGCCTGCGCCTTGGTGGCCTTGGGGTCGCCGGTGCCGGATGCCAGTCGTGCTTCGAGCAGCGCGATCTCGGTGGAGAAGTCGTCGAACTTGCGACCGAAATGCTGCAGGCCGGCCTCGGTGTCGCCGGCCTGCCAGTTGCCGACCACCCGCTCGCCGGCGGCGGTGTGCACGTAGACGACGCCGTTCTCGTCGATCCGTCCCCAGAGGTGCGGGTCGACCGACTCGATGATCGGCTCCACCACGCCGCCGTGCGCGGGGGCATGTGCGGCGCCGTGGGCGGGGGAGTTCGGCACCGGGCTGGGTCGACCGCCGGGGCGTCCGCCGGGTCCGCCGGGGCGTCCACCCGGGCCGCCCGGACGTCCGGACCGGGGCCGCTGGCCCGCGGGGCGCTGTCCCTTCGGCGTGTTGGGAGTGCTGGGTGCGTCGGGGGTGCTGGGCGCGTCGGGGGTGCGGGGCGCGTTGGGTGGCGCTTCAGGTGTCGGCGGTGTCGCCGGTGTCTCAGGCTCCGATGGTGTCTCGGACGATTCAGACGGCGTGATCGTTTCGGTGTCGCCCGTGAGCGCAGCCACGGGGAAACCCGTTGCGGCCGCCTCCGGCTCGGTCATCGGTACCGGGTGGTCCGCGGCGGCGGGATGGTGCGCCGCGTCGGGAACCGCGGGGGCCGCGGCTTCAGGTTCGGTGACAACCGCCGGCTCATCCACGATCTCGGCGAGCGTGGCCGGTTCGTGCTGGCCCTGCTCGGCATGCACCGCCGGCTCTGGCGTCGGTACCGGTGTCGGTTCGGGGTGGGGGGTGTGACGGTCGGCATCGGGACGGGCGGGGTCGGGGGCGTGACGGTCGGCATCGGGACGGGCGGGGTGGGGGGTGTGACGGTCGGCATCGGGACGGGCGGGGTCGGGGGCGTGACGGTCGGCATCGGGACGGGCGGGGTCGGCGGCGTCGGCGGTCGGCATCGGGCGTCGCGGTCGGCGTCCACTCCTCGCCGGGCCCGCTGGCATCGGCGCTGGGCACGCTGCCGACGCTGGGCACATCGACGCTGGGCACATCGACGCTGGGCACATCGACGCTGGGCACATCGACGCTGGGCACCTCGGCGGCGGGCGACTCCTCGGCCACGGGACCAGCATCCTGCACAGGGCCGCTCTGCATCGGCGCCGCCGATGACTCCGACATGAGGGGCGCCGACATGAGGGGCGCCGACATGAGGGGCTCCGACATGACGGGCGACTCCGGCACCACGGAGGGCTCCGGCATCACGGAGGGCTCCGGCATCACGGAGGGCTCCGGCTGCGGGACGTCAGGGATTCGCGGCAGGTCGGGCACCTCCGGCGCGGGCGGCGGAGCCATCGGATCGTCGGGCGGGATGTCCGGGCCCGAAGGGGGTGCCGGAACCGTGGCTCTGTCGTCGCGGTGCGGGTCGTCGGCCGTGGGGCCGGGCATGCTCTCGTCGGACATCGGCGGACCTTCCTACTGCTCGAGGGAACCTTGCGGTTCCCGGCACCCTGCGGCGCCCCTGCACTCCGTGGTCTGCGTGGCAGACGTCACGCTTCAGTGTGCCCGTCCCCGCTGGTCACGGCGAGAGCGGGGGCAGGGACGTCCGGCAAAGGGAAATCCGTCCCGCGCGCTCCGATTAGCCTGGCGTGTGTGATCGTCGGAGCTGCGGTGTGCCCCGGCGCCCCCTTCCTGGTGAGGGGGGTTGCCGACGCGCTCCGGCTCCGTCACACCGCGATCAGGACCGCGTGCATGCAGGCGTTGTCGGCGCTGCCGGCTGCGGACAGCCTTTTCATCCTGACCAGTGCACCGCGCTCGCCCCAGAGCTCAACGCCCGCAACGATGTCCGGGCTCGCCGGTCGCTCGTCGGCGCGGTGGCTGCAGCCGGGAGCCGTCATGCGGGGGGCGGGAATCGTGCGGAGCGACACCCCCGCGGTGTGCGCGGTGGAGCTGGCGCCCGGCGGGGGACCGGAACTGGCGGACGCCTCGCCCGGCACGGTCGTCGCCGCACACCTGCTCGCCGAGGCAGCGATCACTGCACCGGCCACCGCGATCGAGATCGGCGGCGATCCCGATCAGGTCGTCGCCGAGCTTGCCGACCGGACGGGTTCCGGCGCGAGGGTGGCGCTGTTGGTGATCGCGGACGGCGCGGCCTGCCACGGTGATGCGGCACCGGGTCGCCGTGACGATCGGGCAGGCCCGTTCGACGCCCGGATCGTACTGGCGCTCGAGGCCGGGGACCCCGCCGCCCTGACCGTCGCCTGCGCCGACCCGGCACTGAGCATCGCACTGCTGGCCAGCGTGGACCCGCTCCCGGTGCTGGCCGGGGTCACGGCCGGCCGCCCGCCCGACGAAGCCGCAGGTGCTGTATTCCGGGGCGCCGATGGGAGTCGGCTACCTCGTCGGCTCCTGGCGCTGGACGTCGGAGACCGGCGTGACCCCGGACTCCGTCCCGGTTGCCGACCGCCGCCCGCGGGATGCCAGCACCCTGGACTCCGTCCCGCGACGGCTGATCGTGGTCGCCGGGCCGACCGGCACCGGCAAGTCCGAGCTCGCGCTCGACCTCGCCGAACGGCTGGACGGGGAGATCGTCAACGCCGACTCCATGCAGCTCTACCGCGGCATGGACATCGGCACCGCCAAGCTGCCGCCGGACGAGCGGCGCGGGATCCCGCACCACCTGCTGGACGTGCTCGACGTCGCCGAGACGGCGACCGTCGCGTCCTACCAGCGGGACGCCCGCGCGGCCGTCGAGGACATCCGGGCCGCGGCCGGACGCCGATCCTGGTCGGCGGGTCCGGTCTGTACATCCAGTCGCGTGATCGACGACATCGACTTCCCGGCAACCGATCCGGCGGTCCGCGGCACGGCTGGAGGAGGAACTGGCAGCGGCCGGCGTCGAGCGCTGTTCCGACTGCTGCTCGAGCGCGATCCGGCCGCCGCCGTGGCGATCGGGCCGGCCAACGGCCGCAAGATCGTCCGGGCGCTGGAGGTCATCGAGCTCACCGGCCGTCCGTTCACCGCGACCTTGCCGCGGTGGGGCAGCCCGCGGTATGACGCCGTGCTGCTCCGGCTCGACCGGCCGACCGAGCAACTCGACCAGCCGTCTGGAGGATCGGGTCCGGGCGATGGTGCGCGGCCGGGTTCCTGGACGAGGTCCGGAGCGCTCGACGGGCCGGCCTGCGCCGCGGGGTCACCGCGTCCCGGGCCCTCGGGTACGCCCAGCTGCTGGCCGTGCTGGACGGCGTCAGCGACCTCGAGCAGGCCATCGTCGACGACCGCCGCCGCCACCAGGCGCTTCGTCCGCCGGCAACGATCCTGGTTCCGGCGCGACCAGCGGATGATCGATCTGGACGCCACCGAGCCCGACCTGCTCGGCGCGACGCTGGGGCGATCGCCGGTGCCCCGGTCGTAGGCTGATCGGGTGACGTTTCCCGACCGCGTAGCACCGGTCCGTGCGTCGGTCCAACGAGCGCCGATCGTGTCGCGACGCCGTCCGCCGCGCTTCGAGCGACTGCGCGTCGCCTTCGTCAAGGGCCACGGCACCGAGAACGACTTCGTCCTGCTGCCCGACCCCGATGGCACGCTCGAGGTCACCCCGTCCGCAGGTCCGGGCGCTCTGTGACCGGCACGCCGGGATCGGCGCGGACGGGGTCATCCGGATCGCTCCCGCGCCGGCCGACAGTCCGGCCGGATTCTTCATGGACTACCGCAACGCCGATGGGTCGCTCGCGGAGATGTGCGGCAACGGCGCCCGGCTGTTCGCCCGCTACCTGGTCGATGCCGGTTGGGTGCCGGCCGGGACGCCTGGTTTTCGAGACCCGTGGCGGGACGCGGGTCGCCGACGTCCCGGTCGAGCGGCGACGTGACCATCGAGATGGGCCCGGCGCGGCTGGGTGCCGAGACGTCGACGCGGATCTCCGGCCGGTCGACTTCGCCGGTGTCGCCGTCGACGTGGGCAACCCGCACCTGGTCTGCCTGGCCGACATCGACCTCAGCACAGTGGATCTCGGCCCGCAGCCCTGGTTCGACCCGGCGGTGTTCCCGGACGGCGTCAACATCGAGGTGGCGACCGCGGTCGGTGCCGACCGGGTGGCCATGCGGGTGCACGAGCGCGGCGTCGGCGAGACCCGGTCGTGCGGAACCGGCACCGTTGCCGTCGCGGCGGCCTACCTCGCCTCGACCGGCCGGACCAGCGGATCGGTCGTTGTCGACGTGCTCGGCGGTTCGGTGCGGGTCCAGGTCTCGGCCGACGAGTGCACGTTGACCGGCCCGGCGGTCGTCGTTGCCGAGGGCCGGATCGCCGATGCTTTCTGGGCGCGGAACCGGTAGCGCGGCTATTCCGCCACGGGCTGTGCGGCTTCCGACAGAAAAACGTTGGCCATCCGTGGCACCCTGGACACATATGACTTCACACTTTCCTTCTCCCGCCGCCGGGCATCCCCCGGTGAGCCCCCCTTCTGCGTCGGACGACCGCATCCGCGGTCAGGCCGCAGGTCGGGAAACACAGCAATTCGACGCGATAACGACTGCCGCAACGGTCGCGGACAATCACCTTTCCGGAGGATCTGACATCACCACTGAATCGCACGAGGGCAGGGGCAACAGAATGGTCGAACATCCGCAGGTTGCCGGCCCCGACGACTCCGTTTTCGATGCCGGCGACGGTTTCGACATCGACCGCAGTTTCGGCAGGCGCGGCGACAATGCGGACGCCGCCGTCGTTCAGGACGGGTTCAGCACCCAGGGCGACCGCGACCTGGCCGACCGTGCCGCCCTCCGCAGGGTCGCGGGTCTTTCCACGGAACTGACAGACGTCACCGAGGTCGAGTACCGCAAGCTGCAGCTCGAGCGGGTCGTCCTGGTCGGCGTCTGGGCGGGCGGCACGGCGGCCGACGCCGAGGCGTCGATGGCCGAGCTCGCCCGGTTGGCCGAGACGGCCGGCTCGGTCGTACTCGAGGCGCTCGTCCAGCGTCGCAGCCATCCTGACGGTGCCACCTACATCGGGTCGGGAAAGGTCACCGAGCTGATCGAGATCGTCGAGACCACCGGCGCCGACACGGTGATCTGTGATGGCGAGCTGACGCCCAGCCAGCTCCGCAATCTCGAGGAGCGGCTGAAGGTCAAGGTCGTCGACCGGACCGCGCTGATCCTGGACATCTTCGCCCAGCACGCCCGGTCCAGGGAGGGCAAGGCGCAGGTCGAGCTCGCGCAGCTCAACTACCTGGTCCCACGGCTCCGCGGCTGGGGTGCGGCACTGTCCCGGCAGCGCGGCGGACGGGTGGCGGCCGGTGCCGGCATCGGCTCCCGCGGTCCGGGTGAGACGAAGCTGGAGATCGACCGGCGGCGAATCCACAAGCGGATCTCCCAGCTCAAGTCCGACCTGACCGGCATGCGCCGGGTGCGTGACACCAAGCGTTCGCAGCGCCGGGCCAAGGCGGTCCCCGCGGTCTCGATCGCCGGCTATACCAACGCCGGCAAGTCGTCACTGCTGAACCGGCTCACCGATGCCGGGGTGCTGGTCGAGGACGCATTGTTCGCCACCCTCGATCCCGACCACGCGCAAGTCCCGCACCACCGACGGCCGGGTCTACACCCTCACCGACACGGTCGGTTTCGTCCGGCATCTGCCGCACCAGTTGGTGGAGTCGTTCCGGTCGACGCTCGAGGAGATCGCGGACTCCGATCTGCTTGCTGCACGTCGTCGACGGCTCGGACGAGCATCCCGAGGAGCAGGTTGCGGCAGTCCGCGAGGTGCTCGGCGAGATCGACGCGCTGGCCGTCCCGGAGATCATCGTGGTGAACAAGATCGACACCGCGGACGAGATGACGTTGACCAGGTTGCGGCACGCGTTGCCCGGCGCGGTGTTCGTCTCGGCACGGACCGGTGCGGGTATCGACGAGCTGCGGCAGGTCATTGCCGGCGCGCTGCCGGATCCGGCGGTCTCGCGTGCGGGTACTGATGCCGTTCACCGAGGGCGCGCTGGTGTCCAGGGTGCACTCCGAGGGCACCGTGCTTGACGAGGAGCACACCGCTGACGGGACCCGCCTGCACGCCAGGGTGTACCCGGACCTGGCAGGTGTGTTGGCACCGTTCGTCGCCGTCAGCTGAGCTCACCCATCCGTTTGGTCCTGTTCGACCGATTCCCGCCCTGAAAGGGCGGGTGTCAGCGGTCGGTGTCACGGGTAACCTGAAGGCGCATGGCGTGACCTCGGGTCCAACCGACCGGTCGTCGGCGCGCAGGCACCGAACATCTAACGAGCACACGACGGAACTTTCCATCGCGTTCCGTCGTCAGGTCCGAGGAGGCCAGCATGGGAGGTTTGTCCTGGTGGCACTGGCTGATCATCCTGGCGGTGTTCATCCTGCTGTTCGGCGCCAAGAAGCTGCCCGACGCGGCCCGCGGGGTCGGTCGCTCGTTGCGGATCCTCAAGTCAGAGGTCAGCGCGATGCACGAGGATGACGAGAAGGCCAAAAAGGTGCAGGCCCCGGGCGAGACCGACGCGTCCGCGGCAGTTGCGACGCCGACCGCACAGATCATGGGAACGCCGGCCGCGCCGACTCCTCCCCAGTACCCGGCGACCCAGTACCCGACGGCCCAGCCTGCAGCCCAGTACCAGGCGCCCCAGTACCCGGCCGCCGCGCCGGTGGTCAACGGGGTTCCGGTCGCCGGGTCGACGCCGGTGGACGAGCACCGCACCTGACCCACGCTTGCAGTTCGAACAAAGCTGCAGGTCGAACAACCCCGCAGGTCGAACAACGAAGCTCCCACGGTCCCGGACCGTGGGAGCTTCGCTGTTTCCGAAGCGCGACTCAGAGCTTGCGCAGCACCGTGACGACACGGCCCAGGATCACCGCGTCGTCTCCGGGGATCGGCTGGTACGCCGCGTTGTGCGGCATCAGCAGGACATGACCGTCCTTGCGCCGGAATGTCTTCACGGTCGCCTCGCCGTCGATCATCGCCGCGACGATGTCACCGTTCTCCGCCACCGGCTGCTGCCGGACGACCACCCAGTCGCCGTCGGTGATGGCTGCATCGATCATCGAGTCGCCGACCACCCGGAGCAGGAACAGCGTGCCGTCGCCGACCAGGTCCTTCGGCAGCGGGAAGACGTCCTCGATCGCCTGCTCGGCCAGGATCGGACCGCCTGCGGCGATCCGGCCGACCACCGGCACATAGGTCGGCGTCGGCTGCTGTGGCGACTCCTCCATGACGTCTTCCATGCGGACGGATATCGACGGCGCGGGGCCGGTTGGGATCGCGACGGAGCAGGCCGCGCTTCTCCAGCACCTTCAGCTGGTGGGCGACCGATGACGGCGACTTCAGCCCGGCCGCCTGACCGATCTCCCGGACGCTCGGCGGGTAGCCGCGGCGCTCCACCGAATCGCGGATGACCTGCAGGATCTTGTGCTGACGCATCGTCAGCACCCGGCCGGCCGGGGCTCCGGCGTCCGGGAAGTCCACCACCTCGGCGGTCGATCTCCACGACGACGGGGTCGAGTTCGAGTTCGACGGCGTCGGCGTTCTTGTCTGCTGCCGGCGGGATCGGTGCCGCTTCGGTCGGTGCCGCTTCTGATCGGTGCCGTTCGGTCAGGGTGGTCGGTAACCACGGTGTGTCCTCCAAGGTGTTCAGCGCGGCCAGCGATGGCGGGGGGCCGAGCGCCCCGGCCGTTCCTGACCTGGGTCAACCTAGGTTCGTGAAGGTCACAATTCAAACAGGCGTTCGATTGACACGCCGATGAATCTTCCCACTGTCGGTGCTCCGGTGTAGAAATCGGTCAGGCGTTCGATAGAACGTGCGTTCGACCTCGTTCGACTCGTCGAGTCGTCCGGGAGCGAACTTGGAGCAGCGATGAACGACCGGTCCGGCCGGTCAGATAGGTCGAGGTGAGCGATGAGGACACAGCTGATGACGTCCCGGCTTGAGAATCGGGATTTGGTTGCCCTGCCCGTCGATCCCACCGGCTGGCTGGCCGGCAGTGCCCCCTGCGGGCGGCCGTCCGGCGGCTGGCGATGGTGGTTCGGATGCTGCCGGAGCACCGTCTCACAGCGGCGGCCACCGAGTCCGGAAGGCGCGCCCGGGAGCGTCGGGTGCGGCGCGGCCTCACTGTCGAGCGGACGGCGCGGCGGCGGGCCGATCGGCGGCGGCGCGGAGTTCCGACCCGTGCGCTGGCCAGGGTTGTCCTGCCGTCCGAGATTGAGCAGCCGGTCCGGGCGCCCGCGGAACAGGGCTACCGGGTCGGCCGGTGGGCCCGGCTAGCCCTGACGGTCACAGTGGCTGGCGGCGGCGGTGGTCGTCTCGATGGCGCTGGCGTCGAGCGCCGCCGCGCCCCGGATGGTCGATGTCACGGTTGCCCCCGGCGACACGCTGTGGTCGATCGCCGGCGAGGCTGCGCCCGATCGGGATCCGCGCGCCGTCATCGAGGAGATCAAGGCCCTCAACGACGTCACAGGCAGTGTTCTACCGGTCGGTGTGGTGCTCCGCGTCCCGTCCTCGACCGAGTAGCGGACACCAGGCGAGCCGCAAGAAATTTGCGACTCGACACGCCATGTCGGCTTGCGTTTCCGCTCGCCCGCGATCTACCGTCAACCCCTACATCTGGTACTTACACCGATGTAAGATATCAACAGGTTGTGCCACCATCGGTCGGAGTTGTCCACAGTACGGAGCAGTTGCCCACCGGTCGTGCACATGGCGATCCACATGCAGCAGTGATCGCGAGACCGGGTGATCCGGCTGTACCACACACGTTGTCAACACATCCATCAACACAGCTCCGGCGGCAATCGATTCGGAAGGCGGGTGATCGGCGATGCGGTGTCCGTTCTGCCGTCACCCGGACTCCCGGGTCATCGACTCCCGCGAGGTCGAGGACGGCCAGGCGATCCGCCGCCGGCGGTCGTGCCCGGAGTGCTCGCGCCGGTTCACCACGCTCGAGGAATCGCTGCTGTCGGTGGTCAAGCGCAGCGGTGTCACCGAGCCGTTCAGTCGCAGCAAGGTCATCGCCGGTGTCACCAGGGCCTGCCAGGGCAGGCCGGTCGATCCTGATGCGCTCGCCCAGCTCGCTCAGCAGGTCGAGGAGACGTGCGCGGGCTCGGGCAGGCAGAGGTGCCAGAGTCAGGACGTCGGGCTGGCCATCCTCGGGCCGCTGCGCGAACTGGACGAGGTTGCCTACCTGCGGTTCGCCTCGGTGTACCGCTCGTTCACCTCGGCGGAGGACTTCGCCGCCGAGATCCGGGACATGCGCGCCACGTGCCATCCGCCACAGTGCCGTCCGACGCCGGCGCCATCCGACGCTGTGCCATCCGACGGCCCGCCGACATCAGACCCCGCACACGGAGCGTCGGCCGCCATTGGCGCCGACGTCCCGACAAACCTCCGGCCACCGCCGGTCGGCGTCGGCTGATCGCCGCACAGCTCATCCCAGCGGGCTGCGCCGCCCACGACCAGTCGCTCCACAACTCCAATCCGTCGCTCGGCCGAGATTCCGATCGGCATACGTCGTCATCGCTCCCACCGCCGACCGGGGGAGATCCACCAGGGGAAGGACCCACATGACAGAGACCATCGGTGCGCCCGGATCGTCATCAGCCGAACGGGCAGGCGCCGGGCACCAAGGGCCGCCGGTCACGGCCTGCGCCCGCCGGCCAGCGGCACGGTGCGCGGGGGCTGCGGCTCGAGCGGCTGTTCACCACAGCCGGCGTCCACCCCTACGACGAGGTGACCTGGCAGCGTCGCGACGTGGTGATGACCAACTGGCGCGACGGCACGGTCAACTTCGAGCAGCGCGGCGTCGAGTTCCCCGAGTCCTGGTCGGTCAACGCCACGAACATCGTCACCAGCAAGTACTTCCGCGGCGCCGTCGGCACGCCGGCCCGCGAGTCCAGCCTGCGGCAGATCATCGACCGGGTGGTCGGCAAGCTACACCGCGGCCGGCGTCGAGCACGGCTACTTCGCCACCGACGAGGACGAGGAGATCTTCGCCCACGAGCTGACCTGGATGCTGCTGCACCAGGTGTTCGCCTTCAACTCGCCGGTCTGGTTCAACGTCGGAACGTCAGTCGCCGCAACAGGTTTCGGCCTGCTTCATCCTGTCGGTCGACGACACGATGGACGCCATCCTGAACTGGTACCGGGAGGAGGGGCTGATCTTCAAGGGCGGCTCGGGCGCCGGCCTGAACCTGTCCCGGATCCGCTCGTCCAAGGAGCTGCTGTCCTCCGGCGGGACCGCCTCCGGGCCGGTGTCCTTCATGCGCGGCGCCGACGCCTCGGCCGGCACCATCAAGTCCGGCGGAGCCACCCGCCGGGCCGCGAAGATGGTCGTGCTCGACGTCGACCATCCGGACATCGCCGAGTTCGTCGAGACCAAGGCGAAGGAAGAGAACAAGATCCGGGTGCTCCGGGACGCCGGTTTCGACATGGACCTCGGCGGCGAGGACATCATCTCCGTGCAGTACCAGAACGCGAACAACTCGGTCCGGGTCTCCGACGAGTTCATGCGAGCGGTCGGATGCAGGTGACGCCTTCGGCCTGCGTGCCCGGCAGACCGGCGAGGTCATCGAGACCGTCGACGCCCGTGAGCTTTTCGGCAAGATCACGCAGGCCGCCTGGGAGTGCGCCGACCCCGGCATCCAGTACGACGACACCATCAACGACTGGCACACCAGCCCTGAGTCGGGCCGGATCAACGCCTCGAACCCGTGCAGCGAGTACATGCACCTGGACAACTCCTCCTGCAACCTGGCGTCGCTGAACCTGATGAAGTTCCTGTCCGACGACGGGGTGTTCGACGCCGCGACCTTCGCCAAGGCGGTCGAGTTCGTCATCACCGCGATGGACATCTCCATCTGCTTCGCCGACTTCCCGACGCAGCCGATCGCGGAGACCACCAGGGCCTTCCGGCAGCTGGGCATCGGTTACGCCAACCTCGGCGCGCTGCTGATGGCCACCGGTCACGCCTACGACTCCGAGGGTGGCCGGTCGCTGGCAGCAGCCATCACCTCGCTGATGAACGCCGTTGCCTACAAGCGCTCCGCTGAGTTGGCCGGCGTTGTCGGCCCGTACGACGGTTACGCCCGGAACGCCGACGCACACAAGCGGGTCATCCGCAAGCACGCCGCAGCGAACGATTACATCCGCGCCGTCGGCGGCAACGACGCCGCGACGCTCAAGCTGGCCACGACGGCGTGGGCGGAAACGATCGCGACCGGTGAACGCAACGGCTACCGCAACGCGCAGGCCTCCGTGCTGGCCCCGACCGGCACGATCGGCCTGATGATGGACTGCGATACGACCGGCATCGAGCCGGATCTGGCCCTGGTGAAGTTCAAGAAGCTGGTCGGCGGCGGGTCCATGCAGATCGTCAACCAGACGGTGCCGCGGGCGCTGCGGTCGCTGGGCTACCAGGAGGAGTCGATCGAGGCGATCGTCGAGTTCATCGCCGAGAACGGGCATGTCGTCGACGCCCCCGGGCTCAAGCGGGAGCATTACACCGTGTTCGACTGTGCGATGGGCGAGCGGTCCATCGCACCGATGGGACACGTCCGGATGATGGCCGCGGTGCAGCCGTTCATCTCCGGTGCCATTTCCAAGACCGTGAACATGCCGGAGAACGCCACCGTCGATGACGTGGCTGAGATCTATCAGCAGGGCTGGAAGATGGGCCTCAAGGCGCTGGCGATCTACCGCGACAACTGCAAGGTCGGCCAGCCGCTGTCGGTGTCGAACAAGAACCACGGCGAGAAGTCCGCTGACATCTCCAACGTCGCGCCGGCTGTCGCCGTAGCGCCGGTGGTGACCGGCCCGGTTCGTCGCCGACTGCCGAAAAAGCGTCCGTCGCAGACGGTGTCGTTCACGGTCGGCGGTGCCGAGGGTTACCTGACGACCGGGTCGTACCCGGACGACGGCCTCGGTGAGGTCTTCATCAAGCTGGGCAAGCAGGGCTCGACCCTGGCCGGTGTGATGGATGCGTTCTCCATCGCGGTGTCCGTCGGTCTGCAGTACGGCATCCCGCTGGAGTCCTACGTCGCCAAGTTCACCAACCTGCGGTTCGAGCCGGCCGGGATGACCGACGATCCGGACGTGCGGATCGCCACGTCGGTGATGGACTACCTGTTCCGCCGGATCGCGCTGGACTACCTGCCGGTCGACGCCCGGGCCGAGTTGGGGATCTTCTCCGCCGAGGAGCGGGTGGCCCAGGTGTCCGCGAGTTACGGATCCGGGACGGCGACCGATGAGGAGCATGTCGTCGAGGATCTGCGCACCACCATCGACGTCACGCCGATCGTCCGCCCTGCCGTCGAGACCGGTGTTCCGGCGACCGATTCGGCGCCGTCCGACAAGCCGGCCGCTCGCGGTACCGGTCGCGCAGGCTCCTCGACGGAACTGCTGGAGATGGTGATCGGAAAGTCCGCGGACGCTCCGCTCTGCTTCACCTGCGGCACCAAGATGCGCCCGTCCGGCGCCTGCTACGTGTGCGAGGGGTGCGGCTCCACCTCCGGCTGCAGCTGACCGCCTGAGCTGAACGAACTCCGGGCCCGGTTGCGTCGTAATGATGCGGCCGGGCCCGGCGCCATTTCTGGACCGCTCGAGCCAGCGACAACATCACCAGGTCGCGCCTCCGTTGCTGACGGTCAGCCGCCTAACAAGAGTTCGACGCCGGCGGCCATCGCTGCGGCACTGAGTCGACGGTCCAAGGTGGCCAGCGGGGACGCCGTCCGTTCCGCCAGCAACAGGTAGGCGGCGTCATACGCGCTCAGCCGGTGGCGTCGTCCGATCGCCAGCACAGCGTTGGGGTCCGTCGCCGATGGGTCCACGCGAATGCGCAACTGCAGCAACAGGTCGAGGAAACGCGTTGACTGGGCTTCGGTGATGCGGTCGCGTCGCTCGGCGACCAGCAGGACGTTTGTCACCTCGAGCCGCCAGAGTGCGGGCACCACGGCTTCGTCGTCGCGAAGTCGATCAAGGACAGCATCGGTGGCGTTGCTCGCTTCGTCTTCGAAACACCAGGCCATGGCAATGGACGCGTCGATGACGATCGGCATCAGCGCCGGCCATCCTCGATCATTTCCCGCACGGACAGCCGCCCGATTCGGATGCCGGAGCGGGCCGACCGCAATTCCTGGATCACTGCATCGGGCGTTCCCGAGGCAGGAACTGCCGGGACAAGGCGTGCGACTTCTCTCCCGTGTTTGGTGATGGTGATTGTTTCTCCGCGTTCGACGTCGTCGAGCAGGCGGGGCAGATGGGTCTTCGCCTCATACGCGCCGACGGTCCTCATGAGTACAGACTAGTCTCCGACCAGTTTGTCTTCGATGGTCGCCGCAGGATGACACCATCGACTGATGGCCACGGTGTTCAGCGAGATCGACGACAAGCTTGCCCGGTGGATCAACCGGCAGCACGTGTTCTTTGTCGGGACGGCGCCGTCGGGAACCGGCGGCAGCGTCAACGTCTCGCCGAAGGGCATGGCCGGAACCTTCGCGGTGCTCGGCCCTCGGCGGGTGGGATACCTCGACTACACCGGTTCGGGCGCGGAGACGATCGCCCACCTGCGGGACAACGGCCGAATCGTCATCATGTTGTGTGCGTTCGAAGGGCCGCCCAAGATCGTTCGCCTGCACGGCGCGGGCCGGGCGGTTCTCCCGGACGATCCCGAGTTCGACGTTCTCCGGCCGGTGTTCGCCAAGGACCGCACGGCAGGGCAGCGGTCGATCATCGTCGTCGACCTCGACCGGATCGCCGACAGCTGTGGATACTCGTTGCCGTTGATGGATTTCCGGGAGGACCGCGACGTCCTCGACCGATCCCAGGAACGACGCGACGAGTCCTACTTCGACGAGTACCGGCGCAAGCACAACAGTGCGAGCATCGACGGGCTACCGGCATTGCCGGCCGCATCCGGCTGACCTGAAGCGCCGTTCAACGAACTGCATTGAGCGCGACGTCGAGGTCGTGCCAGAGATCCTCCACGTGCTCTACGCCCACGCTCAGCCGCAGCAGACCGGCCGGAACGTGCTCGGAGTTGGCGTATTTCGCCCGCCGCTCCATCGTCGATTCCACCCCACCGAGGCTGGTTGCGTGGGTGATGATGCGGACCGACCGCGCAACGGATTCCGCGGCCTCGGCGCCGCGTCGCACCTCGAACGACAGCATCGCCCCGAACCCGTTCATCTGGGCGGCCGCCCGTTGGTGCCCCGGATCGTCCGGCAATCCTGGGTAGCGCACCCGGGACACTGCCGAATGCTGGTGCAACCGGTGCGCCAGCACCCCCGCCGACTCCTGGGACCGGGCCAGCCGGACGGCGAGCGTCCGCAACCCGCGCAACGCCAAGAAAGATTCCAGCGCACCGGGCAGCCCGCCGGCCAGCCGGCGCCGGCTCCGCAACCGGCCCAGTAGCTCCGGGTCGCCGGCCACGGCCAGGCCCAGCAGCAAATCGGAATGCCCGCCGATGAACTTGGTGGCGCTGTGCAGCACCACGTCGGCCCCCATCGCGAGTGGCTGCTGGCCCAGTGGCGTCGCAAAGGTGTTGTCCACCACCACCATGGCCCCGGTTCCGCGACCGAAGCGGCACAGCTCGGGCAGGTCGGCGACGTCGATCAGCGGATTCGTCGGCGACTCCAGCCACAGCACGTCGGCGGCCCAGGCGGCCTCCTTGGTGGCCGCGGTGTCGGTGATGTCCACGTTCGTGACCTTCCACCTGCCCAGGCTCGCGCCCTCTGCCAGCAGGCTTTTCACGCCGGCATAGGAATCGGTGGGGACGACGACGTGTGCGCCCACCGGCACCAATTCCAGGATGGCCGACGCGGCGCCCATGCCGGATCCGAACGCCACCGCCGACCCGCCTTCCAGCGCCCCCACGGCTTCTTCGAGCGCTTCCCAGCTCGCGGTCCCGCCGTCCCGGGAGTACTCGACGACCGGTGACGCCGCGGTACCGGCACGGAAGTTCGAGGCCAGCACGAGCGGTTCGTTCATCGGCCGGCCGGGGTGTGCGGGCGGGCGGCCGGCCGTCACCGCAAGGGTTTCCGCCCGCTGCCGACCGTGCTGCTCCTCGTTGCTCATGGACGCGGAGCCTATGCCGACCGAGGTGTAGGACAAACGTTCGACCACCGCGCTACCCTGGAACAGTGAGCGTTCTTCACCAGCCGTCGATGTTCGATGCCGCGGACGAGCCCGAGTTGACCGCCCTCGCGGGGCGGTTGACGCGGGTGCAACTGTCCGACGGCGCCTGGGTCGACCATCTGCCCGGCTGGCTGCTGGGTTCCGACCTGCTGCTGGAAAGGCTCCTGGAAGATGTGCCCTGGCGCGCGGAGCGCCGGCAGATGTACGACCGGGAGGTCGACGTGCCGCGGCTGCTCTGCTGGTACAGCGGCGCCGGCGATTTCCCGCACCCAATCCTCACCGAGGCCCGGTCCGGGCTGAACCGCCATTACGCTGCCGAGCTGGGCGAACCGTTCGTCACCGCGGGCCTGTGCCTCTACCGCGACGGAGCCGACAGCGTGGCGTGGCACGGTGACACCATCGGCCGCGGCTCGCATTCCGACACGATGGTGGCGATCCTGTCCGTCGGATCGGCCAGGGCGCTGACCCTGCGGCCACGGGCAGGGGGACAGGGCCGCAAGTTCCCGCTCGGGCACGGCGACCTGATCGTCATGGGCGGCAGCTGCCAGCGGACGTGGGAGCACGCGATCCCGAAGACGTCCCGCCCGGTCGGGCCGCGGATCAGCATCCAGTTCCGGCCGGTGGGCGTCGCCTGACCCGCATTCCAGAACCGGCAACATGCCACACACAGAGGGCGTCGCCGCGTGGGACCCTGGGTTCATGAAGACAGTGATGGGTTGGGTCAACAAAATCGTCTCGGCGCTCGCGCAGCGCAAGGTGAACAAGAACGAGGGGCGCAGCCGATAACAGACCCTCTCAAACCGGGCACAATGAGCGTCATCGGTTCGCCCCACACCGGCGGCAGGCCGTAACCGAAGACCAGCGACGCCCACTCGGCGACGCCGTCGGCCGAATTGGGAGGGGGCACCGGTGACGTCATATCCGCCGGCCGGGTCGTCCGGAAAGCGCAGCAGCAAGGTTCCGATCATCGCGGCGGTGATCGCCGGCGTGCTGCTGATCGTCGGTATCCGCTACTTCACCACCAGGGACAGCGGCTCCGAGACGCCGAGTGCGGGGGATGCCGGCACCACCCAACAGGCACCCAGGGACGGCTGCACCACCGTCACCGTCGCGGCGTCCAGCGAGAAGGCCGCGCTGCTCAGGCAGATCGCGAACACCTACCGGGATTCCGGTCGCACGGTGGACGGCAAGTGTTTCGACATCGTGGTCAACTCGGCCGCATCGGGCACCGCGGAAGCCAACCTCGCGGCCGGCTGGGACGAGAACCTCAACGGCCCGGCGCCCGACGTGTGGACGCCGGCGGCATCGACCTGGGTCAGCCTCCTCAAGAGCGACCTGACCTCGAAGGACCGGCCGAACATCGTCCCGGCGACGTCGGAGAGCATCACTTCGACACCGCTCGTGCTGGCGATGCCGGAGCCGATGGCCAAGGCGCTGGGCTGGCCCGACGCGCAGATCGGCTGGTCCGATGTGCTGGCGCTCGCCACCGACAAGCAGGGCTGGGCCTCGAAGGGGCATCCCGAGTGGGGCAAGTTCACCCTCGGCAAGACCAACCCGACCGTCTCGACCTCCGGACTTGCCGCCACCATCGGGACGCTCGTCGCAGCGACCGGCACCAGCTCGGACCTCACCGAGGCGGCGCTGAAGAAGCCGCAGGTCCAGAAGTACCTCAAGGACGTCGAGTCCTCGGTCGTCCACTACGGCGACACCACCCTGACGTACCTGTCGAACCTCCAGCGAGCTGACGACCAGGGCGCGGCGCTCGGCTACCTGTCCGCGGCGGCGGTCGAGGAGAAGAGCCTCCTGGATTACAACGCGGGCAACCCGAGTGGGGACCCGAAGACTCTCGGGCAACATGCACCGCCCAAGGTTCCGCTGGTCGCGGTGTACCCGAAGGAAGGGACGCTCTACAGCGACAGTCCGTTCGTCATCCTCGACGCGCCGTGGTCATCGCCGGACAAGAAGGCCGGCGCCGCGGATTTTCAGGCGTACATGCTGGAACCGCAGCAGCAGAAGGTGTTCACCGACAGCTTCTTCCGGACCGCCGACGGCAAGCCGGGCGAGCCGATCACCTCGAGCCCGTACCTGATCGCCGACGGGGTGAAGGTCGCACTGAACCCGCCGGGGCCGGACGTGCTGCGGGACGTCAGGTCGCTGTGGGCCGACGTGCGCAAGAGCGCCCGGGTCCTGATCCTGATGGATGTGTCGGGCTCGATGAGCGCCGACTCCGGCTCGGGTGGGAAGTCGAAACTGGACCTCGCGAAGTCCGCGGCGACGACGGCCCTCGGCCAACTCGTCGATACCGACGAGGTGGGCTTCTGGGTCTTCACCACCGACCTGCCCACCCCGAACACGATCACCGCCGACCTTGTCGACGTCGGGCCGCTGAGCAAGACCCGCGCGCCGATCACCGAAGCCATCGCCGGGCTCACCCCGCTCAACGGCACGCCGCTGTACGCGGCGACCAAGGTGGCGACCGACGAGATGAACGCCACCCAGGACCCGGCGTCGATCAACGCGGTCGTGGTGCTCACCGACGGGCGGAACGAGTACACCGACAACGACCTCGACGGTCTCATCGGCCAGCTGCAGGGCAACGCACAGGAGAACGGGGTGCGCGTCTTCACCATCGCCTACGGGCCGGACGCGGACCTGGCCACCCTGCAGAAGATCTCGGAGGCTTCCCGGGCGGCCGCCTACGATGCCCGTAACCCGGCGACGATCGACAAGGTCTTCGCCGACGTCCTGTCCAACTTCTGACCGTCCTGCCTGTCGCCCTTCCGCAGCCCGACGAGGACCGTCATGGCCGGCTCGTTCCTTCCCGTGCGGGCCGGGCGCTGAAGGACCCCTGGAGTTTGGTCGTCGCCGGCGTCGGCGCCGGGTCGGCCTGGGCCATCGGGCTGCCGGTAGGGGCTGCGGCCTGGTCGGGGCCGGGATGCTCGGGTGGCCGCCGTGGTCGGCGGCGCGGTCCGCGGCGACGGCGACGACGCGCCGCCGAACCGGAGCCGCCGCCGCTGCGGCCGGGGACCGTGCAGGCGGCCCTGGTGGCAACGCTGCACGGATACCGCACCGACCTGGGCGGCTGCAGCAGGAACAGCTCGAACCCGCGGTCGCGATGCCGCCGTTCAGGCCGTCGAGGCCGCCCGCAGCGCCGAGAGTGTCGCCAACCGGGTCGCCCGGGCGGTCGACGCGGTCGACGACGCCGTGGGCCGCGCCGAGGGGGTGGCCCGCCAACTGCCGCGTTCGGGTGAGGTCAGGGCCTCGGTGAGCAATCTG
>CAVXYU010000041.1:0-64472 GCA_963766015.1 uncultured Actinomycetota bacterium | reverse complement strand
TGACGGCCGGATGGTCGGCGTCCGCGGCCGCGCGGTCGACGCGTCAACCACGGCCGGCTCGGCCCGAAGGGCCTGTTCGGCAGCTGGCAGGGCGTCGCACGGCCCGACCGGCTGACGCGGCCGCTGGTCCGCGACGGACGGCGAGCTGGTCGAGACCGACTGGGACACCGCGATGGACGCGGATCGTCGAGCGCAGCAGGCGGCTGCTCGACGAGACGCGGCCCGCTGACGCACGGCTTCTACACGAGCGGGCAGCTGTTCCTCGAGGAGTACTACGCGCTCGGCGATCATCGGCAAGGCCGGCATCGGCACCCCGCACATGGACGGCAACACCCGGCTGTGCACGGCGACCGCCGCGGCCGCGATGAAGGAGAGCTTCGGCTGCGGACGGGCAGCCCGGCAGCTACGCCGACATCGACGAGTGCGACGCGATCTTCCTGTACGGGCACAACATGGCCGAGACGCAGACGGTGCTGTGGGCGCGGGTGCTGGACCGGCTCGCCGGCCCGACCGCCCGCTCGTGGTCTGCGTGGACCCGCGGGACGACCGAGGTCGCGCGCGCAGGCCGACGTGCACCTCGCCGTCGCAGCCGGGCACGAACCTGGCGCTGATGAACGGGCTGATCCGCGAGCTGTTCGCACACGGCTGGATCGACGACGGCTACGTCGCGGCGCACACCGCTCGGCCTCGACGAGCTCCGCGGCGACGGTGGAGCCGTGGACGCCCGAGGCGGTCGCCGAGATCTGCGGCGTCGCCGCCGACGGACGTGCGCCGGGCCGCCGAGATCTTCGGCACGTCGCGAGCGGGTGCTCTCCACGGTGCTGCAGGGCTTCTACCAGTCGTCACCAGGCCACCGCCTCCTCGTGCCAGGTCAACAACCTGCACCTGCTGCGCGGGCATGATCGGCCGGCCCGGGCTGCGGCATCCTGCAGATGAACGGCCAGCCGACCGCGCAGAACAACCGCGAGTGCGGCGCCGACGGCGACCTGCCCGGCTTCCGCAACTGGGAGAACCCCGACCACGTCGACGAGCTGGCCGCGGCTGTGGAACGTCGACCCGCTGGTCATCCCGCACTGGGCGCCGCCGACGCACGCCATGCAGATCTTCCGCTACGTCGAGCAGGGGTCGATCGAGTTCCTCTGGATCTCGGCCACCAACCCGGCGGTGTCGCATGCCGCGAGCTGGCGCGCATCCGCGAGCATCCTCGGCCAAGGAGAGCTGTTCCTCGTCGTGCAGGACCTCTACCTCACCGAGACCGCCGCGCTCGCCGACGTCGTGCTGCCGGCCGCCGGCTGGGGCGAGAAGACCGGCACGTTCACCAACGTCGACCGCACCGTCCACCTGTCGGAGCAAGGCGGTCGACCCGCCGGGCGAGGCCCGCAGCGACCTCGACATCTTCCTGGACTACGCCCGGCGGATGGGTTTCCGCGACCCGTGACGGCGCCCCGCTGCTCGCCGTGGACCGACGCCGGAGGACGGCTTCCGGGCCTGGCAGGAATGCACCCGTGGCCGGCCCTGCGACTACACGGGCCTCACCTACGAGCGGCTGCGCGGCGGCAGCGGCATCCCGTGGCCGTGCAACGACGACCACCCGGACGGCACCGTCCGGCTCTACACCGACGGCGTCTTCCCGACCGACCCGGACTACTGCGAGACCTACGGCCACGACCTGCTCACCGGCGCGAGCGATCAGCGAGAAGGACTACAGAGCGGCGAACCGGCCGGCAGGGCCATCCTGCGCGCCGCGCGGTACTCTGCCGCCGCACGAACCGCCCGATGACGACTATCCGCTGCAGTTCAGCACGGGCCGCACCGTCTACCACTTCCACACCCGGACGAAGACGGCCGGGCGCCGCAGCTGAACCGGGCGGCGCCGGGAAGCGTGGGTCGAGATGTCGCCGGCGGACGCCGAGCGGCTGGGAATCGCCGAGGGTGACGTGCTGAGCGTACGGTCGCGACGCGGCGAGATCGTCGCGCCGGCCCGGGTTTCCGGCGTCCGGGAGGGCACGGTGTTCGCGCCGTTCCATTACGGCTACTGGGATTCCGGCCGAACCTCACGGGACGGGCAGCAAACGGCCGCGAACGAGCTGACGATGACGGAGTGGGATCCGGTGTCCAAGCAACCGGTGTTCAAGAACGCCGCCGTGCGGGTGCAGCGGCTCGCCGCCGGGACCGGTCCCGCGCCGGCGCCGACGACAACGGCGTCGCGGCCCGCGCCCCCCGATCCGGTGACGCCCGACCTGGTGCCGGCCACCGTCGGCGGGCCGGCCGGGGAGGCAACCGAAGTCATCGATCCGATGCCCGCGCCGGCGGTCGCGACCCGTGAGGAGTCGTCATGAAGTTTCCGGTGTACCTGGGGATGCTGCACCGCGGTGAGCAGACCCTTGCTGCGGCATTCCGCCAGGTGGCCGACGGCCACGGCAGTGAACCCGACGTCTACTGGATCTGCCGGTCGCTGGCCGACAACAGTGACCGGCACGTCGCGGCGCTGGCCCCCGTCGTACAGCGTTACGGCGAGGTGGACGCTGACGACGAGCCGGAAAGGCTGCACGCGCAGGGCCTGTCGGAGACGCGCAGCGGTCCGTTGGGTCTGCTCCGCGACCTGCAGGACCTGCACCTGCTGGCCACCATGGTGGACCTCACCTGGTCCATGACCAAGCAGGTCGCGCAGGGCCTGCGCGACGAGGAACTGCTCCAGATCGTCGGGAACTGCCAGAAGGAGACCGCCGTGCAACTGGGCTGGCTCACCACCCGGATGTCGACGGCCGCCCCGCAGGCCCTCATCGTGGCCAGCTAGGCGTCCCATGGGATCGGCCAGAACACCGCTGCTGCAACGGATGTCAGCCGGCTACGGCAGGATCGGTGCGGCGGCCTACGCCGCCGTGCTGTGCCTGGTCGTCCTCGCCCTCTCGGGTGCGGTCGGGCTGCTGACGAAATTGCCGTGGTTGTTCCCGAGCCTCGGACCCACGGTCATGCTGTTGTTCGAGTCTCCGGAGCAGCCGTCCGCCCGCCCGCTGAACACGCTCGTCGGGCACGGTGTCGGCATCGCTGCGGGGCTTGCCTGCCTGTCCGTGTTCGGGTTGCGCGGCGACCCGCCCGCCCCGGTCGGTGGCCTCACTCCCGGTTACGTTGCGGCGGGCGCGCTCTCGGTCGCGATCACCACGCTGGTGCTCACGCTGCTGCACCTGCCCACCCGCCGGCCGGCGCGATCGACACTCATCGTCAGCCTCGGGATCCTCGACCACCGGAACGTAGATCCCGGCGATGGTGGGCGCCGTCGTGTTGGTCACCATGGTCGATGGGGCTCAACATCCTGCTGGGAACGTCCCCGACGAAGCCGCAGGACGACGGCTGATCGCTCCATGTCTTCAGTAACACCCGGGGCATTCACTGCGGCCGATCCGGTTCGTGTCCGGACCGAGCCATGAAGGATCTGCGAACGCGAGGCTCGACGGCAGGGGCCGTCTCGGTGGGCGGGTTCGTCCGGTCGACCCACTGCCCGTACCTTTTGGCGAGCACGTCGGCGGTCGCGCCGTGCGCGATGACGCTCAGCATCACCGTTGCAGCAAGAATGGTGATGGCCGTGCGCAGTGAATCGTCGGTCTCGAGTTCCTCGGCGGCGATCACCGCGAAAACCACAGTGGCCAATCCTCGGGGACCGAACCAGCCGATGAAGGCAACACTTCGTGCCCTCAGGCCCGTGCCGATCAGCGAAAGTGCCACCGGCACCATTCGGAAAACGGTGAGCGACAGGACGGCGAATATCAGTTCCCTCCACCCGATGTTGTCGCGGATCAGCGGCAGTGCGATGACACCGAAGATCAGCCAGACCGCGAATCCCAGCAGTTCGGAAAATCCCTCGGTGCGGTCCAGGGCCGATACCTCTTCATCCACCCACGAGGCTGCGGCAGTGAACGCGGTTCCGGCGACGAAACACGCGACAAAGCTGTTGGCGCCGAGCATTCCGACGAAGCAATACGCCAGCACCGGCAGCACCAGCACTCCCAGCGACCTGGTATCGGGATTGCTCCATCGTCGGCGTCTGGACCACCCGAGCAGCAGGCCTCCCGCGGCACCGATGATCGCGCCGGCGACGGCCCCTTCCGCCAGATCGAGCGCACCTTGCACCGCGCTGAGGCCGGGTCCGACGGCCTCCTCGCCGGCCACCGCGGCGATCGCGAACAACACCACCGGGGTGATCACACCGTCGTTCAGGCCGCTCTCCACGTTCAACGTCCGCCGGATTCGCACCGGCACCACTGGATTCAGGACGGTGGCCGCGCCAAGACCGGCATCGGTCGGCGCAAGTGCCGCCGCGATCAACAACGCAATCATCGGCGGCATCCACGGAAAGAAGGACCGTGCCGCGAGGAACCCGAACAGAACGGTCAACGGCAGACCGATCAACAGCAATCTGGCGACCATCCCCCCGTTGTCCTCGATCTGACGCGGCCGCACCTGCGCGGCGTCATGAAAGAGAATCAACGCCAAAGTCGCCTCCGCGATGACCCTGATCGAGGTGGAGGCGTCCGCGCCGACCGACGGATAGACCGCGGATATGACGACACCGGCACCAACGAAGGCGATGGGGGCGGTGATGTATACCCGGCTCAGCAGCGTCGCACAGGCGCTGAAGGCCAGGACCAGGGTTGCAAAGACGACGCCACCTGTGTTCACCGTCGTATTAGAGCCCAATCAGGTGGCCTGCACCCGGTTGAAAACCGGGCCACCGCCTGCGGCTGTGTTACGACCCCGTTGTCGGACCGACCGGTGTGCTCCATCCTCGTGGCCTCCAGGCCGTGACCACCTTCGCGACGGCGGTCACCAGGAACAGCTGACCCAGTACCGCCTCGACGACGGCCATGGTCTGCCCCGGATTGGAGGCCGGCACGAGATTTCCGTAACCGGTGGTGGTGAGTGTCACGAAGCTGAAGAACAGCACCTGGGCGGTATCGCCAGGACCGGCTGCACCGAAGAAGGGAGCCGGCTGCAGGATCCCGATCGCCCGGTACACGAACGCGAAGAACATGCCTACCAGGAGATATCCGGCGATCGCACCGAGCATCGTCTCCCGGTCGACGTCGCGGCGGGAACCGATGTCGCGGACGACGAAGATGGGCGCGATCAGGTACAGCAGGCCGCTGGCCGCGAAGGCCAACGCCAGTGTCTTCCCAGGGACGACGACGAAGGCCTCGACGACGGCAAGCGCCGCCACGGCGACCAACGCAATCGACGCCCAGAGGCGGACCGGTCGCGGCGCGCGAGCGGCATGCAGGGTCAGCCAGACAGTGCCGATCTGAACCCCGAGAACAAGCGAATGGCCCGGCCTTGCGGGAAAGGAGACCGCAGCCAAGTACGTGACGACAACGAGAACAAGAACGAGACCATAACTGTCCACCGAGAACAACCGCGTCCGGTGTGGTTGCGCAGGCGAGCGTACGGGCGGTCGGTGGTGGTCGTCGTTCATCTTCATCCGTTCGATCACATGCTCCGGTGGTCCGTCGTGAAGTCCGCCTTCGATAACTCCGCGTTCGGGCCGATAACGGCCTTCAGGTACATACTGCAGCGGTACTGCGGCGCCGGGCCGATCGGAGTAAGTGATTCCACGAATTCTGCGGTCGACCGGTGATTGCGACGGGAGCCATCGCGACCAATGGAGCTGGATACGTTGCTGAGACCTCGGGGCGCGCGACCGCCGCTGTTCTTGCCCGTACTGATCGGGATGCTGCTGGTGGGCGGTTGCGGAGCGTCCGGCGGAGACTCGTTGCCCAGTCGGACCGCGTCTGCGGAGTTGCCGGCGGCGTCGGTGTCCATCGACCGCACCGCGGAGAAGACAACGGCACCGAGTCCGGTCGACTCGCCGACCAACGAGCCGGCGCCGGCCCGTACGCCCATTCTCGGGCAGACCGACACATCCACGGAGGCAGGCACACCGGAGGTGGCGGAAGAATCCTCCGCGCAGAATACGGACACCCAGGTCACCCGTACGACGCTGGTCACGCAGACAGCTCGAGCCACCGAGACGGCGCAGCTCACCGAGACGGCGCAGCTCACGAAGACGGCGCAGCTCACGGAGACGGCGCGAATGACCGAGACGGCTCGACTCACCCAGACGGCACAACTGACGGAAACCCTGAAAACCACGCAGACCGCACAGGTCACGGAAACGTCGACCAAAACTCAAATCCCTGTCTCGACGCCCCCGTCGCCGACGCCCTCGGTCGTGTCGGCACAGGCCGAGGCCACGACGACTGAATCGTCGTCGTGGCCGTGGTGGCTACTCGGCGCGGCACTTGTCGCGGTCGCCATCACCGTGCCACTCGTGCTGGCCGGGCGGCGGCGCCGCAATTCCTGGCATGCGCAGATCCTGGCCGCAACCGGCGAGATCGTCTGGCTTGCGCGGCAACTCATTCCGCAGCTGGAGCGGGACGGGTCACGGGACCAGGTCGCCGGGGGCTGGCAGATTGCTCGAGAGCGGGTGACGACGTTGGAGGACGCGCTGACCGGACTGCAGTCCGGGGCACCCGACGAGCAGGAAGCCGCCCGTGCCCGTCTCTTGCGCGATGCCGTTCGTGACGCTCGGACACGCGTCGACGCTGTTGTCGAATCGACCGGACCGCCGGTGAACATCGTGACGGTCCGATACGGACTCGCCGAGGCCAGATCGACCCTGGAAACGGCGCTGGCCAACAGCGAACCGGGACACCGGCCGGCTGACACCTATCTCGAGCCTTGACGGCCCGGTTCCCCGGGGTGGTCGATCAGCCCAGCACGATCCCTTCGGCGGTTCCCGAAGATTTCGGGTCCGGTAGGCGCATCATCCTGAAGGAATTGAACAACCCGATCAGACCGGCCAGGATGGGGATCAGCAGCGCCACCTGCAGGGCCAGCGGCCGCGCCTCGGTGTTGATCCGGATGATCTCGGCCTTGGTGTCGGCCGGTTGACCGACCAGCTGTGCCTCGAGCTGGGTGTTGCTCAAGATCTCCGCATCGTTCTCCAGTGCAACTGCCACCTGTTGCTGCTCGGCGGGCGCCAGCACGGTGCTGGACTCGGCCATACTGGTGAAGGCGAACGACAGGGTGGCCAGCATGATGGCGCCGGCGAAGGCGAGGCCGAAGGACAGACCGAAGGAACCCGCGGCGGAGTTCACCCCGGCCGCCTCACTGACCCGTTCTTCCGAGATGGGTGCGAGCGTGTAATTGTTCAATTGCGAGACGAGCAGGCCCAGTCCGGTGCCGGCGACCACCAGCGGAAGCAGCAGATACCAACCGGAATCAGCCCGCGGGACAATCGGGATCAGGATCACCAGACCTGCGGACAGGAGCGCAAAGCCCCACCGGATGATGCCGGCCGGGCGCCGCTTGCCGGCCTTCTTCCCGGCCAGCAGAGCCACGCCGAACATGGTCAGCGACAGTGGTGCCAAGGAAAGACCGGCCTGCATGGCGTTGTACTCCAGCACCATCTGCAGGTAGATGGGGAGCGCGATCATGGTGCCGCCCAGGGCGATCTGCTGCAGCATCTGCTCCGAGATGCCGAACCGGAACACCTTGGACTTGAACAGATCGGGGTCGATCAGCGCGGCCTTCTGTTGGCGCTTGCGATGCACGAGCCAGTACCCGAAGCCGGCCATCGCGACGGCCCCTACAGCCAGCAGGACGCCGACCGCCTCGCCACCCTCCTGCCATACCAGGATGCCGAGGACGATGCCACCCATGCCGAAAACGGAGAGAATCGCGCCGACGACATCGATCTCCCGCGGCCCGGTGTACGCCACGTCCTTGACCAGCGAGATTCCCGACAGCACGACGGCGATGATGACGACCTCCAGCAGGAAGCCCACCCGCCAGGACAGGAACGTGGTGATGAACCCGCCCACCAGCGGTCCGACGGCGGCTGCGACGGCCGCGGCCGCGCCCACCAAGGCGTAGACCTTCTTCTGTGCGGCACCCTCGAAATTGCCGTGGATCAGGGACTGCATGGCCGGCAACAGCAATGACGCTCCGAGACCACCGATCACCGCCCAGAAGATGATGATCGCGGTCAGTCCTTGCGCGAGGGTCATCGCGAGCGCCCCGACGGCATACGCCAGCAAGCCCATGACGTAGGCCCGCTTCCGCCCGATGAGGTCACCGACCTTGCTGCCGATCAGGATGAATGCCGCCGATACCAGCGCCTCCAACGCGATGGCCGACTGCACGCCACTGACGGTGGTGTCCAGGTCCTTCACGACCGCCGAGATGGACACGTTCATCAATGATGTGTCCACGACGAGGACGAACATCGCCATGGCGAGCAAAATCGCCAGCCTTCGATTCAGTGGCGCGTCGACCGCACCTGTACTGCCCACCTCCTGTGCCATGCCGCACCTCCTGTGCGCGACACTGCCACGCCGAGCGCCGGGGCAACTCGCCCGAACCGGATGAAGAGTGGGCGGCCTTCGGTGCGCCGGTCGGACTCTCTCAGGGCAATACCCCTTGGTCGATCCTCATGGTCCGCTCTGAGCCAAGGCGCGTCCCGGCGCGGTGACGCGCTGCGCGTCGACCACGACCTGCACGGGGATGCGTCGCCGGCGGATCCATTTGCCCACCTCGACGACCACGGGCAGGATCAGCGCCAGCCCGACGCATTCCAGCCACTGCGGGCCGGTCAGCGAGGTGGTCGACAGCGCAGCCTGCAGTCCAGGCAACTGAGTGGCCAGGATGATCAGCCCCACCGGAACCAGGGAGATCGCAATGGCCTGCAGGACAGGTGCCGTGAGACCGCTGGTGGGGTCGCGCCGGTTCGTCAGGGCGTTGAAGACCGTGCCGAGACCCATGACCACAAAGGTCATCGTCACCGAGATACTGGCCGTCGCGACACCGGGTTCGTCAGGTCCGGCGACCAGCGGAATCAGCGCTGCCACGAAAAGCGCTGCGGCATAGATGATCCAGAAAATGATTGCGGTCCGGTTGGTGATCGGCACCTTCGGATCCCTCGGCGGACGATTCATCACATCCGGATCGCCTGGGTCCACCGTGATGACGACGACGCCCGCGGCAGTGGCGAAGAACAGCAGGTACAACACCATGGTCGGGGTCATTGCGACACCCTGGTTGATGTCGAAGGCCGTGGCAGCGAGAAAGAGCATCACCAGCGCCAGCAATTGCGTCATCTGGAATCGCACGTAGGAAACGATTTTCGCGTACACCCGGCGGCCGATCTCGACAGCGTGCACCAGGGTGCCGAAATTGTCGTCGGTCAGGATCATCCGCGCGGCCTGTTTGGTGACCTCGCTGCCGCTGCCCATGGCGACGCCGATGTCCGCCTGCTTGAGGGCGGCCGCGTCATTGACGGCATCACCGGTCATCGCGACGATCAGACCCTGCTGCTGCATGACCCGGGCCAGTCGCAGCTTGTCCTCGGGAGACACCCGCCCGAAGACGTGCAGCTCGGGCAGCCGGCGCTTCAATTCCTCGTCGGACATCGCCTGCAACTCGGCGCCGCTGATCGCGCCCGCACCCAGCCCCAGCGTCTCACCGATCGCCCGCGCCGTCACCGCGTGGTCACCGGTGATCATCCGGACATCGATGCCGGCGCGCAGTGCCGTGTCGACGGCCGCCTTGGCCTCTTCCCGCAGCGGGTCGATGATGCCGACCATCCCGACGAACGCGAGCTCATGGGTGAGCGACATGGGGTCATCGCGCAGTGCCGCAAGCTCGTCATGACCCACCAGCCGAGCGGCGAAAGCCAATACCCGCAAACCCTTCTCGCCCATTCGGGTGTTCGCCGCCTCGATCCTTGCGCGGACCTGATCGATCGGCACCTGGCTGCCGCTCAGTGGCCCACCGGCCTGCGTGCACCGGGCCAGCACAACATCAGGGCCGCCTTTGACCAGTTCGATGACCTGTCCGGTCGGATCGTCCGGGACGTGGTGGAAGGTGGCCATGAACTTGTACTCGGAGTCGAACGGCACCTCGCCGATGCGCGGGTACGCCCGGCGCGTCTCCCCGGCGTCGACGCCGAGCTTGGCGGACAGCACCACGAGTGCCGCCTCGGTCGGGTCGCCGACCACCGAACCGTCGTCCGCGACCGTCGCGTCGCTGTCCAGCACCAGCCCGAGCGCCAGGCGGCTGAAATCCGGCACCGGTGCTCCGGCGACGGACAGGATCGCCCCGGTCTTGCGGTAGCCCGCCCCTTCGACGGAGAACCACGACCCGCTGAAATAGATGGTGGACACCATCATCTGGTTCATGGTCAGCGTGCCGGTCTTGTCCGTGTTGATCGCGCTGGTCGCGCCGAGAGTCTCCACGTCCGTCAGGTTCTTCACGACGGCCTTGGCCGCGGCCAATTGCTTGGCGCCGTAGGACAGCATCCCGGAGACGAATGCAGGAAGGCCGGTCGGAATGGCAGAGATGGCCATCGCCGTTCCGAGGAGCAGCAGATCGCCGACCGGAACGCCGCGCACCATCCCGACGACCACGATGAAGGCGACCGCGCTCCACGCGATGAGGCCCAGCACGCGGGTGAGCGTGTCGAGCTCCTTCTGCAGCGGTGACCGGGTTCTGGTGACCGACGTCAGCATGGTGGCGATCTGCCCCATCTGGGTGTTCATGGCGGTGCCGGTCACGACCATCGATCCGGTGCCGCGGGTGACAGATGTGTTCTGGAACAACATGTTTGCCCGGTCGCCCAGGGCGACGTCGGGCGATCTCAAGGTGGTGGTGTCCTTCGGGACGGGCGCACTCTCACCGGTCAGTGCCGCTTCCTGCACCTCGAGCGTCGCCGACCGGAGAATTCGGCCGTCTGCCGGAACGATGTCGCCCGCTTCGACCTGGACCAGGTCGCCGGGCACCACATCCACCGCCGGAACGAGTGCCAGCACCCCGCCGCGCACCACCTTCGCCTGCGGCACCTGCAAGTGGGAAAGTGCGTCCACGCTCGCCCTGGCCTTCAACTCCTGCCGGGACCCGAGGACCACGTTGAGCAGGATCAACAATCCGACGATGACCCCGGTGGAAATCTGCCCGATGGCCAGGCTGACCGCTGTCACGGCGATCAGCATGATGTTCATCGGATTCCGCAGCTGAGTCAGGGCCACCGCCAGGATGGATGGCGGCTTCTCCCCGGTGATCCGGTTGGGCCCGTACCGGGACAGCCGTGACGATGCCTCGGCATCGGGCAACCCGGTGACCGGATCAGAGCCGAATTGACTCGCGACCGCCGCCGCGTCACGCGCGAACGGCGGCGTCCCGCCGCCGTCCCGACCGGCCGAACTGTCCGCAGCGTGACCGGAAAAGGTTTGTGCCCCTTCTGTGCCCACCGGATGACGATAACCAGGGGAGCAATGGGCCGCTGTTTTTTCCAAAGGTGCGGAAGCGTGCCGGCGTCAGATCCTCGGACGCATGGTGGCCACCAGCGGGCAGGTGAACGGATCGCCGCCACGCAGCCCGACCATGTTCAGGTAGCGCACCACGATGGCGTAGGACTTCCGCAACGTGGTCTCGGTGTAGGTGACCGAGTTGTCGACGCAGAACGGCTTGATGATGGCCTGCGCGCGGCGCAGGTTCGGCCGCGGCATGCTCGGGAAAAGGTGATGCTCGATCTGGTAGTTCAGGCCACCCATCGCGAAGGTGGTGAACCGGTTGCTGATGATGTTGCGGCTCATCAGCACCTGGCGGCGCAGGAAGTCGACCTTGGCGTCGGCCGGCAGGATCGGCATGCCCTTGTGGTTGGGAGCGAAGGTGCACCCGAGGTAGACCCCGACGACGGCCAGCTGGAGGCCCAGGAACGCGGCGGCCTTGCCGAGGTCGAGCACCAGGAAGACCAGCGACAGGTAGGCGGCCCAGCGGATCAGCAGGATCGTCATCTCGACCGGCTGCCGTTTGCCCGATCGCCGGGTGAAGCTGGTGATGATCGACTGGGCGTGCAGGTTGACGCCTTCCAGCGTCAGCAGCGGGAAGAACCACCAACCCTGCCGCTGGCGCAGGAAGATCAGGATCCTGGACGTGCTCTGCTTGTTCTCGGCCGGATAGAAGTGCAGCACCGACGGGAAGATGTCCGGGTCCTTGCCGATCTGGTTCGGTGCGCCGTGGTGCTTGTTGTGCTTGCCGTTCCACCAGGTCAGGCTCATGCCGCTGAACAGCGTTCCCAGCACCAGGCCGGCCCGCTGGTTGGCCTTGTTCGACATGAAGATCTGCCGATGGGCGGCGTCATGGCCGAGGAAGCCGAAGTGTGCGACGACCAGTCCGAGAGCGACCGCCAGCAGCAACTGCAGCCAGGTGTTGCCCAGCAGGATCATGCCGGCCACGATGCCGGCGGTTGCCAGGATCATCAGCGACGACTTGACCGCGTAGTAGCCGTAGCGGCGCTTCATCAGGCCGGCTTTCTGCACCGCCTCGAGCAGGATCGAATACTCGGTGGGCGGTCTGGGAGCCCGGGGCTTTCGGGTTCGGGAACTGGAGATCGCGGTGCTCATGGTCGCCTCACGTGCGTGTCGGTGGGGATACCGGGCATCGGGGTCGCATCTGTGAAGCCGGGTATGGGTTGGCAGATTTCCTCGCGGCCGGACGTGCGATTCCGCGACTATTTCACCGGGGGGCGGTGCACGCCCCCCGCAGCCTCATGGCCAGGTGGCGCCCGCACCGTTCTCCCGGCCGCTGCTGTGTTCAGCGTGCGCAGGTGTCGGGGTCGCGCTGGAGAGGAATGACGAGCGGGCGATCGGCGCGGATCCCGGGACCGGATGCGATCGCACATGGCGACCGTCCACGACGGGTCGACCGGGATGGTGGTGCGCTTGTCGCATTCGTACCGCCGATTCGCTGAAAGTGCCAGGGATGACTGCATTCTCGGAATCGGCGATTACCCGAACCATCCTCACCTTACCCCGCGGCCCTGTGCGTCAATCGTCGCGCGGCGATTTGTGCCCTACACGTGTCGATTCTGCTTCTTCTCTTCGCGTAGCGAAGCCGGGCCCTTCGGCCCTGTCTGTTCGGCCTCGGGGGCGGCATCGTCAGCAGCGGACTGACCGCGCATCCGCCGTGAACCGGAGAGGAACACCGCCGTGACGACTTCTTTGCCACTCGATCATTCAGGTCTTGCCGTATTGCCGCGGGAAGAATGCCTGCGCAGACTCGCCGCGGCCAGGGTGGGCCGGGTTGCCTTCGTGTCGCAGGGTGACCCGGTGATCCTCCCGGTCAATCACGGCATGGATGGCGAGTCGGTCATCTTCCGGACCGCGACCGGGTCGAAGTTGCTGGCTGCCGACCGGGAACTCCCGGTTGCCTTCGAGGTCGATGGCTACGACGTCGACCGGCGGGCAGGCTGGAGCGTGATGGTGCGCGGGGTGGCGGTGACCGTCGAAGACCCTGCGGAGGTCGAACGGTTGAATCTGCTCGGCGTGTGGCCGTGGGCCGACCTGATCGAGCGGACCTTCTGGATCCGGATCAGGACCTACTCGGTGACCGGTCGGCAGACGGTGCACCAGGCGCACTGAGCGTCCCTTCGATCGGGTGCGCCTCGATGACCTGCGCGCACCCGGCGGCGTCCAGGTCGAACACCATGCCCGCGCCGTCGACCGGGATCACCGAGACCACGGCGGTCTCCGGGTAGAGCTCGACGAGGTTGATCGAACCACCCGCCCAGGTGCGCTCGTGGCCGGCCGCCGCCAGTGGGTCGGTGCGGATGGCGGTGGATCCCGCGACCGCAACCGGAACGTCACCCAGCATCGCCGACCGGGCGATGTGGTGGTGTCCGGCCAGGATGAGCCGCACGTCGGTCCCGGCGATCACCTCGGCGAGGGCCCGCCGGGATGCGGTCTCCAGTGCGAAGTAGCTCAGCAGCGGTGACGGCGGCGGCACCGGAGCATGGTGCAGCACCAGTACCGTGCCGGCCGCTGCGGACCGCCGGAGTTCCTGTGTCAATGCGGCGAGGTGACCGGCCTCCAACCGGCCGTGGCCGGCGCCGGGAATGGTCGAATCGAGCACGACGATGCGCAGCCCCCGCACCTCGTACACCTGCAGGATTGGCTCAGTAGCATTGCGGTGCAACAACTGTCGGTGGAACTCGGTCCGGATGTCGTGGTTGCCGGTGGCGAACACGGCCAGCGGTGGGTCCGTCGCCGGGCCGATGGATCTGATCGCCGCGGACAGTCGCTGGTAGGCGTCCGGGTCCCCTGTGTCGGCGAGATCGCCGGACAGCACGACGGCATCCAACCGGCGGCCGCCCTCGATCGCCTCCTGCAGGACCGCGACGGCGCGGTGCAGCGCGGCGTCCGCGTCGAGCACCCCGTTGTAACGGACACCGGCAGCGGTCAGATGGGTGTCGGACAGGTGCGCGACCGTGTGCGTCGGCGTGTCCGGCGGCAGGCCATCCGGGGTCGACCAGTCGGCGTGCCGGGCATCCGGCCGGGAAGGGGCGTTCACGGCGTACCTCCACTTTCTGCCATCTCAATCCGCACTCGTGCACCAGTGACCTGCCGGGCCGATCAGACCGGTGACGTCGACGGACCGGAAGGTCGGCGTGCCGGTCTTCCGGTCGAACTGGTCGACCATGCCGGTGATACAGCCGGCGGCCTGCGCGTCGGCGAGCTCGCCCGCCCAGCGGGTGCCGATCATCATCAACCGCCGCGGTGTCGTTGTCGCCCCGATGCGCTGCAGCACCATCGGCACCAGCGACGCCACGGGGAGATCTGTCACCTCGTCGACCCGGTCGGTCAGCTGGCAGGCGTCGAGCACCGCCGCGGCGGCCGGATCCGGCGCGCTCGTCACCACGACGACCAGCGCGCACCCGCTAAGGGGTACCAGCAGTTCGTCGAGACCGGGCGACGGGTCGAGCAGCCACGCGGACGCTGCCAGATCCAGCCGGGAGGCGCGCCTGGCGGCGGCGATCCGTGCCGGCGGCAGACCCGCCGCCGCGGCCAGCAGGTCGACCGCGTGGTCACCGTCCTCGGCATCGCGCAGGACCCCCGCCGCGGAGGCGTGCTCCAGGTAGCCGCGCATCCCGGCGATCACCCCGCCCGCGCGGTCCGCCGGTAATTCCTCGGCGACGTGCCTGGCGAACGACTGCACGGCCAGGTCAGCGGCGTGCACAACACCGTCGAGCCGGAGCACGGCGGCGAGCTGGTTCGGCACCGGGCGAGCGTATCGACCCGCCCGCTGCGGCGGCCCGAGCCGGGGTTACCGTCGTCCGGTGCGAGCCGTCGAATACACCCGTCACGGTGATCCTGATGTCCTGACCCTGGTGGACAGGCCGATCCCCGAACCCGGGCCGGGGGAGGTGCGCGTGCAGGTGCACCGCTCCGGCGTCAATCCCACCGACTGGAAGTCCCGGCGCGGATCCGGCGCAGGGTCGCCGTCGACCCGCCGCAGGTGCCCGGCCAGGACGGAGCCGGGATCGTCGACACCGTCGGCACCGGCGTGGACGGGGCATTGCTCGGCAGGCGGGTGTGGATCTGGGAGGCGGCGTTCCGGCGGCCGCAGGGCACCAGCCAGGAACTGGCCGTGGTGCCGGTCGGGCAGGTCGTCCCGCTACCGGACGGCGCGGGCTTCGACCTCGGTGCCGCGCTGGGCATCCCCTTCCTGACGGCGCACCGATGCCTGACGGTGACCGAGGACGGCCCCCTGCAACTCGGCCCCGGGAAACTGCAGGACCGCGTGGTGCTGGTGGCCGGCGGAGCCGGCGCGGTCGGCAACGCGGCGATCCAGCTGGCCCGCTGGAGTGACGCCACGGTGATCGCCACGGTGAGCAGTGCGGCCAAGGCCCAGGCTGCCGTCGCCGCCGGCGCCGATCACGTCATCGACTACCGCGAGCAGGACGTCGTCGAGGAGATCCGCAAGCTGGCTCCGCACGGCGTTAACACGATCGTCGAGGTCTCCGCCGCCAATGCACCGATCGACGCAGCAGTGATCGCGCTGCACGGATCGGTGGCCGTGTACGCCGACGACGGCGGCGCGGAACTCACATTGCCGGTGCGTCCGCTGATGACTCCGAACGCGCGGTGGCAGTTCGTGCTGGTCTACACCGCACCGGCGGACGTGAAGGCCCGAGCGGTCGATGCGGTGGCCGCGGCGGTCGCCGCCGGCGCTGTCCGGGTCGGCGTCGGGGCCGGGATGCCGCTGCACCACTTCCCGCTCGAAAAGGCTGCTGAAGCGCATGCAGCGGTGGAGGGCTCGATCGTCGGCAAGGTGCTGATCGACGTCGTTCCCGACTGACCGGTGCGCGCTCGACGGTCGGCGGCGGCCACCCGCCGGTGGGTGGCCGCTGTTGCAGGGGCCGGCGGCCTGCTGATGATCGTCTCGTCGTTCCTGCCGTGGATCGGCACCGGCACCGAGGACGGCGGCAGCACCGCGATCAGTGGCTGGGGGTCGATCACCGGCGACAGCGAGATCGCCGGTACGAACCTCAATGACGTCCTGAACGGTGCGGCCACCTACCGCCCCGGGTTGATCGGTTTGCTGTTCGGCGCGGTGGCCGCCGTCGCGGCCGTCGCTGTCGCCTCGGTCGCGCGTGGCAGGAGGCCGCATCGGGTGACGGCCGCCCTGTTTGTCCTCTGCGGGCTGATGGGCGCCGGATGGGGGCTGTACCGCGCGATCAACCCCGGGGACGCCGGGGTCTTCGAGGCCGGTGACGTGACGGTCGGCATCGGGCCCTGGCTGACGGCGGTGGCCGGCCTGCTGGTGCTGGGCGCCGCCGCGGTGATCCTCTCCGGCCGCATCGACCCGCCCGACCCGGCGGTCCGGCGCGGTGTCCAGCCCCGCTGAGAGCGGGCTCCGGTCAGCCGGGCGTCAGTTCACCGGCGGTCAGCCGATCGGCGATCGTGTCGAGGATGGCATCGTCGGCGGCGTAGACGCCGTCCTGTCGCGGCCAGTGGACGATCACGTCGGTGAAGCCCAGCGCCGCCGCGCGGCCGGTCGCGTCGGCGAAGGCGTCCATGCTGCTGACCGACAGGACCGGTGCGGAGTCGAGGTCGAGGTACCTGTCGATCGCCGACGGGTCGCGGCCGGCGGCGGTCGCGGCGCTCTCGAAACGTCGCACCAGCTCCTCCACCGCCGCCCACCACAGGTCGGTCGTGATGTCCGCGGCCTCCGGTCCGGTGGTCGCCCAGGCATCCCCCCGGGTGGCTGCGATCTGGATGGTGCGGCGGCCGTTGGCGGCCACGATCAGCGGGATCCGGACCTGCTTCCCGCCGGGATCATCCGCGCCCGGTCCGCGGTGAAATAGGAGCCCTGCCATGAGGTGTCCGGTTGGCTCAGCAGCAGGTCGATCAGCGTCACGAACTCCGTCAGGCGGTCGACCCGCTGCCCGGGCGTCAACCTCGACTGGCCGAGAACGGTTGCATCCCAACCGATGCCGCCGGCGCCGACGCCGGCGAGCAGCCGGCCGGCCGAGATGTCCTCGATCGTCATCAGGTCCTTGGCCAGGGTGACGGGATGACGGAAATTCGGCGACGACACCCAGGTGCCCAGCCGCAGGGTGTCGGTGACGGCCGCCGCCGCGGCCAGGGTGGGGACCGTGCCGAACCACGGCTGCTCGGCCAGGTCGCGCCAGGCCAGGTGGTCGTAGGTCCATCCGTGTGCGAAGCCTCTGTACTGCAGCGACTTCCATCGTGCGCGGGCTTCGGGCCAGCGGAACTGGGGCAGTACGACGACACCGACACGCATCGCCGAAGGCTAACCGATCGGATCGGGCCGCACCGGGCTCGACGCCGCCGCGGCCTCCATCAGCATCCAGCCCGACAGCTGCACCGACAGATCTCGTTCCGGCGGCCAGCCGGGTGCAGGTAGGACAGCGGGCCGCGACCAATCAGGCCCGAAGACCGGACCGGCCGACCCGGTCTCCTCGCCGACCGTCGCGGCGTTGTTCCAGGCGGCCTCGGCCGACGCCAGAATCAGGCGCCGGGCGGTCCGCCGGGCCAGCTCCGCCGCGTCGTCGGTACCCGGGAGACGGTCCGCGACCAGTGCGAGGTACCGGGCGAGGATGCCGCCGAACAGTCCGGAATCGCCGCCCGCGTGCCCGCTCAGCACCCCGCCGGCGGCCAACCGGGTGTCGACCGCGGCGACCAGCCGGGACACCCGCGCGACGAACCGCTCCCGCTCCGGTGCTGCGAGCGCGAGTTCGGTGTCAGCTCCCAGCACGACACCCTGGCAGTAGGTGTAGACCGTCCGCTCGAAGAGGGTGCCGCCCGCGGGGTCCGGCCGCAGGCCGTCCCAGATCAGGCCGGTCGCCGGGTCGCGGAGCCGGGTGTCGATCCAGTCGGCGGTCTCGATCGCGCGCGGGATGTCTCCGGTCCGTACCGCGAGGATGGCGGCCGGCCCATTGGCCGGGACGTTCTTGAACACGTCGCCGTGCCGCCACGGGACACCTCCGCCCTCCGCGCCCGACCATCCGTCGTGGATCGTCGCCGCGAGTCGCGCGATCGCCCGCCGGTTGTCGGTGCCGAGGTGCAGGTCCGACCGTTGCAGCGCCAGCGCCAGCCACGCCATGTCGTCGTAATAGGAGTTGGTCCACCGGCCGGCGTTGGCGAACCGGATGCCGCGCGCGATGCGGGTCGCGAGCGCCCTGCGGTCCGTTCCGGGGTCGCGGACCGCGGCGTCCACGACGCAGTCCAGCAGGTGCGCCTGCCACCAGTAGTTCCAGCCCAGGAACAGCCGGTGCCCCCACGAGGCCGGCCACGAGATGACCCCGAGCCGGGTGCCCGGCAGGCACCACAGCCGGCGGACCGACCGACTCAGCACCGCACGCTCGGCGACGGCGGCTCGATCGGTCCACTCGTGCTGCGTGGTCGGTGAGCTCACTCGTCGTAGAGTCGCGAACGGTCGAACCGCTCGCGGGGCCGCCGGCTCTCGACCGGTGGATCGACCCCTTCATCGACTCGGTCGTCCGGCGGCCGCGGTGTGGCGACCTCCCGGTACACGAAGATGCCGATGCCGATCAGCGCGATGACACCGAACGCCTCCCACTGCAGCGCATAGGACAGGAACGGCCCGGCGTCGGTCTGCGGCAGGTCGATCGGGGTGAGCACGCCGGGGCTCCCACCGGTCAGCTGGATGTAGCCCTGCAGGAACTCGGCGTCGGGGACCGGCCCGCCGGTGGCCGGGCTCGTCACCGCGCCGACGTTGATCGCGTACGCCTCGATCCGGTCCTGCACGGCAAGTGGCTGCCGGTTGAGCGGGTCGACCTGTTCGGCCTGCACCCGGCCGCTGATCGTCACCCGGCCGGCGGGCGGATCGGGGATGGGCACGCCGTTGCGGACGTCGGTGAACCCCACGTAGCCCCGGTCGACCAGTAGCCACTGCCCGCTGTCCAGGCGGAACGGGGTGACGACCTCGGACACCGGGTTGCCGTTCGAGTCCTGCCGGAGCCGGACCTGGACCTGCCGTTCGGCGTCGAAGGTGCCGGTGGCCGTGACCACCCGCCAGAGCGCGTTCTGCGTCGGTTGGCCGGCGGCGTTCATCAACTCCGCCACCGGCACCGGCTGCGCCGCCAGGGCGGCCCCGATGGCCGCGTTCTGCGCGGAGCGCTCGGAGTGCCGGGCGAACTGCCAGGGAGCCAACAGCAGGAAACAGGTCGCGGCGAACGCAACGGCGGCCAGGATGGCAGCGATCCAGCCGGGGCTGAGCAGGAATGCGAACCGGCCCCGGGTGGGCGCGGCGGCATCGGGCCGGGCAGGTGTGGTCGTCACCGGCCGGCTTCCAGCCGGCGACGGATCTCGGCAACGATCCCGGGTGCGGCGGCAACCGTCATCGCGAGCACCTCTTCGAAGCCGGAATCCGGGCCGTAGTACGGGTCGGGCACCTCGTCGTCGTCGGCATCCGGGTCGAAAGATCTCAGCAGCACGACCTTCTCGGGCTCGTCGGTCATCGCACGCAGGTCGGCCAGGTGGCCCCGGTCGGCCGCCAGGACCAGGTCCACACCGGCGAGATCGGTCCGGCTGATCATCCTGGCGACGTGCCGGTGCTCCGGGTAGCCGGCCGCCGTGAGAACGCGGACGGCTCGGGCGTTGGCGCCCTGGCCGACGTGCCAGTCACCGGTCCCGGCGCTGCTGACCATTACCCGGTCGGCGAGTCCGGCGTCGGCGAGCGCGCCGCGCAGCACCTGCTCGCCGATCGGGGAACGGCAGATGTTGCCCGAGCAGACCACGCAGACATGGAACTCGGTACTGGGTTCGGACCTCACCGGCCCATTGTCCACCGGGCTGACAGACTGGGACGCCGCGCGACCGGCGATCGCCGCCGGCCGCCCGGAAGGGGCGCCCGTGATCCGACTGCAGGACGTGCTCGACGTGCTGGAGACCGCCTACCCGCCGGTGCTCGCCGAGGACTGGGACACCGGCATCGGCCTCACCTGCGGCGACCCGTCCGCCGCGGTGGACACCGTGGTGGTCGCCGTGGACGCCGACGCGGTGACGGTGGGCGAGGCGATCTCGGCCGGTGCACAACTGCTGCTCACCCACCACCCCCTACTGTTCCGGCCGGTGCAGTCCGTCGCGGCACCCACCGCCAAGGGCACGTTGGTGCACCGGATGATCCTGGCCGGCGTCGCCCACTACGCCGCGCACACCAACGCCGACGCGGCGACCGGTGGCGTCAACGACGCCCTGGCGGCGGCCCTGGGGCTGGCGGACCTGCACCCGCTGGTGCCGCGCGCACCAGGCGCCCGCACCGGTAGCGGCCGGGTGGGCCGGCTCCCGCGGCCGCTCGCGCTGCGCGGCTTTCTCGATCTGGTCGTCAGTGCAATCCCCGCCACCGTCGGCGGGGTGCGCGCCGCCGGTGATCCGGATCGGCAGGTGTCCACGGTCGCAATCTGCGGCGGCGCGGGCGACGGGTTCCTCGACGGAGGCCCGCGCGGCCGGGGTGGATGTGTACCTGACCAGCGACCTGCGGCACCACGTCGTCGCCGAGTTCGTCGCGTCGCCCGGCAGCCCGGCCGTCGTGGAGGTCGCGCACTGGGCCGGGGAATGGCCGTGGATCCCGGCCGCGGCGGAGCTGCTGGAATCCCGGTTGCCGGCGATCAGGACGGTCGTCTCGCACACCCGCACCGACCCCTGGACACTGCACGCCGGTTCGCCGGGCCCGGCCGCCGGCTGACAGGATGGTGCCCGTGCCCCCGAAAGCCGATCCCTTCGTCCAGCGACGCCTGCTGGACGTCGCGCGCCTCGACCAGGTCAGGTCGGCAGCCGAGCACCGCCGCCGGACGTTGCCCGAGCTCGCGCAGATCGCAGCGGGCAGCGCGCGGGTCGATGCGCTGCGCAATGCGGGCCTGCTCGCGCAGGCCGAGATCGGCGACCTCGACCGGGCGGCGAAGAAGCTGGACAACGAGATCGACGCGGTGCGGGCCAGGGCCAAGCGCGACGCGGACCGGCTGGCGTCGGGGACCGCGCCGGCCAAGGACCTGGAGAACATCCAGCACGAGGTCGTGTCGCTGGCCCGTCGGCAGGCCGACGCTCGAGGACGAGGCGCTGGAGTTGATGGAGCGCCGCGAGGTAGCCGACGCGGTGCTCGCGACCGCCGAGTCGGACCTCGCCGCCGCCCGGGCAGAACTGGAGGCGGCGGAGCGGCGGCGCGACGATGCGTTCGCCGACATCGACGACGAGCTGCAGCGCGCGGTCGCCGAGCGGGCGGCCCTGGTCGACGGGATGCCGGCCGAGCTGATCGGCCTGTACGAACAGATCAGGGCGCGCGGCCGGGTGGCGGCTGCCGCGCTGAACGGCTCGCGCTGTGAGGCCTGCCGGATGGATCTCGACCGGAGCGCGCTGGGCGCGATCTGGGCGGCGGGCGTCGAGGACGTGGTCCGCTGCTCGGAGTGTGGCGCGATCCTCATCCGTTCGTGAGTCGGACGTGAGCCGCGTGAGCCGCCGCGTCGGTCATCGTGCAGGCGGACGGCGGGTCGCGGGGTAACCCCGGGCCGGCCGGTTACGGCGCCGTCGTGCTCTCCCCCGACGGCGCCGTGCTCGCGGAACGGGCTGCCGCGCTTGGGCGTCGACCAACAACGTCGCCGAGTACTCCGGGCTGATCGCCGGGCTGGAGGCCGCCCGGGAGCTCGGTGCGTCGGTCGGTGACGGCCCGGCTGGACTCCAAGCTGGTCGTCGAGCAGATGTCCGGCCGGTGGAAGGTCAAGCACCCGGACATGAAGCCGCTGGCGCACCGTGCGGCGGCGCTGGTGGCCGAGTTCGACCGGGTGGATTTCGAGTGGGTGCCGCGGGCGCAGAACGCGCACGCGGACCGGCTGGCCAACGAGGCGATGGACGCGCGCCCGGGACGGCACCAGCTGGACCGGCTCCGCCGCCGCGGACGGCATCCGCCTGGAGCCGGAGGATGTCGGATCCACGCCGGTACCGCGCCGGCCGCGGTGCTGCCGCACGCCGGACGCCAGACCGGGCCGACCCGGATCGTCGTGGTCCGCCATGGCCAGACCACCTGGGGCGCGGAGTTGCGGTTCGCCGGCCGGCAGGATGTGCCGCTGACCGAACGGGGCAGGCGGCAGGCGACGGCTGTCGGCGAAACGGGTCAGCGCGTTGTCCCCGGCGGTGGTGCTCAGTTCGCCGCTGCTGCGCTGCGCCGACACGGCCGCGTCGATCGCGTCCGAAGTGGGCGCCCCGGTCGTCACCGAGGAGCGGCTGATCGACGGCCTGCTGGGGGACTGGACCGGGTTCCGGGCCGACCAGATCGCCGCGCAGTGGCCGGCGGAGTTCGCCGCCTGGCGGTCGGACCCCGACGCCGCGCCGCCGGGCGGTGAGTCGTTCACCGCGATCCGGGCACGCGTCCAACCCGTCGTGCAGGACGCGACCGTGCGTTACCCCGGCTCCGCGGTGGTGCTGGTCACGCACGCCGCTCCGGCGAAGATGATCCTCGCGGCCGCGCTCGGGGTGGACTCCGCCGTCGCCTACCGGATCCGGATCGATACCGCATCGCTGTCCGGGTTCACGGTGGAGGACGGCGCGGTGATGGTCTGGGCCGTCAACGACACCGGTCACCTGGCCGGTTGAACTCCCGTTTGCCGGTCCGCCGCGACCGGGATTGACTGATCCGGTGGCTCTCTGGTCGACCCCCAGGAGATTCGCCGACCGTGTACAGGCGGGTCGCCACCTCGCCTCCCTGCTGACCCGGTACGCGGCCAGGGATGACGTGGTGGTGCTCGGCCTGCCTCGCGGTGGTGTGCCGGTTGCGGCCGAGGTGGCGCGGGCGCTCGGCGCTCCCCTGGACGTGCTGGTGGTGCGCAAACTCGGTGCCCCCGGCCGGCCGGAGCTCGCCATGGGTGCCATCGCCGACGTCGGCACGGCCGTCGAGATGGTGACCAACGGCCAGATCGTCGAGCGGCTCGCGGTCACCCCGGCGGAATTCGACGAGGTCTACCGGCGCGAGCTGATCGAGCTCCGCAGGCGGACCGCCGGCTATCGCGGGGACCGGCCTCCGGTCGCCGTCGCAGGCAAGGTGGTCATCGTGGTGGACGACGGGTTGGCCACCGGCGCCACGATGCGTGCCGCCGTGGCCGCGATCCGCCGCCACCGGCCGGCCGAGGTCGTGGTGGCGGTCCCCGTCGGTCCGCAGCAGCAGGACGGTGCCTGGGGTGAGGACGTCGAGGTGGTCTGCGCGTTGACGCCGGCGCTGTTCTCCGCGGTGCACCAGGGCTATGAGGACTTCAGCCAGACGACCGACGAACAGGTGCTGGCGGCGCTGGCGGGCGCAGGGAAGGCCCGGTCAGACCGACGGCGAGGGCGGCCCACAGGGCGGTCGTGCCGAGTAGCAGGCAGGCCGGGACGGTGAGCAGCCCGAGAACGGTGAACCGCCGCAGCGAGGGCCGGTGCCCCTTGCTGTGCAGCACGCGGCGCCAGAGCAGCGTGGCCAGCGATCCCGTGTAGGTCAGGTTCGGTCCCACGTTCACCCCGATCAGCACGGCCAGGACCGCGCCCGTGGCCGGCACCGTCCCGAGGGCGGCGAGCAGCACCAGGGTGGCCGGCAGGTTGTTGATCAGGTTGGCCAGGACGGCACCGATGACGGCGAGTGCGATCAGCGACGGCAGTGACGCGCCGGTCGGCAGCACGGCAGCCAGTGCCGCCTGCAGGCCGTGGCCGGTCGCGGCGTCCACCACGACGGCAAGGGCGGCCACGAAGATCAGGAACGGCGGGTTGGTCTGGGTGGCTATGCTGCGCACCGTCACCTGTCGCAGCCGCAGCGCCCGCACCGACAGTGCGGCCGCGCCGGCGGCCGCGACCACCCACGATTCGAGGTCGAACGCCGGCGCAACCGCGAGCCCGACGAGGATGACGCCCAGCACGATCAGTGAGGTCCACGGAATCGGAAGGGCGCGCAACAGCTGTCGACCGGGGCTGCGGTGTCTCGGCCAGTTCGGAGCGGAAGAACCAGCGGAAGGCGACGTATTCGACGGCGATGCAGACCAGCCACGGCCCCGCCATCAGGCCGGCGAATCCGACGAAGGTCAACCCGGAGGCGTTGAACGCCAACAGGTTTGTCAGGTTGGAGACGGGCAGTAGCAGTGAGGCGCTGTTCGACAGGTGGGCGGTGGCATAGACCGGCGGACCTCCGCGCACACCCAGTCGTCGCACGGTCGTCAGGATGACGGGGGTCAGCAACACCACCGTGGCGTCCAGGCTGAGCACGGCTGTCGTGACGGCGGCCGCACCGAACACCAGGGTCAGCAGCCGTTGCGGGGCACCGCGACTGCGGTCCGCGAGCACCGTCCCCAGCCAGCGGAACACCCCGTCCGCCTCCACCAGGTGCGCGATCACCAGGATCGCCGCCAGGAAGCCGATGGTCGGCGCCAGTTCGAGAACACCGTCGAGCGCGGCTTCCGGGCTGATCAGCCCGATGGCCAGCGCGATGAGGGCGGCAGGCACGGCCGCGACCGCCTCCGGCAGGCCGCGCGGGCGCGCGATGGCGAATGCGAGAACGGCCAGCAACAGGACGCCACCGGCGACGGTCGCCACCGCCGGCGTCATCGCCGTCCGGCCCGGTGCGTCACGCAGCGACGGTACGTGAGCGGCCGGCCCGGTCGTAGGATGGCCTGCGGATGAGTCGGCCGGGCGGCCGCGTCGGTCCAGCCCTGCGGGGCTGGACCGTCGAGGAAAGTCCGGGCTCCACAGGGCAGGGTGGTTGTCAACGGCAACCCGGCGCGAGCCGCGGGAAAGTGCCACAGAGAACAGACCGCCGGTACCACCTTCGGGTGTGCCGGTCAGGGTGAAACGGTGGTGTAAGAGACCACCAGCGCCCCGGGTGACCGGGGCGGCTCGGCAAACCCCACCCGGAGCAAGGTCGAAAAGCCGTCAGCCTCAAGGGGTTGCGGTGCGCAGGCGTTCGAGGGCGGCCCGCCCGAGCCTGCGGGTGGACCGCATGAGCGTGCCGGCGACGGTACGCCGAGATGGATGGTCGCCGAACGGGATCGCCGAGAGGCGCCCGGGAACAGAACCCGGCTTACAGGCCGGCTCATCCGCATTCCTCCGCGACATCCCGGCGGGCCGCACCGCTGCCGCTGCGCCGGGGGACGTCTTCTGCCCCTTACCATCGCGTGCATGCCAGAACCGGGCGAAGTGAAGGCTGCGCGCAACCGTGCAGGAATGACCCAGCAACAGCTCGCCGACCTTCTCGGGGTGCATGTCAAGACGCTGCGGGACTACGAGAAGGGAAAACGCGCGCGGTTGCGGGCGGGTCAGGCGAAGCTGTCGGACTTCATCGCCGCCCACCCGGAGCCGGTCAAGGTCGTTCCGCAGCCGCTGATCGAGCAGCGAGCACTCGCCGAGGCGACGGACATGGAACTGATCGCGGCCCTGACGGCGCGGCTGGCCGAGCTGCGCAGGGCGCTGGACATGGCGCAGGTGCTGCCCGTTCCGGACCCACCTGCCCCGGGGACCGCACCGGAGACGGCGGCGCCGGACTCACAGACACCGCCCGAGCCGTCGGCGTCGTCGGACGAGGAACCCGCCGGGTCCAGGGAAGGGGCGGAGTCCCAGGGCAAGGGCGACCCGGCCTGAGGCGTGGCGTGGCGTGGCGTGGCGTGGCGCGCGCATCGTGACGCACTGAAAGAGACTGCAACCTACAGCCACGTCCAGAAGGAGCGCACATGCTGGTAGTCACCACCAACGAGATCCCGGGCTGGCAGATCCAGCGCGTCTGCGGAGAGGTCTTCGGCCTGACGGTGCGGTCGCGGAACGCTTTCGCCCAGATGGGCGCCGGCTTCAAATCGATGTTCGGCGGCGAACTGCAGGGCATGACGAAGCAGCTCACCGAGAGCCGGAACGAGGCGATGACCCGGCTGTTCGACTCCGCGAAGGCCAGGGGTGCCAATGCCATCATCTGCATGCGGTTCGACACCTCCGACATCGGCGACACCTGGACCGAGATCTGCGCTTACGGGACGGCGGTGATCGCGGTGCCGATCGACGACGGCGCACGTCAGACCGCTGCCGAGCTGGGCTACGGGCAGCCAGGACCCGGCCGCTGAGCGGTCCGCACAACTGGACTAACGGCCGGTTTGAGCGGATTGTTGACGACGGGTCCGTAGCACCGTTCTGTAGCACCAGCCTGGTCGCTTGCGGACCTACGATGGGCCGCGGATCCGGCGTGAACGGATCCCATCGACGAGACCGGGATGGGTGGTGGCCGCATGAGTGAGAATGCAGATCCGCTGTTCGACGGTCCTGGCGACGTTCGCCGGCTGTGCCGTTCGATGGACTGGTCGAGCACTCCGTTGGGTCCCACCCGGTCGTGGTCTGCCTTGCTCCGCGGCACAGTCCAGATGGCGATGCGTTCCTCGTTCCCGATAGCGGTCCACTGGGGACCGGAACTCGTGGCCATCTACAACGATGCCTTCGCCTCCCTGATCGGTGGCAGGCACCCCCGGGCACTCGGGGCCGGGATGCGGGCCAGCTGGCCCGAGCGCTGGGATGAGATCCGAACGCGGATCGAGAAGGTGGTCCTCGACGGCGTGACGGTCGACGCGGAGGACCAGCAGACCATCCTGTACCGCAACGGCTACCCGGAGGAGTGCTACTTCACGTTTTCGCAGAGCCCCATCATGGAGGGCGACGGGCGCATCGTCGGCATGCTGACGATCACCAAGGAGATCACCGGGAAGATCCTCAACGAGCGCCGGATGCGCATGGTTCGTGAACTCGGGGCTCTGTCGGTAACCGCGACCGGCAGCGCCGCGGACACCTGCGTCGCGGCGCTCGAGGTCGTCGCCCGCACCAGGGAGAGCGTGCCGTTCGCGGTCGCCTTCCTGAAGCCGCAGGACGGCGGCCCGCCGGAGCGGGTGGCCGCCTACGGGCTTGCGCCCGACGCCTGCGTCACGGGGCTCACCGATGTGGCCGGCGACCCCGCCGGGATCCTCGACCGGGTGATGGCGCTGGGAAAGCCGGAAGAGGTCACCGGTCTCCGGGAAATGTTCCCGGGGGCGTTCGAGGCCGGTCCGCTCGGCCCGCTGCACCCCGACGCCGCCGTGGTGCAGCCGTTGACGGTCGGCGGTCGCCCCGATCCGGTCGGGGCCCTGATCCTGGGAGTGAATCCCTACCGTGCGCTGGACGACGAGTACCGGTCGTTCTTCACCGTCGTCGGCCGGCAGATCCGGGTAGCGCTGACCGACGCGGTCGCGTACGAGGCGGAACGTGCACGGGTCCAGGCAATGGCCGATCTGGACAGGGCCAAGATGGAGTTCTTCCAGAACGTCAGCCATGAACTGCGAACCCCGCTGACACTGCTGCTGGCCCCCTTGCAGGACCTGCTGGACACGGACGCCCGCTCCGGCGCGGAACGGGCAGACCTGCAGGCCGCTCTCCGCGCCGCCGAGCGGCTTCGCCGGATGGTCGACGCACTGCTCGATTTCTCCGGGGCCGACGCGGCAGCACTGGATCCGGATCCGGTCCCGATCGACCTGGGCGGGCTGACGGCGGATGTCGCCAGCATGTTTCGGTCGACGGCGAAGCATGCCGGCTTGACCTTCTCGGTCGACGTGCCCGATTCCCCGCTCACCGCTCTGCTGGACCGCGCTATGTGGTCGACGGTCGTGACCAACCTGCTGTCCAATGCGGTGAAGTACACGAGCAGCGGCCAGGTCGGCATCACCCTGCGGTCGTCCGGCACCGCCGCGGAGCTGACGGTCGCCGATACCGGTCCGGGCATCGCGCAGGACCAGCAGAGCAAGGTGTTCGACCGCTTCTACCGCGGTAGCGGGACGCGGGCGGAGCAGGGCAGCGGGATCGGGCTGGCGATCGTCGCCGACCTGGTGCGGGTGAACGGCGGCCATATCGATCTCTCGAGCACACCGGGCGAGGGAACCACCGTCACGGTGAGCCTGCCGCTGAACGCGGTGCCGATCAACAGGAGTACGGACGGCCTGCCCCGCCAGCAGACCGCATCCGATTGGCAACGGCCCAGGGTGCTGGTGGTCGAGGACGACGCCGACCTGCGCGGGTACCTGACCCGGCTGCTCGGTGCTGACGGCTGGGCCGTCGACGCGGTCGCCACTGCCGAGGATGGATTGATCGCGGCCGCCGACCCGGCGCCGCGGCCGGTCGACGTGGTCGTCACCGACATCATGCTGCCGGGCCGGAGCGGGCTCGATCTGGTCGGCGATCTGCGCGCCGCCGAGCAGACATCGCGCGTCCCGATCATCATCCTGACGGCGCGCGGCGGTGCGGACGCCGCCGGAAGCGGACTGGCCGCCGGGGCGGACGACTACATCACCAAGCCGTTCTCGTCACGCGAGCTGCTGGCGAGGGTTCGTTCCAACCACGAATTGCACCAGCTGCGGGAGAAAGCGGTCGGCGAAGCGGAACATCGCGCCGAACAGATCCGCAGTGCGTTGGACAGCAACCGGCTGATCGGCACCGCTGTCGGCATCGTCATGGCGTCTTACCAGCTCACCGCGAAGCAGGGATTCCAGTTGCTCGTGCGGTCGAGCCAGCATGCCAACAGCAAACTGCGTGACGTGGCCGCGACGGTGGTCGAGACCGGGTCGCTGCCGTTCAGGCAGGCGATGATCGACGACCTGCTGATCCGAACCGCCGAGGACGCACACTGAGCGGAGGAGTGGCGGCCGAGCGGGTTGTGTCGCTCCGGGACGGCCGGCAGGTACTGGTGCGACCACTCCGGCGCGGCGACGGGCCGGCGCTGGCGGATGGGTTTCTCCGCCTGTCGGAGGCCTCGGTCCGCGACCGGTTCGGCTCACCCACCCGGGTCCTGAACGCCGCAGCGCTCCACCAGCTCGTCGACACGGTCGATGGGGTGGACCACGTCGCCTTCGCCGCGTTCGCCCCTTCGATGGCCGGCGACGACGCGGATCTCGTCGGCATCGGCCGGATCCTGCGCTATCCAGATGATCTCGACAGCCTTGATGTCGCCATCACCGTCGCCGACGACTACCAGGGCAGCGGACTCGGCAGGGCGCTGGCCGACCTGCTCGCGAAGTACCGGCCGCGCCCGGCACGGCGCATCGTCACGCAGATATCGGCCGGCAACGAGCGGGCGATGACCCTGCTGGGCACCTTCGGACCGACGCCGCGCCGGTCCGCGGACGGTGAGGTGGTCATCGACTTCCCGGACTGACGTCACCTGCCGTTGCCGTTGCCGTTGCCGTTGCCGTTGCCACCGTTTCCGCCGTTGCCTCTCCCGTTGTTGCCGTTCCCGTTGCCGTTCCCATTCCCGCCGTTACCGTTCCCATTCCCATTCCCGTTACCGTTCCCATTCCCGTTGCCGCTGCCATTCCCGTTGCCGTTGTTCCCGCTCCCATTACCTGGATTCGCACCGCCCACTGGTGCAGCTGTCTGCCGTGGTTCCGGTGGCGGTTGTGGTGTCTGCGCAGCGGCCCGGGTCTGGCTCTGAGTTGGTGTTGCGGAGGGCGCGGGGGCCGGTGCGGCAGGGGCCGGGGTGGTCGGGCGGCCGCTCGTCCGCACCGGGGCAGAGGAAGCCGGCGGAGAACTGAGTGTCGCCGAGCTGACCGATCCGGACGCAGGCCGCGACGACACGGCGGGAGCGTCGGAAGCCGGCGGCGTCGCCGCCGGAGGTGGATCGCCGGTGATGAGCAGACCCGCCGTCGTGAGGCCGGCCACCAGCACTGCGGCGCCCACCGCGAGCAACAACGGCCGTCGTCGGCGGTGCCGCGGTACCCGATCGCCGATCGGAGTCGACGGCGCGGAGGGTCGCTGGAGTCGCCGGAGCGCCGTGACGACCTCGTCGGCGCTCGGGCGTTCGGCCGGCTCGAAGGCCGTCATCGACGCGAGCAGCGGCGACCATCCCGCCGGGAGATCCGGCGGGACTTCCGGGTCCCGCAGGAGTCTCGCCACCGCCGATTCGACAGCAGGGCCCGGGAACTCGCGGTGGCCCTTGAGGCACTCCAGCAGCACCAGGCCGAGCGCATAGATGTCTGCGGCCGGTCCGACCTCGGCGCTGCGCGCCTGCTCGGGGCTGAGGTAGGGCGCGGTCCCGACGACATCCGCCGAGTTCGTCACCCGATCGGCGTCCAGCATCCGCGCGATGCCGAAGTCGCTCAGCTTTGCCTCGCCGTCCGCGCCGAGCAGGATGTTCCCGGGCTTGACGTCCCGGTGGACCAGGCCCCTTGCGTGCATCGACCGCAGGGCAGCGGCGATACCCGCACCGAGATGGGCCACCTCGGTCGGGGTGAACGGCGGTCCCTGCAGGCGCTCGCCGAGAGTCGGCCCGTCCACGAACTCGAGGACGAGGTACGACTGAACCGGGCTGCCGTCGTCTCCGCGGTCGCCGGGAGCCCCGCTCCGCGCGTCGTGCAGCAGGACCAGATTCGGGTGCTGCAGGGCTGCGACGATCTGCATTTCCTGGCGCTGCCGCGCCATCATCGCCGGATCGGTGAAGTGCGGATGGAACACCTTGATGGCGACGTGCCGATCCAACAACAGATCCGTCGCCCGGTAGACGGTGGCGGTGCCGCCCAATCCGATGAGCTCATCGAGCCGATAGCGGTCGTCCAGGACGGACCCGGCGGCCGGCACCGGCCGGGTGCCGGAGCCGCCATCCGGCGCCGGTCCGGGCTCGAGTCGGGCCGTCGCAGGCAGCGCCTGATCGGTTCTGTGGTCAGCCATCGCCGGGGGGCCGGGGTCGCCAGGAATGTGCATGCATCCGGCGACACCTCCGAGACCCTGCGGCCCAGCGCTTCTCGCCGGGACTCAACGCAGGTTCCCCGTGGGGCGATCTTCAAGCAGGCGATCCCGGGTCAGATGCCGGCCCCCGGGTCGGTGACCCGCGCCTCCGACTCCTCCAGGATGGCCGCCGCCTGGGCCTGCGGGTCGTCGCTGCCGACGGCGAGTTCCTCGGGCAGCAGGTCCGACCGGGTCTCCACCGTGCTGGCCGGGATCACCGTGCGGCCGGGGTTGTCAGGGTCGGGGCTGCTGTCGGTGACGGCGTCGGCCATAGCGTTCTCCTGTCCGGGAAATGGGGTCGGTCCGACCGGCTGTTTTTTCAACCGGCCGGACCTTGGGCGCACCACCGATCCCAGGACTGTGGCGGACACCCCACCGAGCAGTCTCCACGAAAGAGTCTCCGTGCGTGACGCCGAGAGCCCACAATCGGCGATCCTGCGCTTGGACAGACCGCGGCCGTCGCGTTCGGCCCGGTCGAATCCGGACGATCGGTGCGAACAGATCACCATCCCCGTCGGGAGAGATGCGTTGCGGCGTAGGGCTTTGCCGTCTTCCGGCGGTGTCCTATAGCGTCGTCCAGCATGGGTGCGTCGGAGTTGTGGCTGGTCCGTCATGGTGAGAGTCTCGGCAACGTGGCGGCATCGGAGGCCGACGCCGCGGGAGCCGAGGTGATCCCGGTCGGCATGCGCGACGCCGACGTCCCGTTGAGCCCGACAGGGCAGGAACAGGCCGTCGCCCTGGGGGTGTGGCTCGGCCGCCTCGACCCCGGCACCGCGCCTCAGACTGTCTGGAGTTCGCCCTACGTGCGCGCTGTGCAGACGGCCGAGGTGGCGCTTCAGTCCGGCGGACTGGCCGACGCTGCAGGAACGATGCGGGTACGGATCGACGAGCGGCTGCGGGATCGGGAGTTGGGCATCTTGGACCTGCTCACCACCCATGGCGTGAACACCCGCCTCCCGGCCGAGGCAGCCCGACGTCAGTGGCTCGGAAAGTTCTACTACCGCCCACCGGGCGGTGAGTCGTGGGCCGATCTCGCATTGCGGGTGCGGTCCGTGCTGCTCGACCTCGAGCGCCCGGAGGTCCCGGACCGCGTCTTGATCCTCTGTCACGACGCGATGATCCTGATCTTCCGGTACGTGTGCGAGGGGATGCGCGAGGCCGATCTGCTGGCCGTGGCCGCGTCTGGATCGGTCCGCAATGCCTCGGTGACCAGGCTGGTCAGAACCGGGGATGCAGCTTTCTGGACGGCCGATGCCTTCAACGCCGATGAGCACCTGCAGGCTCAGGGTGTTCCGGTCACCGAGCACCCGGGGGAGCGAGATGCCTTCGCGCACTGACGATCCGACGGACGAGGCGGATGCCCCCCAGATCCGGGAGCTCACCGAGGACGTCCTTGGGAACTGGCTCCTGCCTCGGTTGACCGGCAGCGGGAAGGAGAGCCGGGGCGATGTGTTCGTCGTCGGCGGGGCGGCCGGAACGCCCGGTGCGGCCATTCTGGCCGGCGTCTCGGCGCTGCGGGTCGGAGCGGGCCGGTTGACGCTCGCCGTGGCCGGATCCGTCGCCGGGGCGGTCGCGGTGTACGTCCCCGAATCCGGCGTTGTGCCCCTCCCGGAATCGGACGGAACGGTTCTCGGCCGGGCGGCCGACGTCCTGGTCGAAGAGGTGTCCTCGGCCGATGCCCTGCTCATCGGTTCCGGACTGGATCATCCCGACGAGACCGCGGCTCTGCTCGACAGGTTGGCGACGGAGGTTTCCGGTGAGACCAAGGTGGTGCTGGACGCATTCGCCCTGGGCGTGTTGAACGACGTCCCGGTCGCCGCCGAGAAGTGGTCCGGGCGGCTGGTTCTCACTCCCAACGTGACCGAACTGGAACGGCTGACCGGGCTCGACGACGCGGCACTGGACGAGCCCGACGCATTGCCCGCCGCGGTACGGGCAGCCGCGGGCCGCTTCGGTGCCGTGGTGACCTGCCACAACGTCATCGCCGCTCCGGACGGCAGCTGCTGGCAGGCGTCACCGAACTGCATCGGGCTCGGGACGTCCGGCAGCGGCGACGTGCTCGCGGGTGCCATCGTGGGGCTGCTCGCACGCGGGGCCGATCCGGCCCAGGCAGCCTGCTGGGGAACGTATCTGCACCTGCACGCCGGGCACCGGCTCGCCCGCCGGGTGGGCACGGTGGGCTTCCTGGCGCGTGAACTGATGCCCGAGCTTCCTGTGCTGCTGGAGGATCTGCACAGCGACTCCGGGGGGTGACCGGCGTCCGGAGCGGAACTGCGGAGCGTCAGCCGGCCGGCTCGCCCCGGCTCCGGAGCAGCTTGTGCGTCCCGTCGCACAGCGGCGCCAGCCGCGACTTCCCGCACCGGCACAGGGCGATGGTCGGCCGGTGCCGGGGCAGCTCGTCGCCGTTGTCGTCGACGATGGACACCGGGCCACGGACCAGCAGCGGGCCGTTCGGGCACACCGTGATCACCACCGGATCCTGCGTGGTGCGCTCTGACGCAGTCATGCCGCCAACCCCATGACGTCGGCGCGCTGCCGGGGCACCGGCCGGGTTCCGGCGCGGGGCATGCGTTCTCCGCGGTAGCGGACACCGCCGCGGAGCCGCGCGAGGACGGCGAGCCAGACGGTGACGGCCCTTTCGCCGACCCACAACGGGGCCCAGACGGCGTCGCTCGGCCCGAACGCCGCGGTGCCGTGCCGACGCCGCCGACCGCATTCGGCCACCGCGGCGGCGACCGCAGCCGCCAGCGGGAGCGTCAGCGGCGTCCGCTTCGCGGAGGCGACCAGCGTGGGCAGCAGCAGTGCCTCGGCCACCAGCCGACCGGGTTGCGCAAAATCGTCGTAGGCCTGCCGGACGCGTTGTTCCAGGAACCGGCTGACGGTCGGCGGCCGGCGCTCGACGAACAGGTCGTCCGCCCGGTGCTCGCGCGCACCGACGGCCCGCAGCGTCCGGATCAATTGCAGATTCTCGAAGAGGACGTCGCCGTCGTACCCGCCGGCGGCCATGAACGCGCTGCGGCGGACGCCGAGGGTTCCCGGGTAGTCGGAGCCGAATGCCCGGTTGATCAGCATCCTGCCGGTGTCCCACCTGGGCATGCCACGGCAACGGCCGGAAGACATTCTGCGGTCGCACGAGATCGGCGTCCGCGAGCCGGGATGCCATGTCCCGCAACCCGTCCGGGCCGTACCGCACGTCGTCGTCGGCGACCACGACCAGTTCGTGACGGGCGGCGACCACGCCGGTCACCACGCCCGCCACCTTGCGGTTGCGCCCCGGCCACTGACCCACCGGCAGGTGCCGGGCCAGCCCGGCCCAGCCGATGGCGTGCCCGGCGAACACCTCCGGCTCGGAACCGTCGATCACGGTGATGTCGACCAGTGCGGCGAGCCGCCGAAGGTAATCGGTGAATTCCGGTAGGTCGGCGTCGTTGCTCCAGCGGAGCGGCACCACGTATTCGACCGGCAACCGGCACGGCTCCGCAGTCACGGGCGCTCCGCGCGCAGTGAGGTACGGCCCGCTCTCCAGGACGACAGCAGGTGGTCGGCGGCGAGGTCGTCGAGCATCTGCCCGGCCGCGGCGCCGAAGAGGATGTCCCGGGCGCGCGCCGGATCGGTCCGGGCGAGACCGCCGGCCAGGTCGTGGCCGGCGATCTGCTCGTGGACGGCGTCGGCCTCGACATGCTCGTCGAAGAACAGCGTGGCGTTCGCGTCATAGCCGAGTCGCCGTAACCCGTTGCCATACAGGCGGTTGGGGAGGGATGACGTCATCTCGAACGCGGCCAAGTGACCGACGATTGCTCCGAGCAGTCGCCGATTGAGGCCGAACAACGACATTGCGTTGACCCCGGCGAGGACCGCGGCAGGGACCAGGTCGATGTACCGCCCGTAGCTGTCGTCCAGGCCGAGGGCCCGCATCGTCCGGGCGAAGAGGCTGGCATGCATCCGCTCCGCGCGGCCACCGCCGTACTCGTCGGCCTGGATCTCCACCAGCGCGGCCTTGACCGAGCCGGCCAGCCGCGGGATCGCCCAGGTGTGCGGGTCGGCCTCCTTGAGGTGGTAGATCGACCGGTGGGTCAGGAACTCCCTGAACTGCTCGACGGTCGCCTTGCGGGCCAGGAAGTTGGAGAGGCCCGGACCGGGCTGCGGGGCCGTCAGGGCGAAGAGTGCAGCAGCGAGGTCACCGTCCGCAGGTAATTCCGGAACTGTTGTCGCACGGCGGATCTCGGATTCGAACCGAACCTCGAGGAGGCGGCGGACGGCGAGCAGATCCGGATCCCACTCGAGTTCGTCGCTCACGTCGACGAAGCCCCGGTAGTGCAACTCGTACAGCATGAACAGGGAGATCTGCAGGTCCTCGTCGCGCAGCACCCCGTCCGGGGCGGCGGCGGTCGCGCACTCGAGCGCAGCCGGGAGGTGCAACTCACCGCCGGTCAGCCTGCGGACGAGCAGCCGGCTCAGCGGGCCGCGCGGAGCGGGGACCGGCATGGCCGTGCCGGGCAGTCCGGTGGCCGGCACCACGGGAGGGGCAGGTGTTGCAAGGGCAGTTGCCGCAAGGGCAGTTGCCGCAAGGGGGCAGGGGGGTGATGGGCAGCGCGATATCGGGCAGCGTCGACGTCATCGTCGGTCCTCACGGGTGGCTCGGGTGTCTGTTACCCCCGGTCAATACCCCGAACCGATCATGGTGAACCGCGCAGCCGAACAGGTGTGCGGCAGCCCACCCCGACACTCAGCCGTTCGAATTGTCTCCGGGCGGGCCGAGGATGGAGGAGGTTTCCGTCGCCTCTGGGTGGTCACGCGGCCTGTCCTCGGGGACCCGGCCGGCAGCGATGGTGATGACGAAACCCGCGACCACGACGACGACCACCGTCGCGAGGATGGCGACGATGAAGATCGCCCGGCTCAGCGGCTTCTTCTCGCCCGAGTGCTCCTCGGGCCTGCTTGCCGACTCGGCCGTCTGTCCCGTCGAGCGTTCCGGTGAACTCATCTTTCTCCTGTCACTGAGACTGTCGATGGCGTCCCTCGGCGATGAGGGACAGCCTGCGCAGCGCCTCGACGTTGCGCGGTGCAATCACCCACTGCCGAACGATCTGCGGGACGAGGCGTCCCGGTCCTGCCGTCACATCTTCGACGATGCTCACCGTGCTCCGCTCGGCGGTATCCGGTCTGATCACCAGCCGCACCTCCGCCTCGCCCGCGGGCCGACCACGGGCCCTCAACAGCATCTCCTGCTCGTCAACCGCAAGTATCACGGTGTCGTCGTTGATGACGGCGGGCCACACACCGAAGGAATGCCGAATCCGGCTGCCCTGAGCGGGCCAGCCGGGCCCGACGTCCCTGACCCGCGAGGCGCCGACCACCCAGGACGCGTAGAGCCAGCCGTCGGACAGGACGTCCCACACGGCGCGGGCCGGCGCGTCGACCTGTCTGCTGACCACAGCCCGGCCCTCCGACGAGGCAGAGCCGAGGTGCGACGAGTTGCGCTGAACAGACATGGAAACCCTCCCGGCGGCGGTCGTGCGGCCTGGTGGCCGGCCCGACACAGGAGGCTGTACCCGTGGCCATCACGCCTCAGACAGTTGTCAAAGTCCGGTCCGTCTGATGTGATGGTGACCTGGTCCGAACAAGGTGCCGGATGATCCCTGATATCTCAGGAGACGTCGGTGCCCGAGGACAATTCCCAGGCTTCCGGTTCCGCTGTCGCGGTCCGGAACAGCCAATCCCATCGTTTCGCATCCGCGCCGTCCGACGATCGGGCCCGTGTCATGCGCGCGCTGCTCGACGGGCTCGCCGACTGCCAGGATCCGGTCGAGCGACTGGAGCGCCGGCGGGAAGTGGTGATGACCTACCTACCGGTCGCGTGGTCGCTGGCCGCCCGGTACAGCGGTCGCGGCGTCGATCGGTCGGACCTTCGGCAGCTCGCCTGCCTGGGCCTGGTGAAGGCGGTTGACCGGTGGATTCCCGGCCGCAGCGAGGATTTCCTTCAATTCGCCGTGCCGACCATCGTCGGGGAGATCAAGCGATACTTTCGCGACCACCTGGCGCTGGTCCGCCCGCCGCGGCGGATCTCCGAGTTGCGCGCCGTCATCGAACAGGCCCGCGAGCACTACTGGGAAAGGAACGGGAGATATCCGACGTCGGCGGAACTGTCGGAGCTGACCGGTGTCTCGCCGGACGACCTCGCCGAGGCGCGTTCGTCGACGCTGCTGTGCCACCCGCGTTCGACCGACGAGCCACACGGTTCGGACTCCACGATCGCCGAGAGTCTCGGGTTCGAGGACCAGGCGCTGCGGCAGGCGGAGGACCGGGCCACCACCGAGCGGCTGCTGACGACGCTCACCGAGCAGGAGAGATGCATCGTCCGCCTGCGTTTCGACGACGGTTGGTCCCAGTCACGCATCGGTGCCGAGCTCGGGATCAGTCAGATGCAGGTGTCCCGTGCTCTGCGTGCCATCACCCAGAAGCTCCAGCGGGTGCTCGCGGCCTGAGTTCCGTGGCACGACACGGAAAAGCGCCCGTCCCCGAAAGGGGGCGGGCGCTTCACGTTCCGGACCGTCAGCGGGTGTCGGCGGTGGTCCGCGCCGTGCCAGGACGGCGGCCGAGCAGCGCGCCCAGTCCGATCATCCGGCGTCGATCAGCAGCCCGTAGATGCCGAACAGGATGTGCACGATGTAGTGCAGGATCGAGACCTGGAAGACGCCCAGCAGCAGCGCACGGCAAAAGGTCCCAGACGGATGCACCACCATCCGTGACCTTGATGACAGCGGGGTGACGCCGGGACGGGCGGTTTGTCGTGTACACCGGAACCCATGCGCACTGTTCCGGGCCGAACCGACTCCGTGATCATCATCGGCGCCGGCCTAGGCGGGCTCTCTACCGCATTGCGGCTCGCCGGGGCAGGACGGAAGGTCACCGTTCTCGAGCGGGAACCGGTTCCCGGCGGCAGGGCCGGCCGGCTGGAGATCGACGGCTACCGCTTCGACACCGGGCCGACCGTGCTCACGATGCCCGAGCTCATCGAGGACGCCTTCGCCTGCGTGGGCGAGAAGATGGCCGACCGGCTCGAGCTGATCCAGGTCGACCCGGCCTACCGTGCCCGGTTCCCGGACGGCTCGGTGATCGACGTGCACACCGACGCCGAGGCGATGACGAAGGAGATCGAGCGGACCTGCGGACGCGCCGACGCCGACGGCTACCAGCGGCTCGTCGGCTACCTCGGCCGGCTCTACGACATCGAGATGCCGAGCTTCATCGACCGGAACCTCGACAGCGTCACCGATGTCGTCGGGCCGGACACCATCCGGCTGCTGACCATGGGTGCCGTCCGCAAGCTGCCGTCGCTGGTCGGCAGCTACCTGCAGGACCCCAGGCTGCGGCGGATCTTCTCCTTCCAGGCGATGTACGCCGGCCTCGCGCCGCAGGAGGCGCTGGGCATCTACGCCGTGATCGCCTACATGGACTGCGTCCGAGGGGTGTTCCTGCCTCGCGGCGGGATGCACGCGCTGCCCGTCGCGATGGCCGCCGCGGCAACCGATCACGGGGTCGAGATCCGTTACGACAGTGAGGTGTCGCGGATCGAGGTGAGCGACGGCCGGGCCACCGGTGTCGTGATGGCGGACGGCGAGCGGCTCACCGCCGACGTGATCGTCGTCAACGCCGACCTGCCGATGGCCTACCGGCACCTGCTCGCCCCGGAGCACACCCCCCGCCGGGTGAAGCGGCTGAACTACTCGCCGTCCTGCGTGCTGTTGCACGTCGGTTCGGCCGCGACCTACGACCAGTTGGCCCACCACACGATGGACTTCGGTATCGCGTGGGACCGCACCTTCGAGGAGATCATCCACCGCGGCGAGGTGATGTCCGACCCTTCCTTCCTGGTCAGCAACCCCTCCTCGACGGACGATTCACTCGCCCCCGACGGGAAGCAGACCTACTACGTATTGTTCCCGGCGCCGAACACCGTGAGCGGCCGGAACATCGACTGGGACACGTTCGGACCGCGGTACCGCGACCAGATGATCGGCGCCATGGAATCCCGGGGCATGACGGGGTTCGGCGACGCCATCGAGGTCGAGCGGCTGGTCACCCCGGAGGACTGGCTGCGGATGGGAATCGCAGCAGGCGCACCGTTCTCGGCCAGTCACCACGTACCGCAGACCGGGCCGCTGCGGCAGCCGACGCTGGACCGGAACATCGAGAACCTGGTGTTCTGCGGCGCCAACACTCAGCCGGGGGTCGGCGTGCCGATGGTGCTGGTGTCCGGACGACTCGCGGCCGAGCGGATCACCGGACTCGCGGGCAGGGGTGCCTGAACCGGGCGCCGCGGCCGATATGTTGACCGTCATGAGCGGTGGACGACGGTGAGCCCGGACAGCGATCTGACGGCGGCCGGCATCACCGATCCGCGGTTGCGGGCCGATTACCTGCATTGTCGCGAGCTGGCCCGTGAGCACGGCCGGACGTACTTCCTGGCCACCCGTTTCCTGCCCGCCGAACGCAGGCCCGCCATTCACGCTCTGTACGGGTTCGCCAGGACCGCCGATGACATTGTCGACGACGTCACCCCCGGTGTGACGGTCGAATCGAAACGGGTCGGCCTGCAGCACCTGATCGACGAGTTCCACGACCCGGACGGCGCGCGGGAGCCCTCGGTGCGGGCGGCGCTGGACACCGCTCGCCGATTCGACCTGAGCCCCCAGTTGTTCGAGGACTTCCTCACCTCCATGCAGATGGACCTGACGGTCACCGAGTACGACACGTTCGAGGACCTGCACACCTACGTCTGGGGAAGTGCCGCCGTCATCGGGCTGATGGTGCTGCCCATCCTGGGTGCCGTCGTGCCGAGGGATCAGGCGGCGCCGTACGCGGCCGATCTGGGCATCGCCTTCCAGCTCAGCAACTTCATCAGGGACGTCGGCGAGGACCTCCGGCTGGGCCGCATCTACCTGCCGCAGGAATCGCTCCGGAAGTTCGGCGTGGACCGGGCGCGGCTGGAGCGTGGAGTCGTCGACGACGACATCAGGGCGCTGCTCGCGTTCGAGATCGACCGGACCCGGGGGATCTACCGCCGTGCCGAGCCTGGCATCGCCATGCTGGCCCCGGGCGCACGCGGCTGCGTCCGGGTGGCGTTCCAGCTGTACGGCGACATCCTGACCGCGGTGGAGCACGCCGACTATCAGGTGTTCGGGCCGCGGATCCGGGTCACCCGGCGCCGCCGGGCGCGGATCGCCGCGGGCACCGTGCTGACCGGGGCGCTGACCGGAGCGCGCAGCGGGGTCAGGCGCCGGATCGGTCGGGATCGCGGCGTCCCAGCCACACCCAGCAGCTGAGGACGAGGGTCACCAGCCCGAACCCGAAACCGATGTCCTCCAGCGGCGCGTACACCACCCTGATGCCGAGGATGACGTCCGGGCTGTACTGCACGATGTCCAGGCCGGTGAGGATGCCGTTCACGATGAACTGGAAGAACAGCACGATCCCGTAGCTGGCCCAGAACAGTCGGGTGCGCAGCAGACCGGTGCGCAGCACGAACAGGTCGACGACCACAGCCACCACGATGGCCGTCAAAGAGGCCCAGGTGTAGACGCCCGGCGTCACGGCCCCTCCACCGTTCCGCGGTCGCGCACGCGCCGTCGTGGCTGCGCCCAGTCGGGCTTGAGGTGTCTGACCGCTTCCAGGGTCAGGATTCCGCAAATGGGGATCGCGACGAAGAAGGTGATTTCCTCGATGGGCAGCGCACCGACGAATATCCCGGTGATGTACGCCGGATCGAACCACCACCAGCCGGCCTGGATGGCGAGGTAGTCCCACACCAGGAAGACGGTCGCGACCGGAGCGATGGCCAGCGCCGCACGGGAGAACCGGCCGTACACCCTGGCCTTGAAGATGAACTCCAGCGGCAGGGTCCCGATCAGGCAGGCGGCCATCACCGCCAGGTAGGTCAGGTGCTGCATCGCAGCATCACCGGTTTCTGCGGGGTCAGCGTCAGCCCGCCCCTGACCCCTACCCGCTCGTCGATCCGGGTCAGATCCGACCCGGCGAACGACGAGACGGCGGCGCGCAGCATGGCGGTGGCCAGTGGGCCGCCCAGGCAGGTCCGCTCGCCGGCCGCGAACGGGATGTAGCCCCAGGCCGGCAGCGGCTCGCCGAATCGCTCCGGCCGGAACGCCAGCGGATCCGGCCAGAGGTCGGGGCTCCGGTGCGTCAGGTAGGGGCTGTAGAGCACCAGCCGACCGGCAGGGATTCCGAACCCCTCGAATTCGCAGTCCTCGGTGGCGACCCGGCTGCCGATCCAGCCCGACGGGTACAGCCGCAGCGCCTCGCTGACCACACCGGCCGCGGCCTCCGGAACGTTGAGTTCGGGACGGGCGGCCAGCTCCCACAGCGCGAAAGCCATGGCGTGCGCGGTGGTGTCGTAGGCGGCCGCCACCGCGACCCGCGCCTCCTCGACGCCGCCCGGCAGTGCTGCGAACAGCGGGGACAGGGTCGACGGGTCCGGATCGGTGAAGGTCTCGCGCAACGCCCGCTCCATCCGCCGGACCCGGAACGGCCTGCGCAGCAGCGGCTGTGGCATCGGGCCGTCCAGCGGCGCCACGTACTTTCGCAGCACCGCCTCGGGAAAGCGCGCGCCGAGGAACGCCGTCATGATCATCTCGCGGACCAGGTTCGAGGAGAACGCCACCGCGTCGAACGGCCCGGTCGGACGGTGCCGCTGCGCAACCTCGTCGAACTGCTCGGCGAACCGTCTCGTCACTTCCTTGCGGTGGAAGGACGGGTTGACCAGCGCCCGCCGGCCCCGGTGCTCGGGCGCATCGGTTGCGACGAGCCCGGCGGACAGATACGGCGAGAGCTGGCTGAGGCTGCCGCGGCTGCGGAAGCGCTGCAGATCCCCCAGGACGAAGCGGTTCCAGTCGGGGGAGTAGCCGACGACGGCCCTGCGCCAGAGCCGCAGGCCGAAGACCGGCCCGAGCCTGGCGCCCTCCTCGAGCAGGCCCAGGCCGTCCGACGTCCACCGGGACAGGTGGCCGAAAGGTGGCCGGGTCGACGGCGACGGGAGCTGCGACGGGGCGGCAACAGTGCTCATCCGTACACCCGCCCCCGCCAGGTCTGCTGCCGGCGCATCGCCCGCGCGACGACGGGCAGCGCGGCCACCGGGGAGGCGGCGACCGCCATGGCCGCCGGCCAGTCCCCGCCACCTGTCTTGGACTCGACCAGCAGCCGTTCCATCACCGCGAGCAGTGCCGCAACGCGCCACCACCGCGACCGGCCGATCAGCGCGAGCGGCAGGGTGTAGGCCAGCAGATGCCACGCGAATCCGGCGATCACCAGTCCGCGGCTGCCGCCGGCCGTCGCGGTGAGGCCGCGGCCGAGGTTGTCGATCACCCCGCGGTACCCGTCGCACATCCGCACCGCCAACTGGTCACCGCCGAGCGCGAGCCCGAGGCGCAGCCCGTGACGCCGCGACAACCGTGCCACCGCAACGTCTTCCACCAGTTCGGTGCGGACGGCGGCGAAGCCCCCGACGCTGTCGTACGCGGTCCGCCGAAATGCCAGCAGCGCACCGCAGGCTGTCGCGGCGGACGGTGCGGGCGCGCGCAGCAACCCGAAGGGCAGGAAGCACAGCACCACGTCGTCGATCAGCGGGACCAGCAGACGCTCCGCCCAGCTGACGGTGCGCTCCCGTGGAAAGACCGAGAACACGTCGGCCCGCTGCCGGTTCATCTCGTCGACGACAGCCGTGATCGCGCCCGCCCCGAGCTCGACGTCCACATCGCAGAAGACCAGCAGTTCGGCGTCGGTGTGGTCGGCGAGTTGGGCGCAGGCCCAGGTCTTCCCGGTCCAGCCGTCCGGTCGTGGTGCGCCACTCAGAACCCTCACCCCCGGCGTCGCTCCCGCGGGTCGAGCCCCCGCCGCGCGCCGCACGATCCCGGCGGAGTCGTCGGTCGACTCGTCGTCCAGGAAGATCAGCTGCGCGGCCCCGCCGGCGAACAACCCGGGCAGGGTGCCCGGTAGCCGGGCGGCCTCGTTGCGCATCGGCAGCAGCACCGTCACCCCGGGCGCCGGATCGTCCCGCTCCCGGCGATCCGGCGCCGGCGGCGACCGCAGCACCGGGAACCACAGCAGGTTGCCGAGCAGGGTGATCAGCTTCACACCGAGGAACGCCACGACGAGTCGGGAGAGCACCGCGGAGATGCGGCTCATGACCTGACCATCGCTCCGCCGAATCGTTCGTGCCAGCTGCGGACCCCGCGAACGACCTGGCGGAAGCCGGGCAACGGCATCATCGGATCCGCGCCGGCGAGCTCGGCGTCCAGCCGCCCGACGGCCGCCGAGAGCAGCGCGTGCGGGTCGTCACCGGCACCGACGGCCGGAGCGATGTCGAGATAGGCCTCGGCGGCCTGATTCCCCCGCAGCAGGACCCGGGTGGCGACCACGATCAGCGGCGCGCCGCTACGGTCGGCCAGCCAGCGGGCCCCCGGCCGCGCAGGACCGACCGGACCGGCCGGACGGAGCTCGCCCTCCGGGAACACCACCAGGACGCCGCCACCGGACAGCCGGGCCAGTGCAGTGCGTAGTTGGGTGGTCAGGATGACGCCGGCCAGCCGAAGTGCGCCGGGACGGCTCATCGTGGCGGCATCCACCAGCACCGCGACATCCTTGCGGCCGGTGGCCCGGAGCGCGCCGGCAGCAGCGAAGAAGTCCCACCAGGTGTGGTGGTTCGTCGTCCAGACAGCGGACCCGGTCGGCAGATCGCCGCGGACCCAGATGCCCCGCAGGTTGCTCCTGACGAGTTGGTCCAGGGCGACGCCGAGCGCCAGCTCACCGGCAGAGTTCAGTGCTGCGCGTGCTGAGGATGCGGCATCAGCCAACCCGCTCGTTCTCCCAATCCACTTCGGACCGGGGCAGCAGCCCCTGATGGGCGGCAGCCACTTTGGTCTCGATCTGCCGGCGAACGTACCGCTCCGGCATGGAGACCAGCTCAGCCGGTGCGCCGGCGGCCGCCGCCGAGCGAGCGGCGCGGCGCGCGAGGGCAGACGCAAGGTCGACGGTGCGGCTGATCGAACCGGACCGCAGGACGATCTCGCTGGCCTCGTCCAGGGCCTCCGGCGGCACACCGGGACGCAGCAGCGAGCGAAGCCTGGGTGCGCTGCCCGCACCACCGGCCTCCAGGGAGTAGACGGTCGGCATGGTCACCGTGCCGGCGCGGAAATCGGCGCCGATCGGCTTACCCAGCGCCACCTGGTCGGCGACCAGGTCGAGCACGTCGTCCATCAGCTGGAGGGCGACGCCGAAATCCGAGCCGTAGTCGCCGAGCGCTCCGACCTGTTCCTCCGAGCAGCCACCGACCCGGGCGCCGATCCTGCAGGCTGCCTTGAGCAGGGCGCCGGTTTTGAGTTCCGACACCCGCAGCACGTCGTCGGCCGACGCCGAGGGGTCGAATCGCAGCCGTTCCTCCAGCGCCTGGCCCTCACACATCTCGGCGAGTGCGGAGGCCAGGTCGTCAACGTTCTCCGCTCCGGTTGCCGCGATGGTCCGCCAGCTCAGGGCGATCATGGCGTCGCCGGCGATGACGGCCGTCCCCATGCCCTCGTGCCGGTGGACCGCGAGCACCCCCCGCCGGGTGTCCGAGTCGTCCAGCAGGTCGTCGTGGACGAGGGAGGCACTGTGCAGGAGTTCGACGGCGACCGCCGCGGACAGCGCAGCCGTCGCGCCGAGCGGACCGATGTCGGCGCAGCGCAGGACGAGATCCGGCCGCAGTCGTTTGCCGCCCGCGTCCACGACCCGGTGACACCCGGTCCGAACCGGCTCGGGAAGCACGTCCAGCGCGGCGAGCAGGGCCTTCTCCACGACAAGTGTGGTGTTCGCCGCCGAACCCACCGCCGGGTGCAGGGACGTCACCCCGGCCGCTTCGGTTCGTTGGGCCCCGGTTCGTTCCGAAGCAGGTGCGCTGTGTACCGCCGTCATCGCTTCTCCTGCCTCACCGTCGTGTCGTCACCAGGGCCGCAGGAACGGTCTACCGCAATCGCCGACGGCCCGGTCGGCACAGCGGCTGACCTGCGGTGCTCCCACCAGTCCTCGATCGCCGCTCCCCGATCCGGTCGTCCGACCTCTGCCGTGACAGAGCTTTCCGGTCTCGATGATGACCACCGCGCCGTCGCGGATTGCGCTCTCCATGCCGACTACCGGCGCAAGCGCGGGCCCGGATGCACTGTGATCGAGAACTTTACCCGGTCTGTCCCAGGCGATCGGGGAGGACGCTCCCGGGTGACGATTCCCCACGGATGTGCTGCAGGTCAGTGAACGGGCTTACCACCGGTCACCCCCAGCACCTCGGCGGTGATGTAACTCGACTCCTGCGAGGCGAAGAAGACGAACGCGGGAGCCACCTCGGCGGGCTGCCCGGCGCGACCCAGCGGGACGCTTTCGCCGTGTGAATCGACCTTCTCCGGGGTCATCGTCGCCGGGATCAGCGGGGTCCAGATCGGTCCGGGAGCGACCGAGTTCACCCGGATGCCCCTGTCCGCCAGCATCTGCGCAAGTGCCTTGGTGAAGTTCACGATGCCGGCCTTGGTGGTGGCGTAGTCCAGTAGGTCGGGACTGGGGGTGGTGGCCTGGATCGAGGAGGTGTTGATGATCGACGAACCGGGCTCCATGTGCGGGATGGCCTTCTTGCACAGCCAGAACATCGCGTACAGGTTCGTCTTGAGCACCCGGTCGAACTGTTCGGTGGTGATGTCCTCGATACCGCCGGGCTGCGACATCTGGTAGGCGGCGTTGTTGACCAGGATGTCGATTCCGCCGAGTTGATCGACGGCGGTGTCGATCAACCGCTGGCATTCCTGCTCCCGCTGCAGGTCGCCGGATACGGTCACGGCCCTGCGGCCGGCGTCCTGCACCAGTCGGACCGTTTCCCTCGCGTCGTCCTCCTCGGTGTCGAGGTAACTGATCACCACGTCGGCGCCCTCCCGTGCGAAGGCGAGGGCAACGGCGCGCCCGATTCCGGAATCACCGCCGGTGATCACCGCGCGCTTGCCGGTCAGCCGGTTGGCGCCGCGGTACGACTCCTCGCCGTGATCCGGCCTGTCCCGCATCTCCGCGGTCCGTCCCGGCGCGGAGATCTGCTGACCGTCGCTGTCCGGCTGCTCGTGTTGGGTGGTGGGGTCCTGCTGGGTGTATTGATCGGTCGACACGCGGAACTCCTGGGTGTTTCCGGTCCGGGACGGGACCGGCGGCACCGGCCCCCATCTGCAGACTTACCCGGTTCGCCTGGCGCAAAAACTGCGCCCTGTCACTCGGTTTCGTCGTTTCGGCCGATCACTGAGGGGAATTTCCCGATCACTTGCCGCGCCGAGAGTGGTTCCCCGCGAAGGACATCCGACACTGGAGGCGATTCATGAGAACAGCGGTGCAGCCGGTCCTCGGCGGAGCGGCAGCCATCACGATGATGGGCGTGCTGACACTCGGAGCGGCGGGTACCGCCGCTGCGGACACGAACGATCAGGACCTCGCGTTCATCACGGCCAACGGCCAGACCAACCTGGCCGAGATCGCCATCGGCAAACTGGCTCTCGAGCGGGCGGTCAACGATTCGACGCTCGAACTGGCCCGGATGACGTTGACCGACCATCAGGCGGCTCTGGCGAAGCTCGAGGGCGTCGCGGGCGATCTCGGGGTGGATCTACCGGCCGAGCCCAGCCCGGAACAGCAGGCCCAGGCGGCGACCCTGGAAGGCCTCACCGGGCAGGCGTTCGACGATGCCTACGCGCAGATCCAGGTTGCCGTCCACCAGGCGAGCGTCCAGAAGACCGAGACCGAGCTCTCCGGCGGCTCGGAGCAGGCCGTGCTGGACTACGCGGAGGGTTACCTGCCGGTTGCCCAGATGCGCCTGCAGATGGCCCAGGATCTGGTGGCCGAACTCGGCCTGACACCGGGTTCGGTGCCCGCCGGCTCCGGTGGGGCCGTCGGCACCACGCCGATGACGACGATGGTGTGGCAGGCAGCGCTCGTCGCCCTCGCCGTTGCGATGTTCGCCGGCGGCCTCGTCCTGGTCCACCGGCAGACGGCACATCGGACGGCGCAGCGCTGACCGCAAGGGGCGGTCGCTGGGCGTCCGGCCGTTGGCCGGCGCTGCTGTTGATGGTGGCCGGGGTGATGGCGCTCGCCTCGGCCGCTGTCTGGATCGGGCAGAACCGTCCGCATCCGGCATCCGTGGTTCAGGCTGCCGACTCCGCGACGGATTCACCTGCTGCGGCGCCATCCCCGGGCGGTCCGGCAGCCGGGTCCTGGTCCTGATCATCTGTGGTGGGGAATTCGATCAGGACACCGGCAGCTACGACGAGAACGTCGTCGTGACCGCCGAGCCGGTGGGATGAGCAGCGGCACTGACGGCCGGCGTGTCGTCACCGGACCCGGCCGTCCTCCTGGAAACCGACCGCGTCGACCTTGCGGTGGAACCGGGTTCCGGCGATCCCACCCAGGACGGCGCCGATCAGTGCGACCAGCACGGCCGCTCCGATGGCGATCAGACCGACAGCCGTGACGCTGCCCTCGTCGACCGGGATGCGGGGCAGGTTGAGCTGCGCAAGAACGTTGTACTGCGATCCGGCGATGGCACCGACCGCTGCGATGACGGCCGTGGTGACCAGCGCCCACAGCCACACCGCGAGCCCCTGCTTCGCGCCGCTGAAACGGGCCATTCGGCCCGCCACGTACCCACCGCAGTAGTAGGCCACCAACAGGATCACCAGCAGCAGGATCGCGCCGACCAGACCGACGGTCTGCGCGGAGCCGGTGTTGGTCTGCGAATCCTGCACCACCTCGTTCGAGGTGACGCCGAGGGCGACGCCGGCGGCCGCGACGATCGTGATCAGCAGCACGGCCATCCCTGTCGCCGTCAACCACCCGAAAAAGCCTGAGCCGAAGGACATGCCGCCGAAGTGTTCCTTCTCCCGAGCGGCAACCGTCTGCCGGTCGGGTAGCACAGTGGCGGGCATCGCACGTTCGGTGGTGTCCTCGGCGAGCGGCGGCGCCCCGGCGGTCGAATAGCGCGCCGTCGTGCCGGCGGGGTCGGTACGGGCCGGATGGGTGCGGCCGGTCGGTCCGTTGCCCGCCGGGTCGCCGGTGAACGTCGGGTCGCCGTACCGCGGCTCCGCACGGACCGTCGGGTCCGTGGAGCGGTCGCCGCGGTAGGCCGCGGGAACCGCGGTGGTCTGGCTTCGCAGCCGGTCCTGGTCGTCGAAGTCCTGGTCGAATTCTGCCCTGGCCCGCATGTCGTCCGCGGCTCGAAGATCGGTGGTCCGATCGTCGGGGTCAGCCGATCCATATTCCTGGTATTTTGCCGACGAAAACGACGATTGTCCATTTTCGGCCGGCTCTTCCGAACGAGCGGGCGGTCCGATCGGATGGCTCATGGTCTGCCTCCCTGGGGTCTTTGCGTCAGGGCTGTACCCGCCGCGGGTGACGGTAAACGCGTTGCGGAGCAGCGTGTCCGACGTTCGGTGCTGGAGTCGTCGCGTCCACCGCCCCGCCGATCGAGAATTTCCTGCCGCGCAGGTTTACATCGCAAAGTGCGGGGGCAATGGAGAGTTTGCGAAGCGACGGCGCAGTCGGCGCCGTCCGGCCAATGCCGAAGGGAGAGCGCGTGAACATCAGCAAGGACCAGATCCTTCAGTTCCTCCGCGATCGCGGTCAGGCGGACAAGGCCGATCAGGCCGCATCCGAGTTGCCCGATCAGGTGGACACCGATCAGCACGCCGATCTGCTGTCGAAGTTCGGCATCGATCCGCAGCAGCTGCTCGGTCAGCTCGGTAGCAAGCTCGGGAACATCTTCTGAGTCAAGGACTCTCGTGAGCCCCACCGCTCATCGCCACGAGGCGTTGAGTGTGCCACCAAGCCCGTCGTCAGAGGCGGGTCCCAGAGAAGGAGAAGCGATGACCAACGCAACCGGCCCCGACGCCTACATCGGCAGGAACGCCGTCGACCCGCAGGGTGACAAGATCGGGTCCGTCGGCCAGGTCTACCTGAACGACGAGACCGGTCAGCCGGACTGGATCACCGTCAACACCGGTCTTTTCGGCACCAAGGAGCACTTCGCGCCGCTGGCCGGCTCGAGCTTCAACGGTGACGCGCTGGTCCTGCCTTTCGACAAGAGCGTCGTCAAGGATGCCCCCGATGTCGCCGACGCCAGCCACCTGGATGTCGACGAGCAGGAGGCGCTGTACGCCTACTACGACCGTTACCTGGGCGCCGGCACCGGTTCCGTCGACTACGACCGCACCACTGACGTGGATGTCAACCGCACTGCCGACTACGACCGCACCCGGGGCGAGGGATACGACACCTCTGGCCCGAACACCGACGATGCGATGACCAGGTCGGAGGAGCACCTGCGGGTCGGCACCGAGCAGGTCGCCGCCGGTAGGGCACGGCTGCGCAAGTATGTCGTCACCGAGCAGCAGTCGGTGCAGGTGCCGGTGACCCGCGAGGAGGTGCGGATCGAGCGCGAGCCGATCACCGAGGCGAACCGGGGTCAGGCACTTTCCGGTGCCGACATCACCGAGGAGGAGCACGAGGTCGTCCTGCACGCGGAGCGTCCGGTCGTCCAGACCGAGGCCGTTCCGGTGGAGCGCGTACGGCTGGGCACCGAGACCGTCACCGAGCAGGAGACGGTGACCGGCGAGGTGCGCAAGGAGCAGATCGAGGTCGATGACGACGTCACCACCTCGAGGACGAACGACGGCCGCCGCGACATCTGAACGATGGTGGATCAGAAAGGCAGTTCAGCCGAACGGCCGCCCGGGGAATCCTTCCCGGGCCGCCGGACGGCCGGCCCTGCCAGCAGACCCGAAGAGTTGGAAAACCCGCTCGCCGACGCGACCCTGGCCGACCGGCTCGAGGTCGACCCGGAACGCGGTGACGTGAAGGGCTGAGGTCCGACACGCGGAGAAGGGTCGACGGGATCGGTTTACGTTGTAAACTGATCCCGTTAGCCCTTCGAAGCGAGGTAATCATGTCGGAGCGATGGCGGTCAGGCGGCCTCGGGGTCTCCGATCTGCCGTTGGCGACGATCGCCGAGTCGATGCGCGAAGCGCTGGCCCGCCGCAGCCCTGCACAGGCCTTCGAGATGATGGCGCGGACGGCTGCCGCACATGGGCCCTGGCATGCAGCCTCGATCACGGTTCTGGGAACCGGCGACATCCCGTTGACGGCAGCTTCGTCGGACCCGCTGGCCGGCTTGGCGGACAGTCGCCAGCTGGAACTGAGCGAGGGGCCGGGCTGGGACGCCCTGCGAACAGAGGGCCTGCACGTCGCGGGTGACGTGTCCACCGACGAGAGGTGGCCACGATGGTCGCCGCTGGCGGCGGAGATGGGAATCTCCGCCACCGTGGCTGTGCCGCTCTTCACCGATACCAGGCTCGGTGCCATGACGCTGTACGGCCGGGACCCGTGCGCCTTCGGCCCCCCGGACATCGAACGTGCCCAGATCCTGGGCGCACACGTCTCGGTGGTCGCGGCGCACTCCCGGATGGAACAGAACCTGTGGAAGGCGATCGACGGCCGGAATCGGATCGGGCAGGCCCAGGGGATCCTCATGGAGCGCTACCAGCTGACGCCCGAACAGTCGTTCGCGTTGCTACGCAGGTATTCTCAGGCTCTGAACGTCAAGCTTGCGATACTCGCCCAGCAGCTCATCGAGACGGGCGTGCTGGCGGATCTGGTCCCGAACGCGGGTCCGGCGGCGCGTTGCGGCTCCCGATGAATCGACGTGGTTGAAGCGGTCTGGGAGGTTCGATGGGATCCACCCCGATGGATCCGGATACCCCGGAGGCCCGCGGCGCCGCGGCCGCGGTCCCGCTGCCGGGCGAGTCCGGAATCGGGCGCGGCTCGCTGGACCGGCAACGGATTCTGGGTGCCGCCATCGGCCTGATCGACGAACACGGCCTGCGGTACCTCACGATGCGCAGGCTCGGCGCCCATCTCGGTGTCGAGGGCATGGCGCTCTACCACTACATTCCCGGCCGCGAGGCCCTGCTGGACGGCATCGTCGAGACGGTGATCGACGAGCTGTACGGCGATCCGGATGTTCACCTCAGCCACCCGCAGTGGCAGGAGTATCTGCAGCGGCTCGCGCACGGGGTGCGGCGCATCGCTCTGGCCCACCCGCAGGTGTTCCCGTTGATCGCGACCCGCCCACCCGCCGCCCCATGGGTACGCCCGCCGCTTCGGAGTCTGCGCTGGATGGAGTCCTTCCTGCAGACGTTGCGGGACTGCGGATTCAGCGACGCCGACGCGGTGGCGACGTATCGCTCGTTCTCCAGTTTCCTGCTCGGGCATCTCCTGCTCGAGGTCTCGGCGCGCGGTGCGGACGTCGGGCCGATCGAGGAGCAGGACCCCGGCCGCAGCGATCCCGCCGACCTGTCGGGGTATCCCCTGCTCAGCGCACTCGAATCCGAGCTGTCGCAGGACCGTAGCGCCGACGAATTCGAGGAATCACTGGAGACGCTGATCGATCGGATCGAAATGCTCGTCCGCCGTCACTGAACCACGGAGGTGCTCACATGACGACAGGCCCACGCTCGCTGTTGGTGCTCGGTGCAAGTGGCGACTTGGCGGGGAGGCTGTTGCTCCCGGCGCTGGGCAGCTTGCTCTGCAGCCCGGACCGGCCCGACGGGATGCTGCTGGTCGGCGCCGGATCGGAGCCCTGGGATGACGCCACCTGGCGCCGGCGTGTCTCGGAATCGTTCGCGACGGTGTCGGCCAACGGGCCAGAAGTCGACGAGATCATCGCGCGCACCACCTATTTACCGGCTGACGTGACGAAAACCGTTGACCTGCAACGGCTGTTGGACGCCTGCGTGGCCGGCGCGCCGGCCATCTACTTCGCGCTCCCACCCCGGGTCACGGCGCTCGCGTGCGAGGCGCTGGCGGAGCTGGCACTTCCGGCCGGCACCGAACTCGTGCTCGAGAAACCTTTCGGCACCGACGAAGCCGGTGCGGCGGCCCTGAACGCGGTCATCGGCCGGCTGGTCCCCGAGGACCAGATCTACCGGGTCGATCATTTCCTGGGCAAGTCCACCGTCCTGAACCTGCTGGGCCTGCGCTTCAGCAACCGGTTGTTCGAACCGATGTGGAGCGCCGATCATGTCGAGAAGGTCGACATAGTGTTCGACGAGGCACTCGCGCTGGAGAACAGGGCCAGGTACTACGACGGCGCCGGTGCCCTCGTCGACATGATCCAGTCGCACCTGCTGCAGGTGCTCGCCTTGATCGCGATGGACCCGCCCGCAAGCCTGGCCGCGCCCGACCTCCGCGACCGCAAAGCGGAAGTGCTGAGGGCCACCAGGGTCTGGGGCGGCGACCCTGCCCGCTCGGGACGGCGGGCCAGGTACACCGCGGGGGTCATCGATGGACGGCAGCTCCCCGCCTACGCCGACGAACAGGGGGTGGATCCGTCGCGGCACACCGAGACCCTGGCCGAGGTCACCCTCGAGGTGGACACCTGGCGGTGGGCCGGAGTTCCATTCCGGCTCCGGTCCGGCAAGGCGGTCGCCGCGTCGCGCAAGGAGATCGTCATCACCTTCAAGAAGGTGCCACGGCTGCTGCCCGGGCTGCACGGGGAAGAACTGCCGACGCGGCTGCGGATCTCGATGGGTCCCGACCGGATGTCGTTGGACCTCAACATCAATGGTCCCGACGATCCGTTCGGACTGGACAGGATTGCGCTGTCCGCCGATTTCAACGCCGGCCGGCTCCCGGCCTATGGCGAGGTGCTCGCGGGTGTCTTCGCCGGCGATCCACTGCTTTCGGTCCGTGGCGACACCGCGCAGGAGTGCTGGCGCATCGTCGACCCGGTGCTGGCCGCCTGGCGTGCCGGCGAGGTGCCGCTGGAGGAGTACCCGGCCGGCTCGACGGGACCGGACGGCTGGCCGGTCTGACCGCGGCCGCCTCGCCCGCTCAGACCGGGGGAACTGGCGCGAGGAAGCGAGATATCGTCCAGCCCAACTTGTCCGCCGAGCTGATGATCTCCATGTGGCCGCCCGGGAACATCTCGAGCGTCGAGTCGGGGAGCAGTTTTGCCATCAGCCGCGCGTTCGAAGGCGGCACGATCGGATCGTCGTCACCGCTCATCACCAGCACCGGCTGGGACAGCATCGGAAGGAACGGCAGGCTGGTCCACGCCCCCAGTGCGGCCAGCTGATGCAGGTACCCGCGTCCGGTGCCGTCGCCCTGCAGTGCGGCGAGCAACGTTCGCAGATCGGACCGGCGTTCCCGGCCGGTCGTACGGAACAGCGTCTCGGGGCGCAGCGTGAGGCCGGGTATCTGCATGTCGGGCGGCATCATCAGGCCGGCGAGGCCCCTGAGGTCACCCGGGACGGACAGTGTTCCGGTGCTGGTGCTGAGCAACACCAGGCGCCGGCATCGGGCAGCGTGCTGGAGGGCGAACTGCTGCGCCAACGCCCCGCCCCATGAGTAACCCAGCACGTCGACCCGGCCGTAGCCCAGCTGATCGAGCAGCCGGGACATCATCCAGGCCAGTTCGTGAAACGTGTACGGGCGCACGGCCGCCGGCGAGCCGCCGACGCCGGGGGTGTCGACCCTGATGATCTCGATCGCCGGATCGATGGCGTCCACCAGCGGCTGGAACAGTTCCAGGCCCGCGCCGATGCCGCTGTACATGAACAGCGGTGTCCCGGTGCCCGTGCCGGTCCTGATGTCGACGCGGAACTCCTGTCGGGCAACAGTCAGCTGCTGGACGGTGCTGCCCAGGGCAGTGCCGTGTGCGATGTCGTGTGCGATGGCCACGCGATCTCCTCCCGGTCTTCGTTGACCGATAACCCCAGCTTCGGCGGACCCGATCTTCGGCAGCGGAGCCCGTCACCGGAAAACGATGCAGCTGAGGTGGTGTCGGGCCGCCGACCTGGGCCGGGACGGCCGAGCGTACCTGCGATCTGCCGATTGGTCCTTTCGGGAGCCGCGGCGCGCCGGTGGACCAGGCCGGCGGTTGACCGACTGCCGCCCGGGGAAGAAGAGAGACATGACCTTCGAACCACGCACAGCCATCGTCACTGCGGCCGATTCCGGCATCGGCCGGGCCGTCGCCGTCGCACTCGCCGAGGCGGGCATGGACGTCGGGATTACCTGGCACACCGACTCCGAGGGTGCCGAGCTCACCGCGAAGGAGGTCCGCGAGCGTGGCAGGCGGGCCGAGGTCGCGCAGCTCGACACCACCCGGCTGGAGTCCTGCGGCGACGTCGTCGACGATCTCGCCGAGCGGCTCGGCGGCGTGGACGTCTTCGTGAACAACGCAGGAACCGGCGACAACGCGCCGTTCCTGGACATGACCCTGGATCAGTGGGAGCACACCGTGCGGACCGATCTCGACGGTGCCTTCGTCTGCCTGCAGCGGGCGGCCCGACAGATGGTTGCCGCCGGCAACGGCGGCCGGATCATCGCGGTGACCAGTGTCCACGAGCACCAGCCGCGGGTGGGGAGCGCCGCGTACGACGCGGCGAAACACGGTCTCGGCGGTCTGGTGAAGACAATTGCGCTGGAGTTGGCGCCGCAGGGGATCACCGCCAACTGTGTCGCCCCCGGGGAGATCGCAACTCCGATGACGGGCCAGACCGACGAGGATCCGCATACGACGAACCGCCCGGGTGTGCCGGTCGGCCGCCCGGGCGATGCCCGCGAAATCGCTGCCGTGGTCGCATTTCTCGCATCACCCGCAGCAAGTTATGTGAACGGCGCGTCCTGGCCGGTGGACGGTGGCATGCTGTTGATGGGACCGCAGGCCGGATCCCACATCACCAGTGACGACTGGCGTTCCGCCTCGTCGCAGTAGTGCCGCACACCATCGCCCGGCCCAGAAATGAAGGAGTGGTAGATGTCTGCCCAGAGTTCTGATGTGACAAAGGTTGCCGAGCTGGCGAAGGACATCCGGATCGGGATGTTCACCACGGTTGATCCGGACGGTCACTTCATCAGCCGGCCCATGGCCCAGCAGGAAGTCGAGTTCGACGGTGATCTCTGGTTCTTCGCGGAGCGGGATTCGCGAAAGGTCAGGCACATCGCCGCGAGCCCGGAGGTGAACGTCACCCTCACATCCAACGACACCTGGATCTCGCTCTGCGGTACCGCCAGCGTGGTGGAGGACCGGGCGAAGGCGAAGGAGTTGTGGAACAGCTGGGTGGAGGCCTGGATGCCGCAGGGTCCGGAGGATCCGAGCGTGGTGCTCATCAAGGTGACCGCGGACAGTGCGGAGTACTGGGACACCCCGGGCGGGCGGATCGCGTCGGTGATCAGCTTCGTCAAGGCGAAGGTCACCGGGGAGCCGTATGACGGTGGCGAGAACGAGCGCGTTTCGCTGTAGAGCCGGCCCCGCCGGTCCGCTCAGGGGAGCGACCGGCGGGTGATCGGTCCCTGTTTCACCAACTCCGTGAGGGACCCGAGCACCGTCCGGCGGCGCAGCACCGGACTGGCGGTGCTCGCGGCATCCCGCATTCCCAGCACCGCCTCGCGGAGCGCAGCGCGCGCGTCGACGGCCGGTTCCCAGCCCAGCACGGTCCGCGCCCGGGTGGTGTCCAGGGCCGGCACCGCGAAGGCCAGGTCGATCCAGCCGGCGTCGATCCGCTGCAGATGGGCATGCCAGGTGGCGGCGACGACCGTGCGCAGAGCGGACGCCGGGAACTGTACCGGTCGGCTGCCCAGTGCGGCGGCGATGTCATCGCGGGTGATCATTGGTTCGGCCGCGATGTTGAACGCCCCTCCCGCACGCTGTTCGACGGCCGCGAGCACCGCGGCGACAAGGTCGTCGGCGTGCACCACCGGGACCGCCAGACTGCGATCCAGTGGCAGCAGCGGCAGCGCGGTGATCAATCGGGACGGCACGTAGCCGGGCACTCCGTACCTGAGCAACGCGCTGCCGGCCGCCCGTTGTAGGACGATCCCGGGGCGGAACCGGGTGATCACGGTCTCGGCAGAGGGCCCGGCCTCGAGGTCGTCGAGGATCCGCTCCGCGGCCGCCTTGTGCCTGCTGTACACCGATGGCGGGACGCCGTCGGTCGGCCAGCTCTCGTCCACCCGCTGCCCGCGCTCGGCGCGGCGGTACGCGCCGACCGACGACATGTGCACCAGCTGACGCACGCCGGCGCGTGCCGATGCGTCGGCCACGGCTCGCAGGCCTCCCACCCCGACCCGCTCCAGCCGGGCGGCGTCATGGGTCGGTTGGAACCCCCATGCCAGGTTGACCACGGCGTCCGCACCCTTGAAAACTCCGACCAGCCGGTCGGCGGCCGCAGGCGCGCAGATGTCGATGGAATGCCAGTGCGCGACGTCGTACGGCGTGTCGTCCGGTGGTGTCCGGCGTGTGACTCCGATCACATCAATGTCCGGATCGGCGGAAAGGTTCTTTCGGCTACTGAACTTGGTGGAACCGCTGGCCAGCAGCCTGAGCAGGGCCGTCCCGACGTTTCCGCTGCCCCCCACGATGACGATGCGCATGGCTGTTCTGTACCCATCTTTCGGGCACTGAGGAGCACACTGGAAAAAAAAGCGGCGAAAATCGCCCGTTTCAGTGCCGGTCACCCGTTTCAGGGGTGCAAAATGGGGTACTGGACGAGCATCAGAGCAAGGGAGGCTCACCATGAGCAGCAGTCAACGAAGTAACACGGCGTACCGGCCACTGACCTCACGTCAGGCGGAGGTGCTGCACGCGGTGGCGGAGGATCGGGTCCAGCGGGGGATCGTTCTGGGCACATTGGAACCACACCTGCTCGACGACCAGGACGTGATCTGGACGTTGCGGGCACTTGTGGTCAAGGGGCTGGTGCAACTGCAGCCCATCGGTCGGCCGCGGTTGACCGACAGGGGCTACCAGCACCTGCGCATCGCTGCATGACCAGCAGGGCGGGCCGGCTTCTTCAGCCGGCCTGCCCCGCTGTGCCGATCGTCTCCGGGGCGGTCGTCTTCAACGGAAGCCATCCGAGCAGTCGCTCGATCTCGCGGTCCCAATAGCCCCACTCGTGCGCGCCGGGACCGAAGTTGCTGTCAACCGCAATGCCCTTGGCCCGCAACGCCGAGACGAATCGCCGATTCGACTCCACCAGAGGGTCCTCGGTCCCGCAGCTCACAGACAGCGCCGGGGCGCCTGCGGCGTCCAGCTGGTCGATCAACCAGAACAGGTCTTCCGGGGTGCCGGCGACCGAACGGCCGCCGAAGACCCGATCATCGACGTCGTCGCGCAGTTCCACGATCTCCTGCAGTGCAACAAGATCCAGTGCGCCGGACATGCTCGCCGCGGCCGCGAATCTCTCCGGCTCGCGCAATGCCCATTTCACTGCGCCGTAACCGCCCATCGACAGCCCGGCGACGAACGTGTCCTTGCGGTCCTGAGCAACGCGGAAGAACCGCGACACGAGCGCCGGCAGTTCCTCCGACAGGAACGTCCAGTAACGACTGCCGTGAACTTCGTCGGTGTAGAAGCTGCGGTGCACCTGGGGCATCACCACGGCGAGCCCGAGCGCCGCCGCGTACCGCTCGACCGACGTCCGGCGGAGCCAGCTGGTGTCGTCGTCGCTGAGCCCGTGCAGCAGGTACAGGACCGGTGGATCGCCGCCGGAATCACGGCCCGTCATCCCGATCTGCGCCGTCGTCTCCTGCGGCAGGATCACGGTCATCGACGTGCTCAGGGCCAGCACCTCGGAGAAGAAGTCGCAGCGCAGCAGGGCCACCAGGAGTTCCTTTCGGCGACGGGCGCCGGGGCACCGGCCGTGGACGAGGGAGTCGACAGCGACGCATCGTCGCACACTCCGGTAACCCGCTGCTGCGGTACCGGTGGTCGAATGCTTAGCCTGGCGTGATGCCCGTCCGCACGGTCGTCCCGCCCGCCGCCATCGACTTCGACGCGGTCCGCCGCGAACTGGGCATCCCGGACCGCTATCCGGCCGACGCGGTTGCCGAGGCCACCGCCGCAGCCGCTGACCCACCCGCGCCGCAACACCGGAGCGACCTACCCTTCGTCACCGTCGATCCGCCCGGTTCCCGGGATCTCGACCAGGCAGTCCACCTGGAGCGCGTGGGGGACGGTTATCTGGTCAGCTACGCGATCGCCGACGTGTCGTCCTTCGTCCGCGAGGGCGGAGAACTCGCGGCCGAGACATGGCGCCGCGGCGCGACGCTGTACAGCCCGGACCGCAACACGCCGCTGCATCCGGTCGAGCTGTCCGAGGGTGCCGCGAGCCTGCTGCCCGGGCGGGAGCGACCCGCGGTGCTCTGGACCATCAGGCTCGACAAGCGCGGCGAGCCAACCGATGTCGACGTCCGGCGCAGCGCCATCACCTCGATCGCACAACTCGACTACCCGGGCGTGCAGGCCGACGCCGACGACGGAACCCTGCACCCGTCGATCCGGTTGCTGCCCGAGATCGGCACCGCTCCGCCTGCAACGGGCCCGGGAACGGCACGCGATCAGCCTGGACATCCCGGACGCCGAGATCGTCACCGGCCCCGACGGGCACTGGACGCTGGAACTCCGGGCCGTCCTGCCGGTGGAGAAGTACAACGCGGAGATCAGCCTGCTGACCGGCATGTGCGCGGCGTCGCTGATGCTGCGCGGCGGGGTCGGGTTGCTCCGGACGCTCCCGGAGCCGACCGCGTCGCAGGTCAGGGCCCTGCGCACGGAGACGGCGGTACTGGGTATCAGCTGGCCCGACGACGTGCCCGCCGGCGATGTCATCGCCTCGCTGGACGGATCGAAACCGCTGGACGCCGCCTTCCTGGAGGACGCCGTCCGGCTGCTCCGCGGTGCGGGCTACACGCCCTTCGACGGTGCGCCGCCGGAGCGCCGCACGCACGGCGGTGTCGGCGCGCCGTACGCGCACGTCACCGCCCCGCTGCGCAGGCTGGCCGACCGCTACGCCACCGAGGTATGCCTGGCGCTGCATGCCGGCGAGCCGGTGCCGGACTGGGCACGCTCGGCCCTGCCGGAGCTTCCCAAGGCGATGGCGGCGGCCGACCGCAAGGCCTCGGAACTGGCCAAGGCCTGCTCCGCCGCGGTCTCCGTATTCGTGCTGCACGGGCGTGAGGGCGAGGAGTTCACCGCCACCGTGCTGCAGATCGAGGCGGAGCGGGAACGCGCGATCGTGGTGCTGCACGAACCCCCGGTCCGTGCGCACTGCGACCCGCGCGGCCTGGTCGAGGGATCGGTGATCCGGGTCCAGTTGATGTCCGCCGATCCGGCCACCCATCGATTCGTGGTGCGTCCGGTGGGCTGACCGTGCCCCTTGCCGGGGCAGGTGGCACGCTGCACGCATGGGAGATGAGATCGGCCGATCCAAGGCCTTCTACTACAACATCAGCACCGGGCAGGTGGAGGGCGAGGGGCAGAGCAAGGCCAAGGATCTGCTCGGCCCGTTCCCCACCGCGGAGGAGGCGGCCAACGCCCTGGAGATCATCCGGGAGCGGGAGGCCCGCAAGAACGCAGAGGATCGGGAATGGCGGGACCGCTGATCGCGCTGACGGTCAGGTGAGACTCGCCGACACCACTGTCCTCCGTGCCCGCGACCTGACCTGGGTCGTCGCACTTGCCGCCGCCCTGTGGGGCACCGATGCGTTGCTGCGCCTGCCGCTGGCCCAGCAGGTGTCCGCGCCGACCATCGTCTTCGCCGAACACGCCGTGCTGGTCCTGGTGCTGCTGCCGTTCCTGCCGCGCGGCCCTGCGGGCCTTCGCGCGGCTGGACCTGCGGGGCAGGCTCGCGGTCGTCGCGATCGGGGTCGGCGCTTCAGCGGTGGCCACCACGCTGTTCACGCTGTCTTTCCGGTTCGGTGACCCGGTCACCCCGGCCGTCATCCAGAAGTTCCAGCCGGTGATCGCCATCGTCGGCGCGGCAGTCCTGCTGCACGAACGACTCCGCCCGTCCTTCGCCTGGTTCGCGGTGCCCGCGCTGATCGGCGCCTGGCTGCTGGCCTTTCCCGACCCGCTGTCCATCGGCGTCGACGAGGTCGCCGTCGCCCTGCTGGCGTTGGGCGCGGCCACGCTGTGGGCGGCCGGGACGGTGCTGGGTCGGCTGGTCGCCACCCGGTTGACCGCCGTCGAGCTGACCACCCTGCGGTTCGCCTTCGGCCTGCCGGCCGCCCTGGTCATCGTGCTGGCCACCGGCTCGCCGTTGTGGGTGCCCGACGTGCAGAGCACGGTGTCGGTGGCCGGCATCGCGTTGATCCCGGGCCTGCTGGCGATGTGGCTGTACTACGCCGGGCTGCGCCGGACCGCGGCATCCAGAGCCACCCTGGCCGAACTGGCATACCCGCTGACGGCGGCCGTTGTAGGGGTCGCCTTCCTCGACGCGCACCTGCTGGCCGCCCAGTGGGTCGGCGCTGCGCTGGTGGTCGGAGCGGTCACCGCACTTGCCCTGCACGAATCCCGGGCGGCCGTCCCGTCGGTCCAGGTCGGCTCCCGATCAGCTGGCCGGCGAACTGCGCTGACGGTCGCATCCGGTGCCCGGTTGCGGCGCACGCTCGGCGTCGTGCCCTCCCTCGCGGACACCACTCGTTCGAGCAGCCAGTACACGCCGTAGACGGCGATCACCGCCGCCGTGACGTGCAGCAGCAGTGCCAGGCTGACGCCGGCGATGACACCCGCGCGCCACAGCCGACCCCACAAGACCGACAGCGCCGCAGGGATCAGCACGGCGAAGAGAGCGCCGAGAGCCAGTTCCTGCCACCAGGGGCGGTTCCCCATCCACGGCAACCGCGGTCCCAGATCGAACAGGTCCAAGGTGGCCAGCACGCCCAGAACCGCGACAGCAAGCAGGGTTCCGACGACGACCGGAGCCCAGTACCAGCGCGGTCGCAGAGTGGTCACCGCCGTGGCCAGCGTGACGCCGGTCCAGATCAGCCAGCGCCGTAGGACCGGTGTGCCCAGGCTCCCCATCGCGTCCCGCAGGATCCGGTCCGCCTCCTCCCGGTCGACGGCCGGGCCGTCATGGGCGGGCGGTTCGCCGGGATCGAGCACCAGGGCGTCGTGCACCAGGATGGCCGGCAGATGGGTGCCCAGGCCAGGGATCAGCCAGCCGAAGAACCACGGGATCGACGCCAGGTCGGTCCGGAACGTGGCCGGGTCCCGCGGGATGATGAACGGCTCGCCGGGGTGGTGCGGATCGCGATATCCGAACTGCCGCAGCACCAGGAAGTCGGCGCCCGCCATCTGCAGTTGCAGCTGCAGGTCACCACCGGTGGCGACGTCGAAGAAGCGGTCCATCGGCGGCGGGCTCACCGGCCGGCCGCAGCTGCGGCAGCAAGCGCCCGGTCCCGGAGCAGGCGCCGTTCCCGGTCGTTCCCGGTCATCGACGACGCGCGTTCGAACTCCGCCGCCGCCTCGCCGTGCCGTCCGAGCCGGTCGAGCAGGTCGCCGCGGACGCTCGGCAGCAGGTGGTAGCCGCGCATCGCGGGCAGGTCCCGCAACTGGTCGGCGAGGGTCAGGCCGGCAGCCGGTCCGTAGGCCATGCCCAGCGCGACGGCCCGGTTCAGCTCCACCACCGGTGACCGGGTGATCGCGGCGAGATCGCGGTACAGGGCGGCGATCCGAACCCAGTCGGTCATGTCCGGGGTGATCGCCCTGCCGTGGCAGGCGGCGATCGCCGCCTGGATCGCGTACGGACCCGGCGTGCCGGCCCCGGCCAGCGACTCGGACAGCGCCAGCGCACGCAGGCCGCGGGAAAGATGGCCGGCGTCCCACCTGCTGCGGTCCTGATCCAGGAGCAGGACCGGCTCACCGGTGGGACCGACGCGCGCCCCCGCCCGCGCGGACTGCAGCTCCATCAGCGCCGACAAGCCTTGAACCTCGGCGTTCCCCGGCAGTAGCGCGGTCAGGATGCGGCCGAGCCTGATGGCCTCGTCGCACAGTGCCGGGCGCATCCAGTCCTCGCCGATCGTGGCCGAGTACCCCTCGTTGTAGAGCAGGTAGACGACCGCGAGGACCGCCGAGAGACGTTCGGCCCGCTCGTCGCGGGAGGGTTCCTCCAGGGCGGCACCGGCCGCGGCGAGCTGCCGTTTCGCCCGCACCACCCGCTGCGCGACGGTCGCCTCCGAGGTCAGGAACGATCGCGCGATCTCCCGCGTGCTGAGCCCGCCGACCAGCTTGAGGGTGAGGGTGGTCTGCGAGTCCACCGTGAGTGCCGGGTGGCAGCACACGAACATCAGCCGCAGCACGTCGTCCTCGACATGGTCGATCATGGCACTGAAGTCGGGCGTCACCGGGCCTGCCTCCGCGTCCAGAGCCATTGCAGCGTAGATGCTGTCGCGCCGGTCGCCGCGACGGAACTGGTCGATCGCGCGCCGCTTGGCGATCGTCATCAGCCACGCCGCCGGATTCTTCGGGACGCCGGATTCAGGCCATTGGGCCAGGGCCGCGACCAGCGCATCCTGGGCCACGTCCTCGGCCAGTGCGACGTCTCTGACCATCCGGACCAGACCGGCGATCAGCCGGGTGGATTCGAGTCGCCACACCGCCTCGATCGCCTCGGCGGAATCGTCCCGGCGGGCCGTCCCGGTCACGAACCGGAGTCCGCCGGTTCCCGCAGGATCGGCCGGACCTCGCAACTGCCTTCCCATCCGGGCCAGGTGTCCAGGTGGACCTGCATCAGCCGTCGGGCCAGTTCGACCGCCTCCGCCTTGGACCGGACCTCGATGACCGCGTAGCCGCCGATCAGTTCCTTGGCCTCGGCGAACGGCCCGTCGATCGCGGTGATGGAGCCGTCGGCGAGGGAGACGATCGCCCCCATTTCGCTGGGACCCAGACCCGCCTGCTCGACCAGGGTGCCGTTGACCGCACCCTCCTGGGCGAACGCACCCATCTTCTCGAACAGGGCCGGTGGCGGAGGGCCGAACGGCATGGCCTCATCGAACTTGATCATCGCGAGATACTGCATGGCTGGTCTCCTCGTGTGCTGGGCCGCCCGGTCGGGCCGCCGTCACCCTGACGTCGTCCGGACCGTGCCGTTCTCGACATCGTTGACTCCACAGATTCGCATCGCCGGGCCCGGACAGCGCCCGATGGCATGATCGGACGGTGTCCAGCATCCTTCATCACCGGGTCCGGCCGGTATCCGTTGTCGCAGGTCTGGGCGGCGTTGCGCTCGTCGTGGTGCTCGTCGGCTGTTCCAGCAGCGTCAGCGGAACCGCGGTGACGGCGGGTTCGGTGCCACCGGCATCGCCGGGCTCAGCCGCCTCCAGTCCCGCGACGGGACCCGGGGCCACCGGCACGCCCGCCGCGGTCCCGGCCGGCTTGGAGCGGTACTACGGACAGCAACTGGACTGGGGCTCGTGCGCTGAGTTGGCGACGTCCGAGGAGACCAAGTTCTACCGTTCGGCGTCGCTGCAGTGCGCCGACCTGGCCGTTCCGCTGGTCTACGACGAGCCGGGCGGGGAGACGATCAGCGTCAAGGTGATCCGCAAGCCGGCGACCGATCAGGCGCACCGGATCGGCTCGGTGATCACGAACCCGGGCGGCCCGGGCGGCTCGGGAGTGGAGAACGCCGCGCAACTCGCCGGCTCCAAGCCTGCAGCCGAGCTGAACAAACGATTCGATTTCGTCGGGTTCGATCCGCGCGGGGTGGCCTTCTCGACCCCGGAGATCCGTTGCCTGACAGACGAACAACGCGACGCTGCACGCGCGAAGACTCCACGGACGCGCACCGAGGCCGAGGTCGCCGCCGCCGATGCCGATGCCCAGAAGTTGGCCGAGGGCTGCGTCGCACTGTCCGGCACCAAGCAGGGCATCGACGGGACGACGCTCCTGCGGAACATCGGAACACGGGACGTCGCCAAGGATCTGGATGTGCTGCGGGCCGCGGTCGGGGACGACAAGCTCACCTACATCGGCTGGTCCTACGGCACCGGCATCGGCACCGCGTATGCCGAACAGTTCCCCCAGAACGTGCGCGCGATGATCCTGGACGGCGCGATCGACCCCGAGGCCGACCCGGGCGCGAGGGAGATCGGGCAGGGTGAGGGCTTCCAGCAGGCGTTCGAGGATTTCGCAGCGTGGTGCGCCGATCAGGAGAATTTGGTCGTAGCTCCTTGCTATGTCTTAGTAAGCACCGTTCATACAAGAGGGTCAGGTACCAAGTCCAAGTGGCAAGGAAAATCCAATACGAGTCTTGCTCGTTGATGACCACGCACTTTTTGCCAAATCGTTCGCGTCTCCTTGTCGCAGTACCACGATATTGAAGTCGTCGGAAAAGCGGCGAATGGACTTCAAGCGGTCGAGCAAGCGGATACTCTCCTGCCGGATGTCATCCTGATGGACGTCCGGATGACGAAGATGGACGGGATTACGGCCACCCGCGCAATCAAGACGCGCCATCCCAAAATGGTTTTTATTAT
>CAVXYU010000040.1:0-245845 GCA_963766015.1 uncultured Actinomycetota bacterium | reverse complement strand
ATGTCTATGTCTACGTCTCCTTCGTTCGTTCTACGTATTGCTCGAACAGGTCATCGGGTACCTCCGCCGCCGACCCAACGGCGAATTGCTGGATGTCATCGGGTCTGGACATGCCGCGGCACACGCTGCATACCCGGCGGTTTGGTTCTGGGTGGCGTTCGACGCCCTGCTCGCCGCGGGTGTGCCCGAGGAGCTGGTGCCCGGCGCCCTGCACGCCGCCGAGCACGCCGCGATCGGGCTGCTGCCGTTGTTCGCCGGCTGCGACAGGTGGGACATCGGCGGGCTGTCAACGGCCCTGCACCCGGACACCGGCGAACCGACGGTGATCGTCTACGACGGCTACCCCGGTGGCGCGGGATTCGCCGACCGCGGCCATCAGGTGCTCGGCGAATGGCTGGCGGCCGTGCGGGATGCCGTGGCGAGCTGCCCCTGCGAGGCCGGCTGCCCGTCCTGCGTGCAATCCCCCAAGTGCGGCAACGGCAATCAGCCCTCGACAAGGCCGCGAGCCGTACGTCCTGGAGTTCTTCACCGCGGCGCTCGCCGCCGCGCCTCTGCACCGCGCGATGTCCAGGCATCGGTAGCTGTGATCGGTGACGCCGCACGGCGCCGATGGGCGGTCTGCCGGTCGTTGCAACCCCGCTGCAACTGTTGTTTTCACGCCGCCGTGCGATCACCGTTCTTCCGGTCGGCCGGTCATGCAAGGTAGCCGGCGACACGGGTGATGACCGCAACGTCGAGGTCAGGAGGTGTCGATGGTCGCAGTGAGGCCCGATCCGATGGGCGCGACCCGCGCGGGGCCGCGTAGCCGGGCGGCAACGGTGGCCCGGGTCTGCAATCGGGGCGAAGATCGACCGGTGCGAGGCGACGCGAGGTCAACGGGCCGTGACAGGTCATTCGAGGCCGCCGTCCCCGCCGGCGAGGACCCCGCTCAGTACGCACAACTCCTGCGCAGGATCCGCGATGCCGCGCTGGCCGGCGAACGCTCGCCCGCCGCGCCCGGCCGTTGGTCGATGAATCCTGGCGGCGGGCTCTTGGGCTCGGGATGGACCCGGACCGTGGCCGCGTCCTGCCGGAGGCCGTCGGACCGGACGAGGTGGAGTTCCGCCGGCACAACGGCAAACTCGCCAAGGTGCTCCCGGTGCTCGGCGGAGTGCTGCTGCCGGCGGCCGAGGACGCCGGCCACGTGATGGTCGTCGTCGACCGGCGGGCACGGTGCTGTGGCGCGACGGCCCCAAGAAGATCCAGCAGCACGCCGCCCGGTTGGGCTTCGAGGTCGGCGCCAACTGGAGCGAGAGCAGTGTCGGCACCAACGCCATCGGCACCGCGCTGGTCCTGTCGCGGCCGGTGCAGATCTACTCGGCCAAGCATTTCGTGAAGACACATCACGCCTGGACCTGTGCCGCCGCACCGATTCTGGACCCGGCGAACGGAAACCTCTCGGTGTCGTGGACGTCAGCGGCGCCGCATCCACCGTCCACCCGAGCACGCTTGCCCTCGTCGACGCGGCCGCCCGCATGGCGGAGTCCTTTCTGCGCGAGGAGCACCATGCCGCGATGAGCCGCGCTGCGCGCAGTCGCCGCGCCCGTTGCTGGCCGGCAGCCGGCAGCCCACGATGGTGACCGACCACGACGGTTGGGTCGCGGCGGCGACCACGGCGGTGCCGTCCGACCGGATCGCGCTGCCCGCCCAGCGGGACGCCGACCTGGCCTGGCTGCCGGCGTTCGGATCCTGCAGGCTGGAACCCATCCCCGGGGGTTGGCTGGTGCGGGTCCTGGGTGACGACCGGCTCGATACGAGCGTCACCGACATCGACATCAACCTCGCCGACCAGCATCTCCCGCGTCTGAGTGTGCAGTCGCAGGCAGGGAACTGGTCGCACCGGCTCAGCCCCCGGCACGCGGAGCTCCTGCTGCTGCTCTCGCTCAACCCGGACGGGCTGACGGCCGCGGAGCTGTCGACCGAACTGTTCGGATCGCTGGATCACGCGGTCGCCGTCCGCGCCGAGATGTCCCGGCTGCGAAAGCATCTCGGCGGCCTGCTCTGCCAGCGGCCGTACCGATTCGCGGACTGGGCGCACGTGCACGTCACCCGCCCGGCCCTCGCCGCCGATTTGCTGCCCGCATCGACGGCACCCACGATCCGGCGGTTGCGGGCCGGGTAGCGCCGCCGGCTCCGGCCGCCGGCCCGTCCGGCGTCACTCTCCCGTCCTGACCTCAGGCATTCCACCGCGACTCATCGCTCGGCCGACGCACCACGTTTCGCGCTACCGGCGTGCCCGGCAGCGCGGCTCCTTCGGGTCGTTCGCACCGCCATCCACCCGCTCAGCCCTACCCGTACTTGTCCCCGATTCACTCAACAGCAGGGAGCAACCCATGACCGGAACATTGCAGCGCACCGCCCGCAGCACCGTCCAGGATTGGCTGGCCGGCCTCGAAACAGCCTTGACAGCAGGCGATCTCGACGCCGCAGCGGGTCTGTTCCTGGAGGACAGTTACTGGCGGGATCTGGTCGCCCTGACCTGGAACATTGTCACCGTGGAGGGTCCCGCCGGTGTTCGCGACCTTCTCCAGGCGAATGCGGAACGCATGCAGCCCAGCCGATTCGCCGTTGCCGAGCACCTCGGTGAACCCACAGAGGATGGCGGCGTCACCGAAAGCTGGATCCAGTTCGAGACCGCCGTCGGACGGTGCATCGGGCACCTCCGGCTCAAGGACGGCGCCGCCTGGACGCTGCTGACGACCATGTACGAGCTCAAGGGCCACGAGGAACCGCTGCGTGGTCGGCGGCCGAAGGGCGCGGAACACGGCGCCAATCCCGACCGGCAGACCTGGCTGGAGGCCCGTCATCGCGAGGCGGAGGAGCTCGGTCACACGACGCAGCCCTACACGGTGATCATCGGCGGCGGCCAGGGCGGCATCGCACTCGGCGCCCGACTGCGCCAACTCGGTGTTCCCACCATCATCGTGGACCGCAACCCGCGCCCCGGGGACGCCTGGCGGAACCGCTACAAGTCGCTCTGCCTGCACGATCCGGTGTGGTACGACCACCTCCCGTACATCGACTTCCCCGCCAACTGGCCCATTTTCGCCCCGAAGGACAAGATCGGCGACTGGCTGGAGATGTACGCCAAGGTGATGGAGCTCAATTACTGGGGCGGCACCGAATGCAAGAGCGCGACCTACCACGAGGACAACGGTGAATGGACCGTCGTCGTCGAGCGGGACGGCGCCGAGATCACCCTGCGCCCCAAGCAACTCGTGCTCGCGACGGGGATGTCGGGTAAGGCCAACGTGCCGTCGTTCGAAGGTATGGACATTTTCCGGGGTGATCAGCACCATTCGTCGAAGCATCCCGGTCCTGACGCCTACCGGGGGAAGCGTGCGGTCGTCATCGGAGCCAACAACTCCGCCCACGACATCTGCGCGGCGCTGTGGGAGGGCGGTGCCGACGTCACCATGGTGCAGCGCTCGTCGACGCACATCGTCAAGTCCGACTCGTTGATGAAGATCGCGCTCGGTGGCCTGTATTCCGAGGAGGCGGTCGCCGCCGGAATGACCACCCAGAAGGCCGACCTGACGTTCGCCTCGCTGCCGTATCGGATCATGCCCGAATTCCAGATCCCGGTGTATGACGAAATCCGCAAGCGCGACGCCGACTTCTACTCCAGGCTCGGCGCGGCCGGCTTCATGCTCGACTACGGCGACGACGACTCCGGCCTGTTCATGAAGTACCTGCGCCGCGGCTCCGGCTACTACATCGACGTGGGTGCATCGGAACTCGTCGCCAACGGCGACATCAAACTCGAGTCCGGGGTGGACGTCGTCCGGCTGACCGAAACCGGCGTCGTGCTGTCCAACGGCAAGGAACTGCCCGCGGACGTCGTCGTCTACGCCACCGGGTACGGGTCCATGAATGGATGGGCGGCCGACCTCATCTCGCAGGAGGTGGCCGACAAGGTCGGCAAGGTCTGGGGTCTCGGCTCGGACACCACCAAGGACCCGGCTCCCTGGGAGGGCGAGCAACGCAACATGTGGAAGCCGACCCAGCAGGAGGCGCTGTGGTTCCACGGCGGCAACCTGCACCAGTCGCGGCACTACTCGCTCTACCTGGCGCTGCAGCTCAAGGCGCGGATGGAGGGAATTCCCACGCCGGTGTACGGCCTGCAGGAGGTGCACCACCTCCGGTAGGCGTTGACACCCCGATGAGCCCGTTCCCCATCACCATTCGCACCACAAGGAGTTCTGCATGAGCATCGAGGACAAGGTCGTCCTGATCACCGGAGCCGGACAAGGAATCGGCAGGGGGATCGCGCTCCGGTTGGCCGCCGATGGCGGCGACATCGCCATCGTCGACCTCAACGAGCAGAAGATGGAGCACGTCGCGGCCGAGGTCAGGAGCATCGGGCGCAAGGCGACCACGTTCGTCGCCGACGTCACGGATCGAGAGCAGGTGTACGCGGCGGTCGAGCACGCCGAATCGGCTCTGGGCGGTTTCGACGTCATGATCAACAACGCCGGCATCGCCCAGGTCAACCCGATCGCCGACGTCATCCCCGAGGAGGTGGCGACGATCCTCGCGGTCAACGTCGAGGGGGTGCTCTGGGGCATCCAGGCGGCCGCGGCGAAGTTCCGGCAGCGCGGGCACGGCGGGAAGATCATCAACGCGTCGTCGATCGCCGGGCACGACGGCTTCGCCATGCTGGGGGTCTACTGCGCGACCAAGTTCGCCGTCCGGGCGCTGACCCAGTCCGCCGCCAAGGAATACGCGAGCGCCGGCATCACGGTGAATGCGTACTGCCCCGGAGTTGTCGGTACCGACATGTGGGTGACGATCGACGAACGCTTCGCGGAGTTGACCGGCGCACCCAAGGGCGAGACCTATCGCCAGTTCGTGGACGGCATCGCCCTGGGCCGGGCGCAGACCCCGGAGGACGTGGCCGCCTTCGTCTCCTACCTCGCCGGGCCGGACTCGGACTACATGACCGGCCAGGCCGGGCTGATCGACGGCGGGCTGGTCTATCGCTGACCCGTTGCCACCAACGGCTCTGCCGGGACCCGGCCCGTTTCATTCACCCACAGCCACCAGAGGAGCGAGACATGAGAGCAGCACGCTATTTCGATCGCGGCGACATCCGCATCCAGGACATTGCCGAACCGGAGGTCCAGCCCGGCACCGTCGGCATCGACGTCGCCTGGTGCGGCATCTGCGGTACCGATCTGCACGAGTACCTGGAGGGCCCGATCTTCGTCCCGGCCGCCGGACATCCACACCCGGTATCCGGCGAGTCCGCGCCGATCACGCTCGGCCATGAGATGTCCGGAACCGTCTATGCCGTCGGCGAGGGGGTGGACGACCTCGCGATCGGCGACAGCGTGGTGGTCGAGCCGTACATCATCGATCCGAAGGAATCGACCGAACCGGGGTCGAATTACCACCTGACGCCGAACATGAACTTCATCGGACTCGCCGGACGGGGCGGCGGGCTGGGCGAGAAGATCGTCGTCGAACGCCGCTGGGCGCATCCGGTCGGCGACATCCCTCTCGACGAAGCGGCTCTCATCGAGCCGCTGTCCGTTGGCTATCACGCCTTCGTGCGCAGCGGTGCGCAGTCCGGCGACATCGCGCTGATCGGCGGTGCCGGACCGATCGGCCTGCTCACCGCCGCCATCCTCAAGGCGCACGGCCTGACGGTGATCATCAGCGAGCCCAGTTCACTGCGCAGGCAGAAGGCGATCGACACCGGGGTCGCCGACCACGCCCTCGACCCGATGGCGGTCGACGTCGCAGAAGAGGTCCGCCGGCTCAGCGGCGGGGTCGGCGCCGATGTCGGGTTCGAGTGCAGCTCGGTGAACGTGGTGCTGGACACGCTGTTCGACGCGATCCGACCGGCCGGGGTGATCGTGGTCATCGCCATCTGGGGTCACCCCGCTCAGCTCGACCTCCAGAAGCTGGTACTCAAGGAGATCGACCTCCGGGGCACCATCGCCTACATGGGCAACCATCCTGACGTCATCGCACTGGTCCAGGCGGGCAAGGTCAACCTGAAACCGTTCATCACCGGCCGGATCGGTCTCGACGACCTCGTCGACAAGGGCTTCGACACGCTGATCAACCGGAACGACACCGCGGTCAAGATTCTGGTGTCACCGTCCGGGCGAGGACTCGGCACCGACGACTGACCCGGCGCCCCGGGGCCGCGTCCCGATCTCGTGGCGCCTGCCGGATCACCCCTGCTCAGAAAGGGTCGCGACGGCCGGGCCGGCCCGCGCCCGGGCCGTCGCGGCGCCGGACAACGGGCCGGCACGGATCTCTGCGTTCACGATGACGAGGACGTCCGCACCGACGACCGAGCAGGAGCGCAGCGCCACACCGTTCCTGGATGCGACATCCAGGGCCGCCGCGCACGCGGCATCCAGGCCATGCAGCACCCTCGCCGCACCGGCAAGAGCGGCCAGATCCGCAGCCGACTCCGCTCGCTGCCTGGCCAGCGACGCCGCCCCGACCTGCGCTGCCAGGCCGGTGACGATCAGCAGCAGCACGCACCCCAGGCACGCGTACACGGTGGCCACTCCACGGTCAGCGGCCCGGACGGTGGACTCCGGTGGCCGGATGGCTGGACCGCTGGTCATCAGGTCATCCCCGCTCCCGGGCGGCCGTGGCGGACGCCGAAATCGTCACCCCTGGCAGCAGGCCGCCCACGGGCCGGACAGAGACCGTGGCGACCACCCATTCGTCCCGGGCACTCACGTCGAGCACCGCCCCTTGCGGGGCGAGCGCCGCAACGGCGCCTGATGCACCGTTGTCGTCTCCGCGGCCCGCCAGCCGGGCGGCTTCCCGGGCCGCGTCCGCACATCGGATCTGGGCGATCATGCAGGCGAGCCCGGCCAGGCAGGTGACGAGCACGAGCGCGAGAACCGCGAGCGCGATGGCAGCTTCGACCGTGACGCCGCCGGTTTCGCCGTCGATCCGCCGCGGGGCAACCCTCTCGTCCACTTCCCCGCGAGAACGACATCGCCTCCTCGGCATGGTGTCCGGCTCAGAACGTCGTCGACAACGCGGAATTGATCAGGTCCGTCAGGCCCGCGACGACCGAGTCGCCGGTGACGATGCGGTACAGGACGGCGGCGAACGCAGCGGCGACAACGGTGCCGACCGCGTACTCGACCGTGCTCATCCCAGCATCGCTCTCGACGTCAGCCTCCTTTGCGCAACGGTGTTCCGATTCACGTTCATCCAAGACAGCAGAGATACCTTGCACCACAACCACTCCCCTCGAAGGCCGACCGGTTGTCGACCGCGTCCCGAGCTTGCGCCGGAACCACCGATCGGTCGGCGCGGGAAGGGACGATGTGGATCGATCAGGCTCATGTGAACAATCCCCCGCGGTCAGTGCGGGAACGAAAGCCGTCGCCCGTCAGAACATGTCGAGCTGCCCCAGCAGCCCGACGACGACCGGCGCCAACCCGAGACACAGGAAGGCCGGCAGGAAGCACACGCCCAGTGGTGCTGTCATCAGGACGCCAGCCCGACCCGCTGACCGCAGATCCGCCGCCGCCGTCTGCTGCCGCAGCTGGGAGGCGTGTTCCCGTACCGCCTGTGCAAGCGTGCCGCCGCCGGCTGCGGATCGGCACGCCGCCGCTGCGATCGGGGCGAGGTCCTCGTTGTGCTCGACGCCTCGCCAGGCGGTCACCGGGTCGGCACCCAGCCGGAGCATGGCCGCAACGGAATCCAGCAGCTCGACCGGTCCGCCCCGTCGGTGGCGGCCAGTAGCGACGGAACCGCGTGCCGCGACAGCCGGCGCTCCCACGCGCGGACTCGAGCCACCTCGCTCCGGTTCCGGCGGCGGATCGACCGGGTCCAATGCATCGGAGACCGCCCGCAGGGCACCGGCGAGCGCCATTCCGGCGTCGAGGCATGACGCCAACAACTCGCAATAGATCGCGATCAGCTGCCGGTCCGCAGTTCGGGTGGCCGCTGGGTGTCCCGAACCTCGCCGCCGGACGCCGACGGCCACGGCTACAGCGACCACCAGGCCCAGCCACCACAGATCCGGGTCGAGCAGGACGAAGCCTGCGCCGGTCAGCAACCCGACGATCGCTGCTCTGCTCCGCCGGGCCGGTGACGTCGTGTTCAGCGGGCCGTCGTGGCGCGGTGGGACCCGGACGGGCGGGGGCACAGCGAGCAGCGCGCCCGCGGCCGCCAGCAGCGCAACGATGGTTCCCGTCGGCTGCATTTCAGCGCCCGTCATCCGGAAGCGGCAGGTGCCCGGTGTGCGTCACCGGGCGACGATGCGGGCGGACCACAGCAGGCCACCGCAGGTCAGTGCGGTGCCCACGACCAGCAGCACGTTGCCCAGCTGGGTGCGGAACAGCACCTCGAGCGGGTCGGCGCCCATCCCCGCGCCGAGCAGCAATCCCAGCAGGGGCAGGACGGCCATCACATAGCCCGACATCCTCGGGCCGGCCACCTCGCCCGCCCGTCGGGAGTCAGCGACCAGCTGCTCGGCCAGTTCGGCGGCGAGTGCATCGATCAGTGGGGTGAAGGCGATTCCGTGCCGCCTGGTGAGCGTCCACCCGCCGCGCAGCCGGGCCACCGCGTGCATCCCCGGCGCGTGCATCCCCGGCGCGAGCATCCCCGGCGCAAGCAATGCCGGACCGCGGGCGCCCACCCCAAAAGCCGTTTCCGACGCAGGCGGCGGTGCTCCACCCGCCGGCAGCCGGTTCGAGCCCGCGCGCACCCTGCCTGACGCACGATCCCCGGTCGCGATGGCACGGACCAGCTCGGACACCACCGCAGCACCCTCCCCGGTTGCGGCTGCGGCGGTGTTCTGCGCTGCCAGCGCCGGATCGGCGCCCGCGTGCAGCTCCCGGCCGAGCATCCGCAACGCGGCCACGATCTGTTCCAGGGCAACCCGCCGTCCGCGAGCGACTCTGAGCCGCCGCGACAGACTCCAGACCGTCGCACCGAGAACGGCTCCGGAGAACGCGACGGCGGCACCCCAGTGCGCCAACAGGGCTGCCGCGGTCAGCAGGATGGCAGCGCCGACCGCCGCCCGACCGGTCGCGGGGCGTCCGGCACCTCGGTGGCCGAGGAGCCCTCGGGTATGCCGGCCGGCAGAGTGGAGCACGGACGGCGTCGGGGCCGGCCACACCACGGCGGCAGCAGCGATCAGCAGGGCGGTCACCATGGAACGGGTTCGCCTCGATCGGCCAGCCAATGTGCGAGCACGGCGGCACCGGCGCCATCCGGCCGGCCCGCCACGATGGCCGGCTGCGCCGTGACCAGGCCTGCGGAGTCCCTGCGGAGCACCGCGATCTCATGCAGCACCCTGCCCTGTCCCTCGCGTCGGATGTGCATGACGACCCGCACCGCACCTGCCAGCTGTGCGTGCACCGCGTCTCTCCCGATACCGCCCAACGCGGCCAGTGCTTCGAAGCGGGCGGGTACGTCGGCTGCGGTATTCGCGTGCAGGGTGCCGGCGCTGCCGTCGTGGCCGGTGTTCAGCGCGGCGAGGAGGTCGACGACTTCCGCGCCCCGAACCTCTCCGACGACGATCCGGTCCGGCCGCATACGGAGCGCCTGCCTGACCAGATCCCGTACCGAGATCACCCCCGCGCCTTCGACATTGGCCTGACGCGCGACCAGCCGGACGATATGCGCATGCGGCGGCCGCAACTCCTCGGCGTCCTCGACAGTGACGATCCGCTCGTCGGCGGGGACCGCGGCCAGCAGCGCGGACAGCAGGGTCGTCTTCCCGGATCCGGTACCGCCGGAGACGACGAAGGACAACGCGGCACGCAGCACCGCACACAGCGTCGGATGCGTGACCCCGGGCAGCGTGCCGCTGCTCCGCAGCGCAACAAGGTCGTGCTGGACCGGTCGCAGGACCCGCAGCGACAGGCAGGTGCCCGAGGCCGCGAGAGGGGCCAGAACCGCATGCAGGCGGGTGCCATCGGCCAGTCGGGCATCGACGTGCGGATGGGCGTCGTCAAGGCGCCGGCCCGCGGCGGTTGCGAGCCTGCGGGCGAGCCGCTGCACCGCGGCCTCGTCGGGAAACGTCACCCCGGTCGACTGCCACCCGGCTCCGCGATCCACCCGCACGTCGCCGGGCGCGTTGACCACCACATCGGTGGTCGCGGGGTCGGCGAGCAGCTCGGACAGCGGGCCGGCGCCGACGAGCTCACGCTGCAGCATCCGTATCTGTCGCAGCATCTCGGAGTCGGTCAGCAACACCCCGGACTCCGCCCGCAGTGCTCTGGCCAGTGCGGTCGGGTTCGGGTCCGCGCCCTCGTCGACGAGCCGCCGCTGAACCCGTTGGATGACGTCCTCGGCGATCACCGTGGTCGAGGCGGTAGGGGAACCGGTGGCCGCATCGGAGGCACGGAATCGAGCCGCGCTGTGCTCGCCCGTCATGGCGACCGGTCGACCGCGGCGAGGACCCGTCCGGCAGCCCTGGACAGCGGTCGGCCCGACCCGGCGACCAGCGCGAGACCGATCTCCAGGTCCCGTGGGAGGGCCGGGTCCGCACGCATCCGCGCCAGCAGCGGCAACTGCAGGACGCCCGCAAGGTCGCCCGCGCCAAGACCTCCAGGTGACGGTCCACGCACGACAATGCCTGCGCGGCAACCGCTGTCGAAGATCCTGGCGCGGATCCGGTCGGCGGCCCAGCAGCCGCGTACGTCCGCCGGCGTCACCACCACCGCCAGATCGGCGCGCTCCAGAGCACGATCGGCAGCTGGGTCGGGATGCCTCGGCACATCGACGACGGTCATTCGTCCCGCCCGCCGACCGGAGGCGAGAACCGCGTCCATCGTGGCCGATTCGACGGCCGCCGAGCCGGACCGACCGAACGTCAGCACCGCGACCCGACCCCGGCCCGCACCCACCGATGGCAATGCCCGTTGCAGGGCGTCCGCGGGCAGGCGTCCCGAGCCGGCCGCGAGGTCGCCCCAGCGGAGGCCGGGAGACCCCTCGATGCCCAGGAGCACATCGGCGCCTGCGCCCCACGGGTCGGCGTCGACGAGCAGGCTGTCGGTACCGGTTCGTGCCGCTGCCAGCGCCAGCGCGGCCGCGAACACCGATGCACCGGCACCGCCGCAGGCACCGAGCACCACCAGGCACTGCCCACGACCGGGTACTCCGGGGACGGCGTCGGAGAGCAGATCGATCAGCAGTTGTTCGGACGCGGCGCCACCGAAAGCCACTGTCCGCTCGACGCCGAGCCGGACGCAGAGTTCCCACATCTCGTCGGCCGGTTCTCCGACCCCGACAACGACGATGCCGGGACGCCGAGGGAGAACTGCCCGTGCAGCGACCCGCAGCATGGCGGCGTCGAGGAGCACAACCGGCGCGGCCGTCCACCTGGCACGCGTAGGGATGTCGGCGCTGTGCTCGATCTCCACACCAGCGGCCGCGGCAATCCGCTGCAGGTCCCCGAGCAGTAACCCGTCTTCGGCCGTGATCAGCAGTGGTCGTTCGTCCACGATGCTCCGCTCCTGTACAGGCCGTGCCCGGATCGGGTAGGGCCGCAGGGAGCAGTTGAGCACCGATGAGCAGGACGGCCGCGGGCACCTGTCGGATGTGGATGGAACCCGTCCATGTGCGCAGTTGGGCGGGGTTAGTGACGGCAGCGAAGCGAGCGCCGTTCATGGGTGCCAGCAAGGACGTGCCAGGCGTCGCTGTCAGTGCGCGGAACCTGGTCACTGCGCTGTCCGCAAACGTTTTCTCACCGTTTCGGAGCCGCGCCCACGACGAGAAGCCGGAGAATAGGGGCGGCCCCCGCCAGGGGGGAGGGCGGGGGCCGCGGGGTTCAGCTCCGGGGGGTTGAGCTGAACCTAGTGGTCGGCTCCCGGGGGGGTGGAAACCGACAAGTTCACTGTAGACCCGAGGTCATGGGTTCGTCACCTAAAGACGCGGACACGTTGCAAAGATCTTCAGCTTCGAGCCGGTTACACCCCATTCGGATGCATCTGAATCGGTCCCGGTCAGATTGTCGACGCGTCTGCTGTTGCCCACCGGGCCGTCGCGGCGTATCACTATGTCAGGGACCCCCGATCGGCCAGAGACGGTGTGGAAGAGAAACACCGCCGACCCCCTTCGGAGCTCCCCGCGCAGGCCCCGGTACCCACTCACCGCTATAAGCCGCGGGAGGTACGTCGTCAGGGTTACCGACGAAGGTCGCGGAGCCCGTCACGACGAGTCGTGGTGAAGCTTGGTAGCTGGTCAGCCTGCGCAGACGGCGTCTCACCCCGGTGAGGCGCCGTCTTTCATGTGTCGGTCCCGGGGAGGCTCGATTCCCGCCACCGAGGCATTGTCCGGCCCATCCCCGGTCACCATCGAAGACGTCCGCACACTTCTCTCCGGCACAGCAGCACAATGGCGGACCTCGACGAGAAGTATTTGCCGGCGAAAATGACCCGAACCTGCGCTGAAAAACCTCGGCGCACTGATCGCAGCCTTTACCGTGACGTCGATCCTGGACCGGACTAATCCGTCGATCCGACGATGCGAGTCACGGTACGAGTGGAAAATCACCCGGTCAGACTAATCACATGCGACGCGGGACCTTTCGGACATTCTGACCAAGCGTCACGTCGTCATCACTGTATGCAGTGGAATGGATCCCGGCGGCTCGGCGTCCTCGTCCATCGCCTCTGTCACGGGACCACATGACCGACACCACCCTTCGTGCCCTGTGGCAGCACTTGAGCAAGGCACAAATGACGTTACTTTGCGTGTGGAATCGCTTCCATCGGGCATTGCACAACACCTCACACAGCAGCGTCGGCGATCGACTGCCCTTCCCTGGCGCCTGCGACGAGCCAGCCGCACACAGCGAGAACCCAGCGGGTGACCGAATCCGGGTGCCCGTCCGAAAACGCGGCCGATGCTTTCTCGTACGAACTGCGATGGCGTAGGAGCGCGACCTCCGGAACGCCGAGTCCAGCGGGATCGAGTCCACCCGCCACCATCGTGAGCCGCGCGGCAGCTCTGGCAACAACCCCGTTGGCGTCGTCGAACGGCCGCAGCGTCAGTAGCCGGCCGTGCACCATCGCCACCTGTACCGGCGCCGGCCACGGGGACGAGATCGCCACACCGGCCAGCTCGATCAGGGAAGGGGCAAGTCCCACACCGTCGGATCGTGGTCGCCCCAATTCGTCCGGCGGGGCCAGGTCGGCGGCCGCGAGAGTATGCAGCCTGGCCAGCACCTGGAGTGGCGAGCGCAGCCAGACGGAGGCCATCGACCCGATCGCGGCGGCCGCGCGCAAGGAGCCCGCCAGGACCGGGTCGGTCACGGTGCCGGCACCGGCGTCGAGCGTGAGCGGCGCGCCGTCCAGCGCGGCTGATGCCCTGGCCGCCCGCATCGATGCGATCGCCGAGGTGCCGGGCCAGCCGGTGCGGTTCGCCGGATGGCGCCGGAGCGCGGTGATCGAGGTCCTGACATCCTCGACAGCGGCGGTCACCTCCGGAGGCGCACGCCAGTACTCCCAGGGCGCGGACGAGGCGATGGCGGTCACCGCAGCACGATACGTGCCGCGACTACGGCCGCCCTTCCGTCCGCGCGTGCTCGCCTGACCGGTGACGGCTACCGGCCGCCGCAGCCGGTCACCGCAGTTTCCCGGCCGTTGACCGATGCCCGACTTACGAAGCGTGGCGGGAAATCGCAGCCAGCGATACCTTCCACCCACTACACCGCTGGTGGCGACCCGTCGGCTCTGTCCCGGGAGGAGGTAGCGGGAGGACCCGCAGCCGGCACTGCACAGCTCGTCAGGACAGTCCGATCAGGGCAGCTCGCCCGGGCCGGCCAACAGCGCCCGAACCATCGCCAAGCACCTCTCCACCCGACACTGACACCGACGTCACCAAGGAGAAACATTGTGAGCGGTCCCGCTACAACGTCCGAACCGGCCCCTGCCACAGCGTCCATCGCACTGGACAATCTCGGCACCGAGGCGCGAACGTTCCCACCCTCGACCGAGTTCGCGGCCCAGGCCAATCTGACAGCCGAGGCCTACAAGCAGGCCGAAGACGACTTCGAAGGCTTCTGGGCCGAGCAGGCGAATCGACTGTCCTGGGCGACGCCGTTCAGCACGGTGCTCGACTGGTCGAACGCCCCGCACGCCAAATGGTTCGCCGACGGGAAGCTCAACGTCGCGTACAACTGCGTCGATCGGCATGTCGAGGATGGCTTCGGCGACACCGTCGCGATCCATTGGGAGGGCGAACCCGGGGACTCCCGCACCATCACCTATGCGGAGCTGCAGCGAGAGGTCTGCAAGACCGCCAACGCGCTGATCTCCCTCGGGCTCAAGACCGGCGACCGGGTGGCGATCTACCTGCCGATGATCCCGGAGGCAGTTTTCGCGATGCTGGCCTGCGCACGTCTGGGGCTCGCCCACGGCGTGGTCTTCGCAGGCTTCTCGGCCGAGGCATTGCGCTCCAGGATCGGGGACGCCCAGGCCCGGTTGGTGATCACTGCCGACGGCCAGTACCGCCGTGGCACCGCGGTGTCGCTCAAGGCTGCGGTCGACGAGGCCATCTCCGGCCCGGACACCAGCGTCGAGAACGTCCTGGTGGTCAGGCGAACCGGCTTCGACGTCGAATGGAACGCAAAGGACGCCTGGTGGGACGAACTGGTCGAGAGCCAGTCCGACCAGCACACGCCGGAGGCCTTCCCCTCAGAGCAGCCGCTGTTCATCCTGTACACCTCCGGTACGACCGGAAAGCCGAAGGGCATCCTGCACACCTCGGGCGGGTACCTGACGCAGGCCGCTTACACCCACAACGCGGTCTTCGACCACAAGCCGGGTAGCGATGTCTTTTGGTGCACAGCCGATATCGGCTGGGTGACCGGCCACTCCTACATCGTCTACGGGCCGCTGGCCAACAGGGCGACAGAGGTGATCTACGAGGGCACCCCGAACAGCCCGCACGAGGGCCGGCATTGGGAGATCATCGACAAATACAAGGTCTCCATCTACTACACGGCACCGACCCTGATCCGCACCTTCATGAAGTGGGGCGCGGAGGTCCCCGGCAAGTACGACCTCGGCTCGTTGCGGGTCCTCGGATCGGTCGGCGAACCCATCAACCCCGAGGCCTGGATGTGGTACCGGGAGAACGTGGGGCACAACAACTGTCCCATCGTGGACACCTGGTGGCAGACCGAGACCGGCGGCATCATGATCTCCCCGCTGCCGGGTGTCACGGCCTGCAAGCCGGGGTCGGCGATGATCCCCCTTCCCGGCATCAGCGCCAAGGTGGTCAACGACGAAGGCGTCCCCGTCGGCAAGGGCGAGGGCGGATACCTCGTCATCGACAAGCCGTGGCCAGGGATGCTCCGGACGATCTTCGGTGACGACGAGCGGTACAAGGACACCTACTGGTCCCGGTTCGCCGCACAGGGTTACTACTTCGCCGGTGACGGCGCGAAGTACGACACCGACGGCGCACTGTGGCTGCTCGGCCGGGTCGACGACGTGATGAACATTTCCGGGCACCGGATCTCAACCACGGAGGTGGAGTCGGCGCTGGTCTCGCATCCGTCCGTCGCCGAGGCCGCAGTGGTGGGCGCCAACGACGAGATGACCGGACAGGGCATCGTCGCCTTCGTGATCCTGCGTGGATCGGCCGTCGATACCGACACGCTGGTGGCCGAGCTCAAGGCCCATGTCGCCAAGGAAATCGGCCCGATCGCCAAGCCCAAGCGCATCCTGGTCGTCCCCGAGCTGCCCAAGACCAGGTCCGGCAAGATCATGCGCCGACTGCTCCGCGACATCGCCGAGAACCGCGCGGTGGGCGACGCCACCACGCTCCAGGACAGCAACGTGCTGAACCTGATCTCGAGCGGGTTGTCCAGCGGCAAGGCCGACTGACCGGTCCGTGTGATGTCGTGACAGTGGAGCGGGTGCCCAATGGCACCCGCTCCACTGCTGTCTCCCGCGCACGACGATGTGCCGCATGTTCGAGTGAACCTTCACCTCGCCACAGGCGCGCCGACACGCCCGTCCCGCAAGGAAACGGTGCAGTCGGCGTCCGAGCCCACGAAAGCCATATCGTTCACCGGCGCTGACGACGATCACTCCGTTAATCTGCGACACATGCCGCCGCTTCCTGGTTCCAGCACCCAGCAATCCAGCACCCAGCAGTCCAGCATTCAGCAGTCTGGAACCCAGCAGTCCGCCCCGGAGCGTCCCACCAAGCCGGTCGTGTTCGTCCTCTTCGGTGGCACCGGTGACCTGGCCAAACGCATGGTCATCCCGGCGTTCTTCCGGCTGGCGAAGGAGGAACTGCTGCCGGAGGACTACATCCTGGTCGGGAACGGCCGCGGTGACGTCTCCCATGAGGACTTTCGCGGCCATGTCCACGATGTGCTCACCGAGTTCGGCCCTGCGCCGGACACCGGGCCTTGGGACGACTTCAGCTCCCGGTTGCGATTCGCCGGCGGCGGGTTCGACTCCGACGACCCCGGCAGCCTGCTCGACGTGGTCACCCAGGCCAGGGCCGACCTCGGCGAGGAGGCGCAACTGGTCCACTACTTCGCGGTGCCGCCGGTTGCCTTTCCCGAGCTGACGGCTGCCCTCGGCCGGCACGACCTGGCCAAAGGTTCACGGGTCGTCTACGAGAAGCCGTTCGGCACGTCACCGGAGAACTTCCGCTCGCTGGACAAGGCGGTGCACCAGGTCCTGACCGAATCCCAGGTCTATCGCATCGACCACTTCCTCGGGAAGGAGGCCACCCAGGACCTGCACGTGCTGCGCTTTGCCAACAGCATCTTCGGCGACACCTGGAACTCCCGGCACATCAAGGCCGTCCAGATCGACGCGCCCGAGGACCTGGACATCGACGACCGGGCAGTGTTCTACGACGCCACCGGCGCGATGCTCGACATGCTCATCACGCACCTCTTCCAGGTGGCGGCCGAGGTGGCCATGGAGCCCCCGAAGAGCATGGGCGCCGACGACCTGCAATCCGCCCGGGAGCAGGTGATCTCCTGTTTCCGGCCGCTGGACCCGGCCGAGGTGGTGCTGGGTCAGTACGACGGCTACCTCGACGTCAAGGGTGTCGAGCCGGGGTCGACGACGGACACCTTCGTCGCCGCCCGGATGTGGGTGGACAACGACCGTTGGCGGGGCGTGCCCTTCCTGATGCGCACCGGGAAGCGCATGGCGGGCTCGACCCAGCGGGTCAGCATCATCCTGCGGGAGCCGACCGGAGCGCCGTTCGAAGTCCCCAAAGATGCTGGTGTGCTGACGTTGTCGCTCGCGGGCAGTGGAGCCGTCGAGCTCTCGATGGTGGTGAAGGAGCCCGGGCCGGGACTGAACCTGACCGCCAGCAACGCCAAGATCGTGCTGGGCGACGTCGAAGGCTCGGACGCGCTGCCACCGTACGTGCGGCTCATCCATGACGTTCTGAACGGCGACCGCTCGCTGTTCACCAGACCGGACGGACTCGCCAGCGCCTGGGCGGTGCTCGAACCGGTGTTGGAGAATCGGCCCGCCGTGCAGCCCTATCAGCAGGGTTCGTGGGGTCCCGCCGACGCCGCGCGGCTGACGGCTCCCGACCGCTGGCTTTTGGGCGAGTAGACCACCGGCCGCCTACCCCGGAGCGCTGTCGACCCGAAGACCCGTGGCGCGCCGCGCGACCCTGCGGCGAAGCGGTCACCTGCGGGCATGGCACGATGAACCCCGCACGACAGACCCATCGAGAGAGCACCACACCGTAAGCATCAGACCGAGCACGGAGCCTTCGGCCGCACCACCGGCCGGTCCGCCGACCTTCAGGAGAGGGCTGTGACGACTTCCGGCACGCCAACGCCGCCGAACCAGTTCACCGTCGCCGGGTCAACGCCAGCGTCCATCCCACTCGTGGCCGAACCGGCCGTCGACCGCAACGGCTCGATGGGCGAACTGGTCAAGGACGTCTCGACGCACATGTCCACGCTGATCCGCTCGGAGATCGAGCTGGCCAAGCTGGAGGTGACCCAGACGGTCAAGACGGGTGCCACCGGCGGCGTGATGTTCGCTATCGCCGGCGTCATCGGTGCGTTCTCGTTGTTCTTCTTCTGGTTCATGGTCGGCGAGATCCTGGCCATCTGGCTCCCGAGGTGGGCCGCGTTCACGATCGTCTTCGTCCTGATGGTGCTGATCGCCGCAGCTTTCGCGTTCCTCGGCTACCGCAAGGTCAAGAAGGTCAAGAAGCCGGAGAAAACCATTGCGTCGCTGGAGCAGACGGCGGCGGCACTGAAGACGGCTGCTACCGGGTCCTGACCGGGATCGTCTTGACCTCCCGACCACCCGTCCGTCCGCGGTGACCGGGCCCGCCGGCCCCGACGACCCGACGGATCCCGACGCCAAACCCGGCGCCGTCCGCGATCCCGGCGCCCTGCCCCGACGGTGGCGGCGGGTCCGGAGCGCGCGACAGGAACGCCACCCGGCCCCGGAACGGCGCCCGAAGCGGGAGCGGCCCGACCGCGGGGCAGACATCGAGGATCTGCTGGGTCCGGCGGAACCGACGCCGCAGACCGAGGATGAACCGGTTCCCGACGGGTCGATGCTCAGGGACGAGGGCCCCTGGCAGCACCGGGACATCAGCGCAAACGGGATCCGATTCCATATCGCCGAGGCGGGCAGCGGCCCGCTGATCGTGTTGATGCACGGGTTCGGCCAGTACTGGCGGTCGTGGCGGTACCAGCTACCCGGCCTCGCCCGGGCCGGCTTCCGGGTGGTCGCGCCGGACCTGCGCGGGTACGGCGACAGCGACAAGACCCCCCGCGGATACGACGCCTTCACCCTTGCCGACGACATCGCCGGGCTCGTCCGTTCACTCGGCGAGCGTGACGCCGTCCTGGTCGGTCAGGGCTACGGCGGGGTGACCGCGTTCGACACCGCCGTGATGAATCCCGCCCAGGTCCGCGGGGTGGTGGCGATTGCCGCGCCGCATCCCATTCGGATGGCCCGTATCCGGCGACCCGTGCCGACCGACCGGTACGGGCGGCTGCTGGCGTGGGCGGCCACGCCGGCGTGGCCCGAACGTCATCTGGTCGCCGGCAACGCCGCGCTGCTCGAGCGGTTGGTGCGGTCCCAATCAGGGCCCGCGTGGCGGGCATCGGTGGATTTCGCCGAGACGATGGTCAAGATGCGGCAGGCGATCCGGGTTCCGGGAGCGGCCCGGGGGGCCGTCGAACACCTGCGCTGGGCCGGGCGGTCACCGCTCCGCACCGACGGCCATCGACACCGTGAGGCGCTGGCCAGGCCGATCACCGCACCGGTGTTGCACGTGGTCGGCGACGGGGACCGCTTCACGCCGCCGTCCGCTCTGGTGGACGCCCGTGAGCAGTGCACCGGCTGGTACACACTCTCCACGGTGCGCGGCGTCGGGCACTACCCCGCCGAGGAATCGCCGGACATCCTCACCACGATGATCGCCGGTCTTGCCAGGCGGGCGAACGAACCCGGGTGAACGCGCCCGGGTGAACGCGCCCGGGTGAACGCAGCGGTCAGGCCGCTGTGCAGGCCTCGGTCGACGCCGCCGAGCTGTCGGCGAGACCGGCCTCGACGACGGGTGCCACTTCCTCGGCGGTCAGGGCGAACCCGACGTCGGTCTCGTCGATCGCGGCGCCGAAGATCACCCCGAGTACGGTGCCGTCCGGCGCCAGCAGCGGGCCGCCCGAGTTACCGGGCCGCACCTGCGCGCGGATTGTGTAGACCTCCCTGGTGACGGTGGCGCTGGAGTAGATGTTCGGGCCGCGCAGCTGGATCGACGCCCGGATCCGGGCCGGCGTCACCTGATAGGGGCCGTCGAGTGGGTAGCCGGCGACGGCAGCCGAGGAGCCCGGTGCGGCAGGCTCCGACGCGAACTCGAGCGGTGCAGCGTCCAGGCCGGGAACGTCGAGCACCGCAAGGTCCCGCTCCGCGTCGTAGAGGACGACGGTGGCGTCGAGGCGCTCACCGCCGCTCTCCACCTCGGCCCGATCCGACCCGGCCACGACGTGGGCGTTGGTCATGAGCTTCTCGGGGCCGATGACGAACCCGGTGCCCTCCATCCGCCGCGCGCACGACTGGGCGACGGACCGCACTTTGAGGATCGAATCGGCGGCCGCGGCCACCTGCGGGGTGGTCCCCGCCGCCGGGTCGGGGGGGCCGACCGACGTGTTGGGGGTGGGCGCGAGCGGGTCCAGGATGGCCGGGAAACCGGAGTCGTTGAAGACCTCCCGCAGCTTGCTCGAGACGTCCTGCGCCTGGGCGGGCATGACGTCGTTCACCTTCGCCAGCACCGCCGATCCGCGGATCGCCGAGGACAGCCAGGGATAGGGAACAGAAGCGAGCGGGACGGCGATCAGCCAGATGACGACGAGCACCGCGACCGCGTATCCGAACAGGCCCAGGGTGCGGTCCACGGCCTGCGCCGGCCGCCAGCTCACCCGCTGCGAAATGGCCTTGCCGACGGTGGACCCGGCGACCTCTCCGATCCCGACGCCCACCACGACGCACGCGATGCCGATGGCGATCTTGGCGGTCGGATCGTCGACCTTCTCCATCAGGAACGGCGCGAGCTGGATGGCGACGACGGCGCCTGCGACGGCCGTCACCAGGGTGAAGATGGCGGTGATCAGGCCCTGCCGGAATCCCGACACGGCGGCCGCGATAACCAGCAGCACCACGATGATGTCGACGATGCTCATGTCAAGCCCGTCATCGGAATTCCGGCAGCTCGAAGATCCGATTCTCGTCCCAGGGGACCGCCCAGCCGCCGAGCTCGAGCAGCACGTCGACGAGGCCGGCGGTGAAGCCCCAGACCAGCAGGTCGGCGACCTGGAACGCCGGGCCGACGTACCCGCTGGAGTGCCGCACCCGTCCACGGTTTGCCGGGTCGACCAGTTCGGCGACCGGGACCCGGGCGACCACCGCGGTCTCCGCCGGGTCGACGGCCCGTACGTCGCCGGGCTCGCGCCAGTAGGCCAGCACCGGACGCACCACGAAGCCGGACGGCGGCAGGAAGAGTTCGGGCAGCAGTGCCGCCGGCACGACCGAGGCCGGCAGCAGCCCAGTCTCCTCGAAGCCTTCGCGCAGCGCGGCCTGGACAGGGTCCTCCCCCGGGTCGGTGGCCCCGCCCGGGAAGGCCGGCTGGCCGGGGTGCGAGCGCATCGTGGCCGACCGCTGGGTGAGCAGCAGGTCGGGGCCGTGCGCGCCCTCTCCGAACAGCATCAACACGGCGCTGTGCCGCGCGTGCGCCGGCGCCTGACCGGTCAGGCTGTGGATCGGGCCGGGCAGCGGCGCACCGTCGACCCGGCGCATCAGGGGATGCAGCCAGGACGGCAGCACCTCGTCGTCGACGAGCCGGTGCCCGCGGGGATCTCCATCGGGCGGTGCGATCAACGGCCCCGGCTGACCGGGCGACGGGCGGATCCCGACGCGCTGCTCGACCGGCGGGACCGGGCCGACCGGCTCCATCACCCGCCGTCCGTCAGGCCGACCATCGACAGCAGGTGCGGACGCTCCGGACCGACGACGAGGGCCGCGGCGGCCACCGGGTCCGTCGTGCCGATCCCGTAGGACGCACACAGCGGAGCGAGGAAGCACGCCCCGCACGCCGGCTTCTTCGCGTGACACACCCGGCGGCCGTGGAAGATGGCCTGGTCCGAAAACCCGGTCCAGCGGTCCGGCGGCAACTGCGCGTTGAGGTCGAACTCGATCTTGACCGGGTCGGTGTTCGTGGTCAGGCCCCATCGGGTCGCCATCCGGGTGACGTGGGTGTCCACCGTGATCCCCGGTACGCCGAATGCGTGCCCGAGCACCACGTTGGCGGTCTTCCGGCCGAAGCCGGGCAGGCTGACGAGTTCGGGGAGCGTCGACGGCAACTCCCCGTCGAACCGTTCGACCAGCGCCTGGCCCAGCCCGATCAGCGATGTCGCCTTGTTCCGGAAGAAGCCGGTCGACTGGATCATCGTCTCGAGTTCGGCTCTCGGCGCCGCCGCGTAGTCGGCCGCGGTGCTGAAGCGGGCGAACAGGGCCGGCGTCACCATGTTGACCCTGGCGTCGGTCGACTGGGCGGACAGGATCGTCGCGACGGCCAGCTCGAGCGGGGTGCTGAAGTCCAGTTCGCAGTCCGCATCCGGGTATCCGTCGGCCAGCCGGGCAGCGATCTGCCGGGCGCGCCGGGTCCGGGCCAGCGGCGTCGCGGGCGCCTTCGCCCGCCGCATCCGTCCTGGTGTCGCCACGCTGCCAGGTTGCCATAAGCACCTGACGTCCGAATCGCAGGTTGGTTCCCCGGCACGCCCGGGCACGGGACCCGCCGCCCGAGGAAGCGGCCGTGAGGGATGATGTTCCGACCATGACCGTCTTCCTGGTATTGCTCATCCCCCTGTTGCTGATGGTGTTCGCCCTTTTCATGGAGCGGGTCGAGAAGCGACTCCAGACGTCGACGGTCAGCGAGGCCGACGTGCAGGAGTTCCTCGACACCGCCCGTCCCGAGGAGGTCAACACCCTGATCCGCGAGGGTTGGACCAAGGCGTTCGCCAAGTTCCGGCTGCGCCGCCGGTCGCGCGGCCGTCGCAAGCTCAAGGACTGACGTTCCCTGGCCGATTGCGGCGCTCGGCCGATGCGGTGAGACGGACGACACCGAAAGCCGTGTTCCCATCCAGCGCGAGCGGCGGGCAGCGCCGAGGGGTCGACCCCTACACTGTGCTCTGCGTCTCAGCGGGGACGCTATTTTCTTGGGTGTACTCGGCGGTCCGATCAGGAGGACAGGGTGGAAGAAACGCTCGCAAAGGCTGGCATCTTCCAGGGGGTCGATCCGGAAGCGGCGCTGGCCCTTGGATCGCAGCTGGAGACGGTCGACTACGCGCGCGGTAGCTCCATCTTCGCCGAGGGTGAGTTGGGGGACCGGCTCTACGTGATCCTCTCCGGCAAGGTGAAGCTCGGCCGGCATTCTCCGGACGGCCGAGAGAACCTCCTCGCCGTGATGGGACCGTCGGACATGTTCGGCGAGTTGTCCGTGTTCGATCCCGGTCCGAGGACGTCCTCTGCGACCGCCGTCACCGACGTGCGGCTGGCGACGATGGACCGTGACGCGCTCAAGGAGTGGATCAACAAACGCCCGGAGATCGCTGAGCAGTTGCTGAGGGTGCTCGCGCGCAGGCTCCGGCGCACCAACAACGCGCTTGCCGACCTGATCTTCACCGATGTCCCGGGACGGGTGGCCAAGGCCCTGCTCCAGCTCGCCAGGCAGTTCGGACAGCAGGAGGGCGGCCACCTGCGGGTCACTCACGACCTGACCCAGGAGGAACTGGCGCAGCTGGTCGGCGCCTCCAGGGAGACGGTCAACAAGGCGCTGGCCGATTTCGGCCATCGCGGCTGGCTGCGGCTCGAGGGCAAGAGTGTCGTTCTGCTCGACGCCGAACGGCTGGTCCGCCGGGCCCGCTGACGTCCCCGTCGTGACCGCCGGGGGCGGGGTCAGAGCGCCGGCGCCGGGTGCCGCCGAGCCTGGGTGACGAGCGGTGGACGCCCCGACACGCGCGGCCGCGGATGCGATTCGACGCGCCGCTTGATGCCGCGCAGCATCCCGCTCGCCATGATCGCGTCCGACGGGACGATGGTCGCCGAATACAGCGCGGCGAACCACCACGGCGCCATCCGGCCGCGCACCCTCGCGTGCAACCTGCACCGCCCCGCGGACTGGCCGGTCAGTGAAAAACACCAGGTCCAGTTCAGGGTGGCGCCGTACTTCTCCGCCCAACCGGGCGGCACGTGCGTCGTGGAATGCAGCACCAACAGGTGCGGCGCCCGCACCTGGTGAACCTGGTAGTAGGCCGTCCCGGGCTCCCCGTCGGGGATCTGGTCGCCGACCTCCAGGTGGCGGAGCAGATCCGGATCCAGGGCGTCCAGGCTCGCCCAGTTCTGCGGGAACAGCAGGCGGTCCACCCACTCCGGGCCGTAGTAGCCGCCGAGGTGCCATCCCATCTGGGTCAACCACGGCCAGACGTCCTTGGCAGGCGCGTTGATGGTGATCGCGTGGTTGGTGACGAGTTGCGGATCGGGAACGACGTCGTCACCGGGCAGCACCGCGCTGCGTTCGTCGGCGGTCGACCCCGCGCGCCTGCCGAGCAGTTGCAGTCCGGCATACCCGGCGGCTGCGGCGATACCCATCGAGCGGACGATGTGCGACATGGGACGTCACCTCCGTGCCAGGCCGGTCCTGTTTCCCCATCTCAATCCGTCGGAACGCCGGTGACCAGGGTCGAACGACCCTGCCGCCGCGCCGTTACCCCAGCGCGACACCGGCCGCCGGCACGGCAGGCTCCAGGACCTGCCGGAGGTTCTGCGCGATCGGGTGGTGGCTGCCCAGTCGGACCCGGGAATCGATGACCCCGCCCGTCGGTGGCGCGACTGAGATGCGAGAGCCTGCGCAAGCTCCCGGTGATTCACATCCGCTGGAACCGCTGGGTGCAGGACATGCTCAGAAGAGTGCTCGGCAGCCCATGAGCGAATCTGTCACGTTTCTGGAATCCGCGGTGACCGCCTGGTTGACGACGACGGCGTCAGAGGTTCGTTCGCACACCCGCCCGAGTTGAGCGGACTTGACCCGCGGGCGGACTCGAGAACGGTCATCAATCCCACTCAATTCCGGGAGGGACCGGCGATGAGTGCCCAAGGAAACTGCCCGGCTTGCGATGTCAACGTCAGCAGGAATGCACTGAGCGCGCCGCCGATGACGACCGCCAATCCCACCCCGACCACGGCCGGGATCGTCGCTCCGATCATCAGGGACCGGGTGACGACCGAGCGTGGCACCCCGGTGGCGACGGTGTACGCGAGCGCCCGCCGCCGCGCCATCAGCTGCTCGGCCGTCATCACGAGGAGTCCCGCCGCGGCCACCAGCACGGTCAGGCAGACGCCGATGGTCAGTCCCGTCCGAACGGTGTTGGCCAACTGAGCCCGGTTCCCGGTCGCCTCGGCCGTGCTCGCGACGGTCGCACGCCACGTCATGCCGGCCATCTCCGAACGCCAACGGTCCGCAACGGCGCTGCTGGGTTCCGCCGACTTGATGCGGAGGTCGAGGGTGATGCCTTCGAGCAGCTTGTCGCAGGCCGATCCCAGAGCGCCGCGGGTGATCAGCAAGGAGGAATAGCCGTAGTTGTCCACTGCGGGATCAAGGCGGGCGGTTCCTGACGGCACCGGCATTGTCCAGTTCACCTCGGCTCCGGACGGAGCGCCGAAGTGCACGGTCGCGCCAGGCCGGCCCCCCTCCGGTCGTGGATCCGACGCGGGAAGGTCGCTGTTGTCCGCCAGATAGACGTCGCCGTCTTCACATCCGCTGACGGGAATGGACGCACAGGTGGTCACCATCGCCCCGACCGAACCACTCATGTCGATTTCTCCGCTGGACAATGGTTTCGGGGGCGGACCGACCGATCCACCGATCGGAACTCCGCCGGAGACGGCCGTGACACCTTCGGTGCCTGCGATCATCTCGATCACGGTCGTGAACTCCGCCGCTGTCGGACTCCTGACGAATACCCGGTACGCAGGGACCCCGCCGCCTTCGTCGAGCCCCGTGTTGTCCGCCGACACCGCCGCCGGCACCGGCTGGATCGCAATCACCCCGGCCAGCACCACACAGATGCCGGCCACCACCTGCGACGGCGTGACCGGATCGAGTTGCAGTCGCCGGACGGCCAATTGCCAGGCGGGACCTGTCACCGGCAGACGATTGACCGACCCCTGCAGCGCCCACGGCAGCAGCACTGCCACGGCCGTCAACAACGTCGCGATGGACAGCGCGAGCAGGACCGCGGCATTGATATCGGTTGACAATGCTCCGGCGTAAAGGCTTCCCACCATCGTCATCGCGCCGAGGGCGAGAAGAACCAGACCGGGCCCGGGCCGTCGTGCCCGTGTCGCCCGCACCTGCCGTACGACGGCCAGCGGTTCCAGTGCGACCCGCCGCGCACCGATCCAGCCTGAACCGACGGCCAGCACCGGGACGAGGACGACGACGAAAAGGATGGCCACCGGGTGCGGCGTGAGGTCTTGCGGATAGAACGCCGCCGGCCCCACCTTCAGAACGTCCGCTGCGGAACGCAGCATCAGGAATCCGCCGGCGCCGAAGGCCAGGCCACCGAGCGATGCCAGGAGGGCTTCGACAGCCGCAATCCGGCGCAATCGCACTCCTGACGCGCCGAGCAAACGCAACAGGGCGAACCTGCGATCGCTGACAGTGGCGCCGAGCTTGGACATCAGCCAGACAAAGATCAACAACGGCACGATGATGATCGCCGTCCCCGCAACCGTGAGCGCGGGCGTGAAGACAGTCATCGGGTCTGCTGCCTGCGTCGGCGACATTCCCCAACCGGTGGCGACCGAGGTGTTATCCACATCTCCTGCGGCGGTCGTTCCCCGATAGAACCGCAACTCGCCGGGGCCCAAAAGTCCCTCGGGGCCAATGGATCCGATGATCTCCCCGGCAACCCGGGGACGCAGCTCCGCACCTTCCGGAGAGTTCAGCAGATCGCGCAGCGCAGGAGAAACGACCAACTCCCCGGGACCGGGGAAGCGATCGACTCCGGGTGGTGGTGGCGCCGTCGCGAGATTGTTGAACGCAGCGGACAGGTCGGTTGTTCGGACCGGTTGCTGTCGGTAGGGGATCTCGTACTCGTTGGCCGCGAAGGACCCCGGCTCGGCCAAAGACCCGTTGGCAGTGACCTCATCCGTCGTCCACCATGGCGAGACGAACTGCGGAGTCATGGCGCCCGACCGGCCGTCCCGGGCATCGAGCGCCGGTCCCATCGCCGCAGCCAGAAGCAGAACCGTTGCACACAAACCGATCCCGATGGCACTGCAGCACAGGCGCGACCCAGCTGGGACGGCCACCGTTCACCACCAGCAGCAGGCCGAGGCGCAGATCGTCCAAGAGCATTCCGGTACCCCTCGAACCGGGACGCTCCTGGAGTTGATCAGCCCCGGCCGGGCTTCGGGTCGTCATGCTGCTGCGGCATTGTCGGCTGTGCGACCGTCCCGGACCAGCACTTCACGATCCGAGTAGGCGGCCACCCGTGACTCATGCGTCACCAGGATCAACGCGCTGCCGGATTCTCGCACCGCGGCCACCAGCAGCTGCATGACCTGCTCACCCTGTAGCGTGTCCAGCGCTCCGGTCGGCTCGTCGGCGAAGATCACCCGGGGACCACCGGCCAGCGCGCGGGCCACAGCGACCCGTTGGCTCTGGCCGCCGGAAACCTCGCCAGGGCGTTGGCCGCTCACATCGACCACACCGAGCCGCTCGAGCCAGGTTTCGGTCACGGCGGCCGCCCGCCTGCGGGGCATCCCGCTCAACCGCAAGGGCAGGGCGACGTTCACGCTGCAGGTCAGTTCCGGGATCAGTTGCCCGAATTGGAAGACGAACCCGAATTCGGCGAGCCGCAGGGCCGACCTCGCACGATCCGACATCGTGGTCAGCTCGGCATCCCGTTACCTGACCGACCCGGCGTCAGTGCGCAAAATTCCGGCCGCACAGTGCAACAGGGTTGACTTCCCGGAGCCCGATGGCCCCATCACCGCGACGATCTCGCCGGCATCGACAGTGAGATCAGCGTCGACCAGGGCATGCGTGGCACCGAACGAGACCGCGACATTCGAAGCACTCAGCAGCGCCGTCATGGCGAGACCTCCGCACGGAGTTCAGCGAGCCGCGACGCAGTGATGTCGAGCCATCTCATGTCCGCCTCCAGATGGAAAAGTGCGTGGTCACATATCAATTGGTCGGAGAGGTCACCGGATTCCTTGCGTCGGGTGAACTCCCGCATCGCCGCCAGGTGTTCGCGCCGCTGGGCGTCGAGGATTTCGTCGGCGGAACGGTGTGACAGCAACGCCAGCACCACCTTCGTGTAGAGGGTGTTCTGCAGGTACTCCTGCGGCCGTTCCGGAGTGCTGAGCCAGTTGTCGATGTCGCTGACACCGGCGTCGGTGATGGCGTAGCGCTTGCGATCCGGCCCCTCCCCCGGCTCGGTTCCCTCGGCCGTGACCAGACCGTTCTTCAGCAATCGGGCCAACGTTGCATAGACCTGGCCGTACGCAAGCGGGCGCTCGGTACGGAACAGTTCGTCGTGTGCGCGTTTCAGGTCGTAACCGTGCCGGGGCGCGGTCTCCAGCAAAGCCAGAAGTGAGCGTGACACCGACATGGGCGAGACTATACACACAGTGTGTACTCGCGGTATCTAGTCTTCTTGGACAGAGGCCGAAGCAGTGCTTCGCCGGCCTGACTCCCGCACCCCGCGCTGCACTGACCCAGCATCTGCAGATCTCAGCCGCAGATCGCGCGAGCGGTGGTCGAATCGGCGATCATCGGGCTCGATGCTTGATGTGACGAGCACCTGCGATGTCACCTGACTTCGGGACTTTGCGTGACGAGAACCGCCGCGCTGTAACAATACTGGGGCAAAGGTCCGCTGAGGACCGACTGTCGGTGCTCCGCTGTAGGTTGCGGTCATGGGCAATTCGACAACGCGCAGCCGAGCGGCGGCGGCACGAGTTCCGGGCACTGCCGCCACCGGGGTGATCGACGAATTGACCGTCCATATGAAACACCTCGCACGAGCCCAGGCGCGGCATGCGGAATTGATGGTGGAGTTCACCGACATTCGCCGCGCGTTGGATCAGGACGTCATCAACGATGTGCGGCATCAGGGCCGCAGACCGCAGTTCAGGGCGGCGGAGTTCGCGTCCACCGAGATCAGCTTGGCCGTCACAGCCTCGAAGTTCACCGTCCAGCGCACCGTGTCGATGGCCCGGCGGGTCAAGGCCGAAGCACCCGACGCGTGGGATGCCTGGGTCGCGGGGGACCTCGACCAGGACAAGGTCGTCCGGATCAACCGGGCGTTGCGCCGTCTGGTGCGGGATTCCTCGAAGGAACTGCTGAATTCCGTGGTCGTCGACCTCGCCGTCTGCCGTACCCCGGAAATACTTGGTCGGTGCCTGAACCAGTTCATCGTGCGCGTCGAACCGGACCTGCAGAATGAGCGCCTGCACCGTTCCCTGGAGGATCGGTATGTCTCCGTTCGGCCGGACCTGGACGGCGTCAGCTTCCTGTCCGCAGCAATGTCCTCGGTTGACGCGCATGCCATCGACCAGGTCCTGCGTGCGGTCGCCGCCATCGCTGAACCCGGCGACCTTCGAACGCTGCAACAGCTCAGAGCCGACGCTCTGGTCGACCTGCTGCTGGGGCGGGTGAGCAACGGATGCCACGTGGTCTGGGACACCAACAGCGACATCGATGACCACCTCGACGACGACCACCCCGACAACGACCACCCCGACAGCCGGAGCCATAGCGGCGGTGGCGTCGATTCGGCCGACCGCGCCGGAGGGCGACCGGACGCTCCAGACCCCGGGAGTCCCGGCCACCACAACGATCTCGACCACGATTGGGACCTCCCGGCTTCTGCATTCCGCCCGGACCCGCCTTCGTCCGTTGCCGGGCACCAACCCGACGATGCTGCGCGACCCCCGGCCGGCGTGGCCCGGGTGATCCGCTGCTCGGGAGGCGGTGACCCCCGGCCGTTGCCGGTGACCATCGGAGTCGTTGTGTCCGTTCAGTCCCTGCTCGGAGTCTCCGAGACACCCGGTCAGCTGATGGACCGCAGCGCGTCCGTTCCCGCCGACATCATCCGCGACCTCGCGCAGCAACCGGGCACCCTCTTCTACCGACTGCTCACCGATCCGCAGGGCAACCTTCTCGACGCCACCGAAATCGGCCGCTTCCCTTCCGGAAAGCTGGGCACCGCGATCAAGTTTCGCGACGGAGTGTGCGCCAACCCGTCCTGCACCGTGCCGGCCATCCGCTGCGATCTCGACCACCTGATACCAGTCCCGAGCGGCCCCACCGCGGCTGCAAATCTGAGTGCCGAATGTCGTCACGAGCACCGCGCCAAGACACACGGCGGACACGCCTGCGTTCGCACGGGGCCGCACAGCACGCAGTGGACGACACCAACAGGCCACACCTACACCGGCCACGACGAAGCACTTCCCGTGGAGAGTTGGTTCAGCGCAATTCCCCCCGACGAACAGGGCTCACCGGTACGGATTGCGCCGAGCGGCGTGCGAGCCGCCTCCCGGCTCGCCGCGACACTGGAGTGAGCATTGGACGATGACCGGCTCGAACACGTTTATCGCGACTACATCGCCACACTGAACGACCGGGGATTCGGCGACCTCGGCCGGTTCGTCCGGGACGAGTTGACCTACAACGGCGAACCGTTGACGCTCGAAAGGTACCAATCGCTCCTGATTGACGACGCTCGACAGATTCCTGTCTAGGAACCGGGAACCGCGCCTGCGCCGCGGGTGCTGAGCACTGACAGCACGAGCGGGCCCACCTGCTCCGAGCTGGTCAACTCGAAGTGGCGTTCGTCGGTGAACAGGCGTCGGCCGGACCCCACAGCGGTCGGAAAGGTGACGAGCCTGTACTCGTCGATGAGGTCAGCGGAAGCGAGTACAGCGACAACCGACCCGCTGCCGATCACCACGATGTCCGTCGTCGGCAGATGGTCGCGGACCCATGCGGTCAGCGGCTGGTCGATGGCGCGCGAATTGGACCACCGTTCCTCGTCGATTTCACGGTGCGTGACGACCACCTTCGTGGCGGCGTTCATGCCCTGGGAGAAGGGATCGCTGCGCCGCGGCCAGAGGTCGGCGAAATGGTCCCAGGTGTTGCGGCCGAACAGCAGCGTTCCGTGCGCAAGGATCGGGCCGAGGCGGAACTTGTCTCCGGCCAGACGCTGCGGTCCGAACCGCATGGCCCAGCCCCCGAACGGGCTCCGGTCGTTGCCGTCGGGGTCCTCGACAACCCCGTCGAGCGTGATGAACTGAATGACGATGAGTCGGCCCATGGGGCTGGTCCTTCCACGTGAGAACTGGGTGGTCGCCAGTTGTTACGAAGCAGGACTCCCGGACTCATCGCCACCAGGATTTTCCACACCAGGATTCTCGGCACCAGGATTCTCGACACCAGGAATTTCGACACCAGGAATTTCGACACCGTGTGACTCGAAGAGCGCAAACAGCCGCGGGTCCCGGTACACCAGCACGTGGCTGATGGCCCCGGTTTCGTCGGTGTCGAAGAGCTGCAAGCTGTGCGGGTCCGCTCCCCCCGCCGTGACCAGGTAGAGCAGCAGCCCGCACTGCCCATTGCCCATGACCGGGCTGGTCTGCCACGCGGTGCCGCGCCAGGAGAACAGGTGCGCCATGAATTCGCGGAAGGGACGACGCCCGCGCGACCAGGCCGCCACCGGCGGCATTTCCAGGACGACATCGTCGGCCACCAGGGCGGCCAGCGTCTCGACGTCGGCACGCTCGATGGCCCGGGCGTAGCGCTCGACCTGCTCGCGTTCGAACGGCGCCCGCGCACTGCTGGGACCGACTGCGGCTCCGAGCGTCGAACGGGCGCGTTGGAGGGCGGAATTGACTGCGGACACGCTCGTCCGGAGCACCTCGGCAGTCTCGGCGGCGGTCAGCCCTAGTCCCTCGCGGAGGACGAAAGCGCCACGCTGGCGGGCGGGCAGCGCCTGCAGCAGGGCGGTCACCGCCAACCGCATGTCCGTCGCCCGCTCCAGGGCCGTGCCCACCTCCGACGTCGCGTTCCACGAACTGGGTGCCGGCATCAGCCAAGGGACGTCCAGGGCGGGCACCAACGGTGCGCCGATCTCGATTCCCGGGTCCTGGAGATCACGCGGTAGGGGCCGGCGGGGTGCTCCGCGCAATCGGTCGACGCAGACGTTGTGCGCGATCCGGTAGCACCATGTCGACAGCGATGCCAGCGACGAGTCGTAGGACTCCCGCGCCCGCCAGGCGCGCTCCATCACGTCCTGCACGGCATCCTCGGCGTCGAACGGCGAACCCAGCATCTGGTAACAGAACGCGATCAGGCGCGGTCGCAACGACGCCAGCGCTTCCGAGGTGAAGGACGACACGGCGCGATGCTTTCACCCCGGTCGCAGTACGGTGAGCAACCGTGACGAATCGGGCAGTGCGGTGACAGCGATCATCGAGGTGCTGCCCGTCGGGATCGGCCTCGCGCTCGCGGCGCTGCCCATCGTGCTCATCCCCATTGCGCTCGCCACCAACCGACCAGCCGGTGTGGCACGGGCCTTTCTCGCGGGGTGGCTGATGGGCGTGCTCGCGGTGGGCGCGGTCGTCATCGCGGTGGCGGACCTCATCGTCCGGCCCGAGGAGCATCCGCAGTGGCTGAGCTACGTCAAGCTGGGATTGGGTGTTGCGCTGCTCGCGTTGGCCGTGCGTAAGTGGCTCTACCGCACACCTGCCGGCACCGAACCGGAGCCGGCGAAATGGATGTCCTCGGTCGCGACGATGAACGCCGGCAGGGCGTTCGCGGTGGCTTTGCTCCTCGCCTGCCTCAACCCCAAGAACGTGCTGCTGGTGGTGAGCGGGGCGATGGTGATCGCGGATGCGACGTACCGGCCGCTGGAGCAGGCCGTCGCGCTCGCGGTCTTCGCCGTTGTGGGCAGCGTCGGCGTCGCCGTACCCGTGGTGCTGCCGCTCGTCCTCGGCGCCCGTGCGGAACCGGTGCTCGCCGCGACGGATCGGTGGATGACACGGCACAGCCCCACCATCGTCGCGGCCGTCCTGCTGGTGCTGGGCGTGCTGCTCGTCTGGAACGGTCTTGCCGGAGTCTGACGCGCCCACAACCACAAGGCCCTGTGCACGGTCCGGTAGGCCAACTCAGCGCCGACGGCGACCATGGAGTCAGCCGGCCTCCAGCACGAGTCAGCCGGCCTCCAGCACGGTGATCGTCACCGACAGCGTCACCGGCAGGGTCGTGCGCAGATCGGCGACGGCGGCCCGCAGCTCCTGCGGGGACAGGTGCCGCGCCGACGGACCCATTCTCACCAGCGCATCGACCTCGTCCGGACGTAGTGCCATCCGCCGCTCCAGGTGCTGACGACCGACCGTGGCGAGCAGCCCTGCGAAGGACTCGGACAGCCGCTCGGACTTCCCGGCGTCCACGGCGAGAAGGCTGAGCACAGAGCGAATCTCGGCCAGATGATCCGGTTCCGGGGTGACGACGACCGCCCTGCCACCGGGCATCAGCACCCTGCAGATCTCGGCCGGATCCCTTGGCGCGAAAACACTCAGCACGGTGCCGATGACGCCGTCCCGAACGGGCAGCCGCGACCACGCGTCGGCGACCACCGAGGCGATCAACGGGTGCACCGCAGCGGCCCGGCGGGCCGCGTACCGCGAGGAATCGAGCGCCACAGCCACGGACTGCGGCCCCCCGGCGCCGCCTCGGAGGGTGCGGATCGCGCTGTCGAGGTAATAGCCGGTGCCGGCTCCCACTTCGAGAACCGGGCCGACCTCCACGCAGCGGGCGACCGCGTCGGCGAGCGGCTCGTAATGGCCGGTCGCCAGGAAGTCGGCGCGCGCGGCCACCATGTCCGCGGAGTCGGCCGTGTCGGTGCGAGACCCCTTGCCCAGCAACGATAGATAACCCTGGCGGGCGACGTCGAAGCGGTGCCCGAGTGGGCAACCGACCACCGCGGAGTCGAGCCGCGAAAGTGTTTCCGCGCAGTGCGGACAGGCCAGCAGCTGCAGCGCCGCGTCCAGACCGGCGGAGCGTTCGTTGCCCGGAGAGTCACCCCGATCGCTCACTTCGGCGGCCGGCCCGCTCCCCGCAGGTACTCCAGCTGCGCGGCCACCGAGTGTTCCGCGGCCGGGCGGACAGCGGAATCGATGTCGTCGTAGACGAGATCGGTGATCGCCGGCACACCCGCATCCGGACCGAGAACGTCCAGCGCGGAACGGATCTGGTCGAGCCGCTGTCGGCGGTGCGCCCGGTAGGCACCGGCCACAGCGGACAGGTCGGGCAACTGAGGACCGTGCGCCGGCAGGACCAGCCTCGGTCCGAGGTCGGCGAGCAGATCGAGGGACGACAGGTAAGCGGCGAGGCTGCCGTCCGGCGGCGCCAGCACGGTGGTGCCGCGGCCGAGAATGGTGTCACCGGTCAGCACCGACCCGGAGGCCCCGTCGGCCTCGAGCAGGAAACTGACAGAGTCGTCGGTATGGCCGGGCGTCCGGAGCACGATCACGACAATTCCTGCCACTTCGATGATCTCACCATCTGCGAGCGGAGCAGCACCGAGGCAGAACGCCGGGTCGAGGGCGCGCACTGGGGCGCCGGTACGGCGCGCCAGCTCAGGCGCACCATCGGTGTGATCGCCGTGCCGGTGGGTGATCAGGATCAGCTCCACCGGCCCCGCGGCGGCCAGCACACCGAGGTGGCCGGCGTCGTCCGGCCCGGGGTCGACGACGATTCGGGCAGCCGAGCCGGGCGCGGAAAGCAGGTAGCTATTGGTGCCGTCCAACGTCATCGGACCCGGGTTCGGTGCCAGCAGCACCTGCGCCTGCGGACTGACCTGCCGCGGCATTGCCATCGTCATCAGCGAATTCTCTCAGCAGGCGGCGTGCGCGTATCCACCCCTCGCGCATCCAGGCCCGGGACGTCCGACGCCCGGACCCGGACCGGTGTCACGACCCTGGTCGCGGACATGACGTCGGCGACCGCATCGAACGCCGCGAGATCGGTCAGCATGGCGACCGTGGGCGGCATCAGGGCGGTGGCGCCGATGTCGGATTCGGCGAGCAGCGCGGCCGGGGTGCGCCACTCACCGAGGTCGGCCTCGGAGGTGAGCAGCCGGGCGTCCTGGCCCGGCGGAAGTGCAGCGGCGAAGAAAAAGGTGTCGTATCGGCGGGTGCGGCCGGGCGGCGTGATCCAGTTCGCCCACGCCCGGAGCAGGTCGGGCCGCACGCGGAGCGCTGCCGAGGTGAGGACGTCCCCGAAGTGACGGTCACGGTGCAGGATCGCCAGCCGGTCAGCGTCTGTGAGCGGGGCACCGGATTCCGCGGGACCGGAGTCGCGCGAGGCCAGCAGCACACCGGTCTCCTCGAACAACTCGCGGATGGCAGCGACGACGACGGCGCGCGCGATGTCCGGTCCGGCACCGAGCGCGGCAGCCCACCGGTCCGTGTCTGCGCCGGTCCAGGCCGGGATGTCGGCGTGATCGGAGGGATCCACTGCGCCGCCGGGGAACACCGTCATCCCGGGGGCGAAGGCCATCGCTGCCACCCGCCGGAGAACGAAGACTTCCAGCTCGTCGTCCCCCGCATCCCGCAGCAGCATCACCGTTGCTGCGGGCCTGATCTCGGGCCCACCACGGCCGTCCCCGGGCGCGGCGTCATCGGCGCCCTGAGCATCGGTCATCCGCACCGGCTCAACATATCGGCGGTTTCATTCACCGTGCTTGGCTTGACATTTGATGCCGGGGTGTCCGTCCTGATCAGCCGCTCACCTGGACGATCGCCTCGATCTCCACCGGGGCACCCAGCGGCAGTTCGGCCACACCGACAGCAGACCGGGCGTGCCGGCCGTTCTCGCCGAAGACCTCGGCAAACAGGTCCGATGCGCCGTTGACCACCCCGGGCTGACCGGTGAAGCCCTCGGCGGACGCGACGAACCCGACCACCTTGACGATCCGCTCGACCCGGTCCAGTCCGACCTCGGCGTCGACGGCGGCCAGCACGTTCAGCGCTGCCTGACGGGCGTACCCCTTCGCATCCTCGGGCGACACCTCTGCGCCGACCCGGCCGGTCGCGGGCAGCCGGCCATCCACGAACGGAAGTTGCCCGGCCGTGAAGACCAGGTTCCCGGTGCGCACCGTCGGCAGGTAGGAGCCGGCGGCCGCGGCCACCGCAGGGAGTTCGATACCGAGCTCGGCGAGACGCGCGCTGGCCGTCATGCGCGCTCCCTCTTCAGGTAGGCGACCAGCTGTTCGGGGTTCGGGCCGGGAATCACCTGCACGAGTTCCCAGCCGTCCTCGCCCCAGGTATCCAGGATCGCCTTGGTGGCGTGGGTGATCAACGGGACCGTGGCGTATTCATAGGTGCGCCGTGCGGCGGCGGGGTTCGACATGCCCTGACTCTAGAACGCCCGGCTGGTCCGCCAGGACCGGAGCGGCGGACACTTCTATCCTCGGGCGATGGCCGCTGACGGATGGCATTGGGCGGCCGCGATCATCGCGGCCCTGCTGCTGCTCATCCTGGTGCTGCTCTGGTACGACACCTTGCGTGAACGCCCCGAGCTGACCACGGGGCAGGCGACTGTCCGCGCCCTGCCGTCGCTCATCGTGGTGCCGCTGGGCTTCTTCCTCGCCCTGTTGCTGCCCCTGTGGGTGGGCGGTGCGCTCATCGTGGTGCCGCTCATCGTGTTGACGGTGATGGCGCTGGCCGACTGACAATCGACGGTTTACCGGCGGGCACTCCCGGGCACCGGTTGAACGGCCGATGCACCGACCGGAGGGAGACGCAATGGCCGCGACGACCTGGAAGCCGCACACCGAGCACGGCTCGCTGAGCAGTGCCGACCGGAAAGACCTGCCGGACACCGTGTATGCGTTCCCGGACAAACGGAAGGAACCGCTGACCGACGCCGGTCACGTCCGCACGGCGCTGGCGCGGTTCGATCAGATCAAGGACGTCTCCGACGAAGAGCGGGACATCGCCTTCGCGAACATCCGCAAGGCAGCCCGGCATTACGACGTCGAGGTCGCGGAAACGGATTGGCGTCAACTGGGCAAGAAGCCGCACACCGCGAACGACGCTCACTAGCCATCAGGAAACGGCTCCGTGACGCCCGAGCATCGCCGGGACCGGGAACGACCGCTGTTGCGCAGCATCGACGCCGTGACGGTTCCGGTTCCCGATCTCGACTCGGGCCTCGCGTTCTACGCCGACCGACTCGGACACCGGGTGCTGTGGCGCAACAATGCCGTCGGTCAGGCGGGGCTGCTGCTCCCGGATGGCGAGAGCGAACTGGTGCTCAGTACGCGACAGCCGTACGAGCCGAACTGGCTGGTCGCCTCCGCCGATGACGCCGCGGAGAGCATCCATGACGCCGGCGGCATGGTGATCGTCGAGCCGTTCGACATCCCCGTCGGCCGGGTCGCCGTGGTCGGCGATCCGTTCGGGAACCGGCTCGTCCTGGTCGACCTCTCCGCGGGCCGGTACAGCACGGACGACAGCAAAGCTGCGCACAACCGTCAGCCAGGCAGGGGCTACGGCGAGCCAGAAGGCGACTGGTCAGATGTTGACCGGCCCGATGGCGATCGACCGGACGACAACCGACCCGACGGCTGACCGAGGGCGTCTTTCGACCTCGCCAGGACCCGGCGCCCGACGATCCAGCCGGTCACGTACATCACGAGCGCACCGATCCAGCCCACCGTCATCAACATCAGGGACGGTCCTTGCTGTCCTGCGCTGACGTAGGTCGATCCGGCGCCGACCGCGAGCAGCACAGCAGCGAGCCCCAGCGCCGCGATCGGCAGGGCGAGCCGGTCGCGCACCGAGCGAAGAACAAGGACCACCGCCTCGACCAGCACTGCCGTGCCGACCACGGCATGCAGCAGGAAGGTCGGGTGCAGCAGCAGGAAATCCCATGCCTGCCCCGAACCCTGGAAATCGATCGGCACGCCGACCAGCAGAGCCAGCACCACCAATTCGAACACCATGCGCCGGGATGCGTCCCGTAGCTTCCGTCCGTTCATGGAAACGCACCTCCAACATCGCAACTCCGTGTTGCGATACGGTGCTCAACTATGCCAGTCAACGTCGGTAACGCAACTCGAAGTTGCGATGTCGACCGATAATTCCAGGAGGCAAGCGCCGGTGGGCCGAGGCGCCAAGGTGCGGACCGCCGTTCTCGCCGCCACGCTGAGCGAACTGACGGCCACCGGGTACGCGGATCTGACAGTGGAGAACATTGCCCTGCGCTCCGGCGTGCACAAGACAACGGTGTACCGGCGGTGGAAGGACCGCGAGGCACTGGTGACGGACGCGGTGGCCGACCTTGCCGAAATCACACTGCCGTTCGATGACACCGGCGACCTCGACAACGACCTGCGGACCTTCGCCCGGCGACTCGTCGACTGGCTGGCCGTCCCGACCGGCAGGGCGGTGCTGGCACTTCTGGTGTCCGACGCGGGCCGACTGCCGGCCGTCGCCGAGTCGAAGCGACGGTTCTTCGCCGGTCGGATCGCCGCAATGGAACCACGCATCCGGGCTGCCGTCAGGCGGGGCCAACTCCCGCCCGGCACCGACCCGGGTGCACTGCTCAAGACGGTGATCGCTCCCATCTACCTCCGGCTGCTGGTCACCGAGGAACGGGTGGACCAGGACGTCGCCGACGGCGCTGTCCGCATCGCACTGGTCGCAGCCCGCGCCGGCCTCCTCAGTGACGAACGACCAGATCCTCAGCCGCGGTCGTGAAGTGTCAGTTGGTAGCCGTCGGGGCCGGCGAAGGTGAACGTGCGGCCGAACGGGCCGTCGATCGGCGCCGTGTCGAAGACGACTGCATGCGGAGGTCCTGTCTGCGAGCACGATGCTGAGCGGCTTGACGCCGGCCGAACGGTCGTTCGCGTGCACGATCCTGCAGAGCATGGTCCAATCCCTGAGCGGCGTCAGCGAGGGTGCCGGAGAGTAGGTCCTTGCAGGACGTACATCAGGGGGCCGGCGCGTCCGCGCTCGCCTCCGACGACAGGATGATCCGCTGCAGATCCGCGGACTTCTGCGCCGTCCAGCCGGCGGGCTGGATCACCTGCGCCCAGCCGTCGACGTACTGCGCGGTGAAGCTGTGGCCGTGCCCGGATGGCACCGGAACAGGCTCCACCATGTCCGCTGTGACCTGCCAGAAGGTGACGAACGGAATCCACACCATTTCGGGCAGCACGTCGGCGCCGCGCGGCTCGGACAGCCAGTCCGGCCTGCGGAGCAGCAGGTCGGTGCTCCACCAGGTGATCGGGTCCGACGGGTGCGACAGGTACAGCACCCTGGTTCCCTCCCACGGCGCCGACGTGGGCGGCGCGGGCACCTCGGGGTTGTCGGCGAACCGCACGGTCCGCCCGTTCCGGAAGACGGGCTGGATCTCCGGGCTGCCCGGGTCCCGGCCGTCGGTGAACTCGCGGAACAGTGAGTTGAAGTTCGGCGGGCCGGCCCACAGCACGCCGTCGGTGCGGTTCCCCAGGTCGAACTCGCCGCTGAAGGCGGCCTCGGTGAGAACGATCCGAGGCTGACGCCGAACACCAGCAGCTTCGGGCGCTCGTTCACCGGCAGATCCGCCCAGCGGTCGTACACGGCGTCGACCAGCGCGCGGCCGGCTTCCCTGGCCCGGGTCTGATCGACGATGAACGATACCCAGGACGGCAGGTACGAGTACTGGATCGCGACGCTCGCGACGTTGCCGTTCGTCATGTACTCGAGGCTGTCGATGCCGCCGGGGTCGACCCAGCCGGTGCCGGTCGTGCCTGCGATCAGGAGATAGTCACGCTCGAAGCCACCCAGATTGATCACGTCGTCGACCGCCAGCACGGCGCGCTGCTCGACGTCCGGAGCCGAGGCGATGCCCGCGTAGGCCCGGATCGGCTCGAGGGCCGGAGCACCGGAGTACGACTCGATCTGCTGCGCGGTCGGCCCGGTCCCGACGAAGTTGCGGCCCTGGAAACCCAGGGTGTCGAACGGCACCAGCGAGTCGGCTGCACCGGATCGGACCGGAGAGAGCGGCCCCGACACCGCCTCGTTCGTCGTGGTGTCCAGGACCGAGAAGCTCCGATCCGCCACCGCGATCGCCCCGTCCAGCACCACCCCGCTCAGCACCCCGACGGTCACGGCCGCGACCAGCACCCAGCCGACGCCGCGGGCGGCACGCCGGCCCATCCAGCGGCCCAGCCACCCGGCCACCCAGCGGAACAGTGCCCGGATCCCCCGGCTCGCGGCGACCAGCCCGACGAAGACCAGCACTCCGACGAGCGGGAGCAGGATCTGGGCACTGAACGACTCGGCGATGACGCCCATCAGCTCCCGAATCTGGTTCTGCCACCGGCGCCCCAGGAGATAGGAAGACAGCAGCGCGACTCCGCCGACGATGAAGAACAGCCGCCAGGACCGCGGCCGCGGAGGACGCGCGGGACGGTCGGCGAATTGCCGCCAGAGCCACCCGCCCAGCACACCCAGGCCGTACCCGATCGCACCGTTCACGCCGCAGACGAAGCCCTGGAAGGCCGCCGGGCGGGGCAGCAGCGACGGCGTGAACGACAGGCAGACGAAGGCGAGTGCCACCCACGCTCCGGGCAGGGTGTAGCGAAACCACCTGTCGCCCTTGCTCTTCGGCTGCGTCGTCATACGTCATCCAGTCTCGAGTCGGACATCATTCCCGTCAGGGAGTATCCGTCACGAAACCGACAACATGATGCAGCCGACGCGGTCAGGCAAGTTGCAGCCAGAGCTCGCCGATGCCGTTCACCGCCCAGTGCAGGCCGATGGGTGCCAGCAGGCTGTCGCTGCGGTCCCTGAGTACCCCGAACACCACGCCGGCCGCCGAGGTGAACAGCACCGTGCCGATCACCAGGAGAACCGACCCGCCCGTGCCGCCGCCGAGAACACCGGTCGCCGACTCATTCGCGGCGCCCCCACCCATCGCGGCCAGGACGTGCCACAGCCCGAACAGCACGGACGACACAGCCGTGGCCGTCACCCTTCCCGAGCGCCTCCTGAGCAGCCCCCACAGCACCCCGCGGAAGGCGAACTCCTCCGGGATCACCGTCAGCAGCGGGATGACCACCAGGGCCTTCAGCAGCGTCTCGGCCCAGGTGGTCGTCGCGGGTGGGACCGCATCCCGCACCGCCGGGATCAGGGCTGCAACCGAATATCCGACCACCACGACCGCAGCGGCGCCCGCGCCCCAGCCGGCACCCGACGCCCAGGTTCCGCGGGCAAGCCCCAGGTCGCGCACCGTCAACCGCGAGGCAGCGGCCACCGCGACCAGCGCCGCCGTCATGGCGACGGCGACAGCCGCGTCGGCCCCGGGGATCACCCGGTGGGCCAGCACGTTGGCGAGCACCAGCACGACGAGGGTCAGGCCGAAGGACGAGCCGAAGGAGAAGGGAAGGCGCACAACCGGACATCTTCCGCTTCCCGTCGGCCGCAGGCCCACCCTCATCAGGTCAGCCGGCGAGCTCCAGCAGGACGACCGGGATCTGCCTGCTGGTCTTGCGCTCGTACCCGGCGAACCCGCTGTACTCGGCCTTCTGCGCCTCCCAGATCTCCTCCCGCTCCCGTCCACTGGTCACCCGGGCGACAACGTCGAACGTGTCGGTGCCCACCTCGATGCTCGCCCTGGGATTGCGTGAGCAGGTTGTGGTACCAGTCGGGGTTCGTGTCGGCGCCAGCCTTGGAGGCGAACACCGCCCACCCGTCACCGATCCGCCGGTACATCATCGGGCTCACCCGTTCCTGACCGCTGCGGGCACCGGTGCTGTGCAGCAACAGCAGCGGCGCGCCCTCGAACTGACCGCCGACCCGGCCCTGTTGGCGCGGAACTCGGCGATGATCTTGTCGTTCCACTCGGACATCGGTGCATCCCTTCGACGGCGGCCCCGCGCTGGGCGATTATCACCTGCGCCGGGTCGGCCGATGCCGCGAGTGGGCCAGCCGCGGTCTTCGGCTGTCGCCCGCCTGGCAGGATCGGGGGATGACGGTCGACAGCGGTGACGCGTCCCCGGGCAACGCACGCACGGACGGCCTGTGGGCCGAACGGGTCGGCACCCGCCGATACGTCGGCCGGAATGCCAGGGGCGCACGGGTGGACGTCGGTCCGGTGGAGGCCGGGGCGGTGTTCACCCCCGGCGAGTTGCTCAAGATCGCGCTGGCCGGCTGCGCGGGGATGAGCGCCGATTCGGCCGTCGCCCGCCGACTCGGGCCGGACGTCGCGATCACCGTCCATGTCGCCGGCATCAAGAGCGCCGACGACGAGCGGTATCCGGCCCTGCACGAGGAGATCGTGGTCGACCTGTCGGCGCTCGATCAAGCCGAGCGCGACCGGGTGCTGACCGTCGTCCGGCGGGCGGTCGACCGCAACTGCACTGTCGGCAGGACCATCGAGCGTGGTGCCGATGTCGCACTCAGCATCCTCGATCAGTCAGCCGATCAACCCGGCGGCCGCGGCATCCCGGGCGATGCAGCCTGCCGGCGCCGTGCCGGCGGCCGGGATAGAGCCGGCGCATGGCCAACAGCCGTCCCGGCCACCGCGACAGTCACAGCCGGCAGCGCCGCGCCAGCGGCTGTGGACCGCCGCCTGCCGCCGCGCACGGCTGCATGTGATCACCGGCAAGGGCGGCACCGGCAAGACGACGGTCGCTGCGGCCCTGGCGATCGCGCTCGCCGCCAACGGCCGCCGGGTGCTGCTGGTCGAGGTCGAGGAGCGGCAGGGCATCGCCCGGTTGTTCGACGTCCCGCCACTGCCCTACGAGGAACGCAGGGTGGCCATCGCCACCGGCGGCGGCGAGGTGCGGGCGCTCGCGGTCGACGTCGAACAGGCGCTGCTCGAGTACTTCGAGATCTTCTACAACCTCGGCTTCGCCGGCCGCAGCCTCAAACGGCTCGGCGCGGTCGAGTTCGCCACCACGCTGGCCCCGGGTCTGCGGGATGTCCTGCTGACCGGGAAGGTGAAGGAGACCGTCACCCGCCGTGGTTCGGACAACAGGCCGGTGTACGACGACGTCGTGATGGACGCGCCGCCCACGGGTCGGGTGGCGACCTTCCTCGGTGTGACGGAAGCCATGTCCGACCTCGCCAAGCGTGGCCCGATCCACAGCCAGGCGGAGGGGGTCGTGCGGCTGCTGCACTCCCCGGACACGATCGTGCACCTGGTGACGCTGCTCGAGGACATGCCTGTCACCGAGACCCTGGAGGCCGTCGAGCACCTCCGGGATACCGAACTGCAGGTCGGCACCATCATCGTCAACGCCGCGACCGAGCCGCGGTTACCGGCTGACAGTCTCCACAAGGCCGCCGAGGGAGGCCTGGACAGGAAGCAACTCGCTGCCGACCTGGCTGCCGCCGGGATCGCCACCGACGACGCCATGCTGGACGGGCTCATCACGCAGGCGGCCGAGCATGCCATCAGAGTGCTCGACGAAGCGGACTGCCGCGCTTCGCTGGCCGCGACCGGAATCCCCCTGCTGTCGTTGCCACGGCTGGTGGACGGTGCTGATCTCGGCGGGGTCTACGAGTTGGCAGACCGTCTGCTGGAACAGGGCATCTCGTGATCAGGAATGGCGAAGGGTGCGCGAGATGGTAAGGCGCAAGCTGGATCTCGGGCCGGTGCTGGCCGACCGACGGACCAGGATCGTGGTGACCTGCGGTTCCGGCGGGGTCGGCAAGACGACATCCGCCGCGGCCATGGCTCTCTGGGCGGCCGACGCCGGACGCAAGGTGGCGGTCCTGACGATCGACCCCGCGAAACGGCTCGCCCAGGCGCTCGGCCTGGAGGAGCTGGACAACGATCCGCGGCGGGTCGACGTCCAGCTTGCCGACGGCAAAGGCGAGCTGTGGGCGATGATGCTCGACACCCGCCGGACGTTCGACGAGATGGTCGCGACGCATTCGACCCCGGACAGGGCCGCCGCCATCCTGGCGAACCCGTTCTACAAGGTCATCTCGACGTCGTTCTCCGGCACCCAGGAGTACATGGCGATGGAGAAGCTGTCGACGCTGGCCGCGAAGAACCAGTTCGACCTGATCGTCGTCGACACCCCGCCGAGCAGGTCCGCGCTGGACTTCCTGGATGCCCCGCAGCGGCTCTCGTCGTTCATGGACGGCCGGATGATCAAGCTGCTGTCCGCCCCGAGTCGCGGCGTCATGAAGGTCGTCGGGGCCGGCCTGACGCTCTTCTCCCGGGCGGTGACCACGGTGCTCGGCGGGCAGATGCTGCAGGACGCAGCCCAGTTCGTGCAGCTCTTCGAGGACATGTTCGGCGGCTTCCGGCAACGGGCGCAGGCCACCTACGAACTGCTGCGGGCAACGGGCACCAAGTTCGTCGTCGTCTCGATCTGCGAGGCAGATTCGCTCCGTGAGGCGTCCTACTTCGCGGACCGGCTGCGCTCGGAACGGATGCCGCTGGCCGGGCTGATCCTGAACCGGACCCATCCGCCGCTGGCGGCGTTGCCGATGGGCCGGGCCGAGGACGCCGCGACCAAACTCGACGGCGGCGCACCGCTCGCGGCGGCCGTCCTGGACATCCACACCGAGCGGCTGGCGGTGCGCCGGGCCGAGCTGCACATGCAGGAACGGTTCAACCGGGTGCACGGCGATCTGCCCGTCATCGAGGTGCCCGCACTGCCGTCCGATGCGCACGACCTCCCTGCATTGCGGGAGATCGGCCGGCGGCTGACCGCCTCCTGAGGCCGCGCGGCTGTCGCATTCGTCCCACCCTCCCAGGCCGGGATCACCCGGCTCACACGTCGCCGCCGGTACCCTGGGTCGGTGCGTGTCGTGAGCGGTCTTGGACGTCTGGTGCTGGGCACCCTGTTGGCTGGGGCGCTGGTGGCCGGTCTGCTGCTCCCCTTTTCCGTCGGCGCCGGGATGGCCGCCAATGCGGTGACCTCGGCCATCGAGGACGCCAAGGCCGACCCGCTGGAAGGTGAGATCCCGCTGCGGACCACCTTCACCGACGCCGCCGGGAAACCGATCGCCACCTTCTACGAGCAGAACCGGGTGTACGTCCCGCTGTCCTCCATCTCCGACTACCTGCAGGTCGCCGTGGTGTCGATGGAGGACCGCCGGTTCTATCAGCATCAGGGGGTCGACTGGCGCGGCACGGTCCGGGCGCTGCTGCGCAACGCACAGTCCGACCGCGCCGCACAGGGCGGGTCCACGCTGACCCAGCAGTACGTGAAGAACTACCTGTATCTCGTCGAGGCCCAGACCGAGGCCGAGAAGGCCGACGCCATCGCCACCACGCCGATCCGTAAGTTGCGCGAGGCGAAGATGGCGCTGTCGATCGAGCAGAAGCTGAGCAAGGCCGAGATCCTCGAGCGATATCTCAACCTGGTGGCCTTCGGACCGTCCCAGTACGGCGCCGAGGCGGCCTCCCAGTGGTTCTTCGGGACGTCCGCCGACCGGCTGACGCTCTCCCAGGCCGCACTGCTCGCCGGGATGGTCAACAACCCGCCGCGGTACAACCCGCTGGACGAGAACCACGTACAGGACGCCAGGGACCGCCGCGATCTGGTGCTCGACGTGATGGTCGCCGCGGGCAGGCTGTCAAAGGCCACCGCGGAGGAGACCAAGAAACAGGACCTCGGGCTCAACCCGAAGCGCACCCGAAACGGCTGCATCCCGGCCGACAACTCCGAGACCAACGGCTTCTTCTGCCAGTACGCCCTGGACTACCTGTCTTCCGCCGGGTTCGACGCCAGAACCGTCGCCCGCAGCGGCTGGACGATCAAGACCACGCTGGACCCGAAGGTGATGGCCGCCGCCAAGGCCGCCGCGAAGGCGAACGCGGATCCGACCGTGAAGGGTGTGGAACGTCTGGCCAACGCCGTGGCGGTGGTCGGCAAGGACGAACCCCGTAAGGTGCTGGCGCTCGCCGCGAACCGCCCGTACGGGCTGGACGCCACCAAGGGCCAGACGGTGCAGCGGCTCACCACGACGTTCGCCCCGCTCGGCGCGGGGTCGACGTTCAAGATCTTCACCGCGGCAGCGGCCATGGAGCAGGGGCTCGGCACGAATTCCGAGGTCGAATCGCCGCGCCGAGTACGTCAGTGCGCTGACCCCGCGGAACACCTTCCGCAACGCCGGCAACTTCCCGGCCAGGATGTCACTCGCGCAGGCCCTACACACCTCACCGAACACCGCGTTCGTCGCGCTGGAGGACCAGGTGGGCCTGCAGAAGGTCGCTGAAATGGCCGTCCGGCTGGGGCTGCGCGGCTATTCGCTGGACGCCGGGCAGGTCGATCCCGCGTTCGCCAACGCCGGCACCGACTACACCCAGCAGGTCGTTGCGCAGAAGATCGTGTCCTTCACCCTGGGCGTGTCCCCGGTCAGCCCGCTGGAGCTGGCCAATGTCGGCGCCACGCTCAACTCCGACGGCCGGTGGTGCCCGCCGACCCCGATCGACACCATCACCGACCGCGACGGCAAGTTCGTCACCTGGGACAAGACGCCGTGCGATCAGGCGGTTCCCGCCGAGCTCGCCCGAACGCTCGCGGTCACCATGGAAGGCGACCTGGTCGGCGACGGCACGGCCGCGGCCGCCGCGTCGGCGGCCGGCTGGAAGCTGGACCGCTGCCGGCAAGACCGGTACCACCCAGGAATACAAGTCGTCGGCCTTCCTCGGCTTCACCCCGGAGATGAGCACCTCGGTCATCGTGTGGGATTCCGAGCCGAGGCCGCAGTCGATCTGCCAAGAACCCGATCCGGACCTGCTCGACCGACGAGGCGATGAGCGGGCAGGGCATGTCCGGCGGCTCCGTTCCGGCGGCCAGACCTGGTTCGCCGCGATGAAACCGCTGAAGGAGGGCCAGCCGGACACCTTCTTCCGGCCGGCGTCTCCGGCGTACCTGCAGGGGTCGTCCAACACCCAGGTGCCGTACGATGTCGGGAAGAACGTCGATGAGGCCAAGGCGCAACTGACGGCCGCCGGCTTCACCGTCACCGTGTCTCCGCGGCAGAACACCGGGACCGCGGTGAACATCGTCGTCGACCAGAACCCGAAGTCGACGGCGCTGCCCGGCGGGACGATCACGCTGTTCGTGTCCGCGGCGGCGCAGCTGATGCGTGTCACACTCGGTCCTGGGCAGTCCCACCGCTTGATTACGCTTGTCTGATGCCTTCGAACCGCCGGACGCGCCGTCCTTGCCGACCGGATCGGCGGTCGCCGGTCGGCGTCGCCGCCGCGGCCTGGTCGACCATCGTCGAACCGTCGCTTGTTCGCCCTGCGCCGGGTGGACCTGCCGGTGCTCGAGCCGGGGGCCTGGCCGATCCGCGTCCTGCACCTCTCGGATCTGCACATCGTCCCCGGGCAAGCGCCGCAAGACGGCATGGGTCTCCTCGCTGGCCGACCTGCGGCCCGACCTGGTGGTCAACACCGGCGACACGCTGTCGCATGTGAAGGCGGTACCCGCCGCCGTGGCCGCCTTCGGTGAGCTGCTGGACGTGCCGGGCGCCTTCGTCTTCGGCAACAACGACTTCAACGCACCCGTGCCGAAATCCCCGCACCGCTACTTTCTTCCGACCGGGCAGTCGCCGCGTCGGGGCGATTCACTGCCGTGGCGCGACCTGCGGGCCGCGCAGGCCGAGCGGGGCTGGTCGGACCTGACGAACAGCAGGACGGTGCTGACCGTGCGCGGGCAGCGGATCGCCCTGGCCGGCGTCGACGATCCGTACACCCGCCGGGACCGCTACGACCTGATCGCCGGACCGGCCGACCGCGACGCCGTCGTCCGGATCGGCGTCGCGCACGCACCGGAGCCGCGGATCCTGGACTGCTTCGCCTCGGACGGATACGACCTGGTGCTGGCCGGTCACACGCACGGCGGGCAGGTCCGGCTGCCCGGGTTGGGTGCACTGGTGACGAACTGCGGGATCGACCGGTCGAGGGCCCGCGGGATGTCCCGTTGGGGTTCGCACACGGTGCTGAACGTGTCGGCCGGACTCGGCACCAGCCCGTACATGCCGATGCGGTTCTGCTGCCGTCCCGAGGCCACGCTGATCACCCTCCGCCCCCGGGCCGCTGCCGACGTCGGTCGGTCGGTCGGCATCGACGCCCCCGCCCTGTCCTTGAACAAGCCGGGACACTGAACAGCCGGCGTCCCGCCGAGGGCCCGATGGTCCCGGGCATCTATTGACATCGGCTAGACTCGACCAGTCCTCGGGGTGTGGCGCAGCTTGGTAGCGCGCTTCGTTCGGGACGAAGAGGTCGCAGGTTCAAATCCTGTCACCCCGACCAGTGGGCAGGGGCCCGATCCGATCGACATGGGTCGTGCCCCTGCCCGGGTCCCGCTCACAGTGATCTTTGATCGAACTGGCAGGGTTCCTGCATGCCGTCCGGGCTCGACTCCGCTGGACACCCGGCGAGGAATTCATGCCGGTCTGGAACAGTGATCGTTGCGCTGGAGCTCGGGTCCATTCCCGGCCACGACGGTGCCGCGGGGGCGGACTGTTGGGGGTGAGCCACAGGCTCCCGGTGCTCGGGCATCTCACCGATGACCGGTGTGATCCGCACTTGGGGAGGACACGTATGGTGGTCGACTCCACCGAGGCACGGCAGAGCCTGTACCCGCTGCGTGCGGTGGACAGGGTCTGCGACATCATCGATTTCTTGGCGGACAACCCCGCAGGTGTCACGCTCTCCTTTCTCGCCGCCACCCTGGCCCTGCCCAAGAGTTCGGCATTTCGGTATCTGGCCGCTCTGGAAGTGCGGGGATACGTCCTGCGCGCACCGGACAGCGTCGGCTATGTGTTGGGCTCGCCACTCGCAGGTCATGCGCTGCCCAGCGGAAGCCTGACGGAGCGACTGGTCGGCGTCGCACGGCCGCTGATGGCACGGCTCATCACACCGGAAGCCCCGATCTGCGTGTTGTTCACGCTCGACGGTGCCAGCGTCCGGTGCCTGTGGGTGTCGAGTTCAGTGAACGACGACCGGGTCACCCGGGTCGGGGAGCACGAGATGCTCCACAACACCGCTGTCGGGAAGGCCATCGCCGCCCAATTGTCCGACGAGACCGTGCTGTCACTGCTCGCTGCCGCCGGGATGGATCAGCCGACGACGTCAACCATCGGTTCACCGACAGCGCTGCTCCGCGAACTGCACCTGATCCGCGGGGAGGGCTTTGCCGTGAGCGACTCGGAGCGCCACCCCGACGTCAGGGGTGTGGCGGTGCCGATCGGCGGTCACACGGTGTCCATCGGCCTCGCCGGCGCTGGTGACGAGCTGACCTCTGACCGGATCGGGGCCGCGGTCCGGCGGCTCCGCAGGGCCGCCTCCGCCCTGTCCCGGGAAGTCCGCAGCTGAGGATCGCGTGCGCTGCTGCCGGGTCCGGCCGATCGCACCAGGAAGGATGCAGTCATGTCCCCGTCCCCTTCCACGACCCAGCACCCGACAGCCGATGTTCCGCAGAGCCTGTTCGACGACCCCGACAAGGAGGCACGCTGGCGGAGGCGATTCTCCGCCGTCCGGCTCAGCCTGCCGCACTGGGCTCGTGACGAACCGGACCGCGTCGCCTACGTCTCCAACGCCACCGGTCGCTTCGAGGTCTCCTGTTGGGATCTGCGCACCGACACGCACACCCCGGCGACCGACCGGCCCGACGGGACCGTGCACGCCAGGCTGTCGGCCGACGGTGCCGAGTTGTGGTGGTTCGACGACACGGCGGGAGACGAGTTCGGGGGCTGGCGTGCGCAGCCGTTCGGCAGCCACGCATCTGCCGGCGCGGCCCGGTGGGCGCTGCCCGAGGTCGCGCCCGGTTACTCGGCCGGCCTGGCGGTCGGCAGATCCGTTGTGCTGGCAGGTTTCTCGGACGACGACGGAACCCGTGTGCACTTGTCCACCAGCGGTGCGGAGCCTGTGATCGTCTACCGGCACGCCGAGGACGGCGGCGTCGGCGCGCTCTCCACGGACGAGAGCGTCTGGGTGCTGTCGCATTCCGAGCACGGCGATTCCCGGTATCCGGCGCTACGGGCGTTCGCGCTGCCCACCGGCGAGGTGATCGGCGAACTGTCCGATGCGCCGGGTAGGGGGCTTCATGCGCTGGCCTTCTCACCGGTCGCGGGTGATCAGCAGTTGCTGGTCGGGCACGAGCGCAGGGGCCGGGAAGAGCTGCTGGTCTGGGATCTCACGACCGGTGCGGTCACCGAACTCCCGATCGACCTGCCGGGCGAGCTGGACGCCGACTTCTCGGCGGACGGCGCCGCGGTGATCGTCCTGCACACCCACGCCGCCCGGACGACGGTCCACCGCTACGACCTTGCCACCGGCGAGTTGATCGACCTGCCTGTCGCCCGGGGAGTGGTGTCGGGTGCGTCCGGCCGTCCCGACGGGTCGGTCTGGTACCGCTGGTCCAGCGCCGCAGCACCCGCTCAGCTGCGCGTGCTGGAGGCCGACGGTCGGGACGGGGTGCTGCTCGCGGCCCACGGCGAGCCGGCACCCGGATCCGAGCCGGTGACCGACGTCTGGGTGGACGGGCCGGGCGGCCGGATCCATGCACTGCTGGCAGTTCCGAGCGGTCCGACCGGTTCCGGTGAGCACGGCCGGCCTGCCGCCGGTTGGCCGACGATGGTCGCCGTGCACGGCGGTCCGGCGGAGGGCGACGAGGACTCCTACGACGCGAGCCGTGCCGCCTGGCTGGACGCGGGATTTGCCGTCGTCAACGTCAACTACCGCGGTTCGACCGGCTACGGCTCGGCCTGGCGGGACGCCCTCACCGAACGGGTCGGGCACGTCGAGCTGGCCGACATCGCAGCGGTCCACGACCATCTCGTTGCGCAGGGGGTGGTCGACGCTGCCGCATCGCTGATCGGCGGGTACTCCTGGGGTGGGTACCTGACCCTGCTGGCGATGGGCACCCAACCGGACCGCTGGGTCGCGGGCCTGGCCGGGGTGCCTGTCGCGGACTACGTGGCCGCCTACGAGGACGAGATGGAGCAGCTGCGCGCCTACGACCGCGCACTGTTCGGCGGTTCGCCCAGCAGGTCCCGCGGGCCTACCGCGATTCCTCGCCGTTGACCTACGTCGACCGGGTGCGGGTGCCGGTGCTCGTCCTGGCGGGCGAGAACGACCCCGAGTGCCCGATCCGGCAGATCGTCAACTACCTCGACGCACTGGCCTCGCAGGGTGCCGAGTACGCGGTGTACCGCTATGACGCCGGTCACGGCTCGATGGTGGTGGAGGAGCGGTTGCGTCAACTGGCGTGCGAAATCGCATTCGCACGAGGAGTTCTCGGCATCGCCGGGTGAGCTCGGGCAGTGTGGACGTGGCCAGAACGTGTCAGCGCGGCGGCGGGAAGTCCTCGACGCGGTACTCCACCCCACCGTCGCGACGTCGGCCCGCGCCTGCACCGTGCAACTGCACCTCCTGTTCCCGCAGTTCGACCCTGCGGAGCTTGCCCGAGATCGTCTTGGGGAGGGCGCCGAATTCGAGACGGCGGATCTGCTGGTACGCGGCGAGCCGCTCGACGGGAATGGTCGAAGATGAGCCGGGCCGCCACCTTGTTCGGGTGGTAGCCCTCCGCCAGCGTGATGTACGCCTTCGGGACCGCCAGCCGAACCGGGTCCGGTGACGGCACCACTGCGGCCTCGGCGACGGCGGGATGCTCGAGCAGCACCGATTCAAGTGCGAACGGTGAGATGCGGTAATCCGAGGCCTTGAAGATGTCGTCGGACCGGCCGACGTAGGTGATGTAACCGTCGGCGTCCCGGACCCCGATGTCGCCCGTGCGGTACAGACCGCCGCGCGTGGCCTCCGCCGTCCGATCCGGTTCGCCGGCGTACCCGGTGAGCAGTGCGACGGTCTGCGGGCCGAGCTCGATGCAGATCTCCCCCTCGTCACCGGCGGATCCGGTGACGGGATCGACCAGAACCACGCGGTAGCCCGGCATCTCGCGGCCCATCGAGCCGACTTTGACCGGCTGACCCGGCGTGTTGCCGACGGCCAGGGTCATCTCCGTCTGGCCGAATCCGTCCCGGACCGTGACCCCCCAGGACCGCCTGACCTGCTCGATCACCTCCGGGTTCAGCGGCTCGCCGGCGGCCAACGCCTCACGCGGTGCAGTGGTGAGCTGGCTCAGGTCCGCCTGGATGAGCATCCGCCACACCGTCGGGGGCGCGCAGAACGTGGTCACCTGCTGCTCCGCCATCACCCGCATCAGCGCGGTCGCGTCGAAGCGGGAGTAGTTGTGCACCAGCACAGTGGCCCCGGCCAGCCACGGCGCGAAGACGTTCGACCAGGCGTGTTTGGCCCAGCCGGGCGAGGAGATGTTCAGGTGCACGTCGCCGGGCCGCAGGCCGATCCAGTACATCGTGCTGAGGTGCCCGATCGGGTACGACACCTGGCTGTGCTGAACGAGTTTGGGCAGCGCGGTGGTGCCCGAGGTGAAGTACAGGAACAGCGGGTCGGTTGCCCTCGACCAGCCTTCCGGAATGAAACCCCTTGCCGTCACGGGGAAGTCGGCTGCGTCGTCATATTCGATCCAGCCCTCGACGGGCCGGCCGACCGCGATCCGCAGGAACGTCCCACGCACCGCACGGAACTTCAGCGCGTCGACATCGCGGGCGACGACGAACCGCGCACTCCCCCGCCGTACCCGGTCCGCGAGGTCGTTGTCGGTCAGCAGGGTGCTGGCCGGGATGATCACCGCGCCGATCTTGATCGCGGCGAGCAGGATCTCCCACAGCTCGACCTGGTTGCCGAGCATCAGCACGATCCGGTCGCCGCGGCTGACGCCGTTCGCCTCCAACCAGCCCGCCACCTGGTCCGTCCGTGCCGACAATTCGCCGAAGGTCCAGGAGCGGGACCGCCCGTCCTGTTCAGCGATCACCAGGGCGGGTTGATCGGGTCGCTCGTCGGCGATGACGTCGAACCACTCGGTGCCCCAGTTGAAGCTCGGGGGCCGGGGCCACTGGAAACCGTCGACCGCGCCGCGGTAGTCGTCACGGTGCGCGAACAGGAAGTCCCGCGCCGCCCGCAGATCGCCGGTGGCCTGCGTGAGGTTCGCTGTCATCGCTCCTCGAATTCCCTGCTTCGAATTTTTCTCGTTCAATCCCGTGTGTTGAAGCCCACCAACTGGCCGGCCAGCACGTCGATCGCGCCCTTCGTGGAGACGTCATCGGTCTGGCCGTGCTCGTCGAAGACCGTGACGTTGCTGTTGACGGACAACCCGATGGGGGTCGGCCAGCCACGCAGCGAATGGACGATCTGCCGGAGGGTGCCGAGGGTCCCCACCGCCGCCTGCCAGCCACCCGCCACGGACACCAGTCCGACGGCGCGGCCATCGAGGTAGGGCCTGCGATCCCCGCGCAACTCCTCGAGATAATCCAGGGCGTTCTTGACCAGCCCGGACACGGTCCCGTGGTATCCGGGCGAGCTGATCACCAGGGCGTCCGCGGCGCGGACCGCCTCGACATAGTCCAATGCCATGTCGGGCAGTACGGCGCCGGAGTGGTAAGGCGGGAGGTCGAGGTCAAGGCCCGAGAACACCGATACCTCCGCGCCCAGGCCCTGCACGGCGGACAGCACCGACCGCAGCACCCGATCCGACTGAGAGCCGGAGTCGACCGACCCGCCGATGCCCACTACCCGAATGCTCACCCTTCGATCCTGCCCTTTCCGCTTGGCGGCGCCGACGGGAGGGTGGTCCGGGCGCCGGCAGGAAATCTCCTGGAATGGGTAGAAGTGGTCGTGTCCCGATCGAGGAGGTGGTGAAGGTCGGCGACGGGCGGACCGGATGAAAGGAGTTCCCGATGAGCACAACCACCCTCCCCCCCGTGGACGCGGACTGCCGCCGCGAGGACCGGATCACCCGGTCCTTGCTGGGCTACGGGGTCCTGGCCGGCCCGTTCTACGTCACCGTGAGCCTCGCGCAGGCGGTCGTCCGCGAGGGTTTCGACCTCACCCGGCATGAATGGAGCCTGCTGGCCAACGGCTCCGCGGGCTGGGTCCAGGACGTCAATCTGATCGCGACCGGGCTGATGGTCCTCGCGGCGGCCGCCGGGTATCGGCGCGCCCTGGGTACCGGCGTCGGCCGACGGTCGGTGCCGATCCTGCTGGCCGTGTTCGCGGCCGGTCTGGTCGGTGCGGGGGTGTTCCGGGCCGACCCGATGAACGGATTCCCGGTCGGCACCCCGGACGGTCCGCCCGTCGACCCGACCCCCGCGGGCACCTTGCATCTCGCGTTCGCAGGCGTCGGTTTCCTTGCGCTCATCGCCGCCGCGCTGGTGCTCGCCGTGCGGTTCTACCGGCAGGGGCGGCACGGCCGGGCGGTCAGCAGCGCGTTCGCCGGCCTGGCCCTGCTGGCAGGGTTCGCCACGCTGGCGTCAGGATCGACGTCACCGGCAGCCAACCTGGCCTTCACCGCTGCCGTTCTGTTCGTGTGGGCGTGGTTGAGCAGCACCAGCATTCACCTCTACCGCCATCTGTCCTGAACAATCCCCGAATAACCGCAAAGGAGTTCCGTCATGCGCTGTCTCGTCCTGCTCCGTGCCGTCACCGTCCCCGCCACTCCGCCCCCGCAGGAATTGATGGCCGCCATCGCCACCCTTGGCGAGGAGGCCACCAACGCCGGTGTCCTGTTGGACACCCAGGGTCTGCACCCGAGTTCCGCGGGAGCCCGCGTCGCCCTGACCGGCGGTCAGCTCTCCGCCGTGGACGGCCCGTTCACCGAGGGCCGTGAACTGATCAGCTACGCCGTCTATGACGTTCGCACCCTGGCGGACGCCGCCGAGTGGACGAACCGCTTCCTCAAGGCGCACCGCGACTCGTGGCCGGGCTGGGAGGGCGAAGCCGACATCCTGCGGGTGTTCGGCCCGAAGGACTTCGGGCCGCCCGCCGATTCCGGCGCAACGGCATAGATGACGGCGACCACGGCGGCGGTCGAGGCGGTCTGGCGCATCGAGTCCGGCCGCCTGGTCGCCGCACTGGCACGGATCACCGGCAACTTCGTGATCGCGGAGGACCTGGCCCAGGACTGCCTGGAGATCGCCCTGCGGCAGTGGCCACGCGACGGCATCCCCGACCACCCGGGTTCGTGGTTGATGGCAACCGCCAAACACCTGGCGGTCGATCACCACCGGCGCTCGGCGACCCTGAACCGCAAACTCGAGACGCTCGCGCGCTACCCGGACCGGCTACCGGACGGAGGTGACCCGATGGCCGAGGTCGACGATCGCCTGGACGCCGCCGTGCCGGACGACCTGCTTCGCCTGATCTTCACCGCATGCCACCCGGCACTGGCCGTCGACGCCCAGGTCGCACTGGTCCTCCGCACTCTCGGCGGCCTGCGAACCGGGGACATCGCCCGAGCTTTCATGGTCAGCGAGAAGACCATGGGACAACGCATCTCGCGCGCCAAGAAGGTCCTCACCGAGCAGCAGATCAGCTTCGCACTTCCGCCGGCCGCCGCCCTGCCGGCCCGGCTGGACGCGGTACTGCGCGTGCTGTACCTGATCTTCGGCGAGGGCTATGCGGCGACCAGCGGTGACGACTGGACCCGTCCCGAACTCTGCTCGGATGCGATCCGCCTCGGCCGGGTGCTGGCCGCGCTGCAACCCGCCGAGCCCGAGGTGTTCGGCCTCCTCGGGCTGATGGAATTGCAGGCCTCCCGGCTACCGGCCCGCACGGGACCCAACGGGGAGCCGATCCTGCTGGAGGACCAGGACAGGCGACGCTGGGACGCCACCCTGATCCGCCGTGGTCTCCGTTCGCTGCGCACCGCAGAGGATCTCGGTGGTGGCCCGTACACGCTGCAAGCCGCCATCGCGGCCTGCCACGCGCAGGCGCGCAGTGTCGACGACACCGACTGGCGCCGGGTTGCCGCGCTCTACACCGTCCTGGCCCATGTGCTCCCGTCACCCGTGGTCGCGCTGAACCGGGCCGTGGCGGTCGGTATGGCAGACGGTCCAGCGCGCGGGCTCGACCTGCTCGACCAGCTCGTCGACGAGCCGGCGCTTGCCGGTTACCCGCCACTGCCGGCGGCCAGGGCAACATTCCTGCGCCGCCTGGGCCGCACCGATGAAGCGTGGGCCGAGTTCCACCGGGCAGCCGACTGCACGTCCAACGAGAGGGAACGGCTCCTCTACCGCAGCCAGGCCGGGAGCCTGCCCACCAATGAGAGACTCAGCTGAGGCCAAGTCGCACCTCGAGGGGGTCGACGACGCGGCGGGCCGGCAAGGGGGACGATGAGAACGCGAGCTGTGCTGACCCTGCTGGTCGCCGGGGCGATTGTCGGTGGGTGCCAGGCGGAGCCTGCGGCCGACCGCGGGACCATCGGCTCGAACTCGGCTGAGACTGGCAGCGCCTCCGCCGGCGCGACCCGCACGGTCGCCTCGCGGCCCACCGCGACGGCCGGTGGGAGCACCTCCGACGAACCGCCGACGGCGGCGGCTTCCACGACGGTCACCGCTGCAGCGGATTTCGCCGAGCGCACCGTGCAGCTCGGCGCGGGCGTGGCGGATGAGGCCAGCGGGATCGCCACTGCGAGTGCCACTCCCGGCGTCTATTTCCTGGTCGGCGACGAGAGCGGCACGGACACGATCGTCGCCGTGAACGCCACCGGCAAGGTGATCGCGGACATCGCCGTCGACGGGATGTCTGCCGGCAACGCCGAAGCCCTGACCTCGGGTGCGTGCGGCAACACGCCGCTGCCGGGTCCGGCGGCCGAGATCTGTTTTTACGTCGGCGATATCGGCGACAACGCGGCCCAGCGGGACAGCATCACCGTGTACCGGCTCGCCGAGCCCGCGTTGGATCCACCGCCTGCCGACCCGGTGCCGGCGGACGCCTGGGACTACCGCTACCCGGACGGCCCGCACAACGCCGAGTCGATGCTGGTCGACCAGGACGGGTCGCTGGTCGTCGTGACCAAGCCCGAGCCAGAAGGGGTCGCTGCCGCACCGCATGTACACCGGTTCGCCGGGTGGCGGGGAGCTCACGTTCGTCCGGGAGTTCAGGCCGCCGGACGCCGAGCGGCCGTTGCGCACCCTGTTCACCGGCAACGTCGCCACCGACCTCGCCTCCGACCCCGGCCGTGTCCTGCTGCTGACCTACGACGAGGTCCAGCAGTACACCGCGCCGGACCCCGCGGCGCCGCTGACCGATTTCCCGGACTGGCCGCACCGTCGGCTCCCGCTCGGCGCGCAACCACAGGCCGAGGGCATCACCGGGACAGCTGACGGCTGCGGGTACGCGGTCGCCTCGGAGGCGGGGCCAGGCGGGCGGAACGGGTCGCTGACCGTCGTCAGCTGCCGGTGACGGAACCCGGGCCTGTCTTCAGGAACGCCGCATCCGGCAGGTGGATCCAGCCTTCCTCGTCGGCCGGGACATCGTTCGGCGGACCAGCGGTGCGGCCGCACCGCACGGCTCCCGCGACGATCGCGCAGATCACCGCGTCCAGTGCGTCGTCGATTCCGTCGGCACACCGCCGCCCAGTCCGCCCAGTCCAGCCACGGCGTCCGCGCAACCAGATCGTCGACGAGGGCGGCCAAGGCCGACCGGTCCGATTTCGGCCCCGCCGATGCCCACTTGCCACACCGCCAGCGCACCCGCCGGGTAGACCTCCGCGACGACGGAAGCGACACCGCTGCGGCGGACCCGGTACCCGTCCGGCGGCGAGCCGGGCCAGGACACCCGCGCAGCGCATGGCGGGGTAGGCGATCCGGTCCGCCGACACGCTGAGCGGCCAGCGACCCGTCGCCTGCCCGAACGGCGATGTCGGTGTGCCGGAACGCGAGCCGCTGTTTCGCCGCAGCCGTGGCGCCGGCGTCGGCCGGCAGCGTGCCCCGGCGGGCGGCGAGGACGAAGTCGGTGAATGCCGCCGGCCAGCCCAGCGGGCAGTCGATGCCGATCAGCTCGGCACGTCCGAGCCGCGTCGACGATCGCGTCGTTGCCGACGCCCACCCGACCGACTCCAGCACGGCCCGCCTGCGCCGCCAACTGATCTCGGCCAGCGCGGTCCTGGCTGTCCTGGGACGCGAGATCCACCCCCGCCGTTCGGAACGTCGGCATCGGCCGTTCGGAAGGCATCAGCCGTGTGGGCAGCGTCCTGCGGCACCTACCGGGCCGCGGCGACGACTTCGGCGATCTGCACAGCGTTCAGTGCGGCACCCTTGCGCAGGTTGTCGTTGGAGACGAACAGCACCAGCCCGCGGCCGTCCGGCAACCCCCGGATCGGTCCGGATCCGGCCGACGTAGGACGGGTCGGACCCGGCCGCCTGCAACGGGTTCGGCACCTCGGACAGCTCCACGCCGGGCGCATCGGACAGCAGCTCCGTCGCCTGGGCGACGCTCGATCGGCTCGGCGAACTCGGCGTTGATCGACAGCGAGTGCCCACTGAAAACCGGCACCCGGACACAGGTCCCGGACACCAGCAGCTCCGGGATGGACAGGATCTTGCGGGACTCGTTGCGCAGCTTCTGTTCCTCGTCGGTCTCGCCGGAGCCGTCGTCGACGAAGTTGCCGGCCTGCGCGACCACGTTGAACGCGATCGGCCGCACGTATTTCTTCGGCTCCGGGAACTCGACGGCGCCGCCGTCATGGGTCAGCTTCGACGCCTGCTCGTACACGGCGCTTGATCTGCCCGTCCAGCTCGGCGACACCGTCCAGCCCGCTGCCGGAGACCGCCTGGAACGTCGTGACGACGAGCCGGCGCAGGCCGGCGGCGTCGTGCAGCGGCTTGAGCACCGGCATCGCGGCCATCGTGGTGCAGTTCGGGTTGGCGATGATGACGCCGGGCCGCGCTCCGCGATCGCGTCGAGCGCGTCCTGCGGGTTGACCTCCGAGACCACCAGCGGCACAGCGGGATCCATCCGCCAGGCCGAGGAGTTGTCGACCACGGTGACGCCGGCGGCGGCGAATCGGGGCGCCTGCGCGCGGGAGGTGGTGGCGCCCGCGGAGAACAGGGCGATGTCCAGCCCGTCGACGGTCGGCGATCCGCAGCGTTCTCGACAACGACGTCCTCGCCGTTCCACGGCAGCGTCGACCCGGCCGAGCGCGCCGAGGCGAAGAACCTGATCTGCTCGATCGGGAAATTCCGCTCCGCGAGGATCTTGCGCATCACCCCGCCGACCTGCCCGGTCGCGCCGACGACCCCTACCCGTAAACCACCCCGCGCGCTGCTCATCGCCGTCATCTCCCGGTTCCCGCGTACACCACTGCCTCGTGTCACTGCCCAGATCGAATGCGTTGTGCAGCGCGGTGACCGCCGTGTCCAGCTCGACATCGCGCACCAGCACGGAGATCCGGATCTCCGAGGTGGAGATGATGTCGATGTTCACGCCGGCCTCCGCCAGCGCCTCGCAGAAGGTGGCCGTCACGCCCGGGTGCGAGCGCATGCCCGCACCGATCAGCGACACCTTGCCGACGTGGTCGTTGTAGATGATCTGGCCGAACCCGATGACGTCCTTGCGTGACTCCAGTGCCGTCACGGCCTTCGGCCCGTCCGACTTGGGCAGCGTGAAGGTGATGTCGGTGCGGCCCTCGGCGGCCCGGGAGATGTTCTGCACCACCATGTCGATGTCGATCTCGGCGTCGGCGATGCAGCGGAAGATCTTCGCCGCGACGCCCGGGTGGTCGGGCACCTCGGTCACCGTGACCTTGGCCTCACCGCGCTCGTGCGCGACGCCGGTGATCAATGCCTGCTCCACGGTGAGGTCCTCCATGCTGCCGGTGACGAGAGTGCCGTCGTTGTCCGAGTACGAAGAGCGCACGTGCACCGGGACGTTGTACCGGCGGGCGTACTCGACGCAGCGCAGCATCAGCACCTTCGCGCCGGCCGCGGCCATCTCGAGCATCTCTTCGTAGGTGATGGTGTCCAGCTTCGCGGCGTTCGGGACGATCCGCGGATCAGCGCTGAAGACGCCGTCCACGTCGGTGTAGATCTCGCAGACGTCGGCGCGCAGTGCGGCGGCCAGCGCGACCGCGGTGGTGTCCGAGCCGCCACGGCCCAGCGTGGTGATGTCCTTGGTGTCCTGGCTGACGCCCTGGAAACCGGCGACCAGCGCGATGTAGCCCTTGTCCAGGGCCGCCCGGATCCGGCCGGGGGTGACGTCGATGATCCTGGCCTTGCCGTGCGCGGAGTCGGTGATCACGCCCGGCCTGCGACCCGGTGAAGGACCGCGCCTCCGCACCGAGGGCCGAGATGGCCATCGCCACCAGCGCATTGGAGATCCGTTCACCGGAGGTGAGCAGCATGTCCAGCTCGCGCGGCGGCGGGGCGGGCGAGACCTGCTGGGCCAGGTCCATCAGCTCGTCGGTGGTGTCGCCCATCGCCGAGACGACGACGACGACGTCGTGGCCGTCCTTGCGGGTCGCGACGATCCGCTCGGCCACGCGCTTGATGCGCTCCGCGCTGCCGACCGACGAACCGCCGTACTTCTGGACGACCAGGCCCACTGCAAGTCCCGCTTTCCGCTGCTGTCCCGCGCTCGACGCCGGGGACATTTTGCACGTCAGACTACCCGCCGACGCCTCGTCGCCCGCCCGCAGCGGTACCGACGAAAGGCTTCCGCCGCGCACCGGGATCGGGAGGAAGACGTCCGGTCTACCGGTTCATCGCGCGACGCCCCGGCCTCAGCCCAGTGCGAGCGAGCAGCGCCAGTACCGCGACCCCGTTGAACACCACGTGCGTGACGATCGCCGGGCCGAGCCGGCCACTCCAGATCGTCAGCCTGGCCAGCACCCAGCCCGCCAGGAACAGCCCGGGCAGCAACACGGCCGCGGAGGTCAGGTCGTTGACCTCCGACACGTGCAGCAACGCGAAGATCGTCGAGGTGACGGCGATCGAGACCCAGATCCGCCGCCGGGGATCGGCGAACCGGGGCGTCCCGGCCCGCCGCCAGAGACTGGCCAGCGCCGACCGCAGACCGAGGCCGCGGAAGAAGATCTCCTCGATCACCGGCCCGATCACCGCGATCGCCAGCATGTTCGTCACCAGCCAGAAGCCTGTGCCCAGCCCGTTCTCGAGGATCGAGTCCAGATTCGACGTCGGCTGCCGACCGGTCAGCGACGAGTAGACGATCGCCCAGATTCCGACCGCGAAGCGCAGACCCAGACCGGCGCCGAGGCCGATCGCCAGGTCGATCGGCTTGAACGTCAGGCCGAGGTCCCGGATCAGATTCCCGGTGCCGTGCCGCCTGCACGCCCAGACGGCGGTGCCCAGCAGGCCGATCCACACCGGAAGCGCCGACACCAGCAGCCGGGCGCCGCCCCCGTCCCACGACCCGATCTGCAGCGGCGCCGAGACCAGCAGGCTGACCAGCAGCACCGCGCCGAGGCCGGCGAAAACATCGACGAAGCTCCAGGGCGAGGTCGGCAGTGCTCCCGGCTCGGCATCCGCGCCCCGCTCCGCTGTCGGACCGAACGCGGGCCCGACCGGCCCGACCACGGGAATCGGCTCGGTCGGGGGGTCGGACGGCGGTCGACCGAGCGCCGCGGCCTCAGGGACAGGCACGGGCACCAGCAGAGGCACCGGCACGGGCACGGGCTGATGAGGCGATTCCTGGTGTGCGGCCGGCACGGATCGATCCGCCTGTTGGGCGGCCGGCGGGGTGGCGGGTTGGGTGGTCGGGTCGACGGCGCTCACCCGGCCATCGTGCCTGGCCGGCCGGTGGTCAATCGACAGGGCTCAATCGACGATGGCGCCGCAGCTGATGTTGATCGCGGTACCGGTCAGCGTCCTGGCCTGGTCGGATGCAGCGAACGCGAAGACATTGCCGACATCGGCCAGCGTCGCCGCGCGGCCGAGCATGGTGGCCGCGACCATCGGGTCGACGATGGCGGCCCGGCCCTCCATGCCGGTCGGCAACGACTCGGGGATGCCGCCGGTTCGCAGGGTGACCACCCGGATGCCGTGCGGTCCGAGCTCGGCAGCGAGTTGCCGGCGGAGCATCTCCACGGCGCTGAACGCGACCTGCGTGCCACCGATGAAGTAGTCGCGCATGGGATCCCCGTCGCCGCCGAACATGAGGATCACTCCGGACCGCGACGGGATCATGTGCCGGGCAGCGGCGCGGGCGGTGAGGAACGTGGTGCGGATCGAACCGTGGATGGGGCGTTCGAAGTCGGCGAGCGTCATCTGCGCCAGCGGGGTGCCGTGCACATCACCATGCCCGATGACGTTGAGCGAGATGTCGATGGCGCCGGCTGCGCGCGCCACCGAATCCGCGTGCTCGTCGATCGCCAGCTCGTCGAGGGCGTCGAAGACGGCGATCTCGGCCCGCCCGCCGGCCCGCTCGATCTCGTCGGCCACCTTCTGCAGCGGAGTGTGGTGGTGGCCGACGAGATGAACAATCGCGCCTTCCCTGGCGAACGCGGTGGCCGCCGCACCACCGATGGATCCGCCGGCTCCGTACACGACGGCCGTCCTGGATTCGAGCAACATGGGGCGCTCCTTTCAGCAGGGTCGGAAGGTTAGACCCGGAGCGGGCCGCACAGTGATCGCTGGTGTTCTCTCATCGGTCGGATCGCGTTGATGAGCTTCCCCGACCCCGACCCGACTGTCGGGATCCGCTGTTACTGTCGGTTTCAGTGACTGAAGGACTGTGATCGGGGGCGCGAGATGTCCATCGACGAGCCGCGGTTGACCGCCGGGTGGTACCCCGACCCGGACGATCCGACCGCCGAACGATGGTGGAACGGCAGCCAGTGGACCTCACACAGCCGGCAGGCGGTGCTGCTCTCCGGTGATGCCGGGCTGGAAGGGGAATCACCGCGTGCCTGGTCCACGGCTGACGCGCCGTTGGCCACCCTGATGGACGTTGCGCCGGCGCAGACCTCGACGGCGTACACATCGACCTTCAGCGGGTACGACATGACCCGGCAGCCCTCGCCGCCCGCTCCGCTGTTCATCCAGCCCGGCTGGTACCCCGACCCGAGCGGCGTCCCCGCGCAGCGCTGGTGGGACGGCGCGGCATGGTCGGAGCACACCGCACCGGCGGCCGGCTTCGGACCGCCCGTCGCGGCCGGCGGTCGGCAGTACGGACGGGGCCAATCGCAGGTGCACGTACCGTACGGCAGCACGACGGTGGTGATGGTGGCGCCGCGGAAGTCGGTCGGCGTCGCACTCGTCCTGACCTTTTTCTTCGGCCCGTTCGGGATGTTCTATTCCACCGTCAGCGGCGCCCTGATCATGCTCGCCGCCTGGCTCTTCGGCGGTGTGGTCGTCGGCATCATGACCTTCGGTCTCGGCTGGCTGGTCTGGTGGCCGGCCGTCTGGCTGACCTCGATGATCTGGGGTTGCGTTGCCGCGGGCAACCAGCCATCGACGCCGGTCGTGACCAGCTACCGGTGACGGTCGTCAGCGGCGGGTGAACCCGGCGGGCCGCGGGCGGGTGAACTCCGCCCGCCAGCGGGGTGCGCCGTCCTGATCGACCAGCCGCTCGACCCGCACGGCGTCCAGTCCGGCGCCCGCGAAGAGGTCGATCTCCGCGCGGGTCAGCGGCCAGGGCGGGCCGTCGGGGTCCGTGTCGCCGTCGTCGCGCACCGCCTGGATCACCAGCAGCGTCCCGCCCTGCGCGACCAGGGCGGCGACGGCGGCGGTCGCCCGCTCGCGCAGGGACAGCGGCAACGCCTGCACCGTGTAGATCTCCACGACCAGATCGAAGGCCTTCGCCCACTCGGCCGGCAGCTCGAACAGGTCCTGAACCGAGTAGTCCACCGACGACCCGCGATGCCGGTCCCGGGCAATCGAGATCGCCGTCGGTGACACGTCGAACGCGGTGGTCCGGTAGCCGAGCCGGGACAGGTACTCGGTGTCGGCCCCGAGACCGCAGCCGACCACGACGGCGCGGCGCCCGGCAGCGTCAACGGCACGGTGATCGAGCCAGTCCGCGAGCTGCGGCTGGGGGGTGTCCCGGTCCCAGGGCATTGACACCAGTCCGCTGTTCGCCGAGCCGTAGAGCCGGTCGAACCAACCCGTCGGATCGTCACGCGCGAGCGCCCGCTCGGCCAGGACGTCGGCCCTGGTCTGCCAGCGTGGGGACGTCAATCGCAGTATCGCGGGCACGACCAGGTCCCAGACCCGTTGCGGGAGTTCGTGTCCGGTTGCCGGCAGGACGAGAAGCCGGGCACTGCCGATCTCGTCTGCCAGCGCGACACCGTGCTGCGGGGGAAACATCCGATCCTCCGCGCCGTGCACGATCAGGGTCGGAACGCTGATCTCGGCGAGCCTGCCGCGCCACGGTTCACCACCCTCGACCAGTGCGTGGTTGGTCTGACCGGCCCGCACGTCGGTCGTCCGATCGAAGGCCTTCTCCGCAACCGCCCGTACCGCCGACGCGTCGAACGGCACCGACAGCGCGGCCAGCGGCCGGCAACTCTGGACGATGTAGTCGACGGCGCGGAGCCTGTCCGACCAGTCCGGCTCGGCGGGCAGCGCGGCAAACTCCCCGGACAAGTCGTCGTCCATGCCCGGCAGGTCTGGATCCCCGGGACCGGGACTGCTGGAGATCACGGTCAGCGTCAGAACCCGGTCGGGATGCTCGATCGTCAGCACCTGCGCGAGCGCACCGCCCATCGAGATGCCGACGACGTGCGCAGCATCCAGGTGGAGCGCATCGAGGACGCCGACGGCATCGCGGATCAGGTCGGGGCCGCTGTACCCGGGACTGCCCGCGGGGTAGCTCACCGAGCGACCGGTGTCCCGGTGGTCGTAACGGATGACGAACCTGCCGCCCGCGGCGAGCCGGGCACAGAACCCGTCCTCCCACCAGTCCATCGAGGCGCTCATCCCGCCGATCAGGAGGATGGCCGGATCGGCCGCGTCGCCGAAGGTCTGGACGCACAACTCGATGCCGCCGACGCGCACCATCTGCTCGCCGCCCGCAACAGCCATCAGGCCCACAACACCCACCTCGCCCACGACTGCCACCTCGCCCGGGACGACCAACTCGCCCAGGACAACCACTTCGCCCAGTGCAACCACTGTGCCTGTGCCGGTCGGCTTTGCAACTCGGATCGGTGCTTGCGCCGACCCCGAGCGCCGGGGGTAGAGTCCGTCGCGTGGTGCGCACCGCAGCGCCCGGCGTCCTGACGACCGGCCTGCTCCTTCGCCGCCGCGACGGAGCCTGATTCTTCCAGACTGGCTCCTCCGTCGCGGGTTGTTGTGCTGCCGGTCATCCCCTCGCCGAACGCCGGGGAACACCGGCCGGCTCACCCCTAGGACACCGAAACATGGGCACCCCGATTCCCTCCCGCCTGCGCACCCCCGTCGGCCCGATCCCGGTCGGCCAGCACCCCTACAACCGGCAGCGCGCCAGCTTCATGCCGATCAACCGGTACACCCCGTTCACCCCGATCGACCTGCCCGACCGGCAGTGGCCCAACGCCGTCATGACGAAGGCGCCGCAGTGGTGCGCCGTCGACCTGCGGGACGGTAACCAGGCGCTGATCGACCCGATGACCCCCGCCCGCAAGCGGCGGATGTTCGACCTGCTGGTGGCCATGGGCTACAAGGAGATCGAGGTCGGTTTCCCGGCCGCCAGCCAGACCGACTTCGACTTCGTCCGCGAGATCATCGAGCAGGACGCCGTTCCCGAGGACGTCCGCATCCAGGTGCTGACCCAGGCCCGGCCGGAGCTGATCGCCCGGACCTTCGAATCCGTCGAGGGCGCGCCCTCTGCACTGGTGCACCTGTACAACTCCACCTCGACGCTGCAGCGCCGGGTGGTGTTCGGCCTGGACCGCAAGGGCATCACCCGGATCGCCACCGACGGCGCCGAGGAGGTCGCCCGCTGGGCCGAGAAGTACCCGGACACCGACTGGCGCTTCGAGTACTCGCCGGAGTCCTACACCGGCACCGAACTGGAGTACGCGGTCGAGGTCTGCAACGCGGTCTCGGCGATCTGGCAGCCCACCGAACGGAACCCGATGGTGGTCAACCTGCCCGCCACCGTCGAGATGGCCACCCCCAACATCTACGCCGACTCCATCGAGTGGATGCACCGAAACCTGGAGCGACGCAACGCGATCGTGCTGTCGCTGCACCCGCACAACGACCGCGGCACCGCCGTCGCCGCCGCCGAACTCGGTTACCTGGCCGGCGCCGACCGGATCGAGGGCTGCCTGTTCGGCAACGGCGAGCGGACCGGCAACGTCTGCCTGGTGACCCTGGGGCTGAACCTGTTCAGCCAGGGCATCGACCCGCAGATCGACTTCTCCGACATCGACGAGATCCGCCGGACCGTCGAGTACTGCAATCAGCTGGCCGTCCCGGAACGGCATCCGTACGGCGGCGACCTGGTCTACACCGCGTTCTCCGGGTCGCACCAGGACGCGATCAAGAAGGGCTTCGACCACCTCAACCGGGACGCCGCGGCGGCCGGGGTGCCGGTCGACGAGTTCACCTGGCAGGTGCCGTACCTGCCGATCGACCCGAAGGACGTCGGCCGGTCGTACGAGGCTGTCATCCGGGTCAACTCGCAGTCCGGCAAGGGCGGCGTCGCGTACATCATGAAGACCGAGCACGGCCTGGACCTGCCGCGCCGGCTGCAGATCGAGTTCTCCCGGGTGGTGCAGGAACACACCGACACCGAGGGCGGCGAGGTCGACGCCGCGACGATGTGGTCGTACTTCGCCGATGAGTACCTGGAGCCGACGACCCCGCTGCACCTGGTCCGCACCAGGATCGAGAACCCCGAGGACGCCGAGAACGAAGACCATCTTCGACCGGATCAGCGCCCGGATCGTCAGCCGCGGCGAGGAGCAGGTCGTGCACGGCGGCGGCAACGGCCCGGTGGCCGCGTTCTGCTCCGCGCTCGGTGAGGCCGGGTACGACGTGCGGGTGCTGGACTACGTCGAGCACGCGCTGTCCGCCGGCGGTGACGCCCGCGCTGCGGCGTACCTGGAGTGCGCCATCGACGGGCAGGTCGTCTGGGGCGTCGGCATCGACTCGTCGATCACCACTGCGTCCCTGAAGGCCGTGGTGTCGGCCGTCAACCGGGCCGCCCGGAACGCCGACGAGGACGACTGACGCGGGCGGTCACGCGGCCGCGCCTCACCGGGTCGGCCCGCCGCACGGGACGGCCGCGGCGCACGGGGCGGCCCGCGGCGCCCGGGTCGGCCCGCCGCAACTGAACACCGCCAGCGGTGTCGGCGCAGCACCCCGGCACGGTGCACGGTCACCGCTGAGGTTGGCCGGTCGGTCGGCCGTCGGCGGCTGCACGCGCCGCACCGGGCAGGATGACGGGCGATGACCGACGAGACGCTGAGCCTGCGGCAGATCGCCCCGGCCGCCTTCCTGCCGCCGGGGCTGTTCGCCGTCGGTCAGGGCGCCATCGCACCGGTCGTCGTGATCTCCGCCACCCAGCTCGGCGCCTCACCGGCGATGGCGGCTGTCGTCGTCGCGACGGCGGGGATCGGTCAACTCCTGGCGGACATCCCGGCCGGCACCGTCGTACACCGCTACGGCGAACGCCCGACGATGATCGGCGCGGCCGGCCTGACGGTGCTGGCCCTGCTCGGCTGCATCTTCGCGCCCACACTCGCGGTTTTCGCGGTGTCGATCTTCGGCACCGGCGTCGGGACCGCGGTCTGGCTGCTGGCCCGGCAGGCGTACGTCATCGAGGTGGTCCCGTATCGACTCCGGGCGCGGGCGATGTCCACCCTCGGCGGGGTGTTCCGGATAGGCCTGTTCATCGGGCCGTTCCTCGGCGGTGCGGTGGTCCTGCTGACCGGGTTGTGGGGCGCCTATGCCGTGCACATCGTGGCCGCGATCGTCGCTGCGGCAGTCCTTCTCGTGGTGCCTGATCTCTCCGGTGACCACGGTGCCCGCGGTGCCGGTGCAGTCGAAAGGGCACCGGTCCTACTGGTGCTCCGCGACCAGCGATCCGTCTTCGCCACGCTCGGTGTGGGCGCCCTGGTGGTCAGTGCCGTCCGCGCCGCCAGGCAGGTGGTCCTGCCGTTGTGGGGCCAGCACCTCGGGCTGTCGCCGACCGCGATCTCGGTGATCTTCGGGCTGTCCGGGGCGGTCGACATGCTGCTGTTCTACCCGGCCGGGAAGGTGATGGACCGGTTCGGCCGGGCCTTCATCGCGGTGCCGTCGCTGGTCGTCCTCGGCGTCTCGCTGCTGCTGGTCCCGCTCACCGAGTCCGCCGCCGCGCTGCTCGCGGTCGGCCTGCTGATCGGCGTTGGCAACGGCATGAGCTCCGGACTGGTGATGACCCTCGGCGCCGACCTGGCCCCGCCGGGCCGGCGACCGGTGTTCCTCGGTCTGTGGCGGGTGTTCTACGACGCGGGCAACGGCGTCGGCCCGTTCGTCATCGCGGGGATCGCGGCCATGGCCACGCTAGGCGCCGGGATCGCGGCGATGGGTGGTGTCGGGATGCTGGGGGCCGCCTGGCTGGGCGTCTGGATCCCGCGGCGTCTCCCGCCGCCCGCGGCGGGATCCTCCTCCCCGTCGGCGCCCCCATCGACGGAGCAGACGCCTGATCACTGACGCCGGACCAGATCACGCTGCGCCGTGACGGCTTCGATCTCGGTATTGTCCGATTTCCGGACGACGTGCAGCGCCGCCAGTCGTTCCGAACACACCCACCCTGCACGACCCACGACTGGCAGCCGATCAACGGCAGCACGACACCGGAGGCCCTGATGCCCGCGCGTGAACCGCAGGAAGTCGCCGACCTCGCCGTCGCGATCGGCACCAAGAAAACCCACCGCCGATGGGACAAGGTCCTGGTCAGCTCGTTCCTGGGCGGCGCGTACATCGCGTTCGGCGGCCTGGTGGCGATCACCGTCTCGTCGGGCCTCGACCCGGCGATCTGGGGCACGCTGCCGACCCTGTTCACCGGCATCGCCTTCACCCTCGGGTTGGTCCTGGTACTCATCGCCGGGTCGGACCTGGCGACCGGCAACATGATGCTCGTGCCGCTGAGCGCGATGCGGCGGCGGATCGGGATGCGTGACGTCGCCGGCAATCTCACGCTGGTGCTGATCGGGAACCTGATCGGCGCCTTGTTCGTGGCCTACTTCCTGGCGGTCCAGACGGGGCTGATCGGACACGCCGGTTCCGCGACCGGGAGCGCCGCCCTGACGTACGACCGCCTCGCCCAGATCGCCGGGGACAAGGCGCTGCACCACACTCCGTGGCAGACCTTCCTGCGCGGGATCGGCTGCAACTGGCTGGTCTGCGTGGCCGTCTGGATGTCGCTGGCGGCCACCTCGGTGTCCGGCAAGATCCTGGCGATCTTCTTCCCGATCATGGCGTTCGTGGCGATGGGGTTCGACCACGTGGTGGCGAACATGTTCTTCCTGCCGGCCGCGATCTTCTCCGGCGACCCGAACATCAGCTGGGCCGACACCGGGATCAACTGGCTGCTGGCCGGGGCGGGAAACCTGGTCGGCGCCGTGGTGTTCGTGGCGACGTCGTACTGGTACCTGTTCCTCAAGGGACAGCCGGACCGCCCAGCAGCGGCTGCCGCGGGCACAGCCGCAGCCCCGGCCCCGGCCGCAGCCCCAGCCGCCGAACGCTCCCCCGCCTGAGCGCCCGCGCCAGAACCACCCCAGCCCCACGCCCGCCCCGAGCCGCGCCCCGCCCTCGCCCGCCCCGCAACCGAGACGGCGATTCCGGCTGCTCAACGGCCCGAGGAACGTGCGTTTTCGCCGTCTCGACCGGCGTCACAGGAGGAAAGGGCGGGCCAGTCAGTCGAATTCAGTCGGCAGGGTGGGGTCCCGGCGGTGCGCCACCATCCGGCCGAGCTGCCTTGCGTTGATCCGTCCCCGCGAGAGCTCCGGCAGCCCGTCGAGCGGGAACCAGCCGATCTCCAGCGTCTCCAGGGCGTCCGGCGGCCGGACCTCGCCGGTCGCCGCACAGAGGAAGAACAGCTTGTAGATCGAGAACGGCAGCGGCGGGACGTGCCCCTGGGTCTCCCGGTCCCACACCCCGACCAGCTTGACGGCCGTTGCGCCGTAACCCGTCTCCTCGAGTATCTCTCGTTCGACGGCACGGGACGGGGTGTCCAGCGGGTCGGCCCAGCCGCCAGGTAGCGACCACCTGCCGTCCGACCGCTCGCGCATCAGCAGGATCCGCTCGTCGTCGTCGACCAGTGCGCCGCGGACGTCGACCTTCGGGGTGGCGTACCCGGCGTCGCGGCCCAGTTCCAGCCGCCAGGTCTCGGCGGGCTCGTCGGTGAGCGCAGCAAGCAGATCCGCGGCGAGGGCACCGAGCTTGCGGTACCGATCGAGGTCGTACTCGTTGGTGCCGTAGGTCAGGCCGCTCTGCGAGAGTGCCGAGAGCGCAATCGCGGTGCGGCGGACCCGATCTGCGGGTGACGACGTGGGGACGGCGGCCCCGACGGAGCCGGCGCCCTCCAGAACTCCGTCGGCGGCAGACCCGGACTTCCCAGGATCGCCCTCGTCAGGCCCGATCATCCGGCCCGTCGGCCGTCGCTGTCCATGGCCGGCGCGCGCTGCTCGTCCAGTGCCTCGATCTGCGCCCGCGCAGCAAGCACCTCGGGCGGACCCGTCCACCTGTCCGGCAGGACCTGTAGCCCGGTGCGCAGAGCACGGAGCGCGGCGGTCGCTGCCAGGTCGGTGGTCGGCAGCCCCGGCATCCGGTAGAGCTTGCGTGCCCACCCGGGCATCAGCGCGAACGCCATGCCGGCCAATCCGGCCCACGCGGGCCTCGCCGGGGTGAGCAGCCGGACCTTCTTCGGCATCGGCGGCGAGATCAGCACCTTGACCCCGCGGGTGGCGTCGTCGGTCAGCTCCAACTCCGACCGGACGTCTGAGAAGTAGTGCTCCATCGCCGTCACCGACGACGGCACGATCTCCGCGGGGATGCCGACCAGGGTGGCCGCGAGCACCTGCTCGCGCAGGTATTCGTCGGCGTCGTCCCTGGTGATCGGGGCGCCGGCCCGGCGGGCGGTGCTGAGGAACGAGTCGACCTCGCAGCAGTGCACCCACAGCAGCAGGTCCGGCCGGTCCAGCCGGAACGTCTCGCCGGTCGCCGGGTTGGTGCCGACCAGCCGACGATGGATGCCGCGGACCTTCGCCGCCGTTCGCCGGGCCTGCGTTTCCGGGGCGTAGGTCAACGTCGAGACGTACTGTCCGGTCCGGTCGAGCCGGCCCCAGAAGTCCTCTTCGAACCCGCGTTGCTGGGCGACGGCGGCCATCGTCAGGGGGTGCAACGCCTGCAGGATCAACGCCCGCACGCCGGCGATCGGGAACACCGGATCGGCGTGCACCCGCCACGTCACGCTGCCGGGTCCGAACAGGCCGCTTTCCATGTTGATCACGGTACCTGCGTGGCCACCGGGCTTTCCGGCTCCGTCGATGGGCCGGCCCCCTGCGCGATCACCCGGTCGACGGTGTTCTCGGCCGCGGTCAGCGCCCGCGACAACGACCGCACCACGATGACCCCGATCACCAGCGCGCCGATCGCGCACCCGGACGTCACCCAGTACGCGGTCTGCGCGCCCGCCCGGTCGATGATCACCCCGGCCAGCGGCGTCGCGGTGGCGATGCCGACGGCGAGCCCGGAACTGGCCCAGGACATCGACTCCGTCAACCGCGCCGATGGAACGATCCGCTCGATCAGCGCCATCCCGGAGATCAACACCGGTGAGCAGGCGATGCCGGCGACGAACAGCCCGATGCCGACCAGCCAGACCGACCCGAGGAACGGCAGCGGCAGCGTGACGACGGCCAACGCCGCCACCGCGAACAGGAACTGGCGGACCAGCGATGCCCTGATCGTCAGGGCCCCGAAGATCAGACCGGCTGTCAACGATCCGACCGCGTACAACGCGAGCAGCAGGCCGGCCGCGCCGGGGACGCCGGCCTGCCTGGTGAACGCCACCGTCGTCACCTCGAAGGACCCGAAGATGCCGCCGAGCAGGACGAAGATCGCGGCGATCCCGCCCACGCCCGGCAGCAGGATCGCGGGTCGTCCCTTCGTCCCGGTGTGCCGGCCCGACGGGCGCGGTTCCGTGGAGCGCTGGGTCAGCAGCAGCAGCGTCCCCACGATCAGCAGCACGGTGGCCAGGATCAGCCCCGCGCTCGGCGAGACCTGCAGCGCGACGACGGTGGCGAGCGGCGGCCCGAGGATGAACACCGCCTCGTCGACGAGCGACTCCCAGGCGAAAGCGGTTCGGAGCAAGGAGCTTCCGTGCAGTTGCGCCGACCAGCGGGCCCGCACCAGCGGCCCGACGTTGGGCGCTGCGCCGCCCGCGACCACCGCGAGCAGGAAGATCGGCCAGTTCACCGTGGTGAACACCGCGACGGCGATGATCCCGACGATCGCCGGGACGTGCACCGCCAACTGGACCGGGACGACCCGGCGCTGCCCGAACACGTCGATCAACCGGGAGATCTGCGGCCCGATGACGGCGGCCGACAGCGCGTAGATCGCCGACACGGTACCGGCGACGGCGAACGATCCACGCTCCGCGGACAGCAGCAGGACGGCGCCGAGACCGGCCATCGACATCTGCATCCGGGCGAGCATCCCGGCCGCCGTGAACCGGGTGGCACCGGGACGCCGCAGCACCGTGACGTATGAGCCGAACACGAAAGTAACCCCGCACAGTTGAGCGCTGGTGGCCGGCGACCAGTCTTCTTCGCTTTACCGTCCGGCCGGTCCAGAGTAGGCGCGGGGTCCGACGGTCGCGACCAGGTTGTTGTTTCCGTAAGCCCGGCACGTGGCGGGCGTCGTCACCGCCGGGGCCGGAAGGTGATCCGCCAGGTCCGGCTCACCGCCTGCGCGTCGCGGGTCACCGACTGGCCGAGCAGCACGCCCAATGCCACGGCGAAGATCGAGATCGCGGTCACCACCAGGTCGGTGGCGCCGCCCGTGTTGCCGGTGGCCAGCCCGGAGACACCCCGGAAACCGAGCGCGCCGGGCAGCAGCAACCAGAACCCCGGCAGCAGCATGACGGCCGCCGGCGGTGCCTTCCGGAAGCGCGAGAGCGCCTGCGTCAACGGCACGATCACCAGGCCTCCGACGAACCCGGAGAGCGCCGGATCGAGCAGCACGGCACCCAGCGTCTGGGCGGCGTAGGACGCGAACAGCGCGATCCACAGGAAGAGCAGCGAGCCCGGCGGCGCGCTGGCGAACAACATGTAGCCGATGCCGACCAGCGCGACGCCGACCCACGGCGCCCACAACCCGGCCTGTTGCGCGCCGCCGGCGTCGACCGTCCCGACCAGGCTGAGCCCGACGAACACACCGAACGCCAGCAGCAGCAGCTGGGACACGCCCCAGACAAGCCGACTGGCGCCGGAGACGATCTGGTCGCTGGCGAGTTCGATGGTCGCGATCGTCAGCGTCGCTCCGGGCAGGAACGTCACCAGCGCCGGAGCGACCAGCCGGATCGGGTCGTCCTGCACGAACGGCGCGACCAGCTTCACCGAGATGACGGTGACCAGGAAAGCTGCGATCACCGGCAGTGCGACGGACAGGGTCGCCCAGCGGTCGGCGATCAGTCTGAGCACGCCGACGAATGCCCCCATCGCGGCGTAGGCGGGCAGCGCCAGCAGGTCCGGGTTGAGCAGCAGGCCGAACCCCACACTGAGAATCACCTGCCCGGCGAGCGTCGGCCAGGCACCGAAGCGGGGTTCCGAGGTCAGGATGCGGTGCAGCATGCGGAGCCCGACCGCCGGGGTGACGGCGGCCCGCTGCAGGATCACCAGGAGGTCGTTGATCTCGGCGATCTGGTCAAGCCGGAGGCTCTTGTTCGGCACCGAGACCAGGTCGACCTCATCCGGGCCGATGCGGAACAGGATGCCGGTCGGCATCACCATCGCCTGCATGTCGACGTCGTAGGCGGCAGCGACGTCCTGCAGGATCTCGGTCGTCGTGGCGGCCGAGTCGGCGCTGTTCAGCAGCGCCACGCCGAGCGCCCTGAGCAGTTCCACCAGACCGGGCGGTGCGGGTTGCTGTTCGGGTGAGATGCGTGGCAGCGGCTGGGTGTCGTCAGGGCTGAGGGCCCGGACGGTGTCGCGCAACTGATCACGCCAGCGGTACGACTTGCCTTCCGTCACTGCGCCAGCATGCCCTTCCGGTCGGCCGGCGTCACCCGGCGGGCGGGTGGCCCGGCTCGTCGAGGACGAGGTCGGCGCGCTCCCAAGGCCGGTCCCGCGCGAAGAAGCCGTCCTCGGCGTCCTGCCAGGCGGCAAGAAAGTGGCGGGAGGGCTCCCCGTCCCTGCCGACGGCGCGTTCCAGCCGTTCCCGGCGGCTCTCGAGTTCGAGCCAGACGCTGACCGAGGCGCGATGGCCCAGCGCGGCCCGCGCACTGGACACACCCTCGAGGATCAGCACGTCCACCACCGGTACGTCCTTCCACCGGCCGGGGACCGGGGTGCCGGAGGACCAATCGGTGAGCCGGATCCGGCCGGGTCGACCCTTCGCCAAAGGGCCCAGTACCTGATCGTCGAACCGGTCGAACCAGCCGAAGGGGTCGTCCCAGGTGGCCAACTCGTCGGAGGAGAACAGCGCGGACGACACGCAGCCGGCGTCGGCCAGCGCGTTCACCCACTGCCGCGCGAAGGTGGACTTCCCCGATCCCGACGGCCCGTCCACCACGCCCAACCGGGTGCGCCCGAGACGAGGCGGCCGGTCGAGCAGCAGCGAGGTGGCCCGGGCGGCGAGCCGACGGACGTCAGGCGTCACGGGTCGGGCATCCGCCATCGGGCGTCAGGCGTCCACCGAACGGCGCCCGGAGAAAGCGCGGCCCAGGGTGATCTCGTCGGCGTACTCCAGGTCACCACCCACCGGCAGGCCGCTGGCGAGCCGGGTGATGGACAGGTCCGGGAACGAGCGGAGCAACCGGCTCAGGTACGTCGCGGTCGCCTCGCCCTCCAGGTTGGGGTCGGTCGCCAGGATCACCTCGCGAACGCCGGGCTCTGCGATCCGGGTCAGCAGCGGCTTGATCCGCAACTGGTCGGGACCGATGCCGTCGATCGGCGAGATGGCCCCACCGAGCACGTGGTATTTGCCGCGGAACTCCCGGGTGCGCTCGATCGCCGCAACGTCCTTGGACTCCTCGACGACGCAGATCACCGCGTCGTCCCGGCGCGGGTCGTTGCAGATCCGGCAGCGCACGTCGGCCGCGACGTTGCCGCACAGCTCGCAGAACCGCACCTCGTCCCGCACCCGCTGCAGGGCCGCCTGCAACCTGCCCATGTCGGCCGGGTCGACCGTCAGCAGATGAAAGGCAATGCGCTGCGCGGACTTCGGGCCGATGCCGGGAAGCCGGCCCAGTTCGTCGATGAGGTCCTGAACGGGGCCTTCGTACACGGACGCTCAGACCCCGTCGGAGGTGCTGGGTCCGGGCAACTCGGCGCGCCGCGCACGCTCGACCTCGAGGCGGTGCTCCGCGTCGATCTCCTCGTCGATGGCCTCGGCATCGGCGAAGTCCGACTCGTCGTCCTCGTCGTCCTCGTCGTCATCGTCATCGTCGTCGTCGTCGTCGTCGAGCTCGTCAAAGCCGGCCGGCCCGCCCGGGAAACCGAGCCCGGCCGGAAGCCCCATCGAGGACAGGTCGAACCCGCCGGCCACCGATCCCATCGCCTCGCCGGCGACCTTCTCGGCACTGCGCCTGGCGTCGTGTACCGCGGCGACCACCAGGTCCTCCAGCGTTTCGATGTCGGCCGGGTCGACCACCGCGGGGTCGATCCTGATCCGGAGCAGATCACCGGCGCCGTTGACGACCGCGTTCACGGCGCCACTGCCCGCCGAACCGGAGACCTCCGTCTCGGTGAGTGAGGCCTGGGCACGCGCCATGTCGGCCTGCATCTGCTGGGCCTGGATCAGCAGCTGGCTCAGGTCGGGCATTCCCGGCATCATCGCAATTCCCCACTTCTGTGATCGGCGGTGTCGCGCCCCCGGCGGGCCGTCAGAACGGTGCGGGCGGGACACCGCAACAGTAGTGCGCAATGGGGGGTCGACCGGGCAGCTCTCCCTGGCCGACGCGACGGTGATCTCAAGGCGACGACGATCCCGACGCGACGGCGATCTCGAGCTCAGGTGCGCAGTCGGCAGGCCCACCGATGGGAGAGTGGGCAGATGACTGCCCGCCGCCCCTCCTCCCTCGCCGGCAGGGCGGCGCTCGCCGCAACTGCGGCGTGCGCGGTCCTGCTCGCCTCCTGTGCGCCGGCGTCGACCAGCGCGACACCGCCCACCGAGGCCGCCGTCGCGAGCTCCTCGGCCGCGGCGCCGTCCGGTCCGCTGGTCACCGTGCCGGGACTCAGCTCTGCCGTTGCCTCCTCCTCGAAGGCGGCGCCGACCACCCGGCGGGCAACTCCGACACCGACACCGAGCCCCACCTCCGAGCCGACGCCGACCACCTCCGAACCGGTGGACCCCCCTGAGCCACCGCCCGCGCCGGAGACCACGGAGCCGGAGACCACGTCCGAGTCACCCGCACCGCCGCCGACCCCGCTCACCCGCGACCCCGCCCCAGCGCGCGGCCCGATCAGCGGCAACAAGATCGTGGTGATCGATCCCGGCCACAACGGTGCCAACGCCGCGAATCCCGACATCATCAACGCGTTGGTCCCGGCCGGCTTCGGCCAGACCAAGCCGTGCAACACCACCGGCACGTCCACCGACGCGGGCTACCCGGAGCACGACTTCACCTGGGGCGTCGCGAACTACCTCCGCCCGATGCTGGAGGCCGAGGGCATCACGGTGGTGATGACCAGGGACAGTGATGACGGGGTCGGTCCGTGCGTCAACAAACGTGCGGCCATCGGCAACGACGCCGGGGCCGACGTCGTGGTGTCCATCCACGGTGACGGAGACGAACCGTCCGCCAACGGCTTCTACGTCATGACGGCCGAACAGGACCCCGCCGGAGCCGAGATGGCAGCCCGCTCGCAGAGTCTCGCCGTCGATGTGCGCGACGGGTTGCGCAGTGCGGGGCTGTCACCGTCCAACCACCTGGGCTCAGAGGGACTCTGGCCGCGCAACGACCTGGCCGGACTCAACCTGTCGGTCCGGCCCACCGTGATGATCGAGGCCGGGAACATGCGCAACTCCGCCGACGCGGACCTGATGACGTCCGCGGCCGGCCAGCAACAGGTCGCGCAGGGCCTGGCGAACGGCGTCATGTCCTTCCTCAGCGCAGGCTGACCCTTCAGATGACGTCGGCCGTGACGTCGTGCGGCTTGCAGCTCACCGGAGGCGATCTCGGCGGCGTAGTGACACGCCACCCGGTGCCCGGCTTCCGCTCGATCAGCTCCGGCCGGTCGGTGTCGCACAGCGTCGGCTGCCGCCACGGGCAGCGGGTGTGGAACCGGCACCCGGTCGGCGGATTGGCCGGTGACGGCAGGTCGCCGGTCAGCAGGATGCGTTCCCGCGCGTCCTCGACGACGGGGTCCGGCACCGGAACCGCCGACATCAGCGCCCTGGTGTACGGGTGCAGCGGCTCCCGGTAGAGCTCCGCAGAGGCGGCCTCCTCGACCAGCGCACCCAGGTACATCACCCCGACCCGGTCCGAGATGTGCTTCACCACAGCGAGATCGTGCGCGATGACGATGTAGGTCAGCCCGAGGTCGTGCCTGCAGGTCCTCCAGCAGGTTGATCACCTGCGCCTGCACCGAGACGTCCAGCGCGGACACCGGCTCGTCGGCGACGATCAGCTCCGGGTTCACCGTCAGCGCCCTGGCGATGCCGATCCGCTGCCGCTGGCCGCCGGAGAACTCGTGCGGGTACTTGCGCAGCGCCGTGTTCGGCAGGCCGACGGCGGCACAGCAGCTCCCGCAGCCGGGCATTGGTCGTCGCATCCGAGTTGTCAAGACCGTGCGCCTTCATCCCCTCGACCAGGATGGACTGCACGGACTGCCGCGGGTCCAGCGAGCCGAGCGGGTCCTGGAACACCATCTGCATCCGTCGCCGGCCAGCCGCAGCGGCTCGGGCTTCAGCTCGGCGATGTTCTCCCCGTCGAAGATCACCGAGCCGCCTGTCGGCTCGACCAGCCGCAGGATGCCGCGCCCGAGAGTGGTCTTCCCGCAACCGGACTCGCCGACCAGCCCGTAGGTCTCACCGCGCCGGACGGCGAGGCTGACGCCGTCGACCGCGTAGACGTAGCCGATCGTCTTGTCGATCAGCACCCCCCGCTTGATCGGGAAGTGCACCTTGATGTCGTTGACCTCGAGCAGTACGTCCGCGCCCGCGGTCGACCGCGCTGAGCTGGGCGGCCGGCAGCGTCCGGGATCGGCTCCGACTCGTGATCGGCGCACCGCCGTCGCCGACGTCCAGGGCGCGCAGCCGCGGCCGCCTCGGCGGTGCGTCGCGATCCGGCGATTCGGGTACCGGCTCCCAGGCAGCGCCGGTCACGACGTCTCCTCCGCGGCGACTTCGGCGGTCGCCGGAGCCAGCCCCGGCACCGACGGGCACCACCGGGTTGTGGCAGCGCAGCAGGTGATCGTGCTGCTCGGCCAGCGGCTCGAGCACCGGGCGTCACCTGCCGTGCAGACGTCGATCTCGTTGCAGCACCGCGGCGCGAAGGCGCAGCCGGACGTCCACGGGATGTTGTCCGACACCGAACCGAGGATCGGCGTCAGCCGCTCACCGGGCGGCGCATCCAGCCGCGGGATCGACTCCAGCAGGCCGTGCGTGTACGGGTGCCGCGGCGAGGCGAACAGCTCGTGCCGGTCGGCCCGCTCGACCACCCGGCCGCCGTAGAGCACGTTCACCTCGTCGACCAGTCCGGCGACCACGCCGAGATCGTGGGTGATCATGATCAGCGCGGTGCCGTGCTCGACCACCAGCGTCTTCAGCAGCGCCAGGATCTGCGCCTGGATGGTGACGTCCAGCGCGGTGGTCGGCTCGTCGGCGATCAGCAGCCGGGGCCGGCAGGCCAGCGCCATCGCGATCAGCGCGCGCTGCCGCATGCCGCCGGACAGCTGGTGCGGGTACTCCTTGAGCCGGCGTGTACGGGTCGGGGATGCCCACCGAATCCAGCAGGTCGCGGGCCTCCGACATGGCGGCGCGACCGCTTCATCCCGCGGTGCCGCTCCAGCACCTCGGTGACCTGGATCCCGATGGGCACCACCGGGTTCAGCGACGACAGCGGGTCCTGGAAGATCATCGCGAGGTCGCGTCCGCGCCGGTCGCGCATGTCGTCCAGCGGCAGGGTCAGCAGGTCGGTGCCCTCGAAATCCACCGTTCCGGTGATGGTGGTGCCGCGCTGCGGCAGCAGCCGCATGATCGCCAGCGACGTCACCGACTTTCCGCATCCGGACTCACCGACCAGGCCGACGGTCTGCCCGGGCGCGACGTCGAAGCTGACCTTGTCCACCGCGGTGAACGGCGCGACGCCCTTCCGGTTGAACTGCACCGTCAGGTCTTCGACCTGCAGCAGCGCCGTCATCGCCGGCTCACCGCCTGTTCTTCGGGTCGATGGCTTCGCGCAGCGATTCGCCGAGCAGGGTGAAGCCCAGCACGACCACGATGATCGCGCCGGCGGGCCAGAACGCCAGCTGCGGGTGCGAGTCGATGCTGGTCTGCGCCTCGCCGAGCATCTGCCCCATTCGGGCTGGGAGACGTCCTGCGAGCCGAGGCCGAGGAAGGACAACGCGGCGGCGTCAAGAATCGAGGTCGCCACCACCAGAGTGGCCTGCACGATCACCGGCGAAACCGAGTTGGGCAGCATGTGCCGGAAGACGATCGAAGTCTGCTTGACACCCAGCGCCCGCGCCGCCAGTACGTGATCGGACTCCCGCTGGGCCAGCATCTGACCGCGGAGCAGCCGCGCGAACACCGGGATCTGCGGGATGCCGACCGCGATGATGACGCTGGTCAGGTTCGGGTTGGTGAACAGCACGCCGATCGAGATCGCCAGCAGCAGGCTGGGAATCGACAGCATGACGTCGACGATCCGCATGATGAGGGTGTCCACCCAGCCGCCGAAGGCGCCGGCCAGCAGCCCGAGGATCAACCCGCCGACCAGCCCGATCAGTGTTGCGAAGATGCCGACCAGCAGCGTCTGCCGCGCGCCGACGATCAGCCGGGACAGCAGGTCACGACCCTGGGTGTCGCCGCCGAGCGGAAAGCCGTCCTGCGGCGGGCGCGATGGCGTTGCGCGCCCGGGAGGTCTGCCCGATCAGCAACTGGGCACCCGGATCGTGCGGGGCGATCCACGGGCGCGATGATCGCCAGCACCAGGAACAGCGCCGATGATCACCGCGCCGACCCAGAACAGCGGCGATGCCTTGAGCCGCGTCCAGGCGTCCTGCAGCAGCGAGGTTCCCTCGTCGCCGGACGTGACCAGGGCGTCGATGCGCTGCTTGCGCGCGCGGCGAGTAGGTGGTGGCCATCAGCGCGCCCTGATCCGCGGGTCGACCAGCGCGTAGGCCAGGTCGACCAGCGTGTTGATGATGACGAACGCCGCCGCCGCCGCCAGGATGACCACCTGGACCACCGGGTAATCCTTCTTGGTGAAGCCGATGTACAGCGCCTCACCGATACCGGGGTAGGCGAAAACCTTCTCGGTCAGCACGGCGCCGGTCAGCAGCAGCCCGGTCAGCAAGCCGGTCACCGTGATCACCGGCAGCATCGCGTTGCGCAGCACGTGCCGGTTCCGGATCGTCGTCCGTGGTCAGGCCCTTCGCCTCGGCGGTCCGGACGAAGTCCTCACCCTGCACCTCCAGCACCGAGGCCCGGGTGATCCGGAAGATCACCGCGAACGGGATGGTGCCGAGCGCGATCCACGGCAGGATCAGGTGCCGGACGGAATCCCAGGACGCGTCCCACTCCCGGGTGATCACGCCGTCGAGGATGAACAACCCGGTCACCCGGGTGGCGTCGATGCCCGGGGTCTGCCGGCCGGACGGCGGCAGCAGGCCCCACTTGACGGCGAACACGTACTTCATCAGGAAGGCCAGGAAGAACACCGGCACCGCGATGCCGATCAGCGAGACCACGATCAGGCTGTTGTCCAGTGTCCCGGCCCGGCGCTTGGCGGCCATGTAACCGAGCGGAATGCCGAGCGCCAGACCGAAGATCATCGCGCCGACCGCCAACTCGACCGTCGCGCCGAACCGGGTGAAGAAGACGTCCATTGCGGGAGTCCCCGGCGAGACCCCGGTCGACTGACCGAAATCGCCACTGCAGCATGCGGCCCAGGAACTTGAAGTACTGCACGAAAATGGGCTGGTCCAGGCCGAGCACCGCGGTCAGCTCGGCTCGCTTCTCCGGCGTGGCGCGCTCGCCGAGCAGCGCGGTGACCGGACCGCCCGGCAGGCTGCGCAGCCAGATGAACAACAACAACGACAGCACGAACAGCACCAGCACCAGCTGCAGCAGCCGACGGACCGTGTACCTCAGCACGGTGGTCCAACCAGTCCGCGCGGACTCATCGTCACTGCTGCCCGTCTCACCGGCAGGCCGGCACGAAATTGCACAGCGGACGGTGCACACCATGATCGAAGCTGATTCCGGTGCGCACCGCCGCGCCGTCCGAGCGGTACCTACTGCTCTTGTAGACGGCGACGAACTTCTCGTCGGTCAGTGGGCTCGGCGACCATACCCTGCACGTTCGCCGGCGAGCACGAGCGCCGGCGGCGAGCTGCGAGATCGGCACCGCCGGGCAGGTACTCCGCCATCAGCTTCTTGTTGATCTTGTCGTACGCCGCGTTGCGCTGCGTTTCGTCCGGGATGGCGTCCGCGGTCTTCAGCTCCTTCGACAGCGTGGTGCCCCACTGCGACGTTGCCGGTGTCGAACCGGTTGTCGGTGTCGGGTGAAGAACGTGCCGATGAAGTTGTCCGGGGTGTTGTAGTCACCGGTCCAGCCGAGCAGGAACAGATCCGGCCTGCTGCGCCTCGACGCCGTCCAGGTAGCCACCGTTCCACGGCTTGGATGTCTCGTTGACGGTGATGCCGACGGCCTCCAGGTCGGCCTTGAACGCGGTGAAGATGCTCTTCGGGTCCGGCATGTACGGCCGGGTCACCTCGGTCGGCCACCAGAAGTTGACCGTCAGGTTGCTCTGCCCGGCCTCGGCCAGCAGGTCCTTGGCCTTCTGCGGGTTGTAGTCGTACTTCTGCGACGTCCTCGGTCCACGGCGTCGACGGTGTCCGGGTAGAAGATCGGCGCGACCTCGGCACCCTCGGGCAGCTGCGAGTCGACGAACTGCTGCCGGTTCAGCGCGTAGGCGATGGCCTGCCGCACCTTGCAGGTCCTGCAGCGCCGGGTTGTTCTTCTGGGTGATGCCCAGGTACAGGATGTTGAACGCCGGCCGGATCGCGACGTTGAAGCCGTCGGACTTCAGGCGCGTCCCAGTCGGCGGGGTTCGGCAGGTCGTAGCCGTCGATGGTGCCGGCCTGCAGTTCCTGCTTCCGGGCGGTCTCGTCCGGGATGATCTTGAAGATCAGCGTCTTGGACTTGGCCTTCTCGCCCCAGTAGTCGTCGTTGCGGACCAGGGTGACGGTGTTGTTGGCCTTGTCGTACGCCTGGAACTTGAACGGTCCGGTGCCGGTCGGATGCTCGGTGGCGTAGGCCGGGTAGACGAAGGAGTCACCCTCGGCCTTGACGTTGTTGGCGTCGTACTGCTTCAGCGCGGTCGGCGACTGCATGGAGAAGGACGGCAGGCCCAGGATGGACGGGAACTTCGACGTGTACCGGGTCAGCGTGATGACCGCGGTTGCCGGCGTCGGGGCCGTGCAGGAGGCGTAGACGCTCGGGCACGGCCTTGCCGGTCGTCGTCCTTCTGGCCCTTGAACCCGCCCATGGTGTCCGACCAGTACTGCGCCTGGGTGATCGCCGGCGCCGGTCTGGCTGTACATCCGGTCCAGGTTGTAGCAGACGGCCGCGGCGTCGAACGGCGTTCCGTCGTGGAACTTCACGCCCTCCTGCAGGGTGAACGTCCAGGTCAGGCCGTCAGCGGACTGCTCCCAGGACTTCGCCAGCGCCGGCTCGACGTCGGCGGTGCCGGGCTTGAAACCGGTCAGGCCCTCGTTCATCTGCCGGACGACCCGGAACGTCTCGCCGTCGGTGGCGTACAGCGGGTCGAACATGCTGGGCGCGCCGGCGGCGCCGAAGATGATCTGACCGTTCGGATCAGCCGGTCCGCCGGCCGCGCTGGCGTCGCCGGACGCCGATCCGGAGGCCTCTGCGCCGCTCGTTGCGCTCGCGGTGCTGGACTCGCTGCCGCGGTCCGAACTCGCGCATGCTGACATGGTCAGGACGAGGGCGCCGGCCAGGCCGGCCCCCACCCACAGATGGCGTTTCACGCTTGACTACCTCCAGGCTGTCGTTGCGGTACCGCCGCGTGTCTACCTCGGCGGTGTTACCAGGGTGTTTTCTTCGAGCGGGTGTTGCCGTTCCAGCGGTGGTGCCTACAGCGTCTGCGGTCGAACTGGTCGTGGCCGGCTCGCCGCGACCTCTCCGTCAGGCCCGAAGGCTTGCCCGCAGGAGTCTGCACCGACGAGGCGGGACACGGCCTCTCGAGAGCCGTTCCGAACCGCCCGACGCGCCGCCTGTCACCCCGTCACGGGCCGCAGCTGCGTCGTGCTCAAGGCACCGTAAACGCCAGTTCACCCCGAAACGACCGCCGTCACCGCATCGTTACCTTGGCGCACACCCGATGCCACGGACCGTCACATCGCGTCACGGTTTGCCGACCGGGGCCCTGCCGATCTTGCGGTGCGGATCCGGGCGAGCACCGCGACAGCGGTGATCAGCAGCAACAGGGCCACGAGCAGGGGCCACGCCCCAACGGTGTCGACCCAGCCCGCCGCAACCCCCTGCAGCCGACCTGCCGCGTCGATGACCGGGTCGCTCGCATCGCCGTCACCGGCGAAGAGCCGCAGTTCGTACACGCCGTAGTAGGTCACGTACAGGCCACTGACGACGAGTAGGCCGCCGCTGATCCGGTTGACGTAGGGCAGCAGCCGCCGGGTTCCGGTCAGCACTGAAGAGCTGGCCACCGCCGTCGCGACCGCGAGCAGGCCGACCATGATCGCCATCCCGATCCCGTACGCCACGTAGGCGAGGAGACCACCGACGGCCGAGCCAGTCCGGAACGTCGCGCTGGTGACGGCCAGGAACGGTCCGATCGTGCAGGACAGCGACGCCAGCGCATAGGCGATGCCGTAACCGACCATCGAACCGATCCGTCGGGTCGGCGCCCCTCGACCTGGGCGCGGCAGCAAAATCGTCAGCTCCCGGCCGGCGAGCAGGAACCCGCCGAGAACGACCAGCAGGATGCCGATCACCACCGTGACGGCGGGTAGGTACTGCTCGACGGAGGTGGTCAGCGGGGCGATGACGAGGCCGAACGCCCCGAAGACGACCACGAACCCGGTGGCCATCGCCGCGGTGGCGGCAAGTGCCCGGCCCACAGCCCGGCTCCGGGAGCGGCTCTCGTCCGCTGTGCTCTCACCCGCTGTGCTCTCACCTGCTGTGCTCTCACCTGCGACGACCAGCGACAGGTAACCCGGCAACATCGCGAACCCGCACGGGTTGAGCGCGGCGACCAACCCGGCGGCCACCGCGAAGCCGAGCGTGTCCAGGTCCATGGCGTCCGGGTCAGCCCGTCAGCTGCGCGAGCCGGCTGGCGAGTTCGTCCGCGGACACCCTGTTCTTGACGACCTCGATCGATCCGTCCGCGTCGACGAACGCGTACGCCGGCTGCAGGGTCACGCCGAATCGCTGCCAGATGCCGGCGTCGAGATCGGCCAGATGCTGGAACCCGCCGACGCCATAGTCGGTGACGAAGGCCTGCATGGCGGGGAGCTCGTCCTGGGCGGCCACGCCGATGAAGGTGACGTCCGGATTGGCCGCGGCGGCGGCCGCGACCTGCGGGGCTTCGGCACGACAGTTGGGGCACCATGGTGCCCAGAACCAGAAGACCGCGGGTTTCCCGGCCAGGTTCGCACCGTTGAAGGGCTCGCCGTCGAGGGTCGTAGCGGTGAACTGGAGTTGTTCGGGGACCGCCGCAGCGGCCGGCTCGACGCTGGTCGGCTCGACGGCGGTGGTCGGCCCGACCGGCGCCGAAGCCGAGGGCGAGCCAGACCCACCCGCCGATGAACTCGCGGGCGTCGGCGCAGCAACCGCTGGCGAGCTCGCCGGCGCCGGCGCGGCACCGGTCGACGCGGGCGAGGCGCAGCCGCCCAGAACCACGGCTGCCACGGCCACCAGCAAGGGCATGACCATGCGACGCGTCACGAATACTCCTCTGCTCGGCCGGTCGGCGAGGGTTACCCGATCATGCCCGCTTCGTCCGTGTGCGAGCCTGCGCGACCCTTACGGAACTGTGACGTACCGCAGCGAAGAGTCACTGCCGTCACCGCTGCCGCCGATCAGCGGATTCTTTCCCACCCACGTCGCCGACTACGGTGGAGCCTGCGAACGGCAGGAGATCCGGCCTGCTGAACGGGCACTGCCCAGACGCTGATCGAGGGAGACCTGCCATGACGACGACCGATGTCGCCGCTGCCATTGCCGACGAGGCCACGGCCGCGGCCGCGCCCTGGCCCGGCTTGAACGCCCCGCTGGAGATCGCCGACCCTGAGGTCGCGCACTACATCGCGCTCGAGGTGCGTCGCCAGCAGGAGACGCTGGAGATGATCGCGTCGGAGAACTTCGCACCGGTGTCGGTGATGCAGGCGCAGGGCAGCGTGCTGACCAACAAGTACGCCGAGGGCTACCCCGGCCGGCGTTACTACGGTGGCTGCGAGAACGTCGACGTCATCGAGACTTTCGCCATCGAACGGATCAAATCCCTGTTCGGGGCCGGCTTCGCCAACGTCCAGCCGCACTCCGGTGCGCAGGCCAACGCCGCCGCCATGCAGGCGCTCATCAAGCCCGGCGACACCATCCTGGGCCTGTCCCTCGCGCACGGCGGGCACCTCACCCACGGCATGCGGATCAACTTCTCCGGGCTGCTGTACAACGTCGCGGCCTACGAGGTGTCCAAAGAGGACTACCGGATCGACATGGACGAGGTGGGCCGGCTGGCCCGCGAGTACTCACCGAAGCTGATCATCGCCGGCTGGTCGGCCTACCCGCGGCAACTGGACTTCGAGCGGTTCCGGGAGATCGCCGACGAGGTCGGCGCGTACCTGCTGGTCGACATGGCGCACTTCGCCGGGCTGGTCGCCGCCGGGCTGCACCCCTCCCCGGTGCCGCACGCGCACGTCACGACCACCACCACCCACAAGACCCTCGGCGGCCCCCGCGGCGGCGTCATCCTGTCCAACGACCCGGCGATCGCCAAGAAGATCAACTCCGCGGTGTTCCCCGGCCAACAGGGCGGGCCACTCGAGCACGTGATCGCGGCCAAGGCCGTGGCGTTCAAGATGGCCGCAGACCCGTCCTTCACCGAGCGGGCCGAGCGGACGATCCGCGGCGCCCGGCTGCTCGCCGAACGGCTGATCCAGTCCGACGTCTCCGACGCCGGCGTACAGGTCCTCACCGGCGGCACCGACGTCCACCTGGTCCTGGTCGACCTGCGCGAATCCGACCTCGACGGGCGTGCGGCCGAAGACCGGCTGCACGACATCGGCATCACCGTGAACCGCAACGCCGTGCCGTTCGACCCGCGGCCGCCGATGGTCACCTCCGGGCTTCGCATCGGCACCCCCGCGCTGGCCACCCGCGGCTTCACCGACACCGACTTCGTCGAGGTCGCCGACATCCTCGCCGCCGCCCTCACCGCCCCCGTCGGCGAACTCGACCCCGCCGTGAGAACCGCACTGCAGGCACGGGTCACCGCGTTGGCCACCGCGCACCCGCTCTATCCCGGTCTCGGGGTGACCGTGTGACGGCGCGCATCGACAAGGTCGTCACCGACGGCACTTTCACGCTCGACGGCGGGAGCTGGGACGTTCAGAACAACGTCTGGCTGCTCGGCGACGACGACGAAGTGGTGATCATCGACGCCGCCCATGACGCCGACGCGATCCTGGAGAAGGTCGGCGGTCGGCGGGTGGAGGCCATCCTGCTCACCCACGGGCACAACGACCACATCAACGCCGCCCCGGACCTGGCCAAGCGGACCGGAGCCACCGTCTGGCTGCATCCTGCCGACGCCGCACTGTGGGGAATGACGCACAGCTCCTCGCAACCGGGTGCGGAGTTGCACGGCGGCCAGGTCCTGACGGTGGCCGGCGTCGGCGTCCAGGTGCTGCACACCCCCGGCCACAGCCCTGGGGCAGTCTGCTTTTCCGTCCCGGAGCTCGGCATGGTGTTCACCGGCGACACGTTGTTCGCGGGCGGACCCGGCGCGACGGGGCGGTCGTTCTCCGACTTCCCGACGATCATCGATTCCATCAGCCGCAAGTTGCTGACGCTGCCGGGCGCCACCGCGGTGCACACCGGTCACGGCGACGACACCACCATCGGCGCCGAGGCCCCCAACCTGGACGACTGGGTGGTCCGCGGGCACTGACCCGGCGGCCGCGGCCGCCTACGACATGTGGTGGCCCGTCGGCTGGCCGTGTTGGGCCGGGCCGACACGCATCGGCCGCATCATTTCGTTGTCCTCGTGTTCGACGATGTGGCAGTGCCAGACGAACTGGCCGGCCTTGCCGAAACGCATCCGGATTCGGGTCACCTCGCCGGGATAGGCGATGACAGTGTCCTTCCAACCGGTTTCGGCCGGCTCCGGCGCACGCGGAGCACTCGAGGCGACGATCTCCACCCGCTGCTGCGCTTCGTCGACGACAATCGCCTGCCGGTTCACCAGCTGGAAGAAGACGTCGTGCACGTGCATGGGATGCGCGTCCGCGGTGGTGTTGTAGATCTCCCACAGCTCGGTGGCCCCGGGCGCGGGGTTCTCGGTCAGCGGCTCGCTCCACATTCTCGCCGTGTACCGACCGTCGTCGCCGACCGTGCCGAGCAGGGCCGCGATCGGTGCGTCGTCGGCGTCCATCGACATCTCTTCCACCAGTGCCAAGCGGCGGGTCACTCCACCGGTCAGCGGCCTGATGCGCGGCAGCGACAGGAACTCGGGCGGGGTGCTCGGGTCGTGGCCGGTGGCTCGGACGACCCGGAACTGCAGGACCTGTCCGGTGCTGTCCGGGTCGGCGCGGTCGAAGTCGTTATCCGGTTCGCCACCGCCGAACGGCTCATCCGGACCGACGTTGCCGAGGATGTGGGGGCCGATCGGTACCCGGGAGAAGTCGACGATCACGTCGGCCCGTTCGGCCGGCGCCATCAGTAGCCGGCCCCGCCTGATGCCCGTGACGTCGACCGGCGCGGGCAGGAATCCGCCCTCGGAACCGATCTGCCACACCTTCACGCCCGGAATCCGCGCGAAATCGAGAACGAGAAACCTTGCGTCGCAGCCGTTCAGCAGGCGGAAGCGGTAACGTTTGCGCTGCACCGTCAAGTGGGGCCAGGTGGCGCCGTTGACCATCAGCGTGTTCCCGAAGAACTCCGGATTCCAGATCGGTGGCAGATCTCCCGCCGGAATGTACGGGCCGACCGTTCCGTCGAAGAATTCTCGGGAATCCGGATAGAACAGGGAACCGTCCTCGTTGAACGACCGATCCTGGATGGCCAACGGGATCTCGGCATAGGACTTCCTGGGCGTGCCATCGCCCTGTCTCGGTGCCGGTCCCGGGAGTACTGCCCGCCGGCCGGTGCGAACGTCGCGAACTGCGTCGTCGCCCTCTGGCCCACCACGGATCAGGAAGAAGCCGGCGGGTCCGGCATAGACATTGAGCCGCGTCATCCCGAGGGTGTGGTCGTGGTACCAGAGGGTCGACGCCCGCTGGCTGTTCGGATACTGGAACGTCGCTGAGCCCGGACGCCAGGACGCACCGAAACCGCTGCGCGCCTTCCCTTTGAAGAATTCGTACCACGTGCCCTGCCGGGCGAAACCTGCCGGAATGTCGGTGGCAGCGGGCAGGTACCAGGCCTCCGGATACCCGTCGCTCTCGTCTCCCACGCCGACCGACCCGTGCATATGGGTCACCATCGGAACCGGTCCGCGATAGCGGCCGGGGGTCGCCTCGAACGTCGGTCTGGTGTCGCGATGCTCGATGCCCCCCGCCGGATTCGCCCAGTGCAGCGTCGGATCGACCGGCAGCAGGTGCGGAAGTGATCGTCCGCGGCGGGTCATGAGCTCGTTGATCCATCGCACCCTGACCGGTCGGCCCCACTGCGCCTCGATCGTCAGGCTCGGGGCGTTGTGCAGTGCGTCGGCACCCTGACCGGCCCCGCCGTATGGCCCGTATCCCCACACGGTGGTGCGTGGCAACGAAGCCGGCAGGATCTGCTGCTGGAACTGCCGCATCGAGATCTCGTAGTAGTCGGCGATCGCGCCGTCTCCGGTACGGACGACGCCGGCCTTCGGCATCGCCGGCGGGATCAGCACCGGTGTTCCGAACTTCGGAATCCGATGGGGCGCCAGCAGCGTCGAGCCTTGGGCGGCTGCAGCCTGAACGGCAACCGGTCTTCCGCCGAGGGAAGCCAGGAAGTACAACCCGAACCCGGCGCCGGCGGCTTTGAAGACCGTGCGCCGTCCGACACCGGCCGGACTGGCGAGGTGTTCCTCTGTCATGTCCATCTCCCCCTGCAGTCACTCAAATGCGCACTCGAGTCGAGGTGACTCTCGGTAGTGATGAAGGTCATAGATACACCCATTTGCCGAACTTGTCCTCATCTGCCCGCACACTCAGTCATTGAGCGAGGCGTCCCGACGACGTCGGGAGGGATCGAGTCGGGATCGGGACTGTGCCCGGCGCGACGGCTGCGCCGGTCACCGGTGCCAGTGCTGGACGTGTCGACCTATCCACGGCAGTGTTCGCGTCGTGACCGAACCCGCATCCGTCGATCAGTTGGCCCGCGCCACCCAGGTCTGCGCCGGCCTGGTCGCCGGCGTGGCTCCCGCCGGGTGGACCGCCCGAACGCCGTGCTCAGAATGGACCGTGCGAGATCTGGTCGTGCACCTCATCCTGGGCAAGCATCTGTTCGCCGACGCGCTCGTCCCCGACGCCCCGCCGACGGCGGCCGACACGGCGAGGTATCTCGAGAACCCGGACGCCGATGTGCCTGCCGCCTTCGACATCGCCGGACAGCTTCTGCTGCAGGCCTTCTCCGCACCGGAGGCGATGAGCCGGATGATCACCGTTCCGTTCGGCACGATTCCCGGCGCGGTGGCGTTGCATCTGCGCATCGTCGAGATGCTGGTGCACGGCTGGGATCTCGCGGCTGCGACGGGAGCTCAGGTCGACTTTCCGGACGATTTGGCGGAGCAGGAGATCGTCTTCTCCGCGCAGAATCTGAGCCGTGTGCCACCCGGCCGCCGGCGTTTCGCCGATCCACAGACCGCCGCGGGCGACGCCCCTGCGATCGATCGACTGGCCGCTCTGCTGGGTCGCGAGGTTCCGTTCGATTCCGGGCGCTGACGTTCCCGGGACCCAGGTCTCGGCTGCGCTAGCCCTGTTGTTCCAGGGGACGCGCTCCGAGTTGCTCGGACAGCAGGGCAATTGCGGTCTGCTCCGGGTCCCGCACGCCGGCGACGGCCTTCGGGTCGACGGGTTCGCCGTAGTCGTCCGGGATGTCGTCCTCCGGCGGCGGAGGCGGAAGGGGGTCCCCGGCTCCGGTTGACGCCATTGCGGCGCTCGGCGGTCCACCGGTCGATCCACGCGGCGGACCGGACGCGGGTTCCGCGGTCGCCCCGACGGCCTCACACCGGATCGTCCAGTTGACGCCGAGGATCTCCTTCAGGGCGGCGCGCAGGATGTCGGAGTTGTTGGGCTCCAGCACTCGTCGCGCCATCACCGCCGACGGCATGGCGATCTGCAGCTGACCGTTCTCCACCCCGATGACGGTCGCGGCCTCCAGGATCGCCTGGGTGGTGCGCCGCTGACGCTTGACCGCCACCAGCACCTCCGGCCAGAGCCGCCGGACGTCCGTCACGCCGATGTTCGAAGCGGCGATGGGGGCATCGTTGGCCACCGCGGTGTCCGGAGCGCCGTGTGCGGCGCCGGACTGGTTGGCAGCAGCGTCCTGTGCGGCGGCGGGCCGCGTGGCAGCAGCACCGTCAGGTGCGTTCGGGGCGCCGCCGGTTCCCTGGGTCGGCTGCCGCTGCTGGGTCGAGGTCCGTTCGTCGGTCTTCGACGCGGGGGTGGGCCCGCGTCGGGCCGAACTCAGGGTGGGTGGTTTCGGTAGCCCCAGGTCCGGCCCACTCGCCGGCTTCCGCGGCGCGGACGGTCGCGTCGCGGGCGGGTCAGGTCGATCGGTCGCGGCCGGTGGCCCGGTGGTCGGAACGTCGACCCGCGGGGCCCCGTTGCTCGTCGGTGGTGGGTCGTTGCGACCGCCCGGTGGCCGAGGTTCGCCCGCCGATCTAGCCGGGGCCGGAGGGCGGACGGGCGGACGGGACCCAGCAACGCCCGCGGCCGGAACGGACGCCTCCGACGCGACGCCGCCCAGGACCTTCGCGCCGCCCAGGTCACCGGCGATGTCCATCCGGCGTTCCATGCGCTCCAGCCGCTGCAGGAGCGACGGATCACCCGACGCGGAACCGGGCAGCAGCATCCGGGCGCAGAGCAGCTCGAGCACCAACCGCGGCGAGGTGGTGCCCCGCATGTCCACCAGGCCGGTGTGCAGCACCTCCGCCATGCGGGTGAGCGTTGCGATCCCGAGCCGGTCGGCCTGACCGACCATGGCGGCCAGCTCGTCTTCGGGGGAATCGATCAGGCCCTTGCCGACCGCCCCGGGCACCGCATTGAGGATGACCAGGTCGCGAAGCCGCTCCAGCAGGTCCGCGGCGAACCGGCGTGGGTCGTGCCCGGCCTCCACCACCCGGTCCACGGCCCCGAACACCGAGGCTCCGTCGCCGGCGGCCAGCGCGTCGACCACCTCGTCGATCAGTGCGGCGTCCGTCACGCCCAGCAGGGCGACCGCACTGCGGTAGGTCACGCCTTCCGGTCCGGCGCCGGCGAGCAGCTGGTCGAGCACGGACAGCGAATCGCGGGCGGAACCGCCGCCGGCCCTGATCACCAGCGGCAGGACCGCGGGCTCGACGATCGCGCCTTCCTCGGCGCACAACCGTTCCAGCAGCGCGCGCAGGGTGGTCGGCGGGATCAGCCGGAACGGGTAGTGGTGGGTGCGCGACCGGATCGTGGTCAGCACCTTGTCCGGTTCGGTGGTCGCGAAGATGAAGACCAGATGCTCCGGCGGCTCCTCGACGATCTTCAGCAGGGCGTTGAAGCCCTGCGTGGTGACCATGTGGGCCTCGTCGATGATGAAGACCCGGTACCGCGACTCGGACGGCATGTAGAACGCCTTGTCCCGCAGGTCACGGGTGTCGTCGACACCGCCGTGGCTGGCCGCGTCCAGCTCCACCACATCCAGCGAGCCCGGGCCCTCCGGCGCCAGCGCGATGCAGGACAGGCACACCCCGCACGGGTCGGGAGTCGGGCCCTGGACGCAGTTCAACGAGCGGGCGAGAATCCGCGCCGATGACGTCTTACCGCAGCCCCGCGGGCCGGAGAACAGATACGCGTGATTGATCCGGCCGGCGGCGAGCGCTGTTCGAAGTGGCTCGGTGACGTGCTCCTGCCCCACCACCTCGGAGAAGGTCGCGGGTCGGTATTTGCGGTAGAGGGCGAGCGCCACGGACCGAGGCTACGGCAGCGCACCGACACCGGGCCCCGCCTACTCACAACCGCGCAGGATGAGAGACAAAAGGGGACCCCCGCACCCGTCAGAGCTCACGGACCCTTGCTGCCTTCCGGCCCTGGGGGGGTTGATGAGATGGACGCCGCGGGGGTCCGGCGGCAAGTGTAGCGGGGATCGCCGAGGCTTCGAAAACAAGCCGGCCCGAGCGCGAGCCGCACCGCTCGAAGCGGCCTGCGGCGACCTGGAAACCCGCGTCCGAGGTTGCGCCGGAGTGGCCCTCGACACTGCGTCGAAGCACACATGCAAGATCGTCGAAATAGGCTCTGACCAGGGAGCATAATCGATACAGATGGATCTAACAGGTCGCTTCGGGACGGCCGGCCATCGAGGTACGGGAGGTCCCGGACACAACGAGGAGAACGAGATCATGCATCTGCACCTTCTTGACACCCTGGCCGCCCACCGCGCGGAGCGCGCCGAGCACCGCCACCTGGTGGAGGAGCTGTCCGCCTTCACGAGCGAATCCGACCGCCTCGAGATCGAGACCATCGTCGACCGCTACAGCGACGAGGAGAGCCGCGAGGTCCGCGCCATCCTGGATTCGCTTGCCGCCTGACCTTTCGCTGTCAGGCCTTACCCTGGCGAACGGACAATCCGGTCGCCCATCAGACACCGGCCGGGATCGAAACCTCCAGGGGGTGCGGCGTGAGCAGCGCAATTGCTCCGCCCGCCCCTGGGAACGTCTGACACCATGCCGAGCTGGTACGAGGGCAAGCCCTTCGGGGTGACCGTGGCCGTGCTGTTCTGCATCGTTCTCCTCCGCGCTCAGGGCACCTACTGGCTGGGCCGGGGAGTCCGAGCGGGCGTGCTGCACACCAGGCTCGCCGCCAAGGTCACCGGCCCACGGACGACCAGAGCGACCGTGGCCTTGCAGCGCTGGGGTCCCCCACTCGTCACGTTGTCCTTCCTGACGGTCGGCGTGCAGACCGTCGTGAACGCCGGCGCCGGCCTGATCCGGATGCCGTTTCTCCGCTACACGATCGCCATGCTGATCGGTTGTCTCGCCTGGGCGTTGATCTTCGCCACGGTCGGAATTGCGGCTGTCGAGGCCTCCATTGCGCTGGCCGCAAGGTCGCCGTGGGCACTGGCGTGCGTCGTGCTCCTGCTGCTGGTGGCTGTGGCGCTGTGGGTCGTGCTCCGCCGGCGCCGGAGTACCGAGGAGGTTTCGGTACCGGTCGGTGATCTTTGGCCGTGACGATCTGCGAACCGCGATGGTCCGGAGCACCACGACCGGCCCGTTAGACTTCTGCGCGGTGTTGCCACCGCCGCCGCGCGTGATGCACGGTGGTGGGCGCGGCACCGGCACCAGGAGGATTCGCCTAGTGGCCTATGGCGCACGCTTGGAAAGCGTGTTGGGTTAACGCCCTCGGGGGTTCGAATCCCCCATCCTCCGCCCCTGTGACCAGCGCAAACGGGAAACCGGGTGCGCAGGGTCAAGCGACCGACTGGGCTCTAGTCTCAGTTTCAGTTGTCATCCTGGACGGGTCGCTTGTCGGCCCAGAGCAGACCGCCGACCTGGTCCGCGACCTGCCGCCGGATCAGGTTCGAGACGTCAACGTGGATCCCGGCACCGAATCGGACGCCATGGTGCGTTATGGTGCGATTGGTTGACCGGCGGTGGGGCTCGCCGGACCCGAACCTCGGCCTTGGCCGACAACAGTCCCTACCCGTTGAGTCACCGCGCCCGGGTAGGACTGCATGCAAATTTGCTGGTGGTATCAGGGGTGGGAAACCGTTCTCGGCGCGGGTGTGCGGCGACGGCGATGGTGACGTATTGCCTTTTCACACCGGCCGCCCTCAGGGCATTCCGGGCCCGGAGAACCCGCACGATGGGGCTGAACGCGTTGACTCTCGGGGCACCGGAATCGGCGCGGGCACTGGCGGCGCCGCCATCGGAGTGGTCGTCCCATGACAGCGTCCGCCCGCCGCGCCGCCCGCGCCGCCCGCGGGGCCTTCGTAGCCATCCCGTTGGTAGGCCCAGCAATTGGGCGCGCCCGCGTTGGCGCCGTCCGGGCGGCGGTCGGGGGCTCGGTCCGTCGCAAGGAGTGCCTGAACAAGCACTGCACGCCCTTGTCCGGTTCACTTTTATCCATGCCGCGCTGGCTGATGCCGTACGGCCAACCATCAGAGGAGATCTCATGACGGACTCAGCTTTGGTGTTGTCCGCGGTGCACGCGGTGGAAATCCTGGATTCCCGGGGTAACCCAACGCTCGCGGTGACGGTGACGCTCAACGACGGCACGACCGCCCGTGCCGGGGTGCCGTCGGGTGCGTCCACCGGGTCTCGTGAGGCGGTGGAACTGCGTGACGGCGACAAGAGCCGTTACGGCGGAAAGGGTGTGCTGACCGCGGTAGGTCACGTGAACACCGAACTGGCCGACACCCTGATCGGGAAGCCGTTCGCCGACCCGGCCGAGGTGGACCGGGCCATGCGGGAGGCCGACGGAACCCCCAACAAGGGCCGGCTCGGCGCGAACGGCATCATCGGGGTTTCGATCGCCACGCACCGGGCGCACGCTGCGAGCAGGGGTGTCCCGCTATGGCAGTCCTTGATCCCGGCCGGTGTCGCGACGTGCCAACCGGTGCCACATTTCAATGTCGTCAACGGAGGTGCGCACGCCCCGAACAGCCTTGACTTCCAGGAGTTCATGATCGCCCCTTTGGGTGCGCCGTCGATCGCCGAGGCCATCCGCGCGGGTGCGCAGGTGTACGCCAAACTGAAGGGGCTGTTGCACGACGCCGGGTACGCCACAGGCCTGGGGGATGAGGGTGGGTTCGCCCCGGACATCAGCACCCCGGAGGACGTGCTGCGAACCCTGGTGCAGGCGATCAGCGACGCCGGATACACACCCGGTCGGGAAGGTGTGGCGATCGCAATGGACCCCGCGGCCAGCGAGTTCTACCGTGACGGTGCCTACCAGGTTGCCGGTGAGGCACTGTCCAGCGCCGACATGATCGAGCGGTACGAGTCGATCATCAGCGAGTTCCCGGTGTGGAGCATCGAGGACGGGCTCGCCGAGCAGGACCAGGACGGTTGGATCGCCATCACTCAGCGGCTGGGCGACCGGGTTCAGCTCGTCGGTGACGACAACTTCTGCACCAACCCGGAGATCATCGCCGACGCGATCGGCCGGAAGATCGCCAACTCCGCGTTGATCAAGGTCAACCAGATCGGCACTGTGACCGAAACCCTGGAGGCGATGCGGTTGTGCCGGGACGCCGGGTACACCGCGATGGTGTCCCACCGGTCCGGGGAAACTGAGGACACCTTCATCGCCGACCTCGCCGTCGGCACCGGATGCGGGCAGATCAAAACCGGCGCACCCGCCCGCGGGGAACGCGTCGCGAAGTACAACCGGCTGCTAGAGATCGCCGACACCAACCCTGACATCCCGTACGGGGCCAAGTAACCGCACGGCGCCACCGAAGCGGTCGGCGGTGTCCGCGTCAACACACCGCGCATGTCCGCCCGCCCCTGGAAGGGTCGGTCAGCTCAATCCGTGGCGGTGGCGCGTGCTGTTCCTGAGCAGCCCGGACGCCGCCGCGGACGCCACCATCCACGCCGCCGCGTAGCCGAACGCCACCGCGGGGGACAGCAGCGACCAGAGCAGCCCGGCGACGAGGGTTGCCCCCAGATCACCGAATGCCTGGGTCAGGCCGAGCACACCGAACCCGTTGGCGCGCAGACGGTCCGGCAGTGCCTTGGCGATGACGGTGGATTCGGCGGTTTCGGCGAACCCGATCCCGATTCCGCTCAGCAGGAACCCGCCCAGCAGCACAGGCCAGCTCGTCCAGCCGGCCGCGAAGATTGTGTACCCGGCGGCGTACAGCACCGCGGCGGCGGTGAACACGTGACGGGCGGTGAACCGGTCGGCGAGGTGGCCACCGCCGATCGAGGCCACACTGGCCGCAGCGTTGTGCGCCGCGTACAGCACGATCGCCAGACTGGCCGCGGCGGTGGCGTCCCGCCCTCCCGCCTGCAGCAGGTCGGTGGCCCGCAGGATCAGCAGGGTGGTGGCCAGGTTCCCCAACTCGAACAACGCCACCGGGGTGAGCACCCGCACCAGCCCGGCCTGCCGCAACTCACCCAGGTTCAGGGTGAGCGTCCGCCGCCCGGTCGACTCGGCAAGTGTCCGGCGTACCTGCCGGGCCGCGACCGTGATCGCTACCGCCGCCAGGATCCCCGGAATGATGGACAGCAGCATCGCGTCCCGGATCCCGATGACAGAGACCAGGGCCGCGGCCATCAGCGGGCCGATGATCGCGCCCGCGTTGTCCCCGGCGCGTTCCACCCCGAACGCCCGCCCGTACGTGTCACGGGAAGACAGGTCGGTGAGCAGCATGTCCCGCGCCGGGGACCGCAGACCCCTGGAGATCCATGCCACTGCGCGGAGCGCCGCGACCTGCCACACCGCGACCGTCAGGCCGATCGCCGCCGTCGCTACGGCCGTGCCCAGGTACCCGCCCGCGGCGAGCCGCCCACGGCGGGCCGGGTCGTTGGCCAGCGGACCACCGGCGAGCTTGCACACCCCGGTCAACGCGTCGGCGACCCCGTCGACGGCCCCCAACGCCGCCGGCCCCGCCCCCAGGGTGGTGGTCAGGAAGCTGGGCAGCAGGCTGGTCACCATCTCATGGCTGCTGTCCGACAGCAGTGACGCCGCCCCGACACTGACCACCCCGGTGTTCAACCACCCCGACTCCGTTGGCGCACCGGGGCCTTTCTCGGCCGCGGTCATCGGTTGGAGCGGTGTCCCCTCCTCGGGATTGTCACCGGTCCCAGCGCGGCGCGGACCGCCGGTCACCGGGCACCCGGCACCGGTCGGGCGGTCACCGGCCGCTGGTCCACCGACACGACCCGCCAAGCGCCGACCTCGTGCACCAGTTCATTCAACAGCCGGTGCGTTGGTCCATGCCGTGCGCCGGTCCAAGGGTCGGGTCCAGGTACGCCAACAACGCCTTGATCACCGCATCGTGGGTGTCCAGCACCACCGGTCGGCTGCGCAGGAACCGCAGCTGCTGCATCAACACGACGGCGGCCCGGTGCAGAACCCGCTCCACAGGTTCCACGCCAGGAGCCCGGTCGATACTCCCCCACTGATCAACGATCTCATCTGTGGTGTGGGCCGCCCACTGCCCGTAGTCCCGGTCGATCAGTCCGGGATCAACACTCACCCGCACACCGGCCCGGCCGGCGATCGCCTCCGCTGTCTGCAGCGCACGCCGCAGCGGGCTGGACACCACCCTGACGGGTTCCCACCGCCCCAGTACCGCGGCCAAGGCACTGGCCTCGGCGCGGCCAACCTCATCCAGTTCAGGATCCAGACGTCCCCGCAACTGGTGTGCGGCGTTCAACGCTGTCCTGCCATGCCGGACCAGCAGCAGACGGGCATTACTCGACTCGTGCACAGCACCCACCTCCGGTGAGAGGTAGGGACCGTTGGCGATCATCGCGGATGACGGCGAGCCCCTCCGCCGCACAGCACGATCACGGTAGCGCACACCTCCAACTGCCACGCAATGCTTACCGATCCGTTGTGCGGCACGACGGTCCGCTGCGATTGGGAACCGCCGACATCAGCTGCGGGGCAGGGTGTCCGAGTCGTACCGGACGGCGGTGACATCGTCCAGGGTGAGCATTCCATGCTCGATCAACCCGTCCAGCTCCGACAGGAACGCGGTGATCTTCTCCGGGACGTCGACGATCACGATGACGATCGGTGCCAAATCCCCGACGGTCATCAACCCGGGGGTGTGCACGACCGACGAGGCACCGAATCCTTGGAAGCCGTGGAACACGCTGGCACCGGCCAACCCGAAACGGTGCGCGCGGTGCACGATCTCGGCCGCCAACGGCCGGTGCCGCCAACGCTCAGAACCGTGCAGGTGGATCGTCATCCGCAACGCCGGGAACGTGCTGTGCACCCGATCCCTCCCCTCATCGGCACCGGCGGTCCAGCTTCAGCAGCGGCAGCCAGCCGCAGCAGGTGAACCCTGGGCCTGCAGTGGTGTGTCACTTCACAATGACCCGGGACGTCCGCCGGTGCCACCGAGGACACCGCGCTGAATACTGGCGATCTCACAGACCTGCCGATTCACGGAAGGGGGCACGCAGTTGCCGACTGCTGCTCAGGACCCCACTCCGACCGTGCAGCGGGGACGGCCGGCCAGGTTCCTGCCGCGGTGGGACAGGCGGGAGGTCGCGGCCATCTTCGCCGGAGGGGCGCTGGGCACCCTGCTCCGCGCGGGATTGTCCGAGGCGTTCCCGCACCCCGCCTCGAGCTGGCCGTGGCCCACGTTCGCGGTCAACGTCGTCGCGGCGTTCCTGCTCGGTTATTTCGTCACCCGCCTGCAGGAACGACTACCGCTGTCCAGCTACCGCCGGCCGCTGCTGGGCACCGGGCTGTGCGGCGGGTTGTCGACGTTCTCCACCATGCAGGTGGAACTGCTGAAGATGATCGACGCCGGAGCGATCCGGTTGGCACTGGAATACGCGGCCGCCAGCGTCGCCGCCGGGTATCTCGCGATTCACCTGGCAACCAGCGCCGTCCGCCGTGCGTGGGTGCCCCGGTGAACGCCCTGGTGTGGGCGGGCGTGGTGCTGATCGGCGGCTGCGGGTCCGTCCTCCGGTTCGCCGTCGACGGGGTGGTCGGCGCCCGCCTGGGCCGGGCATTCCCATTCGGCACCCTGGTGGTCAACGTCAGCGGGGCGATGATCCTGGGAGGGCTCACCGGACTGGCGTTGCCAGAGGACGGCGCGTTGCTGGCCGGCACCGCCGCCGTCGGGTCGTACACGACGTTCTCCACGTGGATGTTCGAGACGCAGCGGCTCACCGAGGAACGCCAACACCGCTCCGCCGCACTCAACATCGCTGCCAGCCTCGTCCTGGGGGTCGGCGCCGCCGCCGTCGGCAAGTGGATCGGCACCCGCGCATGAACGGGGACTGCCTCAAGCTGACCGTGTACTTCGGTGAGCGCACCCGGGTCGGCCACCAATTTGTCGCCGACGCCTTGCTGGACCTGTACGGGCGGCACCGGGTCGCCACCAGCATCCTGATCCGCGGAGTCGAAGGCTTCGGCCTCAAGCATCACCTGCGGACCGACAGCTCATTGACCCTCTCCGAGGATCTGCCCGCGGTCGCCGTCGCGGTCGACACACGCACCCGCATCGAAGCCCTGCTACCCGAGGCCACCCAGCTCACCGAACACGGCCTGGTCACTCTGGAACGGGCCCGATTGCACACCGGTGACGTCCAACCCGTCAGCCTGCCCGAGGAGCTGGACGAGGCAACCAAACTGACCGTGTACGTAGGGCGTCAGGAACGGATCTACCGGGTCCCCGCCTTCGTCGCGGTCTGCGACCTGCTGCACCGCCGCGGCATCGCCGGCGCCACCGCACTGCTCGGAGTTGACGGCACCGCGCACGGCCACCGGGAACGCGCCCGGTTCCTCGGCCGAAACGCCAACGTCCCGATGATGATCATCGCCGTCGGCTCCGGGCCGCAGATCGCCCGCGTCCTGCCCGAACTGGGCGCCCTGCTCCGCCGGCCGCTGCTCACCTTGGAACGGGTGCGTGTGTGCAAACGCGACGGGCAACTGCTCGGCACCCCGCACGCCCTGCCCGGCACCGACGAACACGGCATGGCGCTGTGGCAGAAACTGATGATCTACAACTCCGAAGCCGCCTTGCACGACGGCAAACCGATGCACCGCACCATCACCCGGGAACTACGCCGAGACGGCGCCGCCGGCGCCACCACCCTGCGGGGCATGTGGGGCTTCCACGGCGACCACGAACCGCACGGCGACCGGACCATCCAACTCGGCCGGCACGTCCCGACCGTCACCATCGTCATCGACACACCTGAGCGGATCGCCGAATCCTTCACCATCATCGACCGGCTCACCAATCACAGCGGCCTGATCACCAGCGAAATGGTCCCGGCGATGCGGGCCAGCACCGGAACCAAGCGTCGCGGCGGCACCCGCCTCGCTCACTACAAATACTGACCCAACTATCCTGGTCATTGACCCTTCGTGGCTTCTCTTTCGTCCATGATGACTGCCGCGCACCGACTGAGTTCCAGTTTGATTCTTTAGGACGGGTCGGTCGTCGGCCCACAGCAGACCGCCGACCTGGTCCGCGACCTGCCGCCGGATCGGGTCCATGACGTGCTGATAACGCGCCGCCATCGCGGTGCTCGACCAGCCCATGATGCCCATCACGGTGCGCTCCGGGACGCCGACTACGTCTCGGAGGTTCAGGTGCAGGTTTCAGCGCTGGCCAGTTCGAGATCAAGGTCACTCCTACCCATGCAGCCCGCTACGCTGCGTTTTCGGGTGACATCAACAACGGCACGAATCAGATTTGGCACGCAGTGCAAGCATGCGTGACTGGGCTGTACGGCACTCTCGCCGACGGCATCTACGAGCAAATCTCACGACCGCCCGTAGATACGCAGACACGTGCCCAGACCCTGGAGGGTGTTCCCGACGAGCCATGCATTGACCAACTGGTCTCAGTTTTAGAATCAGTTGCGTCCGTTTCTCGCTGTTCGCGCACGTCTTGACCTTCCTGTTCGGAGGTCACAGACCATGACGGCCTCCTGCCAACATGCGTTTGCCGACTTGGAAAGCGTGTTGGGTCAACGCCCTCGGGGATTCGAATCCCCCATCCTCCGCCATACTCACCAGCGCGCGAAGTAGCACGCTGCCGGCCTGAGTCACACCGAATATCCGGCGTCGGCCAGGACGTTGCGACCCATTGTCATGCGGCTGGCCCGCCGCTCCGGCATGGTCGTCCAGTAATACCAGATCATCAGCGTGATGGAGAGCGCCCAAGCCCGGCCTCGCAGCCAGGTGGCGTCATCGACCCCGAGCTGCCTCCGGAACAATTCCCTGCCGGGAGGATCAAGTATTTCCCAAGCCACCACAAGGTCGACCGTAGGGTCCCCGACCGATAAGCCTCCGAAATCCAGCACCGCGGCCAGCTTCCCGTTCCGTACCAGCAGGTTCTCCGCCGCTAGATCACCGTGGTACCACCGGGGCGACACACGGTCAGCCGCTCCGGGCAGCCTCATGGCTTCATCCCATAAACGCTCCGCGGCGTCCAGGTCGAAATCGAAGTCCACTAGCGATCGGCAACGCTCGATGTTCTCTCGGGTCGCCCGGTCCATCGTCGCGATGGGCTCGCCGCGATACGACCGTAGGTCCGGATTGTTGACCGCCTCGGCGGGTACATCTGCCCGGTTCAGAGCTGCCAGGACCGCGGCAAGGTCCTTGGCCAGATTCTCTCGCCCCGGATGGACGGAGGTCTCCGCACCGAGCACCTCAGGGTGTTCACCATCGATCCATCGGACCACCGACCAGCGTTCGGAATAGTCCCGGTCGGGCTCGAACACGGCAACCACCTCGGGCACGGACACGGGCAACGTTGGTGCCAGTGTCGGGAGCCAGGTCGCCTCTTTGGAAATGGCCGCCGATCCGCCGGGTTGGCGCGGCAATCGCACGAGGAACTCGTCCCCGAGCCGGAATAGGGCGTTTGTCGAGCCGCTCGACGGCAAGCGGCGCAACGGCGCGGCAGCGTAGGCCGGCATCGCCCGGCCCACCAATGTGCGGACCAACTCGATGTCGATCGGAATCTCGTTGGAGTGCAGAACCCGATCCACGCCTGGACTCAATCCCACTGCCCCGGCATTCGGCAACCGACTTTCGCATCCCATCCTCCGGAGCCAGACGATCTGTCGCAACACCGCGGGCACCGGTCAGCGGGTCCCGGGTGGCAGCCTGCACCTCGACGTCTTCAGCCTGGCCGTTTCTACTTGGGCTCGGTAAGTAGTTCACAGTCCACGTCGGTCTTGTGGCCGACCCAGCGGCGCCTATTGAGATCGCCCGGCGGCTGAGCGACCCGGAGTCGCCTGGTGGCGATGGTCGCGACTTCTGGGAGATCGACGTCGTGAGCGAACCATTCACGACCGGATCCCAGGACGTCGACACCGCGATGGCGCAGAACGGGACGGCCCTTATGTCCCCGCGTCGCCGCACCGGCGACCACTTCGTCCACAGCACGACCGGACAGTCGGAGAGGCGCCCTTGACGTATGCCGATATCGGCATATGATCTGAGCCATGGCCCGGGCAGCGACGACATCGGACGTGTTCAACGCCATCGCCGAGCCGCAGCGCCGGGAGATCCTCGTGTTCCTGCGGGCGGGTGAGCGACCGGTCACCGAGTTGGCCCACGAGTTGGGCATGACCCAGCCGGGGGCGTCCAAGCACCTGCGGGTGCTCCGGGAGGTCGGGCTGGTGCAGGACCGCAAGGCGGGGAAGCAGCGCCTGTACGGCCTGGACAGTCGCGGACTGCGACCGGTCCACGAGTGGACCGGTGGGTTCGAGCGGTTCTGGAACGAGAGCTTCGAACGGCTGGACGAGTACGTGCAGGACCTCAAGAAGGCCCAGGAGGAAAACCGATGAGCAGGACCCGACAAGGAGCGCCGGCGCAATCCGCGACGGCCGACCGAGAGATCGTCATCTCCCGGGTCATCGACGCCGCACCGGAGTTGGTGTTCGGGGCGTTCACCGAGGTGCGGCACCTGTCGCGGTGGTGGGGGCCGGAGGGTTTCACGACCACCACCCGGGCGTTCGAATTCCGCGTCGGCGGTGAGTGGGTTTTCGTCATGCACGGACCGGACGGCACGGACTACCCGGAGTGGATCTCGTGGACCGAGATCACCTCACCCGTGCGAATCGCGTTGCTGCACGGCGAGTTTCGCGGCGATCCGAACGCCTTCGAATCATTCCTGACGTTCGAGCCGGACGGCGCGGCGACCCGGATCCGGATGCGCACGGTATTTCCCACCAAGGAGCTACGCGACCAGGCGGTCGAGCAGTACCACGCGATCGAGGGCGGCCGGCAGACCGTGGACAACCTGGCTGCCTACGTCACCGGGACCCTGCGGATGGAGGTCGAGGGCTGATGCCCGGGAAGGTCTTCTTCAGCGTGTCGATGTCACTGGACGGGTTCATCGCGCCCGAGTCCAGCGAGGAGCTGATGGGGCGGCAGTGGATGGAACTGCAGCGATGGGTCTTCCCGACGCGGTTCTTCCGGCAGAACCTGTCGCTGGGCAAGGGCGGCGAGGAAGGCCGGGACAACGACATCGTGCGGGAGACGTTCGAACGCACCGGCGCGACTGTGATGGGCAAGCGGATGTTCGACGCCGGCGAGCGGATGTGGCCGGAGAACGCACCGTTCCACACCCCTGTCTTCGTGCTGACGCATGAACAGCGTGACCCGTGGGAACGGCCTGGCGGGACCACTTTCCACTTCGTCAACGACGGCATCGAGGCCGCCCTCATCCGGGCCCGCGACGCCGCCGGTGATCGGGACGTCCGCATCGCGGGCGGCGGCGCAACCATCCTCGAGTACGTCAACGCAGGCCTGATCGACGAGTTCACCATTGCGCTTTCACCGGTGCTGTTCGGCTCCGGAATCCGGTTGTTCGAGGGCGTCGACGCGGGTCGGGTAGCCCTGCAGCCGATCCGGGCGGAGCCGACCCAACGGGTGACGCACCTGACGTACGCCGTCACGCAGCGGTAGCCGGCCGATTTCAGCGGGCCGGTCGCCACGGCTCGTGCGTATGCGCGAGCCAGACCAATTCGGGCTCGAGGGCCCGTACCAGCAGTTGGCCCTCGGTTCGCGGCTCGTCGAGTTCGCCGAACCACACCGCGACGTCACCGCAGATCACGGTCGGAGGTCCGCCGTTCTCGATCACCACCACCTGCGTGCCGGGCGTGTGGCCCGGCGCCGGTACCAGCCGGACCCCGGGCAGCAATTCCAGCTCGCCGTCGACCGGTTCATACCGCACGCCGGGTGCATCAACCCACTCGCGGATCGTGTAGTCGTCCTTGCTGCGCGCATCCTCGAGTTCGCGGCGCTGGACGTAGATCGGCCGGCCGGCGAAGAGGTGGTTGCCGCCGCAGTGGTCGAAATGCAGGTGCGTGTTGACGACGATGTCGATGCCGGCGAGGTCGAGATCCTGCTGGTCGAGCGGTCGGATACGGGGATCCATATCGGCCACCAACGGATGCAGCTCCGTCAGGCCGGTGTCGACCAGGACCCGCCCATCGGGGTGCTTGATGACGTGCACGTAGACGGGCATCCGCTCGCCCTCGGCGAGCAGGTCGGCGACGAAGACCGGCGTGACGGTGATGGGGACGGGGGTGTTCATCTCGTGATGGTCGCATCGAGAGTGGCGGGCAGGTCGAAGTGCCGGAACACCGTCGAGTCGAAGGTGACGATCTCGGTGACGACCCCGCCCTGCACGCGCAGCACGTCGAGCGTCAGCGGTTCGTGCGCGACATCGCCGGGCTTGCGCAGGTAGCAGGCGACCGCGGGCTGACCGTTGGCGCGGGTGGTCAGGCAGCGCACACTGCCGAACGCGTCCGATCCGAATCCGCCGTCGACCCAGCCCTGCACGACGGTGCTCCGACCGGTCCAGACGCCGGGCGTCGGCGGCATGGAGAAACGCAGATCCTCGTGCATGAGCGCGGCCAGGCCCGCCGGGTCGACCTGTTCGCTGTACTGGACGTAGCGGGCGAGCAGGTCCCGCTCGACGGCCGTCACCTCAGCTGCGTGGTGCCATGCCTCGCGGTCCTCGGGCAGGCTGTTCCGGAGCCCGGCCCGGGCGCGCTGCAGCGCCGAGTTCACCGACGCTTCCGTCTTCTCCAGCAGCCGCGCGGTTTCCTTCGCCGAGCAGCCCAGGACATCGCGCAGCACCAGCACCGCCCGCGGCAGCGGCGCCAGCTCCTGGATCGCTGCGATGAACGCCAGCTCGATCGTCTCCTTCGCCAGCGCGACGTCCTCCGGGCCTTCGCGCCGGTCGGGCAATTGCTCGAGCAACTCGTCGGGATAGGGCTGCAGCCAGGCGATCTCGCCGCTGGCACCCGGCAGCCGCGGGCGCTTGTCGAGCGCGTCCAGGCAGGCATTGGTCGCGATCCGGTACAGCCACGCGCGGACCGACGACCGGCCCTCGTACGTCCCCCGTCCGCGCCACGCGCGCAGGAACGCCTCCTGAACGAGATCCTCGGCCTCCTCGAACGAGCCGAGCAGGCGGTAGCAGTGGACGTGCAGCTCGCGGCGGTGCGGTTCGACCCGGGCATCGAAAGCCTGCTCGTCGAGTGGCCGGAGTTCGTCGGTCATGGTGTTCATGGTGTGTGTGACGGCGGGCGGACCGAAAACTCATCACCGTCGTCGTGCTGCCTCACCACGGCCGACCGAGGTCGTACATGAGGGACAACGCAGTCGAGATCGCCGTGCAAGGCCATTACGCTGCACGCGATGAGCAGGATCTTCACCACCAGTTTCGCGTCGGTCTATCCGCATTACGTGAACAAGGTCGAACGCAAGGGCCGCACGCGGGCCGAACTGGATGAGGTCATCGAGTGGCTGACCGGCTTCGACGAGTCGGCGTTGCAGCAACACCTCGCGGCGGGCACGACCTTCGAGGACTTCTTCGCGCAGGCCCACCTCAACCCGAACGTGTCGTTGATCAAGGGCGTGATCTGCGGGGTGCGCGTCGAGGACGTCGAAGACCCGTTGATGCAGAAGATCCGCTACCTCGACAAGTTGGTCGACGAGCTCGCCAAGGGCAAGGCGATGCAGAAGGTCCTGCGGGCCTAGCGGTTCCCCGTGAGTGTCGTCACGACGGATCGGCTGATCCTGACACCGATCGGGCCCGAACACATCGCGGATCTGGTCCGGCTGCACTCCGACCCGAACGTCGCGTATTGGAACGCCGGGGTCTGGTCCGACGCGCACGCCGCTCGATTCGCGGACGAGATGGCCCGGCGGTGGTCGGAGGACGGCGTGGGAAAGTGGATCGCCCACCGTCGATCGGACGGAGCGCTGATCGGACGCGGCGGACTGAGCCTGGCCACTGTCGACGGGCACCGTGGGCCGGAGCTCGGCTGGGCTCTTCGAGACGCGATGCGCGGCAAGGGATTCGCGACCGAGATCGGGGCGGCCGGAATCGACTTCGGTTTCGACGTGCTCGGGTGCCCGGAGATCGTGGCGTTCACCGAGATCCACAATGTCGCCTCGCGCGCCGTCATGGAAAGACTCGACATGACGTTCCTCAAGATCATCCATGCGCCCGGCTTGGTCGAGGGCTGCATCGGGGTCCGCGACGATGCGCCGTTCGCGCTCTACCGAATCGCCCGGTGACCGCGTCAGCCGGCAGCCAGCAGACCGATCCCGAGGGTCAGCACGCCACCGGCCATCACCACGGCTCCGCCGAAGACCAGGCCGATCCATCGGTTCGGCGCCGTCCGGCCCGAACCCATCGCCGAGAAGAAGAAGCCAGCCGACATCGCGATCGCCGCGATCAGTGCACCGGTACCGGCCAACCACGCCCAAAACCCGGAGAGATCGGTTGCGCCTGTCAGGATCAGGCAGACGAGACCGAGGATCACCAGCACCCCGGCGTGGGCATGGCCGGCCCGGAAGAACGAACGTTGGAAATCGGTCAATCCCAGATCCCGCCGCAACGTGCGGACGAGGAACACGCCGCCATACTCGATACCGCAGATGGTCAGCAGCACGATGCCTGCCGTCGTCCGCGCGGCCTCCGACAGTTCGATCACCACAGTCCGATCACCACAGTTCGATCACCACAAGCCTCCACAGGGATTCCGGCCACCTGGCCGTCATTGGTAACACCGTTATAGAACAGCGTTACAGAACGCGTGTCAATCCCCTAGACTGCTGCGATGCCGCCGCCGAAGGTGCATGACGCCGCACTCCGGGATGTGCTGCTGACGCAGACCTCCCGGCTGGTCGCCGAGCACGGCGCCGACGCGGTGAGCGTCCGGACCGTCGCCTCGGCGGCGGGAACCTCGACATCCGCGGTCTACGCACTCTTCGGCAGCAGGGATCACCTGCTGGCCGCCGTCGCCGCGGAGGCCGTTGCCCGCTTCGCGTCGCACCTGGCCGCGGTCGGCCAGGTGGAGGACCCCGTCGCTCGCCTGCTCGACCTGGGCCGGGCCTACCGGGCGAGCGCGCTGGAGGATCCGCACTTCTACCGGGTCATCTTCGGTGCAGGGACGGCACGCCTGCGCGCCGCCGAGAAGGACCTGCCGACGACGTTCTCAGTGCTCCAGCAGGCCGCCCAGCGCTGCATCGACAGCGGCCGGTGCGCCGTCGACGACGCCGAACGGATGGCCAACACGTTGTGGGCATTGGTCCACGGCCTGGTGGAATTGGAACTCGCGGGACTGATCGACGGGGACCCCACCGATCGTGCCGCCGCGTTCGATCGGGCGCTGGGTGACATCTGGCTGGGCTTCGCGGCGCGCTGATCATCCGGGCTCGGCCGAACCGCCGGACCGGGATGCGAAACTGCCGCCATGCTCCTCGGCCTGCTGTTCGCCGTCCTGGCCTCCGTCGGCTCGGGGGTCGGTTCCGCGGTCGAGGCGTTCGGCATCCGGCGCGCGGCGGCCAGAAGTACGGGGCGGGACTCGCTGGGACCGCTGCTGCGGGAACCGGTGTACTTCGCCGGCCTCGCGATCGACCTGCTCGGATTCGTCTTCATGGTGATAGCGCTGCAAGTGCTGCCGCTGTTCCTCGTGCAGGCCGTCGTCGCCTGCAGCGTCGGTGTGACGGCCCTGATCGTGGCCGCCACCGGGCGGCCGCTGGGCCGACCCGGCTGGATCGCGCTCGGCGCCTCCGTCTGCGGTCTGATCCTGCTGGGCATCTCGTCGCAGGCCAGTGATGCGCCGCCGCTCGCCCCGGAATGGCACTGGGTGCTGCTGGGCATGTCGGTACCGCTGGCCGCGATCGGGGTGCTCGCCATGCGTCTGCGGCCACCGTGGTCGGCGGTCCTGTTGGCGTTTGCCGCCGGGCTCGCCTTCACCTGCGTCGCGGTGGCATCAAGGGGCCTCAACGTCCCGAACTCGTTGTGGAATCTGGTCTCTCAACCCGACCTGTGGGCGATCGTCATCGACGGCATCCTCGGCACGGTGCTGTTCGCGCTGGCCCTGCAACGCGGCAAGGTCACCATGGTCGCCGCCGTCACCTTCACCACCAACACCGTCGTGCCGTCGGTGGTCGGCATCCTGCTGCTCGGCGATCAGGTGCGCTCCGGGTATGCCGGAGTGGCCACCGCAGGTTTCCTGGTGGCCGTCGGCGGGGCGGTCGCGCTCGCCCGCTACGCCGGACCGCTGCCACCGGATGACGCCGCGCCGGCGGTCGCCGCGTCACCCGCCTCTGCCTGATTGCCGGGGTGAGCTGATCAGCCGCTCGGACCGAAGCGTTCCACCCGGACATCGGCCGACGGGCAGCCCAGCTCCACCAGCAAGGTGCTGGCGAATTCCGCGAACACCGCGGAGCCGCAGACAAAGGTGATGGCGCCCGGAACGACCAGCGGCCGCAGCTCGTCCGCCGTCAACCGCCCGGCCGGTCGTGTGGGCCGATCGGTGCGGGACAGCGCGATGAACGCACCCGCCGCGGCCAGCTCGTCCGGGAACGGCAGGTCCGCCAGCGTGCGGGCGGACACCGCGAGCTTCAGCATCTCCGGCCGGCCGATCACAGCGGCATGCCGCAGCATCGCCACCAGCGGAACGGCGCCGCTGCCGCCGGCGACCCCGACGGCCGGCATCGATCCGTCCCAGACGAACCAGCCGCCGATCGGGCCGCGCACCTCCAGCTGATCCCCCGCCTGGACGACGTCCGCCAGGAACCCGGAGACCTCCCCGTCCTCGAGCCGCTCCACCCACAGCTCGACCAGCGGATCCGACGGCGGTGACGCGACAGAGTACGAACGTTGCGCGACATACCCGTCGTCGGCTCGCAGCCGGACGACGTAGTGCTGCCCGGGCAGGTGGTCGACCCGGTCCGGGACGTCCAGGCGCAACACCACCGACCGCGGCGTGGGGTGGCTGACCTCGGCCACCCGCGCGGTCCGCCAGGCACCGGTCGGCGCCGGCTTCGAGTCCGGGCGGGGTCTCGCGAGCTGGGCGAGCGGGCCGTCGGGGGTCGCCCCCGCCAGGTCCATCGGGGCCGCCGCCCAGGTCGTCATCCCGCTGCTCGGCGGCGCGCCCCTGGTGTCAGTCACCCTGATACCTCTGCTCCTGCCACGGATCTCCGCGGTCGTGGTAACCGTTGCGCTCCCAGAAACCCTGCTGATCGTGGTCCAGCAGGGTGATCCGGGAGATCCACTTCGCGCTCTTCCAGAAATACAGGTGCGGGACCAGCATCCGCACCGGTCCGCCGTGTTCGGTGGGGAGCGGCTTGCCCTCGTGGCTCCACACCACCCAGGCCTTGCCGTCGGTGACGTCGTCGAGCGGCAGGTTCGTGGTGTACCCGGTCGACGAGGTGGCCAGGACGAAGGACGCCGTCGGAAGCGGTCCTGCCGCCTCCAGCAGGGTGTCCACGCTCACCCCGTCGAAGTTGGTCGCGAGCTTGGACCACGTTGTCACGCAATGGATGTCGCCCTCGTACCGGGACGCGGGCAGCGCGTGTGCCTCCGCCCACGTCCACGTTGTCGGGGTCGACACCAGGCCGTCGACGGTGATGCTCCACCGCTCCGGGACGATCCGCGGCGTCACCTCGGCGGTGAGCACCGGCCAGTCGGCACCGACGTCGTACTGGCCTGGTGGCAACCGCGGGTCGCGTTCCTTGTGCGCGCGTCCGAAGAACCCCCGCGTGCTCGTCGCCATCGCTCCGCCTCTCTACGGTCGGGCATGTGGTTGGGCGCGCTGTGGCCGGACCGGCGTCCAGCGCGCGTTGATCATGGCAAAAGTCTCGCTGTTTGCGGCGTGTCGGGGCAAGAGTGCGCGAGTTTCGTCATGATCAACAGTCGGGGCTGGTCCCGGGTGAGGGCCGGCGCCGGGTCGGGGCAGGTCACGTCAGCGCGGCTGGACGTGCGGGGCGAGCACCGGGCAGGCCGCGCACTCGAAGGACGGATCGATCGCCGCGGGAGCGAGCCCGCCCGGTTCGGGCGTGAGCCGCGGTGGGTTGCGGATCGTCAGGAAGGCGAGCAGACCCCCTGCGGCACAAAGGATGCCGGCGATCAGCGCGGCCCGGTGGAAACCCGCCGACAGCAGCGCAGGCTCGGTGTAGGCCTCCGGGGTGATACCCGCGAGCGCGGGCAGCACGGCCACCGCGAGCAGCCCCGCGACCCGGGCGACGTCGTTGTTGATGGCCGAGGCGATCCCGGCCTGATGATCAGGCGCCGCCGCGAGCACCGTCGAGGTCAGCGGTGCGACGGTGAACGACAGCCCGAACCCGAACAGCAGCATCGGCCCGACGACATCGCCGACGTAGGTCGATCCGGGTCCCACCCTGGTCAGCCAGACCATCGCGAGCCCGGCGATGATCGGCCCGACGGTCATCGGCAGCCGCGGACCGATCCTGGCGGACAGCCGGCCCATCCGCGCCGACAGCAGCAGCATCATCACGGTGATCGGCAGCGTCGCCGCGCCCGCCTCCACCGGGCTGAACCCGGCGACCAACTGCAACTGCACGGGCAGCAGGAACAGCGCGCCGGCCAGCGCGGCGTAGACGGTGAAGGTCACGATGTTCGCCGAGGTGAACTGCTTGGAGCGGAACAGCCCGAGCGGCAGCAGCGGATCCGCCTTGCGCCCCTCGAGCACCACGAAGGCGATCAGCAGCAGCACACCGGCCGCAGTGATCGTGATGTCGATCGGGGCCCAGTCGCTGCCCGGCCCCTCGGTCAACCCGTAGACCACCGCGCCGAGACCGAAGGACGCCAGGATCGCACCGGACACGTCGAGCTTGCCGGTGGCCATCTCGTCCCTGGACTCCGGGATGAACCGGTTGCTCAGGATGATCACCGCGGCGGCGATCGGCAGATTGATCAGGAACACCAGCCGCCACCCCCACGGCGCCACGCCGACCAGCACGCCGCCGAGGATCGGACCGAACGCGGTCGCCACCCCACCGAGGCCCGACCAGGCGCCGACCGCGGTCGACCGGTCCTCCTTGCGGAACGAGGCCTGCAGGATCGCCAGCGATCCCGGCATCAGCAGTGCGGCGCCGGCGCCCTGCAGCGCGCGCATGGCGATCAGCACCTCGGTGCCGGGCGCGAGCGCACAGCCGACCGACGCCGCGGTGAACCACAGCACGCCGATGACGAAAACCCGCCGCCGGCCCATCCGATCGCCCAGCGAGCCGCCGAGCAGCAGCAGCCCGGACAGCGTCAGCGTGTAGGCGTTCAGGGTCCACTGCAGGCTCGTCAGGCCGCCGCCGAGGTCCTCCCCGATCCGCGGCAGCGCGACGTTGACGACGGTGCCGTCGAGTTGGGCCAGCCCGCTGCCCGAGCACCGTCGGCGGCGAGCACCCACTTGGCGCGGGCCGTTCCGTAGACCAGTGGCTCGGCGCCACCGGACGTCGCGCTGTCGCTGCCTGCACGTGTCACCCGCGCACCGCCATCCTGATCGACTGGTTGACGCAACCGCCCGAACCCGACCGTTAGTCCCGCTCGGGGTTGATTCTGCGGGCGGGACGCCGAGTTGACCATGGTCGCCAGCCGCCGGAATCTCGGCACCCCGGTTGCCGTCCGTCGCTCCCTGGTCGCCGTCGGTCGCCCTCGTTCGCCGTCAGCGAAGCCATGAGCGTTCACGGAACAAAGACCGGCCCGCGCGCATTGAGTCAGACACGCTCAACTTGAAGGGTGAACCACATGTCAGATATCCGCCGGTTGCCGGTGCTCTCGCTCACCGACGTCGTCGTCCTGCCCGGGATGGTCGTCCCGATCGAGCTCGACGAGCCCGCGCAGGCTGCCGTCGATGCAGCCAAGTCCGCTCATCCGGGCGATGGCGCCGATGCCTCCGACGGCATCGGTGAGCTCCTGCTCGCCCCGCGACTGCAGGACCGCTACTCCGCATACGGCGTCGTGGCGACGATCGAGCAGGTCGGCCGGCTGGCCGGCGGCGCTCCCGCGGCGGTGCTGCGTGCCGGTCGGCGCGCCCGCATCGGTACCGGGGTCAGCGGCCCCGGTGCGGCGCTCTGGGTGCAGGCCGAGCTGGTCGACGACGAGCCCGTCACCGATCGGGCGAAAGAGCTTGGCCGCAGAATACAAGTCCCTCGTCATCGCCAACCTGCAGAAGCGTGACGCCTGGCAGGTCATCGACACCGTCGAGAAGATGACGGACCCGTCCGTGCTGGCCGATTCGGCCGGCTGGGCGCCGTACCTGAGCAACGAGCAGAAGCGCGAGGTCCTCGAGACCCCGGACGTCACCGAGCGTCTGGAGCTGCTGATCGGCTGGACCAGGGCCCACCTGGCCGAGATGGACGTCGCCGAGAAGATCCGTGACGACGTGCGTGACGGCATGGAGAAGAGCCAGCGCGAGTTCCTGCTGCGCCAGCAACTGGCCGCGATCCGCAAGGAACTCGGCGAGGGCGAGCCCGACGGCGCCGATGATTTCCGCACCCGGCGTCGAGCAGGCCGACCTGCCGGACAAGGTCCGCGAGGCCGCGCTGCGCGAGGTCGGCCGGCTGGAGCGGGCCAGCGACCAGAGCCCGGAATCCGGCTGGATCCGCACCTGGCTGGACACCGTGCTGGAGATTCCCGTGGCAGGACAAGACCGACGACAACACCGACGTCACGCGCCGCCCGCGAGGTGCTGGACGCCGACCACCACGGCCTCGATGACGTGAAGGACCGGATCGTCGAGTACCTGGCGGTTCGCAGCCGGCGCGCCGCAGCGTGGCCTGCAGGTGGTCGGTGGCCGTGGCTCCGGCGCCGTCATGGTGCTCGTCGGGCCGCCCGGTGTCGGCAAGACCTCGCTCGGCGAGTCCGTCGCCCGTGCCCTCGGCCGCAAGTTCGTCCGCGTCGCCCTCGGCGGCGTCCGGGACGAGGCGGAGATCCGCGGTCACCGGCGCACCTACGTCGGCGCGCTGCCCGGCCGCATCGTCCGGGCCGTCACCGAGGCCGGTTCGATGAACCCGGTGATGCTGCTCGACGAGATCGACAAGGTCGGCGCCGACTACCGGGGCGACCCGGCCGCCGCCCTGCTCGAGGTGCTGGACCCGGCGCAGAACCACACCTTCCGCGACCACTACCTGGACATCGACCTGGACCTTTCCGACGTGCTGTTCCTGGCCACCGCCAACGTGCTCGACACCATCCCGTCCGCGCTGCTGGACCGGATGGAACTGATCACGATGGACGGCTACACCGAGGAGGACAAGGTCGCGATCGCCCGCACCCACCTGCTGCCACGGCAGGTCGAGCGGGCCGCGCTGAACGCCGACGAGGTCGAGCTGACCGACGCGGCGCTGCGCAAGCTGGCCGCCGACTACACCCGGGAGGCCGGTGTCCGGCAGCTGGAACGGTTGCTGGCCAAGGTGTTCCGCAAGGTCGCGACCAAGCTTGTCGACCGGCGCGCGAGGCGCCGATCGTGGTCGACGAGCCGGATCTGCGTGAGCTGATCGGCCGGCCGACGGTTCACCTCCGAGACCGCCGAGCGCACCGCTGTGCCCGGTGTGGCAACCGGTCTCGCGGTGACCGGGATGGGCGGCGACGTGCTGTTCATCGAGGCCAACGGTGTCCCGACGGCCGAGTCCGGCCAGGGCAGCCTGACGCTGACCGGGCAGCTGGGTGACGTGATGAAGGAGTCGGCGCAGATCGCGCTGTCCTACGTCCGATCGCACGCCGATGAGCTCGGGATCGACCGGGCCGCACTGGATCGGCGGATCCACCTGCACGTCCCGGCCGGTGCCGTCCCCAAGGACGGGCCGTCCGCGGGCGTGACGATGGTGACCGCGCTGGTGTCGCTGGCCACCGGCCGGCCCGTCCGCTCGGACGTCGCGATGACCGGTGAGGTCACCCTGAACGGCCGGGTGCTGCCGATCGGCGGGGTGAAGCAGAAGCTGCTGGCCGCCCAGCGGGCAGGCGTCACCACGGTGTTCATCCCGGCCCGGAACGAGCCGGACCTGGACGACGTGCCGGCCGAGGTCCTCGAGGCGCTGACCGTGCACCCGGTCAGCGACGTGGCGCAGATCCTGGCGCAGGCGCTGGAGCCGGCGGCAACCGCGGTGGACGCAGCGCCCGTGGTGAGCGCGGCCTGACGCTGTGGGGTGACCCCGCCGCAGAATGCAGCGGCGATGCCCGGAATCGGTTCAACCGGTTCCGGGCCTTTGCCGTCTCTCGGGCTGCTGCACAGACCGACACCGCGCCCGACCGGCCCGGCCCGCATCCACCGAACCGCTCCCTCCCACAAGCCCCGCGAAACACCCTCCGCCGCAAGGCGGAGGTTCAACCGAAGCCGGATCGCCTACCGCCCGCTTCGTCCCCGAACGGCACTGTCGGGGGTCGGGTCCATGATGCCGGCATGAACACCTTCACGATCGTCCCGAGCGGTGCGTACAGCCTGCGGGAGTCGGCCGAGTTCGGATTCGGCGGGCGTTCCGCCGACCGGTTCGACGGCGTCATGCGGATGGCCTTCTGCCTGGACGGCTACCGGACGCAGGTCGGCGTCGAGCTGCGCCAGGACGGCGCCGGCGTGCACGGCGTCGTGCACGGCGCAGAGCGCGGCCGAGGTGCCGCAGCGGCCCGCGACCAGGTCGCCAGAGTGCTGTCGCTGGACCACGACGCCTCGGGTTTCGCCGACGTCGGCCGCCGCGACCCGGTGATCGGCCAGCTCCAGGAGGTGGCGCCCGGCCTGCTGCCGCCGCTGTTCTACTCGCCGTACGAGGCGGCGGTCTGGTCGGTGATCAGCGCCCGCCGGCCGGCCAGCGCAGATGGCGGAGGTCCGGCGGCGGCTCTCCGAGCAGCACGGCGCGGTGTTCACAGCTCGCCGGACAACGGCTGGCCGCGGTACCGACGCCCGGAGCAATTGTTGCGGGTCGGGGAGTTCCCCGGCCTGACGGGCGAGAAGCTGGACCGGCTGCACGGCATCGCCCGCAAGGCCATGACCGGGGCGCTGGATACCGCGCGGCTGCGGCACATCGGGCCCGAGGCGACCACAGACGACGTGCAGCGTCTCAAGGGCATCGGCCCGTTCTACGCTTCGCTGATCACCATCCGGGCGGTCGGGTTCACCGACGTCCCACCCGCCGACGAGCCGCTGCTCCGGGATCTGGTCACCCAGCTGTATCGGTTCCCCGAACCGTGCACGCGCGAGCAGTTCCTCGAGATTGCCGAGGCCTGGCGGCCGTACCGGACGTGGGCGGCGGTCCTGGTCCGGGCGGCGTCGTCGCGGCTTGCCGACCCACCGGCGGCGCGGCGGCGGGCCGGTGCACAAGTCAGTAGAAGCTGACGTGGATGTGGTCCATGTGGCAGCCGGTGATGTTGGTCGGGTCCGGGCAGCCGTAGACGGTCGAGTAGTACGGCCCCCAGGCGGCAGGCCGGCCCGCATTCCAGATCTGGTTCTGCCAGATGACGTAGTTGATGCCGAGCTTCGCCTGGTTGGCCACCAGCCAGTTGGCCAACTGCCAGCCGACCGCCCGTCCGGCGCTGGTGGTGTAGCTCTGCGTGAGGTCACAGGCCTTGCCCAGCGGGTGATCGGACGTCGGGTTCCACGCATGCTCGTCCCAGCAGCGCACTCTTGCCAACGGCAGCAAACCCGTCGACAACGCCGCCCGCAGACCGACATCGGTGCGCGGCGTGATCAGCGCACCGGAGCCGCCACCCTGAAAGCTGAAGTCCGGGATCGACTTGGCCTCCGGCGCCCAACTCCGGTTGATCGTCAGGCCGGCCGGCACATAGCCCACCGCACTGCTGCCCAGCGCCGTCAGCCCGGAAGGGACCGCGGCACCGGAGCCGGGACCGCTGGTGCCCGCCGCGGCCGGTCCCGACGAGAACGGCCAGCACCGCTGCGGCCAGCACGACAACGAAGGTGCCGCGGCCGACTCTGCCACCGACCGTGCGCCGACGACTCACGCCGCGACCCGTCAGACCGCCGCCCCTGCTACCGCCATTCGGCCCACCGCCATGTCCGCCACCGCCATTTCCCCCGCCGTGATGAACGCCGCCGTGAGGAACGCCGGCGTGACGACCGACGCGCATGCCCCCCTGGTTAATCACCCGACGACCTCCGACCTGCAGCTGATCGGAGCGGTGGAAAGCCCGCCTGCTGAGTCGACTTCGTACAGGCAGACTTCGTTGGCGCCGGGCGCCAACGGGATGGTGTCGGTGAATCCCAGCGGGGTCGCGCCGGTCACCTTCTCCAGATCGGTCCGTGCGGTGTTCGCAAGGACGTCATGGGCCACACCGTTGACAGTGATCCGCACCCAGGAGCCCGCCGGCCCGGCCGACGGGTCGGCGATCCACCCGGTCAGCGTTCCGACTGTTCCGTCCAGAACGAGGTTCTCGAGGCCGCCCTTCGACTGAGGCGCACCGGTGGGTGTGGTGGACACGGTGGAGGGCGGCGCACCGGACGTCACCGGCGGCAAGGTTGTCGGCACCGCAGTGGTCGGCACTGCCGTGGTCGGTGCTGCAGTGGTCGGTGCTGCAGTGGTCGGATGCTGCAGTGGTCGGCGCAGGAGTGGTCTGAGCAGCAGTGGTCGGCGCAGCAGCGGCCGGCGCGGCAGGGAGGGTGGGTGCCGGCAAGGTTGTCGGTTCGCCGGCCGGTTTCGCGGATCGCGGTGCAACGTCGACGGTGGTGAGGTCGGCAGTTCCCGCAGAGGTGGCTGTCTGCGGAGATGTCGTCGAAGCTGCAACGGCCGGTGGCTCTGCGGCCGGAGCGACCGCCCGCAGCACGGTTTTCGGCGCGATTGTCGAGACGTCGCGGCAGGCGAGCAGTCCGTTGTTCTTGACGACCAGGCTGATGCCGTAGACGCAGATACGGTTCTGCCCGGACTTGAGCGGGACCGAACCCGAGAAGCCGTGCGCCCCGGCGACGGAGAACACCCGGTTGACGTCGGTGCGATTCTGACCGGCGCGGAAGATCACCGGATTTCCATTGACGTAGACATGCACGCTGATGGATTGGTTCGGGTAGTTGGGATCGAACGCCCAGCCGGCAACGACGGCTGACGAAGCGCCGGCCGCCACCCGATCCACCGACCCGCGGATCGACATCCGGCTCTCCACGAGACGGCACTGGATCAGGGCGTTGGTACCGGGAAGCGTGCCGACGCTGTACGAGCAGACCCTGTTGATCCCCGGCTCGAGCGGGACAGCCACACGGAAGCCGTGCGAACCGGTGACGCCGCGCACCCGGTTGACGTCAGGTCGGGCGATATTGGCGGTGGTGGCGGTGAAAGAGGTTCGCACCCCGCCGCTGTCGACGTAGACATGCACCGGAATGGAAACGCTGGGGGCATTCGGATCGACGGCCCACCCGCTCACCGTCGCCGTGGCCTGTGTCGCCTTCGCCCCGTCGACGTGCCCGGTCGTCAAGCCCGCGGACTGGTAGACCCTGCACGCCAGCAGCGTGTTGTTGTTCGGGTCCACCCCGATGCTGTAAACGCAGATGGTGTTGGCTCCCCTGTTGATGGGAACCGTGAGCCCGAATCCGTGTCGACCTGTGGCCCCGTAGGCCCGGTTCACGTCTGCACGGGCCTGGTTGGCGGCAAAGGCACGACCGACGCCGTTCACGTAGACATGCACGCCGATGGATGTCGAGGCATGGTTGGTATCGAGCGCCCAACCGGCAATGGTCGCCGTCGTTGCGGCCACCTTGACCGCATCGACATGCCCGATGGGCGGCACCGTCCGCGGGGTGTTGGTCAGACCGACAATCGACGCGCACGCCCACGGCGACCAGCCGCGCTGCCTCCACAGTGCCAACGCGAGCGCGTCCTGGGTCGCCTTGCTGGCCTGATGCGGATACCCGGTGCCACCCACACTTCTCCAGGTCCCGAGATCGAACTGGTAAGCGCCGTAATAGCCGTTGCCGGTGTTGATCGCATAGTTGTCGCCGGATTCGCAGACCCGCAGGCGCTGCCAATCAGTCGCTGACGGATCGGCGGCGGCAACGTTGCCACCCGGGACGAACGAGACCGCGAGGACGAGGCCAACGGCCAGGGCCAGCGCGGTCAGCGAGGATCGGGTGATCCTCCCGGTCGGCCTTTCGGCACGCACTGCATCGGCATCGAAAAAGCGCACTGTTGTATCCATTCCCGACGTGTGTCGTGGGTCTGTTCACGTGCCGAGGTTCGCCGCGCGGCGCCCCATTCGGCGGGGGTGGCCAGGTATGGAATGTGACCGGGCCGATACATCACTGTGACAGTGAGGACCATAAGCCCTCTCCTCCGGACCTTGGTGGGATTCACCCGGTGGACCTTCGGCACCGCCTTGATCGTGACCGTTCGGTGACAACGGGGTCACGTTAGGTTGGCGCACGGGTGACAAACAGACGTTTTCGTCGGGTGCCGGTCACGCAACGCGGACGACCCACCCGCGACACGCCTCCGTTCGCATCATTCGTGATCCTGATCGGAGAACCTTGCCCTGGTGGCCGGCCGGGACGTGTGGTCGTCGATCGCACCCGCGCGTCCGGTTCGGCTGGGTTAGCCTCCAAACCTCGGGCCGGCCTGGCCCGTTTCAGGCGAGGCGGTTTCCATGGGTGTCCGGCAGCACAAATACCTGCTCGATGAATCGCAGATGCCGACCAATTGGTACAACATTGTGCCGGATCTGCCTGCCGCCCCACCGCCTCCGCTGCACCCGGGTACGCACGAGCCGGTCGGTCCCGCCGATCTCGCGCCCCTGTTCCCGATGGACCTGATTCTGCAGGAGGTCTCGACCGAGCGGTTCATCCCCATCCCGGAAGAGGTGCAGGACATCTATCGGCTGTGGCGGCCGTCGCCGCTCTACCGGGCGCACCGCCTGGAGCAGGCCCTCGGCACACCGGCCAGGATCTATTACAAGTACGAGGGGGTCTCGCCCGCCGGCTCTCACAAGCCGAACACCGCGGTGCCGCAGGCGTATTACAACTTCAAGGCCGGAATCCGGAAGCTCACGACGGAAACCGGTGCGGGCCAGTGGGGTACGGCGCTGGCTTTCGCCTGCGCGCTGTTCGGGATGGAGTGCGAGGTCTGGCAGGTCGGCGCCTCCTACGACGCCAAGCCGCATCGCCGAACGCTGATCGAGACCTTCGGCGGAACGGTCCATCGCTCGCCCTCACAGCTCACCTCGGCCGGACGCTCCTTCGCTCCCGATCACACCGGATCGCTCGGCATCGCGATCTCCGAGGCCGTGGAGGTGGCGGCCCAGGCCGACGACACCAACTACGCCCTTGGCTCGGTTCTCAATCACGTCCTGCTGCACCAGACGATCATCGGCGAGGAGGCCCTGCTGCAGTTGGCGATGGCCGGCGAGACCGGCGCGGATCTGGTGGTCGGCTGCACCGGCGGCGGTTCCAACTTCGGTGGTCTGGCTTTCCCGTTCCTGCGGGAAAAGCTCGCCGGACGGCAGAGCCCGGTGATCCGGGCCGTGGAACCGGCATCCTGCCCATCGCTGACCCGCGGCGAGTATCGCTACGACTTCGGCGACACCGCCGGCTTCACGCCGCTGATGAAGATGCACACCCTCGGGCACGATTTCGTCCCCGACCCCATTCACGCGGGCGGCCTGAGATATCACGGTATGGCGCCGCTCATCTCGCACATCTACGAGCTCGGGCTGATGGAGGCCATTGCGATCGAGCAGACCGAGTGCTTCGCCGCCGCCATCACCTTCGCCCGGACCGAAGGGATCGTGCCCGCCCCCGAGCCGACCCACGCCCTTGCTGCGACGATGGCCGAGGCGCTGGCCTGCAAGGAATCCGGCGAGGAGAAAGTGATCGTCACCGCGCTGTGCGGGCACGGATTGCTCGATCTCGCCGCCTACGACGCCTATCTCGGCGGCCGGATGGTGGATTCGGGCCTGTCCGATCGGGACCTCAGCGCCGCACTCGCCGCCGTTCCGGTGCTGGCCGGCTGAGGTGTCGGACAGGCCAGAGGTGTTCGACGGGCGAAGAGTGTCCGACGGGCGGGGGCTGTCCGAAGGCCGAGCGGTGGCGGCGGCGCTGGACCTGTCCCAGCTGCCGCTCGAGGGCGGCCTCTTCCGGCGGACGTACCTGGGCGAAGGCATGTCCGCCATCGTGTTTCTGCTGACCGACGGCGAATTCTCCGCGATGCACCGACTGGCCGCCGACGAGATCTATTTCCACCACGCCGGTTCACCGCTGCGGATGCTGCTGATCGACCCCGACGGCGCCCACCGGGAGGTGACCGTTGGCGGTGATCCGGCCGCCGGAGGCGCACCGCAGTTCCTGGTACCGGCGAACAGCTGGCAGGGATCGTCCGCTGCGGGACCCTGGAGCCTGGTCTCGACGGTCGTCATCCCCGCGTTCGACTGGTCACTGTTCGAGCTGGGGAGCCGTGACGAGTTGATCGCGCTGTGTCCGGCTGCCGCGGACCGGATCAACGACCTGACCCGCTGAGCAGCTGACCCGCCGACCCGCTGACCCACTGACCCACTGACCCACTGAACCGCCGACCCAGTGACCCACTGACCCACGGCACGCTGACGGTCGCGCCGACCCGTCGGGCCGCCGCGCATCGCGATATTGTGCACTCTTGACGGTCGTCACATGAACGCACTACAGTGTGCGAAACCCGCGGGAGGTGGGCATGACGGACCAGAACATCCGACCGCTCGAGGACAGCATCGAACGCGACCTGCGTGGCCTGAACTACGGCAGCTATCTGCATCTGGACGAATTGCTCGGTGCCCAGCAACCGCTGTCCGACCATCACGACGAGATGTTGTTCATCGTGGTGCATCACACCACCGAGTTGTGGATGAAGCTCGTCATCCACGAGATCCGCTCGGCCATGGCGCTCATCGCCGACGATCAACTCGGCCCGGCACTGAAGCGACTTGCCAGGGTCAAGCACGTCCAGCGTCAGATGACCGATCAATGGTCTGTGCTGGCCACTCTCACCCCCACCGAGTATTCCCAGTTCCGGCACCGCCTCGGCAAGTCATCCGGCTTCCAGTCGGCCCAGTACCGCACGCTGGAATTCCTGCTCGGGAACAAGAACCCCGCGATGGTCGCTGTTTTCGCGCACGACCCTGTGGTCCAGCGGCAACTGGAATCCGACCTGCACTGCCCGAGCCTGTACGACGTGTTCCTGTCGTACCTTGCTCGCCGCGGCTACCCGATTCCCGACGCATTGCTGAATCGGGATTACTCGAGACCCCATGAACTGGACACCGATCTGGTGCACGTCTTCGCCGACGTCTACAACGATCCGGAGCATCAATGGGACGTCTATGAGACCTGCGAGGAACTCGTCGACATCGAGGACACCTTCCAGACCTGGCGGTTCCGGCACCTGAAGACGGTGGAGCGGATCATCGGCTACAAGAAAGGCACCGGCGGTTCGTCGGGCGTCGCGTTCCTGACCAGAGCGCTGTCACTGACCTTCTTCCCTGAACTGTTCGCCGTCCGAACCGAAATAGGGAACAGCTGAAGCACAATTCGCTTTCCGTCACTCCGGCATCGATCGAAAGGCATCCTGCAAAATGACCGTGCAGTTCCCGGGCACGCGGACGAACCTGTCCCGCGACGATGCCGTCACGCTGGACCGGTCCGACCCGTTGCGCGATTTCCGGCTGCGTTTCGTGCCTCAGACCGATGACGTGGTGGCTTATCTGGACGGCAACTCGCTGGGGCCGCCGCTCGCGAGCATCCCGGAGGTGTGGGCCCGGTTCGCGGCCGATCAGTGGGCCGGCCGGCTGATCCGAGGCTGGTCCGAGGGCTGGATGGACCTCCCGGAGATCGTCGGCGACGAATTGGGCGCCGCCGCGCTCGGCGCTGCGTCCGGTCAAACGGTCATCGCCGATTCCACCACCGTCAATTTCTACAAGGCCATGCGCGCCGCACTGAACCTGCGGCCCGACCGGCGAAGGGTGGTGCTCGATCGGGACAACTTCCCCACCAACCGCTATGCGGTTGAATCCCTCGCCCGTGACCTGGGTCTCGAGCTCGTTTGGCTGCAGGCGGGACCGTCCAGCGGCGTCACCGCGGACGACGTGGCGGCTGTGCTGGACGAACGGACCGCAGTCGTGACGTTGAGCCATATCGCCTACCAATCCGGCTATCTCGCCGACGTCGAGCGCATCACCGCGATCGCCCACGGAGCCGGAGCGGTGGTGGTGTGGGATCTGTGTCATTCCGTCGGGTCCGCCGAGATATCCCTCGACGCCTGGGATGTGGACTTCGCCGTCGGCTGCACCTACAAGTTCGTCGGCGCGGGCCCGGGCGCACCGGCCTTCTGTTACGTCAACGCGCGCCATCACGGGGACATCGACCAGCCCATCTGGGGCTGGCTCGGCCGACGTGATTCGTTCGAGATGGAACAGGGATACCTCCCCGCGGCAGGAATCCGATCCATGCTTTCCGGCACCCCGCCGATCCCGGGCATCCTCGCGGTGCGCGAGGGAGCAGCGGTGATCGCCGAGGCCGGCATCGCCGCCATCCGCGCGAAAGCCGTTGCACTGACCGAGATGACGGTTGCCCTCGCTGACGAGTGGCTTGTGCCGCAGGGGTTCTCGATCGGCTCGCCGCGGGACAGCGCACGACGCGGCGCTCACGTCAGCATCAACAGGACAGACGCCAGAGACGTCTGCGCCCGGTTGATCGACTCCGGCGTACTGGTCGACTTCCGCGCGCCGCACACGATCCGAATCGGACTGTCCCCGCTGCCGTTGCAGTTCACCGAGGTCTGGGACGCGATGTCCGCGATCCGCACGCTGACGGCCTGATGCCCAGGCCGACCGGCTCGGCCGTGCTGCCGCCCGATCGCGCAGGTTCACCCGGGTCGCTCATCGTGTCCTTCGCGGGCGCATTCCTCCGCGACATCGGTGGCTGGATCGCGGTGGCCGACCTGATCAGCTGCCTGGACGAGGTGGGTGTCGCGGAGCCGTCCGTGCGGCAGGCGCTCGTCCGGCTCAAGTCCCGCGGCTTTCTTGCCGCCGACCGCCGCGGCTCCGACGCCGGCTACCGGCTCACGCCCGCCGGGCTGCACGACCTGGCCACCGGAGACAGGCGGATCTTCCGCCCGCCCGCCGCCACGGAGCAGGACGGCTGGGTGCTGGCGATTTTCTCCGTTCCCGAGTCGGACCGCCACCTGCGGCACCGCTTGCGCACCGAACTCTCCTGGCTGGGTTTCGGCACCGTGGGTCCGGGTGTATGGATTGCCCCGCGGCCGCTCGCCGAACCGGCCCGGGACCTGCTCACGACGGCCGAACTCGACGGCTATGTGACCTGGTTCGCCGCGCATCGGCTGGCGGAGCAGGACCCGAGCGCCGCCGATGTCGCCGGGTGGTGGGACCTCGATGCGCTGCGTAGGCAATACGACAAGTTCCTCCGCGCCCACGACCGCGAACGGGCCGACCAACGACGCACCGACGCCGATGCCTTCGTCGAGTACCTGCGGATCATCGACCAGTGGCGGCTCTTCCCCCGCATCGATCCGGGGCTGCCGGTCTCGCTGCTACCGGCGGACTGGCCGGCTGGTGAGGCGTGGGACCTGTTCCGCACGGTGCGCGAGCGCTGTGCCGCAGCTGCCCTGCGACACGTCGCCGGCGTGGTCGGCGTCGGCTGGTCGGCGCGGTTGGCGCGGGTGGTGTCGACCTCGGCCGGGCCTGAGCCCCGGCGCTCAGACGTCGAACAGCACCAGCACGAAGATCAGCGTGGTCAGCAGTGCGAGGAACCAAATGGTGCCGATCAGCACCTTCGACGCGGTGGCCAACGGGGTGGCGATGTTCTTCAACGATTCGGGCGAGATACACGCTCGTGTCGGGTCTTTCGGATCGTGATAGACGCCCACCAGTGCGCCGATGCGCGGCAGGCCGGCGGCATGGATCCGGGAGGTGAAGGTGATCTCCCGTCCGTCGGTGGATTGGAACGTGATCGTGGGCTGGCGAACCGGCAGCACCTTCCCGTCCGGCGTGCGCCTCTTGCGGTGCCAGGTCCGCTCGTCGACGACCACGCCTCGAGCCTTCAGCCAGCCGTCGGGAACCGTGGTGATCATCCGGTCGACGCCGGTCTCCCGGACCTGGCGGGTGCCGAAGACGGCCACGATGAAAACGGGTAGGACCAACAGGATCAGGCCCAACCATGCCGGCATCTCTCGATGATGCCTACTGCAACGGCGGATCGCACCATCGCCGCACGGCGTCCGGTCGACCAGCTCCGTCGATATCGGACGCCGAGACGGAAATCCCGCTCACCTGTCAGGTTTCGGTGGAACCGGGAGCAGGACGGTACTCAGGATCCGCCGGGTGCGTCCGGGCGCCGGCCCGTTCGCTGCCCGGGCCTGGACGACCGCGCCGATGTCGGCAACCATCGCGGCGAGTTCTTCCCTGGTCAGCCAGAGCCCCACACTCCGGTATCCGGCGCCGTCCCGCTCGAGGTCGACGTCACCGGTGTCGACGTACCGGTCGACGTCGGCGAGCAGACCGGCCAGAAACGTCATGAACGCGCGCCGATGGTCGTCCGGCGACATCTCCCGGAGGTCCTCGTCGGTGACCTGGGCGTTCTGAACCGACAGGGCGTAGGTCCGTTCGACCGTGCCCCGGACCGGACGTTCCCCGACGACGACCAGCACGCCGGCCTTGGCGAGGGTCGCCACCTGCCGGTACAGCGTGGCGGCCGGGACGCCGTCCATCTCGGCGAGCAACTCTCCGGTGGTGAGCTGACGGTCGCCCAGGAACGCCTGCACGATGCGCAATCGGAGCGGGTGCAGGAGCAGATCAGCCGAGGACATCGCGTCATCATCTCATAGCTGCTATTATTCTCACGACTGCGAACGGAGAGAAGGCATGGCACAACTTGCAATGGACGCATCCGGGGTGCGGGTCGCACTGACCCGGGGAGATCGATGGGCAGCGCTGCTCCGGCGGGACGTCACCGCGCCCTGGAGCTCTCTCCGCGACGTCGAGGTCGTGGCGGAGCCGACAAGGCTGGTGCGCGGACTGCGCGCACCCGGCCTGTCCCTGCCCGGTCGCACCAAGATCGGGATCTGGCGGAAGTCCGGGCAGAAGACATTGGCCGTCACCAGCAAGGGGCAGCCGGGGCTTCGCCTGCGACTCACGGACCACTCCTACGACCAGATCGTGCTGTCCGTCCCGAACGGCGCCGCACTGGCGGAGCAGATCCGCGGCCGCATCGACACCGGCGCGAGAGCCGTTCGGTCCGGCACGGTGGAACGCCCGATCACCTTCCGGTCCGACGGCATCGCGCTGGGCGGGACCGTCCAGGCGCCGGGCCCCGGTCGCACCGTGGCGGCCGCCGCGGTGATCGTCACCGGATCGGGAAAGCTGGACCGCGACGCGAACGTGCCACGGGCCCGGCTCAACGTCAGCCGCGACCTGGCGGCTGCGCTGGCAGAAGTCGGTGTGACCTCTCTGCGCTATGACAAACGCGGGGTCGGCGCATCCGGCGGCGACTACCTCCGGGCCGGCCTCGATGACAACATCGCCGACGCCCGCGCCGCGCTCGCCGCGCTGGCGGATCAGCCGGAAGGCGCAGGGGTGCCCACGGTGCTGATCGGTCACAGCGAGGGGGCGATGATCGCCACCGCGGTTGCGGCGGACCCCGGTCCCGCCGGCGTCATCCTGCTGGCCGGACCGGCCAAAACCGGCGAGCAGACCGTCATCTGGCAGGCGCGGCGGATCGCGCCCACGCTGCCGAGGGTGGCGCGTGCGGTGCTGAGGCTGCTCCGTACCACGCCGGAGGAGCAGCAGCGCAAGGCGCTGCGGAAGATCACCGCGACCGATGGCGACGTCGCCCGGTTGCAGGGCGTCAGGGTGAGCGCCACGTGGTTCCGGGAATTCCTCGCCTTCGATCCGGTGCCGCTGCTGGCCCGGATCACCGTGCCCGTGCTGGCCATCACCGGAGACAAGGACCTGCAGGTGGATCCCGACGATCTCGACATCATCGCTGCCACTGTCACCGGTCCGGTGACCGTGGAAAGGATCAAAGATCTCAGCCACATCCTTCGCCGCGATCCGAATCCGCCGACCCTGGGCGACTACCGGCGACAAATGCGGCAGCCCGTCGATCCCGCCGTGGTCGGGGAGATCGCGGACTGGATCACCGATCTGGCCGCGACCACCGATCCGATGGCTGGGTCCGCGACCACGGCGGCGGGCCACGCAGGCGACCACCCAGGCGACCACGCAGGCGATGAGGGTGGCGACCCCGGTGGAGCCGCGGACCTGTCGGTACGGTGAGCGCATGAGAGTGGTCATCGCAGGAGGACACGGGAAGGTCGGGCTGCGGCTCGCACGGCTGCTGGGCGAGCGGGAGGCGCATCCCGTCGGCCTGGTCAGAAAGGTCGAGCAGGAAGCCGAACTGGTCGCCGTCGGCGCCCACCCGGAGATCTTCGACCTCGAGTCCGGGTCGGCGGCGGAACTCGCCGAGATCCTCAGCGGCGCCGATGCGGTGGTGTTCGCGGCAGGTGCCGGCCCCGGAAGCGGGGCGGCCCGCAAGGACACCGTGGACCGCGGTGGGGCCGTCCTGCTGGCCGACGCCGCGGAACTCGCCGGGGTACGCCGATACGTCATGGTGTCGGCGATCGGCGCCGATGACGGACCGGGCCCGGACCACGACGAGGTCTACGCTGCCTACGTCACCGCGAAAAAGGCGGCGGACGACGACATCCGGGCCCGCGACCTGGACTGGACGATCCTGCGGCCCGGTGGGCTGACGACCTGCCTCCGGCACCGGGCTGGTTCATCTGGCCGAGCACACCGAACGCGGGCCAGATCTCCCGGGAGGACGTCGCCGCGGTCTGCTGGCGCTGCTCGACGAACCCCGAACAGCGGGACTGTCGCTCGACCTGGTCGGCGGCGACACTCCCATCGACCGAGGCGGTCGCCGGCCTGGTCGGCGCGGATCCGTCGGAGTAACAACCAATGGCTCGCAACAGTGGGCTCGACATGATGGCGGGATAGCCGTGGCCGGGAAGCGGGACACCAGCGAACCGGTCGAACTGACCGTCGGCGAGCGCACGGTGCGGATCACCCATCCCGAGCGGGTCTACTTTCCCGGCCACCGGTGCCACCAAGCTGGATCTCGCGCAGTACTACCTCAGCGTCGGCGACGGCATCGTCCGCGCGCTGCGCGAGCGGCCGTGCATGATGCACCGGTTCCCCGAGGGGCTGAGCGGCGACAAGGTGCACCAGAAGCGGCTCCCCCGTGGAGCGCCGCCATGGGTGGAGACGGTGAACGTGTTCTTCCCGCGGTTCAAGCGCACCGCCGACGAGCTCTGCGTCACCGAATTGGCGAGTGTGCATCTGGGCGGTGCAGATGTCGACCGTGGAGTTCCACCCGTGGAACTCCCGGCGGGCGGACACCGAGAAGCCCGACGAGTGGCGGATCGACCTCGACCCGATGCCTGACTGCGATTTCGCCACGCGTCCGCCGCGTCGCGCACGTCGCCCATGAGGTGCTGGACGAGCTCGGCGCCGTGGGGTGGCCGAAGACGTCCGGCGGCAAGGGCATGCACATCTATGTGCGGATCGAGCCGCGCTGGGGATTCGCCGATGTACGCCGTGCCGCATGGCCTTTCGCCCGGGAGGTGGAACGCCGAACGCCGGATGACGTGACGACCACCTGGTGGCGCAAGGACCGTGATCCGCGAAGAAGCTCTTCGTCGACTACAACCAGAATGCCCGGGACCACACCATCGCGAGCGCCTACTCGGTCCGCGGCGTGCCGCAGGGCACCGTCTCCACGCCGCTGCGCTGGGACGAGATCGACGACGCGCTCCCCGCCGACTTCACGATGGCCACCGTGCCCGCGCGATTTGCCGAGCTGGGCGACCTGCATGCCGGCATCGATGACGCCGTCTTCTCCATCGAGCAACTGCTGGAGTGGGCGGAGCGGGACGAGCGAAACGGCAACGCCGACCCGGGCGACCCCGACGCCACCGACCCTGACACGGCCAGGCCGGCCACGGTGAACCTCGACACCGTCAACCTGGACGAGAAGGCATAGCTCAGCCGACGGCCCCGGACCTGGAACCGGGCGGCGGCTCTCAGGCCTCCTGGGGCAGGTCGGCTTCTTCCGCCAGGGCACCGAGGTATCTGGCCATGCCGTCCGGAGCCCGGCCGGACATCCGACTGCTGGTGAGCACCGGGCTCGAACCTGTGCTGACCACCCGGCCGCCGATCTGACGCACGGCCGACGCGAGCAGCACATCCTCATGCACTGCGATCGGCTGGAAACCGCCTGCCGACCAATAAGTGTCGCCCCGGATTCCGAGGTTGGCGCCATGCACGTGCGGATGCCCGTCACTGACCTGATGGCGAAGCCGCCACGCGGACAGCAATCCGGCCTCCAACTCGGCCGGATCGGGTCTGACCGTCCCCAGGACGAGGTCGGCACCCGAGCGGGCCAGACCGATCTGGGTGCACAACCAGTCCGTCGGCACCGCGGAGTCCGCGTCGGTGCACGCGATCCACACTCCGCTGGGCCGGACTCCCGCGAACAACTCGGTGCGCAGCAGATGGTCGACTCCCGTATGCCTTGCAGCACCGACGATCCCGGCCTCGGACGCCAGCACCTCGACACCCCGACACCGGCGGGCGATACGCAGCGTCTCATCGGAACTGTCGTCGACCACCACGATGATGCGGACGCGCGGGACGATGACGCTCGCCCGCAGCAGGCCGACCGATGCGGTCACCGACGCGAGACACCGTGGCAGCAGGGCTTCCTCGTCCCGGGCCGGGATGACCACCGCGAGGGTTGCGATGTCGCTGCTGGAGACCATCACCGCAACAGACCCTCTCGGCGTGCCACCGATCGCGCCGGCGGACGGACCAGAACGTCGAGAAGGAAGTCCTCCTCGCGGTGCTCGGCCAGGATCTGCAGGCGGGATTCGCGGCGCAACCGGCCGTGCACCTCGTCGCCGGTCAGCGGGTAGTCGGTCACCGGATGCCGCCAGTGACATGCGACCAGGACGCCGTCATGCGTCAAGGAGGCGACGGCGCGGCGGATCAGCACAGACAGGTCGTCCGCACTGCAGTAATAGCCGATTTCTGACAGCACGACGAGGTCGAAGGATCCGGCCGGCCACTGTTCCGGAACCCGGAGTTGTTGCAGCACGACGTTTGTCGCATCGGACAATCGATGCCGGGCCCGTTGGAGTGGCGCGGCGGCGATGTCGGTGGCCAGGACCCGGTCACAGCGCTGGGCCAGTTCCCCGGTGAGCACACCGATCGCGCATCCCGGCTCGAAAGCGGACGTGAAGCGTTCCCGCGGCAGGCTCGCCAACGTCAACGCACGCTTGCGCGTTTCATACCAGCGACTCTCGAAACCCCAGGGGTCGTCACCGGCGGAGTAGAACTCATCGAAGTAGGCCCGGTCCAGACTCGGGCCTCGAGGGGCACCGGCCGACGGGCCATCGGGAGCACCGCCCGAGTCATCGCCCGGATCTTCTGTCGATACCGCCACGAACATCTCGACAGGCCGGCGGAAGTGCTCGAGGAACTGCTGCTGGACCACCGCTTCGTCGCCTGCCGCCGGAGAGAGAGGCAACACCTGCGAGCGGTACTCGCCGATCGCGGAATCCTTTGCCACAGCGGCATTCGCGGACAGGACATGCCTGATCAACTGCTCAGGACGGAATGTGCCGTCATCCGGCCGTGCCCAGTGCCACGCCCATACCGGGTACTCCAGCAGCCGGCAGCCGCGCTCGGCAGCAACGCGGCGGGCGGCCGCGGAGGCGGCTGCGTGATCGGGATGGCGGTCCTCGCTCCACGGGGCCAGCAACACGGCGCCGGATGCGCCCGCGACCGCCGGGACGGCCGGCCGATCGACCGCCGAACCGATCTCCACGGCCAGCCGATCCACCGCCGACCCCACCTCTCCGTCGGGGGTGTCGAGCTGACGGACGACGGCGGACGGGGCGAGCCTGGTCACCGCGACCTTCAGCTCCGACCGGCGGATCTCGGCCAACCGCGCCGGCGAATGGCCCGGGGAGTCGGGATGGGACGCCTCGCCGGCGGTTGCCACGACAATTGTCACCGGGATCCCGCGAGCAGCCGCGTCGGCGATCAACCCACCGGCGCCCAGCGTCTCGTCGTCGGGGTGCGCCGCAACGACGACCAGCGCCGAAACATCGTCGAGTTCGACCGGCCGGACGTCGTCCCACAGCCCGGAGTCGGCCCAGACCGACTCAGCCGTGCCGGGATCGCGGTGGTCGAACGCGCCGACAGCACGATCGCCCGGATCGAGCGAACCGTCAGCAGGCGCGGTGGTGTGAACATCACGCACCACCGCGCCCCGATCACCCACCTAGACCCACTCGGCGAGATCGAGCACCGTCCGGCCGAGTGCTGCTTCGTCCCGCTCCGCATGGTGCTGGCGCAGGTAGAGCTCCAGATCGGCGACCCGGCGGGCGTGCGTCTCGTCACGGGCGAGCGGTGCCGGGCCGAGCGCATGCGCGACGTGCTGCAGAACGCTCCCGGCGGCCGAGGCCACCACGGCCCGCACCCGGGCGGCCAGCAACACGCCGTCGGCGCCGACCGCGCGACCGTCGTCGATCGCGACCGCCGACTCGGCCAGCACCGCCCGTGCCGCGGTCAGCGCCGCATCGACAGCGCCGAGGTGCATCGCCGCGATCTGATCCGGCTCCTTCGCCAGGGCCGCCTCGCGCAGCCGGCGAGCAAGCCCGACCATCCCGCCGTACCAGCACGCCGCCACCCCGATGCCGCCCCAGGCGAAGCCCGGCCGGCTCAGGTACCACCCGTCGGGACCGATCGGCACGGCGGGACAGCCATCCAGGTGGATCGGGTTGGACGGCACATCGGACAGTCCGCGGGCGATCCACCCGTCCTCCTCGGCACGCACCGCGGGCTGCCGCAGGGAGACGGCGAACAGCCGCCGCGTGGTGTCCGACGTGTGGGCGGTGATCAGCGCGTGCGTCGAGCCGGCCGGCCAGCGAGCACCAGGGTTTGGTGCCGGTCAGCAGCCATCGGTCACCGTCCTGCGTCGCCTCGACCCGGAGCCCGGGGCCCTCGGCGGCGAAGACACCCCAAGTGCTGTCCGCCGTCGCACCGATGCCGGCCGGCGCCGCCCCATCGCCGTCACCGGTCGGCAGGACCCGGTCGGCCGGGCTGCCGGCTTCGGCCAGGATCGCCAAGGCGTCGGTGTGCGCCTCGATCACCCTCGCGGCGGTGAGGTCGCCCGCCGCCAGCGCGGCCAACGACCGCCACCGCACGGCGGTTCCGCCGGTCGAATTGCCTGATGAACCGCCCGCGGAAACGCCCGACACACCGCCGGGAAGCGGCAGCCAGCGGCCGACACCGACCGCCAACCGGATAGCCCGGTCCGATCGGCCCTCGACGGCCGCGGCGGCGAACTCGAGCTCCCGTTCCACGGGCGGCTCGATCAGGCCGATCGACCCGGGCTGGTTGACGAGTGTGGCGCTGATGGGGTGCTCCTTGCATGACTGCCGACGAACGGGGAACTGCTGCTGGGCAGGTAACCACCGGCCACTTGGGGCAAACGTCCACGGCAGCGCGTACCGGGTGAAGTGACGCAAGTCGCCCACCGTCCGCCGGCAGCGGCGCGGGTCAGCACGGCACGGGTCAGGACGGCCGGGCCCGGACGGCCGGCCAGGACACGAGGGTCAGGACACCAGGGCGACCGTCGCCTGGGCGATGGCCAGCTCCTCGTTCGTCGGCACCACCAGCACGGCAACCGCGGCGCCGTCGGGTGAGATGAGCCTGGCCTCGGAGGTCCGGACCACGTTGCGCAGCGCGTCGACCTCGATGCCGAGTGGTTGCAGCCCCTCGACGATCTTCGCGCGTACCGCAGCATCGTTCTCTCCGACGCCCGCGGTGAAGGAGATGATGTCGACGCCGCCCAGCACCGCCAGATACGCGCCGATGTACTTCCGCACCCGGTGGCAGTAGACGTCCAGGGCCAGCGATGCCGAGGCGTATCCGCGTCATCGGCGGCGATCATGGCGTGCAGGTCGCGGAAGTCGCTGACGCCGGCCAATCCGAGGACGCCGGACCGCCGGTTCAGCAGGTTGTCGACCTCGTCCGGCGACATCCCTGCGTTGCGCAGCAGGTGGAACACCACGCCGGGGTCGACGTCACCGCTGCGGGTGCCCATCACCAGGCCCTCCAGCGGCGTCAGGCCCATCGACGTCTCGACCGCGGAGCCGAAGCGGACGGCCGACGCCGAGGCGCCGTTTCCCAGGTGCAGGACGATCTGCTTCACCTCTGCCGTGTCGCGACCCAGCACGGCCGGCGCCAGCCCGGAGACGTACTGGTGCGAGGTGCCGTGGAAGCCGTACCGCCGGATCTGCTGTTCGGCGGCCACCGTCCGGTCGATCGCGTAGGTCGCGGCGGCCGCAGGCAGATCGCGGAAGAACGCGGTGTCGAAGACCGCCACCTGCGGGATGCCAGGGAAGGCGACCATTGCCTGCGCGATCCCGTCGGCGTTGGCCGGGTTGTGCAGCGGCGCGAGCCGGACGAGGTCGCGGATCTCGCTCGCAGCACGGCGTCGTCGACGATCACCGGGTCACCGAAGACGGCGCCGCCGTGCACAACCCGATGGCCGACCGCCACCAGTCGACCTTCTCCAGCGGCTGCCCGCGCGTCGGCGAACAGCTGCTGCATGACGGTCAGCGCGCGCGCCGTGGTCGGGGATCGGACCGGCGAAGCGTACTGCTCGCCGCCGCGCCTTGTGGGTGGCCGCGCCCTCCGCCGCCGATCCGCTCGATCAGACCCGGAGCCACCGCACGTCCCTCGGCCGGGTCGATCAGCTGGTACTTCATGGACGACGAGCCGGAATTGATCACCAGCACGAACGTCGTCATGACGCCGATACTTCTCAGCCGTGCCTCGCGGTTCCGGCGCCACCGCCACGTGCCCTGCGCCTGAACGGCGGTGATGGCGACGGTGTTCACGATGTCGGCGACCAGCGCACCCCGGGACAGGTCGTTGACCGGCTTGTTCAGACCCTGCAGAACCGGTCCGATGGCAACCGCATTGGCGCTGCGCTGCACCGCCTTGTAGGTGTTGTTGCCGGTGTTCAGGTCGGGGAAGATCAGCACCGTCGCCCGGCCGGCCACCGCGAATCGGGCATCTTGGTGGCCGCCACCGTCGGATCGACCGCGGCGTCGTACTGGATCGGCCCCTCCGCCAGCAGGTCGGGACGCAGTTGATGAACGAGTTCCGTTGCCTCCCTGACCTTCTCGACATCCGCGCCGGTACCCGAGCGTGCCGGTCGAGTACGACAGCAGGGCCACCCGGGGGTCGATGCCGAATTGCTCCGCCGTCCCGGCCGAGGAGATGGCGATGTCGGCCAGTTGCGGCGCCGTCGGGTCGGGGTTGACCGCGCAGTCGCCGTACACCAGCACCCGGTCGGCCAGGCACATCAGGAAGACGCTGGAAACGATCTTCGTGCCGGGCGCGGTCTTGATGATTTCGAAGGACGGCCGGATGGTGTGCGCGGTGGTGTGCACGGCGCCGCTGACCATCCCGTCCGCCATCCCCAGGTGCACCATCATGGTGCCGAAATACGAGACGTCCGTGACCGTTTCGGTCGCCATCTGCATGGTCATGCCCTTGTGGGCGCGCAGCTTGGTGTACTCCTTTGCGAACGCCGGACCAGTTCCGGATCGTTCGGCGAAACGATCGTCGCACCGGTGATGTCCAGCCCCGATGGCGGCCGCCTTCGCCCGGATCACGTCCTCGTCGCCGAGCAGGGTCAGGTCGGCGACACCGAGTCGGAGCAGGTTGCGCGGTGGCCCGCAGAATCCGTTCCTCCTCGCCCTCGGGCAGCACGACCCGCCGCCGGTCCGCCCGCGCCCGCTCGATCACCCGGTACTGGAACATCAGCGGTGTGACGACGTGCGACTGGGCGACATTGATCGCCGCCAGGAGTGCATCGATGTCGACCGATTCGGTGAACACCCGCAGTGCGGCATCGACCTTGGCCTTCGAGTCGCGCCGTCAGCCGGCCGCGGACGCTCGGCGAGGGTGGACGCCGTCTCGAAGGTCCCGCCGGACGTGACCAGGATGGGCAGGTCGGACTGGACGCCGTCGAGCAATTGCTGGACCGAGGCGGGCGGGATGTAGCCGCCGGTCAGCACGATCGACGACAGGTTCGGGAAGGTCGCCGACTGGTGGGCCAGCAACAGTCCCGGCAGCACGTCGTAGCGGTCGCCGGGCGCGATGACGGTGGTGTGCTCCTTCAGCCGGGTCAGCACGTTCGGCAGGGACATCGCCGCGACCACGAATCCGAGCGACTCCTGATGCAGCAGTTCGGCACTGCCCGCGGACCAGCTCCGCACCACACGCCTTCTGCAGGTCGCCGACCGTCGGGGCGCTCAGCACCGGGGTTTCCGGCATCGCGCCGACCGCGAGTCCGGTTCGCCGGAGCAACCCGACTGACCTCCTCACAGTGTTCCGGGTCAACCCGGTTGGCGATGGCCGCGATCGGATGGGCGTGCTGCGCAACCAGTTCGGCCGCGGCAAGCTCGATGGCCGAGGCGATGTCCTCGGCACCCCGGCCACGGCCGTGAACGACCAGCACCACGGGCGATCCGAGATTGGCGGCGATCTGCGCGTTCGCCGACCATTCGTTGCCGGTGGTGAGGTCGGTGTAATCGCTGCCCACCACCACGACAGCGTCGAACTTGGCCATGATCTCGCCGAATCGGTCGACGATCCGGGACAGCGAACCGGCAGGATCGGCATGCCGCTCCTCGTAGGTGACACCGCAGGCCTCGCTCGTAGGACTGCAGCACCCCGGGGTGACCGATCAGCAGATCGATGATCGGATCGCGTTCATCGGCGGACGCCAGGACCGGCCGGAACACCCCCACCCGACCGACCCGTCGGCTGAACAGGTCGACGAGCCCGAGGGCAACGGCCGACTTCCCGGACATGGGATCCGGCGAGGCGATGTACACGCTGCGCGACATGGGCCAAGGCTAACGGCGCACGATCGCGCGGATCGGCCCGTCGAGCCGTCTGTCCGTATTTCGTCGCATCACCGCACGAGACGGCCGACGTTCCTGATCAACCGCCGGTCCGGTCGGCGACTGACGCCACCGCCGAGGAAAGAAGCTGGGCCAGGTGCACCGGCCGCACGCCCGCCAACTGCTCCGCCTGGGTCCGGCAGGAGAACCCGTCCGCCAGCACCACCGTCGACGCCGACCGGGCCCGCAGCGCCGGCAGGAAGGAGGTCTCCGCGACGGCGACCGAGGTCTCGTAATGTCCGCGTTCCATGCCGAAGTTGCCGGCCAGCCCGCAACACCCGGCCAGTTCGGTGACGGTCGCCCCGGTGCCGGCGAGCAGCAGCCGGTCGGCGGCGAAGCCCATCACAGAGTGGTGATGGCAGTGCGGTTGCACCAGGACGTCGACCCCGCTCAGGTCCGGCGGCGCCCAACCGGGTCGGGCGGGCGATGCGGTCAGCAGCTCGGCCAGCGTCCGGACCGCGCCCGCCACCTGTGCGGCCCGCGGGTCGCCGGGCAGCAGGTCGACCAGGTCCGAGCGGAGCGCCGCCACGCAGGACGGCTCGAGCCCGACGATCGGGCAGGCCATCGGCGGCGGCCGGCCCGAGCACATCCAGCAGCCGGCGCAACCGGCGGCGGGCGCCGTCGAGCTGACCGGTGGTGATCCAGCTGAGCCCGCAGCAGGCCTGCTGCCGAGGCACCGTCACCCGGTACCCGGCGTCGGTCAGCACGCGGACGGCGGCTATGGCCACCTCGGGATCCATCCCGTCGGTGAACGAGTCCGCCCAGAGCAGCACGCGGGACTCCGCCCGGCCGGCTCCGGAGTGTTCCGCCGCCACCACCGACGGAACGGCACGGCCGCGAAACGTGGTGCGCTGCGTCGGGTGTCGAGCCCGCCGGCGCGCAACAGCAGCCTGCGGAGCGGACCGACCCGGAGCGCTGTGTTCGCCGCCCCTGCCCCGACCCGCGGCACGGAGTCGATCGCCCGGATCCATCTCGGCAGCCACCCGACGCTGTAGTGACTGACCGGCCGGCGCCGGCGGCGGTATGTGCGGTGCAGCACCTCGGACTTGTACCGGCCCATGTCGACCCCGGCCGGGCAGTCGCTGGCGCAGGCCTTGCAGGACAGGCACAGGTCCAGCGACTCGTGCACCTCGGCAGCGGACCAGTCGGTGACCAGCGCGCCGTTGGTGAGTTCCTGCAGCACCCTCGCCCGTCCGCGGGTGACGTCCTTCTCGTCCCTGGTGGCGAGATAGGACGGGCACATGAAGCCGCCGGCGGCGGAGGTGTCCGCGCGGCACTTGCCGACGCCGACGCACCGGTGCACGGCCCTGGTGAAATCCCCGCCGTCCTCGGTGAACGCGAACCCGCCGGCCGCCAGGATCTGCCGGGCCGCCGGCCGGCGCAGGTCGTCATCGATCGCCCGCGGCCGGACCAGCACGCCGGGGTTGAGCAGGTCGGCGGGGTCGAAGATCGCCTTGACGGCCGAGAAGAGTTGCAGCGCACGCTCGCTGTACATCAGCGGCAGCACCTCGCTGCGGGCCCGGCCATCCCCGTGCTCGCCCGAGCAGGAGCCGCCGTGCGCGACGACGAGGCGGGCGGCGTCGAGCACGAAGTCCCGGAACACCGGTGAGGCGCCCTCCAGCGGGAAGTCCAGCCTGATGTGCACGCAGCCGTCCCCGAAGTGCCCGTACGGGATCCCGGTGAGCCCGTAACCGCTGACCAGCGCCTCGAACTCGCGCAGGTACGCGCCCAGCCGGTCCGGCGGGACGGCGGCGTCCTCCCATCCCGGCCAGCCCTGGCCACCGGACGGGGTGTACGCGGCCAGCCCGGCGCCGTCCTCCCGGATCCGCCAGATCGCAGTCGCCGTCGGGCCGGACGGCAGCACGACCGCGTCGAGCGCCGCACCGTCGCGCACCACCGCCGCGGCGGAAGCGTCGGCCGCCGCGTCGGTCTCGCCGCCGACCTCGATCATCAGCCAGCCGCCGCCCCGCGGCAGGTCGGGCACCTTGGCGGCGCCCTTGCGCATCCGGATGACGTCCACCAACCGGGCGTCGAGCCCCTCCACCGCGAGCGGGTGGTGGGCCAGCACGGCGGGGACCGCGTCCGCGGCGGACACCATGTCCGGGTACCCGAGCACCACCAGCAGCCGGGCCGGGCTGATCGGCACCAGCCGGACCGTCGCATCCAGGGTGACCGCAAGGGTGCCCTCGGATCCGACCAGCGCGCGGGCGAGATCACGGCCGCGTTCGGGCAGCAGGTGCTCCAATGAGTAGCCCGAGACCTGGCGGGGGAACCGGCCGAACTCGGTCCGCAGCACGTCGAGATGGCCGCCGATCAGGGTCTCGCAGGTCAGGCAGCTGGGCGACTCCCGCATCAGTCCGGAGCCGCCGGCCGGTGCCGTCGACAACGCTCAGCGCATGGACGTTGTCGGCCGTCCGGCCGTACGCGACGGCGTGCGGCCCGCAGGCGTTGTTGCCGATCATCCCGCCGAGCGTGGCCCGGTTCTGCGAGGACGGGTCGGGGCCGAATCGCAGCCCGTGCGGCGCGGCGAGGCGTTGCAGTTCCGAGAGCACCACCCCCGGCTGCACCACTGCGGTCCGGCTTCCGGGTCGAGGTCGAGGACCCGGTTCATCCGGCGAGCGAAGTCGAGCACGATACCGGTGCCGATGGCGTTGCCGGCGATCGAGGTGCCACCGCCGCGACCGGTGACCGGCACACCGGTTGCCCGGCTGACCGCGAGAACCGCCAGCACGTCGTCGGTGTCCGCCGGGGTGACGACCACCTGCGGCAGCACCCGGTAGTTGCCGGCGTCACTGGAGTACTCGGCGCGCCGGCGGGTCCCGTCCGAGACCTCACCACGGACGACGCGACGCAGGCGCTGCACGACATCTGCCGCGCCGCGGCGGCGTCATCTGTTGCCTGCACGGCATCGACGGTCACGCTGGACATCATTGCCTCCGCCTGCGTGCTCGGACAGGGCGACCGGCTTAGCCTGTGGCCTATGGGCACACGGGTCGATCAGTGAGCACACCGGCGGGCACCACCGACGTGCCCGCGGCGCCGGTCACCCGGGGCCGGATCTTCGCCTGGGGCGTCTGGGACTGGGGATCGGCGGCGTTCAACGCCGTCATCATCACCTTCGTCTACTCCGTCTACCTGACCGATGCGGTCGGTGATGACCTGCCCGGCGAGATCACCGCCAACACCTGGCTCGGCTGGTCGCTCGGCCTCGCCGGTTTCTTCATCGCCGTGCTCGCGCCGGTGACCGGGCAGCGGGCAGATGCCGGCGGCCGGCGCAAGCTGTCGCTGGGCATCTGGACCGGGCTGACGGTGCTGGCGATGATCGGCCTGTTCTGGGTGAAGAACGACTACCACTACCTGTGGCTGGGCCTGCTGCTGATGGGCCTCGGGTCGATCTTCTTCGAGTTCGCGGCGGTGTCGTACAACGCGATGCTGCACCAGGTCTCGACGCCGGCGAACATCGGCAGGGTCTCGGCGTTCGGCTGGTCGATGGGCTATTTCGGCGGCATCGTGCTGCTGCTGATCTGCTACGTCGGGTTCATCGCCCCCGACGTCGGCTGGTTCGGTGTCACCGACGCCGAAGGCCTGAACATCCGGATGGTCGCGCTGTTCGCGGCGGCCTGGTTCGGCATCTTCGCGATCCCGGTACTGCTCGCCGTGCCGGAGATGCCCGCCCTGCCGTCCGCCAAGCGGGTCGGTTTCTTCGCGTCCTACGGGGTGCTCTTCCGTGATCTGCGGCAGCTGTACCGCAGCAGCCCGCACACCGTTTACTTCCTCGGGGCGAGCGCGTTGTTCCGGGACGGACTGGCAGCGGTGTTCACCTTCGGCGCCGTCCTGGCCGTGACGGTGTACGGCATCAACTCCGCTGACGTGCTCATCTTCGGAGTCGCCGCGAATGTGGTCTCCGCGATCGGTGCGCTGACGGCGGGACGGTTCGACGACAAGCTCGGCCCGAAGACAGTGATCGTGGTGTCGCTGAGCGGCATGCTGATCGCCGGCGGCATCCTGCTGTTCGTCTCCGGGCCGACGATGTTCTGGATCTTCGGGCTGATCCTGTGCCTGTTCGTCGGTCCGGCGCAGTCCTCGTCACGCACGTTCCTCGCGCGGCTCGCCCCGATCGGCAAGGAGGGGCAGCTGTTCGGCCTGTACGCGACCACCGGTCGCGCCGTGTCGTTCCTGGCGCCTGCGCTGTTCGGCTTCTTCACGTTCATCTTCGGTGCCGACCGGGCAGGGATCGTCGGCATTTTGCTGGTGTTGGCCGCCGGCCTGATCGCGCTGCTGCCGGTGAAACCGCCTGCGCTGCATGCCGCACCGGCCGTGGCGCAGCCCTCGACGGGCTGAACTTCCGACCGGGGCTACCAGCCCCAGGACCCCGGCTCACCCTTGAACGGCCCGACGACGTCAGCGGTGATCCAACCGCCGTAGAAGCCGCCCGCCTGCGGCTGCACCCGCTCGCCGTCGATCAGGCACTCGATCTGCCCCGGCATGAAGGACAGGTGGCCGGTGATCGGCACGAACCGCGGCGTCGGGTTCTCGTAGCTCCAGCCGACGGCAGGGATGGTCGAGCCCTCGACGACGACGTCCCAGTACGTCGCCGCGCCCTTCCATTCACACACCGAACTCCGGGCGGCAGACCGGCGCACGTACTGCTCGCTGATGTCGGACCGGGGGATGTACCAGGTGGGCGGATGGCTGGTCTCCATCACCCGCCATGCTGACGTGCTGTCGGCGACGACGACCGAACCGCTCCGCACGACCACCCTGCGGTCGGAACGTTCGAGGGCCGGCGGGCGGGGGTAGTCCCAGACCGATTCCTGGCCGGGGCCGGGCGGCACCGGGCGGACGGATCTGGGCAGTCGGGTCGTCATCCCTCGATTGTGCGTGAGCCACCGCTGCGGCGCGGGTACCGACCGCCGACCCGTCGAGGTCCCGACCGGCGTCAGGTGTGCTCGGGGGTGATCGTCCACTCCGCACCGGTGGACTCGCGGTAGGCGCGGACCGCTTCGGTGATGGTGTGGAAGAAGTGGTTCGGGTCGATCGTGTTCGTCAGCTCGTACCGTTCGACCTTCCGCCGTACCGGGGTCTTCATCTCGGCGAACACCAGGCTGGTGCCGGCGGCGTTCAACGTCAGGTCCAGGTCCTCCAGCATGTCCGCGGCGGTGGTGTCGATGTCGGTGATCGGTTCCGCGGCGACCAGGATCCAGGCGGGGCGGGGGTCGGCTTCGGCCAGCCGAAGCACCGTGTCCCGGAAGGTGTTGGCATTGGCGAAGAAGAGCGGGCTGTCGAACCGGTAGATCACCAGGCCGGGCAGGTGGGCGACCTCCGGGTGGACCTTGGTGTCGTGGTAGCCCGGCATACCGTCCACCCGGCCGAGTACGGCCTCGTACGGCCGCCACGCCCGCCGGAACACATCCAGGATCGACAGCGCCACCGCCAGCGCGATGCCGGGTAGCACCCCGAGCAGCGCGACCCCGAGGAAAGCGGCTGTCGCCAGCGCGAAGTCGGACTTGCGCTGCTTCCACAGCCGGCGCATCCCGGCCAGGTCGGCCAATGATATCGACGCCGCGATGACCACCGCGGCCAGCGTGGGTTGCGGCAGGTTCCGCAGCAGACCGGGGGCGAAGAGCAGCAGCAACAGGATCGCCGCGGCCCCGACCAGCCCGGTGACCTGGGTCTTGGCGCCGTTCTGCCAGGCGACGGCGGTACGGGACCCGCTGGTGCTCACCGGGAATCCCTGGAAGAAGCCGGCCGCGATGTTGGCGGCCCCGATGCCGATCATCTCCCGGTCGCCGTCGACCTGGTCACCGGTGCGGGCGGCGAAGGCCGACGACGTCGAGATGGTGTCGGTCAGGGAGACCAGGGCGATGCCCAGCGCGCCGGCGAACAGCAGCGCCAGGTCGCCCAGCGGGACTGTCGGGATGGTGAACGGTGGGAAGCCCTCCGGCAGCGGTCCCGACCACCTTGACGCCACGATCGGTCAGGTCGAACACGTTGACCGCCAGGATCGCCAGCACCACCGCCACCAGAACGCCCGGCACCTGGGCAGCAGTCGCTGGAAAGCCAGGATGAGCACCAGGGAGAACGACACCGATCAGCAGCGCTGCCGGTACCGTTTCGCCGTCCGCGAGCGCACTGAAGAATCCGACGGTCTCGTCGATCAGGCCGTCGCGCGTCGACCGAGAACCCGAACAGCTTCGGTAGCTGCCCGATGATGATCGTCAGGGCAAGGCCGTTCATGTACCCGATCTGCGTCGGCTTCGACAGCAACTCCGCGACGAACCCGAGCTTGAACACCCCGGCCAGCACGGTGAGCCCGCCGACCATCAGGGCCAGCATCGATGCGTACGCGACGGCCTTGCCCGGATCGCCGTTCGCCGCGACCAGGGGATCGACGCACGCGGCGATCATCGGCCCGAGGGACGAGTCGGGGCCCAGCACCAGCACCCTGGACGGGCCGAACACGGCGTACCCGACCAGGCACAGGATCGACGTGTAGAGCCCGGTGATCGGCGGCAGCCCCGCCAACTCGGCGTACGCCATGCCTTGCGGCACCAGCAATGCCGTCAGGATCAACCCTGCGACGACGTCCTTACGCAGCCAACTCAGGCGATATGCCCGCAACACCGCAACACCGGGGACGACCGCCATGGTCAAGGACGGTAACGGCGAGGGCTGGACGCCCACCTCACCTCGGACGGATGAGTGGGCGGTGTCCCTCACTGTCGGTGACCTGGGGGACGGCTCGCACTCTTCGGTGCGGAACAGCCGCATAACGGACGGTGGCTGCCTACCATCGATCCATGGACGGCGATTGGTGGTACGACAACATCGTGGAGCCGGGCAAGCTCCCGATGCTGCTGTGCCTGGGTGCCTTCGTGGTGACGTTCATCCTCACCCGGGCGATCACCAGGATGATCCGCGCAGGTGTCGGACCGTTCAAGAACAACGTCTCCTCGAGCGGCGTGCACATCCATCACGCGGTTCCGGGGATCCTGCTGCTGATCTTCGGTGCCTTGATGGCCATCCGCGGACCGGGATCGCCCTGGATCGAGATCGCCGCGGTGATCATCGGAGTCGGGACGTCGCTCATCCTGGACGAGTTCGCGCTGATCCTGCACCTCGAGGACGTGTACTGGAGCGAGGAGGGTCGGGTCTCCGTCGAATTGGCGGGGCTGACGGCGGCCTGCATCGGTTTCGTCATGCTCGGCACCAGTCCGCTGGGCGTGGATGACGTCGGCGCCGGCGAATTGAGCATCCGGTTGACGCTGTTGACCGGGTTGCTGATCCAGGCTCTGCTGATCGTGATCTGCCTGCTCAAGGCCAAATACCGGGCCGCGCTGATCAGCTGTTTCCTGCCCGTCGTCGCCTGGGTCTGCGCGATCAGGCTGGCCCGGCCGAACTCGTGGTGGGCGCGGCATCTGTACCGCGGGAAGAAGCGGGAGAAGCGGGCAGTCGAGCGGGCGGCGAAATTCGACCGGCGGTGGGATCCGAAGTGGCGGTGGGTCAGCGACCTGATCGCCGGAAGTCCGTCCGAGCCCGACCCGCCGGACATCGCGCGGCAGAAGTCCACGGAGGCGGCTTCTTTGGCGCAGCAGGAACGTCGCCTCGAGGCGATACCGGCGGTCCCCCCGACGGCCGACGGCAGGGCGGCATCGCCCCCGCTCAGCTCCCGACCCGGTTGAGCAGCTGACCGAGGACGCTCTGCTGAAAGCTCCTCGCCTGGCCGACGCTCGGAGCCGAACCGCCGTCGCGGGCGGCCAGGGCCTGCTCCAGGGTCGCCCGGTCCAGAACGGCGCGACCGGTACCGGCAGCATCGTCCTTCAGCAGCCGAACAGCAGCCTCCCGCTTGCTCGACCACCGGCCCGTCCGCACCCGGACCATGGCGCGGGCGGCGTTCAGCACCGCGTCGTCGGTCCAAGCCGGTGCGTCGTCGTCGTGCGCAACCTCGTCGGGCACATCGGCCAGGTGCCAGCGCAGGGAGGCCACCAGAAGGTCGAGCAGGTCCGCCTCGGTGATCGGCCCGAACACCTCGGCCGCCGGCGGCCCGTGCACCGCCCGCCCGCGTTCGGCGAGGATGCTGCGGTCGATGCCGTACCAGAACGTGCCGTCGCACTCCCGGCGGTCGGCCCCGGCGTAGGTGGCACGAAAGTTCATCCGCGGGCCTGTGTTCAGCTCGACCTCGAATCCCGGAGCGGGTCCGCCGGCGGCCGCGGCGGCCGCTGAGTAGACGACCAGCTCCAGTCCGCGCGCGGGACACGGCAGCGACTCATGGCGCAGCGCATCGACGACCGCGTGTTTGCGGTCGTCATCGAGTTCGATCGCGCAGACGACGGCGATGTCGATGTCGCTGCGCCCGTGTTCGTACGCGTCGAACGCCAAGGAGCCCGCCAGGTACACGCCCACCAGGTCTGGGCCGAGAATCTGCCGGGTGCGGTCGACCAGCGCGGCCAGATACTCTGCGACCGCAGGCTCGAGATTCTGTGTCGATGCGGTGCCCATGGGCACAATGATCGGCGATGACGACCTTCAACCCGGCTCCGGGTCTGGCCCCCGCAGCGGGGCGGTTCGCCCCCAGCCCGTCCGGCGACCTGCACATCGGCAACCTCCGAACGGCACTACTGGCGTGGCTCTTCGCGCGCTCGACCGGGCGGCCATTCCTGGTCAGGATGGAGGACCTGGACCGGGTGCAGCCGGGCGCCGATGCCCGTCAACTCGGCGACCTGGCGGCGATCGGCCTGAACTGGGACGGGGCCGTCGCCTACCAGTCCCACCGGACATCGCTCTACCGGGCGGCCATCAGTCGGCTGACCGACCGCGGGCTGACGTACGAGTGCTTCTGCACCCGCCGGGAGATCAGGGAAGCCGCATCGGCGCCGCAGGCTGACCGCGCAGCGGGGCCGCCCGCCGCGGACCGGGCGTACCCGGGGACATGCCGCAACCTCACGCTGCAGGAGATCGCCGACCGAGGGCACGGGCCGGCCGAGCGCCCTGCGGCTGCGCGCAGAGGTCGCCAACTGGACGGTGAACGACGTGCTGGTCGGTGACGTTCACCGGCGCTGTCGACGATCTCGTCCTCCACCGCAATGACGGCGTGGCCGCTTACAACCTTGCAGTCGTCGTCGACGACGCCGCGCAGGGCATCGATCAGGTCGTCCGCGGCGACGACCTGCTGACGCTCCGCACCGCGGCAGTCCTACCTCGGCCACCTGCTAGGGCTGGCGCCGGTGACGCTACGCCCACGTGCCGCTCGCGCTCAACGAGCGCGGGCAGCGACTGGCGAAGCGTGACGGCGCCGTCACGCTGGCCGATCTCGGCGCGATCGGCGTCGATCCGCAGCACGTGCTGAGCATGGTCGCGACCTCACTGCGGCTGGCAGACCCGGGTGAGCCGGTGGCGACGCACCAGTTGCTCGAGCGGTTCGATCCGGCCGCTCTGCCGCGCGAACCGTGGGTCGTTGCGCCGGCGGCGCCGGCAGCCTGAGCCGGCGCCGCCACCGAGCCGACGTGCCGCCACCGCAGCCGGCGCGCGCCCGCCAGGCAGTGGTGGACCTGAGAGTGCAACGGCGCCGCAAACGCTGGTTGGATGACCCCGTGACGTCCAGATCCGAGCTGCCACCCGACCCGGCGACCTCCGCTCGCAGCAGCACAACCCGAGGGTCGGGGAACTACGACCTCATCGTCGTGCTGTTCTGCGGCATGCTGTTGATCTCGAACATCGGCGCGACGAAGCTGATCCAGTTCGGCCCGATCATCACCGACGGCGGCGCGTTCCTGTTCCCGCTCACCTACATCTTCGGCGACGTGCTGAGCGAGATCTACGGCTTCCGCAAGGCCCGCAGGGCGATCTTCATGGGCTTCGGACTGTCCATTCTGGCGTCCCTGACGTTCTGGATCGTGCAGATCGCGCCGGCCGCGGACGCCTACGAGAACCAGGCCGCCTTCGAGGCGGTGCTCGGTTTCGTCCCGCGGATCGTGCTCGCCAGCCTCTGCGGTTTCCTCGCCGGCCAGCTGATCAACGCGTACGTGCTGGTGCGGATCAAGCAGCGGACGAAGGAGCGGCGCCTGTGGGCCGGCTCATCGGGTCGACCCTCGTCGGCGAACTGGCGGACACCGTGGTGTTCTGCACGATTGCCTTCTACGGCGTCATCACCGGCGGCGACTTCCTCAATTACGTGATCACCGGCTATGTCTACAAGTGCCTCGTCGAGGTCGTCTTGCTGCCGGTGACGTACCCGGTGATCGGCGCTGATCAAGCGGCACGAGCCGGACTACGTGCCCGGCGCCGCGGTCAAGTCAGGTGCCGGTGCGGCTGCGCGACCCGCGTAATAGCGGCCGAGGAAGTCGGCGCGGAAGTCGTCGAACGACCGGTCGGAAATACTCGCCCTGATCCGGTCGACCAGCCGGACGACGAACCGCTCGTTGTGGATCGTGCAGAGCGTCGCGGAGAGCATCTCCTTCGCCCGGAAAAGGTGGTGCACGTACGCCCGTGAGTAGTTCGCGCACGTGTAGCAGTCGCAGTCGTCGTCCAGCGGCCCGAAGTCGGTCCGGAAACGCGCGTTGGTCAGGTTGTACCGGCCGCGTTCGGAGTAGATCGAGCCGTTCCGGGCGACCCGTGACGGGGACACGCAGTCGAAGGTGTCGGCGCCGTTCTCGATGGCGGTGAACATGTCGTCCGGCTCGCTGATACCCAGCAGGTGCCGCGGCTTGTCCTCGGGCAGCTCGTCGCACACCCAGCGCACGATGGTGCCGAGATTGTCCTTCTCCAGCGCCCCGCCGATGCCGAAGCCGTCGAACCCGAGCGGCACCAGATCGCGGGTCGCCTGCCGGCGGAGGTCCTCGTACTGCGCGCCCTGCACGACCCCGAACAGCGCCTGGTACGGCCTGCCCACCCGCTCGTCGGTCAGCCGCCGGTGCTCGTCGACGCAGCGCTCCGCCCAGGCCTGGGTGCGGGCGACGGAGCGCTCCTGGTACGGCCGGGTGTTCATCAGCGTCGTGCATTCGTCGAACGCGAAGATGATGTCGGCGCCCAACTGGTGCTGGATCCGCATCGAGATCTCCGGCGAGAACCGGTGCAGCGAACCGTCCAGGTGCGACTTGAACGTCACGCCGTCGTCGTCGACGGTGGCCAGCCGATTCTTGCCCGGCGCGATGACGTCATCGGACTGCATGCCGTTGACGTTCATCGCCAACACCTTCTTGAACCCGGCGCCGAGCGAGAGCACCTGGAAGCCGCCGGAGTCGGTGAACGTCGGGCCCGGCCAGTTCATGAATGCCCCGAGACCGCCGCCCTGCTCGACGATCTCGGGCCCGGGCTGCAGGTACAGGTGGTAGGCATTCGCCAGCACGGCTTGCGCCCCCAACTGCTGCATCGACTCCGGGAGCACCGATTTGACGGTGGCCTTGGTGCCGACGGCGATGAACGCCGGGGTGTCGATGACGCCGTGCGGTGTGCTGATCCGGCCGGTCCTGCCGAGCGCATCGGGCAACCGGTTGCCGACGGTGAAGCCGAATCCGTCGCGGGACGGTGGGCTCGGCTCGGCCGGATTCGGCTCAGCCAGATTCAGTTCGGGGGGATGCACCTGAGCATCCAACCAAGATTCCCCGCTCACTCCCGACCGCGGGCTCAGCGCAGCCCGGGCGGCAGGTAGATGTCATACCCGTCGACCTGCACCAGCAGGTAGTCCGAACGCGGCAGGACCAACGTCGGAGGCACGCCCGACACGTAGACCAGTGCCACCTTGTCCGGATCGGCGGCGTCGACAGCGGCGGCCTCGGCGGCGAGCCGGACCGGGAAATCGGGCCGGACCGCCAGCCGCCCGTCGGCCAGGTAGTCGATCAGGTAGGTCGCCCAGTAGTCGCCGCGGACGTACTGCACGCCCGCCTCGTCCAGCGCGCGGACGACGGCCGACGGTGCCCGCTCGGGGTCGGTCAGCGTCCAGCTCGCCTGCTGGGACAACACGGGAACACACAGCAGCAACGCCCAGGCAGTCGGTAGCACGGCCACCAGCCACGGGGACTCCCGGATGCGGGCGGGGAGCAGCAGCAACCAGGCGCCGAGGCCGATCAGCAGCTGCGGCAGGAACGGCAGCGCGTACCTGGCGTCAGCGGAGAAGGCCAGCTGCGGGAACACCGCGAGGCACGGGAAGGCGAGGAAACCGGCGACCAGCAGGGGCAACGCCGACGACCCCTTCTTGACGACCAGCACGACCAGCCCGGCGAACGCCCCGATGATCAACACCGCCGCGAGAAGCTGGACGAGCGGGACCGGCGCCAGCCAGCGGCCGTCCGGCAGTCGAAGCCCGAACGCACGCGGCAACAGCTCGGTCGCGAAGATCTGCAGGCGCCCCGCATACGTCGCCTGCACCGTCGCCTGCGCCTGGGCCGGAGCCCCGTTGGTCAGGATGTAGACGATCCAGGGCAGCACCCCGACGAGACCGCCGGCCGCCACCGGCAGCCACCACTCGCGCCACCTGGCCCGGTGCAGCACCGTCGGCGGGATCAACGCGAGCAGCGCGACGATGCCGAACATCGGGTGGCTCCACACGGCGAACCCGGTGGCGAGCCCGGCGAGCAGGGCCGTCCGGCCGAGCCGCCGCGGCGACCGCATGGCGTAGCAGGCCAGCGCAACACCGGCGATCTGCGCGGCGACACCGGTCGGGTACCCCATGTACGGGCGGGACCAGAGGATGACCATCGCGCCGGACGCCGACCAGAACACCAGCGCGATCGCGAGAGCCGGCGCCGAGCCGAAGAACAGTCGGGCCAGCCGGAACAGCGCATAGGCGGCGACCACCGACAGGACGCCGGCGAGGAGCCGCAGCGGCCAGGCCCCGGTGCTGAACAGCATCAGCGGCGCGGCGAGGTAGGACTCGGTGGTGGAGCCGTAGTCGTTGCCGGCCACCATCAGCCGGAAGGTGCCGCTCAGCACCTCGCGGGCCTGCAGGCCGACCAGCGCCTCGTCCGAGTTGAGCGACAGCAGCCAGGTGTGGCCGACCCAGTACCGCAGCAGCACGCCGATGAGCACCGCCGGTAGTGCGGCGAGCAGCAGCCCCCGGGTGCTCGTTCCGGTGCGCCCGGCGGGCTCGGGTAGAGCGGCCGTCGCGCCTGCAGCGCCGTGCTGATCGGCGCTCACCGCTTACGACTCCTCTCGCTCACCCCGCGATTTTCGCACGGTGGGTGCGCCGGGCCGGACGGTGCGGCGCGTGGTGGGCGCCCGCTGAACCTCTGCGTCTCGAAGCCGGCCGCTGGGCGCCCTTGTCGAAAGGGACATGTTCAGTGGACGCTCCCGGGCGGTTCGACCGGTGCACCGCCATCCGAGCCGACTTACAGGTCGCCCTCGAGGAACTGGGCGCGGCCCAGCCCGAAGGACCAGTCAGCGCGCTCGTTGGCGACCACCGAGACGATCAAGTCCGTCGGCTCGAGCCCCACCTCGATCCTCGAGACGCTCGGCGAGGCGGCTGTAGGCGGTGACCTTGTGAGCATCCGTGCGGCCCTGTTGGAAGATCTGCAGAACCACCAGGTCGTCGGTGCGGGTGAACCCCAAATTGGTGTCCTCGGCGATGATGTGTCCTGCCGGGTGCACGGTGATGATCTGGTACCGGTCCCGTTCCGGTGCGTCGAACACCTCCAGCATCACCTCCTGCACCACGTCGGCCAGCCTGCGCAGCTCAGCCGGCGACCGCCCTTCCTGCACGTCGATACGCACCAGTGGCATGGAACTCCCTCTCTGAATTGCTGATATGTTATGACATTAGAACAAGCGCATCGCCAAATTCATTCCCGCTCGACTCGGTCGAGGGGCCGTCGGCCGCGAGCGGGTATGGGCACACGTCGGTCGTGCGGCAGAGTGATCACCGGCGTGCGCCGAGCTCTCAGCCCAGAGCGCACACACCGAGCGCTCAGCCGGTCAACTCAACCGGTCCGCTCATGCACCACGAACCCGGGAAAGGAGATCCGGTGACAGATCGCAACGACCTCGAAGCCCTGATCGAGCAGTTGCGGGAACAGCAGGCACGCCTGCTGTTCGCGCACTTCGACAACGACGACGCCTGGGCGCTGGGGTGCCTGCTGGTCTCCATGGCCCGGGAGCGCGGACTTCCGGTGACGGTCGACATCCGCCGCCACGGCCACCAGCTGTTCCATGCCGCCCTCGCCGGCACCGCGCCGGACAACGACGCATGGATCGAGCGAAAAGTACGGGTGGTCAACCGGTTCGGCGATTCGTCGTATCTGGTCGGTCGACGGCTCGCCCTCGGGAACCGGACGCTGGACGAGTCCGCCGGGGTGGAGCCAATGTTGCACGCAGCCCACGGGGGGTCATTCCCGATCATCGCGAGGAGCATCGGCGTCATCGGAACGGTCACCGTGTCCGGCCTGCCGCAGGCCGATGACCACGCCCTGGTGGTGGAGGCACTGGAGGCCTTCCTGGGCGGACCATCCGCTTCGTGAGCACGGCAACCGGGACCGCAACCCGCTCGTCCTCCCTGCTCCTCACCGGGCTCGTCCTGCTGTCGCTGTGCCTGCGCGGGCCGTTGGTCGCCGTCTCCACGGTCACCACGGACCTGATCGCCGACCTGGGGATGTCGGCAACCGCCGTCGGCCTGCTCACCACGCTTCCGGTGCTGTGTTTCGGCGTCGCCGCCCCCGGCGCGTCGGTGGTGATCGCCCGGCTGGGCGTCGAGCGCGCCGCCCTGGTGGGCCTCGTCGGCATCCTGGTCGGCATCCTGGTGCGGTCGGCGGGCGGCATCCCCGCCGCGCTGGCCGGCACGGTCATCATGGGTCTGGCCATCACGGTCGGAAATGTCGTCGCACCGATCGTCATCGGCCGTGACTTCCGCGGCCGGGCGGCCATGATGACCGGCACCTACACAGCGGTGCTCAACATCGGCTCGATGATCATGCTGACGGTCACCGGACCCGTGGCGGCGCAACTGGGATGGCAGTTCGCGCTGGCCATGTGGGCGATTGTCCCGATGGCTGCCGGGCTGGTCTGGTGGCCGCTCGCCAGGCGCCGAGCCCGGGTCGATGGCGCACCGAAACCGGACCTGCAGAAGGAACACAAGTCGGACACCCTCGCCAACCGACCGACAGCTGCTCCCGCGCAACGGGAACCTGCCGGGCGGACCGGCGTCGGCGCCGTGCTGCGCCGGCCGGCGACCTGGATGCTCACCCTCGCCTTCGCCGGGCAGGCCTTCGCGTACTACGGGATGACGGCCTGGCTGCCCAGCCTGCTCGGCGACGAGCAGGGCATGACCCGCGGTCAGGCGGGGGCGGCGTCGTCGATCTTCCAGATTGCGGCCCTGATCGGGGCATTCGGCACCCCGGTGATCATCAACCGGTTCGGCGGACCACTGGTGGCGTTCCTGATCAACGGCGTGCTCTGGTCCTGCCTGCCGCTGGGCCTGCTGTTCGACTCGGACCTGTGGGCACTGTGGAGCGCGCTCAGCGGCGCCGCGCAGGGCGGCGGCTTCGTCTGTGTGTTCACCGTTGTGGTGCTGCGAGCCAGGAACCTGCGGGAGAACCGCCTGCTGTCCTCCATCGTGCAGACCGGGGGCTACACGATCGCCTGCCTCGGGCCCGTCGTGCTGGGTGCCCTGCACGACGCGACGGGCGCCTGGAATGCACCGCTGCTGGCCGCCTTCGCGGCGGTGGCGACGCTCACCGTTCTGGGCGCGCTGTCTGCGCGCGGACTGCACGGCTGACGCGGGTCACCGTCGCTGCAACGCCTTTCCGGTTTTCCACCGGGCCCATCGGGAACTCTTCTCTCGGCCTCGGGCAGAGCAGTGCCTCCCAGGTCGCGCCGCACCGTCCGTCGAAGGAGTTGTCGACCGTTGTCCAACGACGTCGCCCCGCACCCCCCCGCGCACCGGGAATCAGCACCGGACCACACGCCCGACCGGCTCGCCGAGCGGCTGTCGGTCGTTCTGCTCACCTACAACTGCGCGCACCGGATCGCACCGGTGCTCGACCAGCTGCTCGCGCTCGGTGTCCCGGTGATCGCCGTCGACAACGCTTCCACGGACGGCACTCCCGACGTGCTCGAGCAGCGGCCGGGCCTGCAGGTCGTGGCCATGGAGAAGAACATCGGGGCCGCGGCACGCAACGTGGGGCTACGCAGGGCCGGCACCCCGTACGTGGCCTTCGCCGACGACGACGGCTGGTACGAGAGGCCGGGTCTCGTCGCCGCGGCGGATCTCCTCGACCGCAACCAGCGACTCGCGCTGGTGAACACCCGGATCCAGGTCCGCCCGCGATCCGCGGAACACGAGAGCTACGTCGACCCCATCTCGAGCCAGATGGCCGCGAGCCCCCTGCCCGATACCGCCGGTATCCCCGGCCCGGTGCTCATCAGCTTCATGGGCGGCGCCTGCATCGTGCGGGTCACGGCGTTCGAGGAGGTCGGCGGCTACGACCCGGAGTTCTTCCTCGGCGGGGAGGAGGAGACGCTGGCATTCAAGTTCCTGAAGGCCGGCTGGCACATGCGATACCTGGCCGACGCGGTCATGCATCACCGCCCGAGCGTGGCCAACGCACCACGGCTCCGCGCGTTCGGCCTGCGCAACACGCTGTGGAACGCCTGGCTGCACCGACGTTTTCGCAGCGCCGTACGGCACACCGCCTTCACCCTCGCCGACAACCCGAAGAATCGGGACTGGGTTCGCGGCGTGCTGATGGCGGTGCGGGGCGCGGGCTGGGTGGCCCGGCGCCGCAGCCCGATGCCGGCCGAACTGGACGCCATGATCGCCGTGCTGGACCGTGGACGGTCGCGCCGGCCGTTGCTGAACCGGCACGATCCGATTCATGAGATCGCCCGGCGGGCGGCCGCCTCGACCTGACCGGCCCAGACCTGAACCGGCCCGGACCTGACCACGAGGGTCAGGCCGGCGGGAGATCCTCGGTGGCCGGTCCCTCGATCACCGATCCGTCGGGCCGGAATCGCGAGCCGTGCAACGGGCAGTCCCACGACCGCTCGGCGTCGTTCCAGCTGACGACGCCGTGCAGGTGGGTGCATACGGCGGAGCGGCGGACCGTCTTGCCGTCAACGGTGCACACGGCGACCGGCGCCAGACCACCTCGCTCCACCCTGCCGCGACCCTCCCCCGGGTTCAGCTTCTCCGGCGAGTGCAGCAGCGGTGCGATCCATCCCGTGCCGAGGGCCAGACCGACCGATGCGTTCACCCGCAGCGCGGAAACGGCACCCTTCACCTCCCGGCCGCTCCAACTGCGCATGACCGTTGCCCACTCGGTGTGACCACCGAGCAGCGAACTCGACAGCGCCAGCGCAGCGGCGACCGCGTTCGTCATACCCCATTTGTCGTATCCGGACGCAATCATGATCCGGTCGTCGTGCGGGACCAGCGGACCGGCGTAAGGCAGTTCGTGGACGGAGTGGTAATCCTGCGCCGACCACGCATGCGTACGGGTCGCTCCCGGGAAGTGGGTCCGGGTCCAGCGGGTGAGATCCTCGACCAGCCTTGACGTCCCACTCTTCCGGCCGACGACATGACCGTTACCACCGGTGAGGAGCAACTCGCCGCCTCCGTGCGGGACCGAGCGCACCGACCGGGTCGGCGAGTCGGCAGACAGGTACATACCCTGCGGCACCGGACCCGGCACCTCGAACACTGCGGCGTAGGAGCGCAGCGGCTCCAGGCGGGCGAAGAACCCGCCGCGGTCCATGATCGGGATTCCGGTGGCGAGCACGACCCGATCCGCGCGCAGCGTGGCCAGATCGGTGGCGACCTCGGTCAGCCGGCCCGGCCGGACAGCTCTGACCCGGCTGTTCTCGTGCACATCCACGCCGCGGGAGACGATGTCCGCGACCATCTCGGTCAGCAGGTCGAGAGGGTCGAACTGCGCCTGGTCGTCCAGTCGCACCGCAGCCGTGATCGGATACGGCAACTCGACGTCCATCGTCTGCGCGACCGGCAGCCCCGACTCCCGGCACGCCTCCAATTCGGCGTGCACGGATCGGCCGCCCTTGTCCGTGGTGGCGTAGGTGTAGGACGACCGAACCTGGTACGGCACTTCGTGTTCCGCGCAGTAGTGCAAGAGCCAGGCCTGGCCCTCACGGTTGGCCTCCACATACTGCCGGGCGGTCGAGGCGTCATGCGTGGAACGGATCGAGGAGAGTCGGGTGCCCTGCAGCAGGCTGATCTTCGCGGTGGTGTTGCCGGTGGTACCGGCACCGACCGATCTGGCCTCGAGGAGTGCGACGGAGCGGCCGGCCCTGGCCAGCAGCAGCGTCGTCGTCAGGCCGGTCAGACCGGCGCCGATCACGACGACGTCGTACCGGGCGTCGGTGGCCAATGGCGGGAACGACGGCCGGCTCCTGTCCAGCCAGAGTGATGTCACGGGTGGGCCGTGCCGCTGACGGTGGCCACTCGGCCGTTGATGGGCATCAACTCTCGGTGACCGCGTCGATGGTGTCGGCGACATCCTCCGGAGAGGCGTTCTGCGCGATGTCCGATTCGGCGATGATCCCGACCAGGCGCTGCCCATCGATCACCGGGAGCCGGCGAACCTGGTACTCGGCCATGGTGGCCAGCACATCCTCGAGCGGATCGTCGGCCCCGATGGTGACCGGTGCGCCTTCGGCCATGGATCCTGCGGTCACCGAGCCGGGATCGCGATCCTCGGCCAGACACCGGATGACGATGTCCCGATCGGTCACCATTCCCTTGAGGCGGTCGTCCGCGCCGCAGATCGGCAGCGCGCCGACGTCGAGGTCGCGCATCTTCCGCGCCGCCTGCAGCAGGGTTTCGTGCTCGCCGATGCACTCCGGTCCCTGCGTCATGATGTCTCTCGCGGTGATGGTCATCTCGGCTCCCTCCGGCTTGGGATGATCCGTGCGCGCTGCGTGCCCGTCACGACCGTGCCCGTCACGAAAGTGCCGGTCACGAGCGGGAAGTACCCAGCCGGGTCAGCCCCGAACCGTTGGCGCGATCGGCGGTCGGTTGGAAGCGGGAAGCCGAAAGCCGAAAGCCGCCAACCCTTACGGGTAGGCGGCTTTCGGTCACATCTTCGACTTCGGATGCTCAGCCATCTCGGCTCAGGTGCTGTCCTTCGACTACGGCCACACCGTGAGCGGTCAGGCTGGTGCTGCGCTCAGTTGGTGTCCGCGGCGACGAGGCGATCGATCAGCTCGTCGACGGTGCCGGTCTTGGGCAGGTCACGCTCGGCCAGCTTGTCGCTCAGCTCGGCCTTGGTCAGACCCTCGTAGCGCTCGCGCGCCTCCTGGCGGACACGGCGGGCCTGGTCGCGCTCGGCCTTGGCCTGCTCGCGCTGGACCTGGCGGGCCTGCTCCTCGCGGTCCCGCTCGGCCTGCTGAACACGCTCGACCTGCTCACGCTGGACCTGCTCGACCTGATCGGCCTGCTGCTTGGCAGCATTCTCGAGGGTCTCGGTCTCGCTGGAGATCCAGGTGCTGATCGCCTGGCTGTGGCCACGCGAGAAATCGCTGACGGTCTGCAGCTGGTCACGCAGGGCCTCGGTGACCGAGGTCAGAGCGCCGACCCACTTCAGGGCGATGTCCTTGTTGACCTCGAGGCCGTCCTGCAGGTACTCGAAGTACTTGCGGGTGACATCGCCGAGGTCGACCTGCGGGAACTGCCACAGCACGTCGGTCTGCTCGGTGAGGGACTTGGTGCTCTGCTTCCAGATGTCGGTGGAGCGCTCGACAGCGCTACGGGCCTGCTCTGCGGCGGTGCTGTATGTCTCGGTGCTGGTCATGTTTCTCCTCCTGGTGAACGACACGACAAAGGATGGGAGCCGGGTGATTTCTCACGTCTCGGCATATATCGGGGTTCCCCCGCCAGGTGATGGCCGGGAACATCAGGTCTGTTGTGCCAGGGCTTCGTTGCCCTGCGCTCCTGGTCGGAACTGCACCGCTGTCCTACCGGTGCGGGCAGCACGACGGGCCGATGTGCTGACTGCGCACTCGTACTGTGCGACCCCGGTGACGCCTGACAAGAACTATGCCCCGCACTCCCCGCCGACATCAACCCTTATGAGAGGGCGGTCACAGGGCTTTCTGCAAAGTGGCTGCGATGCCGCCGGTTTCGCTGGAACACTCGGTATGTCCGCTTTGTGCGGACCATCTGAATTTGCGCGGCCAGAAATTGTTGAAACACCCGCGGAGTCATGCTCTGATGGAGTTCTGGTCCAACAGTGGTGCCGGGCAACGTTGACGCAGAACTGCTCCGTGTCCGCCCACTGATGTCGACAGTCCCGGGACCGATATACCGGACATTCAGATCCTCCGGGAAATTCGGGCCACCGGACATTCAGCTGTCGCCGTTCGACGGACGCCCAGCAGGTGAGCAGAAGGAGTTTCCGTGAGCGGAAATCTGCAGAATCGCCGCATTGCCATTCTTGCCGCGGACGGGGTCGAGCGGGTGGAGCTGGAGAAGCCCCGTACGGCACTGGACGACGCAGGGGCATTGACCGAGGTGCTGTCCCTGGAGGAGGGTCGGATCCGCGCCAAGGATCATGATCTGGACGACGCGGGCAGCTTCGGCGTCGACCGCCTCGTCGCAGACGCGAGCACATCGGACTACGACGCCCTGCTGCTACCGGGCGGGACCATCAACCCGGACAAGCTCCGTGCCGACGCCGACGCGGTTTCGTTCGTCCGTGCGTTCGTCGAGAGCGGCAAACCGGTGGCCGCCATCTGCCACGGACCATGGACGCTCGCAGAGGCCGGGGTGATCGACGGCCGGACCCTGACCAGCTTCCCCAGCATCCGGACCGACCTGCGGAACGCGGGTGCCACGGTCGTGGACCAGGAGGTCGCCATCGACGGCAACCTCATCACCAGCCGGTCCCCGGAGGACCTGTCTGCTTTCATCGACGCGTTGCTGGAGGCCGTGGGCGCGGTCGAACCGGTGTCCGCCAACGCGGCACGCGCATGACGACCCGCCAGACGGTGACGATCACCGCGGCCGCCGCCGCCGCATCCGCGGCGACCGGTCTGCTCGTCCGGAGACGCCAGCAGGATGCGGCCGCAACAGGATCAGCCCAGGCGGCGGGCGCGACCGTGCGAGACGACCCGACGGCCGACAACCGCACACCGGGACGCTGGCGGTCGGTGACGATCTTCAGGTCGCCGGAAGAGGTGCTCCCTGACGGGCGCCTCCCGGGCCCGCTGGCCGAACTCGGTGACCTGGTGGACGTCTCGGTGAAGCTGGCACCCGGTGACAGGGGTACCGAACTGTCCGCCCGGCTGCGGAACGGGGAACTCTCGGGCCCGGGCGCGCTCGGGGCGCGGCTCGGCGGCGACGATCCGCGGCAGGCTGTCCGGACGGCGCTGCGGCAGAGCAAGCAACTGCTGGAAACCGGCGAGATCCTCAGGGTCGATCCCGCGTCGCACGGACGGCGATCGGGCTGGATCGGCGGGAAGCTGATCGACCTGACCACCAGGCGAGCCGGTGGGGAGGGTCTGCTGTGAAGGCGCTGTGTTGGACCGGAGTGAACAAGACGGCCGTCGAGGACGTCGACGAACCGAAGATCCTCAATGACCACGACGTCATTCTCAAGGTGCGGCTGAGTACCACCTGTGGTTCGGACCTGCACCTGCTGGGCGGTTACATCCCGATGATGCGTGCCGGTGACGTGCTCGGCCACGAGTTCATGGGCGAGGTGGTCGACGCCGGTAAGGCCGTCGCGAAACACCGCGTGGGTGATCGGGTCGTGGTGTCGTCGTTCATCGCGTGCGGGCGGTGCTGGTACTGCAGCCGGCAGCAGTACTCGTTGTGCGACAACGGCAATCCGAACCCGGCCATCACCGAGGGCATGTGGGGTGCCTCCATCGGCGGTTGCTTCGCCTACAGCCATGCGCTGGGCGGGTTCGCCGGCAGCCACGCCGAATATGTCAGGGTTCCGTACGCCGACGTGGGTGCCTTCGGAATCCCGGACGGCATCTCGGACACTTCCGCGCTGTTCGCCTCGGACGCCGCCTCCACCGGCTTCACCGGGGCCGACCTCGCCGGCATCGTCCCCGGCGACACCGTTGCCGTCTGGGGAGCCGGCGCCGTCGGCCAGATGGCGGCCAGGGGCGCGATGCTCAGGGGTGCCGAGCAGGTCATCGTCATCGATCGGCTGCCGGAGCGTCTTGCCCAGGTCAGGCAGTTCGTCGGCGCGGAAACCCTCGACTGCAGCTCGGATTCCGTGGTCGCCGAACTGCGGGAGCGCACCGGCGGGCGGGGGCCGGACGTCTGCATCGAGGCGGTCGGCATGGAGGCTCACGGGACCGGACCGCAGTACCTGTACGACCAGGTGAAGCAGCAGCTGCGGCTGCAGAGTGACCGACCGACGGCCCTGCGGGAAGCCATCTACGCCTGCCGGAAGGGCGGCAGCGTCTTCATCCTCGGTGTGTTCGGCGGGGTCGTCGACAAGTTCCCGGTGGGTGCCATCGTCAACAAGAGCCTGCGGGTGGCCGGCGCACAGATGTACGGGCAGCGTTACATCCCGGAGATTCTGGACCGCATCGCGGCCGGGGAACTGCGCACCGACCACCTGGCCACCCATCTGCTGCCGCTGGACCAGGGACCTGCGGGGTACGAGATGTTCAAGAACAAGACCGACGGATGTGTGCGGGTGGTCTTCCAGCCCTGACGTCGGGACCCGACGCCGGGACCCGACGCCGCGGCGCGGCCCCACGGGGTCGCGCCCGGCTCAGGCGACCGCGCTCAGGCGACCGCTCTCCCGTCGCGCAGGTAGACCACCACCGCGACCACCAGGGTCAGCACGCCGTAGAAGCCGATGATCACACCGGCCGCGGGCAGGAAGTCGATCATCACGGCCCCGGTCAGCAGCAGGACGATCGCGCTCAGGCAGGCCGCGACGATCGCGGCCGTCCGATGATCGGCCGGGGCGCCGACCCCGATCCGGGCGGCGAACTCCGGGTCGTCACGCAGGAGTGCGTGACCGATGGCCGTCAGCTTGCGTTCTTCGTCCTTCGAGAGCGGCAATGCCTTCTCCCTCTTCCCAGCACCTCGGTCGATCCGCGCCGGCAGCACCCGCGGATATAGGAGCCCAGGTATCCCGACCTGCCCATACTCAAACCGGACCGTCGAAATGCGAAGGTGGAGCGGCTCAGTTGCCCGCGATGAGGGCGCGCGTCACCCAGTCGAGGTAGTCGAAGGCGCCCGTCAGCAGCCGACGGTGAACGGCCAGCATCAGGTCCGGCGCGATGTCGCCGAGCTCGCCGATGGCATCGGTCGGAAGCAGCAGGGCCCGCACGGGCCCGCGCGCGTGGGCGTCGATGTCGTAGCTCCGCCCGGTCACCGCATATACGGTGCCGAACGTCGTCCCGGGAGTGAACATCGACAGGTGATGACGGACCTTGTCGCGTTCGACCGAGACGTCGATCATCCCCGAGAGCACCAGGAACAGCCCGTGTGCGTCCTGGCCGCTGCGCACAAGGGCCTCGCCGTCCCGGTACGACCGTGCGACCATCCTGGACCGGAGCAGCCGGACCTGGTCATCGGGCAGACCCACCAGCAACGCGTGGTCGCGCACATCGACCCGGCGCGCTCCGATGGCGGCGTCGCCGTGCCGGGCGATCAGCAGGTCCTCGGCGAACTCCAGGGCGGCGTTCAGATCGGGGAAGTGCTTGACCTCGTCGGCCGCGTCCGGTGCCGCCCCGTCCGACCGGTCAGCTGCCGGACCCCGAACGGACCGCGCCGGATCCACCAGCACCGACTCGCCGCCGCTGCGGGCCAGTTGCGCCCGCAGGCCGAGCAGCAGGCCACGCGAGACCGCGGCCGTCTCGTCGACGGCTCGGACGTCCAGCACCACGACATCGAGATCGCCGGCCGCTTCGGTGATCTCCCGGATCACCGATTCGGTCGCGGCGAACAACAGGTCGCCGTGCAACTCGTACACCCGTGCCCGGCGGCCGTACCGGAGCAGCACCGCCTGCTCCTGCGGACCGCGCCGGCGCCGGGAAGGCGATTCGATGACGTCATAGGACGCCCGCACCGCCGACCGGGCCGCCCTGCTGACGTGCATGAAGTGCAGTTCGAGGTCACGTGACAGCGCGCCGGAAGGCCCGCACGCCGCGCACGCTGTTGCCGTGCTCGTCGAGTCGCGGCGAGAAGACGGCCAGCCCGAGTCTGGCCGGGCAGCACGGCGATGATCCCGCCGCCGACACCGCTTTTCGCCGGCAGCCCGACCTCGGTCACCCAATCCCCCGCAGCGTTGTACATCCCGCAGGTCGTCATCACGCTCAGCACCCGTTCGGTGATCGCCGGCTCGAGAACCCGGTCACCGGTGATCGGGCAGACGCCGCTGTTGGCCAGCGTCGCCGCCATCCGGCTGAGGTCGCGGCAGTCGACCTCGATGGAACACTGCCGGAAGTAGACGCCGAGGGTCGTCTGCGGATCCTCCTCGAGGATCCCGAAACTGCGCAGCATGTACCCGATCGCCCGGTTGCGGTGCCCGGTGCGGTCCTCGGAGGCGAACATCTCCTCGTCCAGTCGCAGGTCGCGTCCGGCGCACCGTGAGTAGAACTGCCGGAGCCGCTCGAACCGGTCCTGGACCGAATCGCCCTGCACCAGCGAGGCGCAGGTGATGGCGCCGGCGTTGATCATCGGGTTGCGCGGCCGCTCGGTGATCGCGTCGAGGCTGATCTCGTTGAACGGTTCCCCGGACGGTTCCACGTCCACCTTGGCGGCCACCGTCTCGAGCCCGCGGTCGGCGAGGGCAAGCGCGTAGGTGAACGGCTTGGAGATCGACTGGATGGCGAAGCGCCGGCTGCTGTCGCCGGCTTCGTAGAGGTATCCGTCGTTGGTGCACAGGCAGATCGCGAACGACTCGGGATCGACGATCGCCAACTCGGGGATGTAATCGGCCACCGACCCCGAGGTGTCGCCGGATAGCTCCCGGTACACCTCGTCCAGGTATTCCAGCACCAGTGATCGCATGACCGGGACTCTAATCAGCCGAAACGGTCAACCGGCGCAGGTCATCACGATCCGCCGCGCCAACCCCGGGCGACCTCGTCGAAGCCGACGATGCGCGCGGGACCGGCTACAGGCGGCTGCGACCGCGAGAAACGCGGCGCGGGTGCCGCTTCCACGACGCCGTCCCGTTCGCGCAGTGTCCCGCGGGCCTTGATCTGCGGATGCGAGGGCGCCTCACCGGCCGCCAGCACCGGCGTGACGCAGGCATCGGTGCCGGCGAAGACGGCCGCCCATTCGTCGCGCGTTTTCTCGGCAAACCGCTGTTCGAGGATCTCCCGGAGGGCGCCGTGCTGCGCAGCCTCAGCGCGGTCGGGCAGGTCGGCGCGGTTGAGTGCCAGGCCCTCGAGAAGTTCGGTGTAGAAGCGCCTCTCGAGGGCGGCAACCGCCACGAACCGGCCATCGGCGCACCGGTACGTGGTGTAGTACGGCGCACTGCCGTCCAGGATGTTGCTCTCCCGATTGTCGGACCAGACTCCCGCGGCGCGCCAGGACAGCAGGGGCTGCAGCAGTGCGCCGACCCCGTCCACCATCGCCGCATCGATCACCTGGCCACGGCCGGAAGTGGCGCGCTCGACGAGCGCGGCCAGCACACCGGTGACCAGGAACATCGCGCCGCCGCCGTAGTCGCCGACGAGGTTGAGCGGCACCGGTGGCGGGTCCGCGCGCCGGCCCATGGCGTGCAGGGCACCGGTGACGGAGATGTAGTTGAGGTCGTGCCCGGCGGTCCCGGCCGCCGGACCGTCCTGACCCCAGCCCGTCATCCGGCCGTAGACCAGCCGCGGATTCCGCCCGCACACCTCATCGGGACCCAGGCCGAGCCGCTCGGCGGTGCCGGGCCGAAACCCTTCCAGCAGCACGTCGGCGAGGTCGACGAGGTCGAGCAACCGTGCCAGGTCCACCGGGTCCCGCACGTCGGCGGGCAGCACCCGCTGGTTCCGCAGCACCAGATCCGCTGCCGGCGAGAGGATTTCGAGCTCGCCGGGCTCCCGGCGGGCGATGACGACGACGTCGGCTCCCAAGTCCGCGAGCATCATTCCGGCCAGCGGCAACGCACCGATCCCCGCGAGTTCGACCACCCGGATCGCGGCGAGTGGTGACGTCATCCCGGTTCGGGCGTGCTGGTCGGCTGATCGACCCAGGATGAGAGGGGCCGGTGGCTGCGGAACTCCCTGCGCTCCCCGGTGAACGGGTCGTCGAAGCTCACCGACCTGGCCACCAGCTGCAACGGTGACGAGTAGTCGTACGGCGAGAGATCGAGCAACCTCGGGTAGAAGTTGTCCCCGATGATCGGCAGTCCCAGCGAATTCATGTGCAGCCGGAGCTGGTGCACCTTCCCGGTGTGCGGGTGCAGACCGTAGAGGCCGTTGGCCCCGTGGGCGTCGAGCAGTTCGACGAGGGTCTCGCTGTTCGGTTCACCCGGCACTTCGTCGGCGGTGGGGGTGCCCCGTTCCTTGACGATCCGGCTTCGCACGGTGGCCGGCAGGGCGATCTCCGGCCGGTATGGGGCGACGGCTTCGTAGTACTTGGTCACCTTCCGCTTCGCGAACAGCTGCTGGTAGGCACCGCGTTGCTCCGGCCGGAGGGAGAACATCAGCACGCCGGCCGTCACCCGGTCCAAGCGGTGCAGGGGGCTCAAATCCGGCAGGTCGTACTCCCGCCGGAGCCGGACCAGTGCCGACTCGACGATGTAGAAGCCGCGCGGCATGGTGGCCAGGAAATGCGGTTTGTCGATGACCAGCAGATCGGTGTCCCAGTGCAGGATCTCGATTTCGAACGGCACCCTCTGCTCCGGGATCGGGTCCCGGTAGAGGAACACGAACGCGTCCGGCTCGAAGGGCGTCTCCGCGTCGATCGGGCGCCCGATGACATCCACGACCTCGCCGGCCTGAACCTTCTCCTGCACCCGCTCGCGGTCGGAGTAGAACCGCTGCAGCAGGTAGTCGAGCGTGGTCGGCCAATGCCCGCTCTCCGGCAGCCGGACGCGACTGGGGTTCAGCCCGTCCCGGACCGGTAACGGGGGCTTGCGCACCCGCCCACGATAAGGGGCGATTCGACGTGGCCGCACCGACGCGGCTGCCGGCGGTCAGGGCGTGACGATGTCGTCCTCGTGCCGGACGGCATCCCGTGCGCTCGCGTACCGGATCGATTCGTAGCAGATCAGCGCCACCAGGACAGCGGCCAGCAGTCCGAGCGTGGCCATGGCAGGCATCAGGGCGCCGACCGGGATGAGCGCGAGCAGCAGCACGGCGACGATCGTCCGGTGCGGGTTGACGGTGTGCGTGTTGCGCCAGCGGAAGGCGACGTGCGCGAGCAGGTAGAGCGATGTCCCGCCGTACAGCGCGATCAGCGGCAGGCCGTACAGCGGGTCGGTCAGAGTGTGCCCATCGGCGCCGCCGACGTAGCTCAGCACCTTTTTCAGTCCGAGCGACAGGAAGATGATGCCGATGACCATCGGCAGGTGCAGGAAGCTGTAGGAGTCACGGGCCAGCCTGGCGCGTTCGGCCCCTTGGAGTTTGGCCAGGACCCGTTCCGCGACCAGGGCGACCACGTCGAAATAGGACCACCACAACGCCCCTGCGATGGTGAGGCCGAGCACCGAGGCGACGATGATCGGCCAGGAGATCGGCAGTTCCGTCACTCCCACGCCGATGGACACGATGGACTCGCCGAGCGCGATGATGATGATGAGCCCGTGGCGTTCGGCGAAATGGCCGGCGGAATTGATCCGCCACCCGTTGGCACCGGCGAGCACCGTTCCGAGGTAGTCACCCACCAGGGCCGCCAGCCACATCAGCGTCTGCGCCGTCCCGGACAGCTGGGAAGCGACGAGCAGCAGGCTGGTGCCCACCAATACACCTGGTATGAAGCGCAGGAGTTGGCGGCGCAGTCCCGCGTCGCCACGTGCGGCGGCCCAGAACATCGCGAAATGCGTCGCCCTGACCACGAAGTAGCAGACAGCGAAGACAACAGGTCCGGCAAGGCCACCAGGGAGATCGTCGAACGATTCCGGGATCGTGAGGGCGGCAATGAACATCCCCGACATGGCGACGAAGAGTGCGACGCGCATGACGCCCTCGTCGGCCCGCACGAGGTTGCCGAGCCAGGCATAACCGACCCAGCACCACCAGAGCACCGACACCACCAGGATGCCGCGGATCGCGCCGCGCGCGGAGAGGTCCTCGGCCATCAGCGCGGTCACCTGCGTCAGCGCGAAAACGAAGACCAGATCGAAGAAGAGCTCGATCGAGGTGACCTTGGATTCCTCGCCGACGGCGACCGTCCGGGCTCTGCGTGCCATGCCATCGGATGGTGCCACACGGAGGTGGCCTGCCGGTTTCGCCGTGAGCGGACTACCGGCCCTGGGGGTTCGTGCTCAGCCGCGGACCTCTTCGCGAATGGCGGGGCGGTCGTCCACGTTCCAAACCAATTCAGCGAGGGCGAATTGCCGTGGCAATTCGGGCCGCGCGCGGAAATGGTAGGCGACATACCTGTCGACGACACTGCAATGGCCGGGACCCCAGAGGTCATCGGCCGGTCGCTGCGACAGCAGGCAATCGGTGTAGTCGGCGGACAGATCAGTCCAGTGGCCGTCGTCGTTCCGGGACAGCAGGCCGATCGCGTACAGGTCGGCGAAATTGCCACCGCTGTACAGGGCGAAGTCCTGACCGCCCGGCGACACGAGGCCCGCGGGACCCTCCATCGTGTGCCAGCGGACGGTGTCACCGCGGTCCCAGTCGACGCCGTCGATCCGCAACCACGGCATCGATCGGTCCGGCAGGTACACCTGCCAATCGGCCGTTGCCCTGGCCATCGGCCGCAGCGGCTCCAGCAGGCTGCGAAGGTCCTGCGCGATCGGCGCCTCGAACAGGCCGGTGCCGTACGGGGCCGCATCGGTGTAGTCGGCGGCGCAACTGAAGTGCAGGCTGCCGTCGGCGCGGAGGGTGACGTCCGGGTCGATGGCGAACGGCAGGTCGGCGGTGAGGACGTCGCCGGAATCGGCGTACGGACCCTCGGGTCGCAGGCTGTCCGCGCGGAGGATGCGGTGGAACTGGTGCCCGCCCGGATCGCCCGAGCCGGCCGCCAACGAGTAGAGCATCACCCACGGCCGCTCCAGGCCGGGGACGAAACGCACACAGGGCGCCCATGCCCATGGGTGCACACCTATCCCGGGGAAGCTCTCGCCCATCCGCTCCCAACTCCCCGCCCGGCCGGGGTCGGTCGAGCTGTACACCGGGAAACCCGGGCCCGTGACGATGACGTAGTAGCGCCAGGTGCCGGGGCCGTCGGGAGCCCGGAAGATGAAGGGGTCGCCCTGATCGACGTTCGGCTCGGCGCAGGCCGCGCGGGTGACAGGGACAGCGCCGTCGGTCACGATCTCCAACTTCCTCACTGCGACTGCCGGGTTCGGTATGCCTGCGATGGAGGTGCCGGGTGCCTCAAGCACCACGAGCATTCGCTGTTACCTGTCCCGCGGGAGTTGAAACCCTACCGGTGACCGGTTGAGCGATGATTGGCTGCGGCGGACCGGGTCGATACATCCGACAACCTGCCTCGACGGGCCGGCGACACAGCGGGAGGCACTGCCATGACGACACCGGAGGCCCGGCGTGGGTAGCCGCGCGCCGGACGAGGAACGGTCCGGTGTGGCGCTGACGAATCTCGACAAGCCGCTGATCGACGGCGAGGAGCTGACCAAGCGCGACCTGGTCGACTACCTGGACGTCATCGCGGATCGGATCGTCCCCGTGCTGACCGGGCGCCCGCTGTCGGTGGTGCGGGTCCGGCCCGGATCGCCGCCGTTCATGCAGAAGAACGTGCCGAAATACACGCCGGAGTGGGTGCGCACCACAGCGGTCTGGGCCGAGGCATCACATCGGGAGGTGCATTACGCGCTGTGTGACGACCGCCGAACTCTGCTCTGGTTCGCCAATCAACGTGCCGTCGAGTACCACCCGACGCTGATCCCGGCCGGCTCCACGCGGCCGACGCACCTGGTGCTCGACCTCGACCCGCCGCCCGGTGGACCGTTCCAGATCGTCGTCGACACAGCACGTCTGGTCGAGCAGGCACTTCTCCACGCGGGCCTCGCCGGGGCGGTCAAGACCAGCGGCGCGAAGGGCCTGCACATCTTCGTGCCGCTCGACGACGCGGTGACCGCGGAGGAGGCCGCAGCCGCGACGCGGGCGATCGCGGCACGGGCGGCGCGGCTGGATCCGACCATCGCCACCACGGCGTACCTGTTGGAAGACCGCGAGGGAAAGGTCTTCGTCGACTCGACCCGCTCGGGCGGCGCGACTGTGGTGGCCGCCTACAGCCCCCGTGTCCGGCCGGGTGTGCCGGTGTCGTTCCCGCTGCCGTGGGACGGGCTCGACGGCATCAGGCCGGCCGACTTCACGATCCGCACGGCCGGCGAACTCCTGGCCGACGGCGACCCCTGGGCGGCCCTGATGCCCCCCGCGCAGAAGTTGCCGGCCGATCTTGTGGAGGAGGGCCGGGCGATCCCGATCGCCCGGGTGGTGGCCATGCACGAGGGCAAGCGCCGCGCCCGTGCGCGCCGCGAGGGCTGACCCGGGGTCGGCGCCACCGGTCGGCCGCCCCACCCGGTCAGGGATCGAGCCCCTCGCGAGGATGTTGCTCGCCGACCCGGTAGGCCTCGGTCAACCAGCCGGCGAACTCGTCGTCCACGTCGTCAGGAGTGCGCAACCGGAAGGCGTGCAGCACATTTCGCGGTGAGTACACCTCGATCCTGTCGAATCGGGGACTGTCGACCCGCCGTGCCAGGACAAGGTGACCGTTGAGCCACGACCGCCTCGGCATGAACGCGGCGAAGCTCATCCGGACCTGCAGGGCGATCCGGGTCCTCTCCGGGAGGATTGTCACCGGGCCGGTACCGGCAAGAATGGCCAGCACCGCGTCGAACGTCGCCCGGACGGCAGGCGCGGTCCTGACAAAGTGCCGGTCGAGGTCACCCAGTGGTTCACAGGTGTGCGTCTGGTTGCGGTTCGCGAAGCTGCGACCGCATGACGGGCACGCCCACATCGGCCGCGCACCCACGACACCACCCGCCTCCCACCAGAGCGATCGATGACTCTCGACCCTGTCCGGGATCCGGCAACAAGAATAAAATGGCGTCACTCCGGAAGGAGGTTCGTGATGACAGTCCTGCTCATCGCGCTCGCTTTCTTCATCACGCTCGCCATTCTCGGCCCGCTCGTCGGCGCCGACAGCAGGGTGTCCGGCGGGTGGTCGCCGATACCTTCCGGCGGCAAGCTGTGGTCCGGGCCGCGCTGACCGCTGATCGAGATGGCCCGGGGGTCACCGCAGTAGCGTTTCCGCATGGTCGACGCCGTGCTGCTGGACATCGACGGTGTGCTGACTGTTTCCTGGCGGGCTCTGCCCGGAGCGTCTTCCACCATCAGTTGGCTCCGCGAACACGGGATGGAATTCCGGCTCGTGACCAACACCTCGTCCAAGTCCCGGCGGCAGATCGCCGGGGTGCTGCACGACGCCGGGATGAGTGTGGACGCCAGCCATATCATCACCGCGGTGAGCAGCGCCGGCCGACTGCTCGCCGACCGGTACGCGGGCCGGAAATGCCTGATCGTCAACGAGGGCGACCTCACGGAAGATCTCGGGGCGATCGAGACGGTCGACGTCGAGCACGCGGACGACGCCGGGGTGGTGCTGCTCGGCGGCGCCGGTCCCGCGGTCGGCTACGCCGAGCTGAACGCGGTGTTCGCGTTGGCAGGACAGGGCGTGCCGGTCCTGGCGCTGCACCGCAACACCCGGTTCCAGACCGAAGACGGACCGCAGCTCGACATGGGCGCCTTCGTCATCGGCCTGGAGGCCGCGACCGGGACCGACATGACTGTCGTCGGCAAACCCGCGGAGGCGTTCTATGCGGCGGCCCTGGTCGACATGGGAGTCGACGCCGCGGGGGCGGTGATGGTGGGCGACGACATCGGCTCGGACGTCGTCGGTGCGCAGGACTGCGGGATCACCGGTGTACTGGTGCGGACAGGGAAATTCCGCGAATCCGACCTGAACGGCGACAAGGGCCGGCCCGAGCATGTGATCGACAGCATCGCCGACCTGCCCGCCCTGCTCGACCGCCTCGGCACCGCAGCAGGAGGACAGCGATCATGAACCGACCGGTGAAGGCGGACGATCCCACCGAGCCGCCCGACATGCGGGAACGACGCGAGTTGTGCGATTTGTTCGACCGGATCGGTCCGTTCGCTCCCACCCTGCTCGACGGCTGGATCGCGCATGATCTCGCAGCACATCTGGTGCTCCGGGAACACGATCCTCTTGCCGGCCCCTGCCTTGTCCTGCCCGGGCCATTTCAACGGTTCGGCCAGCGACGCCAGGCAAAGCTGGCTCGCAGCAAGGACTTCGATCGGCTGGTGGCGCGGCTTCGTTCCGGCCCACCGTTCGGGTTCTTCCGCCTCTCATGGGTTCGCTCGTTCCCGACCCTGAACGAATTCTTCGTCCATCACGAGGATCTCCGTCGACCGAACAGCGGTGCGGTGCGAATTCTCAGCCCGGAAATGCAAGCTGCATTGTGGAAGAACGTTCAGCGCGGTGGCCGTTACCTGAGTCGGCGACTTCCCACCTTCGGGCTCGACGTCGCCTGGGCGGGTACCGAGCAGCAGGTGACTGTCCGACGGGGCGAGCCGAGGGCCCGGCTCAGCGGCTCACCCGGTGAACTGCTGCTCTACCTCTTCGGCCGACAGGCGGTTGCCCAGGTGGAGGTCAGCGGGTCGCCGGAGGCGATTGCCGCTGTCCGCGGCACCCACTTCGGGATGTGACCGGACCGGACCCCGCGGGATGTGTTCGGCCGGTTACGCTGCGACTGCGGCCCGTAGCTGAACGCCGCGCTGGACGCGGTCGCCACCGAGGGCCGAGGGCCGAAGGGTGGTGCTTTACATCCGGGGGTCACGAGCCGCGGGATTGGGCTGCTGTAGAAGATGCGCGCCTAAACGGTGCCGCCGCGGGCTCGTTCATCCGCTGACCGGCGTCGGGTGGGTCGCTTGGCCCGCGACTCGCACGGCGGCCAGCCCGGCGGCCGCGGACCATGCCTGCGGGGAGCCGGCGAAGCGGTAGGTCACTGGTTGTTGGTAGTCGCTGCGGTGGAAGCCTCCGACGAGCTCCGGGAGCCGCCCTCCCGCCGCTGCGCCGCAGTCGACGACGCCGCGGGCGATGTTGCGTGCCTGCCGGTGGAAGCCGTAAGCCAGCATCCCGAGTGCGGCGATCATGGAGTCATGCGGCCAGACGGAGCCGTTGTGGTACGACAAGGGCGAGTACCGGTGCTGGTCGGCAGCAAGCGTACGGATTCCCCAGCCAGTCCAGAATTCCTCCGCGAGCAAGCGGCCCGTCACCAGGTGCGCTTGGCGCTCGGGCAGGATTCCTGACCAGAGCAGGTGACCGGCGTTCGAGCCGAGGCCGTCGACCGGCCGGGACGACCCGTCCAGGGCCATGGCGGGGAACGACTTACCCGCGAGCCAGAACTGGTCCAGAAACCGCGCGCGCAGGCCGGCGGCTTCGGCGGCGAGGTCAGCGGCCAGCTTTGGCAGCCCCCAGCATTCCGCGGCGAGATCGGCGCTGCGGCGCAACGCGTCCCAGGTGTACCCCTGGACCTCGGCCAGCGCAATTGGTCCATCTGCGAGCCGGCCGTCGGCGAAGGTCGTGGAATCTGACGAGTCCTTCCAGCCCTGGTTCAGCAGCCCGTCAGGATCCGGGCTATACGTGACGAATCCGCGGTCAGCGAGTCCCCCGTCCGTTCGCAGCCATTCGATCGCAGCTAGGGCGGAGTCCCGCAGCTCGACGGCGAGCGCGTGGCCGTCGGGCGCCGCGTCCGGACCGAGGGCGGTCCGGCCGAGTACCGCCAGGAATAGGGCGGTGACGTCGACGCTGCCGTAGTACCGCCGGTACGGCACGTCGCCGAGCACGGCGAGCTCGCCGGACCGGACCTCGTGCACGATGCGCCCCGGTTGTTCGAGCGTGACGGGATCGGCACGCCGGCCCTGGGTGACGGCCAGTGCCCGCAGCACGGCAGGCCGGAAATCGTGCAGGTCCGACCCGGCCAGCACGCTCGTCAGCAGCGCGTCGCGGCCGAAAAGGGTGAGGAACCAGGGCGCGCCGGCCGCTGGCACCCGTTCGGATGGCAGGTCGGGGGCGTCGATGAGCAGCGACTCGAGGTCCGCGCGGCTGCAGGACAGCACGGCCGCGGCCGCGGGGTCGGCAACCGGCGGTGGGATCCTCAGCGTAGGCCCGGGGCTCTTGTGGCGTTCGGGGCCTCCGACCCGCAACCGCAGCAGGATCGTTGTGTGCGCGGGCAGTTCGAGATCCCAGGCGAACCGAACTCCGTCGTCGTTGACCCGCTGATCGGCCGGGACGGAGGTGGTGATCCGGGAACTGGCGGCGAAGGTGGTCCCGTTCTTCTCGCGGGACCATTCGAATTCGACACCGTTGGGGAGGGGTCGCACCGACCGGCGGCCTGAGCTGCGGTCGAAGAACCGGCCGTCGGTCCGAACCTGGAATTGGTCGGCGAAATCCACGTTCGCGGTGAGCTCCACGATGCGACGTGTCGGCTCGGCGGTGGTGTTCCGGACGCGCAGTCGCTCAGTGAAACCCGCCCCGTCGAGCCGCTGTTCGCGTTCCACGGCCACGGCGTCCGGGCGGTTCCGCAGGCTGTCCGGCAGCAGCAGCACCCGTCGCCGGCTTGCCTGTACCTCGGCAGCGCCGACCCGCACGTCGGCTCCACCGACACGCAGCCGCCACGTCGACAGCAAGCGGGTGTCGCGGACATAGAGTCCTGCTGCCGGCTCGAGTTCCACTCGCACGTCACCGGTGTCGGTCGTCACCAACATCGCGCCGTCCGCGAGCAGCAGGTGATCGGTGATCGTCACGGCAACCGGGCGCCGAGATCGCCGTGCTGCAGGCCGACGTCCAGGTCCAGGGACAGGGCGGCGGTCCAGCTGAATAACCGCGTGCCGTGAGCGTCACCGGTAGCGGGGTCCAGGTACTCCGGGAAATCCCCGGTCAACGCGCGATCCACTGCATCGCGAGCCAGGGCCGCCAGCGAGATCTGGTCGACCGGATTGGTGCAGGCCCTCGACGATCAGCCATGTGGTGTTGAACCAGGATGGACCGCGCCAGTAACGGGCGCCGTCGAATTCGGAGGCGGTCAGATCGAAGCTCGGCACCAGCACTGAATCTCCGACGCCGAATCGCGGCCCGAGCAGGGTCTGCAGGAGGGCATCGCGCTGCGTCAGACCGGGCAGTAGCAGGGGGATCAGCCCGGAGACGGTCGCATACCGCAGCGGCGTGCGCGTCGCGGCATCGCGCGGCACGAAGATCCTTAACTCCTCGTCCCAGAGTTGCTGCAGCGCGGCGGTGATCGCCCTGGCCCGCGCGCGATGTGGCGCGGCGGCGGCGCCCACCAGCCGGGCGATCTCAGCCAGGGCCCACTCGGATGCTGCATGGAGGGCGTTGAAGGCAGGGTCGATTACGCGGAACGGGAATCCGGGGTCGCGGTCGTCGTCGCACTGCCCATCTCGGTAGCGCGCCGCCAGGTAAAGGTAGTTCCGGTATTCGGTAGTGCTCGGCCGCTCGTGGGTGCCGGCGTGCTGTAGGTCCGGCCGTGGGATGTCGGGGAGCGCCGCTCCCGCAGCCTCGCGCACCGCTGTAACGGATGCCAGCACCGGGTCCCAGGCGGGCGAGTTGTCCATACCGGATTCCCACGGGTGCAGGATGTGGGCCAGCCCGACGTCGGTGGTGTGGCGCCGGGTCGAGAGATAGTGGTGCCAGGCGACCAAGGCCGGGTACAGGCGCGGCAGGAAGCGACGCCGCTCCGATTCGGTCCGGGTCCGCGCGATGTACCAGGAGGGCGGCCCAGGCGTGGTTGGGAGGCTGGATCAGACCGGCTGTAGGGACGGGGGGCGCGCCCGGGATCAGTTCACTGCGCCAGAAGGACGCCCCTGGCGAGTAGTCGTCGTCGCGGGCCGGGTCGAAGACGATTTGCGGCAGCCGACCGTCGGCCCACTGCGCACTGGTCAAGCTCTCCAGTTCTTGCTGCGCGCGGCGCGGTGATAGGTGCCGCAGGCCGATCGCGATGAACGCCGAATCCCAGCTCCACTGGTGCGGATACAGGCCCGTCGCGGGCACCGTGTGCAGGCCGTGCCAATTGCGGCTGAGAACGCGGGTGACCGGTCCGAGAGAGCGCACTCCGGCGAACCGGCCGTCCCCGGGGGGACCGACGGCGGCCGGGACGGTCACAGGTACCGCCGCAGCAGCGTAGGGACGGTGGGCAGGACCTTGTCGGCCGGACCGGAAAGCCGGCTCTCTACGGCGATGTCGCCCGTCGTAGCCGATTCCACGCAGGGTCGCACAGAACAATGGCCAGTCGACGTGCCCGGCGCCGGGCTCGAGCCGGTTGGAGTCGCTGACCTGGACATGGCCGATGTACGGCGCGGCCTGCAGGTAGGCGGCGGCGGGGTCCGACCTCCTCGATGTTCTGGTGGTACGTGTCGGCCGCGAGGCGCACCGAGGACAGTCCGACCGCGTCGATCAGTGCGATCCCGTCGACCAGCCGGTTCACCATGTGATCCTCGTAGCGGTTCAGCGGCTCGAGATACAGGAAGACACCCTCGCGTGCTGCGTGTTCGCCGAGCCGACCCAGCGCGTCGACCAGGATTGTCCGGTCCTGCTCGGGCGTGCGCGGTGGATCGAACGGCGGCAGCCGTCGCGAGAACATCCCGTAGGACGCCGGTGTCATCGCGCCGGTTCCGCCGATCTCCGCGATGACCGTGAGCTGCGAGGTCAGTTGCGAGATGGCGTCTTCGCGCAAGTTGTCGTCGAAGGCACCGATGAAATGCAGCATGTCGACGCAGACGGTGGGCATCACGACGCCGCGGGCGGCCGCGGCACGGAGGGCGGGAAGTCGCGTCTGGAAGGCGTGATCGCCGGCGCCGCGCAACTCGATGCCGTCGAAGCCCCAGGCGGTCGCCTTCTCGAACTTTTCGTCCAACGTGCCACCCGGCAGGTGCTGCTCCTGCACGCAGATGCGGATCATCCGCAGTCCAGCAGGATCTGCAGCGCCTCTTCGGGGTGCTCGTCGAGAATCATGTACGCCCGGGCGGCGTCCGGAAGGGGGAACCGGTGGGTGATCAGCTTGGTCACGTCGGGTTGCTTGTCGGTAAGCAGTCCCACCACCGTCTGTTGCAGGCGCTCGCGATCCCAGCGGGGATGCAGGCGCGTCGGGATCGACCCGATCTGCGAGGCCACCAAGGTGACCCGGTTGTGGTGGAACTCCTCGCCGAGCGCGAGAGCAGTCGCCGGCCCCTGATAGAAGCCAGCCGCAACCACCGTAGAATCGGGGCCTACGGACCGGACTGCCTCGCGCAGCGCATGGTAGGAACCGCTGAGGTCAATCGACATGTCTGCGCCGCGACCGTCGGTGAGAGCCCGGATTCGGACGGCGATCTCGGGATCGGGTGCCAGTACCTGATTGGCTCCGAATTCGGCGGCGGCCGCCAGCCGTCGCTCGATGCCATCTACCGCGATAACCCTGGCACCGCCGCGGGATGCGAAGGCAGTCGCCAGCAGGCCGATGACCCCCTGACCGAAAATTGTCACGGTGTCACCGACACCGCAGTTGGCAGCGACGACGGCATTCAACGCTATAGCGCCGACGCGGACGAAGCATCCGGCCGCTGGGTCCATGGCGGGCGGCAATGTATGGCCGCGCAACGCGTCCGCCGCCAGCAAACCCTCCGACCGGTGACCCCAGATTCCCCACACGACATCGCCGACCCGGACGTCATGGGAATCCGTGGGCTCCGCAGCGCTTTCGATGACCTGGCCCACCTCCGAGTACCCCCAGCCCTCAAGCGGGTATGACGGCGAGTCGGGATGTGCGTCGCGGAAGAGCCGAAGCTCGGGGTCCCAGGTCGACGTGAGGTAAGGGTTCGTTCCGCGGTAGGCCGTGAGTTCGGTCCCGGCGGACACACCGGATGCGATAGTCCTGACGCGGACCTGGCCCGCCTGTAGCGGTAACGACGGGACCTCGACCACGTCGACCGACTTGGGCCCCGTGAACCTCATGACCTGTTGCACCATCACCCCATGCCGCCTGAGCTGGACACAAGTATGACGTTAGCGCAACTTCGGCACCGACTTAAGTCTTGTTTTGTTATCGAACGTTGTGCTCTACTCGGCCCGAATACGGGAGGAGCCGGACAACGATGAACAATCGGATTCGCACCGTGATCGGTGCCGCGGCCGCGTTGCTGACCCTAGGGGCCGTCACCGGATGCGGTTCGGGCAGTGACAGCGGCGGCAGTACAGACAATTCGGCTGCGAAGTCGATCACCGTGTGGAGTCTGGAGAACCAGACCGACCGCTTCACGAAGACCCAACAGATCGCCAAGGATTTCACCGCCAAGACAGGCATCACGGTGAATCTCCAGGCCGTGGACGAGAACCAACTCCCGCAATTGATCACCCAGGGCGCGCAGGCCGATACCCTGCCGGACGTCGTCGGCGGCGTATCCCTCGCGACGGTTCGGCAGTTGCAGCAGCAAGAGCTCCTGGATACCAAGGTCGCCGGCGATGTCGTCAAGGACCTGAAAGCTGAAACGTTCGCCCCGGCGGCGCTGCAGCTGACCAAGGACGGTGACACCCAGCTGTCAGTGCCATCCGATGCATGGGCGCAGATCCTGGTGTACCGCAAAGACTTGTTCGAGGCGGCCGGGCTGCAACCACCGACCAGCTACGAGGCGCTGAAGACTGCGGCGCAGAAGCTCACCAGCGGGAAGCAGTTCGGCATCACACTTGCCACCGACCCGGCCGACGTTTTCACGTCGCAGACGTTCGAGTCACTTGCGCTGGGCAACAACTGTCAGCTTGTCGACGACACCGGCAAGGTGACGCTTGATTCGTCACAGTGCAAGGAGAGTTTCGACCTATATTCACAGCTCGCCGCCCAGGACTCCCCGAAGGGCACGCAAACGGTGGACAGCACACGCGAGTCGTACTTCGCCGGTCAGTCCGCCATGGTCCTTTGGTCGACGTTCCTGCTCGATGAGATGGCCGGGCTTCGCAATGACGCGCTGCCGACTTGCCCGGAATGCAAGGCGGATAAGCAGTTCCTGTCGAAGAACAGCGGCGTGGTGACGTCGATTCCTGGCCCGAGCGGCACCGACGGGGGCAGCTTCGGTGAGATCGGGTCGTGGGTGGCAATGGACGGCGGAAATTCTGACGGTGCAAAGCAATTCATCGAGTACATGATGTCCGACGGCTACGAGGGCTGGCTGGGCCTTGCACCCGAGGGCAAGTTCCCGGTGCGGCTCGGCGACGCGTCGGACCCGAAGAAGTTCGCCACCGCGTGGACGACATTGCCGGCCGGCGTCGACACCAAGAAGCCACTGAACGAGGTGTATTCGCAAGACACGATCGATCAGCTGACGTCGGTGGCCGACAACATCGACCGTTGGGCCATCACCCAAGGCCAGGGCAACCTGCTTGGCGCGGTGAACGCCCAGCTCACGATCTCCAAGGTGATCGCAGACATGGCCGCGAGCGGCCAAGACGGCGCGGCAGCCGCCCAGCAGGCGCAGGACGATGTGACCGCCGTACAGAGCAAGCTCAAGTAGGCACACCATGTCGATCGCCCCCCCGTCGGCGGAGGCCGGCATCCAGGCGCCTCCTCCCGAACGGCAGTCAGCGGCCTCGGGTTCGGAGAGCCGAGACGGCTGGATCCTCATCGGTCCCACGTTCATCGTCGTGCTGCTGATCGTCATCCTGCCTGCGCTCTGGAACGTCGTCCTGGCGTTCCAGGACCTTCCGCTGGCACGAATCCGCAAGACAGGCCTCTTCGGGCATTTCACGCTCGATAATTTTCAGGCTGTCTTCACCGATCCTGGTTTTTGGTCATCGCTGTGGACCACGCTGATCTACTCCGTCGCGTCCACCGTCGGATCGATCCTGGTGGGCCTGATCGCGGCGTTAGTTCTTCGCGCGCCGTTCCCCGGGCGAGGCGTGGTGCGAGCGTTCATGCTGCTGCCGTACGTCGCGCCGGTGGTCGCCGCCACCTTTGTGGTGAAGACGATGCTGGACCCGCAATCCGGCATCATCAACTATTGGGGGACCACCTACCTCGGGTGGGATCAACCGATCAACTTCCTGGGCATCCGGCCCTGGGCGCTGCTCACAGTGATCGCGTTCGAGATCTGGCGGTACTTCCCCTTCGCGTTCCTGTTCCTGACCGCGCGCCTTCTCACCGTGCCCGGCGACATCGAGGAGGCTGCCCTCGTCGACGGCGCCACCCCGTGGCAGCGGTTCCGCTTCGTCATCCTCCCGCAACTGATGCCGGTCATCAGCGTGATCGCCGTCCTTCGGATGATCATGACATTCAACAAGTTCGACGACGTCTATCTGCTCACCGGCGGCGCGGCCGGCACAGAGGTCTCGGCGGTCCGGGTGATCGACACCCTCAACACGAACTTCGACATCGGCGGCGCAGCAGCCCAGGCACTGGTCCTGTCCGCGGTAATGGGCATCTTCCTGGTGATCTACCTACGGATCCTCAAGCGCCCAGGGGTAGCGCAATGACCGACACCGCAGTACTCCAACAACGCACATTCGGCGTGCTGCGGTGGGTCGCGATCGTCGTCTTCGTCCTGATCACGGTGGTCCCCTTCTACTACATGGTGCTGTTGAGCTTCGTCCCGATCTCCGAGCTGCTGCAGAATCCCGGGCAGCTGTGGGTCAGCCCCGCGGAACTGCAGTTCGACTCGTATCGAGAGGTCCTCGCGCCGGTCTCCGACGGCGGCCAGGGATTCTTACAATTCATGGCGAATTCGGCGATGGTCGCGGTCGCCACCACGATCCTGACCCTGGTGGTGTCAATCCTGGGCGCCTACGCAGTGGCCCGGCTGCGGTTCCCCGGGCGGAACCAAATGGGCACGCTGTTCCTCGCGGTCTACCTTTTCCCCGCTGTGGTACTGGCCGGTCCGCTCTACATCGCGTTCTCCTACCTCGGCCTCACCGTGTCCCTGGTCGGCGTGACCATCGTCTACATTGCGCTGACGGTGCCCGTATCGGTGCAGATGCTGCGCGACCATTTCGAGACCATCCCGGTAAGCATCGAGGAAGCCGCGACAATTGACGGCTGCAACCGGTACAAAATGCTGCGGCACGTCACACTGCCGCTGTCCACCCCCGCCATCATGTCCACCGCTCTGTACATCTTCATGATCGCCTGGAACGAATTCCTGTTCGCGCTGCTGTTCCTCACGGCGAACCGAGACAAGTGGACCGTGTCGCTGGGGCTGTCCCAGCTGACCAACGGCATCGAGGTGCCAAAGACGATCTTGATGGCCGGGTCCGTGCTGCTCACCGTTCCGATCATCCTTCTCTACGGAATCGCCGAACGTACACTCACCGAGGGTCTGACCTCCGGAGCGGACAAGGGATAAGAAGAGGGCGACACCCTCGCGACGAGAAGGGCTTCCATGCAGGCCGGTCCAGGCGAAGTCATGCAGCTGATCCGCCAGGGGGCGATCACCCGGGCTGAGATACAAAGAATCACTGGACTGTCACGGGTGACGGTGTCACAACGGGTTGACGCGCTGCTGCAAGGCGGGCTTATCCGCGAAAACGGTCTTGGCAGGTCGACGGGCGGCCGCAGGCCGGCGGAGCTGATGTTCGACCACGAGCACGCAATCCTCATGCTCGCGTCCGTCGACACCAAGCACACCAGGATTGGAATCACAGACCTCGCGGGCGGCGTCTTGGCCGAGGAGGTCCTCGAAGTGTCCATCCTGGACGGGCCCGAGGCGACGCTCGGCCGGATCGAGCAGAGCATGGTCGAGTTGCTCGAATCAAAATCCCTGATGGACCGTCGGATCGCCGGCGTCGGCGTATCCGTTCCGGCGCCGGTGGACCCGCGCACCGGTCGGCCAAGCGAACCGCCGCTGATGCAGGGCTGGGACGGGTACCCGATCGCTGAGCACTTCGTGGATCGGTTCCCCGTGCCAGTCGCCGTGGAGAACGACGCAAACGTCCTGGCCCTCGGTGAGCGCACACTCGAACACCCGGATTGCACGGCCCTATGCCTGGTCCAGGTGTCCACCGGTATCGGCTTCGGAATTGTCCTCGACGGTCGGATCTACACAGGCAGCGACGGCGGAGCCGGTGACATCGGCCACGTTCGCGCCTACGGTGACGCGGACGCCCTGTGCCAGTGCGGATCCCGCGGCTGCCTAGCAGCCATCGCGAGCGGCGATGCCGTCGCCGCCCAGCTCACCGCACTGGGCGTCCCCGCTGTTTCCGGCCGGGACGTCCGCCGGCTCCTCGAGGCCGGGGAAACGAACACCGTCACCTTGACCAGGGAAGCCGGCCGGCGCATCGGGGAGGTGGTCGCCGCCACCGTCTGCCTGCTGAACCCAGCGGTGTTGGTTATCAGCGGCGGCCTCGCGTCGAATCCACTGCTGGCGGGGATCCGCGAGACGCTGTATCCGCGGTGCCCACCGCGCGCCACACGTTATCTCGAGGTGCGCCTGGCCCAGCACGGAAGGCACGCCTCCTTCATCGGGCTCATCCAATTGTTGGTGGAGCGGGCATACGGGGCGGACGCCATTGACCGTTGGATTACCACGTGAAGGCCCCGGTCCGAGTCGCGCTGGTCGGATCCGGGGCCTGGGCCCGCGACATGCATGCGCCGATGCTGGCCGCCGGCCCGGAGACCGTGCTGACAGGCGTCTGGTCGCGCCGGAGCGAGGGGGCCGCCGCGGTCGCAACGCCATTCGGCGTCCCCGTCTATGACTCGTTCGACGCGATGCTCGACGACTGCGAGGCCGTGGCGTTCGCGGTGCCGCCGGATGTACAGGCCACGCTCGCACCGGTGGCCGCGGCGTCCGGTAGAGCTGTCCTTCTCGAGAAGCCCCTAGCGCTGGACCTTTCTGGCGCGCGAGCCGTCGCCGACGCCGTCGCCAAGGCCGGAGTGCCCAGCATCGTCGTGCTCACCAAGCGCTTTCATCCGCGGACAACCGAATTTCTCGACGCCGCCAGTGTTCTGCGAGCATCCGGCCCGCTCTACGGCGTGGACGGCCGGTACTGGCACGGAGGTCTACTAGGCGGCGAGTTCGCGCACGGCTGGCGGCAGAGCCGCGGCGCACTGGACGATCTTGGTCCGCACCTGCTTGACCTCGCCGGCGCTGTATGCGGTCCGGTCACGACGGTTCGCGCGTCTGGCGACCCGTCCCGCTACGTCGTCGTCGAGTGCCGTCACGAATCCGGTGCCATCAGCTCGCTCTCGCTGTCGGCCGCCATCCGCACGACCGCGTCAGTAACGCGCCTGGACGTTGCCGGGCGCGAAGGCGCCATCAGCTGGGACACCGTCGGCATGGACCACGCGGAATGCTGGCCGGTGCTCCGCGCGCAGTTCGCGGCCGCCGTCCGCTGGGGCGCGCCCGTGCTATGCGACGCCGCGTCCGGGCTGACCATCTCGGTCCTGCTCGACGCGGCATGGCGCTCGCTTGCCTCCGGCGTCGCCGAGCCGCTCGCCACACCGAAACCGCCGCTGCTGCGATGTTGACTAGTGTCGCGTGAATTGGGTTTCTTTACTTCGGGTGGCGTGCTGGATGATGTCGTCGGCGGTCTTGGTCCAGGTGAATGGTTGACAGTCGGTGTTCCAGTTGTCGATGAACCGGGTGATCGCGCCGATGAGGTCGGTGACGGAGTTGAACGCGCCGCGGCGGATGGCTTGGCGGGTGATGATGCCGAAGAAGATTTCGACCATGGTCATCCAGGACCCGGATGTCGGGGTGAAATGCATGGTGACGCGAGGGCTCTGGGCCAGCCACGCCTTGACCCTGGGGTGCTTGTGGGTGGCGTAGTTGTCCACCACCAGGTGCAGCTGTACCCGCGGGTAGGCCTTCGCGACCTGCTTGAGGAACCGCAGGAATTCATCCGAGCGGTGCCGGGGCAGGCAGGTCTGGGTGACCCTGCCGGTCGCGACCTCCAGGGCGGCGAACAGCGTGGTGGTGCCGTGCCGGACGTAGTCGTGCGTCCATCTCTCGGGCAGATCCGGTCGCATCGGCAGGATCGGCGCGGTCCGGTCCAGGGCTTGGATCTGGCTTTTTTCGTCGATCGACAGCACCACGGCCTTCTCCGGAGGGTCCAGGTACAGACCGACGACGTCCCGGATCTTGGCCTCCAGTTCCGGGTCGGTGGAGAACTTGAACGTCTCCTGCCGCCAGGGTTTGATGCCCCATCGCTTCCAGATCTTGGCCACCGTGACGTTCGAGATCCCCAACTGCTTACCCAGGATCCGGCTCGACCAGTGCGTCACCCCGAGCTGCTCCGGCGGCGGCTGCAGCGTCGCGTTGATCACCTCGATCTGATCGATCTCCGGTTCCCGGCCCTTCTTCGGCCGATCGTCCAAGCCGGCCAAACCCTCAGTCATGTACCGGTTCCGCCAACCGATGACCGTCGGCCGCGTCGACCCGACCTTGTCCACGATCTCGTTCGTGCCGACCCCCTCAGAGGCCAGCAAAACGATCCGGGCGCGCCGGGCCAAACCCGCCGGAACCGAGGTCGACCGCACCCAGGACTCCAGCACCTTCCGGTCGGAGTCCGACACCACCGGGACAGGGCTACGAGACATGCCCCATTCTCCCGAAATCACCAGCGAAGGTAAAGCCAACACGCTAACGCGACACTAGCATATTGAGCCAGCTGAAGGACCCTCATCAAAGGTCACCGACCCGGACCGCGGTTCAACAGGTCAACCGAGATCTCCGCCCACCTGGCAAGAATGAGGCCGTGACCGGCATCGCGTACGAGCTTGAAATCCGCATGCGGTAACCAACTTTTCAACGCAACCGCCTGTGACGGCGGAAGCGCACGGTCTTGCTCTCCCTGCCAGATTGACACCCTCGTGTCGATGTCGGCCATCGCGAATCCCCAGGGCCGACGCTCCAGGACACAATCCCAACCGTAGGCCTCCGTCCCTTGACTGACGCCTTCACGGACCGCCTCGACGAACATCCTTCGGATGTGCTCGTCCGATAGCAGCTGAACATCGGGTTCGGGACGTGGCAGGGTCAGAAATACTTCCGGATCATCGACGATGAACGCGATGCTCTGGGCGAAGTGAGCAGCAGCACGGTTGGGATCTTGCCGTGCGAGTCGGGTAAGTGCCTGGTCCTCGTCGTCATCATTGGTGGGTTCGTCGTAGGGTGCGACACAGCTCACCAGCGCCACGGCCGATACACGGTCTGTCAGCTCGTGAGCGCACGCCAGAGCGTAGGGGCCGCCTGATGAGTGCGCTACGACGGCGAACCGTGGCACTTGAATCGCGTCGGCCAGCTGTCGCACGTCGGCCGGCCAGTCGAGGATGCTCCGGCCCGGATCGGGATCAGAGCCCCCGTAGCCCGGTCTGTCCACGGTGACCAGGCGAACCCCGGCTCGTGCCGTGATCTGAGGGTCTGGCACAAACATCCTCGAGCCGGGCGCACCGTGGAACAGGAATACTGGCTCCCCATCTGGGTCGCCCCAAAGTGCGTACGCGAGATCACGGCCGTTACTCAGCCGAAACGTGGTGTCGACGATCGGCTCATATACCTGAGGCATAGCCGCTTCCCTGGTTCGACCAGTAGTGCGTGAGCCTAACCCTTTCGGTGGTTGCGCGGTCTGCGTCAGGGGGAGGCGCTTGGCCTGAATTGGTCGGACGTCGGCCTGGACGCAGACGGCGGAGAGAATAGAACTGAGACCAGCGAGCCGAACGCCGAGCACTCCGGGGGGAGTTGCTCGGCATTTTCGCTGGTCGTGGCGGTAGCGGTGGGATTTGAACCCACGGAGGAGTTGCCCCCTCACACGCTTTCGAGGCGTGCTCCTTAGGCCGCTCGGACACGCTACCGGCGACGACTATACCGGCGGCCGGGACGCGTCCAGACCACCGTGAGGCCGGCTCAGCCGTGGGTGATCGGGCGGATCCGGATGGGTCCTTTCGCCGCAGACGGGTCCACCACGCGCCCCTGCTGGGTGATCTGGGCGTCCCCACGGGCAACCGCCCGTCGCGCGGCAGCGCGGGCCGGTTCCATCAGGTCCCGCCACTGCTCGCCGCCGACGGCCCTGGCGACCTCGCTCGGGCACACGGTCTTGCCAGCACTGCGCTCGGCAAGCAGCGCTGCCAGCGCCTCGTCGAGGTGTGCATCCACCGTACCGGCCGCGCCCTCGCCCGCCGACGGCAGACATCGCTGCAGTACGTGACCTCGGCCCAGTCCCTGGCCCACTTCTTCCGCCAGGTGATCGTCCGGCCGCAGACCACGCACGTCTTTGTCGGCGTCGCCATGTCGTCAGCCGGGCACGGCGGGCTTGCGGAGCCGGATCAGCTCGTCGACCAGGCCGATCAGGTCATCGACCCCGGTGCCCGCCTGCAGCGGGATCTCGGCCCCCTCCTCGCCGGCGAGGGTGGCGTTGTAGTACATGCCGTAGCCGACCAGCATGACGAGGCGGGCAATGGCCGCGTCGCCCACCGCGTCCAGCAGGGCCTGATACCACCGGTCGTGCACCGCGGCCAGCACCTCTCGGGTGCGCGAGTGGGAGCGCTGCAGCAGTCTGGTCGCCGCGATCATCGTCAGATCGAGGGGGGCGTCCACATGCGCCGAGGTCCGCACGTAGTAGGCAACCGGCCCATCCGGTGCGGCGCTCATCAACGCCAGGTCCTCGTCGGCGAGCATCTCCAGGCGGGCCAGCAGCCCCTCGATCAGCGCCTCGCGGGAATTGAAGTGATAGATCAGCCCGCCCTTGGACACTCCGGCTGCCCTCGCGACGGCATCGAGTGTGGTCTCCCGCTCACCGTGCTCGATCAGCAGTCGCTGGAAGGCGTCGAGCACCTTTTCGCGGGCGGCGGGTGGCGGGGGCACCCGGTCACCGTAGCGAGCGCAGTGCGGTGCGACCTGTCGCGGCCGGTCAGGGCCCTACGACCCGACGACCAAGCAGGTCAGGCGTCCCGCGCCGAGAGGACGCAGAACTCGTTGCCCTCGGGATCGGCGAGCACCGTCCATGACACCGACGGGTCCTGACCGACATCCACCCGGGTCGCGCCGGCCGCGATCAGTCGCTCGATCTCGGCGTCCCGGTCGTCGGTGGTGTGCGGTGCCAGGTCGAGGTGCAGCCGGTTCTTGACGGTCTTGCCCTCTGCGACCGGGACGAAGACCAACCCCGGCGGCACCTGCTCCCAGGGTGTGGCCCTGATCAGCTCGACGGTCGCGTGCTGCGGCACCAGGACGACCTCGTCGGCGGCCTCATAGGCCTTCTTCCACCCCAGCGCCGCGGCCCACCAGTTGGCCTGCGCCGTGACGTCATGGCAGTCGATCACCGTGCTGTACCACCGAAGCGCCAACGCATTCTCCTTTTCGAACCCGATTCCGGCCCGCCTGTATCGGTACCCGGCAGCCCTGGGGCGAAGCATTTTCGGACGCCGTGTTGGTTACCCATCTCACCGCCGGGCCGTTGTTACTGCACCAACTGGTCGGTATAGTGATGGCAACAAGACGACGACCAGGAGTGAGCACCATGTCCACCACCATCGAGCCGCGCGCCACCCGCGCGACCGACCGGCCCGACCACACCGGTCGCGTTCCGCAGCGAGCCGGCATCCGTGAATGGACCGCGCTCGCCGTCCTGCTGCTGCCCGTGCTGCTGGTGGCCGTGGACGCCACCGTGCTGAGCTTCGCGCTGCCCGCCATTTCCGAGGCACTGAGCCCGACCGGCACCCAACTGCTCTGGATGATCGACGTCTACTCGCTGGTACTGGCCGGTCTGCTCGTCTCGATGGGCAGCCTTGCCGACCGTTTCGGACGCCGGCGGATGCTGCTGATCGGCTCCGTGGGCTTCGCGGTGATGTCGGTGGCGGCGGCGTATTCGCCCTCCGCCGAGGCACTCATCGCCGCCCGTGCCGCCCTCGGCTTCTTCGGCGCGATGCTCATGCCGAGCACGCTGTCGTTGCTGCGCAACATCTTCGTCGACCGGCAGCAGCGCCGGCTCGCGGTCGCCATCTGGGCTGCCGGATTCTCCGGCGGCGCCGCCCTCGGCCCGATCGTCGGCGGCTTCCTGCTCGAGCACTTCTGGTGGGGCTCTGCGTTCCTGATGGCGGTGCCCGTCCTGCTGGTGTTGCTCGTGCTGACACCGATCTTCGTGCCCGAGTCCCGCGACCCGAAGCCGGGCCCGGTCGACCCGGCAAGCATCGCGCTCTCGCTGCTGGCGATGGCGCCGGTGGTCTACGCGATCAAGAGCATCGCCCATGACGGCCTGACGGCCACCGCCGTCGGCCTGCTGACCGTCGGGCTGCTCGCCGGCGCAGCTTTTGTCCACCGCCAGCTCACCCGGCCGCAGCCGATGCTGGACGTCCGGCTCTTCGCGCGCAGCTCCTTCACCGGCGCCGTGCTGGCGAACCTGCTCAGCGTGTTCGCCCTGGTCGGCTTCCTGTTCTTCATCTCCCAGCACCTGCAGTTGGTGCTGGGCGAGAGCCCGATGCAGGCCGGGCTGATCCTGCTGCCGGGTCTGGTCATGACCATCGTCGCGGGCCTCGCGGTGGTGCCGCTGGTGCGCAGGACGACACCACGGGTCGTCGTCGCGGGCGGTCTGCTGATCAGTGCCGGCGGCTACGTCGCCGTCCTCTTGGGCGCGGCCGGGGAATCTGCGATCGCGCTGATGCTGGCCTTTGTGCTGCTCGGGCTGGGCATCGGCGCCGCGGAGACGATCTCCAACGACGTCATCATCTCCAGCGCACCCGCACCCAAAGCCGGTGCAGCATCCGCGATATCGGAGACGGCTTACGAACTGGGCGCAGTCCTCGGCACCGCCGTGCTGGGCGGCATCTTGACCGCCGCGTACAGCGCACGGGTGGTCATCCCCGCCGGCGTCAGCGCGGTTGATGCGACCACGGCGGCCGAGACCCTTGGCGGGGCGACCGCAGTGGCCTCGACGTTGCCGGAACCCCAGGCGGCCCAGCTGCTGTCGTCCGCGCAGGCCGCCTTCGGTGGCGGCGTCGGCGTGACGTCGGTCATCGCCGTCGTGCTGATGGTGGCGGCTGCCGGGCTGGTCTGGGCGACGCTGCGCGGCACGGGCGCCGAGAGCTGACCGGTCAGCCGGCGGCCGGCTCCGATCGCACCGGTCAGCCGGCGACCGGCCCGGCGGCCACCGGCGTCGCGGGCCGGTCAGCGGGCTCCGGTCGGTCGCCGGGCGCCGGTCGGTCGGCGCCCAGCGCCTCTCTGACCAGGGGCGCGACCCTGGTGCCCAACAACTCGATGGCCTTCAGCGAATCGCTCTGCGGCACGCTGGAGAGGTCCATCTGGAAGCCCTGCCGATCGTGACCGAGGTCGCCGTGCAGGGCGACAATCCGCTCCGCGACCTCCTCGGGCCTGCCGACGAAGTAGGCGCCGCCCGGCGCGGCCTGCGCCTCGTAGGAAGCGCGGTCCGGCATCGGGAAGCGGCGTTCGCGGGCGATCCGGCGCATCGAGTCGAGCCAGTACGGGAAGAAGGTGTTCTTCGCCTTGCCGTCGTCGCTGATGAAACCCATTCCCGACACGGTGACCTCGGGAGTCCGGCCGGGACGCTCGGACTGGGCGAAGGCGCGGCGGTAGAGGTCGACCAGCGGGGCGAATCTCGCCGGCTGCCCGCCGATGATGGCGTAGTTGATCGGCAGCCCCAGCAGCCCGGCCCGCACGGACGACTCGGGGTTGCCACCGGTGGCGACGGCAATCCGCAGGTGCTCGCCCAGGCCCGGCTTGTCGAATGGTCGCGGCAGGATGACCGCGTTCTCCAGTGCGGGCCGGAACCGGCCGGACCACGTGATCGGGTTGCCGTCATCGATGGCCAGCAGCAACTGGATCTTCTCGTCGTACAGGGCGTCGTAGTCCGCGAGCTCGGCACCGAACAGCGGGTAGGACTCGATGAACGAGCCCCGGCCGGCGAGCAGCTCGATCCGGCCCTGCGAGATGAGGTCCATCGTCGCGAACTGCTGGTAGACCCGGACAGGGTCCTCCGTACTGAGCACGGTGACGGCACTGCCGAGAACGATCCGGTTGGTCTGGCCGGCAGCTGCGGCCAGCACGATCGCCGGCGCGGAGACGGCGTAGTCGGGTCTGTGGTGCTCGCCGACGCCGAAGAAGTCCAGGCCCACCTGCTCGGCCAGCCTGATCCGTTCCAACAGGTCGAGCATCCGCTGCGCGGGTGAGACGACCTCCCGGGTCACCGGGTTGGGATGGATGTCGCCGAAGCTGTACACACCGAGTTCCATGACTGACTGAACCCCGTCACGCCGGCTGGTTGTTCCCTGCGCCGTGACCGCTGCCGTCACCGGCGCCGTCACCGCTGCCGTTGTCCCGGCGTCCGGCGAAGAAATTGAGCAACAGGGCGGCGCACTCGTCCTGCAGGACACCGCCCCGGACCTCGACGCGGTGGGTCAGCCGCCGGTCCCGCAGCACGTCCCACAACGAGCCGGCCGCGCCGGTCTTCGGTTCCCAGCAGCCGAAGACCACCCTGGCGACGCGCGAGGCGACGATCGCCCCGGCACACATGGTGCACGGCTCGACGGTCACCGCCATCGTGCAACCCTGCAGATTCCAGTGGCCGAGCGAGGCGGCCGCGGCGCGCAGGGCGACGATCTCCGCGTGCGCCGTCGGGTCTCCGGTGGCTTCCCGGGCGTTCCAGCCCTCCCCGACCGTCACACCTTCGGGGGAAAGTACGACTGCTCCGATGGGGACATCCGCGCTGCCCTCAGCCCGGCCGGCCAGCGCCAGGGCGAGCGTGATCAGCTCCGGGTCGGTGGGCCACCCGGCGGCGCCGATGGTCAGACCTTCTCCAGGACGGCGGCGAATGCGTCTCCGAAACCACAGCGCTGGGCGATCATCGCGAGCTGCTCGTCCGGATAGAGATCGACCTCGTCCACGATGAGCTGCATTTCTTGCTCGGGAACCCCCAGGTCGGCCAGCAGCGCGAGGTCACCCTCCGGCCATGGGTCGTCCTCGATGTCCTCCTCCTCCGGAGCCTGTACCTGGAGGAGATCGAGGACGTCGGCCGCGATGTCATAGTCGAGGCCCGCTGTCGCATCGGACAGCAGCAGTGACGCGCCGCCGGGGATGGGCCGGACGATGACGAAGAACTCGTCGTCGACGGCGAGCAACGCGAACACCGGACCACTGGTGGCAACCCGGCGCAGCGCGGTGATGACGCCGTCCAGATCATCCAGCAGCTCTGCAGCGAGCAACGAGCAACGCCAGGTCGACTCGTCACGGGTCACGGCGACGCCGAAGCCCTCTGGAGTGGGGGAACTGGCGGTGTTCACGGGTGGCAACGTTACGGCCTCACCAGGGTGGTTGCTACGCAGTACCCGTTTGGTTCCGGACCAACAGTGACAGAGCCGGACCGATCGAGTACAGAGCGTGGCATTACGTCGGGGAGTCGCAAGCGGCCTGCCATCGAATCCGGCCATGATGTCTTCATGACTGCGGAAACAGTGACGACCCGAGCCGGCACTGCCATCCTGCCCCCCGCACTGTGCGTCGTCGGCCTCGGATTGATCGGCGGATCGCTGGCCCGGGCTGCCCGGCCGTTGCTGCCGGTGTTCGGGTGGTCGCCCAGCGGCGACACCCGGGACGCAGCGGCGGGCGATGGCTACGACGTGGACGACTCCCTGGCCACCGCACTGGCCAGGGCGACCGACACCGACGCGCTCGTGGTGCTCGCCGCGCCGGTCACCGCCGTGCCGGACCTGCTGCGGCGGGTCGACGAACTCGCACCGACGGTGCGACTGACGGACGTGGCCGGAGTCAAGGGCCAGGTGCAGGAGGACGTCGCCGAGTTGGCGCCGCGAGCCAGATACATCGGCTCGCACCCGATGGCCGGCACCGCGGAGTCCGGTTGGCCCGCCGGGTCGGCAACCCTCTTCGAGGGCGCCGCCTGGGTCACCACGCTCACCGAGGACAGCAACCTCGACGACTGGTCCGCGGTCGCCGGGCTCGCGTTGTCGGTGGGCAGCAGGGTGGTTCCCGCGGAGCCGGTCGCGCATGACGAAGCCATTGCCCGGATCTCGCACCTGCCGCACCTGCTGGCGTTGGCACTGGCCCAGGTCGGCGAGGGCGGCGGCTCCCTGGCCATGTCCCTCGCCGCCTCCTCGTTCGCCGACGGCACCAGGGTCGCCGGTACCAGGCCGGCGTTGATCAGGGCGATGTGCGAGAACAACCGGACGGCGCTGATCGACGCCATGGACGATGCGCTCGGCATCCTCGGCGTCGCCCGCGGGTCGCTCGCCTCGACCGGCTCGCTGGTCAAGATCGCCGACGCCGGCCACCGGGCGAGGACGCAGTTCGAGCATCGCGCGGACGGGCTGAGCCCGGTGACCATGGTGGGTGAGGATCTGCTGGATCAACTGCTCGCCGTCGGCGCAGCAGGTGGGCACATCTCCGCCGTCGAACGGGGTCCGGACGGCCTGTCGGTGCAGGGCTGGTACCCGGACGAGGACTGACCGCGTCCTGGTGAACGTCTGCGCCGCCGCTGCCGGAGGTCAGCCGCCGGGACCTCGCCCCGACCACGACCAGGCGTACCGGCCGTCGTCCACCGCAATGCCGCCCTCGCCCAGCTCCAGCGGCCGGAACGTGTCCACCATGACGGCCAGCTCGTCGAAATAGTCCTTGCCCAATGACGCCTCGACCGCGCCGCGCTGAGGCCCGTGCGAGTGCCCGCCGGGGTGCACGCTGACCGAGCCACGGCCGATGCCCGACCCCTTGCGCGCCTCGTAGTCGCCGGCGACGTAGAACATGATCTCGTCGCTGTCGACATTGGAGTGGTAGTACGGCACCGGAACGGCCAGCGGGTGGTAGTCGACCTTGCGCGGCACGAAATTGCAGACGACGAAGTTGGTCCCTTCGAAGACCTGATGAACCGGCGGCGGCTGGTGCACCCGGCCGGTGATCGGCTCGAAGTCGCTGACGTTGAACGTGTACGGGTACAGGCAACCGTCCCAACCGACGACGTCGAACGGGTGATGCGGGCTGACGACGATGGATCCGACGATGCCGCCAGGACCGTGCCCGCGGTGCTTGGTGTAGATCGGCACGTCGGTTCCCAGCTCGAGCATTGGCGCGGCCGGCCCGTGCAGATCCCTTTCGCAGTACGGGGAGTGCTCCAGCAGCTGGCCGAAACGCGAGAGATAGCGCTTCGGCGGACCGATGTGGCAGTTGCCCTCGATGGCGTACGCCCGCAGCGGCCCGGCGCCGGGATCGGGGATCCAGCGGTGCACCGTCGCCCTGGGGATGAGCACGTAGTCGCCGGTCCGCGCCGTCAGGCTGCCGAACACGCTGTCCACCCGGGCGCCGCCGGCCTCGACGAACACACATTCGTCGCCGGTCGCGTTGCGGTAGAGCGGGCTCGGTTCTGCGGCGACGACGTAGGAGATCCGGACGTCGGCGTTCGCCAGCACCAGCCGCCGCCCGGTCACGACATCGATTCCTGCGCCGGGGTTCTCGCCGGGAAACAAGTCGTGCAGCCGCAGGTGCCGGGGCTTGAGCGGGTGGTTGGGGGTCGTCGACAGGTCGGGCAACTCCCAGTTGGTCGCGTCCACCATCGCCGACGGGATGTTCCGGTGATAGAGCAGCGAGGAGTCCGACGAGAAGCCCTCCTCGCCCATCAGCTCCTCGGACAGCAGCGCACCGTCGTCTTCGCGGAACTGGGTGTGCCGTTTGGCGGGAATGTCGCCGACAATGCGGTAGTAGGCCACGGGATCACTCCGCTTCCGCGCCGGTCCGGCGCTGCACTGGTGCGACCGTACGACCATTCGGCAGCAGTCGCCGGGCGCCGTCGGTAGGGTCCCTACGGTGACGCAGGGCTGGGTGAAGAGCGCAGCCGGGTCCGGCTTCGACGCCGACAATCTGCCGTACGGGGTGTTCTCGGCCGGGCAGGGTCCGGCCCGGGTCGGGGTCCGGATCGGCGAATACGTGCTCGATCTCAGCTCGCTGTGCAGAGTCGAGAAGACGCCCTGGAGCAGGCTTCTCGAAGCCGGAACGCTCAACCCGCTGATGGCCGCGGGCGCAGGGCTCTGGGCCGAAGTCCGTGCGTACGCGACGACGGCACTCACCGATACCGGCCGCCGCGCCGTCGTCGAGCCGCACCTGCACGAGCTGTCCGCCGTCCGGCTGCACCGGCCGTTCCTGGTGGGCGACTACGTGGATTTCTACGCCAGCGAGCACCATGCCAGCGCGGTCGGGCGGATGTTCCGGCCCGGTTCCGACCCGTTGCCCCAGCAGTGGAAGCACCTGCCGATCGGCTACCACGGCCGCTCCGGCACCGTCGTGCCGTCCGGCACACCCATCGTCCGGCCGAGTGGCCAGACCCGCGCGGAGGGGCAGCGGCCGGCCTTCGGCCCGACCCGCCGACTGGACATCGAGGCGGAGCTGGGATTCGTCATCGGGACGGGTTCCACGATGTCGTATCCGTTGCAGGCCAAAGATTTCGAGGCACACGTCTTCGGGGTGTGCCTGGTCAACGACTGGAGCGCCCGCGACATCCAGGCCTGGGAGACCGTTCCGCTGGGACCGTTTCAGGGCAAGTCGTTCGCGACCTCGATCTCGCACTGGATCACGCCGCTGGCCGCGCTGCAGGCCGCCCGGATATCCCCGCCGCCGCGCTCCGAGACGCTGCTGCCGTATCTGGCCGACGACCCCGACCGGCCCTGGGGGCTGGACATCGATCTGGCGGTGACCTGGAACGGCACCCTCGTCGCAGGCCCCGGCTACAGCTCGATGTACTGGACGGGACCGCAGCTGCTGACCCAGCTGACCGCCAACGGCGCCGTCGTGCGGACCGGTGACCTCTTCGCCTCCGGCACCATCTCCGGCCCCGACCCCTTCGCGGCCGGATCCCTCCTCGAGCTGTCGATGAACGGGCAGCGGGAGATCCGGCTCGATGACGGTTCCGTCCGCACCTTCCTGCAGGACGGCGACACCGTCACCATCACCGCGACCGCACCGTCGTCCGGCAGCGGGCGGCTGAAACTGGGCCCGGTCACCGGCACCGTGCAGCCAGCGCGCTGACATCGGTTACAGGTTGCCGCGGGCGGCCTGCTCGCGCTCGATCGACTCGAACAGCGCCTTGAAGTTGCCCTTGCCGAACCCGAGCGAGCCGTGCCGCTCGATCAGCTCGAAGAAGATGGTGGGCCGGTCGCCGAGCGGTTTGGTGAAGATCTGCAGCAGGTAGCCGTCCTCGTCGCGGTCAACCAGCACGCCGCGCTTCTTCAGCTCCTCCACCGGAACCCTGACCCGGCCGATCCGCTCCCGCAGCGCCGGATCGTCGTAGTAGGCGTCCGGGGTACTCAGGAACTCCACGCCGTCCGCACGCAGGGCGTCCACCGTGCCGAGGATGTCGTTGGTGGCCAGCGCGAGGTGCTGGCAGCCGGGCTCGCCGTAGAACTCCAGGTACTCGTCGATCTGCGATTTGCGCTTGCCGGCGGCCGGTTCGTTGAGCGGGAACTTCACCCGGTGGTTGCCGTTCGCGACGACCTTGGACATCAGCGCCGAGTATTCGGTGGCGATGTCGTCACCGACGAACTCCGCCATGTTCACGAAGCCCATCACCCGGTTGTAGAACTCGACCCAGTAGTTCATCCGGCCCAGTTCCACGTTGCCCACCGCATGGTCGAGCGCCTGGAAGAGCCGGCGCGGCGCACCGGGGCGCTTGACGAACGACGACCGGCGGGCGACGTATCCGGGCAGGTACGGCCCGCTGTAACGGCTCCGGTCGACCAGGGTGTGCCGGGTGTGCCCGTAGGTGGCGATCGCGGCCAGCCGGACAGTGCCGAATTCGTCGGTCTCGTCGTGCGGTTCCACCAGCACGGTGGCGCCCTGCGCCCTGGCGTGCGAGATGCACTGGTCGACGTTCTTGACCTCCATGGCGAGGTCGACCACGCCGTCGCCGTGCGTACGGTGCTCGTCGAGCAGCGGGCTGTCCGGTGCCACCCCACCCTGCACGACGAACCTCGCCGATCCCGAGGTGAGCACGAACGACTTGTGATCCCGCGCTCCGACCTCCGGGCCGGAATATGCGACCAGCTCCATCCCCCAGGCGGACGCGAAGTAGTGCGCGGTCTGGGTGGCGTTGCCGCAGACGAACACCACCGCATCCATCGCGATGACCGGGAAGGGATCCTTGCTGGCGTCGTACTCGACCAGCCCGACCAACCGGCTCAGCGAGTCGGCGTCGAGTTCTGCGGAGCGCTCCTGGCCGGTCAGGGTGATCTCGGAGGTCGTCATGGGCAGAGCCTGCCGCCGCGGCTCCTAGGTGGGCAATAGTTGGTCCGAGGACTGGTCAGTGTGCACAGAATGCTGGCTGGTAACAGCCACCGACTTGTCAGACTGTCTAGTATTTGCAGCGTGACGATCGACCGCTTGGACGCCGACATCCTGGACCTGTTTGCGGTCGAGCCCAGGATCGGGGTGGTGGAGGCGGCCCGCCGGGTCGGCGCCGCGCGCGGGACGGTGCAAGCCCGGCTGGACAAGATGCAGCGCACCGGCGTCATCGCCGATCTGGCCCCGACCATCGACCCCACCGCGCTGGGCTACCCGGTCACGGCCTTCCTGTCGCTCGAGATCGCGCAGGGCAGGGGACGCGGTGACGTCACCGCACACCTGGCCGCGATCCCGGAGGTGATCGAGGTACACACCATCACCGGGTCGGCGGACCTGCTGGTGCGGCTGGTCGCGCGGTCCAACGCGGATCTGCAGCGGGTGATCGACGATGTGGTGCGGGACCCGGCCGTGCTGCGGACCGCGACGGCCATTGCGCTCGACACCCCGGTCCCCCGCCGCACCGGGCCGCTGATCAGGGCGGTCGCCGATTCCTGAGCCTGTCGCGAACTTTCAGCGGGCTGCACCACCCCCAACCGAGACCGGAACTGATGTCAGTCTCCGGACCGGAACTCAGCGAGATCGCGCTTTGTGCCGGCGATGTGCTGGCGCAAGAAGTCGAGGACAGCGCTGTTGAATTCGTCCGGCCGTTCCATATTGGGATAGTGCGCGGTACCGGCGATCACGACCGTAGATCCATCCCGGACGGTTGCGGCGAGTTCGCGCGCCATCCGGACGTGGTCGTCGGAATCGAGCGCACCGGAGACTGCCAGGAGCGGCACCGCGATATTGCGGGTGCGCTGCGTCGCATTCGAAACGTTGCCGGGCAACACTGGCGCGCCGCTGGACACGTGGGTGGTGATGGTGTGCACGGCTTGCTCACGCAATTCGTCGCGGACGCGGGGGTCGAGGTCGTCGAGGGTGCGGTGCGGACCATTGCCGATCCGCAGAAACGTGTCGATCCAAGCGTCGGCATCCTTCTCCTGCGCGTTTCGCTGCCAGGTCGCAAACAGGTCGAGCATCCACGGGTCGCGCCAGTCCGGCTCGCTGGTGCCCGCTCCGCTCACCACGACAGCCGCGACCATGTCCGGGTACTCGATTGCGACGTCCACTGCGGTACTTGCGCCCATTGACAGGCCGATGACGACTGCCGGACCGGTGCCCAGGTGGGCCATCAGATCAACGACGTCATCGCAGTGCCGGAATGGGCCGGTCGGCGTTGACGACATCCCGTGGCCCCGCAGGTCGGGAGCAATCACCCGATGGCCCTTTGAGAACGCGTCGACCTGCCTGGACCACATCCGGTGATCCAGCGCGCCGCCGTGCAGAAACACCAACGGCGTCCCCCCACCGACGTCGAGGTAGGAGAGGTGACCGTCACGGATAGGGGCGGTGTGCATCGCGATCATGACAACCAAGGTGCCATATCGACTCGGGTTGATGACAACCCAGGTGTCACACTTGACCGATGAACAACGCCCAGGGGGAAGGTGGCGTCGGCGCACGTGTCGCCGAGATCTACAGCGTCGTCGGTCCGCTCTACCGTCGCGCCTTCCGCACCGTCGAAGCCGCCCAACACATCGAAGGCGCGTCGGTCGGCGTCCGGGCCGTCCTGGAGGTGCTGCTCGCTCGAGGCCCCATGACCGTGCCGCAGATGGGCCGGGGCCTTGCTCTCAGTCGACAGTTCGTCCAACGCATGGTGAACGACGCCCTGGACCGGTCCTGGGTGCGGGCGTTGCCGAACCCCGCACATCAGCGCTCGTCACTGATCGAATTGACCGCCGACGGGCAGCGGACGATCGAAGCGATCGTGCAGCGGGAGCACACAGTCCTCTCCCAACTGGGCGGCGATCTCACGGACGCCGACGTCGACACCACCCTGCGAGTCCTTCGCATGATGCTCGATCGGCTCGAGCCCATCGACGGCGAGTAGACGACCGAGAGGCGAACGCGGTCTGCCAGCACTGACCGCGGGGCTGGAACCGGCTCACAGCCCGGTGCGAGCGCGGCATTGCCGGAATGGTGCCGATTCGACGCGCCCTGCCCCGTAACCTGTGACGTGATCGGATAGACCTGACGTCGAGCGACGGCACACCGAGATCGGATCGACCATGCACCGCCTCTCCGGCTTCATGCGCACATACTGGAACCGCGGCGAGCCCGGCCGGGGCACGCCGCGGACGCTGGCTGTCTTCATGCAGCGGATGTGGCTGGCGGCGTTCGCGTTCAAACTGCTCGGGTCGTCCTGGGACGTGTCCTGGCACTTCAAATGGCTTCGTGACGACCTGGCGGGCGCGCACATCCTCAACACCGTCGGCACCGGCATCGCCATCGGGCTGGTGCTCTCGCACACCTTCACCGGGTATGGCGCCGACCGGCGGTCGCTGCGGATCATGCAGATCGGCACCGGCATCTTCGTGCTGGCCGGCCCGATCGACGTCATCAACCACCGGGTCAACGGCCTGGATCTCACCGCCTGGTCACCAAGTCACCTGCTGCTCTACGGCGGCACCGCGATCATGATCGCCGGCGTCATCCGGAACTGGTATCACTCCTTCCCCGGTGACGGGGCGTCCGCACGTGAGTGGCGCTTCGGCCTGATCGCGTTGTGGGCGTTCATGTTCGAGAACATGTTCTTCCCCACCGGTCAGCAGGAGTACGGGATCCTGGAGGTCGCGTCCTGGTTCCGCGGCCAGCCCTATGCGGAGCCCGAGTTGCTGGCCTTCGCCGCGGCCCAGATAGGCCGGCCCATCGACGACATCGCGGTCCAGTCGTTCGCGTTGCCGATCGCGCCGTGGGTGTATCCGGTGTGGGCCATCGCGGTGTGCGTGCCGCTGCTGGTGCTGGCCCGGATCATGGTCGGCTGGCGGTGGACGGCGACGCTGGTCATCGGCGGTTACCTGCTCTACCGCTGCCTGATCTGGCCGGTACTGACCTTCACCATCTTCCCGCCCAGCGTCGTGCCCTTCTGGCTGCTGCCGGTGGGCCTTGCGGTCGACGCGGTGTTTCTGGTCCGGCTGGTGCCGGCCGTCCGGGTGATCGTCGGCGCGCTCGCTGTGACGCTGGTCGGCTACGGCTCGATGTGGCTGCAGACCATCGCCTTCGGCACGCCGACCGACCTGGCCCTGCGCAGCATCGGCGAGATGCGGGTCGCCTTCGAGCGCGGGGACGCGCTGCACATGGTGCCGGTCGCCTGGACGTCGATCTGGATCGCCGGCCTGGGGTTGCTCGCGAGCTGGGCGGGTGTCACCTGGTTGGCATCCCGGAGCGTCGGACTGGACACTCCGCGACCGCCGCAGCTCTCCACGGTGTTCGCCGCTGAACCACTGCGTGATGCCCGCAGAGCGTTGGCCGGCTGGCCCGCCGCCGACGACGACGCCGTCTCGCGTACCGGCTGACGATGCCCGCGCTGCCGGCGCCGGCGCTGCTGGTGCTCGTCGGTCCGGCCGGCTCCGGGAAGACCACCTGGGCCCGGCAGCGGTACGCGGGCAATGAGGTGGTGTCCTCGGACGCGCTGCGCGCCGTCGTCGGCACTGGCGAGGCGGACCTGGACGCGTCGGTGGATGCCTTTGCGGTCCTCGATGCCGTCGTTGCGGCGAGACTGCGGCGCGGCCTGACCACCGTGATCGACACGCTCGGACTGGACCCAGCACGGCGGGTCGCGGCACTGAGGGCCGGCCGCGCCGCCGGGCTCCCGGTGGTCGCGGTCCGGTTCACCACGGCGCTGGAGGTCTGTCGCCGGCGCAACCGCGAACGTGCCCGGCCGGTGCCCGCCCCGGTGCTCAAGGGTCAGTTCCAGCGGTCCGCCGCCGCAGACCTCGAGGCGGACGGCTTCGACGTGGTCGTGCAGGTCGACGCGGGCGACGCGGCCGCAGGCGACGCGGCCGCAGGCCCGGGCACCGTGGGCGGGCCTCCGCGGGCGCCGACCGAACAGCCACGGCTGCGCTTCGCCCTGCAGATCTCGTCGTTCCCGTGGGGAGCAGACCCCCGCCGCTGGCTCCAGGACGTTGCCCGGGCCGCAGAGAACTCCGGGTTCGCCGCCGTCGCGGTGATGGACCACCTGCTGCAGATCCCGCAGGTGGGACGCGCCTGGGACCCCATGCCGGAGGCGTACGTCACCCTGGGGTTCCTGGCGGGGGTCACCGAGCGGGTCGAGCTGGGCGCCCTGGTGACGCCGGTGACGTTCCGCGCGGCGCCGTTGCTCGCGAAGATGCTGGCCAGCCTGGATGTGGTGTCCGGCGGCCGGGCGTTCTGCGGGATCGGCGCCGGCTGGTACGGCCGGGAGCACGCCGGCTACGGGCTGCCGTTTCCCCCCGCCCCGGCCCGGCTGGACTCGCTGGAGTCGACAATCGGTGTGCTGCGGGCGTTCTGGGGTCCGGGCACGAAGCCGCACAATGGGTTGCCGGAGACCACGTGTTACCCCCGACCGGGTTCGATCCCGATCATCGTGGGCGGCGGCGGCGAGCGGCGGACGCTGGAGATCGCGGCCCGGCTGGGCGATGGGTGCAATGTCAGCTCCGCCCCCGGCGTCCTCGATCGCAAGCTGGCGGTGTTCCGCGGCCACGCCGAGCGGGCCGGCCGACCGCTGGACGAATTACGGATCACCGTGCTGGACCTGCCGATCGTCGGTGACGATCCCGACCAGGTCGGCGCCCTGGTGGAGGCCCATCGCGGACGGGCGTCGGCGGCCGCGTACGCCGCCGCGCATCATGCCGGGACCGTCGACCGGCACATCGAGCGGTACCGGGGTCTGGCCGACCGCGGTGTGCACACCGTTTTCGTCAGCCTGCCCAACCTGACCGGACCGGCCGAGGTGGAGCGGTTTGCCGCAGTCATACAGGCAGTCGGCACGGTCAGAACGGGGTGACGGACGCCCGGGTGAGCACCACCGCGATGCCGAAGGCCAGCGCCAGCACGATCAACTCCCAGCCGCACCAGACCACGATCGCGGTCCGCCGGCCGGCGGCGACAGCGGGCAGCAGCCGGGTCCGGACAACGATGGCGATGACCGCGACCACCACCATCAGCCCGGCCTTGGCCAGCACCAGAACCCCGAACCGGGTGCTGAACAACGACCCGGGCAGGGAGGTGACCGGTGACAGTGCCAACTCGAGCAGCCCGGTGAAGGCGCCGGTCAGACCGACGATGAACACGCACCAGGTGGCCAGCCGGGAATACCGCGGCATCGCCTCGGCGAGCAGTCTCGGACGGGCCGCCAGGAAGACGATCACCGCGCCCAGCGCGCCGGCCCAGGCGCTCGCCGTCACGACGTGCAGTTCCATCACCACCATCGACAGGTCGTGATAGGCCCAGTTGGAGGCGTGCCCGGTCAGCGGGAGGGGCAGCAGCCCGAACAGCGCGATCCCGGCCCGCAGTTCGGCCGGCACGTTCTCCCCGTGCCGCAGGCTCAGCCGCGCCAGCAGCACCGATGCCAACCCGCACGCAGCGGACAGCAATAGCCCCTTTCCGGCGGGAATGTTGGAGACATACGCCCAGATCGCCGACGGCCCGGGGACTCTCCCGGATTCAATTCGGCGGTCAGCAGGACGATCGACAGCAGGGCGGCCACCGTCCATCCGACCGACGCCCACAGCCCGGTCAGTCGCGCGGATCGCATCACCGGCTCGGTGTCCTTCGGCCGGTCGAATCCCACGAGCCTCGCCAGGATGGCCACGCCGGCCGCCGTGACGGCGCAGACGTCCAGCAGGGTGCGCGCCACCGGGATGCCGAACTGCACGACCGGCCCCGGCTCCGCCAGTCCGGTCACCGGTGGGAGGTCGGTCGCCCCGGTGCCCACGACGGCAGCGACGACGGCCGCAGCCGCGAGCAGGACGGCAAAGCCGACGCCACCCCGGATCAGCCCCGCGTAGGGCGGGATGTCGGTGCGCTCGACCGCGGTCCCGACGCGCGGCGCCTGGTGACGCCCGACCCGTCGGGGCATCGGGGTTCCCTCGGGGGCGCACGCTCACCCGCCCATGGTGGCACGGGCGGACGGCCGAAGATCACCGCTCTCGTCGCACCCGGTTCATCGCCCAATCCGGTTCGTCCGACTGCCGGACGCTGCCGTCCTCACCGAACAGCAGGAAGGAGTCGAACGTCCTGGCGAACGCACGGTCGTGGGTGACGGCGACCACCGTGCCGGCGAACGCCTCGAGCGCCACCTCCAGTGCCTCGGCCGAGTGCAGGTCGAGGTTGTCGGTCGGTTCGTCGAGCAGCATCAGCGTCGCACCGGAGAGCTCGAGCAGCAGGATCTGCAGTCGCGCCTGTTGCCCACCGGACAAGGTGTCGAAGGTTTGCTCTCCCGCCCGGGCCAGGCCGTACCGGTCCAGCGCCCTGGCTGCCTGCTCGCGGCCCATCCCGGCCCGGTGCCGGTCGCCGCGGTGCAGGATGTCCAGCAGTGTCCGGCCGGCCAGTTCGCCGTGAGCGTGGGTCTGCCGGAAGAACCCGGGCCGGACCCTGGAGCCCAGGGTTGCGGTGCCGGTGTGCGGCACCGGGTCGATGACGTCATCGGAGACGGGCTGGTGCTCGATGTCGGGATCGGTCCCGCCGCGGGCCAGCAGCCGCAGGAAATGCGACTTCCCGGAGCCGTTCGAACCCAGCACGGCCACCCGGTCGCCGTAGAACACCTCGAGGTCGAACGGCTTCATCAGCCCGGTCAGTTCCAGGTCGCGGCAGACGATCGCCCGCTTCGCGGTCCGGCCGCCGGCCAGCCGCATCGTCACCTTCTGGGTCAGCGGCACCGCCTGAGGCGGCCCGGCGGCCTCGAACTTGGCCAGCCGGGTCTGCGCCGCCTGGTACCGGGACGCCAGGCCGTCGTTGAACGCTGCCTTCGTCTTGTACATCAGCACCAGGGCCTTGAGCTTCGCGCGCTCCTCGTCCCAACGGCGGCGGAGCTCCTCCAGCCGGGAGTTCCGGTCGTCCCTTGCTGCCCGGTAGGTCTCGAACGATCCACCGTGCACCCAGGAGACCGCGCCCGCGGCACCGGGTTCCAGGGTGACGATCCTGTTCGGCGGCCCTGGACAGCAGCTCCCGGTCGTGCGACACCAACAGCACTGCCTTGCTCGTCGCGGCCAGCTTCTGCTCGAGCCATTGCTTCGCCGGGACGTCCAGGTAGTTGTCGGGCTCGTCGAGCAGCAGTACCTCGGCGGGGCCGGCGAGCAGCAACTCCAGCACCAGCCGCTTCTGCTCCCCGCCGGACAGGCTCGTCACGGCGCGGTACTTCGCCCTGTCATAGGGCACTCCGAGAGCCGCGACGGTGGCGACATCGAAGGCGGTCTCATGCGCATAGCCGTCCACGTCCGCCCAGTCGGCGAGCGTTTGCGCGTAGTGCAGTGAGACGTCGTCGGACTCGTCGGTCATCATTTCCAGCTCGGCGGCGTCCACGGCGGCCGCGACCGCGCGGACCGGCTCCGGGGAGACGGAGAGCAGCAGGTCCCGCACCGTCGATTCGTCACGCACCGACCCGATGAACTGCGACATCACCGCCAGCGAGCCGGACCGCCCGACCCCGCCGTCATCGGGTTCAACCTCCCCGGCGGCGATCCGGAGCAGCGTGGTCTTGCCGGTGCCGTTCGGTCCGATCAGCGCCGTGACCTGCCCGCTGCCCACCCGGAACGTGACGTCGGCCAGCAGTGGCCGGCCGTCGGGCAGGCTGAACGCGACGCCGTTGAACTCGAGATGACCCACGCGCGCCAGCCTGCTGGCGGGGCACCGGCGCCGTCAACCGCGTTGCGCCGTGCCGGCACGCCACCGATCACCCTTGGCGATGACGAACTGCCGCACGACATAGTCCCAGGGAACGACGGCCAACGGGATCACGACCCAGAGGCAGGCGAAGAAGAAGTTCTGGTCGACCGGGTCCAGTCCGTCACCGGTCAGCAGTGGCAGCGCGACGACGACGAACCAGATCAGTTTCCAGGCGATCTCGAAGAGCAGAATCGGCAGCATCTTGAGCGGGTAGCGAAGCCCGAGGAACCACAGCAGCGACAGCGCCACCAGCATGCAGGTCTCCACGCCTTCGAACGGCGGCCATGGACCGTCATGGCTGATGATCAGCGGCCACTTGGCCAGGGCGAGTCCGACCGCCAGCACCAGATAGCCCAATCGCAACAGATAGAGCCGCGGTACGGACAACGGCGGTCGGGGCAACACTGCGGGCGCGGCGGTGACCCCCCGGGCCTTCGGTTGCAATTGTGATTCTGTCGCGGGACTGCTCATGAATTTCTCCCTCGTGGGTGGTGCTCGGATGGTGCGTTGCCGATTCGCCGAGTCCGACCGAAACGTGTTGCGGCGGGCTCTGTTCGAGAATGACGCCGGTGGGTCGCACCGCGCATCGGCCGGAGGGCGTCGATCCGCTGATGGAAAGTCGGTCCCCAAATGGCCCGGGATCTGTCTTTCGTTGCGGTGGTTGTCGACTTTCGTCGGTGTCCGTTTTGCTCCGACGGCTCTACGCTTCGCTCATGACCGGGCATCGCTCGATCCCGGCCGAGCAACCGGCGTCGACATCGCAGCTGACACCCGATGAAGCGAGCCGACCGGAAGCGCCCGGTCCGCGGACCGGCCGCGACTGGGCGCTCGACGCCGGCGCGTGCCTGCTTGCCGCGGCGCTCGGAGCGTCTGTTCCTGGTCCCGGCGCTCGAGGACAGCGGGAATCCGCTGACGACCCCGCAGCTGGTCATCGACCTTACCTGCGGCGCCGCTCGCCTGTGTCGCTGTGGTGGCGGCGGCGTTGGCCGCTCGGCGTTGCGCTCGTCTGTGCCGCCGCTGGGCGCGGCCTCGATCTCGGCGACCGCTGCCGGGCTTCTCGCGCTGTTCTCGCTCGCCGTGCACCGCAGCCCGGCAGGCGCTGCTCGTCGCCGCGCTGTGGATCCCCTTGCTGCTGGTCTTCGCCGTCTACAGCCCGACGACCGACGCACTGTCGGTGGTCCTGGTGGTCACGCCGCTGGTGTTCGCAGCGACCGCCTGGGGCATGTTCGTCCGGGCCAGACGTCAGCTCCTGCTTCACGCTTGCGCGAGCGGGCCCTGCGCGCCGAGGAGGACCAGCGGCTGCACGCCGACCGCATCCGGCTGGCCGAGCGCACCCGGATCGCCCGCGAGATGCACGACGTGCTCGGACACCGGATCTCGCTGATGGCACTGCACGCCGGTGCGCTGGAGGTCCAGCCCGACCTGCCGCCGGAGAGTCCGGGAGACCGCCGAACTGCTGCGTTCGACGGCCCGCCAGGCTCTCGAGGAGTTGCGGGCGCGTGATCGGGGTGCTCCGCGAGGAGCCGGGCCGGGAGTCGGCGCCGGCAGCACCGCAGCCAACCCTGTCGGACATCCCTCGCCTGATCGAGGAGACTCGGCGGGCCGGCGCGAAGATCGACTTCGAGATGCTGGTGGACCACCCGGAGACCGCGCCGAGCGCGCTCGGCCGCGATGCCTACCGCATCGTGCAGGAGTCGCTCACCAACATCGGCAAGCACGCCCGCGGCACGGCGGGAGGGGTGCGGGTCACCGGTGCGGCGGACAGCGGCCTGCACGTCAGCGTCCGCAACCGGCTGCCCGTCGGCCCGGTCCCGGTCACCCGCTGCACGATCTCCGCTGCGATTCCCGCTGGCCGATCCCGCTGGCCGATCTCCCGCTGCTTCCCGTGCGTTCGCGGGCGCCGGCCTGCTCGGCCTGCAGGAGCGGGTCGCCCTGGCCGGCGGCACGCTGGTGCACGGCCCGGACGGCTCCGGCGACTTCGTGGTGGACGCCGAGTTGCCATGGTGACGGTGCGGGTGCTGCTGGTCGACGACGATGCGCTGGTCCGCGCCGGGCTGCGGATGATCCTGTCCGCGGTGGACGACCTGCAGGTCGTGGGCGAGGCGGACGACGGCGCTCGGGCGGTCGCCGCGGTCCGCGCGCACCGGCCGGACGTCGTGCTGATGGACATCCGGATGCCGCGAGATGGACGGCATCACCGCGACCGCCGCGCTGCGCCGGCTCGACGCGCCGCCGCAGGTGATCGTGCTGACCACGTTCCAGGCCGACGAGCAGGTGATGAGCGCGCTGCGCGCCGGCGCGGACGGGTTCCTGCTCAAGGACACCCCGCCCGCGGAGATCGTGAACGCGGTGCGCCTGGTCGCCGCGGGCGAGGCGATGCTCTCGCCGTCGGTCACCCGCACCCTGCTCGTCGCACTTCGGCGATGCCGCAGGCGACCGAGCGCCGCCGGGCAGCGGCGCAGCGGCTGGCCACGCTCACCGACCGCGAGCGTCAGGTCGCGGTCGCGATCGGGTCCGGTGCCTCCAACGCGCAGGTGGGCGCCGCGCTGTTCCTGAGCGAGGCGACCGTCAAGGCACACGTGTCGCGGCTCTTCACCAAACTCGACGTCGCCAACCGGGTGCAGATCGCGATCGTCGTGCACGACGCCGACCAGTCCTGACGGCTCAACGGGGCGGGAACCTGGTCGTCGCCCCGAGGGCCGACATCGGAGGGAGTAGGTCGCACCGGCCTAATCGTTACTCAGTAATCCATTACGCCACATATACGATACGGAGCGTGAGCAGTCCTTACGGCTCAACCCGACTGCTGTCGTGGTCGTCCGACGATGGGCGCCGACTGGAGACCGTGCGGGTGGTGCTGACCGAGCGCGGCCTGCGGGCCAGCGGCTACCTGGTCGTCGTGGGCCGGCACAGTCTCGGCGCGTCGTACTCGGTGCTGTGTGACGCCGCAGGGCGCACCCGGAGGTTCACTGCACACAGCGACTCCGTCCTGGCCGAGCGGGGACTTTCGTTGACCAGGACGCCGGGCGGTCCCTGGCTGGACGCGGCCGGACACGCCGCGACCACGCCCGGCATCGATGCGTGCCACGACACCGATCTGACCGCAAGTGTTCTCACCACTTCTCTGGCGATCCGCAGGCTGGGGCTGCACCGGCGAGTCGGCGAGGAGGCGCTGTGCGTGGCCGAGATCAGCGTGCCGGCGCTGAAGGTGTCGCCGGTGGAGTACTCCTTCCGGACCCTGGCCCTGACCGACGAAGCGGCGACCATCTGGCACCTCGGCCCGCACGGGGAACGAACCATGACGGTCGACCGGCACGGCTTCGTCATCGACATCCCACGGCTGACCTACCGGCTGCGCTGACGTCCGCCGGGGCCGGCCGAGCCGCGGCGCTCACCTGAACCCGGGCCTCGCACGGGCCGGCCAGAAGGCCCCTCCTTGAAAGGCAGGGGTTCAGCCGACGTGCGTCGCACTCGCTCCGCCGGCCCGACTGACTCCCCCGCCGCCGCGCACGATCCCCGGGCCGAGGACGGTCTCGGGGGAACCGCGGACGGACGCCGGGCGTTACGTCGAAAGGCCGGGCGCACCGGCCGATCCCTCACCACAACGCACCGCACCAGGGAGCCGGCAATGGTTGATTTCAAGCAACTGAAGGACAAGGCACAGGGGCTGTTGACCGAGCACTCCGACAAGATTCAGGAAGGCATCACCAAGGCGGGCGGGTTCGCCGGCAGCAAGGTCGGGCGCGACAAGGTCGACCCGATCGAAGCCAAGCTGAAGGGTTTCGTGGACAAGGCGGCAGGCAAGGACGGCCGCACTACACCGCCGCCCAGCACGCCGACCCCGCCCCCCACCGCCACCCCCAACCCGCCGCCCACTACCCCGAACCCGCCGCCGACGGCCGTCTGACGGGTCCGGCGGCACGCAGAGGATCCCCGGCGTCGACCTGGATTCTCCGGATCAGTGGCGAAGCGCGGCCAACGCCGCGCGGATCCTCTTCGCCGACACCGGCACCGACGTCCGCATCGGCTGCGCGAACAGGGCGACGCGGTATTCCTCCAGCAGCGCGCGTACAGCGCTGACGTCACGGTCGCCCTGCCGCTCCGGCGGCAGGGCGGCGACGGCGTCGTCGACCTCGGTCCGCAACTCGGTGATCTCAGCGAGCCGTTCACGGTCCCTGGCCGGCGCGTCGACGACTCGTTCGGCCCGGACGGCGAGCGCCTGCAGCCGCCGGTTGAGATCGGGCAGGGCGGCCGCACCGGTCCTGGTGATGAAACCGGGTGCGAGTGCGGTTGACAGCTGGCCGCGCATGTCGTCGACGAGATCGGCGATCGCCGCACGGCCCGGCCCGCTCCCGGCGGTGTCGATCGCCCGGGAGGCCAGATCGGCCGCGCGCAGCACCTGCTCGGCGGCGACGACGATGTCCCGCACCGCCTTGTTCAGGTGCGGCCGGATCTTCGCAACGAGCGCGGCGAAGGCCGCAGGATCCCAGGCAGGTCCGCCCGCCCAGTCCAGCAGCGCGTCCACCGCCGCTTCGGTGGCATCGGCGACCAACTCACCGACCGACCCGTACGGCGTCGCGGCCATCGTCAGGAGCTGCGACCGGCTCAACGACTGGCGCAGCTGAGCGAGCGGGCTGGGCATCTCCCGCACCAGCAACCGGCGGGTGCCCGCGCGCATCGACCGCGCCTGATCGACGACCGAGGTGAACACCGAGACTCCGACCGTGCCGCCCTCGTCGACCAGCGCGGGGAAGCCGGTCACCTCGTGCCCACCGACCTCCGTCGTCACGGTGCGCTGGATGCCGGACGGCGGGAACGCCGTCAGCCCGGTCCGCTCCACCGTGCCCGACGCCCTGGCGACGGCCTTCCTGGTGTCGGACCGCAGCGAGTCCTGCAGGCGCGACAGGTTCTTTCCGTCGGCCACCTTCCGGCCCTGGTCGTCGACCACGGCGAACGTCATCCGCAGGTGGTCGGGCACCTTCTCCAGGTCGAAATCGGTTTCCCTGACGACCACGCCGGTCAGCGCCGTCAGGGTGGCGGCCAGCTGGGTGGGCATCGGTGCGTCGGTCGCCGCCGGCTGCTGTTCCATCCGGCTCAGTGCTGCCCGGGCGAAGTCCGGGACCGGAACGAAGTTGCGGCGCAACGTCTTCGGCAGCGATCGGATCAGCGCAACGGCGAGATCGGTTCGGAGGCCGGGGATCTGCCGTTCGAAGGCGGTCGGATCCACCCTCGCCAGCACCGCCAGCGGGATCGTCACGGTCACCCCGTCGTCGCGTCGGCCCGGATCGAACACATATCCGAGCTCGAGGTCGACGCCGCCGGCGTCGAACCGATCCGGGAACGCGGCGGTGTCGAAACGCTCACTGCCGGCGGCGATCAGCATCTCGGTGGTGAACGTCATCAGGTCGGGCGTGGACCGGGACGCCTTCTTCCACCAGGAGTCGAAATGCCGCCCCGACGTCACCTCGGGCGGGATCCGGGCGTCATACAGAGCGAAAAGCGTCTCGTCGTCGACCACGATGTCCCGGCGTCGGGTGCGGTCCTCCCAGGCGGCGATGTCGTCCAGGGCCTGCTGGTTCTGGGTGAAGAAGCGGTGCCGCGTCGTCCAGTCGCGCTCCACCAGGGCATGCCGGATGAACAGTTCCCGGGACAGTTCCGGATCGATGCGATCGAACTGGACGGTGCGCGCGGCGACGATCGGCACACCGAGCAGCTGGACCTTCTCGGTCGCCTCGACGCCGGCCCGTTTGGCGTTCCACCGGGGTTCGGAGTAGCTGCGCCGCAGCAGGTCTCCGCCCACCTGTTCGATCCAGGCGGGTTCTACCCGGGCGCAGATCCGGCCCCAGAGCCGGCTGGTCTCGACCAGTTCGGCGGCCACCACCAACTGCGGGCCGGATCGCGCCAACGCCGATCCCGGCCAGATGACGAAGCTGACGCCCCGGGTGCCCTGGTACTCGCGGCCGGGTTCCTTTCGCAGTCCGATGTGCGACAACAGGCCGGCCAGCAGCGCGGTGTGCACCTTGGGCGTGTCCACCTCCACCGCCAGCGATCCCCTGCCGCCCTTGGCCGGTGCGGCAGCGTTCTTCGGCTGCGCTGTGGTCGATTGCGATGTGGTCGCCTGCGATGTCGTCGACGTGGGTGTCCGGCCCTTGCCGGCGGCCGGCCGGCTCCCGGCAGCGGAAGGGGCCGCGCTCGCCGGAGCGTCGAGCTCCATGTGCATCCCGCGCAGCAACTGCCGGAGCTGGGTATGCAGGTCCTGCCATTCCCTGATGCGCAGGTAGTTCAGGTACTCGCGCCGGCACATCTTGCGGAAAGCGTTGCCAGAGAGATGCTTTCCCTGCTCTTCCAGGTAGACCCACAGCCCGAGCAGCGCGCTGAAGTCGGACTGCGGGTCGACGAACCGGGAGTGCGCGGCCGTCGCCTTGTCCCGCTCCTCCAGCGGGTACTCCCGCACGTCGACGATCGACAACGCCGCCACGATGACGAGGACCTCACGCAGGCAGCCCAGCCCGCTGCCCTCCACCAGGATCCTGGCCAACCGGGGGTCCAGCGGAAGCCCGGCCATCGACCGCCCTACGGGCGTCAGCCTGGGCCGCTCGTCCCCGGTCTCGGTCAACGCACCCAGTTCGGTGAGAACCGTGACGCCGTCGTTGATCTGGCGCCGGTCCGGTGGATCGAGGAAAGGGAACACCGAGATGTCGCCCAGATCCAGCGAGGCCATCTGCAGGATGACCGACGCCAGCGACGTCCTGGCGATCTCCGGGTCGGTGTATTCGGGCCGGCCGAGGAAGTCCTCCTCCGAGTAGAGCCTGATGCAGATGCCGTCCGCCACCCGGCCACACCGCCCGGCTCGCTGACCGGCCGATGCCTGCGAGATCGGTTCGATCGGGAGCCGCTGCACCTTGCTGCGCGGCGAGTACCGGGAGATCCGGGCGGTGCCGGGGTCGATCACGTAGCGGACGCCGGGGACCGTCAGGGACGTTTCCGCGACGTTGGTGGCCAGCACGATCCGGCGGCCGGCGTGCCGGGAGAACACCTTGTGCTGGTCCGCGGCGGACAGCCTGCCGTACAGCGGGAGTACCTCGGTGCTCCCCCGGCGGCCGGCGAGATGGCCACGCAGAACCTCTGCGGTGTCGGTGATCTCGCGTTCACCGGAGAGGAACACCAGGATGTCGCCGTCACCGGCCGACATCAGCTCGTCGGCGGCGGAGCAGATCGCCTGCGCTTGGTCGACGGCGTCCTCCCTGGCCCGCGCCTCGGCGTTGCCGGCGGTCGGCCGGTCACCCCGTTGCGGCCGGGAGGCGCTGTGCGGTCGTGAGCGAGCGTCCTGCCGGGAGAAGCCATCCTGCCGGGAGGCGCCGTCCTGCCTGGACGCACCGTCCTGCCTGGACGCACCGTCCTGTCGAAAACCGGCAGGCGGGCGACCGTCCGCTCCGAGGTCGTCATCCTCGTCGTCCGGCATCTCGGGGTCGATCTGGTCGTCGACACCGAAGGGGCGGTAGCGGATCTCGACCGGATAGGTGCGGCCGGAGACCTCCACGATCGGGGCGTCGCCGAAGTGCCGGGAGAATCGCTGCGGGTCGATCGTGGCCGACGTGATGATCAGCTTCAGGTCCGGCCGGCGCGGCAGCAGCTCCTTGAGATAGCCGAGCAGGAAATCGATGTTGAGGCTCCGCTCGTGCGCCTCGTCGATGATGATCGTGTCGTAGGCCATCAGCATCCGGTCCCGGCCGATCTCGTTCAGCAGGATGCCGTCCGTCATCAGCTTGACCAGGGTGTCCGGGCCGGTGTGGTCCCCGAACCGGATGGCGTAGCCCACCGCGCCGCCGACGACCGTCCCCGTCTCCTCCGCGATCCGTTCGGCGAGCGCGCGTGCCGCGATCCGCCGCGGCTGGGTGTGCCCGATGGTGCCCCGGACGCCCCGGCCGACCTGCAGGCAGATCTTCGGCAGCTGGGTCGATTTCCCGGAGCCGGTCTCACCTGCCACGATGACGACCTGATGCGCGGCGATCGCCGCCGCGAGGTCGTCGACCCGTTCCGAGACCGGCAGCTCCGGCGGGTAGCGCAGTTTTGGCACCGCCGCCCGGCGCCGTGCCAGGCGCGCCTGGGCCGTCGCGATCTGGCGCTCCACATCGTCCAGAGCGCGACGTCGTTTGCCGTCGTCGGAGATCCGCCGCGCACCGCGCAGCCGGCGCCGCAGGCGGCGTTCGTCAAGGGTGGTGACGTCGGTCAGGCGAGCCGCGAGGTCCGCCGGCGCGGCCGCTTGGGTTGCGGTCGCTGCGGTTGCGGTCGCTGGGATGTCGGTCATGTCGCGCTCAAGGATAGGTCCGCCGCCGACGGGGACCGGTGGCCTTTACAGGGCGGCCTCCTCAGGGCGGCCTCCTCAGGGCGGCCTCCTCAGGGCGGCCTCTTCAGGGGCGACCCTCTCAGGGCGACCTCTTCAGGATGCCGGCTGCACCAACCCGGGCGGTTCGATCCATTGCTCCTGCTTGGCCGACATGTCCCAGCGCCGGGCCCGCACCAGCGCACCGCGGATCGGCGGGACCTCACCCAGCTCGGTCAGCGCATCGGCCAGTTGCTGTGCGGTCAGCCTGCGGGCGAGGGTGATGTGCGGCGTCCACGCGCCGGGGCCGAACGTCCCGTGCGGGTCGACCGGGTCGATGAGGGCGTCTATCGCGCTGCGTTGCAGCTGCAGCAGGTCGATCGACGGCACGGCAAGACGGGCCAGCACGAAGCGGCGGGCGCCGAACACGACGAGGCTGCCCACGGTCATCGGGATCGGCAGCCGCGCGAAGGTCGATCCGAGGGCAACGACCACGTCGGGGGTCATCGTGGCGGTCAACGCCACCGTGATGTGCGGCCGGTTCGACGCTCCCTTGTGCCGCGCCTGGCTGGGCAGTCCGGCGTAGGCCAGCAGGTTCCACTGGTCGCGGACGAGGCGGTCGGTCCGCTCGTCGACGGTCAGTTCCACTGAGTGCACCCGGTCATCAGACCGCATTGCGGCGGATCGGTCGCGCGCAGCTGAGGCCCTTTTCCTGGATGTGACCGGCTCGGCGTCCACGGTTACCCGCGCCGGAGCGGGGAAGGATAGATGTGCCGCGGCGACCCGGGTCCGGCACGAGAGGAGCCCTGATGGCCGGCAACTGGTCAGCTCGAAAACACAAGACAGACGGCTCGCCACACCGTGACGTGGCTGATTCCGGCGTCGACGCCGACCTGCTGGACTCGGCCGATCTCGCCGACGCCGTCGGCGGGGCGACCGGCAATCCCGCTCCGGAAGCCGCGGGAGCGGTCCTCGGCCGCTCACCGATGGCCCGGCGGCTCCAGCAGGGGGTGATCGAGGCCGCTCGTTGGACCGTCCGGCTGCTGATCATCGGCCTCGGCCTATGGGTGCTGTTCCAGATCCTGGGTGAATTGTGGAGCGTGCTGCTGCCGATCCTCTTCGGTCTGCTGCTCGCCACGGTGCTGTGGCCTCCGGTGCGTTTCCTGCGCCGGAAGCTCCCACCGGCGCTCGCATCGCTGATCGCTGTGGTGGGCCTGTTCGCGGTGGTGGGCGGGCTGATCGCCCTGCTCGCGCCGCAGGTGACGGGACAGGCGCAGGACCTCGTCAACCAGGCGTCGGAGGGCCTGAGCTCGCTACAGAGCTGGCTGGCCGGCCCGCCGTTCAACCTGGGGCCGGATGCGCTCGGCGGTCTGGTGGACCAGGGCATCAACCAGTTGAAGAGCAACAGCCAGCAGATCGCCTCCGTGGTGATCGGCAGCCTCGGGGCCATCGGCTCGGCCATCGTCACCCTGGTGCTCGCCCTGGTGCTGTGCTTCTTCTTCCTCAAGGATGGGCCGCGATTTCTGCCCTGGCTGCGGACGTGGATCGGGTCGACCACGGGCAGGCATGCCGAGGTGGTGGCAGACCGGGTATGGACAGCGCTGGGTCAGTACGTCTGGTCGCAGGCCGCCGTCGCCTTCGTCGACGGGTTCTTCATCGGCATGGGCGTCTGGCTGCTCGGGGTGCCGTTCGCCCTGCCGATCGCCGTCCTGACGTTCTTCGGCGGCTTCGTGCCCATCGTCGGTGCCTTCGTCGCCGGCGGCATTGCGGTCCTGGTGGCACTCGTCTCGGGTGGCCCCTGGATCGCCCTGGCCGTGCTCGGCATCGTGCTGTTGGTCCAGCAACTCGAGGGCAACGTCATGCAGCCGATGCTCGTCGGCCGCACCCTGAAGATCCACCCGGCGGTCGTGTTGGCTGCGGTCGCCCTCGGCGGCACCCTGTTCGGCATCGTCGGGGCGTTCCTCGCCGTTCCTGCCGTCGCGGTCCTGCAGGTCATCGCGCGGTATGTGCGCGAGCAGATCGACGAGCCGGCGTCGGCGGGCGCGACCCCGCTGGACGGCCAGCGGCCCCCGGGCAAAACATCAGCAGATCGACTCCCTCGCTCGGACCACAACGACGACCGATGAAGCGGTGGCGGCCGCGGCGAATCCTCCGCCGGATCACCAGACGCGCCCGGGCGGTGACGAGGCGCCGGACACCCGATGCGCCGCATTGGACGCCGCGACGGTTGGATGGGCCGATGCCACCTGATGGATCGGGAACGTACGACCGCACCGGGAGCCGAACGTTGATCCTGCTGCGGCACGGGAAGTCCGCCTATCCGCACGGGGTCGACGACCACGACCGCCCGCTGGCGCCCCGCGGCGTCAGCCAGGCATCGCTGGCCGGCAGGTGGATCAGCGAGAACCTTCCCGGCATCGACCGGGTGGTGTGTTCCACTGCCACCCGGACCCGGCAGACGCTGGCGGCGACCGGTCTGGCCGCCGGCGAGTCGGCGACGGTGCCGGTCGACTTCGTCGGGGACATCTACGAGGCGTACCCGGAGGAGATCGCGGAGATCCTCGGCACCCTGCCCTCCGGCGACCGGACCGTGTTGCTGGTCGGCCACGGTCCGGGAATCCCTGCGCTTGCCGAGCAACTCGCCGGGCCCGGTTCGGACACCGAGGCGCTGGAATCGGTGCGGAAGAAGTTCCCCACCTCGGCGATCGCGGTCCTGGCCGTCGACGACGACTGGCCGTCGCTGGGCAACGGCCGCAGCCGGCTGGTCGACTTCGTCGTACCGCGCTCCAAGACAGAGCGGGCGAAGACAGAGCCGGCCAAGACAGACGGGTCCAGTTCGGAGCGGCCCAACGGAAATAGGAGTGAGCCGATGTCCCAGCATCTCTCTTTCGGTGGCGCCACCCCCGAGGTGGACGCGACCGCGTGGGTGGCGCCCACCGCCAGGGTGATCGGGCGGGTCACGATCGGGGCGCGCACCGGCGTGTTCTACGGCGCCGTCGTCCGGGGTGACACCAGCAGCATCTCGATCGGTGCCGGGACCAACCTGCAGGACAACGTCGTGGTGCACGCAGATCCGGACTTTCCGACCGTGATCGGCGCCGGGGTGAGCGTCGGCCACGCTGCGGTGCTGCACGGCTGCACCGTCGAGGACCACTGCCTGATCGGGATGGGCGCTGTTGTCCTCAACGGCGCGGTGATCGGCACCGGCTCGATGGTGGCCGCGGGCGCGGTCGTGCTGGAGGGGACCCGGGTGCCCGACGGTTCCCTGGTGGCCGGCGTTCCCGGCAAGGTGCGCCGTGAACTGACCGCCGAGGAACGCCATGGTGTGCTCCAGAACGCCATCCACTACGTCGATCTCGCGCAGGCGCACCGGGAGGCCCACCCCGGCTGACCAGGAACGGCTCGCCCATTCGACTCAGCGGGCCGCGGCGGACTCGTACCTCCGGATGGCCAACGGCACGAAGATCACCAGCAGGATGACGATCCAGATCATCGAGTAGGCGACCGGGTGCTGCGCCGGCCAGACGTCCGGCGGCGGCAGCGCCGGACTGGTGTTCCCGAACAGTTCGCGCGCCGACAGGGTCACCGACGACACCGGATTCCATTCCGCGAACGTCTTGAGCGCGGGCGGGAAGTTGTTGGTCGGGACGAAGGTGTTCGCGATGAAGGTGATCGGGAAAATGATGATGAACGAGGCGTTGTTGACGACCTCGGGGGACTTCACCGACAGACCGACGACGGCCATCACCCAGCTGATCGAATAGGCGAACAGAAGCAGCAGCAGGAAGGCGAGCAACGCTTCGAACACCGAGGTGCGGATCCGCCAGCCGACCAGCAGTCCGGTGATCGACATGACGATGATGACGACGATGTTGTTGCCGATGTCCGCTGTGGTGCGTCCGACCAGCACGGCCGAGCGCGCCATCGGTAGTGACCTGAAGCGGTCGATGAGGCCCTTCTGCAGGTCCTCGGCCAGGCTCGTGCCGGTGATCGTTGCGCCGAAGATGACTGTCTGGGTGAAGATCCCGGCCATCAGGAATTCCTTGTAGTCCACCCCGGGGAGCGGGATCGCACTACCGAAGATGAACGCGAACAGCAGCACGAACATGATCGGCGACAGGGTCGCGAAGACCAGCAGGTCCGGGACCCGCTTGATCTTGAGCAGGTTGCGTTTGGTGATGACGGCACCGTCCGAGACCGCCTGTGCCAGCGTGGTCATGACCGCGCTCCCTTCCCCTGGTCCGGTACGGGCTCCTCGGCCGTGCCCGTCGGTGCCTCGGAGGCGTGACCGGTCAGCGCCAGGAACACGTCGTCCAGATCCGGTCTGCGCAACCCCACATCGATGATGTCGACGCCGGAACCGTCCAGCCGGCGCAGCGCGTCCCGCAGCACGTCGGCACCGCCGCGCACCGGGATGGTCAGCGACCTCGCCTGCTCGTCGACCACGGGAGTGTCGATGGCAAGCTCCCGGAGCCGCTCCAGGACGACGGGCAGCGCGGCCGCGTCGGTGAGGGTGAACTCCAGCCGGTGCCCACCCACCTGCGCCTTCAGCTCGTCGGCGGTGCCGCGGGCGATCACCTTGCCGTGGTCGATCACGACGATCGAGTCCGCCAGCCGGTCCGCCTCCTCGAGGTACTGGGTGGTGAGCAGGATGGTGGTGCCGTCCGCGACCAACGAAGCGATGAACTCCCACATGCCGATCCGGCTGCGCGGGTCGAGTCCGGTTGTCGGTTCGTCAAGGAAGAGCACCCGCGGGCGGGCGATCAGCGAGGCCGCGATGTCCAGCCGCCGCCGCATGCCGCCGGAGTATGTCTTCACGATCCGGCCCGCGGCGTCCGAGAGGTCGAACCGCTCCAGTAGGTTCGCCGCCCGTCCGCGGGCGTCGGCCTTGGCGAGCCGGTAGAGCCGGCCGACCATCTCCAGGTTCTCGGACCCGGTCAGGTACTCGTCGACCGCCGCGTACTGGCCGGTCAGCCCGATGATGCTGCGCACCGCGTCCGGGTGGGTCAACACGTCATGGCCGAAAACCGTGGCGCGGCCGCTGTCGGCCTTCAACAGGGTGGACAGGATCCGGACGACCGTCGTCTTGCCGGCTCCGTTGGGACCGAGCAGACCCAGCACGGTGCCTTCGGGGACCGCCAGATCGACCCCGGCCAGCGCGGTCGTCTCCTTGAAAGTCTTGACCAGCTCGGAGACCTCGACAGCCGCCGCCATCAGCGACCACCGCCGCTCGGTGGTGGAGTGCCAGGGAAAGGTGCGAAGTGCGTGGGCATCAGGTCTGTTGTGCCTCTCCGCGAGCCGGGACCGTGGTTCGGCCCGGATGGCGGCTAGTACAGCACAGCGCACCGACACCCGGTCCGCTCATGACGACCGATGCGGGACAGGAAACTCATCGGCGGCCACCGGACAGCCACGAACGGGTGGCTTGATCATCAGGAGCACCGCGAAAGAGCTGTCAGCGAACGGCCAGCACGAACGGGAAGACCTCCACTGCACCGGCTTTGCGCAGTTCCCGGGCAGCCACCGTCAACGTCCAGCCGGTGTCGGTGCTGTCGTCGACCAGTAGGACACGCTGCCCGGCGACGGCGGCGGGGTCGGTCAGCCGGAACCTGCCGAGGACCTCCGCCAATCGTCGGGCGGAGTTCGTGGCGGCGGTGGTGGGGCGGTCGTCGACGACCTCGAACGTCGAGAGCACGGGGAGCTTCCGGTACCGGGCCAGACCGGAAGCGAGGTGGCGTACCAACTCCGGTCTGCTGCTGGACCCGATGTAGGCGACGCCGTCGAGTTCCCCGTCATCGGGAGGCAGCCAGCCGTCGAGCACCTGCACTGCCGCGTGCCGCAGCGGAACCGGCACTTCGCCGTCCGGCGCACCGTGCGCCAGTAACGCGCGCAGCGCCGAACCCCAACCGATGCCGTCCAGCCGCCCGACGGCGCGGCCGGGCGCCGCCTTCTCGCCCGCAGGGATGCGGCCGGACAGTGCGACGCCGAGGGCTGACATTGCCGACGGCCATTGCGCTCTCGGTTCGACCGCAACGCCGGGCACTTCGAGCTCGGCCTTCGCGGCGACGATCGACTGCTGGTCGACGGAGGACGGCAGGCTCAGCCCGCCGCAGTTGTCGCAGCGCCCGCACGGATCGGGCGCCGGGTCGTCCAGCTGCTCCCGCAGGAAGCTCATCCGGCAGCCGTCGGTGCTGATGTACTCGAGCATCGCGCGCTGCTCGATAGCCCGCGCGGCGCCGACCCTGTCATAGCGTTCGGTGTCGTAGGCCCACGGCTGCCCGGTGACGGTCCAGCCGCCCTTGACCCTGCGCACGGCGCCGTCCACATCGAGCACCTTGAGCATCATCTCCAGCCGGGAACGGCGAAGGGAGACGCGCGGTTCCAGTGCGGGTACCGACATCGGCTCACCTTCCGCCGACAATTCGTCCAGCGTCGCCCGGACGTCGGACTCGGACGGGAAGCCGAGCGATCCGAAGTAGTTCCAGATGTCGACGTCGTCCTTGCCGGGCAGCAGCACCACCTCGGCGCGGTCGACAGCGCGGCCGGCGCGCCCCACCTGCTGGTAATACGCGATTGGCGACGGCGGCGCACCGAGATGCACGACGAACGCGAGATCCGGTTTGTCGAAACCCATTCCGAGCGCCGAAGTGGCCACCAACGCCTTGATCCGGCCGGCCAGCAGGTCGTCCTCGGCCTGCGCCCGTTCGGTCGGATCCGTGCGCCCCGAATAGGCGGCCACCTGCAGGCCGCGAGCGCGGAGGTGCTCGGCCACCTGCTCGGTGGCGGCGACCGTCAGGCAGTAGACGATGCCGGAACCCATTGTCCTGGAGAGGTAATCGGCCAGCCAGGCGAGCCGGGTGGGCTGGTCGGGCAACCGGACCACGCCCAGGTGCAACGACGTCCGGTCGAGCGGGCCGCGCAGCACCAGCGTCTCCACCCCGTGCCCGGCGGCGTCCGGATTGCCGCCGGAGCTGTGCTGGGCCGAGGACACGGACAACTGCTCGGCGACGTCCCTGGCCACCCGCTGATTGGCCGTCGCCGTCGTCGCCAGCACGGGAATGCCGTCCGGCAGTTCCTCCAGCAGGGTGCGGATGCGGCGGTAGTCGGGCCGAAAGTCGTGTCCCCAGTCCGAGATGCAATGCGCCTCGTCGATGACGACCAGACCGGCTGTCGCGGCCACCTCCGGCAGCACCTCGTCCCGGAAACCGGGATTGTTCAGTCGCTCCGGGGACACCAGCAGCACGTCCACCTCGCCGGCCCGGACCTGTGCGTAGACCGTCCGCCACTGCTCGGCGTTGGCAGAGTTGATCGTCACCGCCCGTATCCCGGCGCGCTCGGCGGCCGCGATCTGGTTACGCATCAGCGCGAGCAGCGGGGAGATGATCACCGTAGGGCCCGCGCCCCGCTCGCGGAGCAACGCCGTGGCGACGAAGTACACCGCCGACTTTCCCCAACCGGTGCGCTGGACGACCAATGCGCGTCGGCGACCCGCGACCAACGCCTCGATCGCCGTCCACTGATCGTCCCGCAGGGTCGCGGAATCCGAGCCGACCAGCGCGCGCAGATGGTGCTCGGCGCGCTCGTTCAACGTCGTGGTCGACACGGTGATCTCCTTCTCGGTGCTGGACTCCGGTCCGGAATCCGGCGCAGGGAGATCCGGAGCAACCCGACCACCCGCACGACACGCAGCGTAGGACCACGCGCCGACAGCAACCCGACCCCCGAGAGGATTGTGGACAGGCGACCCGTTGGCGTCAGGCGCCCAGTCTGCCGGCCAGCCCCGCCAGCACGACAGCAGCGGCGGCGAGGGCGAACACCATTCGGAGTCGGTTCGCCCTCCTCCACCGCCGCAGATAGCCGTCCCATCCCGCATCACCACCGGGCGCCGCCAGGGCATTGTTCAGCGGCACGTTCCGCACCACCGTGGTCAGCACCGTCCCGAACAGGTAGGCACCGGCCCCGAAGCCCAGCAGCACCGCCTGGGTGCCGTCGTCCGACCGCACGGCCAGCACGCCCACCCCGGCGGCCAGGACCGCGGTGCCGAACAGCGCGGTCATCAACGCCGGGCGAACCGCGGAGACGTTGATCGACCGCATCGCCTCTGCACCGCGGCCTTCGGGCAGGGCGGCCAGGGCGTGCAGCACAAACGCGTCGAAGGCGAAGAAGACGCCCGCCACGGTCGCGCTGCCCAGCGCTGTCGTGGCGATCAGCACCGACTCCGAGGTCGTGCTCATGGCTGCACGGCCGGCTTCCTGTCCCAGGCGCCGTTGGCCGCCGCACGACCGGCGAAGTCCCGAAAATCGCGCGCGGGCCTGCCGAGCGCACGCTCGACCCCGTCTCCGACGACGGCATTCCGCCCGTCCAGGACGTCGGTGAACAGGTATCCCATCAGCTCTGTCACCTCCCGGGGCACCCCCACGGCAGCCATCGCCGCAATGTATTCGTCGAGCGGAACGGTGGTGGTTCCCGCCGCGATACCGGTCGCGGAGGCAATCTCGGCGACCGCCTGCGTGAACGTGAGCAGCCGCGGCCCGGTCACGTCGTACACCTGGCCCGCGTGGCGATCGTCCGTCAGCGCCTCCGTCGCCACCTCGGCAACGTCGTCGATGTCGACGAACGGTTCAAGAACGTCATCCACCGGCAGGGCGAGTTCTCCGGCGAGCAGGTCGTCCCGGAAGAAGCCCTCGCTGAAGTTCTGCGCGAACCAGCTCGCCCGCACGACGGTGACGGTGGTCCCTGATCCACGGGCCGCCGTACGGACGAGCTCCTCGGCGCGTTCGGCTTCCTCCTCACCTCGACCGGCCAGCAGCACCATCCGGGAGACACCTGCGGCAACAGCGGACCGCCCGAAGGCACCGACGATGTCGGCGGCGCCCGGAACGGCCAGATCGGGGTGGTAGCAGAGATACACGGCGCCGACGCCGTCGAGCACGCCGTCCCACGTTGCAGCGTCGTTCCACTCGAAGGGCGGGTTCCCGCGACGGGAGCCCACCCGGGTCGGCACGCCGCGGGAACGCAGCCGATCGATCACCCGGCGACCGGTCCGGCCGGTTCCGCCGAGTACCAGAGTTGTTGTGTGGTGCGACTGGTGAGCTTCCATGGAGACATTCCATCCTCAAGAATCGAGACGATCCATGGCTATGGCGCTCGAATACATACGTGTGCGTCTACGCTCGCCCGATGGACTCCGTTGTCGGCCTGCTGGACGGGCCACGGGCCCGGGGGGCGTTCGTGCTGCGGTCGGTGCTGCGGCCGCCGTGGTCGCTGCGCATCCAGGACCGGGCACCGCTCACCGTGGTCGCGATGGCCGCCGGGTCCGCGCACATCAATCCCGACTCGGCGTCCGCTGACGTTCTCCGGCCGGGTGACGTCGCCGTGTTGCGTGGTCCGGACGCCTACACCATCGCCAGCGGAGAAGGCATCGCCCCGCAGGCCGTCATCCATCCCGGCCAGCGCTGCACGACGGTCGACGGCCAGGAACTGGTCGACATCGCCAGCCTCGGGGTGCGGACCTGGGGCAACGACCCGGCCGGTCAGGTGGTGATGATCACCGGGACCTACACCCAGCACCACGAGATCGGGAAACACCTGCTCGCTGCCCTTCCACCGCTGGTGACGCTGCGCGCGGACCACTGGGACCAGCCGCTGGTCGCCCTGGTGGAACGGGAGGCCACCGTCGACCGGCCGGGCCAGGAGGCCGTGCTCGACCGCCTGCTCGACCTGCTGCTGGTCGCCGGTTTGCGGGAGTGGTTCGCCGGCCAGGGCGCGGACGAGCCGGGCTGGTACCGGGCAACGACGGACCCCGTCGTCGGGAAGGCGGTGCGGCTCATGCAGAACGCACCGTCCCGACAGTGGACGGTGGGGAGTCTGGCTGCGGCGACAGGTGTCTCCCGTGCGGTGTTCGCCCGCCGGTTCGGCGAGCTGGCCGGCCAGCCGCCGATGACGTTCCTGACCACCTGGCGGCTCGACCTGGCGGCCGACCTGCTGTTGGAGCCCGACGCCACGCTCGCGTCCGTGGCCCGTCAGGTGGGCTATGCGAACCCCTTCGCGCTCAGCTCCGCCTTCAAGAGGGTGCGGGGCATCAGCCCGCAACAGCACCGGGCCGCGGTTCGAAACGTGAACTGACCACCACCGTCCGGCTCGCGCCCATCACACACTGTCGTGTCTCGAAGAAGGCTGTTCCGCCCGGGCGCCGTTGCGTTCGACGAGCTCGGCGCCGAGCCGTGCGAGCTGGGCCCGAACCGCCGACGACTCCTCCACTTCGACCAGGCCGCCCCAGCCCGCCAGCTGCTGCGCGATCATCAACGGAGTCGGAGCGGCCACCCTGACCCGCACCCGACCGTCCGGCGACGGCCCCAGTTCGACGCAGTGCCGCCCGAAGTGCGACCGGAGAATGCCTGCGAACCGCTCCTGGATCAAGACCGTCGCCGACACCGTCGAACGGCGCAGTTCGATCTCGCCGACCACCCGGTCCCGGCCAGCAGGTACCAGGTCTCGTCCTTGTCGACCAGCCCCAGTGGGTCGACGGTTCGCTCCGAGCGCTCGCCGGCCCTGTGGCGTAGGTCACCCGGAGCTTGCGGCGGCGGACCACACCCTCCTGCAACGCGTCGACCAGCGCCGTTCGGGGGCGGTCCCGCTCACCCCACCCGGCCGGGTCTACGACCACGGCATCCGACGCCGCCTCGGCGTCCGCCCGGAAGGTGTCGGGAAGTGCCCGGACCAGCTTGCTCAAGGCCGCCTTCGCCTGCGGCGACAGCGCGGCCGCCGGGCCGACGAGCAGGAACAGGGCCCTGGCCTCGGAGGCGGTCAACCCGGTGAGATCGGTCCGTGCGCCGCCGACGAGCGACCATCCGCCGCCGCGTCCGGGTTGCGGATAGACGGGGACCCCCGCTGCGGACAGCGCTTCCAGGTCACGGCGCGCGGTCGCGGTCGATACCTCCAGTCGGCGGCCAGCAGGCCCGCCGTCACCCTGCCCCTGGACTGCATCAGCAGCAGCACAGCCACCAACCGGTCCGCACGCATCCCGGAATCCTCCCGCACAAAGTGCTCAGGAGATGAGCACTTTGGCCGGGATGCTCTGGATATCGGCGATGGACGCCGGAGTTCGACGAAAGGAACCGCCATGTTGCAGGGCCTGGCCACCATCTCCTTCTACGCAGCCGACCTGGAAGCCGCGCGGCAGTGGTACACCGAACTGCTGGGCATCGAGGCCTACTTCCGGATGCCCGGCTATGTCGAGTTCCGGATCGGCCGCGATGAGGACGAGCTGGGCATCATCGATCGCCGCTATGCCCCGGCCGGCGAACCGGGCACGCCGGGTGGTGCGGTGGTCTACTGGCACGTCGATGACGTCGAAGCCACCTTGGCCTCGTTGAAGTCACGCGGAGCAACCGAGTTCCAGCCGCCGACCGACCGTGGTCACGGTTTCGTCACGGCTGCGGTCATCGATCCGTTCGACAACATTCTCGGGGTGATGTACAACCCTCATTACGTCGAGATCGGCTCTCGCACAACGCAGGAATGAGCGTGAGGGTCCGATCGTTGTGGACGGTGCCGACCTGATCCTGATCGGGTAATGACGGAATGACCCGCCAGGGTTACGGTGACGGAACGGGACGGAAAAGGGACAAAGGACCCTGTACGCACAGGGGTCATGAACAGAGTATTAACGGGTCCCGCACCCTCGGCCCCAACCCAGAAACGGTGGATAGAAGCGACCATGACGCACTTCGAGTGGCTGGCGGGTACACCATGACAACCACCCTCTTCATCGTCTCTGTTGTGGTTGTCACCGCCCTGTTCTTCGACTTCACCAACGGGTTCCACGACAGTGCGAACGCGATGGCCACATCCGTTGCGACCGGTGCACTCCGGCCCCGCACCGCGGTACTGATCGCAGCGGTCCTGAACGTCGTTGGCGCCTTCCTCTCCACAGAGGTGGCCAAGACGATCTCCGGTGGCATGGTGAACGACGCGTTCGTCACCCCGACGATGATCTTCGCCGGACTGGTCGCCGCGATCCTGTGGAACCTGACCACCTGGCTGTTCGGCCTGCCGTCCAGCTCGTCGCACGCGTTGTTCGGCGGATTGATCGGCGCGGTCCTCATCGGGGCCGGTCTCTCCGGGGTGAACTTCTCGGTGATCGTCTCGAAGATCCTGCTGCCCGCGGTGATGGCGCCGCTGGTTGCCGGGCTCGCCGCCGCGACCGCGATCTTCCTGATCTCCAGACTCTTCAAGCGTTCCGATGACGAGCCGGCCGCAGGCTGGTACCGCAGGGCACAGACGATCTCGGGTTCGATGATCGCGCTGGCCCATGGCACCTCCGACGGCCAGAAGACGATGGGCGTCATCACCCTGGTGCTGATCACCGGCGGCTACCAGGAAACGGGCAGCGGCCCGCAGACCTGGGTCATCGCCGCGGCCGGTCTGGCGATCGGTGCCGGCACCTACTCAGGTGGCTGGCGGATCATGCGGACGATGGGCAAGGGCCTGGTCGATCTGCACCCCGCGCAGGGCTTCGCCGCCGAGACCACGTCGACCGTTGCCATCCTCGCCTCCGCCCACATGGGCTTCGGCCTGTCCACCACCCAGGTGTGCTCGGGTTCGGTCATCGGTAGCGGTGCCGGCCGGAACATCAAGAAGGTCCGCTGGGGAACCGCACGCAAGATGTTCTACGGCTGGTTGCTCACCCTGCCGGCCGCCGCGGTCTTCGGTGGGATCGCCGCCGCGATCGCGCTGCGGGGAACCATCGGCGTCATCATCGTCCTGGCCGCCTTGATCGCCGGTACCGCGGTCATCGTGAAGATCTCCCGCCGGACCGCCGTCACGTCCCACAACGTCACCGATGACGTCGTGGTGAAGGTGAAGTTGAGCCGCTCCAAGGACGATGAGCTGGCCATGGCCGGCGCGCCGTCCAACGACGGCATCGCACCGATCATCATCTCCCAGCCGACCGGCAACCACTCGCCGATCAGCACCGACACGTCCGTGAAGGGACCGCAGTCATGACCATCAACTGGAGCGCCCTCGGGCTCGTCGCCCTGGTGACCCTGGCGGGTGCGATCGGCATCGTGAGCCTGTTCTCGCTCGGCGTCGGAGCGCTCACCTCCCAGAACCGCGCGAAGGGTGGCGCAGCGGGCACGCTGACCGCCACTGCCGGGTACCTGTTCCTCGTTCTGGCCGGCGGCATCGCGGTCTGGGGCGTGTACATGATCATCCCCGCGCTGCACAAATAGCGTCACCACCGACCTCTGCCGGTCGATCTATGACAGCTCGCCGGCAGGCCGAAGTCGGGTGATGATCCTGGTTCGGGCCTGATAGGCCTTCGCCAGGGCATCACTCGCCAGGGCCGCCCCATCCGCAGTCAGCCGGTAGTACCGGCGGCGGGGGCGGCCCTTTTCGCGTGGATCGACCTCCTCCCACGAGCTCGCGAGCCAGCCCAACGCCTCGAAGCGGGCCAGGATGGGGTGCACCGTCCCGCTCGGCAGCCCGGTGGCGCCACAGATCTCCAGGCCGTACACATCTTCAGACCGTCGATCCAGCAGGGCCCGCAGGACGGCCTGGGTCGTCTGCGTCATGCGAGGTTGTGGGTCCGGCACGGTCTTATGCTACGTAGCCCCGAGTGAGTCGACCGGCGCGTCACACCAACGGCGCGGTCGCAGCCGCGTCAGACGGCCGCGACGCCAAGTGCGGTTCCCGGCATGGGACCGTATTCGTCCTTGTCCTTGGGCTTGCCGCACCGGCTGCACCGCAGGTAGTGCCGCCCGCGCATCTCAGGGTTGTCATCCTGGGCCGGCAGGTAGTGATGACGTCCGAGCCGGCACCGCCAGTCTCGAGCCGAGGTCAGATCCTCGATGACGTCCACCTGCCGCAGCGCCTTGCGCAGCGGCAACGACCCCACCAGCAGCGTTCCGGCCTGAAACAGCTGAGACCACAACGGCAGCTCCGCCAACTCGGACCGGAACTCCTCCCGGTAGCGGTCCCTGGACGCCGCCGGCAGCACGAGGACAACGGCCGCGAGCAGCAGCCGCGCGGGTGGGTGGGGCCTGGGTCCGATCATGGCGGCGCGCGCTGCTCAGAACCCGTGGAAGACGTTCAGGTACGTCGGCTTGCCGTACTCCGGCCGGTCTTTCGGCTTGCCACACCGGTCGCAACGCAGATACCCGCGTCCGCGCATCTCCGGGTTCTCGTCCTGCATCTGCAGGTAATGGTGACGACCCAGCCGACACCGCCAGTCGCTGTGCAGCAGCGGTTCCTCGACGACATCCATCACGTTCCGACCTTTCCGGCTGAGGCTGCGGTCGACGGCTGTTCCGCCGCGACGATGAGAACAGCCCTGTCAGGCTGTATCGGCTGCTGGGCGCAATCGCCCGCGGGGAACTGCGGCGGCACTCACGGCACTGGCGAGCGCGCCCCGGGCCATGGCGAGCCCATCGGCACTCAGTCGGTAGTGCCGTCGCCGTGGCCAACCCTGCTGTCTGTTTGTCGGCGGATCCCAGCCGCTCTCCAACCAGTGAACGGCTTCCAGGCGCGCCAGCACGCGGTAGACCTCGCCGGCGGACAGTCCTGTCTCCAAGACCAACCGCGTCACATGATGCTCCGCCGCCGGATCGGCGACCAGCTTCACGAGCACCCCGCGTGTGGCTCGCGTCAGCTGGATGTTCGCCTCTGGCATGGTCTTACTCTACCTAGCCCCTTTCCTGCTGGCAATACGGCCGCACGATTTGAGTGGATTGTTCCGGGCACGCACCATGTGCGGAGAGCCTTGGAGGAACGGTGACCGATACGAGCATTGCCGAACATGCCACCCGCCCGGACGCGCCGAACAGCCGGCGAACGGAGCGCCGCGCCGAGCTGTACCGAAAATGGGTCGCGGCGACCACCCGTCCGTTGGACGTGCTGGCGCTCGTCTTCCTCGTCGACTTCCTCGCGGAGCGACTGGTTGACGACGGGCCGTCCTGGTTTCAGCCCTGGACCAAAACGGTGTCACTACTGATCTGGCTCGCCTTTGCCATCGATTACCTGGTGCGGCTCGGCCTCTCACCGGAGCGCTGGCAGTTCTTCCGGAGCCACAAGCTCGACCTCATGATGGTCGCGCTGCCGATGCTCCGGATGCTGCGGGTGGTGCTGCTCCTGCGGAAGTCATTCCGGTCGATCTCGATGGAGAAGATCGCGGGCTCGTTGTTCACCATTGTCGTCGCCGTGGTGGTGAGCGGCGCCGTCCTGGAGTGGCGGGTGGAATCGGGCGCTCCGGGCGCCAACATCACCAGCCTGGGCGAGGCGTTCTGGTGGGCGATCGTCACCACCACCACCGTCGGGTACGGCGACACCTACCCGGTGACCCACATCGGGCGGCTGATCGCCTCGGTGATCATGGTCGTCGGCATCGGCCTCATCGGCACGGTCTCGGCGACCGTCGCGGCCTGGTTCGTGAGCCGCAAGCAGCAGGCACGCGACGATCAGGCGAAGGCCGATCGGGTCGCCGCGCGGAAACAGCGTCGGCTGCGACTCAAGCAGGCCGTGTCGATGTCCCGATCTCCGGCAACCGACGCACCGCAGGGGCCGGTTTCCGGGGCTGCTCCGGAGCCAACCGAACAGCCAGGCAGCACTGGCGTCGGCGATACCCGTACCAAACCCGATACCGACACGGACACCGACACCGACCACCCCGGCCCGGTCGGCCTCGACGACGAGATGGTGGACGAGGTGACGTCACTGAGCGACACGGTCGCCGCCCTGACCACCCAGATCCAGGCGCTCACCGCGCAGCAGGAGGCGCTGCGGGCCAGCATCGACAGGCTCGTGGACCAACGCGCCGGCTGACCTAACCTGCGAGGGCGGCGTCCGCGGTCGAGGAACGATGCGACGCGAGGAACTTCCACATCTCCGTGCTCGCCCGCGGGCCCCGAGGGTCGCTGTACGAGCCAGCCGCGGATCCGCCGGACCAGGCATGACCCAGGCCCTCGACGAGCCACAACTCGAGCACCTTGCGTCCGCCGGCGTACCACCTGCTGACCCGGTAACCACGCCGGCTGCGCGCGGAAACCGGCCGGACCGCTACGGCCGTCGTGATCCGCGGTGCGCCGACGGGTAGAGGCGGGACGACCCCCCGATGCGGAGCGACGGGTGGATGCGGGAGCCCGGCGGGATGGAGTGCACCGTCCGGTCCGGGCGCCGCCCGGCTCGCCAACCATTGGTCGGCGACCCGCTGCCCGTTGCCGGATCGCACCGTGCTGTCCGACGTGCCCTGGAACACCACCATCGGCGGCATCGGTTGCAGCGGACCGTGTTCGGCCGACGTGGGTGGCCCCGCAGCCCGCATCGCGGCCAGCGCGTTGGCCGGCCCGGACGCCGATCGGTACGGCGGGGCCGAATGCACCCCCACCGCCGCGAAGAGCTCCGGATAGGTCGCTGCCAGCACGACCGCCATCGCGCCGCCGGCCGAGATGCCGGCGACATAGATGCGGGAGGGGTCGATCCGCCACGGCGTCGCCTCCTGCACCACCTTGCGGACGATGCCGGCGAGTATGGCCGGTTCGCCCGCGCCCCGGGATTGATGTGCGGGCCGGAACCAGTTCCAGCAACGCTGGCCGTTGTGGGTGCCACTCTGTTCCGGGTACACCACCACGAACTGGTGCCGGTCGGCGAGGTCGTTGAATCTGGTTCCGGTGGCGAAGTCGAGCCCGTCCTGCCCGCATCCGTGCAACGCCACCAACAACGGGGGCCTGCTGGAGCTGCGTATCCCACGCGGCACGTAGACGCGGTACGAGCGGGAACCGGCCGCACCGGTGAATCGCCCGTGTCGCCAACTGCCCTTGCCGATGGTGGCAGGCGCGCGGGACGCGGCCGGGCGCGCCGGTGTCCCGAGGGGAGTACTGCGGAGCGACCTCGGTCGGGCCACGGCCGCGGGCGTGGGCCGCCGGCGCTTCTTCCTGGCCGCAGGAGGCAGGAACGCCTGGAAGACAGCAGCAGGGAAACTTGCCTTGCGACGCCGTGCCACGGTGCGGGGTGCCGTCAGCCGCCGGCCGGGATCTCCAGTTCACCCATCGGTGACCAGTCCTTCCCGGGGACGACGACGTTGACGATCCGTGCCGTCTCGACGGGGTTGAGCGGGCCTGCCGCGCACCCGGGCTCGACGATGAACATGTCGGTGATGAAGATCATCGATGACCACCTGCCCGGATCATGGGACGGCCCGCCGCCCTTGCCTGAGTCAGCACCCTAACGGCTGGTGGCGCTCCGCCCAGCCGGTGCCCGTCAGCACGACGGGATTCCCCTTAGTGCTCGCCGATTCAGTCCGGCCGAAGACGTCGTCAGGAGCAACGAAAAGCGGTACCCGCGCTCATGGCACGGGTACCGCTGACGATCACATTCTTGACGGTGCGGTGGCAGCTACTTTGCCGCGTCGATATTCCTGACGACTCGATTCAGCCGGCGCGTCAACCATTCTGCTCTTTCCGCCTCAGGACCTGTCACCGATCCGAGACCGGTCGAGATCTTCGACAATTCCTCGACATAGCCTTCGCGCCCGACCTGCGTGGCGTCCTTCCAGGTTTGCTCGATTGTGCTGATTCTGCGGCTCATCGTCTCGACGGACATGATTTCTCCTTGGTTGACCTCAGTCTACCCCCGAATCGGAAATTCTCCGGTCGTGTCAGTGGTCGAGAACGCAGTGTTCGGGGGTCAGGACGACCTCCCTGACGCTGGGCGGGAGGGTGCCGGCCGGCCTGAGCACCGTGCGCGGTGACGCGGCAACGCCCGCGCAGGTGGTGCGCAATGACGAAAACCGTTGCGCCGAGCCGCCGCCGCGCCGTGAGCACCGTGCGGCATGCCCTGGAATTCACCGCCGGACCGCTCACCCACCCCGGCATCACGACGTTTCGGGCGTTACGGTGTATTCCTGTCGGTCGACGTCGACGAGAGGATGCTTCATGAAGCAATCGGTACTGCGGTCGCTCAGCGAGAAGGACGCCGCGCTGCTGATCGAAACGAAGCGCCGAAACATGGAAACCCTCGACGAGGACGAGCTTCTCGATCTCCACACGCGGGTGCGACGGGCGCGGAACAAACATTCGAAGAATTATCGGCGCAGCGCGGCGGAGCGGGTGCACTCCACCGGCAGCAGGGGTGGCGCCCGGCCGTCGAATCAACGCAACCGGGACCGCGCGGAGGCGCTCGAGGACGCGCTCGCCAGGGTGAGCCGCCGCCTCGCGACGGTTGCCCGCCGGAGTGCGACGGCATTGCGGGTCGAACGGCTGGCCGCTGCGAGCTCCGTGGGCGGCGATCCACGATTGCGACCAGCGGCCCCGAAGGGCAAGGCCGGCACCCGCCCGGCCGGTCGTGCCGCCGACAAGCGGCCGAAGACTCCGGCCCGCAAGAAGCGCAACGCCTCGTCGGCCGCCGCGGGCGCCCGTCGGCAGGCCCGGAAGGACAGCCGCTGAACAGGCCCCGGGAGGGCGCCCGGCGCTAGTTTCGTTCCATGCCTCGTCACAGTGGGGACGCCGCCATCCGCATCGATCACCTGCGGGTGGTGCGAGGCGGCCGTCCGGTGATCCACGACCTGTCGCTGACGGTGCCGGCCGGCCAGCTGGTCGGGCTGCTCGGGCCAAGTGGGTGCGGCAAGACAACATTGATGCGATCGATCGTCGGGGTGCAGCAGGTGGCGTCCGGCGCCGTCGAGGTGCTCGGCGAGGCGGCCGGCAGCGCGAGCCTGAGATCCCGGATCGGTTACCTCACGCAGGCACCGAGCGTGTACCAGGACCTGACCATCGCGCAGAACCTCCGGTACTTCGCGCAGGTGATCGGCATTCCGCGCAAAGGACTCGATACCGAGGTGGCCAGGTTGCTGGACCTGGTTGACCTCACCGACCATGCCAGCGACCGCGCCGGCAACCTTTCCGGCGGGCAGATCTCCCGGGTGTCCCTCGCGGCGGCGTTGGTCGGCACGCCGGACGTGCTGGTTCTCGACGAACCGACGGTCGGCCTCGACCCGGTGCTCCGCCGCGATCTATGGGCGATCTTCCGGACGCTGTCCGAGAGTGGGGTCACGCTGCTGGTGTCCAGCCATGTCATGGACGAGGCCGTGCGGTGTGATCGCCTGCTGCTGATGCGGACAGGCGCCGTGCTGGCGGACGACACGTTGGCCGGGGTCTTCGCGGCCACCGGCACCAGGGACGCCGATCAGGCCTTCCTGACCCTCGTCGACCGGGCGGCGGCCGCGGACCATCCGACGGGCGCCCCACCAGGGTCGGCGACCGCCGGACATGCTGCTCCGGAAGGACAGTCGTCGTGACCGCGACACTCACCTTCGCGACCGCGGGCCGGGTGCTCGCGCAGATCCGGCACGACCGGCGCACGGTGGTGCTGCTGCTCGTCGTCCCGTGCGTGTTGATGGGCCTGCTCGCCTGGATTTACCTGAACACGCCGGTGTTCGACGCAATCGGTGCGCCGCTGCTCGGCATTTTCCCGTTCCTGACGATGTTCCTGGTCACCAGCATCGCGACCCTGCGGGAACGTCAGTCCGGGACCCTGGAACGACTGCTCGCAATGCCCCTCGGGAAGGGCGACCTGATCGGCGGTTACGCGCTGGCGTTCGGGCTGCTCGCGGCGGTGCAGGCCTCGGTCGCCTCGGCATTCGCGCTCCTGGTGCTCGGTCTCGATGTTGCCGGTGCGGCCTGGCTGCTGCTGCTCGTCGCCGTCGTCGACGCGGTACTCGGAACCGCACTCGGACTGTTCCTGTCGGCGTTCGCCGCCACCGAATTCCAGGCCGTCCAATTCCTGCCCGCATTCGTTCTGCCGCAGTTCCTGTTGTGTGGCTTGCTCGTCCCCCGGGATCAACTTCCTGATGTGCTGCACTGGATTTCCAACGTCCTGCCGCTGTCCTATGCGGTTGACGCGATGCAGACCATCACCGCCGACCCGGACGGCACCGCCGATGTACTCCGCGACGTTGGCGTTGTCGCCGGCTTCGTCGTCGCCCTGATCGCGTTGGGCGCGGGCACGCTGCGCCGGCGCACCCCCTGAGCCACGCCGGATCAAGAGCGTCCGATTCACCCTTGGTCGAGGAAAGGGCGCATGCGAAGCTGGGTCAAGAGCTCTCAGCACGAGGGGACGCGATGGGTGAACAACTGCTGGGCAGCCGGCCCAGGGAGGTACCTGCCCTGCGCAGCGCGCCCGTCATCGGCGCGGCGGCCGAACTCCAACGGGACTTCCTCGGCACCGTTCTCCGTGCGAGCCGGGAGGTCGGCGACGTCGCCCGGATCAGTGCCGGGCCGCCGGGGTGGCGGCGGGTTTTCTACAGCGTCTGCTCACCCGACGCCGTCACCCAGGTGCTGGGACAGCCGGATCACTACACCAAGCGAACCTCCACCTACGGGGTCGTCCGGACCGCTCTGGGAAATGGGATGCTGACCAGTGAAGGCGAGCAATGGCGTCGTCAGCGCCGATTTCTGGCTCCTGTTTTCACGCCCCGCCGGATCACCGGAGAATACGCGGAAATCATGGTGGAGGAGGCCGCGAGCCTGAAAGAACGATGGGCGGACGTCGCCGCGAACGGCGGCATTGTCGACGCTCATTCGGAGATGATCGGGGTCACATCGAGGATCATCGGCCGAATTCTTTTCGGCGCCGACATGACGAGCGCGATTCCGCGCATCATGGCCGCCTCCTTCGTGAACGAGGCATTGCTGCGCCGCGGACTTCTGCCCCATGCGTTGCCGATGTGGGCACCGACGCCGGGCAACCGGAAGCTGGCGGCGGGCGTGGCCGACATTCGGCGCGTTGTCACTGACATCGTCGCCGCCCGGCGTGCGCGGCCGATCGCCGACCCCGCCCAGGACATGCTCGGTCTGCTGTTGAGCGCGCGGGATGACGAGAACGCGGCCGACCGGCTGAGCGACCAGGAGGTCGCCGATCAGGTCTTGATCTTCATGCTCGCCGGGCACGAGACCACCGCGACGGCGCTGGCATGCGCGCTGTTCGAACTCGCCCGATCGGAGCACTGGCAGCAACGGCTTCAGCAGGAGGTCGACGAGGTGCTGGGCGAGCGGCCGCCGACAGCCGCGGACATGGCTCGACTGACCTGGACCGACCGCGCAGTGCGGGAGACCATGCGGCTCTACCCGTCGGCGCACAGCATCGGGCGGCATGTCGAACGGGAGGACGTGATCGGTGGGTACCGCATTCCCGCCGGCGCGGATGTGGTGATCTCACCGTTCGTGGTGCACCGATCGCCGCGGGTCTGGGCGGATCCGGATGTCTTCGACCCCACCAGGTTCGACGTTCCGGTGGGCGAATTCCCGGGCGGCCATCGTCAGGCCTGGATTCCCTTCGGCGCCGGACCGCACACCTGCGTCGGCATGCAGTTGGCGTTGCTCGAGGCGCCGCTGGTGCTTGCGACCATCCTGCAGGCGTTCCGGTTCGAGACCGATCTGGACTCCTTGCCGTTGGTTGCGGCGGTCAGCCTTCGTCCGGCCGCCCCGGTACGGCTCCGGCTGACCACCAGGAACGGGTGAACCCGCGAACCACCCACCGTGATCGACCGTGCACAATCGCGGGCATGACGCTCGAGGCCGAACAGGTGACCGACCCGGTGACGTTCCACGGCGAAGGCCCGGTGTGGTCGCCGAGGTGGGGGGGCCTGCGCTGGGTGGACATGTTCGCCGGTGACATCCTGTCGCAGACGGATGGTCAGGTGCAGCGCCGGCACGTCGGGGCGATCGCCGCGGTGGTCCGCCCGCGCCGCACCGGCGGAGCGGTCATCGCGGTGGAGCGAGGCTTCGCCTTCGAGGAAACCGACGGCAGCATCACCGTTCTCGATCACCTGTGGGATCACGACGAGGCGCGGATGAACGAAGGCGGTTGCGACCCCGATGGCCGTTTCTACTGCGGATCGATGGCATACGACCAGCAGCAGGGCGCCGGCAAGCTTTACCGGCTCGACCCGGACGGCACGGTCGAGGTGGTGCTGGAGGGTGTCACGGTGTCCAACGGGCTGGAGTGGAGCCCGGACGGCTCGGTCGCGTATTACGTCGACACACCGACCGGTGCCGTCGATGTCTTCGACTACGACTCGGCGACCGGCCTGACCGGCCGGCGGACTTTCGCCCGGCTCCCTGCAGGCCAGGGCATGCCGGACGGATTGACCGTGGACAGCGAGGGCGGGGTGTGGGTGGCCGTGTACGGCGGCGGCCGAGTCCTGCGCTATTCCGACACCGGCGTCCTGGAGGAGATTGTCAGCGTTCCGGCCACCAACGTCACCGCCTGCACGCTGGGCGGCGACAACCTCGACGAACTGTTCATCACCACTTCCCGCGAAGGGCTGGAGGACGGCGAGGATCCGCTGGCGGGGTCATTGTTCCGGGTGCCGGCCGGCGTCCGGGGCGTGCCCGTGCGTGAGTTCGCCGGTTGACGGGATGACGGACGGCCCTGCTTGACTGGCTCCCATGACCGCTGTTCCGACCGGGCACCCACCGGCACCTGACCTGCCCGCCAACCTGTCCGAGGCTGCGGCCCTCTGGGACGTCGAACCCGGCTACCTCAACACGTCGTCCTACGGCGTGCCGCCGCGTCCGGGGTGGGATGCGCTGCAGCAGGCGCAGAACGACTGGCGGGCCGGCCGGACCAGCTGGGAGCCGTGGGCCGATTCCGTCGAAACGTCACGGAATCTGTTCGCCGGGTTGGTCGGGGCCGACCCGGCAACGGTGGCCACCGGCGCGGCCGTCTCCCAGCTGCTGGCGCCCGCTGCGAACGCGGTACCGGACGGCAGCGTCGTGCTGGTGCCGGATGTGGAGTTCACCTCGAACGTCTTCCCGTGGGGTGTGCACGCGGACCGCGGGGTCACGCTCAGGTCAGCGCCCGCGAGGCGACTGGCCGAGGCGATCACCGCTGACGTGGACGTCGTCGCGTATTCAGCGGTGCAGTCGGCGACCGGCGAGGTCGCGGACTCGGCGGCCATCGGCCGCGCCGCCCGGGAGGCAGGCGCACTCGTCGTCGTCGACGCGACGCAGGCAATCGGTTGGCTGCCGTTCGACGCCGACAGCGCCGACCTGCTGGTCTGCGGCGCCTACAAATGGCTGTGCAGTCCGCGCGGCACGGCGTTCCTGGCGCATCACCGCGACCTCGCCGATCGTCATCCCGCCTTCGCCGAACGGCTGAAACCCCTTGCCGCGGGCTGGTTTGCCGGTGAGTCCGTGCACGATTCGTATTACGGTCTGCCGGTTCGGCTCTCGGCGGACGCGCGGCGCTTCGACATCTCGCCGGCCTGGCACTGCTGGGTAGGGACAGCTCCCGCGCTCCAGGTGCTGGCTGACGTCGGCGTCGAGGCGATCGGCCGGCACAACGTCGGGTTGGCGAATCGATTCCTGACGGAGCTCGGCCAGCCGCCCTCGAACTCGGCCATCGTCAGCGTTCCCGCGGAACCCGCCGCCGTGCAACGGCTGACGGCGGCGGGTGTGCGGTTCGGGATGCGGGCGGGCAGGGTCCGGGTCGCCTTTCACCTCTACTCGACGGCGGACGACGTCGCGCTGGCGGTGGACGCTCTCCGCGGCTGAACCGCCGCGCAGCTGCGCGCCTCGGGCAGGCGAAGTCGCTTCAGCAGCAACGCGTTCACGGCAACCAGCAGGCTCGAGCCGGACATCGTCAGGGCGGCGATCTCCGGGCGGAGTACCAGGCCCGTGCTCGGCTCGAACACGCCGGCCGCAATCGGCAGCGCGACGGCGTTGTAGCCGATCGCCCAGCCGAGGTTCTGGCGCATCTTGCGCAGTGTGCCCCGGCCGATCCGCAGGGCGACCGCCACGTCCAGTGGGTCGGACCTCATCAGCACGACATCCGCCGTCTCGATTGCCACGTCCGTGCCGGCGCCGATCGCGATCCCCACATCTGCCATCGCCAGCGCGGGTGCGTCATTCACGCCGTCGCCGACCATCGCCACCCGGTGCCCCGCCTGCTGCAGATCTCTTACCCTGTCGGCCTTGTCGCCGGGCTGGACCTCGGCGATGACCTCGTCGATGCCGAGCTGATCGGCGATCCGCTGTGCGGTGGCGGCGTTGTCGCCGGTCAGCATGACGACCCGGACACCGAGCGCATGCAGTTCCGCCACTGCATCAGCGGCGGTGTCCCGCGGGGCGTCGGCCAGCCCGATGACCGCGACAGCCCGCCCGTCCACGGCGGCGAAAACGGCCGTGCGGCCGGTGGCTGCGAGCTCGGCGGCGCGGGCGGCGAGCTCGCCGGGTTCGACACCGGCCTCCGTCATCAGCGCCCGATTGCCGACGTCCACGCGGTGACCGTCGACCATCGCGGTGGCGCCCCGACCGGCGATGCCGCGGAAGCCGGACGCCTCGAGCCGATCGGCTCCCAGGCTGTCGGCATGACGGACGACGGCTGCGGCGAGCGGGTGCTCGGACTCCCGTTCGACCGCTGCGATCGGTCCCAGCAGATCCCGCTCCGTCGACCCGTCGCCGGCAAGAATCACGTCGGTGACGGCAGGTTCCCCCGGGTCAGCGTGCCGGTCTTGTCCATCACCACCACGTCGACCCGCGCGGCCGCCTCCAGCGCCGCGGCGTTCTTGAACAGCACGCCGCGTTTCGCGCCGAGCCCGGTGCCGACCATGATCGCCGTCGGGGTGGCCAGGCCGAGCGCGTCGGGGCAGGTGATCACCACAACGGTGATGGCGAACAGCAGCGCCGTCTGCAGCCCCGAACCGGACGCCAGCCAGAGAACGAAGGTCATCCCACCGCCGATCAGCGCGACGAGGACGAGCCAGAAGGCTGCGCGATCCGCGAGTCGCTGTCCCGGCGCCTTGGAGTTCTGCGCCTGCTGGACCAGCGCGACGATCTGCGCAAGCGCGGTGTCCGCACCGACCCGCGTCGCCCGGGCCCGCAGCGTTCCGGTGACGTTGACCGACGCGCCGATCACCTGCGCCCCAGGGGTTTTCAGAACCGGCAGGCTTTCACCGGTGACCATGGACTCGTCCACGTCCGAGTCCCCCTGCTCGACGACACCGTCCACCGGGATCTTCGAGCCCGGCCGGATCAGCATCAGGTCACCGACGCTGACTTCTGCGGTCGGCACCTCGAACTCCTGCCCGTCCCGGAGCACGACGGCCATCGGCGGTGCGAGTTCGAGCAACGCACGGATCGCGTCGTTCGCTCCGCCCCTGGCCCGCATCTCGAACCAGTGACCGAGCAGCACGAACGCGGTCAGCACGGTCGCCGCCTCGTAGAAGACCTCGCCGCCGCCGGTCAGTGTGACGCCGACGCTGTACAGCCAACCGGCGGACACCGCGACGGCGACCAGCACCATCATGTCGAGAGTGCGCGCACGCAATGCTCGCGCGGCTCCGGAAAAAAAGATCCATGCGGAGTAGAAGATCACCGGCAGTGAGAGCAGCAGGGAGAAGACGTCGTCGCGCAGGCCGAAGGGTGCCGGCACCGTGAATCCGAGGACCTCCCGGCCGATGGGCGACCACAGCAGGATCGGCACCGACAGCAGCGCGGCGACGACGAACCGGTTCCGCATGTCACGGACCATGGCGTCCATCGACATCCCGGCGTGCCCACCGTGATGATCGTGCCCGGCGTCAGGTTCCTGCCCGCCGGGGGTGGGGCCTATCACCGAACCCGGCTCGGCCATCGGGTCGCACAGGTGGTCCGGCACGGACAGGCCCTCGCAGTGATACCCGCAATCCCGGACCCAGTGGCGAAGGTCGGCCAGTGACGTCCTGGCCGGGTCGTAGCTGACCGTCGCGGTCTGCGAGACGGGGTTCGCCTCCACCGCCAACACTCCGGGACGGCGGGACAACACAGCCTCCGCAACGCTTTTCGACGATGCCCATTGCACGCCGGACACTTCGATGGTGTCGGTCCGTGGGTGGCTGGTCATGTTGTGGCCCCTTCCATCCCGGCACACTTCATCCCGGGACGCAGTGACAGTGCGGAACGAATCAGGCCGGGGTGCCGGCCGTCGGAGCGGCGGATGCAGCACGCACCCCCGCGGGAGGCGCGACCGGCGCAACGGAGACGGCGCGGAAGCGGCGCAGCCGCAGGCTGTTGCTCACCACGAACACCGACGAGAACGCCATCGCCGCACCGGCGATCAACGGATTGAGCACACCGGCCATCGCCAACGGGAGCGCGGCGATGTTGTAGGCGAACGCCCAGAACAGATTGCCCTTGATGGTCCCAAGGGTGCGCCGGGACAGCCGGATCGCATCGACCGCCGCCCGGAGATCGCCCCGGACAAGGGTGATGTCGGAGGCCTCGATGGCGACGTCGGTCCCGGTGCCCATCGCGATCCCGAGGTCGGCCAGGGCCAGCGCGGCCGCGTCGTTGACGCCGTCGCCCACCATCGCCACCACGCGACCCTCGCCCTGCAGGCGCCGGATGACGTCGGCCTTGCCGGCCGGGAGGACCTCGGAAACCACGTCGTCCCGGTCGATGCCCACCTCGGCGGCGATCGCAACGGCCGCGGCGGCGTTGTCCCCGGTCACCAGCATCGGGCGAACACCCAGCGCCCGCAGCTCCGAAACAGCCTGAGCGCTGGTTGGTTTCACCGTGTCCGCCACGATCAGCAGGCCACGTGCGGCGCCGTCCCAGCCCACCGCGATCACGGTGCGGCCGGCCGACTCCTCGACAGCCCGCGATCGCTGCAGATCCGCGTCGAGATGTTGGGACCACTCGCCGTCCAGCCACGACGCCCGGCCCGCGACGACGGCGCGACCCTCGACGATGCCCTGCGCGCCGAGGCCTTGGGTGGAGGCGAACGACTCGACTGGCGGGAGAGCGCCCAGCGTCGCGCGGGCCGCATCGGCGACGGCTCTGGCCACTGGATGCTCGGAAGCGTGCTCCAGGGCGCCGGCCAACCGCAGCAGTTCGGCCTCGTCGGTCCCCGCTGCCGGGATGACGTCCACCAACCGCATCCGTCCGGTGGTGACGGTGCCGGTCTTGTCCAGCACGATGGTGTCGATGCCCCTGGCGCTCTCCAGGATCTCCGGCCCCTTGATCAGGATGCCGAGCTGCGCTCCCCGGCCGGTCCCGACGAGCAGGGCGGTCGGGGTGGCCAGTCCGAGGGCGCACGGGCAGGCGATGATGAGCACCGCGACCGCCGCGGTGAAAGCGGCCTCGGCGCCCGCCCCGTCGCCCAGCCAGAAGCCCAGCGTGCCCACAGCCAGCGCGAGGACGACCGGCACGAAGACGGCGGAGACCCTGTCCGCCAGTCGTTGGACGTCGGCCTTGCCAGACTGTGCCTGCTCCACGAGCCGTGCCATCTGCGCCAGGGCGGTGTCCGAACCGACCCGCGTCGACCGGATCACCAACCGGCCGCCCGCGTTGATCGTCGCGCCGGTCACGGCGTCCCCGGGTCCGACCTCGACCGGCACCGGTTCGCCCGTCAGCAGGCTCGCGTCGACCGCGGAGGACCCCTCGATGACCTCACCGTCGGTGGCGATCTTCTCGCCGGGCCGGACCACGAACTGATCACCCACCGCCAGTTGGTCGATCGGCAGTGCCTGTTCCCGACCGTTTCTCAGTACGGTCACGTCCTTGGCGCCCATGTCGAGCAATGCGCGCAGCGCCGCGCCGGACCGGGTCTTTGCCCGGACCTCGAAGTAGCGCCCGGCGAGGATGAACACGGTGACAGCCGTCGCCACCTCGAGATAGATCTCGTCGGCGCCGCCGCCCGGCCGCGGGAACCAGCTGAACGTCATCCGCATCCCGGGCATGCCGGCGTCGCCGAGGAACAACGCATAGAGCGACCATCCGAACGCGGCGAGCACGCCGATGCTGATCAGCGTGTCCATGGTCGCGGCGCCGTGCCGGGCGTTCATCCAGGCGGCGCGGTGGAACGGCCAGGCACCCCACACGACGACGGGCGCGGCCAGGGTCAGACTCAGCCACTGCCAGTTGTCGAACTGCAGCGGCGGGATCATCGCGAGCAGGAAGACCGGGACCGTCAGGGCGATGGAGACCTGCAGTCTGCGCCGCAGCGAGACCACCTCGGCGGGCTCGGCCGGGTCGACGTCACCGTCCGGCGCCTTCGGTGGTGCCGGCAGGGTGGCCGTATATCCGGTCGCCTCCACGGTGGCGATGGCGGCGCCGACGTCGGTGCCCTCGGGCAGCACGACGTGCGCCTTCTCTGTCGCGTAGTTCACGCTGGCCTGCACACCGGGCATCCGGTTGAGCTTCTTCTCGATCCTCGCGGCGCACGACGCGCACGTCATCCCACCGATCTGCAGATCGACCGCTTGCTGCGTCATGTCACGAACCTCCTCGCGAAACTGTCTGCTGCTCTTGCTCTCTGGCCGCCGATTGCCAGGACGGTCAGGAAGCCAGGCTGTACCCGGCCTCGTCGATCGCGTCCCTGACGGCGTCGACGGGCAGCGGCGCCGCGCTGGTGACCGTGACCTGCGATTCACCCCCGGCGTTCAGGTCGACGTCGACAGCGCTGACGCCGGCCAACCGGCCGACCTCCTCTCTGACGGCGGCGACGCAGTGTGCGCAGGTCATCCCGGAAACGGTGTACGTGGCGGTGGTGCTCATGTGGTCCTCCCAGTTGTTCGTGTTCGTTGTTGCGGTGTCAAAAAGGTGTCAGCCGGCCGGCGCGGCCAGGACGGTGAACATCGCCGTCCGGACCGTTCCCTGATGCTGAAAGTCGAGATACAGCCGGTACTTCCCGGCGGACGGTGCCGTCGCGGCGAAGGTGATCCCCGGGCCCGACGGCGTCACGCCGTCACCCGGTTCGCCCTCGGGATGCACGTGCAGGTAGGCGAGATCGCCGACCCGCAGCGCGACGAGGTGACCGTAGGCGGCGAGATACGGCTCCAGATCGGTGACCGGCTTCCCGTCCTTCGTCACCGTCAGGGTGAGTTCCGATGACGCGTTCGCCACCAGTCCACCGGCCAGCGTGACCGCGTAGCCATCGGCCAGTTGCGCCGTCGCAGCAGGCGCCGGCAGGGCCTGCGGCTGGTACCGCCCCGGCACGGAGATGTCCGCGCCGAGGGTGATCCGGTCGTGCCCGGCCGGGGTGAAGTCCGCGAACACCCGGTATTCGCCGGCGTCGGGCAGATCCAGCGGCACCGACCACTCCCCCGCGCCGTCAAGAACCGGATGCACGTGCTGGAAATCGGCGAGATCACGCCGAACGACGATGAGATGCAGTTGCTTGTCGTGTTGGATGTCGTACTTGGTGACCGGGTGGCCTTCGTTGTCGAGAATCCGGAACCGCAAGGCAACGTTGTCACCCGCTGGCACGGACCTCGCGTCGATATCGAGGGAGTACCCGTCCTGCGACACCATCAGTCCGCCCGGCACGGCATCACCGTGCGACGCATTCCCCGAACCCATGTCGTCGGACGCCATGTCCTCCCCGTGCCCGGGATCGGCCGCTTCCGTCCCTGCAGCAGCGGCCGGAGTCACCGTGCTCACCGCCGAACCGATTCCGACAGATGCACCGAAGACGGCGAGCAGGCCGAGCGCGAACCCGCCCACCTTGACCGCCGTGTTTTTCATCGGACGAGTCATGACCGGCCGAGTCATGACCGGACGAGTCGGGCGATCGCCTCGGACGCCTCACGAACTTTGGCATCCGCCTCCGGACCGCCGGCCGCCGCCGCCTGCACCACGCAATGACTCAGGTGCTCGTCGAGCAGACCGAGGGCCACCGACTGCAGCGCCTTGGTCATCGCCGAGACCTGGGTGAGGATGTCGATGCAGTACTTCTCGTCCTCCACCATCTTCTGCAGGCCACGCGCCTGACCCTCGATCCGCCGCAGGCGCTTGAGGTAGTCGTCCTTGCGGCTGATGTAGCCGTAAGGCATGTCATGAGTGTGTTCGGCTTCCACGACTGCTCCCCATCCTCCGGCGGTGACCCACCACGGCGACCCGACCTTCTGCGCATAGGCTACCCCCCTAGGGTATGCGGAGCAAGCGTTGTCACGGTGACCCACGCCATCCCGGCCGAGCGGGTCGTTGGGCCCTTGTGGGCTCGGACTCGAGGTCCGCACGATGAAAGGTGGCGAGGGCGGTGGTGCGAGATGCCGAAGATGAGTCGGCGCCGGGCGCTGCAGCTGGTCGGACTGGGCGCCGCAGGTCTCGCCGCGGGCGGCGCGGGATTGGCATGGGCGGACATGAAGACGCAGGACCAGGCGAGCACAGCGACATCGACCCCGCCATCGAAGCAGCCCGACATCCTCCGGAGCAGCCGAGGGTCGCTGGATATTCGTCTCGAGGCCGCGATCGGAACAGGGCCGCTGGCGGGACGATCGGCAACCACCTTGCGCTACAACGGCAGCGTCCCCGGCCCGACCCTGCACCTGATGCCGGGTGACCATCTCGGCATCGACCTGGTCAACGCACTGGACGAACCGACCAACCTGCACACCCACGGCCTACGGGTTTCCCCGAACGGCAACAGCGACAACCCCTTCGTCGTCGTGCAGCCCGGTGAGACCTTCCATTACGACTACCGCATCCCGGCCGACCATCCGGCCGGGACGTTCTGGTATCACCCGCACCACCACGGAATGGTCGCCGACCAGGTCTACGGCGGCCTGTACGGGGCGATCGTCATCGGTGAGACGGAGCCGGCAACCACGGAACGGGTCCTGGTCATCTCGGACATCACCCTCGACAGCGAGGGCTCCGTGGAGCCCGTCTCTGCCATGAAGCGAAGGTTCGGCCGCGAGGGCGAACTCGTCCTGGTCAACGGCGAACTGCGCCCCGAGATGACGGCCGTCGCGGGCAATCGGGAACACTGGCGAATCGTCAACGCGTGCGTCTCCCGCTACCTGCACCTGCGGTTGGACGGGCAGGACCTGCTCCTGCTCGGCATCGACCTCCCCCTCGAAGAGCCGTATGACGTCACCCAGGTCCTGCTCGCACCGGGGAATCGCGCGGATCTACTGGTCGACATCAGGCCGGGCACGAGCACCCTGCAGGCAGTGCCGTACGACAGGGTCGCGCCGGGGATGGGCATGCCGGGAATGGCCTCGGGCGGTGGGGGTTTCGGCATGGGTTCCGGCGGTATGGGTTCGGGCGGCATGGGAAGCGCCTCCGCTCACCCGGCTCCGATCGACCTCGCGATCCTCACCGTCACCGGCGACTCACCGCCGTCCGCCCGAGCCGTGCCCGCCCCAGCCTCCCCCGTGGTTCCCGGACTGCGCAGTGCAGATGTGGTCGAGCGACGCACGCTCACGCTCGCCATGGGCATGGACATGGCGGAATCGTCGCCGTTCTCGTTCACCATTGACGACCGCCTCTTCGATCCCCACCGGGTTGATCAGCATGCCGCCCCGGGCGCGGTCGAGGAGTGGACGATCATCAACACCAGTGAGATGGACCACCCGTTCCATCTGCACGTGTGGCCGATGCAGGTGGTTCGGATCGATGGGACCCGCGTCGAATCCCCGACCTGGCAGGACGTCGTGACGGTCCCGGCACGGAGCAGCAGCGTCGTCCGGATCAGGTTCGACCGGTACACCGGCCGCACCGTTTACCACTGCCATGTCCTGGACCACGAGGACCTCGGCATGATGGGCGTCATCCAGGTCGGCTGAGCGCTCCTCACCCTCTGGTTGCTACTATCTGCGCATGAATGCAGATAGTGCTGAAGGCGCATCTATGCTGCCGGCCGACCAGGTGGCACTGGCCGTCGAGGTGTTCCGCATGCTCGCCGACGGCACCCGGATCCAGATCCTGTGGTCGCTCATCGACCGGGAGATGTCGGTCAATGAACTGGCCGACACCATCGGCAAACCCGGCCCATCGGTGTCCCAGCATCTGGCGAAGTTGCGGATGGCACGTCTGGTCCGCACCCGACGCGAGGGCACCCAGATCTTCTACCAACTCGAGAACGATCACGTCCGTCAGTTGATCATCGATGCGGTCCACAACGCCGAGCACGCCGGTCCGTCCATTCCGGCTCACCATCGGGCGGGCGTGACGGCGGTCGATGCCGGCCGGCCGCAGAGCCGCACCAACCGCCGGAGTGCGACGGGAGGCCGACCATGACGAACCGTTCGGCTCATCGGTCCGACCACGAGCAACCCGGACACCGTGCACCACAAGACCATTCCGGGCACGGCCACGACCACGACCACGACCATTCCGACCACGACCATTCCGGCGACCACGACCATTCCGGGCACAACCATCCCGCGCACGACCAGTCCGGGCATGATGCCGGCCACGCCGACGACCATTCGCACGAACACCCGGGCGGCCTGAAAGGCCTCCTGATGTCGGTGTTCCGGCCGCACAGCCACGACAGCGCAGATTCCTTCGACTCGGAATTGGAAGGCAGCGCGCAGGGCATCAGGGCGGTCAAGATCAGCCTGGTGGCACTGGGCACCACCGCCCTGCTGCAACTGGCTGTGGTCGCCGTCAGCGGATCGGTCGCATTGCTGGCCGACACCGTGCACAACTTCTCAGATGCCCTGACCGCCATCCCGCTGTGGATCGCTTTCGTTTTGTCACGGCGCGCCGCGTCCCGCCGCTACACCTACGGTTACGGACGGGCCGAGGACCTCGCGGGCCTGTTCATCGTCGCGATGATCGCGCTGTCCGCCGTCATCGCGGGGTGGGAGGCGATCCGGCGACTGATCAACCCGGCGCCGATCGAGCATCTCGGGTGGGTCGCGGTTGCCGGGCTGATCGGATTCGCGGGCAACGAACTGGTTGCGCTGTACCGCATTCGGGTCGGCCGGCAGATCGGATCCGCTGCGCTGGTCGCCGACGGCCTACATGCCCGAACGGACGGCCTGACGTCGCTCGCGGTGGTGGTCGGCGCGGCCGGCGTCGCCCTCGGCTGGCCGGCTGCGGACCCGATCATCGGTCTCGTCATCGCCTTCGCCATCCTGCTCGTGCTGCGGTCCGCGACCCGGGACGTTTTCCGGCGCTTGATGGACGGAGTCGATCCCGCCACCGTCGACGCCGCGGAATCCAGCCTGCTCGGCACCCCCGGAGTGCGCAGCGTCCGCGACCTGCGACTCCGCTGGCTGGGGCATGCCCTGCAGGCGGACGCGGACATCGAGGTGGATCCAGCACTGTCACTGACCGAGGCCCACGAGATCGCGCACCACGCCGAGCACCGGCTGCTGACAGACGTCCGGCGGCTGACCGCGGCGTCCATCCACACCAGTCCGGCCGGGAGCCATCCCGCCCCGGTGTGACGACGTCCGACATGCGACGAAACGAGCCATTGTGTCGGTGGGTTGCTATGTGCCGGGCACCGGCTCGGTCAGTTCAACGGTGTAGGACGTGATCTCGTCGATCCGTCCGCCGGCGAAATCGAAAATGTCGCAGGACGCGACGACCGACACCACTCCACCGGGCTCGTGATACTCGGTGATCGAGTCGACAACGGCGGATCCGTCTGCGTCGATGACCCGTAACCGACGGACTCGGGTCGTCACCGATGCGAGTTCCTCGAAGGTCCGCTCGCAGGCCGCGATCACCTCCTGCCTGCCGGTGAGCGTGGCGCCGCCGACCAGCACCCACCGCACATCGTCAGCCAGGTGCGGGTAGGCCTCGGAGAAGTGGTGGGTGCAGAACGCTTCGGCGATGTCCGCCTGCTGCGTCATGTCGTCCGGCCCCCTCGGTCCGACGAGCGCACCGCGGCCGCCCGCAATTCGGCGCGGACATGTGGCTCTGACCTCAGCATCGCTTCGTCGAATTGCCGGATGCCGCGGCGGTGGGACAGTCGTTGCTGCAGGCGGTTGATGGATCGGATTGCCATGACGTACCTCCGGCTCGGGTGATCTGGTGATGTCCACCCTGACAGCGCACTGGTCCGCCGGTAAGGTCCAGTCCGATGACAGAAATCAGGACCAGTTCCGTCAGCGGTGTGGAACTGCTGGTGCCTTTGGACCGTGACGCAGAAGCGGCGCTGCACCGTCAGGTGGAGACCGCGATCCGCGATGCGATTCGCTCGCAGCGGCTCCGGCACGGGACTCCGGTTCCGTCATCGCGGAGCCTCGCCGCCGATCTCGGGGTCTCCCGCGGTGTGGTGGTGGAGGCCTATCAGCAACTGGTGGCGGAGGGGTACCTGACGGCGCTGCCGGGCGGGTCGACCACTGTGGCTTCTATCGGTGGGGCGTCGATCGGTGGGGCGTCGATCGGTGGGGCGTCGAACCATGCCCCGGCGGGTGAGCATTCTCCCGGCGCCCTTGGTGCGGCGGGGGCGCGCCGGCTCAGGTTCGACATGCTCTACGGCCGACCGGATGTCACCCAGTTCCCGCGTTCGGCATGGCTGAGGTCGGCGCGGCGGGCGATCAACGACACTCCTGCAGAGCGGTTCATCTACCTCGACGGCCAAGGAGCGCCGGAGCTACGGGTTGCCCTCGCCGATTACCTCAACCGCGTCCGCGGCACCTGGGCGGATCCCGAGCGGATGTTGATCTGTAATGGTTTCGCGCAGGGACTCGCTCTCGCGACGCAGGTTCTGTGGGCGGCCGGAGTCCGTCGACTGGCCGTCGAGGATCCCTCGTTCGAGGACATCCGGTCCGCGGCCACCGCGCGGGGGATGGAGATCGTCGGTATCCCCGTCACCGAAGCAGGTATCGATGTTGACACCCTCGAACGCAGCGGTGCGACAGCAGTTCTCGTCACTCCCGCACATCAATTGACCGGTGTTGTGCTGTCACCCGAGTCGCGAACGCGCTTGATGGCGTGGGCCGAGCGGGCCGATCGTCTGATCATCGAGGACGACTACGACGCGGAGTTTCGCTACACGCAGGCACCGGTCGGCGCGCTGCACGGTCTGGCACCCGATCGCGTGCTCTACATCGGCTCCGCCAGCAAGACGCTCGCGCCAGGGTTGCGACTCGGGTGGATCATCGCGCCGGCCGACCTGGTCGAGGCGCTGGCCGCCACGAAAGTCGCTGCCGACCGCGGATCGCCGGTATTGGACCAACTGACATTCGCGGACTTTCTGGTCCGCGGCGAGTACGACCGGCACCTGCGACGAATGCGCCCGATCTACCGGGGCCGTCGGGATGCGCTGTTGCGCGCACTGTCCCAACAGCTTCCAACGATGAGCCCGGCAGGCGTGTCGGCGGGGCTGCACCTGATCGCTCACCTGCCCGACGGCACCGACGAGGCAGCCGTCGTGCGAGCGGCGGCTCTACGCGGGGTGGCCGTCAACGGCCTGGCACCGCACCGCATCCGGCCGGGCCGTCCGGCGCTGATCTTCGGCTTCGCCGCGCTGAACGAGCGCGGGATCGTCCAGGCCGTTGCCGCGCTCGCCGCCGCGATCGACGACCTCGGACGACACACTGGGCCGGGCGGCTGAGCGGGACCGGGAACGACGCCGCCCACTGCCACCGGCACTGCCACTGCTTCTGTCACACCACTGCCACACCAGCAGGGTCCAAGTCCCCGAAGTCCCTGGCACACGACCCCAAGGGCCGGCGCGCGCCGGCGACGGACGCACCGGTCCTCAGCCGGCTCCGGACAGGCCGGCCAGCCCGTTGAAGGCCGCCGACGCGATCAGCGGCAGGACGATGAACATCACCACCGCAGTCGCCGGCCGGGTCAGATGTCCTTTGCCGTAGAGGGCACAGCCCCCGAGGAGCGCGACGCAGGCGGCGAAGACCAGGGTCGAGAGCAGCACCGGTTCACCCTCGACAGGTCAGGCCTGGAATCGGCCGGCCGCAGCCAACTCCCGCTTGGCGCGGTTGTTGTCGATTGCGTTCTCGATCCGGTCGAGCAGCGGAGAAACGTCCGACCCGTCCGATTCAGAACCGTCGGTCCGCTGCTGCACCACGAGGCCGGCGACTCTGTCACGCATGTCGAGCAACACCGAATGGTCGCTGTCGAAACGGGAGACGTCCGTGTGTGCGGGGTCCCGGTCCTCGATGACGGCCAGGGTCTGCGCGATCTCGGCGACGTCGGGTTGCTCTGCCATGACGACTCTTTCCACGAGTGGGATCGTTCCGGGACAGTCACTCTCGAAGGGGTGACCAAACCCCGCCAGCCTATCCGCCGGGGCGCGCGCCGGTAGGCGGTGCACCGCCCGGGGCGCCACCGCCACCGCCGCGCGAACCACCGCCGCCCGAACCACCGCCGCCCGTCGGGGTCGTCGCGGTGTCCACACCGACCGCAAGGCTGACGGTGTACCCATTGGTCGGGTCGCCCGTCACCGTGCCCAGCTGGCTCGCTCCCCCGTCGTCACCGAAGACGTTGTCGCTGTCCAGGCTGACCTGGGCCAGGTTCTGCACGGACGCCTCGTACCCGGCCACCGCATAGGCCGCATCGCAGGCGTCCCGCGGAAGTGCCACCTGCGATGTCGCGATGACAGTCGAGACATCGGTGATGCTTGCCTGGTCGGGATAGATCTCGAAGTGAATGTGCGGCCATCCGGTGATCGACAATGCCAGCGTCATCGGGATGCCCGAGGCGGTGCCACTCGATTCCCCGAAGCTCGACCGCAGGTCGCTGCGGACGATGCCGGACTGCTCCAGCACATCGGGCCCGTTGGAGCCGTCACCGGGGTACGGGCCTGCGGTCTCGTCCGGGATCTCCTGGGAGGCAACGGATGTCGCGGCTGACGCCGTCGCACCGGTCCCCGACCCGGACACAGTCGCCGTCGAGGCCGCGCCGGTGACCGAACCGCCGCCGCAGGCTGCCAGGCCCAGCGCGGCCGCGCCCAGACCGATCGTCCGCAGCATCTTCCGCCGGCCCATGAGCGTGCCGACATCGAAAGCGAGTCCCTGATCGACGACCTCATCGTCAGGCCGGGGCAGTGGGCGCCCCTGATGGGACGGCCGGTGCTGCTGGGCGTTACGCACGCAATTCTCCTCGATCGGCGTTCCATTGGTCACATCACTGTGGAACCCCGACCGAGCGTGAAACTGTTCGCCGACTGTGCTTTCCCTATGACGCCGAAGGCATCAGCATGGTGGCCACGCCCGCGGCTCGACGACGACATCGGCGATGGGCGCGTGCTGAAAGTGACGCTTCAGAGCGTGCGGTGCATGATGTGCAGCCCGACGAGGCCCTCTGCTGGGTGCTCGAACGCTTCGGGGACCGTTGTCAGGATTCGGAACCCGAGCGAGCGCCAGAGCCCGATGGCGCGATTGTTCGTCTCGACGACGGCATTGAATTGCATGGCGCGATAGCCCCGGTCCTTCGCCTCTTCGAGCAGATGCTCGGCCATGGCTCGGCCGACTCCGCGGCCTGCTGCCGACGGCGCGACCATGAACCCGGCATTGGCAATATGCGAGCCGGCCGCGGGTTGATTCGGATGCAGCTCCGCCGAGCCGAGGACGGTCCCGTCTTCGTCGACGGCAACGTACACCCGACCGCCGGCCTTGGCCATCCACCAGGTCCGCGCTTCGGACTCGCTGCCGTCCCGCGGCCAGCAGTACGTCTCCCCTTCGGCGACAATTGCCGACAGAAAAGGCCAGATGCTGGACCAGTCCGCGGATTCGGCGGGACGTATGTGCACCCGCAAAGTGTAGATCCGTCAATGGGAATGGGATTTGCTGACGTTCGCAAGATCTACGGCCGACCCCAACTTCAGGTGCTCGCGGAGTTTGCCGCTGTATCTGCCAGAGGTGTGCCCCAGCCGCTGCCAAAAGTCAGGTGCTCGTCTGCCGCACAACGCTGACCAGACAAGCCGCCAGCTCAATGGAAGGTGACTCCGCCGGCGATCGCGACGGCAATATCGCGGCAGCGACGAAGTCGACGGCCATCAGAACGGGGGCCACCACCGCGTGTTGGCGACGAAGTGGCTGCGGTGCTGCCAGAGGTCCTTCCACCGTGGCCGACGAAGCCGATCACGATCAGCCACGCCGACCCGGTGACTCCTGCCGCGGCGAGTACCACGAACCCGCCTGCGACGGTGGTCTCGACGGTGATGACCGCCGGCCGGCCGTCGGCGACCGCGAAGCCGATGTACACCGCCGCGATCAAGGCGATGGACATGCCATAGACGGCCGCCGCGTCGAGCCACCAGAAGCCGAGCGGCGCGGCGGCCTGGATGACGCCCCAGAGTTTGACCGGCGCCGACGTATTGCTCGCGCTGAAGCCCGTGTTCCAGAATGAGCGCGCCGTCAAGGTCGCTCACAACGTGAAGTTCGATCTGCAGATGCTCGCCAACGTGGGCGTCGCGGTCGTCGGTCCCTTCGTCGACACCATGATCTGCGATTGGCTTCTCGATGCCTCGGGGCGTCAGCACGGCCTCGACGCGTGCTGTCTGAGACATCTGCAGTACGAAAAGATCCCGACGACGAGCTTGATCGGCGAAAAGGGCCAGAACACGATGC
>CAVXYU010000039.1:0-6348 GCA_963766015.1 uncultured Actinomycetota bacterium | reverse complement strand
GGGATCACCGCCGGTGAGAACGTGTCGCCCGGCTGTGCTCGGCGTAACGGATCTTCTCGATCTTCGAGGAAGACTGGCTCAGGCAAGCGTGCCGGCCCGCCAGTCCACGACGACCTGGTCGAGCGGGTGTTTCACGGCGACCGCGCCGAACACCACCTGGCTTGCCGTCTCGCTGGATGCGCCGCGTTCCGGGGCCTGGGCGTAGCGTGCCCGACAAGATCTCGATCCGTCGCCCTGGAGTTGTTCTGGTCCAACCTCACCACGGAGATCCCACCCGACAGAAGTTCTCGTATCGGGAGGGTTTCGCTTCAGCCCTTCCCGCGTGTTCACCCCGACATGGTGGGGGCAATGCCAGTTACCTGATGCTGTCGAGTCGTCCGGGTGACGGGTCAGGACGTGACAAGGAGGCAACGCATTACCGATGCGAACCGACCGTCTGCAGGGGCGTCGCTCGCCGTCGATAGCGGTCTTCCTCACCTCCCGCCGCCCGGCGTCGAGGGTCTCGAGCAGGTGGATATCAAAAGGGTGTCACTGGCGCAACTGGCCCGGGCGCTGGCCCCCGACCGGGTCGAGCAGTTACGGCTGGCGGCCGAACGAGCTCGTCGACTGCTGGCCGGTCGCGTCGTGTGGAACGTCAATTCCACCGCGAAGGGCGGGGGCGTGGCCGAGATGCTGCAGACCCTGCTGGCCTACGGCCGCGGCGCCGGCGTGGACACCCGCTGGCTGGTGCTCCAGCGGCGATCAGGAGTTCTTCGCGATCACCAAGCGACTGCACAACAGGCTGCACGGCGCCGCCGGTGACGGCGGTCCGCTGGGTGAAGCCGAGCACGACGCACTACGAGAAGTGCCAGCAGGCCAACCTGGCGCTGATCAGGCACGTGGTCCGCCCGAACGACATCGTGCTGCTGCACGACCCGCAGACCGCCGGCCTGGTGGACGGCCTGCGCGAGCCGGGCGCGATCGTGGTCTGGCGCTGCCACATCGGCCGCGACAGCCGAACGAGCGACCGATCGAGGGCTGGGACTTCCTGCGGCCGTACGTCGAGCACGCCGACGCCTTCATCTTCTCGCGCGCAGGCGTATGTGCCGGCCTGGGTCGACCGCGGATCGGCTCGTGGGTGATCCCTCCGTCGATCGACCCCTTCAGCGGCCAAGAACAGGGAGCTCAGCCGCCGGAGGTCGACGGCGATGCTGGTCCGCACGGGCCTGCTGGCCGGTGACGATGCACCGGCCGCCGTTGCGCTTCGCCCGGCGCGACGGCAGCCGGGCGAGGTCCGCCGCCACCGCGGACCTGATCGGCGGCGGACCGCCACCGTCCGCGTCGAGCGCGGCTCGTCGTCCAGGTCAGCCGCTGGGATCGGCTCAAGGACATGGCCGGGGTGCTGCCGGGTTCGCCGATCGCCTGGCCGACGCTCCGGACGACGTGCACCTGATGCTGGTCGGCCCAGACGTCTCCGGCGTCACCGACGACCCGGAGGGCGCGGCGGTGCTGCGGGAGTGCCGAGCCATGGTGGCAGCCGCCTGCGCCCGGCCGAGCGCCGACGGGTCCATCTGGCCTGCCTGCCGATGGACGACGTCGACGAGAACGCGCTCATCGTCAACGCGCTGCAGCGCCACGCGACCATCGTGGTGCAGAAGAGCCTGGTCGAGGGCTTCGGGCTGACCGTCACCGAGGCGATGTGGAAGGGCCGGCCGGTGGTCGCCACGCGCGGTCGGCGGAATCCAGGACCAGATCACCGACGGCCGCGACGGGCTGCTGATGACGACCCCACCGACCTGGACGACTTCGCGCGCGTCGCTGCGCACCCTGCTCGACGACCCGCAGCTCGCCGCCCGGCTCGGCGCGGCGGCCCACAGCGGGTGCTGGACGAGTACCTCGGCGACCGCCACCTCACCCAGTACGTCGACCTCTTTGCGAGCCTGATCCGGTGAGGAACCCGCACACGGATGGAAAACATCCCCGCTGACGGCAGGTCAACGCGGGTTCCCCCTAGCACGGACGGCGCGCAGCCGCGTTCCGCCTGCGCGCTTCCGTCGAGGCGTCGAGCCTGCACTGCGATGACGGAGTAGCCGCTTCGCGAACGCAGTTGTGCTGAAGCAGAACAGTGACGGCGAATCGCGGTTCCGGCCGGTGATCACGGATGCGGCGTGAGGACGTCGAGGAGTTCGGCGATGCGCTGTCGGCTGAGGTGATCCAGATGTCCTCTTGTCGTGACGCGTCGGCCCGGGTATGCGACCGCCTCACTCACTGCCCGGTGTGCCGAGGATCGCCCGGGGTTGGCCCGTCCTCGGCTTCAGCAGGGTGTCCGAGCTTGCTCAGCACCTTCCGCGGCGCCCGGCGGCAGCGAGGCGATGTAGACGTCCGGCCAATGCCCACCCGAGAGGATCTGACGGGACCACAGTAATTGATCCACCCGTCGCTCGGACTGCTCCGCCCAATCCAGGTCCGTGATTGGGATGTCAGATGATTTCCCGAATTTTCAGGTCCACGCCCATCACCGCCCCTGTCCTACGGGAACCACCCCCAGAGTCCTCGTTCCGGATCGCACCCGCAACGGACAGGTCAGGCGTCACCGGCCGTGGTACACGCTTTCGGGCCCGCCTTTGTTGTGGTGATACCCCGACAGCACTTCCAGGTGCGGTGACGGGCGGGATTGCGCATTTCGGCCGTGCGTCGCCTAGCACGCCATTAATCGCGGGGTGTGGCGCGGACACGCCCGCAATCCGCCGCTGGCCGAAGTATTCGGATCCAGGGCGTCAGATCCGTTCACGTGCGGTCGGATGTCTGGCCAGCGCCTTGTCAACAAGCCGAGACACATGGTTACCGGCATGACCACTGGTCGGGTCCTTCGACTCTATAGACGGGTTACCGGAGGGTGGTTCATTGTTCAACGTGTTCGTTTCGGGTGGCCATCGCGGCGGCGTGCCTTGCCGGCGGCTCATTGGCAGTTGCAGTCCTACTACCGCGTCGGGCGGTGAGCCGCGCGGTGGCCCCTACGCTGAGCCACGACTGCGCGGTATTGCCCTGCGCCGCAACTGGCAGACGCGCAATCCACAATCCGGCTCGACGAACGAAGGGGCGCAGCGATGTCCAGTGCCACATCGGATATGAGTTACGAGATCACAGTGGTGGGACAGGTCCCCGACTACGTGCTGTACGAATTGAATGGATTCCGGGCGTTGACGCAGGCATCAGAGTCCGTGCTGGTCGGGTCCGTACCTGACCAGGCTGCCCTGATCGGCGTCATCAATCGGCTGCATAACAGTGGGATCGCCCTCCGCGGGATCCGCCAATTGTGATGGTGACGTGCTCGCCGGCAGTCATGAACCTCAAACGGCGCGAGCGGTGATGTTACACCGAGGTCGGATTGGATCGCCGGTTGCGACTCTGGAGGCGGCTGGCATTGTGTGTCCAAGAAACGACGGAAATGAAGCCCGTTAAACGCCGAGGCCCCGCACCGGACCTCGCGACGGTCGAACTGTCACGCGCTCGACCCGAACCCTGAGCCGAACAACACAAGCGCGCCACCAAGGAGCCCCTCACCGAGGGGAACGCGCCGCCTGACTGTATTTACACGTCAGGGGTCAACCCCACGGATAGCGTTTTGCGGGCAGTTTCCGTGAGTCTCGCCGCCTTACCACACTTAGCGAGGACAAAGCGGCGGTACCGGGTGCCAGGTCGCCGGATCCGCCGTCCGATTCCACCAGGAAGGGACCGGCCCCGACGATGAGGACGTCCGCGTACGGACCCCCGGTGCACCGACGGAACATCGCACCGCAGCACCATCGGCGGCCTGCTAACCGTCACAACGATCTGTCACGGGATTGAGCCACCGGGCATAGGGGCGAGACTGGGGGTGGGCGGCGCATCGGTTCGGTTGCGAGTCACCCGGCCGAGTGTCAGTGCGCCGAACACCCCTGCGCGGCCCAAGCAATGGGCAAGATGACGCCCGCGTCACGACAGTCATGGTGAGCCTCACGCAATCGAGGTAGGAGACTGCTGCGCGAGGAGGTGGGCGCTCGACAATTCGCAGCCGAGAATTTCGTGGTTGGGTCGTAATAAGGTCGGGGCGGGCCGAGGGAACGCCGGTCGTGCCTGGTGAGACGGTGCCCCTGGTCGTGAGTCCCTTGAGAAGGCTACCGGTCCGGCCAGGCGACGGGGCTGGGCCGTCGGTATTTCAGTTGAGTCGTTCGATGATCATCGCCATGCCCTGGCCGCCGCCGACGCACATGGTTTCCAGGCCGAGGGTGGCGTCGCGTTCGCGGAGCCCGTTGAGCAGGGTGGTGGTGATCCGGGCGCCGGTCATCCCGAAGGGGTGGCCGACGGCGATGCTGCCGCCGTGCACGTTGAGCCTGTCGATGTCGATGTTCAGTTCCCGATAGCTCGGGATGACCTGCGCGGCGAAGGCCTCGTTGATCTCCACCAGGTCGATGTCGTTGATGCTCATGCCGGCCATGCGCCAGCGCCCGCCGGGTCGCCTCGACCGGTCCCGAGCCCCATGATCTCCGGGGACAGCGCGGACACCCCGGTGGCGACGATCCGGGCCAGCGGGGTGATGCCGAGTTCGGCGGCCCGCACGTCGCTCATGATCACCAGCGCGGCGGCGCCGTCGTTCAGCGGGCAGGCGTTGCCGGCGGTGACGGTGCCGTCGACCTGGAACACCGGTTTCAGGCCGGCCAGCCCGTCCAGCGTGGTCTGCGGGCGCGGGCCTTCGTCGGCGTCCATCGACGGTGCCGTCCGGGCAGCGTGACCGGGGTGATCTCCTTGGCCCAGAACCCGTTCGCCAGCGGCCTTGGCGGCCAGCGTCTGCGACCGCAGCGCGAACTCGTCCTGCTCGGCCCGGCTGACGCCGCGCAGTAGCCGGCGACGTTCTCCGCGGTCTGCCCCATCGAGACGTAGTAGTCCGGGCAGTTCGCCGTCCTCCCGTGGGTCGTGCCACACCGGCGCGCCGCCGCCGGCCCGGGCCAGGCTGCGCGCGTGTGCGGTGTCGAACTGCACGTCCAGGTAGGGGTTCGGCCCCGGCCCCTTGCGGGTCGCGTCGGTGACCGGTGGGGTGTCGCTGCCGCCGACCTTGAACCGGCTGACGCATTCCACGCCGGCGGAGATGAAGGTGTGGCCCTCGCCGGCCCGGATGGCGTGCATGGCCATCCGGGTGGTCTGCAGGCTGGAGGAGCAGTAGCGGGTGATCGTCGCGCCCGGCACGCCGTCCAGGCCGAGCAGCACCGCGACCACCCTGGCCATGTTCCAGCCCTGCTCACCGCCGGGCATGCCGCAGCCGAGCAGCAGGTCGTCGATGGTTGCCGGGTCCAGTTCGGGAACCTGGTCCAGCGCGGCCTGCACCATCGTGGCGGCAGCTGGTCCGGGTCGGTGTCTTTCAACGCGCCCTTGAATGCGCGGCCGATCGGCGAGCGGGCGGCGGCGACGATCACGGCGTCGGACATTTCGGTCCCTTCGTTGGGGAGATGCTTCACCCCGTTGCGCTTTGAGGTCCGGGGCGCGCCTGTCCCTCAACTGTTGACCCACCGGCCGCCGGTGGCACAGGGTCGAACGTCACCAACAGCTCCCGACGAAAAACATCGACGCGTGGGCACCGCGACCGGACCGGCACGGCCACCATGACCAAGGAATTGGGCGCGGCCGTGGCCGAAAGACCAGTCCTCTGGCCTGTTGCCGACGACCGACGCGATGAGATCGTCGGGCAGCACACCGCACTCGGCCAGTCGCTGAGCAGGTCGGTGATCGCTGCTGGGAGGCCGGCGCCGGCGAACGCGATCGGTCGCTCTTCCCGGAAGCACTGCTGAACGGTCGCCGCCAGCTCCCGAAGCCCGGCCCGTTCGGCGCGGTGCAGCTCGTCGATGGTGATGAGCAGACCGGTTCCGTGGTCGAAGTGGTGATCGGTCAGTGCGGTCAGTTGCGCCCGCAGGTCGGGTCGGTCTTTCGTGGCGGGAGGTTGCGAGGTCAGACCGCCCAGTTGGAACGGGGAACGCGACCGCGGTCAGCTTCCGCCCGGTGGACGCTGACAGTTCCAATGCCGCGGCCACTTCCGGTAGCCGGTGACCGGTGAGCCGATCGACCAGCCCGGGTACCGCTGTCTCGGATACGGTCACCCAACCGCGTTGCCGGGCTTGGGCCTCGGCCTCGGCCTCGTTGAGCATCACGGTCTTGCCGATGCCGCGGACCACTATGTACAGGGTGTGAGAATGACAACTCCATCTGGCCCCACTGTGCTGGTCTGATTTGGCCCCACCCTCGGGTTTCGTCTGGGTCTTTGCCCCCCCCGGTTGGGGGCCCGGCGTCAGGTGGGTTCGTGCGGCGGCTCCTTTCCGGGTGGTTCGGGTGGTGCGCAGC
>CAVXYU010000038.1:0-98393 GCA_963766015.1 uncultured Actinomycetota bacterium | reverse complement strand
TCGCGCCCGACCGGTGGACCGGCTGGATCGAGGCGTTGCGCCGCGCCGTGCAGGCCCGGCAGGAAACCTCCCCGCGCGACCCGTTCCTCGCCCCGGAGGCGGCTGCCGGCGCCGTCGGACTGCCGGACCCAGCGCTGATACCCGCGCTGGCGACCGCTGCCGGCTTGCGGTTGAGCCGATCGGGCGTCGGTGACGTCGGCACGGCACGGTCCATGGGCGATGCCGAGAAGGCCGTTTCGGAGATCGAGACATCCCTTCGGGCAACCCCTTTCGAAGCGCCGGACAGGAACGAACTGGTCCGGCTGCGATTGGGTAACCGGGAACTGGCCACCGCCGCGGCGATCGGCCGGCTGCTACGCCTGCAGCCGGACCTGGTGTTGCTGCCCGACGCACCCGCGCGGGCGATGCGGGTGCTCGCCGCCCTCCCCCAGCCGTTCACCACCAGTCAGGCCAGGCAAGCGCTGGGCAGTACGCGGCGGGTGGTGATCCCGCTGCTGGAACACCTGGACGGGCGAGGCTGGACCGAGCGGCTGGACACCGATCACCGGCGGGTGGTCGGGTCGACGTCGACGAACAGCGCCCGGTGATCGGACAGTGGCAACTCCGGGGCCCCGCTGCCCGCGACCTCACCGATCCGACCCCGCAGCAGGATGTGGTCCAGTTGCCGGTCGGCCGGATCGACCGGGAACGTGGGGTGTGCGGCCAGTGCGCGGTAGCCGGTGATGGCGCCCGGCCGCGGCGGCGTCATGTTGAAATCCCCCATCAGCACAACCGGCTCATCGAACGCGGCGAGGTCCCGCCGGATGCGGGTCAACTGCAACCGGCTCCACCCCGGCACGAACGACAGATGGGTGTTCGCCACGGCGAGCGGGCCGGCCGGCGTCCGGAAATGCCCGACCACCACTGCCCGCGGTTCCTCGTGCACGACCAGCACTTTCCGGGGGGCCCTCAGGTACATCGGGAAACGGACAGGTATCCGGGGCAGGCGCAGCACCTGCCAACTGGTGGCCGGGTAGCGGGACAGCAGCGCGATCCCGTAGGACGCGGTGCCCGGAAGCTCCGATCCGGTCGCCGCCATCCAGGTCGCGCCGGGCGTCCCGGACAGGGCCGCCACGAACCGGTGGGCGATGGCGCCCATGGCGTCCGCCGCGACCGCGGTCAGGTCGGCCAGTTGCGACCGTGGCTGGTCGCGGTCCACCTCCTGCAGCGCGAGGATGTCCGGATCGAGCGTGCGCACCGCCGCCCGCAAGCGATCGAGATTGACCTGCCCATCGACGGGGGACCGTCCATGCAGGATGTTGAACGTAGCCAGCCGCATGCGAAGGAAGGTACCCACCATCAGCGAGCCCACCCCCGACGAGCTCCGCGAGGCCCTTCGGCACTCGACCTCGGCACTGAAGGCGGACGGCGTGCCGTTCGCGTTGGCCGGCGGGTACGCGCTGTGGGTGCACGGAGCGCCGGAAAGCGCCCACGATGTCGATCTGGTGGTCGACGAAAATGACGTCGAGAAGGCTGCGGCGACGCTGGCCGCGGCGGGCTTCCGGATCGAGCGTCCGCCGGAGGATTGGCTGTTCAAGGCGTTTCGCGGCACCGCGATGGTCGACGTGCTGCACCGGCTCAACGGGCAGCGGGTGGATCGGGAACTGCTCGGGATGGGCCAGGATTTCGACGTCCTCGGCCTGCACATCCCGGTGCTCCCGGCCACCCAGGTGATCACCACCAAACTGCGCTCGATGACCGAGCGGTACTGCGACTTCGGTCAGCTGATCGCGCCGGTCCGGGCCGTCCGGGAACAGTTGGACTGGCCGCGCATCCGCGTCGACACGGCCGACAACGATTTCGCGGCGGCCTTTCTCGTCCTGATGGAACGGCTGGGCATCGCAGAGCCGGCCACCGCTGATGTCAGCGATGACCGGCTCCGGCGACCTGTTCAGCAATGAGCTACTCGGTCGCGGCGCGTCCCGCCTCGAGCCGGGCCACCGGCACCCGGAACGGTGAGCAGGACACGTAATCCAGCCCCGCACCGTGGAAGAAGTGGATCGACTCCGGATCGCCACCGTGCTCGCCGCAGACGCCCAGCTTGATCCCCGGCTTCACCCGGCGGCCTTCGGTCACCGCCATCTTGACCAGCTTGCCGACGCCGTTGGCGTCGATGGTCTCGAAGGGCGACACCGTGAAGATGCCCTTGTCCATGTACTCGACGAACATGGTCGCCTCGACGTCGTCGCGGGAGAAGCCCCACGTCGTCTGGGTGAGGTCGTTGGTGCCGAAGGAGAAGAAGTCGGCACTGGCGGCGATGTGATCGGCCGTCAGGGCGGCCCGCGGCAGTTCGATCATCGTCCCGATCGGGATGGTCAGCGCCACGCCGGCCTCCGCGGTCAGCTTCGCGATCAGCGCCTCCGCCTCGTCCCGAACGATGTCCAGTTCCCGCACGGAGCCGACCAGCGGCACCATGATCTCGACCTTGGGATCCTTGCCTGCCTTCTTCTGCGCGATGGCAGCTTCGGTGATGGCGCGGATCTGAAGGGCGGGCAGGCCGGGGGTGAGCAGGCCGAGCCGGACGCCACGCAGGCCGAGCATCGGGTTGGCCTCGTGCAGCCTGTTGACGGCGGCCAGCAGCCGGGTGTCGGCGTCCACCTTCGGACCCTTGTCGCCGTGATCGGTTTCCAGCGCAACCCGGACGGACAGCTCCGTGAGGTCGGGCAGGAACTCGTGCAACGGCGGGTCGAGGAGCCGGATGGTGACGGGCAGCCCGTCCATCGCATCCAGGATCTCGATGAAGTCCTGCCGCTGCAGTGGCAGCAGCGCCTCCAGCGCCTTCTCGCGGTGCTGGAGATCGGTTGCCAGGATGAGGGTTTCGATCAGTTCGCGGCGCTCGCCGAGGAACATGTGCTCAGTGCGGCACAGGCCGATGCCGGCAGCGCCGAGCTTGCGGGCGCGGATCGCGTCCTCCGGGGTGTCGGCGTTCGCCCGCACACCGAGCCGGCGAACGGCGTCCGCGTGGGTGAGCAAACGGTCGACCGCGTTGACCAGCGCCGAGGTCTCCTCGTCGGCGCCTGCAACGGAGGAGATTCCCTCCTCGATGTACCGCTCCACCGGCGACGGAACGACAGGCATTGCGCCGACGTAGATCTCGCCGGTCGAGCCGTCGATGCTGACCTGCTCGCCCTCCTTGATCACGGTCTTGCCGACGGTGATCGTCTTGGAAGCAACGTCAATATCGAGCTCTTCAGCGCCGCAGACGCAGGTCTTGCCCATGCCACGGGCGACGACGGCGGCGTGCGAGGTCTTCCCGCCACGCGCGGTGAGAATGCCGTTGGCGGCGATCATCCCGCCGAGATCGTCCGGATTGGTCTCCCGGCGAACGAGCAGCACCTGCTCGCCGCGGCCGGCCCAGGCCACCGCGGTGGCGGAGTCGAAGACGACCCGTCCGACGGCCGCGCCCGGCGAGGCCGCCATGCCGCGGGTGAGCAGGGTCCGCTTCGCGTTCCGGTCGAACTGCGGGAACATCAGCAGCGCAAGCTGCGCACCGGTGACCCGTTGCAGCGCCTCGTCCATGGTGATCAGGTGCTCGTCGACCAGGGTGCTGGCGATCCGGAACGCCGCCGCCGGTGTCCGCTTGCCGACCCGGGTCTGCAGCATCCAGAGCTTGCCGCGCTCCACGGTGAACTCGACGTCACACAGGTCCCGGTAGTGGGTCTCCAGCCGGCGCATGCAGGTCATCAGTTCGGCGTGCGACTTCGGGTCGATCCGCTCGAGGTCTTCCAGGCTCAGGGTGTTGCGAATGCCGGAGACGACGTCCTCGCCCTGGGCGTTCTCCAGGTAGTCGCCGTACTCACCGGTCTTGCCGGTGGCCGGATCGCGGGTGAAAGCGACGCCGGTACCACTGGTCTCGCCCCAGTTGCCGAACACCATGGTGCAGATGTTGACGGCGGTGCCGAGGTCCTGCGGAATACGCTCGCGCCGGCGGTACAGACGTGCGCGGTCGGTATTCCAGGAATTGAAGACAGCGGTGATGGAGTTGTCCAGCTGCTCCCGCGGATCCTGCGGGAACTCCTTACCGGAGAACGACTGGATCTCGCTCTTGTACAGGGTGACGAGACCTTTCAGGCCCTCGACATTGAGGTCGACGTCGCTGATGACGCCCTGGGTGGTCTTCGCCTTGTCCAGCGCATCGGCGAACACCTCGCCGGGCATGTCGAGAACGGTTTTGCCGTACATCATCAGCAACCGGCGGTAGGAGTCCCAGGCGAAACGCTCGTCGTTGCTCTCCTCCGCCAGACCCTTGACGCTCTCGTCGTTCAGGCCGATGTTGAGGACTGTTTCCATCATGCCGGGCATCGAGAACTTCGCGCCCGAACGGACACTCACCAGCAGTGGGTTGTGCCGGCCACCCAGTCGACGACCGACGACGTCCTCGAGGTGACGCAGCGCCATGGTGACCTGCACGCGCAGTTTGCCAGGCTCGGTACCGAGCTCCAGGTATTCCCTGCACGCCTCGGTGCTGATGATGAATCCGGGGGGACGGGCAGTCCCAATCGCGTCATCTCCGCAAGGTTGGCGCCCTTGCCGCCGAGAAGATCTTTTTGATCCTTGTTCCCCTGGGTGAAATCGTAGACGTACTGGGTCATGTTCCTTGGGCTCCTTTGCCTGCGAGCCCATTGCGGGCTCGGTCATCCGCGGACTCATCTGGAGGATGTCGCAGCGGGCGTAGGTGCGGGCAGGGCCGTAGGTCCCATCACGGCAGGGACTTAGCGGAGCGGGACGAAAGTCCCACGGTCAGGGACCGAAGGGTCCTTACGACTGCGTACTAATCGACGGTGCAATGGTCCGGTCGACAAGTTCAGCGGTATTCCGTAGGTTCCCAGTCCCAATGCGGCCGACGCCCGGTCGTAGGGACTGGGATCCACGGCTAAAAGGCTTCCGGGCGATGCTCGACGGTCGGCTCCTCCCCCGGCCGCCAGAGCACCCCGACGACGTCGAACCGCATGCGCGGGTAGCCGCGGATGTGCGGTTGCGACAACCACAGCAGACCGAGTCGCCGCAGCTTGCGTCGTTTGCCTTGGGTCACGGCCTCGAACGGTGAGCCGTATCCGTCGCCGCTGCGGGTCTTCACCTCGCAGAAGATCACCACGGCGCCGGGCTCGGAACGGTCGGTCGCGACGATGTCCAACTCGCCCTCGGCGCACCGCCAGTTCCGTTCCAGCACCACCAGGCCGGCGCGTTCCAGTACCCCGACCGCGACGTCCTCCCCACGCCTGCCGAGTTCGTCCTTCGCCGCCATGTGCTCCACTCTGCGTCCCGGACGCGTTGTGCGACCGGGGACGGACGCGATTGTGGACAACTCAGCCGGCCAGCAACCACTTCTCGAACGACGGGTTGCACAGGCAGACCGGGGAGCGCTTCTCCCGGATGAGGTCGATGGCATCGCGCGCCGTCATCCCGTCCAGCATCAGCGCGCGGGCGACCACCAGGCTGGACCGGTTGAGCCCCGCCTGGCAGTGCACCAGCGTCGGCCCGTCGGCCCGGCAGGCATTGACCCATCCCGCGATGCCGTCGACCTGGCCGAAGCTCTGGTCGATGCTGTCGTACATCCGCACCTCGAGCTTGCTGCCGAGGTCGTGCCGCACGGTGTAGTGCTCCCACGGATAGAGCGAAACCAGATGACGGATGAACCGGGGCAGCACGAGATCGTCCTCGCAGCCGCCCAACCACAGACCAGGCGTCACCTCGCTGATGAACGGCACGTCGAACGGCAGCAGCCCGTGCGCCGACACCCCGACCAGGCGTTGGCGCTGCGGGTCGACGGCCATGTCGATCCGGGTCGGATCCGCACCCGCCGGAATCACGCCAGAAACTCCTTCAGGCCGGCCAGCAGCCGGTCGACGTCGGAGCGGTTCGAGTAGAGCGCCAGGCCGATCCGCAGTCCGCCGGCGTCACCCAGGCCGAGGAAACGGGACGCCTCGAGTGCGTAGAACGAGCCGGCCGGCACGTACACATCGAGCATGCCGAGGAACTCGTAGGCCTTGGTGGCGTCCCGGTCGGCGAAGGTGGCCAGCAAGGTCGGTGTGCGGCGGGGGGCGCGGGAGTGCAGCTCGACCCCCGGCAGGCCCGCCAGTCCATCCTCGATCACCATGCGCAGGGTGTCCTCGTGCTCCTCCACGGCGGCCATCGCGGCGAGCAACCGGTGCCGGCGATCCCCACCGGTCGTCCCGTCGAGGCCGGCCAGGAAGTCGACGGCAGCCGTCGTCCCGGCCAGCAGCTCGTAGGGCAGCGTGCCGAGTTCGAACCGCTCGGGGACGAGATTGCTGGACGGCAGCAGCTTGTCGGGTTGCAATGCCTCGAGGATGTCGGGCCGGCCGGCCAGCACACCGCAGTGCGGGCCGAGGAACTTGTAGGGCGAGCACGCGTAGAAGTCGGCCCCTAGTTCGGTGATGTCCACCGCGGCATGCGCCGTCAGGTGCACCCCGTCGACATAGGTCAGCGCACCGACCCGGTGCGCAAGCGCCGAGATCTCGGCGACCGCGGGCCGGGTCCCGATCAGATTGGACGCCCCGGTGACGGCGACCAGGCGGGTGTTCCCGGACAGCACGGCGGCCACGTTCCCGACCGGCAACTCGCCCGTCGCGGCGTCGAACTCCGCCCAGCGGACCGTCGCACCGGCCGACTCGGCAGCGATCACCCAGGGACGGATGTTGGCGTCGTGGTCGAGCCGGGAGACCACGACCTCGTCGCCCGGACCCCAGCCCGCTGCCAGCGTCCTGGACATGTCGAAGGTCAACTGGGTCATGCTGCGGCCGAAGATGATGCCGCCCGGATCGGCGCCGAGAAGGTCCGCCATCGCCGCGCGGGCGTCGGCGACAACGTTGTCAGCGCGTCGTTCGGCGGGTGTGACGAGGCCGCGGTTGGAGAGCCCCGCCGTCAGCGTGTCGCGGATCGCGTCCGCGACGGTATCCGGCACCTGCGAACCGCCGGGGCCGTCGAAGTGGGCCGCCCCGCGGGCCAGCGCCGGGAAGTGCGCGCGCAGCGCAGGGACGTCGTACGTACCGGCCGTCATCCGAACGGATTGTCTTCCGGCAGCCGCAGCTCGGGCTTGTCCAGCTCCTCCACGTTGACGTCCTTGAACGTCACCACCCGGACGTTCTTGACGAACCGGGCCGGCCGGTACATGTCCCACACCCAGGCGTCTGACATCCGCAGCTCGAAGTACATGTCGCCGTCCGGGTTGCGAACCTGCAGATCGACCGCGTTGCACAGGTAGAACCTGCGCTCTGTCTCCACCACGTACGAGAACTGGCCGACGATGTCCCGGTACTCCCGGTACAGCTGCAGCTCCATCTCGGTCTCGTACTGTTCGAGGTCCTCTGCGCTCATCTGTTCATCTCAGCACAGAACAGGACCGGTTCCTCGCCCGGCAGCCGCCAGCTGCGCCGGTGCACCGGTGACGGACCGTGCAGGCGCAGTGCCATCAGATGCTCGGGCGTGCCGTAGCCCTTGTTGACCTCGAACCCGTACCTCGGGTGCGCCGGCGCCAGCTCGACCAGCAGCCGATCGCGTTCGGTCTTGGCCAGCACGCTCGCCCCGGCGACGGCCGCACAGGTCAGGTCGGCCTTGATCTTCACGTGTACCAGTGGCTCGGCCGGCCGTGTCGGGGGCTGGGCCAGCTCGAACAGCGGCGGGTCGTCGCACGGCTGGGCCAGCGCGGTCGGGCTGCTGAGGTAGTTGTGATTGCCGTCCAGCAGCACAGCATCGACCGGGCCGGACAGCGCGGACAGCGCGCGCCGACCGGCGGTACGCAATGCCTCGATGATGCCGATGGTGTCGATCTCGGCCGGGCTCGCGTGGCCGACGGCATACTCGGTGACCCAGCGCCGCACCGGCCTGACCAGCTTCTCTCGGGCGGCCGGCGTCAGCAGTTTGGAGTCGGCCAGTCCGGGCGGCACCCGGCCGATGGTCGGGGTGATCACCACGACGCCGACGGTGACCGGGCCCGCGAGCGCACCGCGGCCGACTTCATCCATGGCGGCGAGCCGCGTGACGCCACTGCGGAGCAGCGCCTTCTCGAATCGAAGACTGGGCCGCTGCATCAGTGTGCCGGGTTGTCCGGATCGATGTCGGGGTTGCCGATGGTGCCCCACCGGGACGGCGGCATGACGATCACGATGGCCTTGCCGATGACGTTGTCGACCGGGATCGGGCCCTGACAACTCGCCTCGCTGCCCGGCGGGAAGCCCTGACAACCGTACGAGGAGTCGGCCGAGTCGGAGCGGTGGTCGCCCATCACCCAGAGCTGTCCGTCCGGCACGGTGACCGGCCCGAAGCACCGCCGGGACAGCTGCGCGTCGGTGGTGGAGCAGTCCAGTTCGCCCGGGACGAACGGCAGCGGCTCGTAGATGTACGGCTCGTCCAGTGACCGGCCGTCGACGGTGACGTTGCCGGCCGCGTCGCAGCACATCACTGTCTGGCCGCCGACGGCGATGACCCGCTTGACGTAGTCCTTCTCGTTCGGCGGCGCGATCCCGACCACCGAGCCCAGCGCCTGCATGGCCTGTCCGAACCAGCTGGAAGGGCCGGCGATGCTGGTTTCCGGAGCCCACGTCGGGGGGCCGGCAAAGACGACGACGTCACCCTGCTGCGGAGCGCGGAAGTCGTACACGACCTTGTTGGCCAGGATCCGGTCCCCGCCGCTGGCGGCGCCGTGCAGGGTCTGTTCCATCGATCCCGAGGGCACGTAGTACACCTTCGCGACGAAGGTCTGGATCAGGAAGGTCAAACCGAAGGCGATGACGATCAGGATCGGCAACTCGATCCAGAACGGTCGCTTCTTCGCCGGCTTCCGCTGGTGGGTCGCCTGCTCGGCGCCCTCGTCGGTCGGCTCCGACGCGACGGCCTCGTGTTCGTTGTCGCTCATCGAGGTCAGGCTACGGTCCGCCGGGTGAGCGGACCGTGACCTGGATCAGCGACCCTGCCGCTTTTCCTTGATCTTGGCGGCCTTGCCGCGCAGATCGCGCAGGTAGTACAGCTTGGCCCGGCGCACATCGCCCCTGGTCACCAGCTCGATCCGGTCCAGGTTCGGGGAGTGCACGGGGAAGGTTCGCTCGACGCCGACGCCGAAGCTGATCTTGCGAACGGTGAAGGTCTCGCGGATGCCGCCGCCCTGGCGGCGGATGACGTGACCGGCGAAGACCTGGATCCGGGAGCGGGTGCCCTCGATGACCTTCACATGCACCTTGACCGTGTCACCGGGACGGAAGTCCGGGATGTCGGACCGCAGCGATGCGGCGTCGAGCGCGTCAAGGGTGTTCATGGTGAGGTCCTCTTCGATGTCAGCTAACGATGTCGGCACAGTCGCGCGTCAGGGCGCGCAGCGACGGCTGCCGCGAAATGGCAACCTGTCCATTGTGCCAGACAGGGTGGGTCATCAGGAAACCGGCGGCAGCAGGTCCGGTCGGTTCTCCCTGGTGCGACGCAGAGATTCGTCCCTGCGGTGGGCGGCCACCGCGCTGTGATCGCCGCTGGTCAGCACGGGCGGGACCGGTAGACCGCGGTACACCGGCGGCCGGGTGTAGCTCGGCGCTTCCAGCAGATCGGTCAACTCGCCGGAGAAGGAGTCGTCACCGGCGGAACCCGGGTTGCCCAGCACCCCCGGCAACAGCCTGGCAACCGCCTCGATGATCACCATCGCTGCCACCTCGCCGCCGGCCAGCACGTAGTCGCCGATCGAGAGTTCCAGCACCGGCATGCGCTGCGCGGCGTCGGTGATCACCCGCTGGTCGATGCCCTCGTACCGGCCGCAGGCGAACACCAGGTGCTCGGCGCCGACGAGCTCACCCGCGGTCGACTGGGTGAAGCGCCGCCCGGCGGGAGTCGGCACGATGAGGGTCGGCCGGGTCTGCGGGTCCGCGACGTCGTCCAGCGCCCGCCCCCAGACGTCGGCCTTCATCACCATCCCGGGGCCGCCGCCGTACGGCGAATCGTCGACGGTGCGGTGCCGGTCGGTGGTCCAGTCGCGCAGGTCCCGCACGTCGAGGGAGATGACGCCGTCGGCGATCGCTTTGCCCAGCAACGACTCCCGCAGCGGTTCGAGATACCGCGGGAAGATGGTGACGACGCTGATCCGCATCGGTACTCGGTTCACAGCGGCGGAAACATGCCGTCCGGCGGCTCGACGACCAGCGAGCCGGCCGCCAGATCGACCACCGGGACGATCGCCGAGACGAACGGCACCAGCTCCTCCGACCCGTCGGGGCGGTTCACCACCAGCACCGGTGACGCCGGCGGGTGCATCACGTCGACGACCGTGCCGAGCACGACGCCGGACCGGCCCAGCACCGACAGGCCGATCAGTTGATGGTCGTAGAACTCATCCGGGTCGTCCGGGACGGGCAACGTGGCGCTGTCCAGGGTCAACAACGTGCCGCGCAGGGTCTCCGCGGCGTCCCGGTCGGTGATGCCGTCGAACCCGATCACCAGCACCGGACCCGACCGGCGCATGCCGATGACCGTCAACGGCCCCCGGGCAGCCGGGTCGGTGCCCAGCACGGAGCCTGCCGCGAAGCGGTCGTCAGGGTCATCGGTGGTGACCTGCACCGTCACTTCGCCGCGCAGCCCGTGCGGGCGGCCGATCCGGCCGACGACAACCTCCACGCGGGATTCCGCTGTCAGCGGTCCGTGTCGACGACGTCGACCCGGATGCCCCGCCCACCGACCGCCGACATCACGGTGCGGAGAGCGGTCGCGGTGCGGCCGGCCCGGCCGATGACCTTGCCCAGATCGTCCGGATGGACCCTGATCTGCAGGGTGCGGCCACGGCGGCCGGTCGTCAGCTCGACGCTGACGTCGTCCTCGTTGTCGACGATGCCCCGGACCAGGTGCTCCAGGGCGTCCTCGAGCACACTCACGACGCGTCGGTGCTCTCGGCGGCCGGTGCGGCTTCGGGTGCCGCCTCGACTGCGGCGGCCTCAGCGGCCGGCGCGGTCCGCTTCTTCTTCGGGGTGGTGGCGGACGAACCGTCGTCACTGCCGACGGAGGCCATCGCGGCGTCGTACAGCGCGCGCTTGTCGGCCTTCGGCTCGGCAACCCGCAGGGTGCCCTCGGCACCGGGCAGGCCCTTGAACTTCTGCCAGTCGCCGGTCACCTTCAGCAGCGCCTCGACGGACTCCGTCGGCTGCGCGCCGACCCCGAGCCAGTACTGCGCCCGATCAGAGTCGATCTGGATGACGCTGGGATCGGCCTTCGGGTGGTAGAGCCCGATGTTCTCGATCGCCCGGCCGTTGCGGCGGGTGCGGGCGTCGGCGACGACGATGCGGTAGAACGGCTCGCGGATCTTTCCGAAACGGGCGAGCTTGATCTTGACAGCCACGGTGGTGGAGTACTCCTTGCAGGTCTGAATGGGCGGGCGTCGTGGTCCCGCGTGGGGCAGCGGGTCCGGACGCACCAATGGCGGCCGCGCCCGGAGAGAGGGGCCGGACGGCAGCCGTAACCGAGCCATTCTGTCACACCTGCCTGGGCCGGACGACCTTCCCCGCTCGGACCACCGCGGCGGGATGGTGCAGCACGCCAAGATCCTCGGCCGGATCCTCGGCGTAGATCGTCAGGTCGGCCGCTGCCCCGGTGTGGTAGATCGGCAGCCGCATCCACTCCCGCGCACTGTGCGAGGTGGCGAACAGCGCCTGCCTGGCGCCGAGCAGCTCACCCAGGGCCTGCACCTCGTCGGCCACCCGGCCGTGCTCGACGAAGCCGCCGGCGTCGGTGCCGGCGTGCACCCTGATGCCGGCCTCCACCGCCGACCTGACCATGTCGCCGTTGCGGGAGTGCAGGTCCCGCATGTGCTTGGCGTAGGCCGGGTACTTGTCCGCGGCGTCGGCGAACGACGGGAAGTTCGCGATGTTGATCAGCGTCGGGACCAGATGCACGCCCCGTTCCGCCGCGAGCACGATCGTGTCGTCGGTCAGGCCGGTGCCATGTTCGATGCAGTCCACCCCCGCGGCCAGCAGTCCCGGCAGGGCGTCCTCGCCGAACACGTGGGTGGTCACCCGCGCGCCGCCGGCGTGCGCCACCGCGACCGCCTCGGCCAGCACGTCGTCGGGCCAGAGCGGTGCCAGGTCGCCGACGGACCGGTCGATCCAGTCGCCGACGATCTTGATCCACTGCCCGCTGCCGTAGACCAGCTGCCGCGCGACCTCGCCGGGCAGGTCCGCCGGGTCCTCCAGGTCCACACCGAGTTCGCGGATGTACCGGCGGGCGCGGGCGATGTGCCGGCCGGCCCTGATCAGCACCGGCAGGTCGTCCCGGTCGACCAGCGAGCTGGGTGTCCAGCGGAGAACCGCAGTCCCGCAGCGCAAGCGCGCCGGCGTCGAGGTTCGTCCTGGCCTGCTCCTCGGCCTCGTCGAGCGTCGCCGTGCCCGTCCGGCGAATAGCCGACGTGGCAGTGCGCGTCGACGAAGCCGGGCAGCACATAGCCCGGTCAGCTCGACGGCGTCGGCGATCGGGCCCTCGACGAACCGGCCGCTGCTCGCCCACAGATCGACCCGCTCGCCGGTGGCCGGGGTCGGTGCCGGTGATGTGAAGGCCGGTCATCTCACTTCTTCGGGAACTTGAGCTGCGAGGGGTCGAAGCCCGGCGGCAGCTGGTCGAGCCCGAACCCACCGGGCTGCGGCGCGCCGGCCCGGCCGCCCATCCCGGGCGGCAGTGCACCCATCCCCGGGAACCCGGCCGGCATGCCCTTGACCTTCGGCGGCGTCGGTCCGCGACCGGTCGAACGCTTGCCCTTGCGGCCCTTGGCGGCCTTCCGGTTGGACGGCCGGGCGCCGGGCAGACCGAACCGGCCGGCCATCGAGGACATCATCTTGCGGGCCTCGAAGAACCGGTCCACCAGCGCGTTGACCTGCGCGACGGTGGACCCGGATCCCTTGGCGATGCGCTGCCGCCGGGAGGCGTTGATGATCTTCGGCTCGGCCCGCTCGGCCGGCGTCATCGACTGGATGATGGCGGCGGTGCGGTCGATGTCCCGGTCGTCGACGTTCGCCAGCGCCTCCTTCATCTGCCCGGCGCCCGGCAGCATGCCGAGCAGGCCGCCGATCGGGCCCATCTTGCGGATCATCATCATCTGCTGCAGGAAGTCCTCCAGGGTGAAGTCGTTGCCCGGCCATCTTGGCGGCCATCGCCTCGGCCTGGTCGGCCTCGAAATGCTGCTCGGCCTGCTCGATCAGGGTGAGCATGTCGCCCATGCCCAGGATCCGGGACGCCATCCGGTCCGGGTGGAAGGTGTCGAAGTCGGCGAGTTTCTCGCCGGTGGAGGCGAACATGATCGGCTTGCCGGTGACCTGCCGGACCGACAGCGCGGCGCCACCGCGGGCGTCACCGTCGAGTTTGGTCAGCACCACGCCGGTGAAGCCGACGCCGTCCCGGAACGCCTCGGCGGTCGCGACCGCGTCCTGGCCGATCATCGCGTCGACGACGAACAGGATCTCGTTCGGGTTGACGGCGTCCCGGATGTCGATGGCCTGCTGCATCATCTCGGCGTCGACGCCGAGCCGGCCGGCGGTGTCCACGATGACGATGTCGTGCAGCCGGACCTGGGCGTGCGCGATGCCGTTCCGGCAACGGCCACCGGGTCGCCGACGCCGTTGCCCGGCTCGGGCGCGCAGACCTGGACGCCGGCCTGCTCGCCGACGATCTGCAACTGCTGGACGGCGTTGGGGCGCTGCAGGTCGGAGGCGACAGCAGCGGGGTGTGACCCTGGCCCTTGAGCCACAGCGCCAGCTTGCCGGCCAGCGTCGTCTTGCCGGCGCCCTGCAGGCCGGCCAGCATGATCACCGTCGGCGGGTTCTTGGCGAAGGTCAGCCGCCGGGTCTCGCCGCCGAGGATGCCGATCAGTTCCTCGTTGACGATCTTGATGACCTGCTGCGCCGGGTTCAGCGCGGCCGAGACGTCGGCGCCGGTGGCCCGCTCCTTGATCCGCGCGATGAACGCGCGCACGACCGGCAGCGCGACGTCGGCCTCGAGCAGGGCGATGCGGATCTCGCGGCAGGTGGCGTCGATGTCGGCCGGGGTCAGCCGGCCCTTGCCGCGCAGATTGGAGAAGACCGTGGCAAGCCGGTCGGACAGGGTTTCGAACACGTAAGAAGCCTCACAGGTTCGAGCGGAAAACGGGAATCTCGAAGGCCATTGTCCATGCCTCGGCAAATGCCGGCCCGACGAGCACGGCCGTGGGCTGGACCGTCAGGCCAGCGCCTGAGCGACCGCCGCGGCGACCTCCCGGGCGCGGGCCGGGGACAGCGCGGAGCCGTCCGCGGCCTGCACGTAGAACACGTCGACGGCGTCGGCGCCCAGGGTGTGCACCCGGGCGGAGACGACGCTGATGCCGAGCGTGGTCAGCGCCGAGGCCACCGCGTACAGCAGGCCCGGCATGTCGTGGGCGCGCACCTCCAGCACCGCGGAGCGACTCCGACGCGCCGTCGACCACCAGCACCTCGGGCGGCGCGGCCGGGCCCGCGGCGGGCCGGCGCGACGCGCTTGGCCAGCCGGGCCGCGACGTCCAGGCTGCCGTCCAGCGCCCGCACCAGGTCAGCACGCAGGGTGGCCGCGGCCGGCGCGTCACCGAACTGCGGAGCCACCGTCCAGGCCTGCAGCGCCGGTGCCGTCGATGGTGCGGAGGGCGGCCGTCCGCACCGTCAGCCGGTGCAGGGTCAGCACGCCCGCGGCCGCGGCGCAGCAGGCCGGGCCGGTCCGGGGCGGCGATGGTCACCCGCAGCGCACCGGGGATCTGCTCGATGACGATCCCGACGCCGCCGTTCGTCGATCAGCTCCCGTTCGACCTCGGTGATCGCGGGCGGCTCGAGCCGGTTCCTCGACCGGCCAGCGCGCGGCGCACCCGGGAGACCAGGTGACCGATCTGCCCGGCCCGCCAGGTGGTCCAGGCCGCTCGGGCCCGCCGCCCGCGCGTCCGCCTCGGACAGCGCGTACAGCAGCTCCAGGGTGGGCAGGTCACCGACCGCGTCGACGATCGACGGCGATGGTCGCCGGGTCGTCCGGGTCGCGGCGGGCCACGCGGTATCGCCGAGCAGCAGGTGATGCCGGATCAGCCTGGAGATCACCTCGATGTCCTCGGGCGGCACGCCCATCCGCTGCAGCCAGGCGACGACATTCCGCGCCGGCCACGGAGTGATCGGGGTAGTCCTCTCCGTGGCCCTTGCCGATGTCGTGCAGGATCGCGGCCAGCAGCAGCAGGTCCGGCCGGGACACCCGGCGGACCAGACCGGCTGCCACCACCGCGGTTTCCATCAGATGCCGGTCCACGGTGAAGCGGTGGATCGGGTCGCGTTGCGGCTCGACCGCAGCCGCTCCCAGCCAGGCAGCAGCGCTGGAGATCAGACCCGCCTGGTCGAGGTCCTCCCAGGCGCCGATCATCGGCTCGACCCGATCCCGAGCAGCGCCAGGAACGCGTCGAGCGCGATCGGCGGCCACGGGTACGGCAGCGGCGGGCAGGACTTCGCCAGCCGCAGCACCGTCGCCGGGGAGACCGGCAGACCGGCCTGCGCGGCCGCCGCGGCGGCCCGCACGACCAGGGTGGGATCGGTGGCCGGGTTGACGGCCCTGGCGAGCACCGCCTCGCCCTCCTGCTCGACGATCCCGTCGGCGAGCGGGGTGCGTTCGACCCTGCGGACCAGCCGTCCGCCGACGTCGGTGATCGCGCCCTGCGGGCGGCTCAGCGCCCGGGCCACCCGGTGCCAGGTCAGATCGCTGGCGTGATCGACCGTCCGGGCGATACCGGCGACGTGCCGGAGCAGCACGTCCCGGTCGTCCAGCCCGAGCACCTCGGCGACGGCGTCCTGATCCTGCACTTGCAGCCGGTCGGTGGCTGCGGCCGGCGAGGGTCTGCACCACGTCGCGCACGTCCAGCAGCGCGGAGCGGGCCTCCTCCAGGCCCTGGTGCGGGCAATCCGCCACCCAGGAGGCGGCGACCGCGCGCATGACGACGAGATCGCGCAGCCCGCCGCGGGATTCCTTGAGATCAGGGGTGGTGGCGAAGGCCAGCTCACCCGAGCGGTCGGCGCGTTCCTGGCAGGAGGCCCGCAGTGCCTCGAGGCGGTTCTTGGCATCCGATCGCCAGTCGGCAAGCACCCTGCGGTGCAGCGTCACCGCCAGCTCGGGATCACCCGCGATGTGCCGCAGGTCCAGCATGCCCAGCATGGCCGGCAGGTCGGTGCGGGCGATCTGCCGCGCACCGCCGACCGACCGGACCGAATGGTCGAGCCGGATCTTGGAATCCCAGATCGGGTACCACAGCCGCTCGGCGAGCATTCCGGCGTACGACGCGGGGGTCTCGGTCGAGTGCAGCAGCACCAGGTCCAGGTCGGAGAACGGTGACAGCTCACCGCGGCCGTAGCCGCCGACCGCGACGAGCGCGACCCCACCGACGTTGACCCCGGCGTCCTGGGCGAGCTCGCCGAGCCAGCCATCGGTCAGCCTGGCCAACGCCCGCCGCCGAGCCGGACCGGGAACTCCGGTCCGGCTCAGCAGCTGGGCTCGCAATTCGGCGAAGCCGCCCGCCGTCCCCACAGGCGAATTCGGCATCTCCCTACAGGGCTTCCTGACCGCGCTCGCCGGTCCGCACCCGTACCACGGTCTCGACCGGAACGGACCAGACCTTGCCGTCACCGATCTTGCCGGTGCGCGCGGCCCGGACGATGACGTCGACGACGTCATCGCCGTCCTCGTCGTCGACGAGGATCTCCAGCCGCACCTTCGGAAGAAGTTCCACCGTGTACTCGGCGCCGCGGTAGACCTCGGTGTGACCGCGCTGGCGGCCGTACCCCGATGACTCCGAGACGGTCATGCCCTGCACACCGAATGCCAGCAGACGCTGCCCGACCTCGTCGAGTTTGAACGGCTTGATGACGGCGGTGACCAACTTCATGCTTTGACCTCCTGGGTACGGGTCTGGCTGGTCAGGACACCGGACATGCCGCCGTTACCCGGACTGCGGTTCGATGTCGTAGGCGCTCTCGCCGTGGGTCGTCACGTCGACGCCCTCGGTCTCGTCCTCTTCCGGGATGCGCCAGCCCATCGTGAACTTCAGTGCCAGACCGATGATCAGGGTCATCACGCCGGAGATGACGACGGCGATCAGCGCCACGACCGTCTGGGTGGCGAGCTGCGTGGCACCGCCCCCGTAGAACAGCCCGTCGAGCGCGCCGTCCGGAGCCCACGTGGAGGTCGTTGCGACGCCCTCGGCATCCCGCGGAACGTTCGCGAAGAAGCCGATCAGGATCGTGCCGACCAGACCGCCGACGAGGTGCACGCCGACCACGTCGAGCGAATCGTCGTAGCCGAACCGGTACTTGAGCCCGACGGCCAGCGCGCACAGCACGCCCGCGATCAGCCCGATGAACATCGCGCCGACCACGTCGACCGCCGCGGCCGCCGGGGTGATGGCGACCAGGCCGGCCACCACACCGGACGCAGCACCGAGGCTGGTGGCGTGGTGGTCGCGGATGCGCTCCACGATCAGCCAGCCGAGTGCGGCGACACAGGTCGCGACGAGGGTGTTGACCCACGCCTGACCGGCGGTGCCGTCAGCCGCGAACTCGGAGCCGGCGTTGAACCCGAACCAGCCGAACCACAGCAGTGCGGCGCCGAGCATCACGAACGGCAGGTTGTGCGGCTTCATCGGGTCCTTGGCGAAACCCTTCCGCTTGCCGACGATCAGGGCGAGCATGAAGCCCGCCATACCGGCGTTGATGTGCACAACGGTGCCGCCGGCGAAGTCGATGGGAGTGGACAGCCACTCGGCGATCTTGCCGCCGCCTGAGAGGAACGCCGCCGCCCCAGACCGCGTGTGCGATCGGGCCGTAGACCAGGGTCACCCAGAGGCCGGAGAAGACGAGCCAGGTGCCGAACCGCGCACGGTCGGCGATCGCGCCGCTGATCAGCGCGACGGTGATGATGGCGAACGTCGCCTGGTAGCCGACGGCCACCATCGCGGGCACGCCGGATGGCGGCCATCAGGCTGCTCGTCGTCGGTCAGCCCCTTGAGTGCGAAGTACTCGAAGGGATTCGCCGATCAGGCCACCGAGAGCCGGCTCGCCGAAGGTCTCCGAGTAACCCCAGAGCATCCAGATCGGGCCGACGATCGGCGAGCGCGCCGAAGCTCATCATCATCATGTTGAGGACGGACTTGGACCGCGTCATACCGCCGTAGAAGAACGCCAGGGCCGGGGTCATGAGGAGCACCAGTGAGGCCGCGGCGAGCATCCAGGCGGTGTTGCCGGTGTCCAATTCGAAGGGTTCCATCAAGCCTCCAGGCTTTAGGAGAGGAGATCAGGTCAGCCGCAAACAGCGCGACGGGCAGCTGACCCAGTGACCCTCGAAGGTTCGCCTGGAAGTATTTCGATCGGCACTCGCCGACGTTTCGCCGTTGTGAACTCGGACCTTTTTGTGTTTCCGGCACGTTTCGTTTCTGTCGATAACGTGTGACATCCCGTTACTACGCGTCGCCAAGCAGTGCGTCGACGAACGCCGCCGGTTCGAACGGCGCCAGATCATCGGCGCCCTCTCCCAGCCCGACCAGCTTGACCGGGACGTTCAGGGTGCGCTGCACCGCGACCACGATCCCGCCCTTCGCTGTGCCGTCGAGCTTGGTCAGCACGATGCCGGTGATGTCGACGACATCGGCGAACACGGTCGCCTGCACCAGCCCGTTCTGGCCGGTGGTGGCGTCCAGAACCAGCAGGATCTCGTCCACCTGCGCCTGCTTCTCGATGACCCGCTTGATCTTGCCGAGCTCGTCCATCAGGCCGCTCTTGGTGTGCAGGCGGCCGGCGGTATCGATCAGCACGGCGTCCGCGCCGTCGGCGACACCGCGTTTGACCGCCTCGAAGGCCACGGACGCCGGGTCCGTGCCGGCGTCCGCCCTGACCACCGCGGCGCCCGCACGCTCTCCCCAGGTCGTGAGCTGCTCCGCGGCGGCTGCCCGGAAGGTGTCGGCGGCGCCGAGCACCACGTGTCGGCCGTCCGCGACGAGCACCCTGGCGAGCTTGCCGGTGGTCGTGGTCTTACCGGTGCCGTTGACGCCGACGATCAGCAGCACCGACGGACGCCCGTCATGCGGCAGCGCCCTGACCGACCGGTCCATGTCCGGACCGACGGCGTCGATCAGCACCCTGCGGAGCAGTGCGCGGGCGCTCGCGGCATCGGTGATGCCGTGCGCCGCCACCTCGGCCCGCAGCCGCTCGGTGATCTCCGACTGCGGCGCCCGGCGCCGAGGTCGGCCATCAGCAGGGTGTCCTCGACGTCGGTCCAGGAGTCCTCGTCCAGCGTCCCCGCGCCGAGCAGGCCCGAGCAGCGAGCGGCCGAACGCGTTCTGCGACCGGGACAGCCGGCCGCGGAGCCGGTTCAGCCGGCCCGCGGTGGGCTCGATCTCCTCGTGGACGGGCGCGGGTTCCGGCTCGGGCTCCGGCAGCGCTTCCGGAGGAGCCTCCGGCAGGGCTTCCGGGGCTGCCTCCGGCAGGGCGACGTCGACGATCGCCCGGGTCGGCGAGTCCCGCGGGATGGCGGCGTCGTCCCCCACGCCGGGCTGGCCGTCGGTCTCGGTGCGCTCACGTTCGGGTTCGGGTTCCTCGACCGGCACCACCACCGGGAACGGCCTGGTGGGCGGCGGCACCAGCGGCTTGGTGACCACGGTCGGCGGCGGCGTCACGGCGGGTGCGGTCGGGCGGGGCGCGGTGGCGGTCCCCGCTCCCCCGCCACCACTGTCACCACCGGAGGAGAACGAGATGGAACCGCCGGCCTTGTAGCCGCCCTTCGGCGGCTGACCCTCGGTGACCGTCTTCGGCGGCGGAACCGCGTCACGCAGGGAGATGCGGCGCCTGCGCGCCAGCACCGCCCCGGTGCCGAAGGCAATAGCCAGCACGACGACAACGGCAATGACGATCCAGATCCAAGTTGGCACGCGGCAATCCTGACAGATCAGCCGCCGTCGAAGATCCGGTCCACGACCTTGCGCGCGCGCCGGGTCGCCCTCCGGTAGTCGTCGACGAACTCGCCCGGGTCGCCGCCCGGCGGGTAACCGAGGGCGCGGGCGACCGCGGCGAGCTCGCGTCCCTGGCGTGGGATCTGGTCGTCGGGTTTGCCGCGCACCAGGGTCAGCGCGTTGCGGGTGTGCGACGCGGTCAGCCAACCGTTGGTCAACCTGGCGGCGTCCCCTTCGGTGATCAGTCCGGCCTTGGCGGCCGCCTCGATGGCCGGCAGGGTGGACGGCGTCCGGAGACCCTCGACCTCACGGGCGTGCTGCAGTTGCAGGAGCTGTACGGTCCACTCGATGTCGGCCAGGCCGCCCCTGCCCAGCTTGGTGTGGGTGGTGGGATCGGCGCCCCGGGGCAGCCGTTCCGCGTCCACCCGGGCCTTGATCCGCCTGATTTCGACGACATCGCGCTGGGACAACCCGCCTTCCGGGTAGCGGAAGTCGTCCACCGCCGTGATGAACGCCCGGCCGAGATCTGGATCCCCGGCCACTGGCCGGGCGCGCAGCAGCGCCTGCCGTTCCCAGGCCACCGCGACCTTGGCCCAGTAGCCGCGGTAGGACTCCAGCGAACGGACCAGCGGTCCGTTCTTTCCCTCCGGACGGAGGTTGGCGTCGATCTCCAGTGGCGGGTCCGGGGTGGGCCTGCCGAGCAACCGGATCAACAGGTCGGCGGCCGCCGCCGCATCACCGCGGGCGAGTTGATCGTCCTCACCGGCCAGCGGTTCCATGACGAAGATCACGTCGGCGTCCGAGGAATACCCGAGTTCCGCACCGCCGAGCCGGCCCATCCCGATCACGGCGAGCCTGGCCCGGAAACCGCCGCGCTCGGTGGTGATCTGCTTGACTGCTGACTCGAAGGCGACCGAGATGCTGCTTTCCGCGACGCTCGTCAGGCCGCGGGCGATGTTGGTCACCGAGATACAGCCCCAGCAGGTCACCGCAGGCCAGCCGCAGCATCTCGTGCCGGCGCGCCGACCTGGCGGCGTCCACCGCTTCCCGGCTGCTCGTCGCCCGCCGGCACCTCGCAACCAGGGCCGCCGCAACGGTTTCCGGTTCGGGCGCCAGCAGTGCGGCGTCGTCCGCCAACAGCCGGAGCACCTCGGGGGCCCTGGTGAGCAGGCTGGCGATCAGCCGCGAGCCGCCGAGGAGGGTGGCGAGCCGTTCGGCCACCGAGCCTTCGTCCCGCAGCAACCGGAGGTACCAGGGGGTGTCGGCGAGTGCCTCGGACACCTGCCGGTAGGACAGCAGGCCACCGTCGGGGTCCGGGCTGGAGGAGAAGTAGTCCAGCAACACCGGCAGCAGCGTTCGCTGGATCGCCGCCCGCCGGCTCACCCCCAGGCTCAGCGCGGCCAGGTGGCGCATCGCGGCCTCGGGCGCCGCGAACCCAAGAGCGGCGAGCCGGGCGGTCGCGGCCTGCGGAGACAGTCGGGTCTCGTCCTCCCCCACCGCGGCGATCGCATGTAGCAGCGGCCGGTAGAAGAGTTTCTCGTGCAGCCGGCGGACGGTGCCGGCGTGCCGGATCCGTTCGGCGAAGAAGACCTCGCCCGCGCTCGACGACCCGGTCGCCGTGTAGCCGTCCGTCCGGGCGAGCCACTCGAGATCCCCCTGGTCCTCCGGAAGCAGGTGGGTGCGCCGCAACCGCTGCAACTGCAGCCGGTGCTCCGCCCTGCGCAGGAACGTGTAGGCGGCGGCCATCTCCGCGCCGTCGGTCCGACCGACGTACCCGCCCCTGATCAGCGACCGCAGACCCATCAGCGTTCCGGGCAGCCGCAGCCCCGGGTCCATCCGGCCGTGCACCAACTGCAGCAACTGGACAGCGAACTCGACGTCCCGCAGGCCGCCCGCGCCGAGCTTGAGTTCCCGCGCCCGCTGACGCTCCGGGATGTTCTCCTCGACCCGGCGGCGCATCGCCTGGACGTCGTCGACGAAGGATTCCCGGCCGGCGGCCGACCAGACTCCGGGCGCGGTGATGTCCAGGAATTGCTGCCCGAGGTCGGGATCACCGGCGGCCGGCCTGGCCTTGAGCAGGGCCTGGAACTCCCAGGTGTGCGCCCAGCGCTGGTAGTAGTTCGCCATCGACGCCGGTGTGCGGACCAGCGCCCCGGCCTTGCCCTCCGGGCGAAGTGCGGCGTCCACCTCCCAGGCCGCTGATCCACAGATCCGCATCACGCCGGAGGCAAGTGCGCTCGCCGTCACCAGCATCGCGGCGTCGTCAGGAGTGTTTTCAGGTCCCGGGTGATCGGCAACGAAGATGACGTCGACGTCGGACAGGTAGTTGAGCTCCTTGGCACCGCACTTGCCCATGGCGATGACCGAGAGCCGGGCCGGCGCGGCGCTCCCGGGTAACTCGCCGGCCGCCACGGCCAGCCCGGCCTGCAGGGTGGCGTCGGCGAGCTCGGTCAGGGCTTGGCAGACGGCGGGCAGCGCGGTGGTCGGCATCGACGTCTCGACGGCGGGTGCCAGGTCGTGGGCGGCCACCACCAGCAGCTGGGAACGGTAGGCGCGGCGCAGCGCAGCGATGGCCCTGCCACCGGTGACCGTCGCGCGGGCTCCCTCGGTTCCGGTGCACAGCGGCTGATCGAGAACGATGCCCACGGCGGAGAACAGCACCGCCCTGACGTCTTTCGGGTCGAGCAGGTACTCCGCGGGCGCCTCCGGCACCAGCAGATGCCAGTCCCCCGGCCAGGTGGCCAGGTGCTCGGACAACACGGTCGAGGCGCCGAGCAGCGCGATCAGCCGCCCCCGGAACCTGGGACTGACGCGCAGTGCGGCGAGCAGCTCGTCACCGTCTTCGGCGGCCTCGAGCAACCGCGCGAGCCCGTGCACGGCGAGTTCCGGACGCCCGGACCGTGACAGGGCGATCAGGATGTTCTCGCTGCCAGGCAGCGGCCCGGACTCTCCGAACAGTCCGATGACACCGAGATCGGCCCGCACCCGCTCGGTGTCGGGAAGCCCGAACCGGGCGGGCGTCCTGGCTGCCGGCCTGCTCATCGGTTCACGTCTGGATCGCCACCACCGGCAGCAGGGTGCGGGACGGCGCCCTGCCCTGCTTGACGAAATCGACAAACCGGTGCGCGAACTCCCGCCACACCTCGCCCATCGCCTCCTCGGCGTCGTCCAACGCCGGGCCCAGACGTCCTGTCAGCGCGACGTTCTCCTTGCGTGCCCAGTCGCGGACGTCCTCGGCGGTCGGCTCGATGTGGAATTGCAGAGCCCAGGCCGCGGTTCCCTGCCGCCAGGCTTGGTTGGGGTATCCCATCGAGGACAGCAACAGGACGGCGCCCGGCGGCAGGGTCGGGACGACGTCGTAGTGGTAGTGCATGACATCGGGGGTCATCGGGAGGTCGGCGAACAACGGGTCAGACATGGCTGCGTCCCGTTTCGCCACCAGGTACGCACCGATCTCGGCTCCGTCCGCACCCTTCTGAACGGCGCCGCCGGCAGCGGCGGCGAGCAGTTGTGCGCCCAGGCAGATGCCGAGCGTCGGCGTCTCGGACGCGATCGCGGAGGACAGCAACGCCCGGGTGGCCGGCAGCCAGGGGGCGCGGTCGTCGTCACGGGCGCCCATCTCGCCACCCATGCTGATCACCGCGTGGAACCCGTCGAGTGTCGCCGGGATCGCGTCGCCGGCGTGCGCACGGCAGATGGTCAGCTCGACGCCCGTCTCCGTCAGCCATTCCCCGAGCCGCAACAACGGGTCCGCCGGGTCGTGTTCGATGACGAGGATCCGGGTCATGGCATCTCCTGGGGATCGGCGTCGGCCAGCTCCACGATGACCGGCGCATGGTCTGAGGGAAGTTTGCCCTTGCGTTCCTCCCTGTCGATGACCGCCCCGGTGACCCGGGCTGCCAGTGCCGGGCTGGCGAGGGCGAAGTCGATCCGCATGCCGCGGCGCTTCTGGAACGCCAGGCGGGTGTAGTCCCAGTAGGTGTAGACGCCGGGTCCCGGATGCAGCGGCCGGACGACGTCGGTGAAGCCCGCGTCCACCAGGTTGAAGAAGGCCCGACGCTCCGGCGGCGTCACGTGGGTGGACCCGCGGTAGTAGTCGACGCTCCAGATGTCGTCGTCCGTCGGTGCGATGTTGAAGTCGCCGCACAGCGCGATCTGCGCGTTCGGGTCGGCGGCGAGTTCCTTGGCGCCGTAGTCGTGCAACGCGCCCAGCCAGGCCAGTTTGTAGTCGTAGTGCGGGTCGCCGATCGCCCGGCCGTTCGGCACGTACAAGCTCCAGACCCGGACTCCGCCGCACAGCACACCGATCGCCCGTGCCTCGGCCTCCGCCGGGTCGCCGAATCCGGGGACGCCGGGTACCCCGATCCGAACGTCGTCGATGCCGACCCTGGAGATCACCCCGACGCCGTTCCACTGGTTCGTTCCGTGGTGGGCGACCTCGTAGCCCAACGCCCGGATCCGGTCGAGCGGGAATTTCTCGTCGGGGACCTTGGTCTCCTGGATGGCCAGGATGTCCACGTCGCTGCGCTCGAGCCAGGCGATCAGCCGGTCGATCCTGGCGCGGACGGAGTTGATGTTCCAGGTGGCGATTCTCATCCGATCAACCCAGCACGGGGGCGGGCGGCGGGGCCGGGACGAAGAACGCGACGGTCCACTCCGCGCGGGATTCGCCGTCGATCCTCGCGCGCCAGAGCAGCACCTGACCGGGTGGGAGCGGCAGGCCGGTGTTGAAGTAGAGCACGACGTGCGAGCGGCTCGGCAGGGCACGACGGGGCACGCCGCTGCCGCGGAAGTTTGGTTCCTCGATCTGCAGCGTCTGGCCGAATCGCATGACCCTCGAGCCGCCGGGCCCGGCGGCCGATTCGGTGAGTTCCAGCGGGGTGCCGTTCTCCCGTTCCAGGACCACCTCGAACGCGTACTGCTCATTGAACAGCTCCGGCGGGAAGGTCAGGCTGACGACCAGGGCGAACGCCGCGGTGACCCCGGTGGCGTGGTCGCGGCCGATGAGTTGCAGGCCACCGCCGATCATCTGGAGCTTTCCGAGCTGATCGGCAACGGCGAAGTCGGCCAGTATCAACGACACTGACGCCTGCTCGAAGACCTCGCTCATGGCACCGATCGTGCCAGACAACGGTCATCGGAAATCCCGCGAGGGCGTGGTGGCGACAAGATCCACCGCGGCGATCCGGTCGGCCACGATCGAGATCGAGCCGCCGGCCCGTTCGACGACGCCGCGGATCACCAGGGACGGCGATCCACGGGCGACCCGCCGGTAGCGGGACCACAATCCGATCGAGCAGATGACGTTGATCATCCCGGTTTCGTCCTCGAGGTTGATGAAGATGACCCCCGAGGCGGTGGCGGGCCGTTGCCGGTGGGTGACCACTCCGGCGACCAGCACCCTGGTGCCGTGCTCGACGGAATGCAAGTCGACGGCGGTGCGGACACCCCATTCGGCGAGCGTCTCCCGGGAGAACTCGGTGGGGTAGGACTCCGGCGAGATCCCGGTCGACCAGATGTCGGCGATGGTCAATTCGATGTCGCTCATCCCCGGCAGCACCGGGGCGTCCAGCCCGACGGTGCTGCCCGGGAGCGTGCCGGCGATCGGTCCGGCCGCCGCGCCGGCCGCCCACAGGGCCCGCCGCCGGTCCTTTCCGGCTCGTGCCCGCATTCCGGTGAGCACGTCAAGCGCACCCGCCGTCGCGAGCGCCTCGGCCTGCGGGGTGGTGAGGGTGACAGCCCTGGTCAGCTCGTCCAGCGTCCGGTACCCGGATTCGGGTCGCCGGGCGACGATCTGCTCAGCGACCTCGGTGCCGATGGTCCGGATGCCGCCGAGGCCTAGCCGCACGGCCGGCGCACCGTTCGGTCCCGGTTCCAGGTCGGCGTGCACCCCTGACTCGTTGATGTCGGGGCGGCGCACCGTCACCCCGTGCCGGCGGGCGTCGGCCACCAGCGATTGCGGTGAGTAGAAGCCCATCGGTTGCGCGCGGAGCAGGGCGGCGCAGAACGCGGCCGGGTGGTGCAGTTTGAGCCAGGACGAATAGAAGACCAGCGCCGCGAAGGACAGCGCGTGCGACTCGGCGAACCCGAAGTTGGCGAACGCGAGCAGTCGCTCGTAGATGCGGTCGGCCACGTCCCCGACGAGGCCGTGCTGGGTCCGCATCCCGTCGTACAACCTGCCTTTGAGCCTTTCCATCTTCGTGCTGGATCGTTTGGCGCCCATGGCTCTTCGGAGCTGGTCGGCCTCCCCGGCGTCGAACCCGGCGACATCGACGGCAAGCTGCATGAGCTGCTCCTGGAACAGCGGGATGCCGAGGGTCTTCTCCAGGGAGCGCTGCATCACCGGATGGTCGTAGGTCACCGGTTCCTCACCGTTGCGGCGACGGATGTAGGGATGAACGGAGCCACCCTGGATGGGCCCTGGGCGGATCAGCGCCACCTCGACCACCAGGTCGTAGAAGGTGCGCGGCTTGAGCCGGGGCAGGGTAGCCATCTGGGCGCGCGACTCGACCTGGAAGACACCGACCGAATCGGCCCGGCGGAGCATCTCGTACACCGCCGGTTCCTCGAGGTCGAGCTGCGCGAAGTCGACGTCGTTCCCCTCGTGCTCGCGCACCAGATCGACCGCGTAGTGCAGCGCCGAGAGCATGCCGAGCCCGAGCAGGTCGAATTTCACCAGGCCCATTGCCGCGCAATCGTCCTTGTCCCATTGCAGGACGGACCGGTTCTCCATGCGCCCCCATTCGACCGGGCAGACCTGGGCCACCGGGCGGTCGCAGATCACCATTCCGCCGGAATGGATACCGAGGTGCCGGGGGAAATCCTGGATCTGTCCGGCCAGGTCGAGGACGTCGGCGGGGATGATGTGCTCGGTGATCTGTCTGTGCCGCCAGCGGCGTCCAGCCGTCGAGCTGTTTGGAATAGGCGTCCTGCTGGCCGGGTGAATGCCCGAGCGCCTTCGCCATGTCCCGCACCGCCATGCGTGGGCGAAACGTGTTGACATTGGCGACCTGTGCCGCGTATTCGCGACCGTAACGCTCGTAGACATACTGGATGACCTCCTCGCGCCGGTCGGACTCGATGTCGATGTCGATGTCCGGTGGGCCGTCCCGTTCGGGTGCCAGGAACCGTTCGAACAACAATTGGTAGCGCACCGCGTCGACCGCGGTGATGCCGAGCGCGTAACACACCGCGGAATTGGCCGCGGACCCTCTGCCCTGACAGAAGATGTTCGCTTTTCGGCAGAAGTCGACGATGTCGTGGACGATCAGGAAATATCCGGGAAAGTTCAGATCGGCGATGATCTTCAATTCCTTGTCGATCTGCTCGTACGCGTCGGGTCTTGCCTCCGGCGGTCCGTACCGGTTCGCCGCACCGGCGAGCGCGAGCTGCCGCAGATGGGAGTTCTCGTCGTGTCCGGGCGGGACGTCGTAGGGCGGCAACTGCGGGGCGACCAGGTGCAGGTCGAACGAGCACTCCCGGCCGATCGCGGCCGCAGTCGACACTGCCGTCGGGTAACGGGCGAACAGCGCCGCCATCTCGGCGCCGGACCGCAGGTGGGCACCTGGACCCGGCGGCAGGAACGGGTCGGCCTCGTCCAGGCTGCGCCGGCCGCGGACGGCCGCCATTGCCGCGGCAACGCGGCTCGATCCGGGATCGGCGTAATGCGCGCCGGTGGTGGCGACCACCGGCAGCCCCAGTTCCTGCGCGAGGTCGGCGAGCGCGTCGTTGTCCTCGTCATCGGTGGGCAGGAACTGTGTACTGAGCTCGACGACGACATTGGCAGGGCCGAAACGGTCCATCAGCTCACGGATCTCGGCCCGCGCGGCGACCGGGCCGTGCCTGGCCAGTGCGCGCCGGACCCGCCCTTTGCGGCAGCCGGTGAGGATCAGCCAGTGATCCTGGGAGGCCTGCGCGAGGACGTCGAGGTCGTAGATCGGCCGGCCCTTCTCGCCGCCGTTCAGCTGCGCGCGGCTGATCTGGGCGGACAGCCTGTTGTAGCCCTCCTGACCTCTTGCCAGCACCAGCAGGTGATCCCCGACCGGGTCGGCGATACCCATCTGCGGCTCCGGGAGACCGAACGACAACTCGGCGCCGTAGAGCGTGCGCAGGGGGGTGTCCGCTGCGGCCTCGGCGAACCTGACGATGCCGTAGAGGCCGTCATGGTCGGTGATGGCCAACGCGTCCAATCCCAACCGGAGCGCCTCCGCGACCAGCAGTTCCGGGGTGGAGGCGCCGTCGAGGAAGCTGAAGGCAGAGTGGCAATGCAGTTCGGCGTAGGGCACCCGGGTGGCCAGGTCCACCGGGGCGGCGGTTTCCACCGTCGGCCGTTGCCGGCGCTGCGAGCTGGGGTACTCGATCGGCGGCCCATCCGGGTCGGGTTCGGGCCGGTCATGGCCGAGGGGACGCAGCGGTCCGATCGGGCCTCGGCCCGGTCGGGGTGGACGACCTGACAGCGCTCGTTCCAATTCGTTCCACGGAACGATCGGGTTGGACCAGCCCATCAGTCGTACACCCCCTCGATCTGCCAGCCGCCGGGGGTGGATCGGGCGAGGACGGCGATGCCGTCGTCGGTGACGAGCTGCACGCGGGCGCTGGTCGGCCGCCGGTCCGTCGACCACCACCGCTCGTCGAGCAGCCAAGGGCCCGCCCACGCGTCGATCCGATGCGGCGTGCCCTTCACCAGCCACGCGGGCGACCCGGTCAGCACACCGCGACCGGTGAGCTGCACGAGCCGGCCGGCGTCGTCGAGAACGGCGATCTCCGGCGAATCGGAGTTGATCACCTTGGCCGGTGACGGAGCGGGAAGCGAGCCCGGCCAGGGATCGGCCGGGTTGCTGGCCCCCACCTTCTCGTCACCCCAGGGCACCAGGGTCACCCGGTCCGCCGGGCTCCGGCCGCCGGAGCGGACCGGCGCCAGCACCGATTCCGGCCCGAGTAGGCCCTGCACCCGGGCGAAGGCCCAACCGGCTCGTTGGTCGTCCTGCCCGTCCGACCCCCACAGGCCGTACTGGATACGGCCGGCGCCGAGCGCCTCGATCGGCTCGAGCTTGAGCCGGGTGATGGCGCCCGGCCCTCCGGTCACCGAAGTGGTGCGGCCCGCGGTGAGCCAGCCGTCGAGTTGCCAGCGCAACCTGTCGGCGGTGGCTGCAGCGGTGAGCGGTGCCGCGCACCGCCAGATCCGGGTGAGGACGGCGTCCCGCTCGGTGACGGCGGTGATGGCCAACCGGGTGCAGGCCAGTCCGGCATCGGCCAGCGTGGCGTGAAACCGTTCGGCCAGAGCCCTGGCCGCGAAGGCCGCTGTGTCCACCCGCTCCAGCGGTGGGTCACAGACCTGTTCCACCGTCAGTTCCTGCGGTAGCTGCCTGCGGGACATCCCCCGTTCGGCCACCCCGCGGGCGAGGCGGTGAGCCTGCACACCATCGGCCCCGAACCTGGTGGCGACCTTGCCCTCGGGCAGTGCGGCGAAGGCACCGGCGGTGGTGATCCCCAGCCGGATGAGCAGATCGGTCAACGCCGCCCGCTCGGGTGGGCTGATCGCCGGATCCCGGGCCAGGTCGGTGATCGGCAGCGGAGCGCAGAACTCGGCCGACCCACCCGGGGGGACGATGGCCCCGCGGTGAGCGGCGAGCACCGCCACCGCCAACGCATCGGCGATCCCGACCGAGCACTCGATGTCCAGCGCCTCGACGACGTCGACAATGCGCTCTGCTGCTGCGATCTCGCTGCCGAAGTAGCGGCCGGGGCCGCGTGCCGAGCAGGCGACGACCCCGGACCGGAGAATTTCGACACCTGGTGCGATGGACTCGACGGCAGCGGCCACCGGCTCGAACAGCCGACCGTCGCGATCATGATCGACCTGCGCGATGAGCAGATCCGGGCACCGGGACTGGGCATCCCGGCGTCGTTGCCCGACGGTGATTCCCTCGGCCCGAGCCGCCGTCGTGCAGGCCTGCACCCGGTTGGCATGGAAGACCGCGACCGGGTCGCTGGCCGGTCGACCCGCCTGCCGCGCGGCCGCCACCGCCGGCCAATCAGGGCACCAGACAACAAGGGTGCGGGTGGTCATGGTGTGTCTGATGCTTGGCAGAAGACGCTGACGGAGTCGGTGAGGCTGAAGGTTTCGCCGCGCCAGCCGGGTCGGATCAGGTCGGGGTCGGGGGGTTCGCCCAGCGGTGCACCCGGTGTGAGTTCCGGGCTCTGCGCGATCGGGGTGCTGTCCTTGCGGCGGAAGATCCACCCGGTGCTGTCGGGAACGGGCGTGACGGTGAACCCGTCCTCATGCACCGACATGTGATGAGCCCGGCACAGCAACACCAGGTTGTCCAGGTCGGTCAACCCACCGAACAGCCAGTGCACCACATGATGGGCCTCCAGGTGCCGGACCCGGTGACACCCCGGGAACCGGCACCCCCCGTCCCGGATCCGCAACGCCCGCCGCAACGCCGGTGAGATCTTCCTGGTCTTCCGGCCCAACCGCAGCTGCTCCCCCGGCACCGCCGAATTGATCAACGCCACCAGCGCCGCATCACACGCAACCCGCCGCGCCGTGGCCACGTCCACCCCCGGGCCGTGCTCGACCCGGCACACCCCCTCCGGGTCCTCCGATGCCCCGGTCAGCACCGCGGCGTCGGCGTGCAGCACCAGCAGGTGCCGGTCATCACCGGAACTGTCCACCGCACCGGCGGCCAACGCGGTGTGCGCCAACGCCATCAACGCATCCGGCTCGGATTCCGCGGCACTGTCGGCCTGTTCCAGGGCGGCGACCAGGATCGCCCCCTCGTCCGCCGGCAACCGCGCCGTCAGCACCAGCATCCCGTCCTCGTCGAAGAACCACCTCGCCCGCCGCCGCTGCTGCTGCTCCCGGCCCGCACCGTCGACCTTGCGGTACGCCCGGACCAGCCGCTCCAACTGCGACGCGGTATGCACCAACGCCTGCTCCAACAGGGTCGACTCCGGCACCCGGTCGGCCACCCTGGTCGCCGCCCGCACCTTCGAATACGACAACCGGCCCGCCGCGAACGCCGCATCCAACAACGGCAACCCGGTCAACGCCGACGCCACCCGCACATACTCCCGGGCCGCACCCGGCGCCACCGAACACGCCCACGCCAACCAATGCGCACACGACTTGATCCCCCACAGCGCCCACCCCTTACGCCGGTCGAACTCCGCGACCAACCGCAACCACTCACCCGTCGACGCCGCCAACCGACCCGCAAAAGAACAAATCCGCGACTCCAAAACCTCCAGCGGGACAGCACCCGGCGCATCCACCGGCATCACCGGGACAACCCGCAACTCCTGGGCCGGCGCGGCGGGCCGGGAGCGGCGCTTCGGGGCGCTCTGCCACATCAACGACAGATCACCGTCACCGACGTCATCGTCGCCGTCGATGCCTTCGTCGCCTGTCTGGAAACCCATCATCTGCCATCCCCTGACCTCAATCGAACACATGTTCGAGAGTAGACCACGGCACCGACAGCCACCGAAACAACCGCTCGCGGCTGCGCCAGAGGCGACACGCACCCCGCAGAAACGTTCCCGCGGAAACGCCCAGAACCGAATACCGCCGAGTCAGTGCTGCCAGGCGTACAGATCGCGGAGCAGGGAAATCTCCGCGCCGTGGTGGATGACCTCGCGGTTGATGTGCAGCACCAGCGCGGCCATCGGATCCTGCTCGAAGCCGTACTCGCCGCACGGCCGCTGCAATGCCGTCCGCATCCAGCGACCGGACGCCGGCGATCCAGTCCGCGTACATGCTGTCGATGCGACCGAGGGCATCGGCAGCTGTGGACGGGTAGTCGTAGGAGTCGTAGTCGACGGCGGGGCCGCCGAAGTGCTGGGCCAGCCGGGCGCCGAAGACCCCGACCAGGAGGTGGCCGATCCGCCAGGCGATGGTCGTCACCGGCGCGGGTGAAGGTTCGGGGATGGTGAAGTCGATGATGAAGTCCCCGGAACCGGCGGCGATCTCCGCCACCCCCTGACCGCGGGGACGGACGCTCCACATCCCGGGAACGGGCTCCCAGAGGTATTCGTCGTCACCGAGTCCGTCCCACCGCGGACGCAGGTGGTTCTCCCAGTGCCAGCTCAGTTGCTTGTCCAGTTCGTCGGTCCAGTTCATGTCGACCTCCTGTCGAATCAACCCACTTGGGCCACCGGTTCGTAGCCCGGTTCAACCTGCGCCGGATCGACCGCCGCTGCTACTTCGATACTGGTCCGCCCGGCGCGTAGCAACAGAGCGGCCTGCCCGGCGCGGCCGGCGGCGGCTCCCCGGCCGCCGACCTCGACGACGAGCTCCCGATCCCGGAGCCGGCCGTGCCCGCGACCCAGCCCGGTCCAGCCCACCCAGCGGGCGGTGAGAACGAGATCCGCACCCGGCCACGGCCCCATCACCAGCAGCACCGCGCCGCGCTGGCGGAGCCGCCCGGTCAGCACCCGCTGCCGGGACGGGCTGGGCCGTGCGGTGGCCGGGAGCGCGACGGCGATCATGTCGACCCCGTCCACCAGGATCGACAACACCTGCAGCACATCGGGTCCCGGCTCCGGGATGACCGCAATCCGGTCGAGGTCGATGCCGAATTCGGCGGCCGCCAGCAACCCGACGCCCGGCATTCCGACCAGCGCCGACCAGGCGTCCTGCGGACCGGAGAGCAGCGTGAACAGCAGGCTGGTGGCACCCTGGCCGAGGACGCTGACCACCGAACCGCGGGCCAGACCACCGCGAGGCAGAACGGCGGCGAGCGGCGCGGCGACCGGCAGCACTGCTCCGGTCTCCGGGATCGCCGCGTCCATCCGATGACGCAACTCCTGAAGCACCTGGTTGCGTTGATCGAACATGTGTTCGAGACTAGAGCGTGGCCACCCAGCGCCGCAAGACCTCGGCGCCGGCGTCACCCGACTTCTCCGGGTGGAACTGGGTCGCCGACAGCGGACCGTTCTCGACGGCGGCCACGAACCGATCGCCGCCGTGTTCGGCCCAGGTCACCACCGGCGCGGTGAACCGCCCGGTAGACCTCCAGTTCCCAGCGCCGGACCGCGTAGGAGTGCACGAAGTAGAACCTGGTCCGCGGGTCCAGCCCGTCGAACAGCACCGAACCCGTCGCCGGGCTGCACGGTGTTCCAGCCCATGTGCGGGACGATCGGCGCCTGCAGTCGTTCCACGGTGCCGGGCCATTCCCCGACCCCGTCGGTCTCGCACGCCGTGCTCCACCCCGCGCTCGAACAGGATCTGCATGCCGACGCAGATGCCCAGCACCGGGCGGCCACCGGCCACCCGGCGGTCGATGATCCGCTGCCCGCGCACCGCCGACAGCCCGGCCATGCAGGCCTCGTAGGCACCGACCCCGGGGACGACCAGCCCGTCGGCGTTCAAGGCGGTGTCGAAATCCGACGGTCACCACGACGTCGGCCCCGGTGCGGCGCAGCGCCCGCTCCGCCGACGCGAGATTGCCGGATCCGTAATCCAGCACGACGACACCGTTCTCGACGACTCCCCGATCAGCCACAGCACGCCGCCGACGATGCAGCCGGCGGAGAAGACACCCAGCAGAACAGCGGCCGGCACCGACTTCTTCCGCAGCGACAGCACCCCGCCGACCAGGAACCCGCCGAACGCCGAGCAGCAGGATCGGCAGGAACTGACTCACAGCACGCCCTTGGTCGACGGGATGCCCTGCACCCGCGGATCCGGCTCCACCGCCTGCCGCAGCGCCCTGGCGATCGCCTTGTACTGCGCCTCGCAGATGTGGTGCGGATCGCGGCCGTAGATCACCCGCACGTGCAGCGCGATCCGGGCGTGGAAGGCCAGTGAATCGAACACGTGCCGGTTCAGCACCACCGGGTAGTTGTTGCCGACGGTGAACCCGAGCACCGCATCGGGCTCCCCGGTGTGCACGGAGAACGGCCGGCCGGAGACGTCGACCGCGGCGTGCGCCAGCGTCTCGTCCATCGGGATGAAGGCAGTCACCGAACCGGCGGATGCCGGCCTTGTCGCCCAGCGCCTGGCCGATGGCCTGCCCGAGCACGATGGCGGTGTCCTCGACGGTGTGGTGCGCGTCGATGTCGACGTCGCCGACGGACCGCACCGTCAGGTCGAAGCTGCCGTGCACCCCGAACGCGGTCAACATGTGGTCGTAGAACCTGACCCCGGTGGAGATCTCCACCTGCCCGGTGCCGTCCAGGTCGAGGTCGACCAGCACCGACGACTCGCTGGTGGTGCGTTCGATTCGGGCCCGGCGTTCGCCGACCATCACGCGATCTCCGTTGAGCCTGGAACTCACGTTCAGCAGCACATCGTTCTCCGCATCGGTGCCGATCGTCGCGCGCAGATAACCGGGAATACCCATGTCGCGCAGCAACACTCCGGCATCCAGGTATTGCCGCCAGGTCGCCGCGGCGTCATCGAAGCGACCGAACAGCAGGAAGTTCGCATCGGAATCGATGACGTCGAAACCGTGATCGACCAAGACCGAGCTCACCCGGCGGCGTTCCGCAACCAGATGCGCGACCGATGCCAGTGTGTCGTCGGCATGCCGCAGTGCCGCCGACGCGGCCGCCTGGGTCAACGTGGAGAGGTGATACGGCAGGCGTACCAACAGCAATGCGTCGATGACGGCCGGCGCGGCGGCGAGGTAGCCGAGCCTGCCACCGGCGAACGCGAACGCCTTGGACATCGTGCGCACGACGACCAACTGGGCCGGGAACTGGTCGATCAGCCCGATGGCGCTGGGCCGGTCGGAGAACTCCGCGTACGCCTCGTCGACCACGACGATGCCCGGCGCGGCCGCGCACCAGCGTCCGGATGTCCTGCAGCGGAAGGGATCCGCCGGTCGGGTTGTTCGGGCTGGTGATGAACAGCACGTCGGGTGCGCGCTCCGCGATCATCGCTGCTGCGGCGGCGACGTCGACGCTGAAGTCGTCGCGGCGCGGGCAGGACAGCCACGTGGTCCGGGTGCCGGAGGCGATGATCGGGTGCATCGAGTACGACGGCTCGAAACCCAGCGCGCTCCGGCCGGGGCCGGCGAAGGCCTGCAGGATCTGCAGCAGGATCTCGTTGGATCCGTTGGCCGCCCAAACGTTCGCGCTCGAAAGCTCCAGGCCGGTCGACCGGGACAGGTAGTGCGCCAACTGTTCCCGCAACGCCACCGCGTCCCGGTCCGGGTACCTGTTGAGTTCCACCGGCAACGGCGGCAACCGATGCGGCGAGGTCCGCCACCAGCGCAGCCGATGGCGGGTAGGGGTTCTCGTTGGTGTTGATCCGCACCGGAACGTCGAGCTGCGGGGCACCGTACGGCGACTTGCCGACCAGATCGGCACGCAGCGGCAGATCCTCCAGCGTGACGCCGTACCCGATCACGAACCCACCGGAAACCGGGCCGATACCGCGTCGCCGTGCGCCGGCAGGTCCTCGGCGCCGGACAATGCAAGGACGTGCGGGGCCACCGCAGCCAGCGCGTCACGGGAGTAGTCGATCACCTGCATCTGCCGCAGGAACGTCATCGCGCTGAGGCCGGCGGTGAAACGGGCCGAACCACCGGTGGGCAGCACATGGTTGGAGCCCGCGCAGTAATCGCCGAGCGAGACCGGCGAGTACGCACCGACGAAGACCGCTCCGGCGTTGCTGATCCGGGCGGCGACGGCGGAGGCATTCCGGGTCTGGATCTCCAGGTGCTCGGCGGCGTAGGCGTCGGCAACGGCGATCGCATCGTCGATCGACGCCACCAGGACCGTCCCGGACTGCTGTCCCGACAAGGCCTCGGCGACACGGTCGTGGTGCTTGGTCATCGGGACCCGTTGCGCCAGCAGCTCATCGACCGCATCTGCCAGCACAACGGAGGTGGTGATCAATACCGATGCCGCGACCGGGTCGTGCTCGGCCTGTGAGATGAGGTCGGCGGCAACATGAACCGGATCGGCGGAATCATCGGCGACAACGGCGATCTCGGTCGGGCCGGCCTCGGAGTCGATTGCAACCGTGCCACGCAACAGCCGTTTGGCGGCCGTGACATAAACATTGCCCGGACCGGTGATGACGTCAACCGGCTCCACCGGGGTGCCGTCGATGTCGATCGCACCGAGCGCCAGCAGGGCGATCCCCTGGGCCCCACCGGCGGCGTAGACCTCGTCGACGCCGAGCAGCGCGCAGGCGGCCAGCACATTGCGGTCGGGCCAGCCGTCGTTGTCCCGCTGCGGCGGCGAGGTCACGGCGATCGCCCGGACACCGGCCACCTGGGCCGGCACCACGTTCATCACCACGCTCGACGGATACAGCGCGAGGCCGCCGGGCACGTACAGGCCGACCCGGCGCACCGGTACCCAGCGCTGGGTGACGGTGCCGCCCGGCGCGATGTCGGTGACCCGCTCGACGGGCAGCTGGGCCGCATGGCCGACGCGGGCACGGGCGATGGACTCCGTCAGCGCCGCCCTGACCGCCGGGGCGACGGACTCGAGCGCGCCGGCGAGCACCGCGGAAGGAACCCGCAGCGAGCGCGGCCGCACCCCGTCGAACCGCTCGGCGGCGTCCAGCACGGCCGCTGCTCCCCGCTCCCGAACGTCCCTGATCAGGGGTTCGACGGAGGATGCGGCGGCTCCGATGTTCACGGCCGCCCGCGGCAGCACGGCACGCAGGTCGCCGAGTCCGGAGCGAAGGTCGATCCGCTGCAGCATGGGTTCAGGGTAAGGGCTGGGCGACCAGGTCCAGACCCAGGTCCAACGCGGGTGCGGAGTGCGTCAACGCGCCGACCGCCAGGAAGTCGACGCCGGTCGTGGCCACCTCGTTGGCGCGATCCAGGGTGAGCCCACCGGACGCTTCCAGGAGCACCGGCCGGCCGGACGAACGGACCACGGAAACAGCCTCGACGGTGTCCGCGGTCGAGAAGTTGTCCAGCAGAACCAGTTCCGCTCCGGCCGCGATGGCTTCGGCCAGCTGGTCCAGGGTGTCGACCTCGACCTCCAGCGGGATGGATGGGTTGCGCGACCGCACCGCCTCGACCGCGGCGCGCACCGAGCCCGCGGCCTGGACATGGTTGTCCTTGATGAGAGCAGCGTCACCCAGGCTCATCCGGTGGTTCACCCCACCGGCGCAGCGCACCGCGTACTTCTCCAGCAGCCGCAAGCCCGGCAGGGTCTTGCGGGTGTCCCGGATCCGCGCACCGGTGCCTGCGACGGCGTCCACCCACGCACGGGTGGCGGTCGCGATCCCGGACAGGTGGGTCAGCAGGTTCAGCGCCGTCCGCTCGGCGGTCAGGATGCCCGCTGTCGGGCCCGCCACCGCCAGGGCGGGCACCCCCGGTGTCAGTCGACCTCCCTCGGGCACCAACTGCTCGAATTCGGCGGTGAAGGACACAGTCTCGAACACCGCCATCGCCACCGGGCCGCCGGCCAGCACGCCGGCCGAACGCGGGGTGATGTTGGCCACGCTCAGCTGGTCGGCGGGCACGGTGGCGTCGGTGGTGACGTCCGGGCCGTCCCGTAGGTCCTCCGACAGCGCACGGTCGATCAGCGCGACGACCTCGTCGGCATCCAGCCCGGCTTCGGCGAGGGCGATACGGGTCTGTTCGGTCAGGCCCATGCGACTGCCGTCCGGAGGTCCGCCACGTCGCTGCGGATCAAACCGTCGACGACTCGGACCAGCACCGACCGCTCCCAGACCGGGCTGCGGTCCGGATGGTCGTTGCGGACATGGCAGCCGCGGGATTCAGACCGCAGTTCTGCGGCGGCCAGCAACGCCGACCCGGCGAGCGCGAGGTTGGCGGTCTCCACGGACCATCGGTCGGCGATCGTGGCAGGCACGGCTGCTGACCGGGTCACAGTCGATTGCGCGGCGAGCAACCCGACCAGGTCGCGGCCGATGCCCGCGGCCCTGCTCATGGTGGCCTGCAATTCCGGCCGGCCGGCCGGGTCCGCGCCGGGTACCGGGGTCAGGATCAGTTCCGCCGGCCGGGACCGCGCCAGCAGCACGTCGGCGCCGATCGCCGCCGCGGCGCGTTCCCCCATCACCAGGCCCTCCAGTAGTGAGTTGGACGCCAACCGGTTCGCGCCGTGCAGCCCGGTGCGGGCAACCTCGCCGACCGCGAACAATCCGGCAACCGAGGTCCGGCCGTCCAGGTCCGTCAGGATGCCGCCGCAGTGGTAGTGCGCGGCGGGTGCCACCGGAATCGGCCGGCTGCATGGATCGATCCCAGCCAGCGCACAGGCGGCCGACACGGTCGGGAACCGGCGGGCGAAGACGTCGACGGCGATCCCGGTGGCGTCCAGGTAGACATGGTCGCCGATCCCACCGGGCGAGTGCTGCATACGGCGGGAAATGGCCAGCGACACCACGTCCCGCGGAGCGAGGTCGGCCAGCGGGTGGACGCCCGGCATGATCCGGTCGCCGGCGCCGTCGATCAGGACGGCACCCTCGCCGCGGACGGCCTCGGTGATCAGTGGGCGGTGCCCCAGATCGCCGGGGCCGGTCCAGAGCACCGTCGGGTGGAACTGGAAGAACTCGGTGTCGGCCAGGGCGGCACCCGCGCGCAGCGCCATCGCGAGGCCGTCGCCGGTCGCGACGCCGGGGTTCGTTGTCGCCGCGTAGAGGTGACCGGCGCCGCCGGTCGCAAGGACGACGGCGTCGCTGCGGATCAGGCCGACCGTGCCGTCCGGGGCGAGGACCGACAGCCCGCGGGCCCGGCCGGACCCGTCGAGCACCACGTCGAGCGCCTGATGCCCGGCCAGTACCGAGGGCAGCCCGCTGACGGCGAGCAGCGCCCGCTCGATCTCCGCGCCGGTGGCGTCACCGCCGGCGTGGATGACGCGGTTGGCCGAGTGTCCGCCTTCCCGGGTGCGCAACAGCCCGTCCGGTCCGGCGTCGAAGCGGGCTCCGTGCTCCATCAACCGCTGCACCGCGGCCGGGCCCTCGGTGAGGATGAGGTCGACGGCGACCGGGTCGGACAGGCCCGCACCGGCCACCAGCGTGTCCTCGATGTGCTGCATGATCGAGTCGCCGGGGTCGCGTTCGTCACGGACGACGGCGACACCGCCCTGCGCCCACTGGGTGCTGGCCTCGTCGGGCTGGCCCTTGGTGATCAGCAGGACGGAAAGACCCTCGGCCGCGGTGGTCAGTGCGGCGGTCAGGCCGGCGACACCGGTGCCGACGACGACCACGTCGGCCTCCGCCTCCCAGGACGGCAACAGGGCGCCGGCGGCGGCGCTCAGCGGCGTCATTCCCCGCCGCCGCTCTGCCCGATCGCGATCATTCGTTCCACCGCGCCGCGCGCACGGGCGGCGATGTCCGGATCGACCACCACCTCGTCGCGCATCTCCAGCAGCGAGGTCAGCAGCTTGGCTGGGGTGATCATCTTCATGTACCTGCACGACGCCCGTTCGTTGACGGCGCGGAAATCGACACCCGGAGCGGCCTTGCGCAACTGGTGGATCATCCCGATCTCGGTGGCCACCAACACCTGTCGCGACGTGCTGACCAGTGCGGCGTCGACCATCTGGCCGGTGGAAAGGATCTTGATCCGGTCGGCGGGGACGGCGCCGGCAGTGGCCAGATACAGAGCACTGGTCGCGCAGCCGCACTCGGGATGGATGTAGAGGTCGGCGTCGGGGTGGGCCTTGGCCTGGGCGCTCAACTGGGCGCCGTTGATTCCGGCGTGCACGTGGCATTCGCCGCCCCAGACCGAGATGTTGTCCCGGCCGAGGACCCGGCGAACATGCGCGCCGAGGAACTGGTCGGGCCCGAACAGCACCGGGGTGTCGGCGGGGATGGACCGGACGACGTCGACGGCGTTGGACGAGGTGCAGCAGATGTCGGTCTCCGCCTTCACCTCCGCGGTCGTGTTGACGTAGGAAACGACGACGGCGCCGGGGTTCTCGGCCTTCCAGGCCCGCAGCTGATCGGCGGTGAGCGAGTCGGCCAGCGAGCAGCCGGCGTTCGCGTCCGGGATCAGCACGGTCTTCTCCGGGGACAGGATCTTGGCGGTCTCCGCCATGAAGTGCACGCCGCAGAACACGATGGTGGACTGCGGCGCGGTGGCCGCGATGCGGGACAGGGCGAGAGAGTCGCCGACGTGGTGGGCGACGTCCTGGATCTCCGGCACCTGGTAGTTGTGCGCGAGGATCACCGCGTCCCGCTGCGCTGCGAGTTCACGGACCTGCCGAGCCCATTCGGCGAGATCGCCGGGCGCGCCCGTCAGTACTGGTGCGGTCATGGAAGCCCTTCCTGGGCGAAGCCGAGGTTTTCGACTTACAATCGATAACGTGGCCAATGGTAGCAGCTCCGCCGTCGAGGTGCTGGCGGCTGTTTTCACCGTCCGACCCGACCCGCACGGTCGACCCTCGTTGCAGGTCCTGCTGTGGCAGCGCGCCAGGGAGCCCGACGCGGGCCGGTGGGCGTTGCCCGGCGGCACCGTGCTGGGCGACGAGGACGTCGACACCTCCGCGTCCCGGCAGCTGGCGGAGAAGGTCGACCTGGCCCGGGTGGCGCACCTCGAGCAGATCGGGGTGTTCTCCGACCCGGGGCGCGTCCCGGGAGCACGGGTGATGGCTACCGGCTTCCTCGGCCTGGTCCCGCTGGGCGCCGACCCGCATCTGCCGGACGACACCCGGTGGCATCCGGTGGCCGACCTGCCGCCCACCGCGCTGGACCACGGGGTGATCGTCGACCGGGCCTACCGGCGGCTGCAGGCGAAGCTCTCGTACACCAACATCGGGTTCGCGTTGGCGCCGGCCGAATTCACCATCGCCGAGCTGCGCAGGGTCTACGCCACCGCCCTGGACCATGATGTCGACCCGACCAACCTGCAACGCATCCTGACCAGGCGAGGGATGCTCGAGCCGACCGGCACGACGGCGGCATCCGGTCCCACCGGCGGCCGGCCGGCCGCAATGTACCGGTTCACCATCGGCGAACTCCGGGTCACGGATCCGTTTGCGGCGTTCCGACCGCCCCTCTGAGATCGACCGGTGTGACACCGAGGTCGGGGCGATCGAGAGTGGGATGCCCGTTCCAGGCCACCAGGAAGGTGTAGACCGCGGCGGCGAGTGCGGGTTGCGCGAGGACCACCAGGATGGTGCCGGTGGTCGGCGGCGCCGTGACGATGGAGTCCGCCGCGCTCGGGCCGACCGTCGCGGGATCGGTGCCGGGTGCCACGAGAATGCCGATCCCCCAGGCGATCAGCGCCCCGAGCAGCGATCCGCCGACCAGCGCGACCAGGGCCTGCCAGCCGCGCACCGCTCGCACCTGCCACAGCGCGACCGCCAGCACGATCCCGATCACGGCCCCGGACAACGCGAAGACGGCCACGTCGACGAAGTGGTAGGTCGAGGTGGTCGGCAGTCCCCCGTACCGGCCGTCGGGCAGCACCTTGTACGGGATCCCGGGAGCCAGGAACGCCCAGAGCACGCCCTGCAGCACACCGACCAGCACGCACACCCCGAGGATGACGAGGACGGCGCGTCTCATGCCAGACAGTCTGCCCCGAGAAGTGCCTTCAGATCGCCCATCAACGCCGAGGTCGGCGTCACCCGCAGACCGTCGTCCAGTTTCAGGGTGGTGGCCCTGGCGCCGTTGAGCAGCTTCAGGTGCACGGCCGTGGTGCCGGGGTGCGCCTGCAGAACGTCACGCAGCCGGTCGACCACCGGCGGGGTGCAGCGCGACGCGCTGATGCTCACCTGCACCGGACCCTTGCCGGCCGACGCCGACAGATCGGGCACGACGACCTGCTGCACGTGCAGCGACAGACGGTCCTCCGAGCGCGCGACCCGTGCCTTGACCAGCACGATCGCATCCTCGGCGAGCAGCAGCGAGCAGTCCAAATAGACCTTCGGGAAGAAGGCGACCTCGACGCCACCGGCCAGGTCCTCCAGCGTCGCCGACGCCCACGGATCGCCCTTCTTGGTCAGCCGCCGCTGCAGACCGGTGAGGATGCCGCCGACCGTCACCACGGCCCGGTCGGGCACCGTGCCGTCCAGGATGTCGGGGATGGAGGCGTCCGACTGTGACGAGAGGATGTGCTCGACCCCGGCCAACGGGTGGCCGGAGACGTACAGGCCGAGCATTTCCCGCTCGAAACCCAGGCGGAGCTTGGTGTCCCACTCTGTGTCCGGGACGCTGCCGCGGAACGAGCCGCCCTTCTCCTCCTGGCTCATCTCGCCGAACAGGTCGAACTGGCCGATCGCCTCGGCCCGCTTCAACCCGAGCACCTCGTCGATCGCCCGGGCGTGCTCCATCAGCAGTCCCTTGCGGGGGTGCGACAGCGAGTCGAACGCGCCGGCCTTGATCAGCGACTCGACGACCTTCTTGTTGCAGGCGACCTGGTCGACCTTCTCCAGGAAGTCGTAGAAATCGGTGTACGGCCCCTTCTCCTTGCGGCAGGCGACGATCGAGGCGACCACCCCGGTGCCGACGTTGCGGACCGCGGACAGCCCGAACCGGATGTCGGTGCCCACCGGGGCGAAGTCTCTGACCGAGGTGTTGACGTCCGGCGGCAGCACCTTGATGCCCATCGACCGGCACTCGGCCAGGTAGATGGCCATCTTGTCCTTGTCGTCGCCGACGCTGGTGAGCAGCGCTGCCATGTACTCGGCCGGGTAGTTCGCCTTGAGGTACGCCGTCCAGTAGGAGATGAGCCCGTAGGCGGCGGAATGCGCCTTGTTGAAGGCGTAGTCGGAGAACGGCAGCAGGATGTCCCACAGCGTCTTGACGGCGGCCTTCGAGTACCCGCGCTCGGCCATGCCGGTGGAGAACTTCTCGAACTGGGCATCAAGTTCGGCCTTCTTCTTTTTGCCCATCGCCCGCCGCAGCAGGTCGGCGGCGCCCAGGGAGTACCCGGCGACGTGCTGCGCGATCGCCATGACCTGCTCTTGGTAGACGATCAGACCGTAGGTGTCGCCCAGGATCTCGGACAGCGCCTCGGCCAGTTCGGGATGGATCGGGATGACCGGCTTGCGCTTGTTCTTGCGGTCGGCGTACTCGTTGTGCGAGTTAGCGCCCATCGGTCCCGGCCGGTACAGCGCGCCGACGGCCGAGATGTCCTCGAAGTTGTCTGGGCGCATCGACCGCAGCAACGCCCGCATCGGGCCGCCGTCCAGCTGGAAGACGCCGAGGGTGTCGCCGCGCGCAAGCAGGTCGAAGGTCTTCTGGTCGTCGAGGGCCAGGTCCTCCAGCACGACGGTTTCCCGGCGGTTGGCCTTGATGTTGATCAATGCGTCATCCAGGACCGTGAGGTTGCGCAACCCCAGGAAGTCCATCTTGATCAACCCGAGCTTTTCGCACGTCGGGTAGTCGAACTGGGTGATGACGGCGCCGTCCTGCTCGCGCTTCATGATCGGGATGAGGTCGAGCAACGGCTCCGACGACATGATGACGCCGGCTGCGTGCACACCCCACTGGCGCTTGAGACCCTCCAGCCCGCGGGCGGTCTCGACGACCTTGCGGACATCGGGGTCGGTGTCGACCAGGGCCCGGAACTCGCCGGCCTCGTTGTAGCGGGGGTCGGACGGCTCGAACATCTTGGCCAGCGAGACGTCCTTGCCCATCACCGGCGCCGGCATCACCTTGGTGATCCGGTCGCCGACCGAGAACGGCATGCCCAGGACGCGGGCGGAGTCCTTGACGGCCTGCTTGGCCTTGATGGTGCCGTAGGTGACGATCTGCGCCACCCGGTCGTCGCCGTACTTCTCGGTGACGTAGCGGATGACGTCACCTCGTCGCCGCTCATCGAAATCCACGTCGAAGTCGGGCATCGACACGCGGTCGGGGTTGAGGAAGCGCTCGAAGATCAGCCCGTGCTGCAGCGGGTTCAGGTCCGTGATCCGCATGGCGTACGCGACCATCGAACCCGCGCCGGAACCGCGGCCGGGGCCGACCCTGATCCCGTTGTCCTTGGCCCAGTTGATGAAGTCGGCGACCACCAGGAAGTAGCCCGGGAAGTTCATCTGGGTGATGACGCCGACCTCGAAGTCGGCCTGCTTCTGCACCTCGGGCGGAATGCCGTCGGGGAACCGGGCGGTGAGACCGCGACCGACCTCCTTGACGAACCAGGTCTGCTCGGTCTCCCCTGCCGGCACCGGGAACCGCGGCATGTAGGACGAGGACTCGTCGAAGTCCACCGAGCAGCGCTCGGCGATCAGCAGCGTGTTGTCGCAGGCCTCACGGAGCTGGTACTTGCCGTCCCACAGCGCACGCATCTCGGCCGGCGACTTGAGGTAGAAGTCGCGGGCGTCGAACTTGAAGCGGTTCGGGTCGTCCAGCGTCTTGCCGGACTGCACGCACAGCAGCGCCTCGTGGGTGTCCGCATCGGCCGCGTCGGTGTAGTGCAGGTCGTTGGTGGCGACCATCGGCAGCTGCAGGTCCCTGGCCAGCCGGAGCAGGCCGTCCCGGACCCTGGTCTCGATGGACAGCCCGTGGTCCATCAGCTCGAGGAAGTAGTTCTCCCTGCCGAAGATGTCCCTGAACTCGGCTGCGGAGGCACGCGCCTTGGCGTAATCGCCGATCCGCAGCCAGGTCTGCACCTCGCCGGACGGGCAACCGGTGGTGGCGATGATGCCGTCCGAGTACTGGGCGAGCAGCTCGCGGTCGGCACGCGGCTTGTAGAAGAAGCCTTCCAATGACGCCCTGGAGGCCAGCCGGAACAGGTTGTGCATGCCGGCCGTGGACTCGGACAGCAGGGTGATGTGCGTGTAGGCGCCGGCGCCGGAGACATCGTCGTCGCCGCCGTCGGCCCAGCGGACCCTGGTGCGCTCGAACCGCGACGTGTTCGGCGTGAGATAGGCCTCCATGCCGATGATCGGGTTGACGCCCGCAGCCTTGGCCTGGCGATAGAAGTCGTGGGCCCCGAAGACGTTGCCGTGATCGGTCATGGCCAGTGCGGGCATGCCCATCTCGGCGGTGCGCTCGAACAGCTTTCCGAGCCGGGCGGCCCCGTCGAGCATGGAGTACTCGGTGTGCACGTGCAGGTGAACGAAAGAATCAGTAGTGGACACCGAGCCCCTTCCACATAGGCAGGCTCGTTTCTATCACTGATTCCCGACAGCCCCGGGCGCGCCGCCGCCCGCGAGTTCTAGGGCCCGCGAGTTCTACCGCCCGCCGTTGCAGTAGCGCTCCGCGTACAGCGTGACGTCCTGACGTTCCGGGGCCAGTTGGGTCAGCAACTGCTGGACGTGCATCTTCACCCGCTGGGCCTCGGGCGCGGTCTCACCGACGAGGTGCTCGGCCATCCGGTCGAGTTCACTCACGACGGCGGAGTGTGCGACACGCGGTTCACGGGCCGCCGCTTCCACCGTCGTCATCCAGTGCTGGTAATCCTTCTCGTTCACTGCGATCTCCCTCGGGATGACGGCGTCAATATCAGGTTGACGACGCTGTCAGACCCGCCTTCCATGCTTGTTGAGCACGCATGGAGCGACAAGGGACCAAGGACCTGTTAAGGCTTGTAGCGCTTGCGCCCGATCATGAAGCCGGCGAGCAGGCCGCCGACCGCCGCGATGGTGAGCGCCACCCACAGTGCGATGGTGGCGCTGAAGAAGACGAAGGACACCTCGACCTGATCCCGGTTGATCGCGATGAACACCACGACCAGCGCGGCGATCACCAGACCGCCGATCGCCCTGCCGCTGAGCCCGCTCTTCTTGGCGGGAGCAGCGCCCCCGGGATACTCGGACATCTACTGGTACCGCCTCACCTGAACAATGTGGACCGGCTCGGACTCCGGGCCGAGCCAACTCCAGTTGTGCTGGGACCAGTGCCACGTCGCACCGGTGACCAGATCATGCGCCTCGAACGAATCATCCCATCCGAGACCGATGTCCGGCATGTTGAGATGAAACCAGGATGCCTGGTTCTGGTGCGGATCCAGGTTCGCCACAACGATGATCGTGTCGTTGCCGCGGCTCTTGGAGAACACCATCACGTTGGAGTTCTCGGCGTTGTGGAAACGAAGATTCCGCAACCAGTGCAGAGCGGGATGCTCGCGGCGGATCCGGTTGATCAGCGACAGGTACGGGGCAATCGACTGGCCGGCCTTGGGACCGTACTCGTCGTAGTCCTCCCAGTGCCGGTCCTTGAACTCGTACTTCTCGTTGTCCAGTTGCTCCTGAACTCCGGGCCGCGGCTCGCTCTCCATCAGTTCGTAGCCCGCGTAGATGCCGTACGTCGGCACCAGGGTGGCCGCCAGCGCCGCCCGCAGTTTCCAGGCGGCGCGGCCGCCGGTCTGCATGTAGGGCGTCAGGATGTCGTGGGTGGTCGGCCAGAAGCTGGGCCGCATGTAGTGCGCGGAATCCCGGGCGAGTTCCTGGCAGTAGTCCTCCAGTTCCCACTTCTGGTTCCGCCAGGCGTAGTAGGTGTACGACTGCTGGAAGCCGATCTTGCCCAGGCCGTGCATCATCGCCGGCCGGGTGAACGCCTCGGCGAGCCAGATCACCTCAGGATGATCAAGGGCCACGTCGCCGATCAGCCACTCCCAGAACTCCACCGGCTTGGTGTGCGGGTTGTCCACCCGGAAGATCTTCACCCCGTGGTCGATCCACACCTGCACCACCCGGCGGACCTCGGCGTAGATGCCCTTCGGGTCGTTGTCGAAGTTCAGCGGGTAGATGTCCTGGTACTTCTTCGGCGGGTTCTCGGCGTAGGCGATGGTGCCGTCGTTGCGGGTGGTGAACCACTCCGGGTGGGTGGTCACCCACGGGTGGTCCGGCGCGCACTGCAGCGCCAGGTCCAGCGCCACCTCGAGGCCGAGCTCGCCGGCCCGGGCGACGAAGGCGTCGAAGTCGTCGAACGTGCCGAGTTCGGGGTGGATGGCGTCGTGCCCGCCCTCGGCCGATCCGATCGCGTACGGCGAGCCCGGGTCGTGCTCGTCCACGACCAGGGTGTTGTTCGGTCCCTTGCGGTTGATCGTGCCGATCGGGTGCATCGGGGGTGAGATAGATGACGTCGAAACCCATCGCCGGCCACGGCGGCCAGCCGTTCGGCGGCGGTGCGCAGCGTCCCGCTCTGCCACGAGCCCGGTGCTCTCGTCGAACTCGCGCCCTCCGACCGCGGGAAGAACTCGTACCACGCCCCGTACAGCGCCCGTTCGCGCTCCACCAGCCACGGGTAGTCCGGGCTCGCTGTGACGTAGTCGCGCAGCGGCCTGGCCGCCAGTTCGTGCTCCACCGCAGGGCGAGATACCAGCGCCCAGCCGGTTTCCCGGCGAGTGGCGCGGTTCGCGGAGCTTGCCGATGGCGTCCAGCAGCGGGGCCTGCTGCTCCGGGGTGCGCTGCACCTCGCCGATCGCCCGCTCGAGAACCCTGGCGCCCTCCTCGAGCATCATCTCGGTGTCCACGTCGGCGGCGACCTTGATCGCGGCGTCGTGGTGCCAGGTGCCGTACGGGTCCGACCAGCCCTCCACCCGGTACGACCAGCGGCCGGTGGTCGGCGCGCTGACCGTCGCGGTCCAGATGGTCCAGGCCAGGGTTGATGCAGGTCATCGGCAGGTGGTCGTGGCCCCGTCCGGGTCGGTCAGCACCACGGTGGCGTTCACCGCGTCGTGGCCCTCCCGGTACACGGTCGCGGTGATGTCGAACTCCTCGCCGACCACCGACTTCGCCGGCCGGTTGCCCTCGTCGACGGTCGGGAAGACGTCGGCGACCGGGATCCGGCCGAGCGTGCGCGGCCCGGCGGTCGGCGGGACCGTCTTCGGCGGGTCCGGGGTACCTTCTTGGTCGCCGGCGGCGAGCGGGCCGGCTTCTTCGGAGTGGCTGTGTTCTGTGGGAGTGGCGTTCGGTCACGCGGGGAACGCTACCCAAGTGCGGGTCAGCCGTTGCGCGCCGCCCGGTACCTGCGGATCAGCTCGTTGGTGGAGCTGTCGTGCTGCAGGTCCGGGCTCCTGCGCCGGCCTGCAGTTCCGGGATGACCCGCTGGGCCAGCTGCTTGCCCAGCTCGACACCCCACTGGTCGAACGACCCGATGGACCAGATCGCGCCCTGGGTGAAGACGCTGTGCTCGTACAGTGCGACCAGCTGGCCGAGCACGTACGGCGTCAGCTTGTCGATCAGGAACGTCGATGACGGGTGGTTGCCCTCGAACACCTTGAACGGCACCAGGTTCTCGGCGGTGCCCTCGGCGCGCACCTGCTCGGCGGTCTTGCCGAAGGCCAGCGCCTCGCCCTGCGCGAAGACGTTGGACGTCAGGTAGTCGTGGTGGTCGCCCAGCGGGTTGAGCGAGTGCGCGAAGGCGATGAAGTCGACCGGGATGGTCAGCGTGCCCTGGTGGATGAGCTGGTAGAAGGAGTGCTGGCCGTTGGTGCCCGGCTCGCCCCAGTAGACCGGCGAGGTGTCGTAGTCGACCCGCTTGCCGTCCAGCGAGACCGACTTGCCGTTGGACTCCATGGTCAGCTGCTGCAGGTACGCCGGGAACCGGTTGAGGTACTGGTCGTACGGCAGCACCGCCTGGGTCTGCGCGCCGAAGAACTCGGTGTACCAGAAGGTCAGCAGGCCCATCAGGACCGGCAGGTTCTGTTCCAGCGGGGCTGTCCTGAAGTGCGTGTCGACGGCATGCGAGCCGGCCAGCAACTGGTCGAAGTTGTCCGGCCCGATGGCGATCATCGTCGACAGGCCGATGGCCGACTCCATCGAATAGCGGCCACCGACCCAGTTCCAGAAACCGAACATGTTGGCGGTGTCGATGCCGAACTTGCCGACCGCCTCGGCGTTCGTGGACACCGCGACGAAGTGCTTGGCCACGGCCGCATCGTCACCGAGCGCGGCGAGCACCCAGTCGCGCGCCGATCCGGCGTTGGTCATCGTCTCCAGCGTGGTGAAGGTCTTCGAGGAGATGATGAACAGCGTCTCGGCCGGGTCCAGGTCGTGGGTCTTCTCGGCGAAATCGGTGCCGTCGACATTGGAGACGAAGCGGAAGTCCAGGTCGCGTTGGCTGTAGTGCCGCAGGGCCTCGTAGGCCATCACCGGGCCAAGGTCGCTGACCCGCCGATGCCGATGTTGACGATGGTTCTGATGCGCTTGCCGGTGTGCCCCTTCCACTCGCCGGAGCGGATGCGATCGGCGAACGCCCGCATGCGGTCGAGCACCTCGTGGACCTCGGGAACGACGTCGGCTCCGTCGGTCTCGATCACCTCGCCGGCCGGTGCGCGCAGCGCCACGTGCAGCACCGCGCGGTCCTCGGTGATGTTGATGTGCTCGCCGCTGAACATCTTCTCGCGCAGCTCGGCCAGACCAGATTCCTGCGCGAGATCGACGAGCAGCGACGATGGTCTCGGCCGTCACCCGATGCTTGGAATAGTCCAGGTAGATGCCCTCGGCCTCCAGGGTCAGCGCCGTCCCGCGGGTGGGATCGGTCGCGAACAATTCCTTGATGGTCAGGTCGCGCACGCTCTCGACATGCTGTTCGAGAGCCCGGTACGCCCCGCGTCGGCGCAGAGGTGTGGTCATGCGCGAGAACCTACCGCCGAGCTAGCGAATCATGCGAATGGTGACCGGGAGCGCCAGGTCCGACCAAGCCCGATCCGCGGTGAGGACCTCCGGTGGGACGCTTCGCACGGTGAGCGCAAGGCAGCATCGATCGCCCAGCGATAACGAACGACCGCCTGGCAGCGACCGCATGGCGCCGGCCAGTTCCGCATCCGCCGCGTTGAGCGGTTCGATCGTGACCCCCGCCGCGCTGAGCAACTCGCGCAATCGGGCGACGTCGATGCCGGCGTCAACGAGCTTGCCGACGACCTCTGCCAGATTCGCCGCTCCGAGGACGGAACCGTTGATCTCCGCGGATACCACGTCGCTGCCGCGCTCGTCGTGGACGAGTGCGAGTACTGCAGACGCGTCGAGAACGGTCACTCCGTGGCAGCCGCGGCTCGGCGTTCGGCGAGAAGTTCGTCGACGAACGAGCGCGAGCCCGGCACATCCCGGCCCAGCCGGCGCAACTCCGCAACGGCGTCCTGCTGACGTTCCAGCACGAGCCGCGGTCCGGCCACGTGCAGGTGCAGCCGGTCGCCTGGCACCAATCCCAGCGCTGCCCTGACCTCCGCCGGGATCACCAGGCGACCTTGTTGCCCCAACACCAACGTGGCATCCATGCAGACATTGTGGCACGCACGCTAGTTTCCGGACAGCACCTCGAGAGCATGGGCGAGGTCTGCCGGATACGGGCTGGTGAACTCCACCCGGCGGCCGTCCTCCGGGTGAGCAAAGGCCAGCGTCCGGGCGTGCAGCCACTGCCGGGTGAGGCCCAGCCTGGCGGCCAGTGTGGGGTCGGCGCCGTAGGTGCGGTCACCGACACACGGGTGCCGGGTGGCGGCGAAGTGCACCCGGATCTGATGCGTGCGACCGGTTTCCAGGTGGATCTGCAGCAGGCTGGCCGACGGGAAAGCCTCGATCGTCTCGTAATGGGTGATGCTCTCCCGGCCGCCCGCGACCACCGCGAACTTCCAGTCCGACGAGGGGTGACGGCCGATCGGGGCGTCGATGGTCCCGGAACTGGGATCTGGGTGACCCTGCACCACGGCGTGGTAGATCTTGTCCACGGTGCGGTCCCGGAAGGCGTCCTTGAGCACGGTGTAGGCACGCTCGCTGAGCGCGACCACCATCACCCCGGTGGTGCCGACGTCCAGCCGATGCACGATCCCGCGTCGTTCCTCGGCACCCGATGTGCTCGTCCGGATCCCCATTCCGGCCAGCGCGCCGAGCACCGTCGGCCCGGTCCAGCCGGGGCTCGGGTGCGCGGCGACTCCGGCCGGCTTGTCGACCACCGCGATGTCCGCGTCCCGGTACAGGATCGTCAGCCCGTCGACGGTCTGCGGGACCACCGTCGCCGGCCGCTCCGGCTCGGGCAGGGTGATCTCCAGCCAGCTCTCAGGAGTCAGCCGCAGCGAACGGATCGCGGCGGACCCGTCGACGAGCACCCCACCGGCGTCGATCATCGCTGCCACACTGGTGCGGCTCATCCCGAGCAGCTTGGCGAGCCCGGCGTCGACCCGCATGCCGGCCAGCCCGTCAGGGACGGGCAGTCTTCGTACCTCAGGCACTCTTGGCCTTCCTGGTGGAGGTGCCGTCGAAGTCGATACCGAGCAGCGCGGTGACGACGAGGCTGATCCCGCCGATGGTGATGGCCGAGTCGGCCACATTGAAGACCGGGAAGTACTCCGCGTTCGGCCCGAAGACCGAGACGAAGTCGACGACATGACCCTGCAGGAAGCCGGGCGCCCGGAAGATGCGGTCGATCAGATTGCCGATCGCGCCGCCGAGCACCAGGCCGAGCGACACCGCCCAGGGGGTCGATCGCAGCCGCGGCGCCATCCGGATGATGACGACGACGACACCGATCGCGACAAGCGCCAGCAGCCAGGTCATCCCGGTGGCCAGCGAGAAGGCGGCACCCGGGTTGCGGATCAGCGAGAGGTACACCAGCCCGCCGAGCAGCCGGACCGGCTGGTTCGGCTGGACGGTCGCCACGATGATGATCTTGCTGACCAGATCGAGGACGACGACAGTCGCCGCGATCGCCGCGAGCAGCCCCACCTTGCGGGGTTGGAGGGTTTCGGTCACCGACCCATTGTCCCCGGATTGCCCCGCTCGCCGAACCAGCCGGCCAGCGCGCCGCCCCTGCCCACCGCCCGCAACCGCCGTTCGGTCGCGGCGCGAACCTGCTCGGGAGCGACGACCAGCAGCTGATCGCCCGACTGCAGCCGGACGCTCGGGGTGACCGCAACCGGCTCCCCGTCGCGGAGCAGCAGCCCGATGGTGGAGGGCGCGGGCAGCCGGAGTTGTGAGACGTAGACGCCGTGCATGCGCGAGTCCTGCGGAATGGTCACCTGCAGAACGTGGGCGTTCATCTGGTCCAGCGGCGCCGCCTCGAGCTGGATTTCCAGCGGCTGGCCGCCCTGGATCACCCGCAGCAGCCGGGCGACGAACGGCAGGCTGGTGCCCTGCAACAAAGTGAAGATCACCACCACCACCACGATGACGTCCAGCAGTTTCTCCGCCGACTTCACTCCGTTCAGCAACGGGATGGTGGCCAGCACGATGGGCACCGCGCCGCGCAGCCCCGACCAGGACAGGAACGCCTGATCCCGCCAGGGCACCCGGAACGGGGTTGCGGCGGCCAGCACGGACAGCGGTCTGGCGACGAGCAGCAGCACCAGCCCGATCACGATCCCGGGCAGCAGCGCGGCGGGCAGCCTGCTCGGCTCGACGTAGAGCCCGAGCATGACGAACAGGCCGATCTGCGCCAGCCAGCCGAGCCCCTCGGCGAACGAGAGCGTGGACGCCCGGTGCGGGAGCCGGGAGTTGCCGAGGATGACGGCGGCGACGTAGGTGGCCAGGAATCCGGATGCGTGCGCGACGGTGCCCATCGCGTAGGCGCCGCCGATCAGCGCGATGGTGGCCAGCGGGTACAGCCCGGCGGCGGGTAGTGCCTCCCGGCGGAGCAACCAGGCACCGGCGAAGCCGATCCCCGCGCCGACCACCGCGCCGATGACCAACTCGTAGACCACGAGCAGCGGGTCCAGCCAGGTGATCTCCGTGCTGCTCGCCAGCAGCACCACCGCGATGACCACCGGCGCGTCGTTCAGTCCGGACTCGAGCTCCAGCGCCGCGGACAGCCGCGGTTTGACGCCGATGCCGCGGAGCACCGAGAACACGGCGGCGGCGTCGGTACTGGAGAGCACAGCACCCCAGAGCAGTGACGTCCGCCAGTCGTACCCCAACAGGAGATGCACGCCTGCACCGGCCACCACGATCGAGACCACGACCGAGACGGTGGCCAGTGAGATCCCCAAACCCAGTGCGGGGCGGACGTTGTCCCACCGGGTGGTCAGGCCGCCCTCGGCGAGGATGAACACCAGTGCCACGAAGCCGAGTTGCTCGGTCAGCAGCGGGTTCTCGAGGTCGATGATGCCGAAGCTGTCGATGCCCAGCACCATCCCGATGCCCAGGTACAGCAATAAGGACGGCATCCCGAGCCGGCTGGACAACCGCACCGCGACCAGCGCGAGCAACAACACGAGGGAGGCGATCCCGAAGGCGCCCTCGGGTGTGTCCAGGCTCAGGTCCATCTGTCAGCGACGCAGCGCCGGCGTCATGCCGAGCGCGCTCAGGACCTCGATCGTCGCCTTGGACCGGTTGAACGTGTAGAAGTGCAGGCACGGCGCGCCCTCGGCGAGCAGCTCCTCGCTCATCCGCACCGCGTGCGCCATCCCGACGGCCCTGCCGGCCGCGGGATCGTCCTGCACCAGCCGTAGCTCCTCGGCGAGGTCGGCGGGGATCCGCTGGCCGGACAGTTCGTGAATCCGCATCAGCCGCGCGTAGGAGGTGATCGGCATGATCCCCGGCAGCAGCGGCACGTCCGCGCCGGCGGCCGTCATCCGGTCGCGCAACCTGCAGTAGTCCTCGGCGGAGAACAGCATCTGGGTGATCGCGTAGTCCGCACCGGCGTTGATCTTCGCCACCAGGAAGGCGGTGTCCGACTCCAGGTCGGCCGACCGCGGGTGCTTGTCCGGGTACGCGGCGACGCCCACCGAGAAGTTGCCGAGCGTGCGGGTCAGCCGGACCAGTTCACTGGTGTACTGCAGCCCTTGCGGGTGCGCCACCCATTCGCCCAGCGGATCGCCGGGCGGATCGCCGCGCAGGGCCAGGATGTTGCGCACCCCGACGGAGGCGTACGCGCCGATCACCTGACGCAGCTCGGCGACCGAGTGCCCGACGGCCGTCAGGTGCGCGACCGGGACCAGCGTGGTCTCCTCGGCGATCCGCTGGGTCACCCGGATGGTCCGCTGCCGCTTCGACCCGCCGGCACCGTACGTCACGGACACGAACGCGGGCCGCAAGGGTTCGAGCCGCCGGACCGCCGTCCACAGGACGTCCTCGTCCGCGTCGGTGCGGGGTGGCATGAACTCCACCGAGAAGTGCGGTCCCGGGGCAGCGAGCTGTTCCGAGACTGTAGGCATTGGCGGAGCTTAACCGGGCCCGAGCACGTTCGGATGAACCGACCTCGCGCAAACTGGACCGGTGAACCCGGACCGCTTGCAGGAAGTTCTCGCCGCCGAGCTCGCGGTGCGCCGCGCCGAGCTGCTCGCGATCGACCCACGACTGGCCGACAGCGTCGATCTGCTGATCGCGTTCGTGACCGAGGGGGGCAAACGGATCCGGCCCGAGTTCCTGTTCTGTGGCTGGTCGGCCGCCTCCGGCGGTGACGACGATGCCGGCCTCCTGACGGTCGCGGCGGCGCTCGAGCTGATCCAGGCCTGCGCGCTGATCCACGACGACATCATCGACAGGTCCGAACGCCGGCGCGGCCGGCCCGCCACCCACCGCGCGGTGGCGAAGGTGCACGCCGGCTCCGGACTCGCCGGAAACTCCGAGCACTTCGGGTTGTCGGCGGCGCTGCTGCTCGGCGATCTCGCGCTGGCCTGGGCGGACGACCTGTTCGCGGCCGGGGCGCAGGCGCTGGGCGCGCTGGATCGGGCGCTGCCGATCTGGCGCTCGATGCGGACCGAAGTGCTGGGCGGCCAGTTGCTCGACCTGCTGGTGACCGCCTCGACCGGCGGCGATCCGGCGGTCCAGGCCTCGGATGCGTTGCGCATCAACCGATTCAAGACCGCGGCCTACACCGTCGAGCGACCTCTGCAGTTGGGCGCCGTGCTGGCGGGTGCGGACCCGGGGACGGTCGCGGCCCTGCGCAGGTACGGCGCCGACATCGGGGTGGCGTTCCAGCTACGTGACGACCTGCTCGGGGTATTCGGTGATCCCGCGGTGACGGGCAAACCCGCCGGCGACGACCTTCTCGAGGGCAAGCGCACCCTGCTGCTGGCCACCGCTCGGGCCGCCCTGGTCGGCGGCCCGCTGCTGGCCGAACTGGACGCCGGCATCGGCACACCGGCCGCCGACCCCGCCCGGCTGGCCGAGATCATCAACGGCACGGGCGCCGTCGATCTGCAGGAGGAACGCATCACCGAACTGGTCGCGTCGGGCCTGGCGGCGATCGGCGGGGTTCACGGCGACGCCCGTCAGAGGTTGACCGAATTGGCGCACGCCGCCACCGCTCGGCGTCATTAGAAACCGGCGACCTGCGCCCGGCGGTGCACCTCGCGGCCGCGGTTCTCCCGCAGCGCATCGATCGGCGCGCCGGGCAGCGAATCATCGGCGGTGTAGAGCCAGTTGATGATCTCCTCGTCCTTGAACCCGCCGTCGGTCAGCAGGGTGATCGTCGCGGGCAGGCCCTTGACGACCAAGCCGTCGTCGATGAACTCCTCGGGGACGCGCAGCACCCCCTGCACCCGGACGGCGAGCAGCTGGCGCTCTCTGATCAGCTGATGGACCTTGGTGACCACCATCCCCAGTTGATCGGCGATCTGTGGAACCGGCACATACGTTGGTGATGTCGACACGGGGTCAGCGTGCCATCTCACGGCCACCCTTGAGAACCGCACGCACATCGGCCAGGGCGCCGAGACCCGCCTGCGGGTCACCGTCGACGATCAGTGCGTCGGCGTCATAGCCCTTGCGTAACAACCCTTTTCGATCACCCAGTCCACACGCACGGGCGGCGATGGAGGTCGACGCCGCGAGCGCCTGGGCCGGTGTGGCGCCCGCATCGACGAAGAATTCCGCCGAGACGCGGAGGTTCCCGTGACCCATGAACGGGTTGATCCCGGAATCGGCACCGGTCACGAAGGTGACCCCTGCGTCGTGCATCCGTGCCGTCAGGGCCAACCGGATCGCCCGGACGCCCTCGGCGGTGGTGCCCATCCTCTTCATCATGTCCCGGATGGCCTGCGGCGCCTTGGCGATGGCGTCGGCGGGCGGCGACCCGAAGGCGCCGCCGACGACGATCCCGCGGCGCACCAACTCTTCGAGCAGGTCGTCGCCGATGTCCACCCCTGTCTCGGTCAGGCAGCTGCAGTGCTCGATGCCGTCGACGCCGACCTCGATCGCCTGCCGCACGGCCGGCAGGCCGTGCGCGTGGGCGGTGACCGGCAAACCGGCGGCGTGGCTGCGGTCCACCAGGAAACGGAGGTCATCGGTGCTGAACTGGGTGTGCAGCACGTCGGTGCCAGGCGTCGTCATCCCGCCGCTGGCCATCACCTTCACGACGTCGACCCGCCGCTCGACCCGCTCGTCGATCATCCGGGCCAGCGACGCCCGGTCGGCCACTTCGCCGCCCATGTAGTGACAGTGACCACCAGGGCTGGTCAGCGGCGGTCCTGAGCCCAGGATGGTGGGCTCGACGGTCCGGATCGGCGCCATCCCGGCGGTCGACGGCGCAGAAGGCCCGGTCCCCGAGGTCGCGCACCGTGGTGACCCCTGCGGCGAGTTGGCGAGAAAGGGATTCGGTCATCACCGCGTCGACCTCGTCCGCGGTGAACCCGGCGACCTTGTCGAGCGCGCCGAACGTGCTGTCGGCGACAAGGTGCACGTGGGTATCGATCAGTCCGGGCAGCACGGTGCCGTCCCGGACCTCCATGACGTCGATGTGCTCGGGCAGATCCGGGAAGCCGTCCTCGACGCCGGCGATCCGGTCGCCGTCGATGACGACGGTGGCGTCCCCGGGGACGAAGTGCTCACCGTCGAACAGTCGTGACGTTCTGATCGCCAACATCGGTCCGGAGTACTCCGGTCCGACGGCTCGGTCAACCTAGAATCGGTGGTTGTGGACCCCTACTTCGGCCTGACGAGCGGCACCGTGCTCGACGGCAGGTACCGGGTCGGGGCGCTGATCGCCCGGGGCGGGATGTCCACGGTGTACCGCGGCATCGACACCAGGCTGGACCGCCCGGTCGCGATCAAGGTGATGAGCCCGCAATACGTCGCCGACCAGGCGTTTCTCACCCGTTTCGAGCGCGAGGCACGGCTGGCCGCGTCGCTCGGACACAGCGGCGTCGTGGCCGTCTACGACCAGGGCCGGGACGGCGACCTGGTCTTCCTGGTGATGGAACTGGTCGACGGCGGAACCCTGCGCGACCTGCTGCGCGAGCACGGGTCACTGTCGGTTCCGGTGACGCTGTCGGTGCTGGAACCACTGCTGGCCGCGTTGGGTGCAGCGCACGCCGCCGGGCTGGTGCACCGGGACGTGAAGCCGGAGAACGTGCTGATCTCCTCGCGCGGCGCGGTGAAGATCGCCGACTTCGGACTGGTCAGGGCGGTGACGTCACAGACCATGGCCACCGGTGACGTCATTCTGGGGACCGTCGCCTATCTCTCCCCCGAGCAGGTCGCCACCGGCGCCGCCGACCCGCGCTCCGACGTCTATGCCACCGGCGTGATGGCATACGAGATGCTCACCGGTACAACGCCTTTCGCCGGGGACACGCCGATGTCGGTGGCTTACCAGCACGTGCACTCCGATGTTCCGCCGCCCGCCCAGCGGGCGATCGGCACACCGCAGGCGCTGGACGAACTCATCGTGGCGGCAACCCGGCGCGACCCAGCCGCACGTCCGCGGGACGCATCCGCCTTCCTCGCCGCGCTGGTCGGTGTCCGGTCCCAACTGGGCCTGCGCAGGGTGCCGGTGCCCGGGCCGCACCGCCCCGCGGTGCTCGCCGGAGTGAGCGGCACCCGGGTGTACGCCGGGCCGCCGCCGACCGCCCCGGCGCCGGCCCCCTTCACCCCGGCACCGACGCCCGTCCCCACGCCCAGTCCCACCACTGTGACCCGCAGACCGGTGGCTGCTGCCAAGACCCAGCGCCGGCGCCGGTGGCTGATCGCGATCCTGGTGATCCTGCTGCTGGGGATCAGCGCGGCGGCCGGTGGCTGGTGGCTCGGCGGCCGGTGGGCGGCAACACCCGCTGCCGTCGGCCTCACCCAGCTGCAGGCCGAGGCACTGATCCGGGACGCCGGGCTGGTCCCAAGGGTCAGCACCGGTCACCAGAACACGGTGCCCGCCGGGGTCGTGGCGAGTTCCGAGCCGGACGCCGGCTCCCGGCAGCTGCGCGGGTCCGAGGTGGACCTGCTGGTGTCGAGCGGGCGGCCCGAGGTACCGGCGATCGCGGCCGGCATCGACCCGGCGGCCGCGGCAGCGGCGGTGAAGGCGGCGGAACTGACGCCTGTCATCGGCGCCGACAAGGCATTCGACGACACCGTGTCAGTCGGCGCTGTCGTCCGAACCGACCCCAAGGCCGGGACCGCCCTGCCGGTCGGCGGCCGGGTCACCCTGGTGCTCTCGGCCGGACCGGCGCCGGTGAAGATCCCCGACGTCACCGGCAAGTCCGCGGAGGACGCCGAGAACAAGCTCACGGTCGCGGGGTTCGCCCTCGGGCCGCGGCAGCGCACCTTCGACCCGGTCGCCGAACCGGGGTCGGTCCTGGGCTCGACGCCCGGCGCCGGCACGACAGTGTCCAGGGGCAGCAAGGTCTCGCTCAAGGTCGCCGACGCGCTGACCGTGCCGGACGTGCGCGGAGCCGGCACGGAGGATGCCGTCGCGGCACTGGAAAAGGCCGGCTTCACCGTCACCGTCGGCAGTCCGGCCTTCGACCCCGACATCGACGCCGGAGACATCCTGCGGACGGACCCGGGGCCCGGCACCAGGGTCGACCCGAACGACGCTGCGATCTTCCTGGTGCCGTCCAATGCCGTCCGGGTCCCCGAACTGACCGGCGGCACGGTGGCCCAGGCGGAGCAGCAGCTTGCGGCACTGGGCCTTTCGCTCAGTGTGAGCGCGCTGTTCGGCGCCTCCGACGCGACCGTGTGGGATCAGAGCCCGGGCGCGGGCGGCCGGGTGGAACCCGGTGGGACGGTCGGCGTCTCGGCGTTTCCCTGACCGGCGTCAGCCCCGGAGCATCTCGGCCACCAGGAAGGCCAGCTCCAGCGACTGCTGGGTGTTCAGCCGCGGGTCGCAGGCAGTTTCGTAGCGGCCGGCCAGGTCGGCGTCGGAGATCTCCTGCGCGCCGCCCAGGCACTCCGTGACGTCCTCACCGGTCAGCTCGACGTGGATCCCGCCGGGGTGCGTGCCCAGTTCGTGGTGCACCTCGAAGAAGCCCTGCACCTCGTCGACGATGCGGTCGAAGTGCCGTGTCTTGTAACCGGTTGACGCCTCGTGGGTGTTGCCGTGCATCGGGTCGCACTGCCAGATGACCTGGTGTCCCGAAGCCTGCACCTTCTCGATGATCGGCGGCAGCACGTCGCGGACGGCGCCGTTGCCCATCCGGGAGATCAACGTCAGCCGGCCCGCCTGGTTGCGCGGGTCGAGCAGTTCGACGTACTCGACGGCCTGCTCCGGCGTGGTGCCCGGGCCGATCTTCAGCCCGATCGGGTTCGACAGCAGTTGCGCGAATGCGATGTGCGCGCCGTCCAACTGGCGGGTGCGCTCGCCGACCCACAGGAAGTGCCCCGAGAGGTCATACAGCCGCGGTTCATCATGGCGGGTGTCCAGCCGCAGCATGGCCCGCTCGTAGTCCAGCAGCAGCGCCTCGTGCGAGGCGAAGATGTCCACCTGGTGCAGGGAGTGCGAGTCGACTCCGCAGGCGGACATGAACCGCATCGCACGGTCGATCTCGCCGGCCACCCGCTCGTACCGCTCCCCGGCCCGCGAGGTCAGCACGAATTCCTGGTTCCACTCGTGCACCCGCGCGAGGTCCCCCATGCCGGTGCTCGTGACGGCGCGCACCAGGTTCATCGCAGCGGACGAGTTGGCGTACGCCCGGACCATCCGGGACGGGTCGGCGACGCGGGCCTCCGGGGTGGTGGCCAGTGAGTTGATGATGTCGCCGCGGTAGGACGGCAGGCCCAGCGAGTCGATGCTCCGACGAGCGCGGCTTGGCGTACTGCCCCGCGATCCTGGCGACCTTCACCACCGGCATCGACGCGCCATAGGTCAGCACGACGGCCATCTGCAGCAGGGTGCGGATGTTGCCCCTGATGTGCGGTTCGGTGTTGTCGACATAGGTTTCGGCGCAGTCGCCGCCCTGCAGCAGGAACGCCTCGCCGCGGGCGACGGCGGCCAGTTGGTTCGCCAGGTTGTCCACCTCGCGCGGGCACCGTCACCGGCGGCACAGCTTCCAGCACCGCGCGCACCGCGAGCACCTGCTCGGGGTCCGGCCACTCCGGCTGCTGTGCGGCCGGCCTGGTGAGCGCGTCGTCGAGGCGGTCGCGCAGGTCCTGCGGCAACGGCGGAAGGCTCGGCAGGATGTCGGCCGGGATGTCGATCGTCCAGTTCACGGGGACCAGCCTAGGCCGAAATGCGAGGGGCTCAGGCCGAGTGCTTGCGTGCCTCCAGCACGTCCTGCGCCACCCGCCACCGCGCGTACGCCAACCGGGCATCCGCCAGTGCGTCGTGCCGATCGGTGCCCGGGCCCGGGAATCGGCGGCGATCCGGCCGCCTCCCAGTGCTGACGGATCTCCCGGGTCAACCGGGGGACGTCCCGCGGTAGGTCGGGCATCGCACCCCACAGCTGGGCCAGCACGACGTGGTCGTAGGCGGCGAACCAGGCCCACAACTCGACGGGTAGCCCCGGCGCGGACAGGAACGCGTAGAGCTCGTCACGGATCGCTCGCGCGGGATCGCCACGCCTTGTCGGCAGGCGACGGCAGCTTGTCCAGCACGTGCCGGCGGACCCACTGGTTCGCCTTGCCCGGGTCGAACTCGGTCGACACCGCGTAGAACTCGCGGCCGTCCTCGGCGATCACCCCGATCGAGACGAGCTCGATCGTCCGACCGTCCTCGATGAACTCGCAGTCGTAGAAGTACCGGGCGACGCGAACTGACCGGGATCAGCCGGCCTTGGTGCCGGGCAGCCGGGTGACGGTGCCGGGGCCGCGCCCCTCCGCGGCCACCGGCGGCTGTCCCGCCTCGACCGCAGCGGCGTCGGCCTTGACCTTGGCGGCGTAGACGTCGACGTACTCCTGACCGCCCAGTTCCATCAGGCGGTACATGATCTCGTCGGTCATCGACCGCTCGACGAACCTGTCGCCCGCCATGCCCTCGTAGCGGGAGAAGTCCAGCGGCCGGCCGACGATCATCGCGATCCGCCGCGGCCGCCACATCTTCGATCCGATCGGGTTGACCTTGTCGGTGCCGATCATCACCAGCGGAATGACCGGGACGCCGGCCTCCAGGGCCATCCGGGCGACGCCGGTCTTGCCCTTGTACAGCCGGCCGTCCGGCGATCGGGTGCCCTCCGGGTAGATGCCGAGGATGTGGCCCTCCTTCAGCAGCCGGACACCGGTGTCCAGCGCCGCGCGGGCGGCAGAGGCGCCGCTGCGGTCCACCGGGACCTGACCCATGCCGCTGAAGAACGCTTTCTTGAAAGCCCCCTTGATGCCCTTCTCGGTGAAGTACTCCGCCTTCGCGAGATAGGTGACCCGGCGCTTGATGTGCAGCGGGGTGAAGAAGGAATCGGCAACGGACACGTGGTTGCCGGCCAGGATGGCCGCGCCGTGCTCGGGAATGAACTCCGCACCGATGACCTTGCAGGGAAAGAAGAGTCGGAGAAGCGGCCCGAGCAGGACGTACTTCATCAGTTTGTAGAGCACGCGGGAAGGCCCCTTAGCTCGCCGATCACGATTGCGACAACCGTACGCCGCTGCGCAACCCGGCGCCCCCACCGCCACGCGTGCGACCATGGACTCCATGCACGTGACAGCTCGGGAGCGTAGATGACCGACCTTCCCCCCGACCGTGGGCGGACGGCCTTTCAGCCACGACGGCAATGACGTCGGCGTCCTGCTGATCCACGGGTTCACCGGTGCGCCGGGTTCGATGCGCCCGTGGGCCGACCACCTCGCTGCCGAGGGCTACACCGTCTCGCTGCCGCTGCTGCCCGGGCACGGCACCAGGTGGCAGGACGCCAACCGGACGACATTCGACGACTGGCTCGCCGCGGTCACCGCCGAACTGCGGCAGCTGACCGAACGCTGCCGCGCCGTCGTGGTCGGCGGGCTGTCGATGGGCGGCACGCTGACCCTGCGGCTGGCCGAGCTCTATCCCGACGCGATGGCGGGGATCATGCTGGTCAACCCGTCGGTGCTGACGCTGCGCAGGGAGGCCAAGGCTGCTGCCGGTGCTGCACTAGGTGCTGCCGAGTTTCCCCCCGATCAAGGGCGACATCGCCAAGCCGGGGACGGTCGAGCCCGGCTACACCCGGCTACCGGTCAAGGCCATGCACTCGCTGTGGCGCGCCTGGCCGGTCGTCCGCCAGGACCTGCGACAAGGTGACGGTCCCCGTCCTGTTGCTGCACTCGCGGGTCGACCACACCGTCGAGCCGATCAACTCGCAGATCGTCCGCGAAGGGCTGTCGTCCACCGACGTCACCGACATCGAGCTCGAACGCAGCTATCACGTCGCCACGCTGGACTACGACGCCGAGTTGATCTTCACCTCGTCGGTCGAGTTCGTCGAGAAGGTCACCGCGGGCCTGCCGTGACGACCGCACCGGGAGAAGGCGAGGACTTCTCGAACCAGGACGAGCAGCCGGGGCCGGCGTGGCGCAGCCACCCCTCCGACGCCGACGTCGACGCCGCGTTCGCGCAGATCATCTCCGGCCTGATGGTGGAGGGCGGTCCCGGCCGCCATCCGTCGGCCGGCGGGTCCGCCGCGGGCCTGGACGACCCGCCGGCACCGCCCCGTCCGCCCGAACGCGGCGAGACCGGCGCCGAACGAGCCAGGCGGCGGGAGCTCCGCCGGCTGGAAAGAGCCGAGGAGGTCGCGGCTTTCGCGGCCCAGCAGGCCGAGGTGGAGGCCGAGAGAGAAGCCGACGAAGCGCATTTCACCCCGCCCGAGCCGCCACCCCTGCCGCGGCCCAAGGGGCGCACCATCGGCGCGGTGCTGATGATCGTCGCCGGCATCGTGCTGCTGGCCAAGCCCGGACTGCTGGCGATCGGTCCCGACCTGGTGCTGGTGATGGCCGCCGGTGCTGCTGCTCGGCGGTGCCACGCTGCTGCTGACCGGGATCTGGCGCCGCCGCGCTGCGGACGACGGGGACGACGGCGCGATCGTCTGATCAGTCTCCGCTGATCAGTGACCCGCGGCCAGCAGTGCGGCGCCGAGGATGCCGGCCCGGTCGCCGAACCGGGCCAGTTCGACCCTGGGCACCGGGCGGTGCCCCGCCCCGGTGATCGACCCGGCGAACTCCGAGACGGCCAGCGGCAGGAACATTCCCGCCGCGCTGGCGACTCCACCGCCGATCACGATCATCTCGGGATCCAGGACGTCGGTGACCAGGGCCAGCCCGACCGCCAGCCAATGCCCGAGATCGTCCATCGCCGCCAATGCGGCGGGATCTCCCTCGGTGGCCGCGATGGCCACCATCGTGCCGGTCAGCGCCCCCGGCTCGTCGCCGCTGAGTTGACGCAGCACCGGGGCATCACCGGCGACCATCAGATCCCGGGCGGTCTCGGCCAGCGCTGTTCCGGAGCAGTACCGCTCCCAGCATCCCCGCTTCCCGCAGGGGCAGGGCCGGCCGTCCGGTACCACCGTCAGGTGACCGAGTTCCGGTGCGACACCGTGTGCGCCGCGGTAGATCTCACCGTCGATGATCAGCCCGGCGCCGATGCCCGTACCGAGGGCGATCAGCAGCGCGATCGACGCGCCGGCAGACGCACCGCGGCGGTACTCCGCCCAGGCGGCGGAGTTCACGTCATGGTCCATCACCACCGGAAGCTGCACCCTCGAGGAGATCCGCTCCGGCACGTCGGCATCCCGCCAGGCCAGGTGCGGTGCGAACATCACCCTCTGCCGGTCCCTGCTGATGAACCCGGCGACCGCCAGGCCCACCGCCGAGACCGGATGGGTGCCTGCGAGTTTCCCGATCAGCGTGACGAGACAGTCCTCGGTGTCCCGCTCGGTGTGCGGGGTGGCGTCCCGCAGGGACGCGTGGATCTCCCCGTGGGCATCGATGACGGCGGCACGCACGGAGGTCCCACCGATGTCGATGCCGATCGTCGCCGGCAACCCCGTGCCGCTCAAGAGATGTCGATGTGCTCGAGGCCGCCGCGCCGCGCCGGGGGCGGGCCTGGATCGGGCCGGGGCGCGCCGTCGGCCGCACCGCCGTCGGCTTCGGGGATCAACGATCGCAGCGTCCGGACGATCAGCAGGGCACCGTCCACGAGTCGAGCCGTGGCCTCCGGCCGCTCGCCGCGGAGCACCGCGACGAACCGGCACAGCGGGCAGGCCGTACAGGACGCACCCGGCACCGACCCGCACTCGGGGCACCGACCGGAGGGTTCTGCAGCCTCCTCGCCGGCGCCTTCAGCGGGCTTCATCGACGACAACCGGTCGGCGACGACGTCGAGCAGCATCGCTGCCTCCTGGGCCAGCGGACCGACAGCCGGTTGTTCGGGCGGCTTCTCGCCGGTCAACCGGCACCAACCAGGGACGAGGCTGTCAGGCTCGCGGGCCAGAGGTCGGGGTCGGCGGCGAAGTCGATGATCAACCTGCCCTGCTGGAAACTCGCCCCCTCGGTACTGCAGCGTTGCAGCACCGACGGCAGGGCGATCCGGCGACGGACGTCGCCGACCGTCACGACGAGGTCGGTTCCGGACCGGGACAGTGCGATGTCGCCGCGTTCCACCAAGGGCAGCGGCAACGAGAGCTGGTACCACCCGTCGGACCCGCTCACCTCGATCCCGATCGGCGAACCTCCGCCGGCCATCGGATCGACGTCGGCGAACATGCCCGACGCCAGCTCGGAGAGACGTTCCACCCCGATCGGTTCCACCGGGCTCTGGGCAACCCGCCGGATCGGCACACCGGCGAACGATTCGAGGACCTGGGTCATCGCCTCGCGCTGACCCTCCCGCTGCCGACGCAGGAACTCACCACCGACACCACGCGGCAGCAGCCGGTTGACGGTGACCGCCTCGACCCGGAAGCCGTGCAGCGAGAGCGCGGTGAACAACCGCCTGGCCTCGGCGACGACGACCCGCTCCGGCGTCAGCACCAGCCGGACCCCGGTCACCGCCGGGTCGGCCAGCAGTGCGCGGGCCGCCATCAGCTCGGCCAGCAGGTCGCCCATCGCGTCCCTGACCGTGGCGTTCGGCCCGGCGCCGGGCGAACCGGTGAAGCGACGCCGCGATGGTGCGCAGCACCCGCTGCGGAGCGCCCAGCAGGCGCTGCGCATAGAAGCCGATCGTCTCGGGCAACGCCAGCAGCCGCAGGGTCTCGCCGGTGGGCGCACAGTCGACGACGATGACGTCGAACTCCCCGGACTCGGCGAGCCGGCGCAGTTCCAGCAGTGCGACGATCTCCTCGGCGCCGGGCAGCACCGTCAGCTCCTCGGCCTGCACCTCGGCCATCCCGCGGGCGGCCAGCACCCCGACCAGATAGCTGCGGATGTGCGACCAGCTCTGCTCGAACCGGCCGCGGGTGTCGACCTGGGCGGCCCACAGTCCGGGCACCCCGGCGACCGGGGTCGGGTCGGCGTGCACCGGGACGCCGAGCACGTCGGCGATCGAGTGCGCCGGGTCGGTCGACACCAGCAGCGTCCGGGCGCCGCCGGTGGCGCAGGCGATGCGCAGTGGCCGCCGAGATGGTGGTCTTGCCGACGCCGCCCTTGCCGGTGTGCAGGGCGATCCTCATCCGTGCCCTCGACCCTCTTGCGCAACTCCTTCAGCGCGGTATCCAGGATGACCCGCTCGGCCTTGCGGCGCAGCACGCCGACCATCGGGAGCATCAGATCGACGGCGAGCGTGTAGGTGACCTCGGTACCCTTCTCGGTCGCTGCGCAGGACGTAGGAGCCCTCCTGCGACTTCTGGAGCTGTCCGGACACCAGCGTCCAGGACACCGACATGCCGTCTTCGGGCCATTTGTACGCGAGCTCGTAGGTGTCCTTCACCAGTCCTGCGTCCAGACTGAAGCGCACCTGATTCGCCCGCTTGCCGTCCCCGGGTCGGTGATCTCGACGGCCTTGACAGCCCCCGTCCAGTGCGGATACGCCTCGAAGTCCGCGATCACATCCATGATCTCTTCGGGTTCGGCAGCCATGGTCAATGTCTGCGAGGAGGGTGTGGCCATGGAGGAAGGCTACCCACGTCGCTGACGGTCGGCTGCACACCTCCCGGCAGCGCCTTGACCGGGCCGGACGTTCAGCTCAGCCGGACTTCGAAGGGTTCGGGAAAGCGTTGGAAGTGGCCCACATTCACGCATTCGGTGAACCGGTGACGGGTGCGCCTGGCGATCGGCTGGTGGACGTGCCCGAACACCGCCAACCGCGGCGCGTGCTCCTCGATGGACTCCCGCAACCCCGGTCCGTACATCTCCAGCCGTCCCGGGCACCACGTCGTAGCGCAGCTGGGCATACCCCCGGCGGCACGTGCGAACAGAGGATGTCGACCGGTCCGACGGCGTGGACCGCCGCGGCGAAATCGTCTGCCGAGCGGATCAAGCGGCTGCCACACCGACGTCGGCGGCCGGAACGCCTGCCCGGGCCGGGACGACCCGCCCGCGACGAAACCCATGCGGTGACCGGCGATCTCGACCACCTCGCCGTCGAGGTACGGCAGCTTCTCGCCCGCCACCTCGTTCCATACCGACGCGACGTCGACGTTGCCCAGGGTCAGCAGCGCATCCGGCCCGACGGCGTCCAGCACCTCCCGGTACCGGGCGGCGACCACCTCGGTCAGCGTGCCCACCGGGTCGGGGACGCCTGCCCAGAGCCTGTGGTTCAGCTCGCGGAGCGCCGGGAAGTCGCCCGCCAGCCGGAGCGCGATGAATTCGTTGACCTGTCGCTCGCCGAATATCCGGCCGAGGATGCCCGCCGAAGCGTCGTGGTAGTCGACGTAGTCGAGCAGGTCGCCAAGCACGACCAGCTGTTCGGAACGGCGCGCGACGTCGGCGAGGCCGGCGATGTTGCCGTGGATGTCAGAGACGAACGAGAGCCGCACAGTTCGCCAGGGTAAGCGGGCTCAGCGGTTGACCTTGTGGCCGGTCGGGTTCGGGCCGGCCGCCGCCAGCGGCACGACCTTGATCGGGACGCCGGGCATCGACGCATGCAGCACCTTGCCGTCGCCGACGTACATGCCGACGTGCGAGACAGGCGAATAGAAGGTGACCAGATCACCGGGCTGCAGCTGGTCGAGCGGGATCTCCGGCAGCGCATCGGCCTGCGCCGCACTGTTACGCGGGATCTCGACCCCGGCCTGCCGCCACGCCCACATCATCAGGCTGGAGCAGTCGAAGCTGTCCGGGCCCTCGGCAGCCCAGACGTACGGCAGCCCCTGCCTGCTCAGGGCCGCCTCGACCGCGATCCCGGCCTGCGTGCTCGGAGCGTGCCGGGCGGCCCAAGCCGAGAACTCGGGACCGGTCGCGACAGGCGCGACGTCGTCGGCGAGTCCGCTTCGATCGCGCTGGGCCGCCTGCTCGGCCTGCCTGGTCTGTGCGGCGGCATCCAGGTTGGCCGCCTCGGCGCCGGCGACGGCAGCACTGATGTCCGCGGTGGACAGCCGCGCGTAGGCGAGCTGGTAGCCGGCGATCTCCTTGTCGAGCTTGTGCCTTGCCGGTGTCCAGCGCGACGCGGGCGGCTTGGGCGTCCGCGGTCGCCTTGTCGGCGGCCTGCTTCGCCTGCTCGGCCTGATTCGTGCGCGGCCTGCGCCGTGGCGCGCGCCTTGTCGGCCGTGGCGCGGGCAGCCAATGCGCCGGTGAGCGTGTTCTGCTGATCGGTCGCGACCTGGCTCAGCGAGCTCGCCTGGTCGAGGTAGTCCTCCGGCGACGCGGCAGTCAGCAGCACGGAGAGATCCGTCAGCCGGGCGCCCTGGAAAGCTGGCGTTCGCGAAAGTGTCGACCTTGCGCTGATAGGACGCGACGACGGCATCGGCCGTCGGCGACCTTGCGCTGTTCGGCGGCCGTCCGGTCGGCCGCCGCCTTCAGCTTCGCGCCGGCCGCCGCGGCGGCCTTCTTCGCTGCGGCGACGGCGGCCTCGGCGGCCAGCACCTGCTCGTTGTAGGCCTCGGATCGGCGGGCCGCGTCCAGCCAGGCCTGCTTGGCCTCCTCGGCGGTGCCGGGTGCCGGCGGCTTCGGCTGCGGCGGGCGCGGCGCGGCGGCGGCGGCGCGGCGGCGCGGGATCGGCGCGCGGCGGGCAATGCGGCTCCCAGGCCGAGAACGGCTGCCGACAGCAGAATCGCGCTGGAGGTGCGGAAGGCGCGCAGGGAGTACCTACTGTGGTGCGTCCTCAACGGAAGGTGGGCCTTTCTTCCTTGCCGCCGACCGGGTTAGCTGACGGATTCGGGCCAGGAAGTAGCCCTACCCCCGTCGATCGGCACAGGCCGGCCGACGGGCGATTCACCCCACTGCAATCTGGGTCCCCGGTTCGAGGCCGCGCGGGAGTGCGGCGGCATCGATTAGGCAGTGACCCAGGGGGCGCCCTCGTGGCGATCCACAATCCAAGGTCACGATGAGATTACGATCTCGCATCGTCGGCGGCAATACCCGAATGGGCCTTGAGCGTTTCCGGCTGTCGTGCCTCAGGCTGATTGAGCACGAAACGATCACCGCTTGTGACTGATCTCACCGCTCGATCGAGTGCTACTTCAGCACGACAAGAGCGTCGCCAGCCGGTCGGCCGACCTTTCCCAGTTCCATTCCCTGCCGACCCACGCGCGACCATTGGCGCCCCACTGGACCGCCCGGTCCCGATCCAGAAGCAGCGCCGTCGTCGCGTCTGCCACCTCGGCCACGTCCCGGCCGTCGACCACCAGCCCGGTGACGCCCTGGCCGGACCGTCTCGGGAGCACCGCCCGAACTGCCGGCGATCACCGGCAGCCCGCTGGCGGACGCTTCCAGGAACACCGACCCCAGGCCCTCGACGTCCAATCCCGAGCCACGGGTCCGGCACGGCATCACGAAGACGTCACCGGCCGCGTAATGACGCTGGCAGATCCGGCCACGGCACCCGGCCGGCGAAGACAACCCGCTCGGTGAGCGCCAGCCGGTGGACCAGGTCCCGGAGCCGCGCGCCGTTCGGCCCGTCCCCGACGATCAGCAGCCGCAGATCCGGTATCCGCCGCGCGATGGCCGGCAGCGCACGGATGAGGGTGTCCTGACCCTTGCGCGCGACCAGCCGGGACACCGAGACCAGCAGCGGCGCTTCGCCGAACCCGTACCGGGCGCGGACGGCGCGGCGTGCCGCTGGGTCAGGCTGGAAGGTGTCGACCCGGACCCCGGGGGGCAGGTACTCCAGCGCCGCGCAGGGTCCGAGCGCGGCCGAGATGCGCCGGCGGGCGTAATGGCTGACGAACGTCATGACGTCGTTTGCCCTGCCGATCCTGCGCAGCGCCTGCCTGCCGACCGGCACCATCGACCAGCCGACCTCGTGGCCGTGCGTGCTGGCCACCGTTCGGACGACCCCCTCGGGTCGCAGCGCCGGTGTCAGCAGACCGAGCGGTGCTGCCGCTCCGTACCAGACAGCTCCGATCCGGTGGTCGCGGACGAGTTCGACAGCCCGGCGCCGAACGTCGCCGCCGGGCAACATCAGCGAACCGGGGTGCCGGTAGATCCGAAAGGGTTGCCGCGCATCGAATTCCGCGGCGCCGGACCAATGCGGGGCGTAGACGACCAGATCGAATCGGCCGGCAGCCGTTCGGCCAGAGACTGCACGTAGGACTGGATCCCGCCCGCCCGTGGCGGGAAGTCGTTGGTCACCAGCAACGTTCGCCGCACGGAGTGCAGACTAGCCCGGGGTGGCCGGACCGCCGGGTCAGCCGACGCGGTGGCCGGTCGGGTTCGGTCCCGCCGCCTTCGACCGTGGTGATGTAGACCGGACGGGATTCGGTCGAGGCATGGATGACCTGGCCGCCGCCGATGTACATCGCGACGTGGCTGACCGGCGAGTAGTAGGTGACGAGGTCGCCCGGCTGCAGTTCGCTCAGCGGCACCGCCGGCAGTCCGGCCTGGCCGCTGGAGGTCCGCGGAATGCTCACGCCCGCCTGCGCCCAGGCCCATGAGGTCAGGCCGGAGCAGTCGAACGCGTCCGGGCCGGCCGCGCCGTAGACGTAGGCCGATCCTTCCTTGGACAGTGCGGCGGCGACAGCAGCCGACGCCGCGGAGTTGCCGGCCGGTGCTGCCGGTGCCGGTGCCGGTGCGGGTGCCTCGGAGGAGGGCACGGCCGCCGGCGCTTCTGCGGGCGCCGCCTGGACGGGGCCGCCTCGGCGGGTGCCTGCTCGAGGGGGGCGCGATCTGCGCGGTCGGCGGCGACGGGCGCGGGCGCCTCGGCGGCTGCCTGCGCTGCGGCGGCTTCCGCCGCGGCTGCTGCCGCCTCCTCGTTCGCCCGGCGTTGGGCCTCTTCGGCCGCCTGCCGCTCCTGCTCGGACAGCGACTCGTACAGCTGCTTGTACCTGGCCGCCTCGGCGTCCAGGGTCGACTTGCGCGCGGTCGCGTCGGTGGTCGCCTTGGCCGCGGCCGTCCGGGCGGCGTCGGCGTCCTTCTTGGCCTTCTCGGCTGCGGCCTGCGACGCGGAGGCCTCTGTCTGGGCATGCTCGGCGGCGTTCTTCGCGGCTTCGGCGGCGTCGAGGGTGATCTGGGTGTCTGCGGCGACCCGGTCGAGCGAACTGACCTGGTCGAGCAGGTCGTCTGCGGAACCGGCGGTCAGCAGGGCCGACATCTGGCTGAGCCGTGCACCCCGGAAGCTGGCGTTGGCGAACGCGTCGACCTTCTCGCGGTACGCGGCTGCGGCCTTGGCCGCCTGGGCCGAGCGTTCCTTGGCCTTCTCGGCTGCCGCGGCGGCCGAGGTGACCTGCTTGCCGGCGGTGGACGCGGCCGCAACGGCGGCCTTCTCGGCCTCCTGCGCGACCAGCACCTGCTCGTTGAGCTCGCCGGCCCGACGGGCGCTGTCCAGATAGGCCTGCTGGGCCTCGTCGGACGTCGCCGGCGTCTCGGGTTCGGCCATCGCGGAGCCGCTCCACAGACAGACTGAAAGTCAACGCGGCGGCAGTGCCGAGCGCAATTCCCCTCGTGCGCCACCGCGCCGGTCGATGCGCAGCAGAACGAGAGCCGAGATCACTGGTCGCCAAGGCAGGCGTACCTTCCTTTTCGCCGCCTACCGGGTTAGCTGACGGATTCGGGCCAAGGAAGTAGCCCTACCCCGGACGGTGCTGCGCGCAGCACAACTACCGGGGATTCACCCCACAAACGAAACCTGGTTCCCCGGTTCGGCGCAGTGCGTCGATTCGGCGGTGACCCCGCGGACCACCCGATTGGTGGTCACGATCCAAGGTCTCGGACAGGTTACGAGAAGGACACGCTCGAGTCCAGCACGCATGGGAAAGTTCTGCACAAAGCCTGTTCAACGGCTTCCGGATGATGACCAAAATGGCCGCTGAACTGGACAAACAGCATCTTGTGTTGGATGGGACACAGAAGTTGCGCCAAAGAGACGATCGTCACATCGTGTAACGCTCCACACTCGCTTCGTCACCCGACGGCGCGACCGCCGCGCGGGCGCGTCCTGAACACCTGCTCTTGTCCGATGAAGGTCGGCACCATCCGCAGCGGCGGGACAAGCCCTGAGTCGGCGAGCACTCCCAGGGCTGCACGCTCGGTTTCGTCCCACTCCACCCCGTCGGGCGTGCTGCCCAGCAGGGCGGTCACCACGCATCCGCCGCAGGCCGGTCCCCTGACAGCGCAGGTATCGCAGTCGATGTGCATGACGTCGGTTCCTTCCGGTCGCACCCTGGTGGTCTTGTCCACTCCTGGCACGGTAGGTGCCGGCACCGACAGTCCCCTTTTCCCGGACTAACCGCCGGCGGTCCCACCGGCGAAGACGGCCAGCAGTGCCGGTGAGCCGGCCGTGCGGGCGCCGTCGGAGGCGGCCCGATCGGCAACCTCCCGATCGGAGGTCACCACGATCACCACCCGGCCGGACGGCTCCGCCCTGCACCAGGTCGCCGATAACCGTGTCCGCCAGCACCCCGGGCGGCGAGAAGAGCACCCGGACGCCCCTGGCGGGAGGCCGGGCGGTGGACACCGCGGCGCCGTCGAACACCGCCGTCACCTCGGCAGAGGTCCTGGCGGCGAACGCGCTCAGGGAGCGAACAAGGCGGTCGCGTTGCTCGGACAGCGACAGCTCGGCGAAGCCGGTCTTGGTGACGTTGTATCCGTCGACGATGAGATGTGCTCCCGGAAGGCCCGCCCACGCGGTCAGTCGCGCCGGGTCCACCGTGCGCTCGGCATCCGCGGACATCGTGGGCAGAGCGGCGGCCACCACATCTGCCGGGGCCGGTCCGCCCCCGATCAGATCCCATTCCCGGCGCAGTCCCGAGGCCGCGCCCTCCAGGGCTCCCAGCAGGAGTTCGAGGCGGCGGTCCGACGCCGCCCGCCGCTCGCCGGCCGACCGGCGCAGTCGCTCGATCTCCCTGGCAGCGGTGTCCGCCCTGGCGGTGGCGGCCTCCGCCCGCTGTTGCCACGCCGCCGCCTCGGCGTGGGCACTGTCCCGTTCGCTGAATGCCTGCGCCACCCTGGCGGCGGCGTCCGCGCTATCCGACTGCAACTGCTGCTGCAGTTCTCGAATCCGAATGCCCTGTTCGCGCAGGCGCAGCCGCAAACGGTCGGCTTCGTCGGACCGTTCACCCACTGCCGCCGGCCGGGCAGTCAGCTCCGCGGTCGCACGGTCCAGCCTGCCCGCCAGCGATCTGACTTCCTGTTCGAGCTCGACAACCCTTGCCCTGGCGGCACCCTCGCGCGCCGCCTCCTGAACGACGGCGAGCAGTTCGCCTTCGTCCGGAAGCCGCAGCAGGTACGCCCTGGCCGCAGCGCCGACCGGGTCCGTTGAGACCGCCCGTTCGGCGACCAGTGCGCGGAAGGCGGGGTCGTTCTGCACCGCCTGCCCGAGAACTGGAGCAGCGAGCTTGGCCCGCTTGGCCGGCGCGAATCTCGCGACCCTGGCCAGCGATGACGGCACCGCCGATGGTTCGGCGGCGCCGAGCGCCTGCGCCGCCCATTCCAGGATCCGCAGACGGACCGAGTCCGGCAGTTCCGTCATCGGGCGGGCAGCCGGAACCCCCGGTTCGACGGCGCCTGCGGTCGTGCTCACGCCGCCATCCTGACAGCACGACGGTGGGTGGCCACGGCGCGCCACCCCGGCACTGTCGTACTGGCGTTCTACGGTTCGCCTCATGTCATTGTTCGTGGAATCCGGGCGGCTGGTCGGGGCGCCGGCCGGTCCCGCGTGGGCGGCCGGCTTCGACCGGCTCCGCGGATCCGAACCGATTGTCCGGCCCGGCATCTCGACACAACGGAGCTTCGACGAGCTCGGCGAGCCGCTGCGCGAGGTCACCTTTGTCGTGGTCGACCTGGAAACGACCGGCGGCTCGAGCAAAACGGAGTCGATCACCGAGATCGGTGCGGTCAAGGTGCGCGGCGGCGAGGTCCTCGGCGAATTCGCGACCCTGGTGGATCCCGGGCGCAGCATCCCCCCGCAGATCACCATGCTGACCGGGATCACCGACGCCATGGTCTACGACGCCCCACGGATCGGCGCGGTACTGCCGGCGTTCCTGGAGTTCATCCGCGGTTCCGTGCTGGTCGCACACAACGCCGGATTCGACGTCGGATTCCTGAAGGCGGCCTGTGCCGGGCTCGGCCTGCCCTGGCCCGGGCCGGCCGTCGTCGACACCGTGCGCCTCGCCCGCAAGGTGCTGACCCGCGCCGAGGCGCCGAGCGTCCGGCTTTCCGCGCTCGCCACCCTGCTCGGCGCCAGGGTGGCCCCCGACCATCGCGCGCTGACCGACGCCCGGGCGACCGTCGACGTTCTGCATGCTCTGTTCGAGCGTCTCGGATCCCTTGGCGTGCACAGCCTCTCGGAATTGCAGGACGCAGGCCGGGACGTCGCTCCGGAGCGCAGACGCAAGCGGCGACTCGCCGACCACCTGCCCCCGACGCCGGGTGTCTACCTGTTCCGCGGACCCGGTGACGAGGTGCTCTACGTCGGGACGTCGGCCAACCTGCATCAGCGGGTCCGCTCCTACTTCTCGGCAGCCGAGACCCGAAACCGGATCAAGCACATGGTGACGCTGGCCGAGCGGGTGGACCACGTGGAGTGTGCACACGCCCTCGAGGCGCACATCCGCGAGCAGCGGCTCATCGCAATCCATCAGCCGCCTTACAACCGGCGCTCCCGCAAACCGGCCGGCGGCTGCTGGGTGACGCTGACCGACGAACCTTTCCCGCGGCTGAGCATCGTGCGGGCAGCACCGGACCGCACCGCCACCTGCCTCGGTCCGTTTCCCTCCCGGCAGGCCGCGCAGTCGGCGGTCGAAGCCCTGCAGGACGCCGTGCCGATCCGGCGCTGCACCGCCCGGATCCGGCGGATCGATCCCGACGGAAGTCCCTGCGCGCTGGCCGAACTCGGCCGGTGCGGGGCGCCCTGCGCCGGGTCGGAGAGCACCGAGGACTACGCCGGCCATGTCCGGCGGATCGCCGCACTGGTCGACGGGCTCTCCGACGAGGTCCTGGCCGTGCTGCGCGGCCGGCTGAACGAGCTGTCCTACACCGGCCGGTTCGATCAGGCGGCGTTGACCCGCGATCGCCTCTCCGCCCTGGCCTCCGCCGTCGACCGCCGCCAGCGACTGGGGGCGCTCGCCGGTATCGGCGAGGTGGTCGCCGCGCGGCCGGACGATCTGGGCGGCTGGGACCTGACGGTGATCCGGTACGGGCGCTTCGCCGCGGCCGGACGGGCCCGCCGCGGCGTGGATCCGATGCCCATCGTCGAGCTGCTCGTCGCCTCGGCGGAGACGGTGCTGCCCGGGCCGGGACCACTTCCGGCGGCTTCCGCGGAGGAGACCACCACCCTGCTCCGGTGGGTCGAGCGGCCGGGTGCACGATTGGTCCGGGCGACGGCGGCATGGTCCAGTCCGGCCGCCGGTGCCGGCCGTTGGCGCTCGTTCATGAAGGCGGCCGAGCTGGCCCGTCACACCGTCGTCATGAGGCCGCGGTGTCATAGCATCGTGCTCCGCCGATTTCCCCGGCGGACGTCGAGAGAGGTCGCGGGCCATGGTGACGGCAATTGTGCTCATCGATGTCGAGGCCGACCGGATCCCGGAAGCGGCGCAGGCGATCGCCGACCTCTCCGGAGTGGATCAGGTCTACTCCTGCGCAGGCGATGTCGATCTGGTGGCGATCGTCCGGGTGGCCGACCACGAGGCGATCGCGGACCTCGTGCCCGGGCACATCTCCAAGGTTCCCGGGGTGCTGCGGACCGTCACCCACATCGCCTTCCGTGAATATTCGCAACGCGACGCGGAGGACGCCTTCTCGATCGGGATGCAGTCCTGATCGTCAGCTCGGCCGGGTCACGTCGCCGCTGACGCAAGTGCCCGGCCGGCAACCACCCAACGATCCAGAACATCGGCAGCGGCCCCGGAGTCCAGTGCCGCGCGCGCCCGCGTCACCCCGGTCCGCAGGTCGGCCAGCAGGTCGCCGGTCAGACCGGCGTGCGCAGCAAGGCCGGCGGCGGCGTTCAGCACCACCGCATCCCGCACCGGCCCGCCGGCGCCGGCGAACAGCTCGCGGGCCACTGCCACGTTCTGCGCCACGTCCCCGCCCCGTAGATCAGCCGGGTCGGAGCGTTCGATTCCGACATCACGCGGGTCGACGCCGAGTTGCCGCACCGTGCCCCCGCGCACCTCCCAGACCGTTGAGGTCGTCGTGGTGGTGAGTTCGTCCAGACCGTCGTCGCCGCGGAACAACAGGACGTCCGAGCCGCGGAGCGCAAAGACCTCCGCCATCACCGGCGCCATCCGGAGGTTGCCGCAGCCGATCGCACCCGCGGCCGGCTGCGCGGGGTTCGTCAGCGGGCCCAGGAAGTTGAAGACCGTCGGGATGCCCAGTTCGCGGCGGGCGGCGCCGGCGTGCCGGAACGACGGGTGGAACACCGGAGCAAAGCAGAATCCGATGCCGACTTCTGTCACCGTGGTCGCCACCGCCGCCGCGGGCAGTGAGATCGACACTCCCAGGCCCTCCAGGAGATCGGCCGCCCCGCATTTGCTGGACGCCGCCCGATTGCCGTGCTTGACGACCGGAGCTCCCGCCCCGGCCATCACCACCGCGGCCATGGTCGAGATGTTGACGGTGTTCGCGCGGTCGCCGCCCGTGCCGACGATGTCCACGGCCCGGCCGGGCACGGTGACCCGCACCGCGTGGGACAGCATGCTGTCCACCAGTCCGGCGACCTCGACCGCGGTTTCGCCCTTGGCCCTGAGCGCGACAGCGAAACCGGCCAACTGTGCGGACGTCGCCTCACCGGCCATGATCGTGTCCATCACCCAGCCGGTGTCGGCGGCAGTCGAGGTTCTCCCCCGCGAGCAACCTGCTCAGCAGGGCCGGCCAGGACCGCGCCCCGCTCACCGCGGGTGTGGTTCGGTGACCGCGGGGATCAACCCGGCGGCCCGCCGGCGCAGCAGTCCGGCAATGCAGTCGGCTGCCGTCACGGGATCCAGCGGGTGCACCAGGATCTCGTCCGCACCAGCCCAGGTGGCCAGCCAGCGGTCGTCCGCCCGGCGAACCACGATCACCACCGGCGGAACGGCGTCCGCCTCCTGGTGGATCTGCCGGCTGATGCCGATACCGCCGGTCGGCTGCGCCTCGCCATCGAGGATCAGCACGTCGGCCAGCCGGCCCTGGGTCGCCGTCATCACCTCGTGGACGGCGGAGCACTCGAGGTAGTCGACCCTGCCGACGTCCGGCGCCGGCCGCCGGCCGATCGCGGTGATGATCCGCTCCCGGACCTCGGGACGATGGCTGTAGACCAACAGCACGGGTTTGCTCACGCCGCTGATGCTAGTGCCCCCACCCGCCATGGTCCCTGCGCGGCCGGTTTCGACAATCCGTCGAACCGCCGGCGACGGCCGTCCGACCTGCGACGATCTGCGCCACGACGCGACCCGCGACCCGCCCGGGTCGCACCCGCAGGCGCATGATCACCGGTGGCAGTCCATAATCCACCTGTGACGACAGCGACCAGCCCAACGGGCCCCTCCGCGATCAGCAGCCAGGATCCACACGCTGAACCGCCCGAACATGGTCAGCGTCGGCGTGATCGTGTGGCTCTCCAGCGAGCTGATGTTCTTCGCCGGGCTGTTCGGTATCTACTTCACGGTGCGGGCGCAGCCGACGGCGAATGGCCTCCACCGCCGGCCGAGCTCGACGTCGCGTACGCCCTGGTCTTCACGATCATCCTGGTGGCGTCGTCGTTCACCTGTCAGTTCGGCGTGTTCGCCGCGGAGCGCGGTGACGTCTTCTCCCTCCGCCGCTGGTACCTGCTGACGCTTCTGCTCGGGACGATATTCGTGCTCGGCCAGGCCAACGAGTACCGCATCATGGTCACCCAGCACGAGACGACGTCTGTCGTCATCCCCCTTCGGCACCGTGTTCTTCCTGACCACCGGGTTCCACGGGCTGCATGTGATCGGCGGCCTGCTGGCCTTCCTCTTGCTGATCACCAGGACGAAGATCTCGAAGTTCACCCCGGCGCAGGCCACCAGCGCCATCGTGGTGTCCTATTACTGGCACTTCGTCGACATTGTCTGGATCGGTCTGTTCGCCACGATCTACATCATTCAGTGAGAACTCTTCGCATCCGCCGCCGGAACTTCTACAGTAGTTAGAAGTACGGCCGACCGGCATTCCAGCGGAGCACGCCGCACCGCACCCGCGACGCCCGCACCCGCCAGCCGCAGCTACCGAGCACGAGGTGTCAGAAGAATGTCGGTCAACGACACACCGCCCACCGGCGGCCGACCAAGAGCGCTGCGCCGCACGAAGGCGGTGCGCCGGATCACGGGTGCACTGGCGCTGATGTTCGCGCTGACCACGGTCGCCTTGGTCTACAGCGCCATCGTCTCCAACAACAACGAGGCGGCGCCGCCGACGTTGACGCGGCGCTGGCAGCGGAGGGCAGGCGCTCTACCAGAACTCCTGCATCAGCTGCCACGGCGCGAACCTTCAGGGTGTGGGTGGCCGTGGACCGTCGTTGGTCGGTGTCGGCGAAGCCGCCACGTACTTCCAGGTTTCCAGCGGCCGGATGCCGGCCGCGATCAACGGCGCGCAGATCCAGCGCAAGGAGCCGGTGTTCGACGCCGAGCAGACCGACGCGCTGGCCGCCTACATCCAGCAAAACGGCGGCGGCCCGACGATCCCCAAAGGTGATCTGCGAGCACCGAACCAGATTTCCCGCGGCGGGGAGCTGTTCCGGCTCAACTGCGCGTCCTGCCACAACTTCACCGGACAGGGCGGCGCCCTCTCGCAGGGCAAGTACGCGCCCAACCTCGATCCGGCGACGGATCGGCAGATCTGGGGCGCCATGCTCAGCGGCCCGCAGAACATGCCGGTCTTCGGTGACAACCAGCTGACGCCTGACGAGAAGCGGGCCATCATCACCTATATCCAGAACAACAAGGAGACGATCGATCCGGGCGGCTACACCGCCGGCGGCTTCGGTCCCGCCCCCGAAGGTCTGATCGCCTTCCTGGTCGGTATGGGCGCCATCGTCGCGGCGACGCTGTGGATGGGATCGAAGGCATGAGCGGCAACCCGAATCTGCAGGTCCCCGATGCGGCCGAACGCGCGAAGATGTCGCGCGAGGAGCTCAGCGCCCTCGGCATGGCGATGGACGGCGTCGAACTCGTCGAATACGGCGAGCGTTATGTGCCGGGCTCCCCCGCCGAGAAACGCGCGGAACGGTCCGTCGCCATCTGGTTCCTGCTGGCGGCGTTGTTCGCGGTCATCTTCATCGTCGCCTTCATCTGGTGGCCGAACGAGTGGGTCCCGGCGGGGTCGGACGGTCAGCTCGCCTACGCGCTGTACACCCCGATCATCGGCGCCACACTCGGACTCACCGTGCTGTGCTTCGGCATCGGCGTCGTCGCGCTGGCCAAGAAGGTCATGCCGCACGAGGTCGCCGTCCAGCAGCGGCACATCGGACTCTCCGACGAGGTCGACCGGGAGACGTTGGCCGCCCAGGTCCTCGACACCGGCGACAAGGCCGGCGTCAAGCGCCGCGGTGTGATCAAGGGATCGCTGCTGCTCGCCGGCGGCGGTCTCGGGGTCGCGGCACTGGTGCCGATCCTCGGTGGCTTCATCAGGAACCCGTGGGCCGAGCGCGCCGATTCCCCGCTCTGGGTGACGCCATGGGCACCCGCCGCCGACGGCAGCAAGGTGCGCCTGGTGCAGATCGACGGCACACCGGTCCGCCCCGAGGATCTCGAGGCCGGTTCGATGGCCACCGTCTTCCCCGGCGTCCCGGGCGGCGCCAAGGCCTCCGACGCCGCGGTGATGCTGTTCCGGCTGCGGTCCGATTCCGTCGTTCGCATCCGGGACGGCCAGCAGGGCTTCCAGTTCGGCGACTACTACGCCTACTCGAAGATCTGCACGCACGTCGGTTGCCCGGTGTCGCTGTACGAGCAGCAGACCGGCCGGGTGTTGTGCCCGTGCCACCAATCGCAGTTCAATCTGTACGAGGGCATGTTCCCCGTGTTCGGACCCGCGACGCGCCCGCTCCCGCAGCTCCCGATCGAGCTGGACGACAGAGGGTTACTTCGTTGCCGCACGTGATTTCGTCGAAGCAGTCGGTCCCGGTTTCTGGGAAAATGGCAAGTTTCCCGCGTGGTATTCCGAACCCAAGGAGGCAAGCGGATGAGCCGCCTCACCACCCCCACCAAGGCGTCAGCCGGCCCGTCCGTTGTGCAGAAGGCACTCGATGGCGCCGACATCCGCTATCACGGTGCCCGTCCGCTGCGGACGGCCCTCAACAAGGTCTTCCCGAGCCACTGGTCGTTCATGCTCGGCGAAGCGGCCCTGTACTCGTTCATCGTCGTGTTGCTGTCCGGCGTGTACCTGTCGCTGTTCTTCGACCCGTCGATGGCGGAGACGGTCTACCAGGGCGTCTACGAGAAGCTCCGCGGCGTCCCGATGTCGATGGCATACGCATCGACACTGGACATCTCCTTCGAGGTCCGTGGGGGTTTGCTGATCCGGCAGATCCACCACTGGGCGGCGCTGTTGTTCATCTTCTCGATGCTGATCCACATGATGCGGATCTTCTTCACCGGCGCGTTCCGCAAGCCGCGTGAGGCGAACTGGCTGATCGGCGTCCTGCTGCTGGTGCTCGGCATGGCGGAGGGCTTCCTCGGATACTCGCTGCCGGACGATCTGCTGTCCGGTACCGGCCTGCGGGCTGTGAGCGCCTTCATCCTGTCGATCCCCGTGATCGGCACCTGGACGCACTGGGCCGTCTTCGGCGGCGACTATCCGGGCGAGATCATCATCCCGAGGTTCTACTCGCTGCACATCGTGCTGCTGCCCGGGATCATCCTTGCCCTCGTCGGCGTGCACGTCGCACTGGTGTGGTTCCAGAAGCACACCCAGTTCCCGGCTCCGCGAGCCACCGAGAACAATGTGATCGGCCTGCGGGTGCTTCCTTCATTCGCGGCGAAGGGCGGCGGTTTCTTCGCCGTCGTCTTCGGGATCATCATCATGATGAGCGGGCTGTTCCAGATCAACCCGGTCTGGAACCTGGGTCCCTACAACCCCTCTCAGGTGTCCGCCGGTGTTCAACCGGACTTCTACATGGGCTTCCTGGACGGAATGGTCCGAATATGGCCGGACTGGGAAGTCAGAAACCTGTTCGGGCACTACATGATCCCGTCGGTCTTCTTCCCATCGATAGCCGGTGCGACGTTGCTGATGATCATCGTCATCGCCTATCCCTGGATAGAGAAGGCGTTCACCAAGGACAATGCGGTGCACAACCTGCTGCAACGTCCGCGGGATGTTCCGGTCCGCACCGCGCTCGGTGCCGCGTTCATGGCCTTCTACATCGTCAACCTGATCAACGGCGCGAACGACCTCTTCGCATTCAAGCTGGACATCTCGTTGAACGTCATGACCTGGATCGGCCGGGTCGGTTCCATCCTGGGCCCGGTCCTGGCGTACATCGTCACGTACCGGCTGTGCCTGGGTCTGCAGCACTCCGACCGTGCTGTTCTCGAGCACGGCATCGAGACCGGCATTCTCAAACGGCTGCCGAACGGCGAGTTCATCGAGGTCCATCAACCCCTCGGCCCGGTGGACGACCACGGACATCCGGTCCCGCTCGCCTATCAGGGGGCTTCGGTGCCCAAGCGGATGAACCAGCTCGGATCGGCGGGCGTTGCGGTTCCCGGTCTGCTCAGGCCGGCGGACGAGACGGGCACCATCGCCTACGACGATGAACTCCATCCCGTACCCGAGATCGAGGCAGCCGCGAAGCGGTAGTTCCGCCCCCCCGACCCACAAACTCTGCCCCGCCACGATCCTCGTGGCGGGGCAGAGTCGTCTCTGTACTTCTCTCGCCGCACAAAATAGTTGGTGTGGGCTCCGTGTGAAAGCCGTTGGTCCGGGAACTTACCGGGTGCTCACCACAACGACTCCACCCCAGAGGTCCGCCATGGCATGCGACGCCGACTTCGGTTGCGGCCCCGGCGATGTCGAGCACCGGCCAGTCGCCCGGGATCGATCGCCCTGACCGCAGCTGTTCATCCCCGCAGTGACGGACCGGTCACCGGTCCGACCTCATTCCGCGCGTAGACGAAAGCCCCCACTCCTGCGTGGCTGACGCGCGCCCGAACACTCTCGAAATACAGGAGAACCGCATGGCAACAACGTCAGGAGTCACGGGGCAGCCCGTGACGAGTCTGGTGCCGGCCCGGATGGACCGGCTCCCGTGGACAAGATTCCACTGGTCGGTGGTGGTCGGGCTCGGGGTGTCCTGGATCCTCGACGGCCTCGAGGTGCAGCTCGTCTCCGTGGGCGGGTTCGCCGGCACCTTCAACATGAACTCGGCCGAGATCGGTTTCACCGGCACGATCTATCTCGTCGGCCAGGTCGTGGGCGCACTGTACTTCGGCCGATTGACCGACAGACTCGGCCGCAAGAAGCTCTTCATCGTGACCCTGGCGATCTACCTCGGTGGCAGCGGTATCGCCGGCCTGGCGCCGAACGTGTGGTTCCTCTGGTTCTTCCGATTCGTCGCAGGTCTGGGTATCGGCGGTGAATACACCGCGATCAACTCCGCAATCGACGAACTGATCCCGTCCCGCTACCGCGGCCGGGTGGACATCGCCGTCAATGGGACCTACTGGGCCGGAGCGGCTCTCGGCGCCACTGCCAACTTGTGGTTGACCGACCCCGCGTTCATCTCGCAGGATGTCGGCTGGCGGGTTGCATTCTTCATCGGGCCCGTGCTGGGCCTGATCATCATCTACCTGCGCAGGCACATTCCGGAAAGCCCCCGCTGGCTGCTGACCCACGGCCGAGCCGACGAGGCCAACCGGACTGTCGACGAGATCGAGGCCAGGGTCAGGGCGGAAGGACGAGAGCTGTCCGATGTGCCGGAGAGCAAGGCCATCTCGGTGGTCGAGAAGCCCCCGATTCCTTTCAAACAATTGATCGGCATCTTCGTCAAGGTGTACCCCAAGCGCACCATTCTCGGGTTCACCATGATGGTCACCCAGTCGTTTCTCTACAACGCCATCTTCTTCACGTACGCACTGGTGTTGGAGAACTTCTACGACATCCCGAAGGAGAACACGGGTTATTACTTCTTCCCCTTCGCGATCGGGAACCTGCTGGGTCCGTTGATCCTCGGGCCGCTCTTCGACACCATCGGACGTCGCAAGATGATCTTTGCGACCTATGGACTGGCGGGCGTCGTCCTTGCCGTGTCGGCCGCGTTGTTCCAGGCGGACGCCCTCACGGCAACCACCCAGGTCGTGTTCTGGTGCGTGTCGTTCTTCTTCGCCTCCGCGGGGGCATCGGCGGCCTACCTGACCGTCTCGGAGATCTTCCCGCTCGAGCTGCGTGGTCAGGCCATCTCGTACTTCTTCGCTGTCGCCCAGGCTGCCGGAGCGCTGGCCCCGGTCATCTACGGCTGGATGATCGGAGAGGGCACCGATCGCGGCCCGCTGACCGTCGGCTACTACTTCGGCGCAGCACTCATGCTGACCGGCGGGATCGTCGCTCTGATCTTCGGTATCAACGCCGAACGCCAATCGCTGGAGGACATCGCCGATCCGCTGTCCAAGGTCGGGTCGGCGTCCGATACCCGGACGACCGCAAGCGGTGAGCAGCAATGAGCCAGGCGCCCACCCCTGAAGAGTTCGCGTCCGGGATCGAGGCCGATCGGTACGTCGTCGTGGTCGGGGTGAGCGCCACCAGTGGCTCCCCCACCGCGTTGCGCTGGGCCATGGAAGAAGCGCGCGAGCACGGCGGCATGCTGGTCGCCGTAAGGGCCTGGCGGCCACCACCGCCGCCGGCCTCGTCCGCCGGCCGGCCCTCGGTCTTCACCTTCGATGCGGACCAGTTGTACGCCGATGCCCAGGATGAGCTCCGCCGGGACGTCACGGCCGTGCTGGGAAATGATGCCGACGTGGATTGCCGGGTGGTGCACGGCGGTCGACGGAAGGTGCTGTTGGCGGCCGCCCAAGTGGCCGCCCTGCTGGTGATCGACGCCCCGCAGCGCACCGACCTGTCAAGCGGCCCACTCTTCGCCCGTCGACTGGTATACCGCGCAGGCTGCCCGGTGGTGATCATGCCTCCGGCGATCAGCGAACAGCCGGACACCGCCGTCGTTGCGGCCGGCAAACGGATCGGCCGTGGCCTGCTCAACGCAGCAGGGACGGCGGGACGTCCAGGGGTGCGGGCACCGGTGACTCCCGCCGGCGACGAACTCGCGCCGGCTGCGCCCCGCTGAAGCCCCCGTCACACGAAAAGGGCCGCCGACCGGCAATCCGGTCGGCGGCTCTTTTCGCTACAGCAGAGAACCAGCTCAGTGATGGGCAGGCCTGCGGTGGTATTCGAACACCAGGCCGGAGACGGCGAACAGCAGGAAGCCGACGCCGATCGTGACCAGCCACCAGAGCAGGTAGGCCAGCGCAAAGGCGGTCGTTGCCGCCGAAAGCGCACACGCGAACGGCCAGTAAGAACCCGGTGAGAAGAAGCCGACATCGCCTGCGCCGTCGGAGACCTCGGCGTCGTCGTTGTCCTCCGGTCTGGGCTCCTCGAGCCGCCTGGAGACGAAGCGCAGGAAGGTGCCGACGATCAGCGTCAACCCGGACGTCAGGAACAGCGCCGTGATGCCCACCGGTTCGTTCGGTGACAGGAACAGGTACACCACCGCCGCCAGCAGGAAGAAGGCGGTCAGGGCCAGGAAGATCCAGGTCTCGACCTGCATACCGCGCATCGCGGCGACAGGCTTCTCCGGCAGCGTCTGCTGATCTCCGGTGCCGCCCTGAGAGTCATATCTGGGGGCCATCAGTTGCCTCCTGAACTGGCCGAACCGGAGGGCTCGGACTGTCCCTTGTTGAGCCTGTCCGGGTTCAACGGGTAGGTGGTGGTGGCCAGCGGCGCACAGAGCTCGCCGCAGGACGGATCCGCGGTACCCACCGCACGCAGCGCGTCGGCGGCCGAGAACGGCTGCCCGGTCACCGGATTCGTTCGCTGCCGCAGGTCGAGGTAGGCGGTGTAGATGTTCTCCGGCACCGCGCGGACCTCGAATTGCATTGCGCTGTGGTAGGTCCCGCACAGTTCGGCACAGCGGCCGACGAAGGCGCCCGTGGTGTCGATGGTGTTCTGGAAGATGTTGTTCGACTGGTTCGCCGCGGGATCAGGGAAGACGTCCCGCTTCATCAGGAAGTCGATGGTCCAGAACGAATGGATGACGTCCTTTGACCGGAGTTGGTACTGCACCAGCTTGTTCACCGGCAGGACGAGAATCGGGATTTCTTCGCTGGTGCCGATGGTGTGCACCTCGCCGCCGCCGGGCACCTTGGTGCCCGGGTAGCCGAAGTCCCAGTTCCACTTGAAAGCTGTGACGTCGACGACGACGTCGGGATCAGCCTTGGTCTCGATCGCGAAGTTCTCGGTGGTGACCGTGAAATAGAACAACACCCCGACCATCAGGAACGGAACGGCGGTGTAGACGAGCTCGAGCGGGAGATTCTCCTTGGTCTGCTTGGGATACAGCGGACCATTCTTGCGCTTGCGGTAGACGATGAACGCCCAGAACATCAGGCCCCAGACGCCGGCGCCGACGAGCAGGGCGGCGGTGAAAGAACCGGACCAGAACTCCCGCATGCGGTGGGCCTGCGGGGTGATGCCATCCGGCCAGCCGTAGTTGGGCAGGTCCGCGACGGAACAGCCGCTGATCAGCACCAAGGCCAGGCCCAGCAATCCGGCCAGCGTCAGCCGCCGTTTCGCGCGAGACCGTGTCACGTGCGCCCTTTCTCTCGCCTGCGTACCGCCGTCATGCAAAGGGCAGGGCCCGATGACCGCGGCACCTGTCCCCGACTCCGGAAGATTACCTCGCCCGGTGGCGGCGCACCCGGCCGGGGCCCGGCAGTTTCTACAGAACGTCGGTGGTCACCCTGATGCCACCGATCGCCCGTACAGCGGGTCGCGCGGCGGTGCCGGCCGGTGAACCGGCGATACTGGCTGTCGTTGACGGCAGGGCGGCGGTGACAGGTCAGGACAGCCGGCGAACAGTTTCCGGGTACGGGACAGGACGGTGGGCACCTCGTGTGCGGATTGATGGGTTTCGTCTCGGCAACGGGACAGGCGGAGTCGCGGGTCGATGCGGTTGCGGCCGGGATGGTGTGCGCGCGGCACCGGGGGCCGGACGAGTCGGGGACCTGGAGCGACGGCGACGTCGTCTTCGGCTTCAACCGGCTCTCGATCATCGACATCGACCATTCGCACCAACCGCTGCGGTGGGGGCCGCCGGAGTCGCCCGACCGGTACGCACTGGTCTTCAACGGCGAGATCTACAACTACATCGAACTGCGCGAGGAACTGGCCTCGCAGCACGGCGCGCAATTCCGCACCGAGGGCGACGGTGAAGCGATCGTCGCCGCCTTCCACCACTGGGGTCCGGAGGCCGTCGCGCGACTGCGCGGGATGTTCGCTTTCTTGATCTGGGACACCCGGGACCGCGTGCTGTTCGCGGCTCGCGACCCGTTCGGGATCAAACCTCTGTTCGTCGCCCAGACACCCGACGGCGTCGGCTTTGCGTCCGAGGCCAAGGGCCTTCGCGAGCTGACCGGCCGGGCCAGGGTGAACGTCCCTGCGCTGCAGCACTACCTGGTCCTGCAGTACGTTCCGGAGCCGGCCACGATGGATTCGGCCATCCGGAAGATCGAGTCCGGCACCCATGTGACGGTGCGCCCCGGTCGGCCGATGGTGAACAAGCGCTATTTCCACCCGGTATTCGCCGGCCGGCCGGCGATCTCCGATGCCGAGCGATCCGCGCTGTACCAGCGCATCGCAGCCGTGATGGACGACTCGGTGGCCAAGCACATGCGTGCAGACGTGACGGTGGGCGCTTTCCTGTCCGGCGGCATCGACTCGACGGCAATCGCGGCACTCGCCAAGCGCTACAACCCCGACCTGATCACGTTCACCACCGGGTTCGAACGGGAGGGTTTCTCGGAAGTTGATACTGCGGTCGCGTCCGCTGAGGCGATCGGCGTCCGGCACGTCATCAGGACGGTCTCCGAGCAGGAACTGACCGAGACGTTGCCGTTGATCATCTGGTACCTCGACGACCCGGTGGCCGACCCGGCCCTGGTGCCGTTGTACTTCGTCGCCAACGAGGCGCGAAAGCACGTCAAGGTGGTGCTGTCCGGGGAAGGCGCCGACGAGCTGTTCGGCGGGTACAACATCTACCGCGAGCCGTCCAGCCTGCGCGGGATCACCGGATTGCCGGACGGGATGCGCAAGGGTCTGGCTGCCGTCGGACGCGCTCTGCCGCAAGGGTTCCGCGGTCAGGACATGCTGCGCCGGGGATCGCTCGAACTCGAGGACCGGTATTACGGAAACGCGCGGATCTTCCGCGAGGAGCAACTGGCCGGACTGCTCAGGACCTACGATCCGCAGCGCTCCTTCCGGGACGTCACCGACCCCGTTTATGCGCTCAGCAGGGAAACGGACCCGATTGCGCGTATGCAGCACGTCGATCTGTTCACCTGGCTGCGCGGCGACATCCTGGTCAAGGCTGACAAGATGACGATGGCGAACTCGCTGGAGCTGCGGGTGCCCTTCCTGGACACCGAGGTGTTCGAGGTGGCCAGGACCGTACCGGCCGATCAGAAGGTCACGAAGCAGACCACCAAGCTCGCGCTGCGCAGGGCGATGGAGCTGATCGTGCCGCCGCACGTGCTGCATCGCCGCAAGCTGGGCTTCCCGGTGCCGATCCGGCACTTCCTGGCCGGCGACTCCTACGAGTGGGCCCGCGGCATCATCACCACCGCGCACACCGACGAATACCTGGACCCCGCCGCGGTGCTGGCGATGCTCGACGCACACCGGGCAGGCGAGGCGGACCACTCCAGGCGGATCTGGACCATCCTGGTCTTCCAGCTCTGGCACGAGATCTTCGTGACCGGGGCCGTCACGCCCGTCGTGCCGGAACCGGCCTATCCCGTCCGGCTCTAGCTCAACGGCCGGTCGTCACCAGCCGACAGCGTGCGCGATCTCGGTCGCCGCGTCCTCGCCGTACGCGTCGGCGAGCCGGACCCGGGCCACATCGGAGTCCAGCTGGTACTCCTGGGTGCCGACGGTTTCCAGGGTGAGGGTGGCCATCAGCGATCCGAGCTGGGCCGAGCGCTCCAAGGAGAGGTTCAGCGCACTGCCGGCCAGGAATCCGGCCCGGAAGGCGTCACCGACACCGGTCGGGTCGGTCTTCGACTTCTCCGGAAGGGCATGAACGGCCAGCCGGCTGCCGTCGGCAGCGATGATCTCGACACCCTTGGACCCCAGGGTGGTCACCCGGAAGCCCACCGACTCGCCGATCTTCTCGTCCGACCATCCCGTCTTCGAGCGGAGCAGGCCGAGCTCGTAGTCGTTGGTGAACAACATGCTTGCGCCGGTCACCAACGACGCGACGTCCGGTCCGTCCATCCTTGCCAGCTGCTGCGAAGGGTCGGCGGCGAATCGGTAACCGCGCTGACGACATTCCTCCGAGTGCCGGACCATCGCCTCCGGGTCGTCGGCGGCGATCACCACCAGGTCCAGGCCACCATAGGCACGGGCGATCGGCTCCAGCTCGATCTCGCGGGCGCGCGCCATCGCACCGGCGTAGAAGGAGGCGATCTGGTTCATGTCGTCGTCGGTGGTGCAGACGAACCGCGCGGTCTGCACGTCGTCGCACAGGTGCACCTTGGACGTGTCGACGCCGTGCCGGGACAGCCAGCTCTGATAGTCGGCGAAGTCGATGCCCGCCGCCCCCACCAGCACCGGATGCAACCCCAGCTTGGCCATCCCGAAACAGATGTTCGGTGCCACTCCGCCGCGTCGCACGACCAAATCGTCGACCAGGAAGGACAGCGAGACGCGATGCAACTGGTCGGGCAGCAGCGACTCCTGGAATCTGCCGGGAAAATGCATCAGGTGATCGGTTGCGATGGATCCGGAGACGGCGATCGGCATGTCGAGGCTCTCTTCGCTGACGTTTCGGGGCCGGGGTGAACCCTACCGGCCCTCGTACGGATCCCGGACACAACGAAACCCCCGGCTGTTCACCGGGGGTTTCGCGGACAATCGGACGATCAGTGGAAAGAGTCGCCACAGGCGCAGGAGTTCTGCGCGTTGGGGTTGTCGATGGTGAAGCCCTGCTTCTCGATGGTGTCCACGAAATCGATGACGGCGCCGTCCAGGTATGGCTTGGACATCCGGTCCACGGCGAGGCCGATGCCGTCGAACGTGACGAGCGCATCACCGTCGAGGGTTCGGTCGTCGAAGAACAGCTCGTACCGCAGGCCTGAGCAGCCGCCCGGCTGGACGGCGATCCGCAGCACCATGTCGCTGCTGCCGTCACGCTCCAGCAGGGCCTTGGCCTTGGCGGCGGCTGTTTCCGACAGCGTCACGCCGTGCGCCGGCGCCTGGACCTCGGTGGCTGCCGCGGTGTCAGCAACACTCATCTGTTACTCCCTGTATGAGGTGGGGCCGTGTGCGGCCGCTGGATGTGTCGGACTCTGTCTGACCGGGTGGCGAAAGACCATTGCCGGAATCGGTTCGGCGACCACTCCCCCTCGATGATGCCATGCACAACGCCCCGTGGGGAGTACCCGCGGGCCGACGTGACCAAGAACCCGCCGGATCGGCGCGATATTCCGCCCGGCGGACGCCGCTGACGAAGCTGCTCGGCCGGCCTTCCCCAGTCCTCTAGGCTGCGACTGTGAGTTTCCTGCGCCGCAAACCCGCTGACGACACCGATCAACCGAGCGCGGTGACCGCGCCTTCCGAGGAGGCAGCACCGACGACGGGAAAGGGCCGTCCGACCCCCAAGCGCCGGGAGGCCGAAGGCCGGCGCGGCCCGGTTCCGCCACCGCCGATGACGCAGCGGGAAGCCATCAAGCGGTCGAAGGTCCAGGGCAAGAGCCTGACCAAGGACGAGAAGCGCGCGCTGGCCAGGGTCAACCGCGAACGCATGATGAGCGGCGACGACAAGTACGTCCTCGCGCGGGACAAGGGCAAGGTACGTGCCTACGTCCGTGACCTGGTGGACACCCGGCGCAACGTTGCGGGAATCCTGCTGCCGATCGCGGTGCTCTCGTTCGTCATCCTGTTGATCCCCGTGCCGCTGCTGCAGACCTACGGTCCGCTCGTGCTGCTGGTGGCGATCTTCGCCGCCATCATCGATTCGGTGATCTTCGGGCGTCAGCTGTCCGCCAAGGTGCGGCAGAAGTTCCCGAACGGTGACAATTCCGGCCTGTCTACCAAGGGCGGGTCCCTCGGTTTCTATGCCTTCAACCGCGCCTGCCTGATCCGTCGCTGGCGGGTGCCGCGTCCACGCGTCGGCCCCGGCGACGTGGTCGACTGACAGCGGGGTGGAATGGACGACGATCTGCAGCGGGCCGCCGCCGCAAACGCCGACGCGGTGGTCAGGCGGTTCTTCGGTGCCGACGGGCGGCTCACAACGCTGCCGGCCAAGCAATCCCGGCAACTCGCCGTCTATGACCTGATAGCCCAGCGCTTCATCCCCGGGGTCCGCTACACCGAGGTCGAGGTCAACCGCGAGTTGATGGCGATCTACGACGACTATGTGACGCTGCGCAGGGGGCTCATCGACTTCGGGTTGATGGATCGGTCGGACGGTCAGTACTGGCGAAGCGGGGGTTCGGTCCCGATCGGCGTCGGAACGACCGGCGGCCCTGCAACGACCGGGGCGATCACGGGGGGCATCATGTCGACGATCCGGACCGCACCGTCCCCGCGGGGGGCGGCACGCCGGGAGGCCATACTCACCGCGGCCGCCCAACTGTTCGCCGAAAGTGGTTACGCAGCGGTCGGGATGGACGACATCGGCGCGGCAGCGGGCGTCACCGGGCCGGCCATCTACCGGCACTTCGGAGCCAAGGCCTCAGTTCTGACGGCGGTCTTCGGCAGGGTGATCGATGCCGTCACCACGGAGCCGGACGGGGATCTCGCGGGCGAGGCCGACGACGACCCGCAGATGCTGCTGCGCAGGCTGATCCACACCTACGCGATCGCCGTCTCGGGACGCAGGCGACTGATGGCGGTGTTCATCCGCGAGGTGCATCACCTGCCGTCGGAGGACCGCGACCTGCTGGTGGCGCGGCAGCGCGCGCTTGTCGGGCGCTGGCGCAGCTTGCTGGGGCAGGTGCACCCCGACTGGGATTCCGAACGGGTGCGGACCGCTGTGCACGGAGCGTTCGGCATGGTCAACGCTGTGGGAACGTTCGAATCACCGCTGTCCGACCAGGATCTGGCCGGGCAACTGAGCGCTCTGGCGAGCACTGCCCTCGAGTTGTGACGTCCGGGCCGGAGACCGCAATCCTCAGCCGGGGCCCGCTCCGACAACGGTGCCGAGCAGGCTGCGGGCGGCCTCGAGCAGCGTGCACCGGCCGGTGTGCGCGCGGTGCTGCAGTTCGCCCTCCGCCTCGGGCGCCGGGTGCCCCATCGCGATGAGAACGCCGATGGCCTGATTGATGTCGCTGAACTCGGCCACGCTGACGGAGCCGCCCGGTCCCGCTGGACCGGTCGACGGGAGGTGCCGGTCCAGCGCCGCCTGGCCGTACAGGGTGAACATCCACCGGGCGTCGTCTGCCAAGTCGCGGAAGGCGCCAGGTGCCGAGGCGAAGAACACCACGTTTCCACCCCTGCCACGGGCCGATCGCGGCGGGAGCAGTGGGAGCCACAGCGACGCGCGAACATCGGCCGGCGTGGCTGCGGTGACGAACGAGAAGGTGACGGGATTCCTGTCGACCTGCAACGTCAGGGACAGACCGAGGTAGGACGGAACGACCGCGAGAAGGTCGTCGGTCAGCACACCGAGCACTGCCCCGAGGTCGAGGACCGGGTCGCCCAGCGCCTCGGTCAGGACATCGAGATCGTCAGCGAATGAAGGTGGGAATTCCACGGCCTGCCCCCTCGCAGCGCCCGATGCGCTGGATGTGCATGCCCGGAAACGCGTCGAGAGAGCGTGCGAGGGCACCGATGGGGAACGGCAGGTCGGGTCGGGACCCGATCGACCGTGCCTCCGGCGTCATTGATCATTTCCGTCACCCGGTTTCGTGAGGTGGACCCGGGCGGTCTGTGTGCCGCACCACCGAGACGGCGATATCGGTCACCGACCGACTTTCGTCGATGCTCATCTGCCGGAGACGATCGAGTGCCTCCCCCGCGGTCAGCCCGTGCCGGAAGCGCAGCACTCCGATCGCGTGATCGATCAGCACGCGGTTGTTCAACCCGGCATGCAATTCGTTGGCCAACCTGATGGTCTGCTCGAAGACCTGCGCATGCTGGACCGCCACGGTGGCCGACAAGGCGAAGGTTTCACCCAACTCCTGCGCCCTCGGGGTGAACGCGTTCGGCGGGTGCGCGTACACGTTCATCGCCCCGAGGACCTTCGTCGGCGTGCGGAGCGGCAGCGACAACGCGCTGTGCACACCCAATGTGGCTGCCTTGGGTCCGAACCTCGGCCACCGCAGATCCTTCTCGAGCCGACCCGACCGCTTGGTCCGGCCGGTCGCCGCGGCGCTGATACACGGTCCTTCGCCGATGCCGTACTGAATGTTGTCGATCGCCCTGACGAATGGTTCGCTCTTCACGATCAGGTCGGCCCGATCCAGTTCCAGCAAGGTCAGGCCTGCCCCGTCAGCTCCCGGGATGGCCCGCACAGCGAGTTTTGCAACCTCGGTCAGCATTCTGGTGAGATCAAGGCTGGCCGTGGAGAGTTCGGCCAATGCGCCCAGACTCCCGGCCAGCGCATCATCCTCGGCCGCCGTTCGGAGCGCATCGGCGGCACGCTGTTCCCGGTCGTCGTCATCCGCCCGGTATTCCTCCGCCACAACGGCCCCCTCGGATATCCCGGTATGCCCACGACAGTAGCCTCGTTCAGCCAGGAAAGGGGTTCTTGCAGCGAGGTCAATGACCGGCGCTGCCCGGAAAGGCAACCGTAGGTCCGGCACCGGCCCGTCCGAATGACAAGGAATTCACAATGGCACATGAATGGTTCCGCAAGGTCGCCCGATCGAAGAGACAATGGGCCGTTGTGACCCGCTCCTGACTAGGCGTGCCGCACTCTGCATTCCATGTGCACGAACTCGGTGACCGCCGCGAAACCCAGACCGCGGTAGACGGCGTTCGCCGGCGGGTAGTCGGCGTCCGCGAACAGGGTGACCTCGGCCGCGCCGAGCGCGCGTGCCGAATGGACCACGGCAGCGGTGGCGGCCGCACCGTACCCCCGTCGCCGATGCTCGGGCGGCGTGTACACCGGCGCGATCCGGGACACCCCATTGCGGACCGCGGAGTGCCCGGCAAGCGCGACGGGCAGTCCATCGACGCACCACAGCAACGTTTGCTGTCCCCGCTCGGCGTTGCCCAGCACCATCGCGCGGTCCGCCGCCGGCAGTCCGCGGGTGACGCCTGTCTCCCTGCCGAATTCGTCGAACCAGCGGGCCAGCAGGTCCAGCTCGGCGTCATCGGTGAGGATCGCCGGCCGCGCGGCGCCGGGCACTCCTGCGGGCTCGACCAGGGACGTCAGCCGGTAGAACAGGGTCGACATCCGCATCGTGCACCCGACACCTGTGTGCCGGGTCCACGATGCGGCCAGCGGCAGCACCGTGGAGCGCCGGCCGCTGAACCCTTCGACGGGTTCCCCGGTCGCGGCGAGAGCGACCACCAGCTCGTCCAGCACTGCGCCGGGGCCGCGGAGAACCGGATCGAGCACCACCAGCGCCGGGTGCCCCGAGGTCCGCATCGCTGCCAGCGCAACCACCCCGTCGACCCGCACCGCCAGCATCAGGGGCGGCCCGCCCGGGTAGGGCACCGCGAGGTGACCGGCCAGCACGTGCGACACCATGGTCGCCCCGACCGGGTCGCGCGCCACCAGCGGCGCGATCGTGTCCCCGAACCGCATCGGGTCCGAGAACACCTGGGCCGTGGTCGGCACGGAGCCCCCTCAGAGCGAGAGGTACCGCTTGAGTTCCTGCGGGGTGACCTGCCGGCGGTAGGCCTCCCACTCGGCCCGCTTGTTGCGCAGGAAGAAATCGAAGACATGCTCGCCGAGTGCCTCGGCCACCAGCTCGGAACCCTCCATCACGGCCAGCGCGGACTCCAGCGACGTCGGCAGCTTCTGGTAGCCCATCGCCCGTCGCTCCACCTCGGACAGCGACCACACGTTGTCCTCGGCGGGTGCCGGCAGTTCGTACTCCTCGCGGATCCCCTTCAGACCGGCCGCGATGACGACGGTGTACATCAGGTACGGATTGCACGCCGAGTCGGGCAGCCGGAACTCCAGACGCTGGCTGGACGCCTTGCCCGGTGAGTAGTTCGGCACCCTGACCAGTGCCGACCGGTTGGCCGTTCCCCAGGACGCGGTGGTGGGTGCCTCGTCGCCGACCACCAGCCGCTTGTAGGAGTTGACCCACTGGCAGGACACCGCGGTGATCTCCGGCGCGTGCTTGATGACACCGGCCAGGAAGGCCCTGCCGGTGGCCGACAGCTGGAACTCGTCGTCCGGGCTGTGGAACGCGTTCGTCTCACCGTCGAACAACGAGAAGTGGGTGTGCATCGCCGATCCGGGCTGGTCGACGAGCGGCTTGGGCATGAACGAGGCCTTCACCCCCTGGGTGAGGGCGACCTCCTTGACGACGTACCGGAAGGACATGATGTTGTCCGCCATCGTCAGCGCATCGGCGTACCGCAGGTCGATCTCCTGCTGGCCCGGCGCACCCTCGTGGTGGGAGAACTCGACAGAGATCCCCATCGCCTCGAGCGTCTCGATGGCCCGCCGGCGGAAATGCGGAGCCGCATCGTGCGAAGCCTGGTCGAAGAAGCCGCCCTGATCTGCCGGCACCGGCACCGACCCGTCGTCGGGGAGGTCCTTGAACAGGAAGAACTCGATCTCGGGGTGCACGTAGCAGGTGAAACCCATCGAGGCGGCGTCACCCATGGCGCGGCGGAGCACATGCCGCGGGTCCGCCCAGGACGGCGATCCGTCCGGCATGGTGATGTCGCAGAACATCCGCGCCGAGTACACCCGGCCGCCGTCGGCCTCCCACGGCAGCACCTGGAACGTCGAAGGGTCCGGACGGGCGACCATGTCGGACTCGAAGACCCGGGCGAAACCCTCGATGGCGGAACCGTCGAACCCGATGCCCTCGCTGAACGCTCCCTCGAGTTCGGCCGGCGCGACGGCAACCGACTTCAGGAACCCGAGCACGTCGGTGAACCACAGCCGGACGAAGCGAATGTCACGTTCCTCGAGGGTGCGGAGGACGAACTGCTGCTGACGGTCCATGGCATCACCTTATGAGGGGCTTGTTACTCCGTGGTTGCCGCACCCGTGAATCAGCGTCGGCGGCAGGCTGTGACGTACCGTGTTCCGATGCCTGAAGCCGTCCCCGTGATACCTGCTGCCCGCACCAGGGCGGTGCTTGCCGGCGCGGTGGAACAGGGCCCGGTCGTCACCCCTGACCACGTCCAGCTGTGGTACCCCGACCCGCGCCGTGAGCTGTCCGGCGTTCGGCTGGAAGTGGACTGGGTACTGGGCGACATCGACCCCGAGTACGTCCCGGTGGACGGCGGCTGGACGCTCACCCTCCCCCGGTTCAACGCCTGGCGGTTGGAATACCAGCTGACCACCCGGGTCGGCGCCGAATACAGCTGGATGTGCGACCCGGGCAATCCGCTGCGGGTACCCAACCCGTTCGGCGAGAAGTCGGAGATCCGGTTCCCCGACTACCGGGAGCCGAACTGGTTGCTGACCCGGCCGGCGGGGCCGCTGCGACCCGTCACCACCGCCGAGGGCCGACTGGAAACCCCTGTGCCGGTGCAGCTCTGGTCCCCGCCGGGGTTGTCCGCCGACACCTCGGCGCCGCTGCTGCTGGTGCACGACGGCAGCGACATGGCCGACCGCGGCTCACTGCTCCGCTGGGCGACGGCCATCTCCCGCGATCTGCCGATCCGGGTGGCGCTGCTCGACCCGCCGCAGGGACTACGTGACGACTGGTATGCGGCCAACCCTGACTACGCCGACCACATCGCCGACGTCGTCGTCCCCGCGATCACCGCGCGGGTGCTGACCGGGGCGGTCATCGGCCTCGGCGCGAGCCTCGGCGCACTGAGCATGCTGGTCATCCAGCGCAGGCGGCCAGGATCGATCAGCGCGCTGGCCCTGCAATCCGGTTCGTTCTTCACCCACGCCCTCGACTCGCAGGAGAGTTCCTTCGGTCACTTCGAGCAGATCTGTGCCGCGGTGCAGGACATCGCGGCCGGCCCCGACCCCGCTGCCACGGGCAGACCAAGGCCGGTGCCGGTGCTGATGACCTGTGGAGCCATCGAGGAGAACCTGGGGAACAACCTCGAGATGGCGCAGGTGCTGAGCCTGCAGGACCATCCGGTCACCTTCCGAACGGTGCCGGACGCGCACACGATGATCGGCTGGCGGGACGCCTGGTTCCCGGCTCTGGACGAGTTGATCGCCGGTCTGCGATGACCCGCACCGAATACCACCGGATCGACGCCCCGTCGCTCGGCGGCTCCGCCGAGATCGCCGTTCACGGCCATTGGGGACGACCGGTGATCTGGTTTCCGTCGGAGGCCGGCCAGCCGTGGGACTTCGAGGCGAACGGGATGCTCGATGCCGTCCGCCCCGCGATCGACGACGGCCGGATCACGGTGTTCTGTGTGCCGTCGTTCGACAACTCGTCGTGGTCGGCGTCCTGGATGCCGCTCACCGACCGCGCACGCAACCACCGGCGTACGAGGACTGGATCATCTGGCAGGTGGTCCCGTTCATCCGGGACAAGTGCGGCGGCCGGGACGACATCGCCACCGCCGGCCCGTCCATGGGCGCCTTCCACGCGGTGCTGTTCGCCCTGCGCCACCCGCACGTGTTCGCCAGAGCCGTTGCGCTGTCCGGGAATTACGATCCGTGGACGTGGCGGGCCTGGGGGCCGGCCGACGACGAGACGTACTACACCAACCCGATGCAGTTCCTGCCCGGCACCCACGGTGGCCACCTCGACTACCTGCGCAGCCGGCTGGCCCTCACCCTGGTGGTGGGCAGCGGGATGTGGGAGGACACCACCGGCGCGAACCCCTCCACCAGGGCGCTGGCCGCGGTGCTCGCCGACAAGGGCATCCCGCACGAGCTCTACGTGTGGGGCCACGAGTGGCCGCACGACTGGCCCAGCTGGCGCGCGCAGGCGGCGATCTACCTCCCGCGCTGGGCTGAGACGACCCGGCCGCGCGGGACGTGGCCCGTCGGCGGACCCCGTCGCGCAGCCGTTGCCCGCCGGGTCCGCCGCGGCCCGACGAAGATCTCTGCCATGACCGCGCCACGACGTGATTCCGCGACCCACCTGATCGGCCTGCTGCTCGGCACAGAGAAGGACTGGCCGATCGCCTTCGAGACGCTGACCCGGCGGCTCGACCCGATCAGCCACCGCGGGCGTCCCGCACCATGTCGACACCGAGCGGATGACCATCGAGCCGTTCGACCTGCGCGCCCCGGTGCGGCACGACGTGGTCATCGACCGGCTGGCCTGGTGGTACTACCACCCGCGGGAGTGGCTGAAGAAGGCCGCGCTGGTGAACGACACGTACCTGATCAACAACCCGTTCACCTTCCAGGCGATGGAGAAGCACTCCGCGTACTGCGCGATGATCCGGCTCGGCTTCGACATCCCGGACACCGTGCTGGTGCCGTACAAGAACCCGGTCGACCACGAGAAGTGGGCGTACACCGCGGAGACCTACAACCTGCCGTTCGATCTCGACGAGGTGGCGTCCAGGGTCGGCTACCCGATGTTCATGAAGCCGTTCGACGGCGGTGCCTGGCGCGGGGTCTCCCGGGTCGACGACACGGCCGCGCTGCACAAGGCCTACGACGAGTCCGGCCAGATGCTGATGCACCTGCAGGCGGCGGCCGACTACGACTCGTTCGCCCGGTCGCTGACCATCGGCCCGGAAACCAAGATCATGCGGTTCCGGCCGGAACTGCCGATGCACGACCGCTACGAGGTGTCGCACAACTTCCTGCCGCCCGAGGCGGGCATGGAGATCCTGACGCTGTCCCGGACGATCAACGCCTTCTTCCGCTGGGAGTTCAACTCCTGCGAATCGCTGGTCACCGGAACCAGCGTCCAGCCGATCGACTACGCCAACGCCTGCCCGGACATCGCGATCACCTCGCTGCACTACTACTTCCCGTGGGCGATCACCCAACTGGTGTCCTGGTCGGTGTTCTGCGCGGTCACCGGCCGAAAGCCCCGGGTGGACACCAACACCCGGGCCTGGTTCGACGTCGCCGACGACCCGGACCTGAACTGGTCGGACAAGCTCGGCCGGTACGCGCTGATGTCCGACCAGTACTTCGAGGCCGACACCTACCGGGAGTTCTGCTCGACCGCGCTGGCCTCGCTGCCGGAGATCGTCTACGACTGGATCACCTCGGCGGACTTCGACGCGCTGCTGGTGGACACCGTGCGGGCCACCTACCCGCCGCACGAGCAGGAGAAGTTCCTGGCGCACTTCCGCGGGCTGATCGGGCTGTGGGTGGCCGACCAGAGCTGACCCGGCGCGCTGACCGGAGCACCGGTCAGCGGCAGGTGGTGCCGTCCGGCCGGCAGTTCGAGGGTGGTCAGGTAGTCGGTGCCGATGCTGTCGACGCAGCTGCTGCCGATGCCGAGGTAGGCGGTGTGGTTGGTGCCCTCGACGGTCAGCAGGACGGCGCCGAGTGCCTTGGCCAGGTTGACCCCGGCCTGGTACGGGCGTGGCCGGGTCGCTGGTGGTGGAGATGACCAGCACCTTCGGCAGGCCTGGTGTCGGGCAGGTGCGGCTTCGAGGTGGGAGGCACGGGCCAGAATGCACAGGGATCCGTGATCGCCCTTGGCGGATCACCGGACGCGAAGACAGGCGCTGCGGCGGCAAATTTCTCGGCGACCACGTCCGCCTGGGCCGGGTCGAGGATTCGAGAACCGTCGATGCACTGGATAGCCTGGAAAGCATCCAGGGAATTGGTGTAAGAGCC
>CAVXYU010000037.1:0-168332 GCA_963766015.1 uncultured Actinomycetota bacterium | reverse complement strand
CGGTCCGCCGCCACCGCCCGGTCCCGCGCCGTCACCCGCACCGTCGGCGGCAGCCTCGGCTGCGGCTCTTCGGCCGCAGCGCAGAGCCCCGCTCCCAGCCCAGCGCAGGGCGCGGCTCCTAGTGCACCCTCGAACGCAGCGCCGAGCACCGCAGCGCCGAGCACCGCAGCGCCCAGCAACGCAGCGCCCAGCACCGCAGCACCCAGCACCGCAGCACCCGCGTCAGCTGCAGCCACAGCGGCACAGGGAGCGCAGCGTTGAACCGGTCAGGGTCGTCGCAGGATCCGCGCGATCCGTCGCGCCGGTCGGCCGGTGCCGCCACCGGCCGGTCCACCGGTCGCCCGACCGGCACCGGCAGGGGGGCCGCCACCGGCAGAGCGTCGACCGCCGGTCGTGCCGCATCCACCGGACGCTCGCCCGGACCGGCGTCACCCCGGACGGCCCCGCCGCCGCGCGCTCCCCGCCCCGCTGCTCCCGGCGGCGCACAGCGGCCGGTCCGGCCGGCTCCGCGGCCGGTGGCCAAGCAGAAGGGTTCGGTGCGCGGCCGCCGGCTCAGTACCGGCAAGGCGTCCGTCGCCAACCCGCGCCGGCGCAGCCGGTTGGCGTTGGCTGTGCTGCTGACGATGCTCGCCATCGCCGGCGGCAAGCTGGTCGCGATCCAGGCCATCGACACCGCCGGCTACGCCGACAGGAGTGAGAAGCAGCGAACCCGGTCCATCACCCTGCTCGCCGAGCGCGGTTCCATCACCGACCGCAACGGCACGGCGCTCGCCTTCACCGTCGAGGGGCGCGCCGTCGCGGCGCGGCCGGCACTGTTCACCGATGATGCTCAGCGCAGAGCGGTCGCAGCGATCCTGGTCAACGACGTCGGCGCAGGCCTGACCGTCGACGAGGTGATGGGCAAGCTCACCTCCGGCAAGACCTACGTCTACCTCGCCCGCAACCTGATGCCCGCGCAGGCGGACGCTGTCATGACCAAGATCCGGAAACTGTTCGACAAGGACCAGCTCGAAGCGGTCGTCACCGAACGCCAGGACCTTCGCCAGTATCCGGACGGCTCCGCGTCCGCGGCCATCGTCGGCGGCACCGACTACGACGGGAACGGACTGTCGGGTGTGGAGGCCAAGTTCGACACCCGGCTGGCCGGTAAGGACGGGAAGCGAACTGTCGACGTCGACGGCAGGCACGTCATCATCCCAGGCAGCCAGCGCGACGAGCAGCCCGCGACCAACGGCATGGACATCAAACTCACCATCGATTCGGATCTGCAGTACACGACCCTGAACATGCTGACCAAAGCCGTCGAGAACTCGCAGGCGAAGTCCGGCTGCGTCGTCGTCATGCAGGTCTCCGATGCGCAGATCCCGGCGATGGCCTGTTACGAACCCGGGCAGACCGCGAAGCAGACCGGCAACCGGGCGGTCACCGATTCCATCGAGCCGGGCTCGGTGAACAAGGTGGTCACCTTCGCTGCCGCCCTGGAGAAGGGCTTGATCACCCCGACCACCGTGCTGGACGTCAACGGGTCCATCGACGTCGGTGACGTCACCGTGCACGACGCCTGGGACCACGGCCCGATCAACATGACGGCCACCGGCATCCTGGCGAAGTCGTCCAACGTCGGCACCCTGATGATCGCCCAGAAGGTCGGCCCGGACGCGTTTGTCGACATGGCGAAGAAGTTCGGCCAGGGCGTGAAGACCGGCATCCAACTGCCCGCCGAGACCTCCGGCCGATTCCCGGCGCCGTCGACCTGGTCGGTCAGCACGTTCGGCAACCTGCCGATCGGGCAGGGTGTCTCGATCTCGTTGCTGCAGCTGGCCGGGATGTACCAGGCGATCGCCAACAACGGCGTGCGGATCCAGCCCACCATCGTCGCGAGCACCACCGTCAACGGCGAGACGACGGCGACGCCGCCGGGCGCGACCACGCAGGTGATGAGCCAGAAGACCTCCCGCACCCTGCTCGACATGCTGCGCGGCACCATCCAGGACGGCGACACCAACCACCGTGGCACCGCCCCGGCCGCGGCCATCACCGGCTACCAGGTCGCCGGCAAGACCGGCACCGCGCAGAAGGTGGACCCGGAGACGAACGACTACTCGCAGACGGCGATCACCTCGACCTTCGCGGGCGTCGTCCCGGCGGACAACCCGAAGTACGTGGTGGCGATCATGCTGGACGACCCGAAGGGCAATTCGCCTGCCGGGACGACCAGCTGCGCGCCGCTGTTCCACGACATCGCCGCCTATGCCATGCGTGCGGCGGACGTCCCGCCGTCGGCCACCGAACCGCCGGTGTACGACCTCTACGTGTCCTGAGCGGGTACCCTTGCCGCCCGTGCCCCCTTCCGCCCCGCCGCTGTCCCTGCGTCCGGGAGTGCCTGTCGGGGCGACGGTCGGCGAGATCGCCGACCTGATCGGCGCAAAGACCCACTGGGTCGATCCGGGCGCCCCGTCGACCGGATCGGCCCATCGGGACCTGCTCGACGCCCGGCTCAGTGGCATCACCCTGCGCGCGCAGGACGTCCGACCGGGTGATCTGTTCGCGGCGCTGCCCGGCAGCCGTTTCCACGGTTCGACCTTCGCGTCCGACGCCATCGCAGCAGGTGCGGCAGCCGTGCTCACCGACGAGGACGGCCGGGCGGCACTCGACGCGCTGGCCGAAAAGGCGCAGCCGGTCGGGGTTCCGGTGCTCGTTGCGGATTCGCCGAGGCGACTGCTCGGTCGAATCGCCAAGGTGCTCTACGGCGACCCGAGCAACAGCCTCGCCGTGGTCGGAATCACCGGTACCGCGGGCAAGACGACAACGTGTTACCTGCTGGAGGCTGCGCTCGGCGCCGACGGATCACGGACCGGACTGATCGGCACCGTGCAGACCAGGATCGACGGTCAGGTCGCGCCGAGCGCACTCACCACGCCCGAGGCGCCCGACCTGCAGGCGCTGTTCGCGGTGATGCTGGAACGCGGCGTCAGTGTCGTGGCGATGGAGGTGTCCTCTCACGCACTGGCGCTCGGCCGGGTCAGCGGCACCGAGTTCGCCGTCGGTGCCTTCACCAACCTCAGCCAGGACCACCTGGACTTCCACACCGACATGGAGGACTACTTCGCCGCGAAGCGCCTGCTGTTCGACGGCAGGGCGCGCCGTCACGTCATCGACATCGACACTTCATGGGGCGCAAGGCTTGCCGCGGAGCACCCGGACGCGCTGACGGTGAGCGTCAGCGATCCGGCCGCGGACTGGACCGTGACCGGCGTCGAGGTGTCCACCACCGGGATCCAGCACGTCACCCTCACCGGCCCGGCCGGCCGGACGGTCACTCTGGAGCTGGCCATTCCCGGCGCCTTCAACGTCGCGAACGCCGCAGTGGCGATCGGCTGTGTCGATGCGCTCGGGCGCGACGTCCAGCAGGCCGCCGACGCCATCGCCGGCGTCGTCGTGCCCGGCCGGATGCAGCGGGTCGATGCCGGCCAGGACTTCCTCGCCGTCGTCGACTACGCCCACAAGCCCGCCGCGCTGGCCGCGGTGCTGGATGCGATCAGCCAGGATCTGACGGGTCGGCTGATCGTGGTGGTCGGGGCGGGCGGCGACCGGGACACCGGCAAGCGACCGCTGATGGGCGCCGAGTCCGCCACCCGGGCCGACCTGCTGATCATCACCGACGACAACCCGAGGTCCGAGCCGCCGGCCGAGATCCGCGCCGCAGCTGCTGTCCGGTGCGCGTGCCGCAGGCGGCCGTGCCGAGATCCTCGAGATCGGCGACCGCCGAGCGGCGATCAGGGCCGCCGTGCGGGCCGCCGGCACCGGCGATGCCGTCGTCATCGCCGGGAAGGGCCACGAACTCGGCCAGGACGTCGGGGGTGTGGTGCAGCCGTTCTCGGATCGCGACGAGTTGCTGGCTGCCCTGACGGAACGGGCAGACGGGATGGACCGGTCAGTGTCCGTTCCCGCCGCACCCGACAGGCCGACTACCGTCCTGTCCGTGACCGAGCCCGCTGCACCGCCCCGGATCCGCCCGTGATCGCGATGACCCTGGCGCGACGTCGGCGACTGCGTTCGGTGTCGCCGCACCGGCAAATGGCGGTCGACGTCGTGGTGCGATCGGTGGAGTTCGACACCCGCCGGGTCACCCCGGGCGCGCTGTTCGTGGCGTTGCGTGGGGGAGAGGACGGACGGTCACGCCTTCGCCGCCGCGGCCGCCGCGGCCGGTGCGGTCGCCGTCCTGGGCAGCGCCCCGATCGATGCCGGTACCGATCTGCCGCTGCTCAGGGTCGAGCCCGGCGCCGGTGACCCGAACGCCGCGGTGCTGGACGCGCTCGGCGCCCTCGCGCACGCCTCCGTCACCGCGCTGGTCCGCGACCACGGGCTCGAGGTGATCGGGGTGACCGGGTCGTCCGGGAAGACCTCGACCAAGGACCTGATCGCCGCCGTGCTGCGGGCCGCGGTCGACGACCCGACGCAGGTGGTCGCGCCGCCGGAATCGTTCAACAACGAGCTCGGCCACCCGTACACCGCGCTCCGGGCCGACGAGCGGACGAATTTCCTGGTGCTGGAACTGTCCGCCCGCGGGTCCGGGCCACGTCGCGATGCTGGCCCGGGTCGCGCCGCCGCGGATCGGTGCCGTGCTCAACGTCGGGTCCGCGCACATCGGCGAGTTCGGCTCCGTCGACGCCATCGCCACCGCGAAATCCGAACTGCCGCAGGCGCTTCCGTCCGCGGTCGACGGTGGCGTCGCCGATCCTGAACGCCGACGATCCGCGGGTCGCGGCGATGGCCGCGGTCACCGTCCGCCGAGGTGGTCACCGTGGCGCAGCGCCGAGTCGGCGACGGTCCGGGCCGAGTCGACGTCGGCCAGGACGACGCCGACCACGCCACCTTCACCCTGGTCACGCCCGAGGGCAGCGCGCCGGTGACGCTCGCCGTCGTCGGCGCCCACCAGGTCGGCAACGCGCTGACCGCCGCCGCGGTCGGCCGTGCCGTCGGGATGCCGCTCGACCGGATCGCCGAGGCGCTCAGCTCGGCGCCGGGCGTCGTCACGGTGGCGGATGGAGGTCACCGAACTGGCCGGCGGGATCACCCTGATCAACGACGCCTACAACGCCAATCCGCATTCCATGAAGGCGGCCCTGCGCTCGCTGTCGACCATCGGCCGGGGCCGGCGGTCCTGGGCGGTGCTCGGCGAGATGGCCGAACTGGGGCCGGACACCAACACCGCCCATGACGAGATCGGCCGGCTGGTGGTCCGGCTCGGGATCGAGCGGCTGATCGTCGTGCAGGGCCCGGGCGGCGCGACCGGCGCCGCCGTCGGTGGCCGCACCGGCGCGCGCGCGCTGCACCTCGGCGCCCATCTGGAGGGCTCGTGGGGCGGCGAGTCGGAACTGGTCGCGCGACGTCGACGACGCGGTGGCGATCCTGGAGCAGGAGCTGGCGGCGGGAGACGTCGTGCTGGTCAAGGCATCCCGGTCCGCCGGGTCTGGAACGGGTCGCGCTGCGGCTGATCGCCGACCTCGGCACCGCGGAGACCTCCGCAGCCGGACTCCCGCCGTGACGCCGGTCGATCGCCGGGGACGCCGCGGTGAAGACGATCCTCGTCGCGGCGATCGTCGCGCTCGGCGGTCTCCATCCTGTTCACCCCGTACCTGATCCGGGTCTTCTCCAAGCAGGGCTTCGGCCAGGAGATCCGGGAGGACGGCCCGCAGCACCACAAGAAGAAGCGCGGCACCCCGACCATGGGCGGCACCGCGATCATCATCGCGATGTGGGTCGGCTACCTGGTCGCGATCGGCATCGAGTGGGTCACCGGCGGCGGCGGGCCGACCGCGTCGGCGTTGCTGCTGCTGTACCTGACCACCGGGATGGGCCTGGTCGGGTTCCTCGACGACTTCATCAAGATCCGCAAGCAGCGCAATCTCGGCCTGAACAAGCGGATGAAGTTCCTCGGCCAGACCTTCGTCGCGCTGACCTTCGGCGTCGGCGCGCTGTTCTTCCGCAACTCCGAGGCGACCTGACCCCGGCCTCGACATCGCTGTCCTACACCCGGGACCTGGCGTTCCTGTCGATCGGCGCGGTCGGGTTCGTCATCCTGGCCTGGCTGCTGGTCGCGGCCTGGTCGAACGCGGTGAACTTCACCGACGGCCTCGACGGTCTCGCGGCCGGATCGTCGGTGATGGTGCTCGGCACCTACGTCGCGATCGGGTTCTTCCAGTTCCGCAACGCCTGCTGGACGGTGCTCAGCGACGCCGCGCGCGGCCGGCTGCTACGACGTCCGCGACCCGCTGGACCTCGCGGTGGTCGCCGCCGCGGCGCTCGGCGGCTGCATCGGGTTCCTCTGGTGGAACGCGCATCCGGCCCGGATCATGATGGGCGACACCGGTTCGCTGGCCCTCGGCGGGCTGATCGCCGGGCTGTCGATCCTGACCAAGACCGAGCTGCTGCTGGTGGTGATCGCCGGGCTGTTCGTGGTCGAGATGCTGTCCGTGGTCATCCAGATCGCGGTGTTCAAGACCCGGCACGTCCGGGTGTTCAAGATGGCCCCGTTCCACCATCATTTCGAGCTGTCCGGCTGGGCGGAAACCACGGTGATGGTGCGGTTCTGGCTGCTCGCCGCGATGTCGGCGGCGCTCGGCCTCGGGCTGTTCTACGCCGAATGGCTGTCGCTGACCGGTGGCTGAGCGGGTGACCCGAGGTGCGCCCCGATGGGCAGTCCGCCGACCAGGTTGTCGCGGCGCGACTGCCCGGTCCGGGCGATCTGGTGCTGGCCGCCGGCGTCGGGGTCACCGGGCTGCCGGTGGTCCGTTTCCTGGCCGGCACCGGCGCGTCGGTGGTCGTCACCTCGAACCGGCCGGCGCCGGCCGAGCTGGCCGCGATCGCCGGGTGACGTCACCTTCGCCGGCGACCTGCAGGCGCCGCCGGCCGGGCACCGCCATGGTGGTCACCTCGGCGGGCATCCCGCCGACGAACCCGCTGCTGGCCGCCGCGCTCGCCGCCGGGATCGAGGTGATCGGCGAGGTCGAGCTGGCCTGGCGGCTGGACCAGGCCGGCGGCACGCCCCGGGACTGGCTGGTGGTCACCGGCACCAACGGCAAGACGACCACCACCGGGATGCTCGAGTCGATCCTGCGGGCCGCCGGGTTCACGTGACCGCCAGCGGCAACATCGGCTGGCCGGTGCTGGAGGCGGTGCTGGCCGGCTCGAGCTCGGCGGACCGGCGGCGGGCGAGCCGCGGCAGGACGTCATCGCGGTCGAGCTGTCCAGCTTCCAGCTGCACTGGGCGCCGGGCATCCGGCCGGCGGCCGGGGTGGTGCTCAACGTCGCCGAGGATCACCTCGACTGGCACGGCTCGATGGCGGCCTACGCCGCCGCCAAGGCGCGGGCGCTGACCGGCCGGGTCGCGCTCGGCGGTGATCGACGACCCGGGCGCGGCCGGCGCTGCTGTCCGCCTCGCCCGCCGGGCTGGTCGTGCCGATCATGAGCGGCCGGCCGTTCCCGGGATCGCTCGGTGTCCGGCACGGGATGTTGGTGGACAACGCCTTCGGCGCAGGACGTGCTGCATGCCGACCGCCGACGATCCGGCCCGCCGGCGAGCACAACGTGACCAACGCGCTGGCCGCCGCCGGGCTCGCGCTGGCGGTCGGCGCGACCGGGGCCGCGGTGGCCGCCGGGCTGCGCGCCTTCGAACCCGGCGGGCACCGCAACGTGCTCGTCGCCGAGCACGCCGGGGTGCGGTACTACGACGATTCCAAGGCCACCAACCCGCATGCCGCGCTGGCCTCGCTGCAGGCCTACCCGCGGGTGGTGTGGATCGCCGGCGGGCAGCTCAAGGGCGCCGTCGGTCGACGACCTGGTGCGCCGGATCGCTGATCGGCTGGCGGGGGTGGTGCTGCTCGGCGTCGACGCCCCGATCATCGCCGCCGCACTTTCCCGACACGCGCCGGATGTCCCTGCTCTGCTCGTGCCCGGCAAGGACGATGACGTGATGCGCACAGTGGTCGCGCGGCCGCGCGAATGGCCGCCCCGGGTGACGTCGTGCTGCTGGCGCCGGCGGCCGCGTCGCTGGACATGTACTCCTCGTACGCCGCCCGGGGCGACGCCTTCGCCGAGGCGGCGCGGGCGCTGACGCAGCCTGGCGCTGCAGCGGGCGGAGCCGGCTCGTGAGCGTGACGTCGCCGCCCTCGCCGCTCGACACCTGCAGGATCACCGAAGCCGGGATCCCCGACTCCGGGATCCTCGCGGGCCGGGTCCTCGCCGGCCGGCCGGTCCGGTCGCACCGCGAAGAACGGCCAAACCGCCGCGTGAACCCGGCCGGATCGGCCGCGCTTTGGGCGGCCGGCCGGAAGCTGACCGTCGGACTGGCTCGACCGGCCGATGACGTCGCTGCACCTGGTGCTCGGCGATCTTCGCGCTGATGCTCGGATTCGGCCTGCTGATGGTGCTGTCGTCGTCGTCGGTGCGGCGTTCCGCAACGGCGGCTCGTCGTTCTCGGTCTTCGCCAACCAGGCCACCTACGCGGCGTCTGGGTCTGATCTGCTTCTGCGCGACCCAGTTCCTGCCGGTCCGGCTGACTGCGGTCGCTGTCCACCATCGCGGTGATCGTCTCGCTGGCCCTGCTGGTGCCGTGCTGATCCCGGCATCGGCGCACTGGTCAACGGTGCGCGCAGCTGGATCCGGATCGGCGGATTCCAGTTCCAGCCCAGCGAGATCGCCAAGCTCGCGCTGCTGCTGTGGATGGCGCACGTGCTGGCCGCCCGCCGGTCGACGCTGGGATCGCCCAAGGCGCTGCTGATCCCGGTGCTGCCGGTGTTCGTGCTGATGGCCGGGCTGATCATGCTGCAGCCCGATCTCGGCACCACGGTCGCGCTGACCATCGTGTTCATGGCCGTGCTGTTCTTCGCCGGTGCGCCGTGGTGGATGTTCGCCGGCCTCGGCGCCGCCGGCGTCGGCCGGGTTCTTCTACCTGGCGATCTCCGCCGAGTACCGGCTGGCCCGGCTGCTCTCGTTCATCGACCCGGAGGCGCATCCCGACGTGTCGCTACCAGCTGCTGCAGAGCCTGTACGGGATGGGCAACGGCGGCTGGTTCGGTGTCGGGCTCGGCCAGTCCCGGGCCAAGTGGAGCTACCTGCCCAACGCCGACTCCGACTTCATCTTCGCGATCATCGGCGAGGAACTGGGCCTGATCGGCGCCGGCATCCTGCTGCTGCTGTTCGCGCTGCTGGCCTACACCGGGCTGCGGATCGCCCGCCGCAACGTCGACCCGTTCGTCAAGATCGTCGCGTCGGCGGCGACGGTGTGGCTGGTCGGCCAGGCCGCGATCAACATCGGCTACGTCGTCGGCCTGCTGCCGGTCACCGGCATCCCGCTGCCGATGATCTCCGCCGGCGGCACCTCGCTGTTGATCACCATGGTGGTCTTCGGGTTGCTGGCCAACTTCGCCCGCCGGGAACCCCAGGCCGCGGCGGCGCTGCAGGCGGGCGGCGGCGGGCGGATCGCCCGTTCCTGGGTATGCACCACGGCGACGGAACCGACCGCAAACCCGTTATCCGCCGTCGGCGACGCGGGACGACGTCCCGGCCCGCTGCCGCATCGCCGGCCTCCGAGCCGTCTGCGTCTTCGGCCAGATCGCGGCCCGCCGCGGCGATCGACCCGGTGGACGCCTCCGTCCGGATCGTCCGCGGCCCGCGCGGCCCAGCCACCCAGCCGCTCCGGTCAGCCCCCGCGCTCCGGTCAGCCCGCGCTCGGTCAGCGTCGCGCTCGGTCAGCCGCCGCGCCCCGGTCAGCCGCCCGCGCTCGATCCAGCCAGCCGGTCCGGCGGCCCGCGCCGCCGACCGACCCGGCCAGTGCTGTGTCCGGCGACCCGCGGCGGACATCGACAGGCGATCCGCGCCGTGCTGCGCCCGGCGACCCGCGCCGGGCAACAGTCCAGGGACCCGCGCCGCTCCCAGCAACCACGATCGGGCAGCACGCCGACCGGCCGAGGGGCGACCCCGGCGCAGCAACCCGCAGCGGCGCGGCCGAGCCCGGATCAGGCGGATTCCGAGGCCGGACGACCCGCGTCGACGCGGCCGGCGGGACGGCGCGTGACCAGTGTGCTGCTCGCCGGCGGCGGCACCGCCGGCCATATCGAACCGGCGCTCGCGGTGGCCGATGCGCTGGTCGCCATCGACCCGACCATCCGGATCACCGCGCTGGGCACCGAGCGCGGACTGGAGACCACCCTGGTGCCGGCCCGTGGCTACGACCTGCGGCTGATCCCGGCGGTGCCGTTGCCGCGCAAGCCGTCCGAAGGACCTGCTCACCCTGCCGACGGCCGGATGCGCGCGGCGATCAAGGCGACCAGGGCGATCATGACCGACCGCGACGGTCGACGTCGTCGTCGGGTTTCGGCGGCTACGTCGCGCTGCCCGCCTACCTCGCCGCCCGGGGCCGGGTCCCGATCGTCATCCACGAGGCCAACGCCACCGCCGGGCTGGCCAACAAGATCGGCGCGAGGTTCGCCGTGTCGGTCGCGGCGGCCGTCGAGGGATCCGGCCTGAAGAACGCCCGGGTGGTCGGAAACCCGGTGCGGCGCAGCCTGTCCGAGCTCGACCGGGCCGGCCTGCGGGCGCAGGCCAGGGAGTTCTTCGGCCTGCGATCCCGACGCCCCGACGCTGCTGGTCTTCGGCGGCTCGCAGGGTGCGCAGCGGATCAACGACGCGGTGTCGGCGGCCGCACCGGACCTCGCCCAGGTCGGCATCGGGGTGCTGCACGCGTACGGCAAGCGGAACGACCATCGACCGTGCCGGACTGCCGGCCGGGTCACCGCCCTACGTCGCGGTGCCGTACCTGGATCGGATGGACCTGGCCTACGCGGCGGCCGACCTGGTGCTGGCCCGGTCCGGGGCGATGACCGTCGCCGAGATCGCCGCGGTCGGCCTGCCGGCGGTGTACGTGCCGCTGCCGCACGGCAACGGCGAGCAGCGGCTCAACGCCTCCGCGCAGGTCGCGAGCGGCGCGGCGATCATCATCGACGACGCCGACCTGGACCGGGAAGCAGTGGCCGACCAAGGTGATCCCGCTGGTCATCGACGGCATCATGCGGGACGGGATGACGGCCTCGGCCGCCGCCACCGCCGCGCCAGCGCGGCCGACGAGGTGGTCGCCCGGATGGTGCTGGACGCCGTCGCCGGTGCCGAGCGGCGGCCGGTGATCGTCGGCCGACGACTCCGGTGACCGCGGAAGGGCTTCTCGCTCGACGGGCGCACCTGGTCGGGGTCGGTGGGGCCGGGATGAGCGGCATCGCCCGCATTCTCGCCGACCGCGGGTTCGCCGTCTCCGGTTCGGACGCCCGCGATTCGGCCGGTGCTCACCGGGCTCGCCGCCCGCGGCGTGCTGACCGCGGTCGGGCACGACGCCGCGAACCTGCGGCTGCTGCCCGGGCGGCCCGACCGCGGTCGTCGTGTCCACCGCGGTGCGCCCGGACAACCCCGAGCTGGTCGCCGCCCGCGAGGCCGGGATCCCGGTGGTCCGGCGCGCGGATGCGTTGGCCGCCCTGATGAACGGCTACCGCGGCGTGTGCATCGCCGGCACCCACGGCAAGACGTCGACCACCTCGATGCTGACCGTCGCGCTGCAACAGGCCGGGCTGGATCCGTCGTTCGCGATCGGCGGTGAGCTCACCGGATCCGGACTCGGCGCGCACCACGGCACCGGCGACATCTTCGTCGCCGAGGCCGACGAGTCCGACGGCTCGTTCCTGTCCTTCACCCCGCACGGCGCGGTGATCACCAACCTGGAACCCGACCACCTCGACCACCACGGCACCGCGGAGGCCTACACGGCGGTGTTCGACCAGTTCGTCGACCGGATCGAACCCGGCGGATTCCTGGTGGTCTGCGCCGACGACCCCGGCACGGCCGCGCTGGCCGGCCGGACGCCGGCTGCGCCGGCTGGTCACCTACGGCCGTGCGGAGTCCGCGACCGTCCGGCTGCTGGATGGCCCAGCCGTCGCGGTGCCGCCGTGGTTCGGCTGGCCGGACGGGCGGGAGGTGGAGCTGCGGCTCTCGGTGCCGGGCGACCACATGCTGCTCAACGCCGTCGCCGCGCTGGCCGCGGGTGTCGAGCTGGGCGTCGCGCCGCAGGCGCTGGCCGACGGCCTGGCCGGCTACACCGGTGTGCGGCGCCGATTCGAGCTGAAGGGCAGCGCCGCCGGGATCACCGTGTATGACGACTACGCGCACCACCCGACCGAGGTCGCGGCCCAGATCACCGCCGCGCGCGGTGTTCTCGGTGAGCTGTCGACGTCAGGGGCGGGTCGGCTGGTGGTCGTGTTCCAGCCGCACCTGTACTCCCGGACAGCGACCTTCGCCGACGCGTTCGGCGTTGCCCTGGGCGGCCGCGGATCTGGTCGTGCGTGCTCGACGTCTACGGCGCGCGGGAGGATCCGCAGCCGGGAGTCAGCGGGCAGTTGATCGCAGACGCCGTTCCGGCCGGCGCCGCGGCGGTGCTGTATCACCCGGACCGCGAGTCGGCCGCCGACGTTCGTCGCCGGGGTGCTGCAGCCGGGCGACGTGGTGATCACCATGGGCGCCGGTGACGTCACCGCCATCGGCCCGGAGTTGTTGACGCTGTTGGAGGCTCGTGATGGGTGAGACGCGCGGATCCTGCGGAGTTCCGGGGTGCCCGCGATGAGCACCGCCACCACCGGCACGAGCCGTCGGCCCCGGCGCGAGTCCCCACCCGCCGACGAATCCAGGTTGCAGCGCTGGCGTCGAAAGCTCCATCTCAGCGGTACCGCTACCTCGCCGGACCCCGGGGGTACGCCCGAGGGGGAGGACCACCCGGCGGGCCGCTCCCGGCGGAAATTGCACGCGCCGCTGGCCGTGGATCGTGGCCCTCGGCCTCACGTTCGTGCTGATCTGCGGAGCTGTCTATGCGGTGTTCTTCAGTCCATTGCTCGGCCTGAAGGCGGTGGCCATCACCGGTGTCCCGGACGCCGTGGCCGCCAAGATCCGCGCCGTCACGCCGGTCCCGGATGGAACGGCGCTCGCCCGTGTCGATCTCGATGCCGTGGCCGCGAACGTCGAATCGGTTCCCGAGGTCGCAGCGGTCGAGGTCGCCAGGGGTTGGCCCGACACGCTCAATATCGTTGTGACACCGCGCGTTCCGGTGGCGGTCACGGCGGCAAATGGACGTCTGTGGTTGCTCGACTCGACCGGTGATCCCTACCTCGCGGTGGGCGCCGCCCCGCCGGGCCTGGTGACGGTGCAGCTCGTCACGCCGGGAGTGGGAGACCCATCGACCGCTGCGGCGCTGGCCGTCGCGTCGGCGCTGACCCCGCAGTTCCGTCCGACCGTCGCTGCGATCTCCGCCCGCACGCCCTTCGACGTCGAGATCGACCTGACCGACGGCCGCAAGGTCATCTGGGGCGCCCCGGACGGGTCCGCGCAGAAGATGCAGATCCTGCCCGCCCTGCTGGCGGCTCGGGAGGGCACGCAATACGACATCACCGACCCGACGCTGGTGACGGTGCGCTGACCGTGCCGGTTCGCGCGTCGAGTGTCGTTTCTGCAGCGAGATCATCGCTGTGGAACGCGTTTCTCACTGCTGTGGTGGCACCCGACCTCGGCGGTTGAGGTCAAAGGCAGCGTCCAACGTCAGGACAGTGACGTCAGGCCGTTACTCGAGCGGGACGGTATCGCGTGACTACCGCGCCGGATTGGAACTCCTGGCGACCCATGAGCTCGAGCTGGATGCGATCGCGCAAACCGGCGAGCAACGTCGGCCCGCGTCCGGCAAGGACCGGCTGCACAACGAACACGTACTCGTCGATCAGTCCGAGATCTGCCAACGCCAGGGGGAGCGTCACTCCACCCACGAACAGGCCTTCGCCGGGTTCCTGCTTGAGCCGCTGAACCGCCTGTCCCACGTCGCCCCGCACCAGCTCGGCATTCCAGTCAACCGCGCTCAGGGTGCTCGACACGACGTACTTCTTGGCCCGGTCGATGGTCTCGGCGAACGGCGTCTCCCACTCACGCATCCAGTCGGGCCACGTACCCGCGGCCGGCCGCCGCCACGCGGACTCCATCATCTCGTAGGTCACCCGGCCGAACAGCAGGGCATCGGCTCGTCCCATTTCAGCGGTCCAGTAGCGCATCGACTCCTCGTCGGGTGGAAGCCCTTCCTCGTGGTGGCAACAGCCGTCGAGCGTGACGTTGATCGAGTATCGAAGTGGTCTCATCTCGTTTCTCTCCCTTGATGCGCGCAGGGCCGCTTGCCGGACCGTACTCGGACTGTTGTCGACGTCCGTTCTCATCGGCGCGTCATCCCAACCGCCGAACGCCGTCCCGGGTAAGACCGCAGCGGGGCGGGTCCGTTTTGATCGCCTGGTTCAAGGATCCGGCCGGCAACGTGTTGTCCGTCATCGGGGCCGACCGACCCTGGTAGCGATCGCGCGGGATAACGTCGGGGGATGCCCCGCCGTCCACCCAAATCGCTCCGCAGGGCGGCGGCCGAGGACCGGGCACGGGGCGACACGACTCCGAGGGACTCAGCGACACCCGCCCCGCTCTGGGGAAGGCAGACCCAGCACACCAGGGAGGGCAACTTCCTCGTGACGGCGGTCACAGGCGCGGCTGCGCGGAAGGCTTACCGCTGCCCGGGCTGCCAGCAGGAGATCCCGGTCGGCACTGCGCATCTGGTCGTTTGGCCGGCCGAGGATCTGTCCTGGCTGCAGTCCGCGGTGGACAGCCGGCGTCATTGGCACAGTTCCTGCTGGCACCGCCGGTCCACCCGCGGCGGCCCAGGACCGTTGAGCTGAGAGCCGTCAGGCAGCGAGGAACAGTGCGAGCACCGCGGTGTCGGCGTCGTCGAAGGGATTGATGCCGGCGCGGCTGACCATGCTGGTGATGTTGCCCTGGCGGTCGGCCTCCACCCAGGCCGCGCGGTGGTCGAGGCCGAGATGCGGCAATCCGGGGAGCAGCACACAGCCGGACGCGACCTCGTCGGATTCGGGGAGGGTCGGCCGGATCTCGGTCGGTGGGTGCAGCACGATCAGGCCGGGCGGTTGATGAGCGGCGAACTGGCCCGGCAGCACGGCGTTGTCCCCGACAACGGGTCCCTCCGCGATCACCACGCCGACGGTGCCCGGTGCCGGGTCGTCCGGGAGTTCCTCGCGCACCCGGAAGACGGTGCTGGTCGGCAGCATGCCGGGGACGCTGGCGACGCGAACCGCGAGCAGCAGGAAACGCGCCCACTCCACGGTGCTGGCCGGCCACCGGCCCGATACCAAAAACCCGCTCAGAAGCCCCTCGGCATGAAAAGGAGAAACTTCGACAGAATGCTCGTCGGCATGTCTCATGGAATTCAACCTCCGTTGCGGGGGCGCTGATCCGTCATGGTGAATCACATGCGTGTTAGCACACAAGACCCCCTGAGTGCTAAGCGTTTTCGCATGTCACAGGCTTGTCACGGCCATGTTTCCGCGACCACCGAACGGTGAGCATTCCCGCACTCTTCCGTGTCGCTGACCCGGTAACACATTCGCTGGGACGTGCCGGAGGTCACCTGAAGAGGCAGCGACCGTCGGTGTGTTCCACCATCAGAGAGGATCGAATCAGCCACGGCGATACCGACCGAATCACGCCGGGGCCACGTGTCCCGAAAAGTCAATCCGTCGGGGCAGAGGGTGGTGCCACCCGGGCCGCACTCCGTCACGCGTATTGCCGGAAGCGCCCTTGTCGACACGGGGAGTCACGGGCGGCACCGCCACCGAACCCGGTAGCGGAGGTCCGAACCTTCAACTCAAGCGCGACAGGCGATCTCGATCTCCTTGACCAGCCGGTCCGCGGCAGTGATGGCGGCGGACAGGTCCGTTGGGCGGTGTCCGGGGGCGGCCAGCAGTCCATGCGCAAGGGAGGCGAATTCGTCCGGGGCGCTGGCAAGGCGCGACGCCGCTGTGACGGCGCCCTTCTCGTTGATCAACCAGCGACGGTCCCGCGCGTGCAACGCGTGCGCGCAGAGGGTGACCACCCGGAACAGGCATCCGGCAATGTAGGCGGTGTCTTCCCGGCCGACGCCCTTTCGCGCCAGGCCGATCAGGAATGACGCCTCCCACAGACAGCCCGTCACGAGCGCATCTCCCAGCGCGGCGGGATAGCGCCGCACGGATCTCTGCAGCTCCGTCAACTCCCCGGTCGGATCGGCCAGGATGCGGCCCAGCGCCAGCTCTCCCGGATAGGAGAAGGACGCAACGCCGAAGGGGTGGCCGATCTGCTGGTGGAATCCGTACCGGCCCGCCTCGGCGTCCGCCCAGCAGGCAAAGACGCGGTCCACGTCGCGATAGATCCAGTCGACCGCGACCCCGTCAACAGCCAACCAGCCGCCACCGTCCACCCACGGGCCCCACCCGCCCGGCTCCGTCACCGTCGCATCGGCGCCCGAGAACTCGACAGCCAGCACTTGCAGTGCCGGCACGTCGAGCGGCGGTCGGTAGTACACCCCCAGATCGACGTCGGAGTCCGCGGTGTGGTCTCCGCGGGCGCGACTTCCCCCCAGTACGACGCCGACGACTCCGCCGACGGCGCTCAGGGGGTGCGCCATTGCGCTCAACCACGAATCGGGCGCCGCTGCCATGGACGGCATTGTCGCGGACGGGATCGTGCTCCGCTCGTGCTCTTGACGTCATTCCCAGGGTCAGGATTGCTGACATCGCCGTCGGAACCCAGCCAGCCGCCGGATCGCAGCGAGCCGGCGAAACGCCGGCAGCTGCCGGAACGCAGCCACTGCCGGAACGCAGCCGGCTGCCGGAACGCAGCCGGCTGCCGGAACGCAGCCGGCTGCTGGAACGACGCAGCGGGCATGAAATCCACCCCGCGCCGGCCTACCTCGCCGAGCCGGTCACCCGACACCCACGAGCGACCGAGCACCGGTCCTCGAAAGCCCGACACCGACTGCCGACCAGGGCATCTCCGTGACGCTGTCCAGCAGCCAGGGAGCGGCGGCTCGCAACGGAGCGATCAGCCGCGCACCGTCGGCCGGGTTTCCCAGGTGAGCGAATCCCACCCGCAGCGCTTCCCTACCCCGGAGCACTGCTGGGATGCCCTCGTCATCGGGCAGCGGATGACGGGACAGCGACGTGCTGGTGTTGGCCGGCAAGGCCGCAGCCCACTCGTGGTAGCTCTGCAGCGCAACGGGATTCGCGTCGGCGGCCAGCCACAAGGCACCGGCGTACAGACTGGGGAGCGGGACCAGGTCGATGACCATGGCCGTCACGATGCCGCGGCCGCGGTGGACCCGCTCGAAGAGCTCCGGGTCGCTGTTCCGGCCCACCCACCTCAACCAGCCCGTCGGGGTGACGATCTGCAGCGCCGAAATGTGGTCGACGGAGAACCCGAAACCCGTCGCCGTGGAGGGTGGCTGAACCGTTCCCGCGGTATGACCCGCACCGGGTGCGAAGAGACCGTGCGGCTCGGCCGCGTCGAGGACCTGGCGCCAGCCGGCCGCGACTCCCACCGTCGCGGTCGTCGACGACGGGTCGATCCGCACACTCGCCAGGAGCCGGGTGACGATCAGGACGGTGCCGTCACCGGTGCTGCCGGCCGGTGTCTGAACCGTCACCCGCCGTCCGGCGCGGGCGGCCACCCGAACAGCCGTCGCGACGTCAGCGGTGCGGGCGGCGATGACGACAAGCTCCGGGTCCGCACCGGCCGTTCGGCCGAATCCAAAGGTTGCGGCGGGGTAGCTCGGCTCATCGGGCGTGACGACGTCGCCCATCACGCCCGCCCGGATGGCGGCGGCGAGCTCGGTGGCGGTGAAAGGGCTCGTGATGCTCATCGGATCTCCAGTCGGTGCGCTCAGGTACCCGGTCATCAGACTGGGCGGCACTGAAGAACCGTTGAAGGTCCACTGAAGAACCGCTGGCACGGCCCGGCGAACCGGCGGATTCCCGATCCTGGACCGTCCACCCGCCGGTCGCGGCCCGCCGTCGCTCGCGAGCCTGACTCAGCAAACCCACGCCTCACTCACGCTGCAACATGGTGAACGCGTACACGGCAGGAGTGAGGCGCTGGAACGCGAGCACCGCCGCCGGCCGAACCGCACCGTCGGCCGCCGGCCCGGCCGGTCAGACCTTGGTGCAGGTCAGCAGCAGGTACTCCCACTCCATCACCGCGCCGCTGCCGCCCACTCGGGAGCGGTTCACCAGTTCGTCCAGCTCACGGTCGACGGCGGCCACCCGGTCGGGGTCGGCGGCGATGAACCGATACACCGCAATCGTCGGGCCGTAATGGGATTTGAAGTATTCGCGGAAATCGGACGGCTCCGCGAAATGGTCGACGGTGACGGTCTTCCGCTGGGCCGACATGTTGGTGACCCGGTCTCCCAACAGTTGCTGCACGTGCGCGGGACTGCCCCAGAGCGGCGGGGGCTGCGCGCCGGGGGGCGGCGGCGGCGCGTACGGCTTCATGGTGGCGAACAGCTGCCCGATGAAGCCTTCGGGTGTCCAGCTGAGCAGGCCGATGGTTCCGCCGCTGCGGCAGACCCGTACCAATTCGTCCGCGCTCCGCTGGTGGTGGGGAGCGAACATCACCCCGACGCAGGACATCACCGTGTCGAAGTCTTTGTCCGGGAGGGGAAGTGACTCGACATCGGCGGTCATCCACTCCACGGAGGCGCCGCGCGCGGCGGCCTGCGACCGACCGGCATCGAACAGTTCTGGGGTCAGATCAGAGGCGACCACGTCCGCGCCGATCAGCGCGGCGGGGATGGCGGCGTTGCCGGACCCGGCCGCAACATCCAGCACCCGATCGCCGCGGCGCACCTTGCAGGCGTTCACCAGGGCAGGCCCGAGTGACGAGATGAGGTCGGTGGCCAGTTCGGGATAGTTACCCAGGGCCCACATGGCGCGGTGCTTCGCCTTGAGCTCACGGTCGGCCTTGAACTCACGATCAGCCTCGGAATCCGGGCCGGCTGCGGTGGTTGTCGTCATGAATTCTCCCTCGAGGTGGCGCCGGCGGAATTCCGCCGCGCGAATTGACACCCTGACGGTAGGAATCGGCGGACGCCGGAACTACAGCACTGACGCGTAGTCGGCGGGTGACCGGACGGGTCAGGAGGCGGCCGGCGCGTAGTCCCCGCCGTGCACCAGGGCAGCCGCGGCGGTGCGCTGGGCGGAACCGGACAGCTCGAGCTTGCGGTAGATGGTCTGCAGGTGGCGCTCGACGGTCCGGATGCTCAGGGTCAGGCCGGCTGCGATCTCCCGGTTGTCCTGCCCGGCCGCGACCAACCGCAGCACCTCCCGTTCGCGCGTGGTGAGCGGGTCCAGCAGGTCCCGGCGCGCGGTGGCGCTCTCCGGGCCGGCGCCGGACGGCACCGGGCCCGAACCGTTGCGCCGGTCCGGTTCCAGGAACTCGTCGACCTCCCGCCGAAACACCGGCCAGGCCGGTTCGTCCTCCAGCAGGACGTGGTTGGCCGACTCCAGCGTCACCAATCTGGCATCGGGGATCTCGGCGGCCAATCGACGGCCCTCGGAGAAATCGTTCATCTGATCGCCCCTGGCGTGTAGCACGAGGGTCGGCACGGAGATCTGGGCCAGCAGCGCGCCGACGTCGACGTCACGTCGCTGTTCCCGGAAGGCGACCGCATTGGCCGTTGACGTCGACATCCGCATCAGGTCGTCCACCCAGCTCATCTGCTCGGGGCTGGCGCCGGGCATCAGCATGTCGGTGAAGACCCGACGGAACCGTCCTTCGGGTCGCGCCCAGCCGACCTCGATCATCCGGGTGAAAGCGTCCTCGAGTTCTGCGGACTCCTTGGTCGGACCGAGGCTCGCGGTGTAGCTGCCGTGCAGCAGGAGCCGGGTCACCCGCTCGGGATGGCGGACGGCGTAGGCAATGGCGGTGGGCCCGCCCTGCGACATGCCCAGGAGCGCGAACCGGTCGAACCCCGCCGCGTCGATCACCGCTTCCAGGTCGCTGATCCGGGATTCGAACGCGAAGTCGGGCACCTCCCAGTCCGAGAGGCCGAACCCTCGCTCGTCATACCGGATGGTGGTGGCGATCTCGGCCATGCCATTGACCCAGTGCCGCCACACCGGGCTCTCCAGGTCGTACTCGAGGTGGCTGAGCCAGCAGGTGCTGATGACCAGCGGCACACCCTGCCCATGCCGCGCGTACGCGATCCGCACGCCGTCCGTGGACTGGCAGAAACGGATCGACTGGGGCGGCAGGGAGCGTGCCATGCCCGGTAACGGTAGACCTGCCCGGCTTCGGGGCATCCGGATTCCCGCAGCACCGCGCGCGGAGCGGCTCCCGTGGAGGGGCTGGGGCCCCGCCGCCTATCCTGCCGGGTATGACGACGCCGTCCACGAATCAGCCACTGCAGGGCAGGACCGCTATGGTGACCGGCGCGGCCAGCGGCATCGGCCGCGCCATCGCCGCCCGTTTCATTGCCGAAGGTGCCTCCGTCATCGCGGTGGACCGGGACGCCGAGGCGCTGCGCACTGTCAGCGACGAAACCGGGGCGACCCCACTGGTGATCGACCTGTCCGACACCGAGAACCTGCCGGCGGCCGTCGAGTCCGTTGCCGGTGGCATCGACGTCCTGGTCAACAATGCCGGCATCCAGCATGTCGAGCGGTTGGAGCACTTTCCGATCGCGACCTTCGAGACGATCCTGCGGATCATGCTGACGGCGCCGTTCGTCCTGACCAGGGCGGTGCTTCCGGGCATGTACGAGCGGGGCTGGGGACGGATCGTGCACGTCTCCTCCGCCCACGGTCGCCGGGCCAGTCCGTTCAAGGTCGCGTACGTGACCGCCAAGCACGGACTGGAGGGCCTTTCGAAGGTCATTGCGCTGGAGGCGGCCGAGACCGGCGTCACCAGCAACTGCATCAATCCGGGCTATGTGCGGACGCCGCTGGTCGAGAAGCAGATCGCCGATCAGATGGCGGCGCACCGGATGTCCGAGCAGGACGTGCTGAGCAAGGTGATCCTCGGGTCCTCCCCGGTGAAGCGGTTGATCGAACCGGACGAGGTGGCCGCCGCCGCCGTCTTCCTGTGCTCCGCTGCCAGCGCCTCCATCACCGGGTCCGATCTCGTGATGGACGGCGGCTGGGGAGCGCGCTGACCGCGACGGCTCTCATTTCTCGCCCGCAGTGATCGAATGGCCGATCGTTGGTCGGAGTAGCGGGGTCGGTAGGCGATCGGGCTCTGGGAATGCTGATCACTCCGGCCGTGCCTGCCGTTAGGGCAGGTTTCATTCTTTCGGCCCAGCTGCGCGCGTTTCCGGCTCGAGCCACGAGAAACGTTGCTGTTGACAGAACCTCGCTGCAGTGGTGGGGTCACTGAACCAACAATGGGAGCGTTGCCAGCCCCACGGCTTCCGCCCGGCACCGACCGGCGCGGTCCGTGGGGACGCGCCCTTTCGTACCTGCATTCCGCAATTCCCTCCGGTCCGCGGCGTCAAGGGTGGTCAACGATGTTCACTGGTAATTCCGCGCGCACATTTCGCACCCGGTGGTCGATCGGGATGGCGGCGGCACTGCTTGCCGGCGGCGCCGGCTTCGGTCTGTCACTGGTTCCCGCCGCCGCCGCCGAGTCGGCTCCCCAATCAGCCCCCCAATCAGCAACTTCGGACGGGGACAGTGCGGCCTGGCTCGATTCGCGACGACCGATTCCCGACCGGGTACGGCGTCTGCTGAGCCGGATGACCCTGGCCGAGAAGGTCGGCCAGATGGATCAGCAACTGGTGACCGGAGTCACCTCGAAGACCGACAATGTTTGCGGCGGCGGCGGGTTCAGCATTCCCCTGCCGGACTGCATGGAAGAGGTGTTGGTCAACCAGAACACCGGTTCGATCCTCGCCGGAGGCACCGAGAACCCGATCGACACCACGGGCAAGGGCGGGGTCGGCAACACCGGCTACGACTGGGCCAACCAGTACAACATCATCCAGAGTTATGCGATCGAGAACACCCGGTTGCACATCCCGGTGATCTTCGGCGTCGACGCGGTGCACGGCTTCGGGCACCCGTGGCAGGCTCCGCTGTTCCCGCACTCTATCGGGATCGGCGCGACGTGGGACCCGGCGATGGCCACCGCGAGCGGAGCCGTCACCGCAAGGGCGACCGCGGCCACCGGCTGGAACTGGGTGTTCGCACCGGTGCAGGATCTGCACCGCGACAACCGTTGGGGCCGAACGTATGAGACGTGGGCGGAGCAGCCGGTGCTGGCCTCCGCGATGGGCGCGGCGAACGTCAAGGCGCTGCAGATCCCGGCCGACCGCCGTTCCCTGGGCGTCGCCGCGACGGTCAAGCATTTCGCCGGATATTCCCAATCCATCAACGGTCACGACCGGGCCGAGGCGCTGCTGCCGCTGAGCTACCTGCAGAGCACGATCCTGCCCGCCTACGCGGGCGGCATCGACGCAGGCGCCCTGACCGTCATGGCGAACTCGGGCTCCATCAACGCGGTGCCCGCGCACGCCTCGCGTTACCTGCTGACCGACATCTTGCGCGGCCAACTGGGTTTCGACGGCGTGGTGATCAGCGACTACCGGGATGTGCCGGCCCTGCAGACGGCCTATCACGTGGCGGCCGACCTCCAGGGCGCCATCGCCAAGGCGGTCAACGCGGGCGTCGACATGAGCATGCAGGTTTTCAATGCCGGTGAATGGCAGGCGGCCGCGATCGCTGCGGTCAAGAGCGGCGCCATCACGCAGGCCAGGATCGACGAGGCGGTGACCCGCATCCTGACCCTGAAGTTCAAGTTGGGACTGTTCGACCAACCCTGCGTCCGGGATTACAGCAAGCCCTGTATCGATGCGGACAAGGCCAATGCCGCGGTCACGGCGGGTCGGCCGGCCGCCCTGAAGGCGGCTCGCGAGTCGATTACCCTGCTGCGCAACGAGAACGGTGCCCTGCCGCTGTCGCCGAGTGACACCGTGGTCGTCACCGGGCCTAGCGCGGACTCGATGACGAACCAGCTGGGCGGCTGGAGCGTCAGCTGGCAGGGAGTCTTCGGTGCCGGCCATGTCTGCTGCATGGGACCGGAGAACCAGATCCCGCCCGGGTCGACCGTGCTCGCCGGCGTCCGCGCCGCCAGTCCGTCAGCGGTGTACGCCCCTGATCAGAAGTCGGCACTGGCCGCCGCGCCCACCGCAAGCGCCTACGTGGTCGCCGTCGGCGAGAAGGCCTACGCCGAGGGACTTGGCGACAATCCCGCACCGGCCCTGCCGCCCGACCAGCAGCAACTGATTCAAGCCCTGCAGGCGACGGGCAAGCCGGTGATCGTCGTGGTGCTCGCCGGACGTCCGGTCGGCCTGGGTCCGGCTGCCTCAGCGAACGGCGTGCTGATGGCCTACCAGGGCGGGACGGAGACGGGCCAGGCTGTGGCGGACGTGCTGTTCGGCAAGGTGAACCCGAGCGGCAAACTGCCGGTCAGCTGGCCGTCGGACGCTCCGGCGGTGGGCGGCGACTTCCAGACCACCGCGCCGTCGCCGCTGGGTGACCAGCCGAAGTTCTTCGACCAGCTGCCGAGCACCGCGTCGGGGCCGGGAAGCGGCTACAACCCGCTGTACCCCTTCGGGTTCGGGCTGTCGTACACCACCTTTGCGCGCAGTGCGCTGTCGGTGCCCGAGCATGTTTCCGCTGAAGGTGCGGTCACCGCTCAGCTCAAGGTGACCAACACCGGCGCACGGCCCGGAACGGACATCATCCCGCTCTACGTGAACCAACCTGTCAGCGACGTCGTCACGCCGCCGCAGCGGCTGGTCGGCTTCACCAGGGTCACCCTCAAGGCGGGCGAGTCGAAGACGGTCAAGATCAGGTTCGACCTGTCGGCGTTGGGTGTCAGCGGCGGCGACATCGACGCCGCCGGCCCGCCAGTGGTGCAACCGGGTTCCTACATCGCGCAGGTCAACAAGAACACCACGACTCCGTATGACGTCGAGGTCTCCAACACCTTCACGGTCCACTAGGGCCCGGCAGGACGCGTGTTCTCCAGGCCGCGGCGCCCGCACCGGGCGTCGCGGCCTTCCGCGGTGGCCGCATGGCAAACCCACCGGGCTCTGCGGCCGTTCCCGCAGGCCGGGGCCGTGATGGAACCGCGAGTCTCGCTGCGTTTCGGGGTGCCGTGCGGGGCCGGCGTCGCCGGGTTTGGGTGTCCGGCCGTTCGACAGGTTTAATGCCTCTCTGTGACCGTCCTCTCCGGCGGCGCATGGCGCCGACGCTGTGCGGAGAGGAAAATAGCCGACAGGCGGCGTAGCCATGCGGCCCCGCGACACGGAGAGGTGTGCAGTGACCGTTTTTGCCCGCACTGTGACGTACCAGGGTCGCTCGGACACCGTGGACCGGGGCGTCGCCTTCATCCGTGACGAGGCAGTACCGGCAATTCTGGCCATGCCCCGCTGCATCGGCATGTCTGCCATCGCGCAGCGGTCGACGGGCCTGTGCATCGTGACGACGGCCTGGGAGTCGCAGGAGGCCATGCACGGCAGCGTGGTGAAGATCAGGCCGATCCGCGATCGCATCGCCAGGACCCTCGAGGGCACCGCCGAGATCGAGGAGTGGCGCGTCGCGGCAATGGACCGACGGTACGACGCGAAGACGGCAACGTGTGTGCGGGTGACGTGGCTGCGGGTGCCCCGAGAAGCCACCGACGCCTTCATCGACGATTTCTCGGGCGTCAGCCTCCCCGCGTTGAGAGCGATCCGTGGCTACTGCAGTGCCAGCGTGCTGGTGAACCCGGAGTGGGGGCGGGCCGCGATCACCGTCGCCTATGACAGCCCCGAGGCCGCCGAGCGCCGGTTGGCCCGATCCGACGGCAGGCACCAGTTGGGGTCCGACGTCATCGACGTGAAGCTGTTCGACCTCGTGATGCCGCACCTACGGGTGCCGGACCTCGCCTCGTACTGACCGTTTTCGGGTACCGATCGCTTTCCGGTACGGATGGTTTCGGGACAGATCGTTTCCTGTGTCGCCATTCTTCGGTACCGGCCCGTTGTCGCCCTTTCACTGTGCGTCCGCGGAGGTGCCGATCACCCGTATCACGCACCTCGGTAAGCCCTCCTCAGCGATAGATGAGGTTTCCGGCTGCCTGACCTGCGCCCGGCCGCGGCCGGGTATTCGCTGTCGGCCGATCGCAAAGCGCCGGAGGCGGTCTCAGTCATGCGCGCCCATTCCGCAATTGCCGGCATTACATCTGGGAGATTGAAATACATTTGACCGCATCGACAATTGCGCGATACTTCGGTCATGCGCCACAACGGCGCAGACACGACGCGCCGACCGGCGCACAAGGGGGATGTTCGATGGCGAATCTGGAGGAGAGCGACCGCGAGATCGTCGCGATGCTGCTCGACACGAAGGCTGTTGATTTCGAGGCGATCGGCAGGACGATCGGGGCGCACGGCTCGAAGTTCATCGGGGAGGACGACGGCTGGATCCGTTTCTGCGGCAGCGATCTGCGGGTCTACAAGTGGCCCCGGCCGAATCTGGAACTCGAGCGACTGAATGTCCTGCGTGATCTGGTTCGGGAACTGCCGAACAAGCAGTTCGGCTGATCCGGATGTCGTTCGACGCGCCGGCCGGAGCGACCGCCGACCTGCGCCGGCGCGTCGAGCGATCCCTCGAACTCGCCTCAAGAGCAATCGAACTGGCCGGCGGAGAAACGCACCTGGACCTCGTCGCACTCGAAGCGCCACCGGTCAAGATCATCGCCGAGACGGCGATCCTGCTGCGCCTGGTTGCCCGGACTCCCGCGACGGGTGACTCGGCCGTTGCCCGTGCCCGCGAGCTGCTCCAACGGCTGGAACCGTTGGCCCGCAACAACAGTGTTGCATTCGGGCTGTGTCTGCATCCGGCCGTCGCCCGGGATTGGGCCGCCGGACACATCCTGCTCGCCGCCGCCGGACTCGCCGATGCGCGCTACGACACGATGCTCGACCGGGCGCTGGCCGGGCCATTGTCCGCGGCGCGGGAGCGGGTGCCGTACCGGGCGCTGGAACAGGACTGGTTCGATCACCTGCGGGGGGCCGCGCCGCCGGCCGCGGACGTCATCGCCCGCACCGCGCTCGGCGTGACGACGGACCTACTCACCGGGACCCGCGACGACCTCTATGCCGTCACCCACAGTCTCTTCTATGCAACGGATTTCGGTGCGCTGACCGCACCAGTGCCGCGACCGGCGCACACCATCCTGGCGGAGATGGAATCGGCCGTCGCAGGTGCCATGGACGATGACGACTTCGATCTGGCCGCCGAGTTGTTGATGGCTTGGCCGATTCTCGGGCAGCCGTGGTCACCGGCGGCGTCGTTCGCCTTCGCGGTATTGGCCAGGGTGGAGGACGAGGTGGGGGTGTTGCCGTCATTGGCGATCGACCTGGCCGGGTATCAACGCCAAAGTGTTTTGCTGCGTGCTGACTTCGTGACGGCCACGACCTATCACACAGGCCTGGTCATGGGTCTGCTGTGCGCCCTGACCCTCGCTTCGGGACGGCTCCCGGACCGCCCAGACCCGCTGATGGTGACCACAGATCACTCCGTCGGCGCTCCGGGACCGCAATGGCGTCGCGACCTCGGGCGACTGACCGACACCGAACAGCAGGCACTAGGGTCGTACACGTTGGACACCGAACTTCGCCGCGCGGTCCGCACCCTCGACCTGGCCCGGGTGCGCAGCCTCCTGGCCGGTGCTGTCGGGACGGGGGTCCGGCTGGGCCCCCTGGCCGTCCAGGCGTCGGAATTGTTGCAGCGGGTCGCCGCAGCAGCCTGACCGCACCCTGTCGAGCGGGCACCTGGCCCGCCACCGGCAGCCGGGCATCGGCTGCCGTGCGATGGCGGGACATGGCGGGTCTCTCGCCGCAGCGGCCGGGCATCGGCCGCCGATCGCCGGTGGGTGATCCGCGTCGTGCAGGTGTCCTTCGTAACTGGATACGGAGCAACGGCGGATGTGGTTCTCGATGGATGGACGCTTCTCACTGCGGATTGTCATCGCATCGGTCGACGTCATTCCGATGCCACGCCGCAGACGACGGCCCCCGATCCTGAGATGTTCGGTCAGAACGGATCGGCCGGTCCGTGTGGTCGGCGGCAGCGACCGTAAATCGCCCGGTCAGCGGGGAACGGGCGGGTCACTGTCCCACCGGTCCCGGAAGAATTCTTCCCGCACCAGTTCCCGGTAGGCGTCCGGGCCGATCATCGCGACCATCGTGTCGACCTGGCTGGCCTGCGCGAGCAGCGCGGCAACCTTGCGGTCCAGCAGCTCCTCGTCGCAGGCCAGCCACACGGCCAACTCGTCGGTGTCCACCCGCTCGGGCTTCAGGTCGTCGACCATCATGATCTGCGACCGGTCCACGCCGCTGAGGAAGCGTTCCTCCCACGCGGTGGTCTTGGTGGCGTACAACAACCGGCAGTCCGGCGCCGCCACCCGGTCGAACGCCAGGGTGGCCCACCGGTAGGCCGAGATGTGGTCGGGGTGCCCGGTGCCTCCGTCGGGACCGAAGGTGAGCACCGTATCGGGCTTGAGTTGTTCGATCAGCGCGGCAACGATGGCCACCGGTCCCTCGTCCGGGATGTCGGCGCAGCCGCCGTCGGGGAGGCCGAGATTCCGGTGCTCGGTGACGCCGAGAATCTCCAGGCATGCGGTCAACTCCTTTTCCCGCAGTGCCTTTCGGTCGTCGAGCGAACGCGGATCGTCGGTCGGGAAGCCGGCCTCGCCCCGGGTGGCGGTCAGGCAGAACACCTGCCGGCCGGCATCGACGGCACGGGCCATCAGGCCGCCCGACAGGTACGCCTCGTCGTCCGGGTGAGCCCACACGCCGAGGATGTTGCCCAGCTCGCCGGTCATATCGGTGCTCATCAAGGCTGCCTCCGTCGGATCATCGTCCCGGAGACGGTAGCTCTCGATCGCGCAGCAGACGAAGGAGCCGGCGGCCGTTGACCGCCGGCTCCTCGCTGGAACAGACCCTTCCTGCCACGACACGTCGGCGCATTCAGGGCCCCGCCGTGTCGCAGCGTCCGCCGCTTACGGAATGCCGATCAGCGTTTCGCAGGTCGACGCCGTATCCACCCCGGTGCCTCCGTCGCACCGGTCGAGGCCACCGCCGCCGGAGAGCCGGTCGTTCCCGGCCAGAGCGGCGATCCGGTCCGCCCCGGAGCCACCGCTCAGGCCGTTGGCCACGGCGCTCCCGGTCAGCAGGTCGTTGAAGTTCGACCCGGCCAGGTCCTCGACGGCGGTGAGGGTGTCGTTGCCCTCGCCGGTTGCGGTTCCGGTGGTCAGGTTGGCGGTGACAGCTGCGGGGGAGTCGCCGAAGGTGACGGTGTCGACCCCTGCTCCGCCGTTGTAGCTGTCGTTGCCGGCCCGGCCGATCAGGCGGTCGTTGCCGGCGCCGCCTCGGACGGCGTCGTTGCCAGCCTGACCCTCGACCCGGTCGTTACCGCCTGCACCGTCCAGGACGTTGTTGCCGGCATTGCCGACTAGGACGTCGTTGAAGTTCGACCCCGCCAGGTCCTCGACGGCGGTGAGGGTGTCGTTGCCCTCGCCGGTTGCGGTTCCGGTGGTGAGGTTGGCGGTGACAGCTGCGGGGGAGTCGCCGAAGGTGACAGTGTCGACTCCTGTCCCGCCGTCGTAGTTGTCGTTGCCGGCCCGGCCGATGAGCCGGTCGTTGCCGGCGCCGCCGCGGACCGCGTCGTTGCCGACCTGGCCCTCGACCCGGTCGTTACCGGGCCCGCCGTCCAGGACGTTGTTCGCGGCGTTCCCGACGATCGTGTCGTTCAGCGGTGAACCGGCGACGTTCTCCACGCCGATGAGGGTGTCCACGCCCTCACCGGTCGCGTTTCCGGTGGTGAGGTTGACCGAGACGGCTGCGGCCGAGGCGCCGAAGGATGCCGTGTCGACTCCTGCGCCGCCGTCGTAGCTGTCGTTGCCCAATCGGCCGATCAACCGGTCGTCACCGTCGGCGCCCAGCAGCGTGTCATTGCCGTCCTGGCCGTCGAGCCGGTCGTTGCCGACCCAGCCGTCGATGAAGTCGTCACCGGTGCCGCCGTTGATGATGTCCCCGGTGTCGTTGACGTCACCGCCGCCGGCGTTGCCGACCAGGGTGTCGTTGTCGGCGTCACCGTTGATGGTGTCGGCACCCGGGTCACCCAGCACGAAGTCGGCGCCCGCGCCGCCGTTCACCGTGTCGTTGCCGTTGCCGGCGCAGACCCGGTCGTTGCCGCCGAGCCCGTTGACGACGTCGTTGCCGTCACCGGCCACGATGACGTCGTCACCGGCGGTTCCGTTGATGGTCTCGCCGTTGACGCTGCCGACGATGGTCGCCGGGACGCCGAAGCACTGCGGCGGCGGGCCCTGCTGGATGTGCAGATTGAGCAGACCGTTGGTGGCGGCGAACCCATCCACCTTGATCCGATAGACCGTGCCGGCGTTGACCGGGAAGACGGTGAGGCTGCGCAGGCCCGTGCCGGAGTCATCGTCGAACGCCACCGGCGTCAGGCTGCCCAGGCTGTTGCCCGTGTAGACGGTCAACTGGGTGTCGAAGGTGGTGATGTTCGTGCCGTTGTCCTCGGTGGAGATGGTCGCGGTGCCGACCGACGGGGCCGTCCACTGCCACCACACGCTGTTGTCGACGCTGAACGGCCCCGGCTCACCGGCCTCCGAATCCGCGCAGACGTTGAAATCGAAATCGTTGATCGGACCGGCCCCGCTGAAGACCTCTGGCGAAGCGAAGTCATTGTTGTTGACCGTCCGGGTTGCCGCGTCGAGCACATTGATCCGTTTTCTGGTCACCCCGTTGCGGGTCACATTGACACCGGTGCTGTCCAGGTTCGCGGCAACAGCGGCATTGGTCAGCGGCACACCATTTCCATCGACACATTCCCGCAGCAACGCGAATGCACCGGTGACATGCGGGGTCGCCATCGACGTGCCGTCCTTGAACCCATGGTTGTCGCCGGTCGGGATCGGCGCGTCGATGCTGACGCCCGGCGCCCACCAGCGCAGTCCCGCGTTGGAGTTCGTGAAGCTCGCCGGCACGTCCGCGTCGTCGGTGGCACCGATCGCGAAGGCATTGGGAAGGCAACCGGGGAAGGACATCTCGGTGTTGCTGCCGTTGTTGCCGGCCGCCACGACGACGGCGACGCCCAGCGCCTGCAATTGACCGAACAGGATGTTGGTGGTCGGATCGACCGCGTTGCAGGCCGCGTCCCCGTTGGTGAAGGTCGTGCCGGTCCCGATGCTGAGATTCACCGAGACGAGATTCGGGTTCGTGCTGTTCTTCAGGTTGATGATGTGCTGAAGGCCGCTGTCGATGGCCGAGAAGAACGCCGTCCATCGGGCACTGGACGGATTGTCCTGCGCCACCTTGACGGCGACGATCCCGGCGCCGCGTGCGACGCCCTCGTGGCCGCCGGTGAAGAACGAGCCGGCCGCGATGCCGCCGACGTGCGTGCCGTGGTCGCAGTCCGTGGAATGGGTGCATTCCTCGCCTGACGGAGCACCGACGGATGCGTTGGTTCCTCCCGGGCAGGAGGAGTCGGTGACGAAGCAGGCCTGCCGGACGATGCGGCCGGTGAAGGCGTTGTGCTGGCCGTCCACGCCCGAATCGATGATCGCCACCTGGTAGGCGCCGGTGGTGGCGCCTTCGAAGTTGTTGCCGAGAACGCCTGCGGTGTTGAGCAGATCGGAGTCGATGACGCCGGTGCTGGTCGCGAGTTCCGCGGACACCTGGCCGTCGAGCGTCACCGAGGCCACGTCGGGATCGGCGAGGAGCGCGTCCAGGCCGGCGTCGGTGACCTCGTAGACCGCGGACGGAACGACCTCCAACTCGTTCAGCTTCTTCGAGCCGGTGCCGGTGAGTGTTTCCTCCAGTCCGTCGAGGGAGGTGGCGATCGCGGCACGTTGGGCTTGCACCGCGGACGCCGACAAACCGGCCTCCAACTTCACCGGTGCGCGCATCAGCACGATGACCCGGGCGGCGCCATCCGCGGCAACGGCGGACTCCACGGCGGCCACCTCGGCCGGCGCCGGGGCAGCGGGAATCGCGACGGCCGTGCGTTCCGGCGCCTCTGTGGCGCCCGTCGCGCCGGGGACGTCCGGGCTGTGCCCGTCGGTGCTGCCGATCGGTCCCAGAGGCTCTGTCTTCGGCGCTGACTCGTCGACCGTTGCCGCTCCGCCACCACCATCGCCGAGGTACCCGACATATCCGGCGAACCTTTCCCCCGGGTGTCCGGATTGCGGATCTGTTGGCGGTCCCTGATGCGCCGTATTCGGCGCGTGGGACGCCGACTGACCGGCCACGGGTGCTGCTACCGCCAAAGACAGTGCAGCGATCACCCCTGTGCCCAGCATCAGTCGTCGTACCCATTTCCGATGATGCATTCCGTGCTCCCTCCCTGGACGGACGTGCTGTCACCCATCGGGAGGCGGTGCGGGTCGTCGAAATACGGAATGGCGAGCGATGCGGACATTCGGTGTACCGGAACGACCCGTTGGGTGGGCGTGATTGCGGCGCGTCACATTCGGCCGACGGCAGTCGTCAGAACGACGGCGTATCGGGAAGAGGTGCTCGCCCGGCGAGCTCGGCGGGAGCCAGCGACCGGCGGCCAAGTCCCTCCTTGACAGATTGCTCGAGCGATATATCGTCGATGTATCGCGACTGATCGTCAGGAGGACGACATGACCGCTTATGCATGTGGTGGGGGAGCCGAGTGGGACCTACCCGGCTGGCTCCGAAAGACGTTGGCCGAGAGCGGGTTCGGGCCGCCCCGCGGCACCCGCCCGCCGTGGCAGGGGCACCGCGGCTGGAGCTGGGGACCTCCCGGAGGAGAGAGCTGGGGTGGTCCGCGGAGTCGCGGGCCGCGGGCGGGCCGGGGTGACGTCCGCTCCGCGGTGATCGCCCTGCTCGCCGAACAGCCGATGCACGGCTACCAGATCATCCAGGAGATCGGGAAGCGCAGCGGCGGAGCGTGGAAGCCGAGTCCCGGCTCGGTCTACCCGACGCTGCAGCAACTTGAGGACGAGGGACTGGTCCGTGCGCAGGAGCAGGATGGCCGGCGGGTGTACGGGCTGACCGACGACGGTCGCCGGCTTGCCGCAGAACGCGGCGATGAATTCGCCTCGCTGTGGGAGGGCGTCGCGCCGAGCAACGACGACACGCAGCTCGGCGACCTGATCTTCCAGGTCGGCGCGGCGTTCGTGCATGTCGCCCGGACGGGCTCACCGGAGCAGATGGCGGAGGCCCGCAAGGTGCTGGCCCGGACCCGGGCCGACCTGTACCGGATCCTCGGCGAAGACCCGGACGGCACTGAGGGCAGTGATCGGGCATGACCGGATCGGAGTTCACAACGCCCCGGATGCGGGCCGGGACGACAGACCGGCAGAAGGCCGTTGACCGGCTCACCCAGCACTTCACCGACGGGCGTCTGGACCCGGACGAGTTCGACGAGCGGATGGGGAAGGCCTATCAAGCAACGTATCTCGATGAGTTACCGGCGCTGTTCGTCGACCTTCCCGAAGACGAGCGAGCGTTCGCACCGGCCGGTGGCACCCCTGAGCGGTACCGGAACGGGTCCGCCGCCCAGGAGAGGCAGGACCGGCCGGCGAAACCTTGGGGGCCACCGCGTGGCGGGCCGCCGCGCGGCCTCATCGTCGTTGCCGTTGTCGTGGCATTGTTCTGGGTCGGCGTACTGACTCATGCCTTGTTCCTGTTCCCGCTGATCTGGCTCGCGTTCGCGCTCTCGGTCGGTGGTCGGAGGCGCCGGCACTGGCAGCAGTATCACGGCGGGCATTATCACCGCGGGCAATGGCCGGAGTACGGGCAGCCGTCGGAGTACGGGCAGTCGTCGGAATACGGGCGGTGGTCGGGATACGGGCAGCGCCCCGGCCGGTGAGACCGACCCGGGAACTGGCAGCACCGCTGACCGACTCGGGGGCCGATCAGCGGTGCGTCATCGAGCGGCCGGTCAGACCAGCCCCGCGCCGAACTGCTCCATGCCGATCAAGGGCTTGATCTTCCGGCGCACATCACCCGTTGCGAACGCGCGCTGGATGATGCCGCCCCCGAGCACATTGCCGATGGACCCCATCACCATCGCCTGGTCGAGGGAGAGGTAGCGTTCGGCGACGGTGCCCGACCGGACTGCGATGGCGTCGTAGAAGCCGCCGTCGCCGTAGGCACCGAGTTCCCGCTTCATCTTGACCAGGTTCGCGTAGGCCTCCCGGGGCTCGAGATGCATTGCGAGGAACGACGCGTGGGGCGTCACCACCCCATCGCCATAGGTGGGCGTCGGGTTGGTGGCCGGCTCGACAGGTCCCGTAACCGCCGTCCCAGTTCGTCCTCTCGGCGTCGGAGAAGTAGCCGTCCGGGTTCAGCCCGATCGCGTCGACCCCGTACTCGCGGTAGCCGCCGCCGGGCTCGCTCGACGGCGAGAAGCCCCAGTAGCCGTAACCTGCCTCCTCGAGTCCGTGTTCGCGGTGCGCGCGCACGGTCAGCGGATGGTTGATTCCCCACGACCGCGGCGCCCACCGCTCCTCGGGAACGAACATCGCCGGCATCAGCGCCTCGAACATCGAGCCGCCCCAGCCAGGGACGATCCGCATGCCGCGGTAGGTGTAGGCGCCCTCGAACACGTCGACACCGAGATAGTTCCGGGTGACGCCGATCGGCCGCTGCTCCTGCCATGACCAGTTGCAGTCGACATCGCGGAAGGTGCGCCAGGTTCCGAAGTAGAGGTTGGCCGGGACCTGCCCGCGGGCGATGGCGATGTACGAGGTGATCCGGGTCTCGGAGACCGTGGTGTCGTAGTGATTGAGGGTGTACCAGACGTTCGGACCCGACCCCAGATGGTTGCCCTCCACAGCGTCGTTAGGGTGCGCCCCGTCCCAGAAACCGCCGCGCAGCAGCCCGACCGACAGGTCCGGCGGCGGAATCGGGTCGTAGTAGGCGGCTGAAGTTCATCCGGTCGGACAGGCGCTGCGCCAACCGTGACGTCGCCCGGTCGGCGTTCTGGACAACCATCAGAGCGGCTGCGAGCCAACCGTTGTCGACGCTCGATAGGAACGGCAGGACCGGTGTTGCCGTCGGTCGGCCAGGTGCGTGAGCACCTCACCGTTGGACTCGTCGTACCAGTTGTAGAACATGCCGCTGGGGGCGTGGTGGTCCATCCTCATCAGCGTGCGCAGCGTCTGCTCGATCCGCCGGCTGCATTCCGACCGGGAGATCAGGCCGAGGTCCCGCGCCACGATCGCGCTCCACAGGTAGCCGCCGATGTTGGTCGGCGACGTGTACCCGCTGCGGTTCGGATCGGCCAGCGGCCCCTCGATGTTGTCGGCGGTCAGCCCGGTCTTCTCGTCGGTCATCGCGACCAGCGACGCCCAGGTATCTCGCGCCCAGCGCCGGATCTCGCTCCGTGACGGCGGTGGAAGGGGCTGGTGCCCGTGCCCGGACCCCAAGCCGGGGCCGGGGCCGGGGCCGCGGCAGCCGTACCACCGAGTGCGCCACCACCGAGGGCGACGGCCGCGGTGGCAGCAGCCCCGCCGATGAACAGATTGCGTCGGGAGATCGAGGTCATGGAGGACTCCATTGTCGGGTCGGTGGTTCGGTGGGTCGGTGGGTCGGTGGCTGGCTCGGTCGCCCCTCACCCAAAGGGGTCGAGACGGCGATTGCGGCTGCTCATTGGCCACCGGACGAGCCGTAACCGCCGACTCGACCTGCTGCGAACGGGTCCGGGTGACGCCTCCGGGCCTGGCGGGTGAAGGCGCGGGGGTGAGTCAGCGGCTGACGGCCCCGGCGGGGGCGCGGTCGTGCGCGCCGACCGGGAGCTCATTGGCCCGGGCGACGCCACCCAGCCAGCCCAGGCTGGGCTTGGGCGTCCGGGCGAAGGTCTCCCTGTCCCAGGAGATCAGCCCGAAAGTCGGCCTGTACGAACCCCATTCGTAGTTGTCGAGGGCCGACCAGTGCAGATATCCGAGCACGTCGACGCCGTCGGACATCGCTGCGTGCAGGCCGGTCAGCGCGCCATGGGTGTAATCGATTCGCCGGGTGTCGTCGGCGGTGGCGATCCCGTTCTCGGTGACGAACACCGGCACACCCCCGGTCAGGTCCCACGCGTTGCGGACGCCGATCCCCAGCGCGGGCGGGAAGTACTCCCAGCCGGTGAGCGTCGTCTCCACGCCGTCGGGGATCGGCCGCGGACCGTCCGGTCCGATGATCGTCCGGGTGTAGGCCTGCACGCCGACCCAGTCGTCACCGCGGGCGGCTTCCAGGAAGAAGTGCTCGCGGGGGTACCCGTACTCGCGTGCGGCCTGCTCGAAGCCCTGCTCCGGAATGAATGCCTGGGTGGCGACCGACCAGCCGGACCTGATCGCAGGAACCGCGCTCAGCACCTCGCGCGATCGGGTGTGGGCCTGTGCCAGCACATCCGAGACCGCCTGGTCGGGTGCGGGTAGGCCGGAGGCGATGAGATCGGCCTCCCGTTGCCCGTGGATCATCGACATGATGTTGGGTTCGTTGATGGTGCAGACCCACTCGACGCCGTCGGAAACGATCGGCAGGGCGATCTCGGTGAACCGGGCGAACGCGTCGACCGCGTCCGGTGCGCGCCACCCGCCTCGGTCGGCGAACCAGCGCGGCACGGTGAAGTGCAGCAGGGTCACCATCGGGGTCAGTCCGAACTCGTGGCAGGCGGCCACCATCCGCCGGTAGTGGTCGATCTCGGCCAGCGAGACGAATCCGCGTTCGGGTTCGACGCGACTCCATTCCAGGCTGAACCGGTAGGTGTCCAGCCCGGCGTCGGCCAGCAGCGCCATGTCCTCCCGGTAACGGTGATAGCTGTCACAGGCGTCACCACTGGGTTCGGCGATCCCGCTGCCCGGAGTGTGTTCCCGCACCCACCAGTCGCTGTTGATGTTGTTGCCCTCGATCTGGTGCCCGGCGGTGGCGGCGCCCCACTTGAACCCCCGCGGGAAGGCAAGGGGCTCAGCATTTCTCGGCGCACGGGAGGTCATGGAATCTCGCATTCTCGTCAGGAGGTCGCGGGCCTCGGGGCTACTTGACCCCGGCGGTCGCGACGCTCTGGATGAAGAACCGCTGCAGCAGACGAACAGCAGCACGATCGGTGCGATCACCAGCACCGAACCCGCCAGCAGCAGGCCGTAATTGGTGGCGTTCTGGCCCGTGGAGTACAGCGACAGGGCGACCGGAAGGGTGTACATCTCCTCGCTCTGCGCGGCGACCAGCGGCCAGAGGAAATTGTTCCAGGAGCCGAGGAATGTCAGGATGCCCAGCGTCGCCAGCGGAGGCCCGCACAGCGGCAGCACCACCCGGGCGAAGATCCGCAACTCGCCGGCGCCGTCGATCCGGGCGGCCTCGATCAGCGCATCCGGGAATGCCCATCATGAACTGCCGCATCAGGAACACGCCGAGCGGCGAGGTCAGGAACGGCAGGATCAGCGCCGGATAGGTGTTGAGCAGCCCCAATTTGCTGACCAGGACGAACAACGGCACGAAGGTCACGACGCCGGGCACCATCAGGGTGACCATCACCAGCAGGAACAGCACCCGCTTACCGGCGAAGTCCATCTTCGCCAGCGCGTACCCGACCATCGAGCAGAACAGCAGGTTGCCCAGCACGGTGACGACGGCGACGATCAGGCTGTTGGTGAAGAACGTGCCGAAATTCAGGTCGTTGAACCAGGTCGCGTAGTTGTCCAGTGTCGGGTCCTGCCGGCAGGAATCCGGACGGGTTCCGCAGGATCTCGCCGTCCGACTTCAGCGAACCCAGCAACATCCAGACGAAGGGCAGCAGCGTGGCGATGACGGCGACGATCAGCGCGAGGTAGGTGAGCAGGCGCCGGCGCGAGAACCGCCTTTCGGGTGCGCGCCTCCCGGTGGGGACGGCGCCGCCCGGTTCCAGGGCGACGGGGGTGTCTTCGGAGATGGTCATGTCGTGCCTCAGTCCTTGGATCGCAGGGCCCGGAACTGCACCAGGCTCAGCAGGGCGATGGCCACGAACAGCACGTAGCTGGCCGCCGAGGCGTACCCGTACTTGCCGAAGCCGAACTGGTTGAAGGTGAAGTAGCTGATCGACAGCGTCGAGTCGAGCGGGCCCGCCCTTGGTCATGACGAACGGCTCCTCGAAGAACTGCAGATACCCGACCGAGAGCAGTACCGCGCCGAGCAGCAGCGTCGGCCGCAGCAGCGGCAGGGTGATCCTGGTGAACCGTCTTCCAGCCGTTGGCGCCGTCGATCGCGGCGGCCTCCTTGACGTCCTCCGGGATGGTCTGCAGGCCGGCCAGGAAGATGATCATCAGCGTGCCCATGTTCCGCCAGACCGCCATCAGGATCAGCGAGGGCATGGCCCAGGTTGTGCTGTTCAGCCAGTCCGGGCCGTTGATACCCACCCAGCCCAGGATGGTGTTCAGCAGTCCGTCGTCCTGCAGGATGAACCGCCACACCACCGCCACCGCAACGATGCTCGTCACCACCGGGGTGTAGAAGCCGACCCGGAAGACCGTCCGGAATCTTTCGATGCCGCTGTTCAGTGCGACCGCCAGAGCCAGCGCGACGATCATCGTCAGCGGAATGCCGATGATGACGAAATAGCCGGTGTTGAACATCGACTTGAGAACTGCGGATTGCCGAAGAGGTCGGTGTACTGGTCGATCCCGACGAACCCGACGGCCAGCGGCGTCGCTGACGTCGCGGCTGGTGAAGTCGGTGAACGACATCACGAACGAGGACACCAGCGGCAGCAGCATGAAGACGCCGAAGACGAGCACGAACGGCAGCGCGAACAGCCACGCGATCAGCGCCTGCCGCCGGCGCCGGGATACCCCGGGGTCGACCCGCCTGCCCGCCGGCGCCCCTGACGGCGCCGGCAGGAACGGTACTGGTAGCCCGACTCGAGGTCATTGTCAGCTCGCCGTGCCGAGGGACTCGGCGGTGCTCTGCAGCTCCTGCAGGGCCTGCGCCGGGTCCTTGCCGGCCTTGACGATCTGCTCGACCTGGGTGTCCGCGGCGGCACTGACCTGGGTCCAGGTGGTCACCGGTGGCGGCGAGTTGGTGTCCTTCAGCTGCTCACCGAAGACCGCCAGCTTGGGGTCACCGGACAGTGAGGGATCCTCCCAGGCGCTCTGCACGGCCGGCAGGTCGCCGGTCGCCTTGTACCACTTGACCTGGTCTCGGGCTGGGAGAGCCACTGCACCAACTTCCAGGCGGCGTCCCGGTTCTTGCTCTCCTTGAACACGGCGAGGTTGGAGCCACCGACGAACGAGGTGGCGGACTTCTCCTTGGGCATGGTTGCGACCGCGTACTTGTCGGCAAAGCCTGCGCCACCGGCCTTCTCGAGGTTGCCGATGTTGTACGGGCCGGAGATCATCATCGGTGCTGAGCCGTCGACGAACGCGGACTCCGGCGCGCCTGCGCCCGTGTTGGGCGCCGGGTTGGCGATGCCATCGGTGAAGAAGCTCTGGTAGTAGGTCAGCGCGTCGACCCATTCCTGGCTGTCCAGGGTCCATTCGGTCCGCTTCGGCATTCATCAGCTCGCCGCCCCGGACCAGCCGAAGGGCAGCATGCTCTGGAACGAATCGACCCCGCCGGCCAGCAGCTGGATGCCCCATTTGGCACCGGCCTTCTCCTGCATGGCCTTGGCCATTGCCTTGAAGTCTTCCTGCGTGGTCGGGAACGTGGTGTACCCGGCCTTCTCGGCCAGATCCTTGCGGTAGAACACGACCCGGGTGTCGACGTACCACGGCACACCGACGGTGGTACCGCCGACCTGACTGGACTTCACCGAGCCGGGGAAGAAGCCTGAGGTGTCGATCTCGCTCGGCACCGGGTCGAAGGCGTCGGCGAAGTCGCCCATCCAGGTTGTGCCCATCTGGGCGACGTCCGGCGTCTGACCGCCGGCGATGGCAGTCTGGTACTTCTGGTGCGCGGCCTCCCATGGGATGGCGGTGACCTCGACCTTGACCCCAGGGTTCGCCGCTTCGAACTCCTTGACCAGTTCGGGGAGCTTCTCGCCCTCGGCCCCCTGCGCCCACACCGTGATGGTGCCGGTGGCCGGGCCCTGCGCGATGCCTGCCGCGGACTCTGGCGTTGCGGCGGATTCCTTCTCGCTGCTGCGCCCGCAGGCACTGAGCGCGACGACCGCGGCCAGCAGGCCCGCCGTCACCATGGCTTTCTTACGGAACATCGACGTTCCTTTCCGATGAAGTGGCTGCCCGCGGGGAGGCCGTCGGGCGCGAACAGGAGCGGCGCGGGAGGTGGCTCCCGGCTGAACCGCCCCGCGTATTTATGCGCTTAGCTGACACGCTGAGTTAAGCGCATTGACCACTCTTTGGCAAGGCCTCGGCGGAAAGGTCTTCGATTTCGCGTGTTGCTCGAGCCGACGTCCGTCGATCAGCGGCCGGGAATTGTAGACCCAGCGCGATCCCGCTCGTCAAACGTCAATTTCCAAAGGGGCAACATCGGCGCCGAGCAGATATTTCGTCCCATTTGTCATGTTGATCCGAGCGAACATCCACAGCTTTCGCGGACCGACAGCGTCACCGGCAGTTGTCGGCTGACCGGCGGCTGACCCGGTTCAGCGAGTCGGTTGAGCAGGATGTCGACCACGGCGCGCCCCATCGCCTCCATGGGCTGGCGCACGGTGGTGAGCGGGGGACGGCAGATGCGCCCGGCGGCGATGCCGTCGAAGCCGGTCACCGCGACATCACCCGGCACGCGTACGCCTGACCCGCGCAGCGCGTCCATCACCGCGAGGGCGTCCTGGTCTGTCGCGCAGACGAGCGCCTGCGGCAGGTCGCCGCGATCGACCAGTCCCGCGACGATGAGCGGGGCATCGCGCGCCGCGCTGCCCGCCGGGGAGAGCGACCGCCGGGGAACCCGCAGGCCGGCGGCGCGCAGTGCCGCGCGGAATCCCTGGAACCGTGCGTTCTGGTCGAACCCGGTGGTGTCACCGACGAAACCGAGATCGGTCAGGCGGTGGACGGTGATGAGGTGCTTGGTGAGTTCGCGCATCCCGCCGGCATTGTCGACGGTGACGTGGTTGAGCTGGTCTTCATGCTTGGGCTGCGACAGCTCGACGACCGGGAGGCGCCACGCGATCCGGGTCAGCACATCCGGTGGAACGGTGTGCGGGAAGACGGCGATACCGTCGACCCTGCCGGCGATGTCGGCAACAACAGCCTCCGTGCTGGCGTGCCCGCGGCCACCGATCATCAGCGCGTACCCGCGTCGCCAGCATTCCAGTTCGACGCCGCGTTGCACCTCGTCCACGTACAGCGGGAACAGCCGGAAGTCTTCGTTCAGGTCGGCATCCGCCGAGTCCAGCGCGGTGGGCGGTGCGGCTCCCGGCTCCGCCTGGTGCTCGGGGGCGTCGAGCAGGTAGTCGAAGGCGAACAGCCCCAATGCCCGGGTTCGACCGTCGGCCAGTCCGCGCGCGCTGGCACTGGGGACATAGCCCAGTTCACGCGCGACGGCCAGCACCATTTCCCGGGTGGAGGCCTTCACCTTCTCCGGCCGACGGAAAGCAAAGGACACCGTGGCAATGGAGACGCCGGCGCGCGCAGCGACGTCGTATACGGTCGGGGCTTTGGCCACCTGAATCTCCCTTCCTCAACCGGATCTGTTCCTCCGCCGCAGTCTAAGCGCTTATAGATATTGCGCGCTTTGCAATGTCCGATCGAAGGACGTGACAGTGGTTGCCGAATCAGGGAGTTCGATGGCCCGACCCTATTTGTCGGGGCCACAGGCGCCGGGAGCCGCGGCCGTGGCAGTGCGAGGTTCCCAGCTCCGATGTCGCCGGCCGCAGCGCAGCGCAGCGCAGGGCGCGACAACCATCACAGGTCAGGAGGCACCCCCCTCCAGTGCGGGTGGGCATACTCGACGGGTGATCCTGACGCGCGGATGGTCGACGTTCCTGGTGCTGGCCGGGCTCTTCAACTGGGCGATCTGGCCCCGTTTCGCGGTCGCGATCTGGCAGGACCAGCGCGCTTGGCAGGGTGAGATCGGGTCATCGACCGCGACGTCATTCCTGTGGGTGCACGCCGTGCTGATCGCGACCGCACTTGCCGTCGGGACTGTTGTCGCTGGACTGGGAGTCCGCGGCCTGCTGGCCCTGCGCGCCGGCAAGGCGGCGGCACGGACCGGCTGATCAGCGGCGCCCGGCCGATTCCGGGTGTGCGGTCACTGTGGTCGCTGACTGGCCGGCGCCGACCGCTTGACGTTGCCGCGAGATGCAGTGCCGTCCATTGATCGGCCGCGAGCCGTGGCGGCGGGACCCGCGGTGGCCCAGATCGAACCGAGGCACGAACTGACCCGTCTGCGACGTCCGAGGCGCGAGTGCGAGGTCGCGCAGGGACCGTGCTTCCGGCCCCGGTTCCACGCCCAGCTGTTCGTCGAGCACCCGACGGAGCCATTCGTACTGGCGGAGCACTCCGGAGCGATCACCGGCGCGCATCATGGCCCTCATCATGCCGACATGGCCGTCCTCATCGGTCGGATCGATGGCGACCAGGCGGTCGAACCGGCCGCTCACCCGGAGCAGTTCACGAAAGCGTGCGCGGAGCCGTGCGCGGTCGTTGTCGAGCCACTCCTCGTACGGATCGTGCGGAAGGAGATCACCCCGGTAGATCGAGATCGCCTGGTCGATGCTCTGCAGATCCCCGGTAGCGAGACCATCCCGGGCGCGAGCTTCGAAGGTCGCGACGTCGGTCTCGACGGATGCTTCCGGCAGGAGTGCCACGATGGCGCCCGAGAGAACCACGCTGTCCGCGACAGCCGTTGCCCTGCGCAGATAATGGGCCGCCTTGTGCAGGCGGTTCGGCGCGGTCTCGAAGGACCCCTCAGGCCACAGCGCGTCGATGATCCGCTCCCGATGGGCGCGTCGCTGGGGTTCGAGAGCGAGGAATTTGGCGAGCCGGATTGCATCCCGGCGCCGGATCGCTGGTGCGGCGTCGCGGCCGCCGATCCGCAGCTGGAAGCCGCCGAGCAGCGAGATCTGCACGGGGGGCGCTGCGGCGCTGGTCATCGTGGGGCGGTCGGTCGCATGTTCGGTGATCATCATCTCGCGTCTTCCTGGTCGTCGGGCTGATGATCACTGTCTCCGGCCGACCTGCACGGACACATCCGTGCTGATCACCGATCTCTGAGCTCCGTGGAGTCCACGGAGGCGGATCCACGGGGCGGGGATTGACCAGGGTCGAAATCCCTGGTCGGCCGACGACCGGTCAGGATGCGTCGCGAGGCCGTGCACGGGTGATCAGCTCACGCGTGCGATCCGCCTGGTAGTCGCATCCGAGCGTGCTGAATCGGCCGATGATCGGGTCCAGATCGCCGACCCTTCCTTCGTGCAGGGCGGTCGCCCGATGCACCATGGTGAGCGCGATCAAGTTGGCTGCGGCACAGCTCTCGTCCCTTGACGAGGCGGGTTGTCGCGTCCGGGTCACCGGTCAGCACCCCGGTCTCAGCCCATGCCGCGGCGAACCACGACACCCACAGTGAATCCGCGGTCGTCCTGCCGGCCGGCCCCGCACCCGGGTACGAGGAGAGCACACTGACGGCGCCAGGCAGGTCGTCACGATGCAGGGCCAGCAGGCCGTCGAACACCACCCGCCAGGCGTTGTTGACCGTGTGGAGGCGCTCCGGATCGGAGAGCAGTGCTCTCGTGATCTTGATCCAGCGGTCGCGACCCTCCTCGTCGTCGAGCATTCCGAACACCATGGCGGCCGCGTAGGCGCCCACCGCAAGGTTGCCGACAACCGGCCGACCGGAGCGACGCCAATCGCGCTCGAAGAGCTCGGCGTGCGCGACCGCGGGTCCGAAATCTCCGGCCAGTGCGTCCACGCTCAACCGGCGGCCCAGGCCCAGGTGACGCTCTTCCCGGAAGAACGGCAGGACGGTGATGGCGTCGGCGTAGCGGCGGGCGGGTTCGAGCCGGCCCATCGCCAGATTCAGCTGGCACGCCATGTGCAGCGAGTCGTAGTGCTCGAAGCCGCTGAGGGCGCTCACGGGCACGGCGGCCAGGATCTGCAGGCGACGGTCGATGGTCGTCCCGGCTGCGAAAAGGTCGCCCTCGCCCATCTGGAGGACGGCCAGCAGGTCGAGCGCCTCGTCGATCAGAAGGGGACTGCCGGACAACTCTGCCAGCCGCAGCGCCCGTTCGGTGGCCGCGGGCGACCGTGCTGTCGCCACCGGCGACCAACCCTCGGCAACGGCCACTGCGGCGGCGGCCTCCGCGCCTCCCCGGTGTAGAGCCGCGCGCTTCACGCAACAGGTCCTCCACCGTCTCGGTATCCACCACCCGCCGGATGATGCCCTGCGCCCGGAACTGCAGCCCCGCCGCGTTCGCCAGATCCATCGATGCGTCGTCGGGCTGGCCGGCGGCGACGGCCAGTCCGCGCAGCCTCGAGGAGGAGATCGACCGTGTCCCCGCCGACGTTGCGTGCGGCCGCCGCGCCGGCAGCGAGGTGCAGCCAGCGGCGCCGGCTCAGCGGCTGTCTGCGTCATCTCCGCCGCGTCCTCGTACCACCGTTGCGCCTCCCCCGGGACGGCCCCGCTGGAAGGCGACGTCGGCCAGCAGCCCGGCGAAGGATGCCATGGTCGTCGGCCCTCTTCGGGTGGAGTCCCCGGCGGGCTGCCGCCGGCGAGGTGAGCCGAGCGCCGCCCGCGCCTCGACCGCGACCGCATCGACCTCCGCGCACCAGGCTCATCTCCCGGGCGCGCGTCGAGCAGGTCGGCCAGCTCCGACCGGCACCATTCGCCGTGCCGGGCGCGGAGTACCGCTGTTCTTGCTGCGAACGCGTCGAGGCCGAAGGCGTACTGCCGGATCGTCTCCAGGACGCCGTAACGGTCGGGTCGACCACTGCGCAGCGAGATCAAGTTCCAGTCCACCAGATTGGCCAGGGCGCGCAGCACGGCGGTCCGAGGCAGGGCCACCACGGCGCACACGGCATCGAGATCGAACGGACCGGCGAACACCGCCGCCGCCCGCAGGGTCTGCTGCGCATCGTTGTCGAGCAGGTCGTAGCTCCAGTCGATCGCCGCGCGAAGTGACCGGTGGCGATCGTCGGCGCGGCTGCCGACGGAGAGGATCTGCAGGTTCGAGCTGAGCGCGGACAACAACCCGTCGAGCCCCAGGCTGGGTGCCCGCGCCGCCGCCAGTTCGATCGACAGGGCCATCCCGTCGAGGCCCTGCGCAGATCCGTCGGACCACCTCGACGTCGGCTTCGTCAGTCGGCGCGCGGGCGCCGGCCGCGGTCATCCGGTCGACGAACAGCGTGACGGCATCGCTCGGGCCGCCGTCCTTCGCCAGCGACAGGCCGTCCACCGGGACGACCCGCTCGAACGGCAGCATCAGGCGCAACCGGCTGGTGGCCAGCACGCGGACCCCGGGGCATGCCCTCAGCAGTCGCTCGATGGTCATCCGCGCCGCGTCCTGCACGTGCTCGCAGTTGTCGACGACGAGCAGCAGCTCACGGTCGGCCAGCGCTGCGATCGAGCGCCTGCTCGCGGGTGGCGCCGGCGCGTTCCAGGACACCGCAGGCGTCGGCGACCGCGGCGACGACCATGGCGGACTGCACCACCTCGCACCAGATCGACGAAGACGCAGCCGTCGGCGAAGGAGGCCGACAACGATTCTGCCGCGGCAAGGGCCAGCCGCGTCTTCCCCACGCCTCCCGGTCCGGTCGCCACCACGAGGCGGTGCGACGAGAACCGCAGACACAGAGGTCCTCCAGCTCGGCAACGCGCCCGACGAACGGCGTGAGCGTGGTAGGCAGCCGTGCTGTCCGGGGAACCGCGTGACCGAGCGTCGGCCTGCTGGCCGAGCGCACGGCGGTCCTCGACCCCCATCTTTCGCAGCAGCGCCGACACGTGCGTCTCGACCGTGCGAACGGACACCGACAGCCGGCCGGCGATCTCCAGGTTCGTCAGGCGTTGCCGGACGAGTTCGAGCACTTCGATCTCACGAGCGGTCAGCGCCGTCCCGGTCGCGGTGACCCGGGCGGCGCACATGAACCTAGTGTCGCATCAGCGATCCGACTCCTCAGGATCGTGCCCGCGTCAACTCGTGGGTTTGCTGGGGGTCCGCACCCTGGAGTTTTGGTAGCGGGTCAGCCAGGGCCTGGCGCCGGCGAAGAATGCCGGGTCTCCGACCCCGAGGCGAAGCACGTCCAGCGTCGCCGCGCCGCGGTCGTCGACCGGTTCGACGAGCACCCGAGCGGCCCTCGCTCGGCACGCCGACAGCTCCGACCGGCTGACACCGGCATGCGGGCCACCGACCCGGCGCGATTCACGGTAGGTTCCTGCGACGCTGCCCTCCGGCCGACGCATCCTGCACGCGCGGAGCGCGTCGGCCCGACCATCGGGAACGACGCAGACGCTGTGGTCGATACTGAGGACGCAGACGCTTCGATGGAAGGACTGAGACGGCCGGTGCGTATCGGGATACCCAAGGAATGCCGGCACGGACAGACGCTGGTGGCCGCCACGCCGAAGACCGTCGGCAAGTTGCTGGCGCTCGGCTACCAGGTCGACGTCGAATCGGGCGCCGGCGCTGATGCGAAGTTCCCCGACGACGCCTATCGGGAGGCGGGTGCCGGCATCGCTTCGGCGGATGCCGTCTGGCAGTGCGACATCGTCGCGAAGGTGGACGAGCCGACGCCCGAGGAGGTCGGCCGGCTCCGCGAGGGCGGCACGGTCATCTCGCGGATGGCGCCCGGCGATCACCCGGAGCTGATCGCCGCCCTGCAGGCGAAGCGGGCGACCGGACTGTCGCTGGACGCGATCCCGCGCATCTCCCGGTCCCAGTCGATGGACGTGCTGTCCACGATGTCGAACATCTCCGGCTATCGCGGGATCATCGAGGCCGCGGAGTCCTACGGCGGGATGTTCAGCGGCCAGGTCACCGCCGCCGGCAAGACCCAGCCGGCAACGGTGTTCATCATCGGCGCGGGGGTGGCCGGCCTGGCGGCGATCGGCGCGGCCGGGAACCTCGGCGCACAGGTGCGGGCCTTCGACGTCCGGCCGGAGGTCGCGGAGCAGATCGAGTCGATGGGCGCCACCTACGTGTCCGCGAGCGGCGCCGTGCAGGAGGTCTCCAAGGACGGCTACGCGCAGGAGCTCACCGAGAACCAGGCGGCGCTGACCGCCCGGATGTACGCCGACGAGTCGGCGAAGGCGGACATCGTTGTGACGACGGCACTGGTCCGCGGGCACGCCCCGAGGACGATCACCGCGGAGATGGTGCAGGCGATGAAGCCGGGCAGCGTCATCGTCGACCTCGCGGCGTCAGGTGGCGGCAACTGCGAGCTGACGGTGCCGGGCCGGACCGTCGTCACCGACAACGGCGTGACCATCATCGGCTACACCGATTTCACCAGCCGGATGCCGGCGCACACCTCACAGCTCTACGGCACCAACATCGTCAACCTGCTCAAGCTGCTCACCCCTGGCCGGGACGGCGAGCTGACCCTCGACATGGACGACATCGTCCAGCGCTCCATCACGGTGACCGAGGCGGGCGAGGTGCGGTGGCCGCCGCCGCCGGTGCAGGTGTCGGCCGCCCCGAAGGCCACCCCAGAGGCGACGGTGTCCGACGCCCCGAGCTTGACCCCGGAGGAATTGGCCGAGCGGGCGAAACGCAGGCAACAACGCCGGTATGCCCTGTACGGGCTCGCGGCCGTGGCAGTCGGTGCTGCCGTGACGTTCTCGCCGCCCAGCTTCCTCGGCTATTTCACCGTCTTCGTGCTGGCCGTCTTCGTCGGCTTCTACGTCATCACCAACGTCAGTGCGTCCTTGCACACCCCTTTGATGGCCCAGACGAACGCCATCTCCGGCATCATCCTGGTCGGCGCGCTGCTGCAACTCGGCAGCACCAACGTGCTGGTGGTGGTGCTCGCGTTCATCGCGGCGACAGTGGCCTCGATCAACATCTTCGGTGGTTTCGGCGTCGCCGGACGGATGATCTCGATGTTCCGGAAGGATGCCTGAGCCGCCATGGACAGAGAAACCCTGCATTCACTCATCCAGGCCGCCTACCTGATCGCCGGCGTGCTGTTCATCCTGTCCCTCGCGGGTCTGTCGCATCAGCGCAGCGCCAAGGCGGGCAACACCGCGGGCAAGATCGGGATGGTCATCGCGCTCGCCGCGACGGTCGGCCTCTCGCTCCTGGAGACGGAGCAGAATCCCGCCCTGACCGCGGGGCTGATCACGGCGGCGCTGCTGATCGGCGCCGTCATCGGCACCCGGGTCGCGCGGACCGTCGAGATGACCCACATGCCCGAGATGATCGCCATCCTGCACAGTTTCGTGGGCCTCGCGGCCGTTCTCGTCGGCGTGAACTCCTACCTGACCGAGACCGACTCGAGCGACACGGTGCACGTCGTCGAGGTGTTCCTCGGCGTCTTCATCGGCGCGGTAACCTTCACCGGTTCGATCATCGCCTACCTCAAGCTGTCGGCGCGGATCAAGTCCGCACCGCTGACCCTGCCTGGCCGGAACCTGCTGAACCTTGGCGCGTTGATCGTGAGTGCGGGTCTGCTGGCCTGGTTCGTGGCGGCGCCGAACATCTGGGCGCTGCTGCTGATGACGGTCATCGCGTTGCTGCTCGGATTGCACCTGGTCGCTGCGATCGGCGGCGGCGACATGCCCGTCGTGGTGTCGATGCTGAACTCGTACTCCGGCTGGGCTGCCGCGGCAGCGGGTTTCATGCTCAGCAACAACCTGCTGATCATCACCGGGGCCCTCGTCGGATCCTCCGGCGCGATCCTGTCCTACATCATGTGCAAGGCCATGAACCGGTCGTTCATCGCTGTCATCCTCGGCGGCTTCGGCACCGAGTCCGGCACCTCGACGGGCGATCAGGACCTCGGCGAGTACCACGAGACCACCACAGCTGCGCTGGCCGAACTGCTCGAGGAATCGCAGTCGATCGTCATCGCGCCCGGTTACGGGATGGCTGTCGCCAAGGCGCAGAACCAGGTCGCGGATCTCACCGAGAAGCTGCGGGCGATGGGCAAGCAGGTGCGGTTCGCGGTGCACCCGGTGGCCGGCCGGCTGCCCGGGCACATGAATGTGCTGCTCGCCGAGGCGCGGGTGCCGTACGACATCGTGCTGGAGATGGACGAGATCCAGGACGAGCTGGCCGACACCGACGTGGTGCTGGTGATCGGGGCCAACGACACGGTGAACCCCGCCGCCGAGGAGGACCCGGGTTCGCCGATTGCCGGCATGCCCGTGTTGCAGGTCTGGAAGGCCAAGCACGTCGTGGTGTTCAAGCGCTCCATGGCGACCGGGTACGCGGGGGTGCAGAACCCGTTGTTCTTCAAGGACAACGCCTCGATGCTGTTCGGTGACGCAAAGGATCAGGTCGAGCGGGTGGCGCACGCGGTGGGGGAGTCCGCGCCCGAGTTGGCCGCCGCGAAGGGCTGATCACCGCCCCGATGACCGTGCGCTTCGAACACGAGACATTCTCACAGCGCGTTGTTTTCGCGTCGGGCCAGGCGACGGATCGGGTGGCGGACGAGATCGCCCGGTTGGGCGCGCGGTCCGTGATGGTGCTCGCCACCAGTTCCCGGCGTGAGCTGGCGGGGCGGGTCAGCGCCGGCGTCGCGGCGGCCGTGTTCTACGACGACATCGCGATGCACGTGCCCGTCGAGATCGCCCAACGTGCCCGGGCGGCCGCGGCCGACCAGGCCGTCGACGTCCTGCTGGCCATTGGCGGCGGATCGACGACCGGACTGGCCAAGGCCATCGCACTCGCCACCGGCCTGCCGATCGTCGCGGTACCGACCACGTACTCGGGTTCGGAGGCCACCACCGTCTGGGGTCTGACGGAACGAGCCAGGAAGACCACCGGCGTCGACCCGCGGGTGCTGCCCCGCTCGATCGTCTATGACGCGGAGTTGACGCTCTCCCTTCCGGTGCCGACGAGTGTGGCGTCGGGATTGAACGCCCTGGCGCACTGCGTCGACTCGATGTGGGCGTCCCGGACCGACCCGATCGACCAGGCGCTGGCCGCCGAGGGGATCCGCGCCCTGCGACTGGGCCTGCCGGCGGTGGTCGAGGACCCCACCGGCCTGGCCGGCCGGGAGCAGACCCTCTACGGCGCCTACCTTTCCGCTGTCGCCTTCTCCTCGGCCGGGTCCGGGCTGCATCACAAGATCTGCCACGTGCTCGGCGGAAAGTACGCCCTCCCGCATGCCCAGACGCATGCCATCGTCCTGCCCTACGTGCTCGCGCTGAACGGGCCCGCCGCACCGGACGCGGAGCGCCGGCTCGCCGCGGCGTTCGACTCGGAGCCTGCGATCGACGGCCTGCAGGACCTGCGGCTCCGACTCGACGCGCCCGGGGCGCTGCGGGACATCGGGTTCCGGCAGCAGGACATTCCCGAGGCAGCCGCGGCGATCCTGCCGGCGGTGCCGCCGGACAACCCGGCCCCCGTGACGGCGGAGACCCTGGAGCGGCTGCTGCAAGCGGCCTGGGCGGGGTCCGATCCACGGCCGGCCGGTAGCCGATGATCTCCAAGGTCCGGACTCGGATCGCCGATGCGGTGGCCGACATCGTGGACGGTAGCGTGGTGATGATCGGCGGTTTCGGCCGGGCGGGCCAGCCGGTGGAACTGATCGATGCCCTCCGTTCCCACGGCGCCCGCGGGCTCACCGTCGTCAGCAACAACGCCGGCAACGGTGACGCCGGACTGGCCGCCCTGTTGGCCGCCGGACAGGTGCGGAAGGTGGTGTGTTCGTTCCCCAAGCAGCGGGACTCATGGGTTTTCGACCGGCTGTACCGGGCCGGCGAGATCGAGCTGGAATTGGTGCCGCAGGGCAACCTGGCCGAGCGGATCCGCGCCGCCGGAGCGGGCATCGGCGGCTTCTTCAGCCCGACCGGGGTCGGGACCGACCTGGCCACCGGCAAGGAGCAGCGGACCATCGACGGACGCGAGTACGTGCTGGAGTACCCCATCCACGCCGACGTTGCCTTGATCGGCGCCTGGCGTGGTGACCGGTGGGGAAACCTGGTCTACCGCAAGACCGCACGGAATTTCGGTCCGATCATGGCGACCGCCGCCACCGTGACGATCGCCCAAGTCGACGAGGTCGTCGAGCTGGGCGCGCTGGACCCGGAATGCGTGGCGACGCCGGGTGTCTACGTCGACCGGGTGGTGCCCGTGGGTGAGCGGCCCTGGCTCCGCGGCGGCGCCTTCGTCGGTTTCCCGGATTCGCCCGATACTGCACCGACCGGCGGGGAAGCCTGATGGCGTACCGGATCTCCCGCGACGAGCTGGCGGCCCGCATTGCCGCCGACATCCCGGAGGGCTCCTACGTCAACCTCGGCATCGGGGCGCCGACCACGGTCGCGAACTACCTGCAGGCGGACAGGGAAATCGTCCTGCACACCGAGAACGGGATGCTCGGGATGGGACCGGAACCCGGCCCAGGGGAGGCCGACCCGGACCTGGTCAACGCCGGCAAGATGCCGGTCACCGAACTCCCCGGCGCCGCGTACTTCCATCAGGCCGACTCCTTCGGGATGATGCGCGGCGGCCACCTCGACGTCTGTGTCCTCGGCGCCCTGCAGGTCGCGCAGAACGGTGACCTGGCCAACTGGAGCACCGGCGAGCCCGGGGCCATCCCCGCGGTCGGCGGCGCGATGGATCTGGCGATCGGGTCCAAGCACGTATTCGTGATGACCGACCTGCTGACCAGGGACGGGCGACCCAAGCTGGTGGCCCGGTGCAGCTACCCGCTCACCGGAGTCCGCTGCGTCACCCGCGTCTACACCGACCACGCGGTCTTCGACGTCACCAAGGCGGGCTTCGCCGTTCATGAGCTGTTCGGGGACAACACCGCCGAGATGCTGAGCGCGCTCATCGGCCTCAGGCTGTCACCTATCAGTTGACCGGGAATGAACCAGGTGGACCACAACGTTGACCCGGCACCAAGTAGTTTCGGTAGAAACTAGTTGGACGATCGGCCGGCCGTCAGTGGCTGACCACCGACGAAGGAGCAGAGCATGACGCAGGTCAATCCGCAGGGTTTGCATCACGTCACCGCGATCGCGACGAGCCCGCAGCGGAACGTCGACTTCTACACCAGGACGCTCGGTCTCCGGCTGGTCAAGCAGACGGTGAACTTCGACGCCCCCGACAGCTACCACCTGTACTACGGCGACGAGCAGGGCAGCCCATCGAGCCTCATCACCTTCTTCCCGTGGCCGGGGGTGCCGAAAGGCCGGCAGGGCGCGGGCATGACCACCGCGACAGCGTTCAGCGTGCCCGGCAACTCGCTCGGCTGGTGGCACCAGCGGCTCACCGGCCTGGAGATCGACACGGACGCGCCACGCACCCGCGACCAAGAGGAGGTCCTGACCTTCCGGGACCCCGACGGCATGGTGATCGACCTGGTCGCGTCCGACGGCGACCACCGATCCGGCTGGGACGGCGTCGCCGACATCCCCGCCGAGCACGCTGTCCGCGGCCTGCACGCCGTCACCCTGTCCGAGCGGCAGCTCGACCCATCGGCGCACATGCTGACCGATCTGCTCGGGATGAACTTCACCGGCGAGGAGGGCGACCGGTCGCGGTTCGGGATGGCCCAGGGCAGCTCCGGGGCACTCATCGACGTGTTCGCCGGGGTCGCCGACCGTGGCCTTCAGGCCGGCGGAACGGTGCACCACATCGCCTTCCGGGCACCGGATCTCGAGACGATGACCAGCTGGCAGCAGGAGCTGATGAGCAAGGGCGTTTCGGTCACCCAGATCCTGGACCGGCAGTACTTCAAGTCCATCTACTTCCGCGAGCCGGGCGGCGTGCTGTTCGAGATCGCCACCGACGCACCGGGTTTCGCGGTCGACGAGCCGCTGCTCGAACTGGGCCGCAAGCTGAAGCTGCCGCCGTGGCTGGAGCCGGATCGGGAGCAGATCGCCGCCGCGCTTCCGCCGCTCGAGCTCGACGTGGATGTGCCATGAGCGCCGAGACGAGCCTCGAACGGCCGCACGTCTTCCTGCCCGCCGACCGGGTCCGCGGCGGGATCGCCGCTGCTGTTCCTGCACGGCACCGGCGGTGACGAGCACGATCTGCTGCCGCTGCGCGAACGACTCTCGCCGGGCGCCGCTGTGCTGTCGGTTCGCGGATCGGTGCTGGAGAACGGGATGCCACGGTTCTTCCGGCGGCTGCGGGAAGGTGTTTTCGACGAGGAGGACCTGCGCCGCCGGGCCGACGAGCTGGCGGAATTCGTCCGGACGGCCTCGGCCGAGTACGGCATCGCGGAAGGATCGCTGGTTGCGGTCGGGTTCTCCAACGGCGCCAACATCGCCTCCGCGATGCTGCTGCAGCATCCCGGGCTGATCGGCGCAGCGGCCCTGCTGTCGGCGATGATCCCGTTCGCCGACCCGCCGGCCGCCGACCTCACGGGAACCGTTGTGGTGATCTCCAACGGCGACCGGGACCCGATGATCCCGAGCGGTATGACGGCGGAGCTCGCCGGTCAGTTCCGTGAGCGGAACGCCGATGTCGTCGAGCTGCCGCACCGCGGCGGTCATCAGATCGACCCGGCGGTCCTGCCGCAGATCGCCACGATCATCAGCCGTCCGGAGCGACAGGTCCGCTGAGCCCGCTCTGCCGGAGTGGGTACGGCCGCTGCGACTTGGCGCCGGTCTCGTCGTACTCGTACCAGCCGCGGCCGGTCTTCCGGCCGAGCTCACCGCGCTGGACAAGCTCCGAGACACTCCGGCTGGGTTGATCTTTCGGGTCTCCGGTCTCGGCGAACCGGTCCTGCTTGGTGAGGTAGCCTATCTCGATCCCGGTGAGGTCCATCAGTTCGAACGGCCCCATCGGGTAGCCGAGCGCGGTGCGGCACGCGGTGTCGATGTCCGATACGGAGGCGACACCGTTCTCCAGCAGGAAGATCGCCTCGTCCCTGACCGCGTTGAGGATCCGGTTCGCGATGAAACCGGGGATCTCCTTGTTCAGCACGATGGGCACCTTGCCCAGCGCCTGCACCAGTCGGCGTGACGTCTCGACGGTAGCGTTGGAGGTCTCGGGACCGCCGGCGATCTCGACGCAGGTCATCACCAGTGCTGGGTTGAAGAAGTGCAGATTGCAGACCCGGTCGGGTCTTTCGGTGGCATCGGCGATCCGGGAGGAGACGATGCTGGAGGAATTCGTCGCGAGGATGGCGTGTGCGGGCGCTTTTCTGTCGAGGTCGGAGAACAAGGCGCGTTTGACGTCGATTCTCTCGACAGCGGCTTCGATGACGTAGTCCGCCGATCCAGCAGCGTCCAGGTTGGTGGAAAGCGTCAGCCGGTCGAAGGCGGCCGCGACATCGTCGGAGGTGCGGCGACCCTTGTCGATATCGCGGGACATCCGCTGCCGGAGCTGGGCGTCCGCGCGGCCAAGGGCGGCGGCATCCGGATCGCTGACGGTCACCGCGAAACCGGCCAGCGCACAGACCATCCCGATCTGCGAACCCATGGCGCCGGCACCCACCACCAGGATTTTCCTGAGCTGTCCAGTAACGGGTTCGGCGGACTGCCGGCGGTCGGGTTCGGGCGGCATGCTCGCTACCGGAAGGCCGGGATGCCGGTGATCGCCTGACCCATGATCAACGTATGCACCTCGTCGGTGCCTTCGTAGGTGCGCACGCTCTCCAGGTTGTTCGCGTGCCGAAGGGGGGAGTATTCGAGCGTGATGCCATTTCCGCCGAGGATCGTCCGGGCCTCCCGGCAGATCGCGATGGCCTCGCGGACGTTGTTCAGCTTGCCGAACGAGATCTGCTCCGGGGTAAGCCTTCCCGCGTCCTTGAGCCGCCCGGTGTGCAGCGCGACCAGGACACCTTTCTGGATCTCCAGCACCATGTCGACGAGCTTCTGCTGGGTGAGTTGGTAACCCGACAGCGGCTTGTCGAACTGGGTACGCTGTTGGCTGTAGGCCAGGGCGACCTCGTAGGAGTCGCGGGCCGCGCCCATCGCGCCCCAGATGATGCCGTACCGGGCCTCGTTCAGGCAGGAGAAGGGTCCCTTCAGGCCGACCACGTTCGGCAGCACCGCGTCTGCGGGCAGGCTCACGTCGGTCAGCGTGATGTCACATTGGATCGATGCCCGCATCGACAGCTTCGGTTCGATCGGCGTGGCCATGAAGCCCTCGGAGTCGGTGGGGACGACAAAGCCGCGGATCCCGCTGTCGGTCTGCGCCCAGATGATCGCGACATCAGCGATCGATGCCAGCCCGATCCAGCGCTTCGCGCCGTTCAGCAGCCAGTTCGCGCCGTCCTGCCGGGCGTAGGTGGTCATGCCGGCGGGGTCGCTGCCGGCCGTCGGTTCGGTGAGTCCGAAGCAGCCGATCAGCTCGCCCTTGGCCATGCCCGGCAGCCACCGCTGTTTCTGCTCCTCCGAGCCGTGCTTGTGAATGGCGCTCATCGCGAGCGAACCCTGCACGCTGACAAAGGTGCGGAGACCGGAGTCGCCGGCCTCCAGTTCCATCGCGGCGAGGCCGTACTCGACGGCGCTCCGCCCGGCGCAGCCGTAACCCTTCAGGTGCATGCCCAAGAGACCGAGATCGCCCATCTCCGTAGTGATCTCGCGGGGGAACACGGCGGACTCGTACCACTCGGCGATGTTCGGCTTGATCCTGGCGTCGACAAACGTGCGCACCCGGTCGCGGAGTGCCAGCTCGTCTGCGGTGAACAGGGAGTCCAGGTCCAGATAGTCCCGCGCGCGCCCGGTCGGCTCGGCGGGTGCGGTGGTCGCCGCCGGATCGATGGTGGTCGTCATGGTGGCAGTCTCCCTCAGTCTTCGGCTTCAGATTCAGTGAGGTGGCCATTCATCGGGACTCCAGCAGCACGGAGATCCCCTGCCCGACGCCGATGCACATCGTGGCGACGGCGCGGTCGGCGCCGCGCGCGTGCAGTTCCAGCGCGGCCGTCAGCGCGAGCCGGGCACCGCTAGCGCCCAGCGGGTGGCCGAGCGCGATTGCGCCGCCGTTCGGGTTGACGTGCTCGGCATCGTCGGCCAGCCCGAGTTCGCGAACGACGGCCAGGGCCTGCGCGGCGAATGCCTCGTTGAGCTCCACCAGGTCGACATCAGCCATCGTCAGACTGTTGCGCTGCAGCAGTTTTCGCGTCGAGTACACCGGACCGATACCCATGATCCGGGGTGGTACGCCGACCGCCGCACCGGAGGTCACCCGCGCCAGCGGGGTCAGCCCGTACTGCTCGACCGCACGCCCGGAGGCGATCAGGACGGCCGCGGCGCCGTCGTTGATACCGGACGCATTGCCCGCGGTGACGGTGCCGCCGGGGAAGATCGGCCGCAGGCGCTGCAATGCTTCGACGCTGGTTGTCCTCGGGTGCTCGTCCTGCTCGACCAGGACGGCGTCGCCGCGGGACAGGGTCACCGGAACGGGGGTGATCTCCTCGGCCAACCGCCCGGCTGCGATGGCCCTGGCGGTCCGCTCCTGCGAGCGCAGCGCGAACGCGTCCTGGTCCTCCCGGGCGACGTCGTACTCGGCGGCGACCCTCTCGGCCGTCTCCGGCATGGAATCGGTGCCGAACCGCTCCGCCATCGCGGGGTTGACGAACCGCCAGCCGATGGTGGTGTCGTAGATCTCGGCGGAGCGGGAGAACGCCGAGGCCGCCTTCGGGAGGACGAACGGCGCGCGGCTCATGCTCTCCACACCCCCGGCCAGCACCAGGTCGGCGTCACCGGAGCGCACCGCGCGGGCCGCCATCGCGACCGTGTCCAGGCTCGATCCGCAGAGCCGGTTGACGGTGGCACCGGGCACAGACACGGGCAGCCCGGCCAGCAAGGTCGCCATTCGCGCCACGTTGCGGTTGTCCTCTCCGGCCTGGTTGGCGCAGCCGAGCAGCACGTCGTCCAGTTGTTCCCAGTCCACCGACGGGAGCCGGCCGCAGAGCTCGCGGAGCACGTGGGCGGCCAGGTCGTCCGGTCGCACCGTCGCGAGCGCGCCGCCATACCTGCCGAACGGCGTGCGCACGCCCGCGACCAGGTACGCGGTGGCGGTCATCGGATGCTCCTTTCGCACGGGGCGGGTGGGTGGACGGGCGGGCATTGCCGGGGTGCGCGGGGTGGGCTGGTTATCCCTGGATCCTGCCACTGGCAGCGGACTGCGGGCGCCGATTCGCGGTTCCTCCTGGACTGCCGGTGGCAGGCGTGTCGATTCCGGTGGGTGCCGTTCGACGACGTGACGATGCCCGCGGAGCCACCGCGCGCCGATCGTCGAGGAGTCGCCATGACCGAAACCCGTCGAAGCTCCGCAGGCCTACTGACCTGCGGGGTGCTCGCAGGCCCGCTGTTCGTGCTGGTCGCTGCTGCGCAGGTCCTCACCCGGGATGGATTCGATATCACCCGGCAACCGCTGAGCCTGCTCAGCCTGGGCGACAATGGGTGGATTCAGATCGCCAATTTCATCGTCAGCGGGGTGCTCGTGCTGGCTTTCGCGGTCGGGCTGCGCCGGACTCTCGCGTCGGGACGGGGCCGAACCTGGGGGCCTGTGTTGATCGGCGGCTACGGCGCGGGGCTCGTTGTCGCCGGGATCTTTACTCCGGATCCGTCGCAGGGCTTCCCCGCCGGCGCGCCCGAGGGCAATCCGGAACAGCTGAGCGCTCACTCGCTGCTGCACGGTGTCGGCTTCGTGCTTGCCTTCGGCTGCCTGGTCGTGGCCTGTCTGGTGTTCGCCCGCCGGTTCGGCGGATCTGGGGAGATGGGTTGGGCGGCCTACAGTGTGGGCACCGCAGTGGCCTCGGCCCTGCTGGCGGGGTGGCCGAGCCAGGACGGCGCCAGCATTCGGTACGCGATCGCCGCCGTTGTCGCGTGGGTTTTCGTCACCGCACTGGCCGTCAGGGTGCGCACCGTCGACGCCGTGCGCGCCGGCGATGTCCCGGTGCGCACGGCGGCCGCGTCACAGAGCTGAATCCCGGTCTCGGTGAAGCATCGGGCGAGTGGGGCCAGGCGAAGTCACCCGGCGACTCTGGTATCCAGCTGCACCGTGCTGTTGTTCTTGACCCGATCCGGCACGGCCACATCGCCGGCGAGCTGCAACAGCCGGCGGGCCCGTTCGGCGACGGGCAGGTCGACGAACTCACCGCTGGGCAGTTGGAACGCCTCACCGCCCGCGGCGTCGAAGGCGTCGACGACTTCCCTGGCCCAGGCGATCTCGCTGCCGGTCGGGGTGAACACCCGGTGCAGGATGTCCAGTTGCCGAGGGTGGATTGCCGACTTGCCGAAAAAACCCAGCGACCGGGCGAACTCGGCCTGTTCGCGCAGCCCGTCCGGGTCATCGAGGTGCGGGTACACGCTGTCGATGGGCGGTTCGATCCCGGCGGCGCGGGATGCCAGCACGAGATGTGATCGCGTGTAGAGGGTTTGCAGGTTCCCGCCGGTGGTGTTCAGGTCACGCTGCAGATCCACCCCGCCCATTGCCAGATTCCGGACCCCGGGGACGGCGGCGATCTCCGCGGCGGCGAGGACCCCACGGGCACTTTCGATGGCGCAGATGATGGGTTTGCCGGGGGCGCGGGCGGTGACCCATTCCACGTCGGCGGCGGACTCGACCTTGGGAATCCGGATACCGAACGCGTTCTCCGCGACCGCCGCGAGATCGGCGTCGCACCAAGGTGTGTGGGCTGCGTTGACCCGGACCCAGGCCGCGCGGTCGGTCAGCACATCCGCGACCATGGCTCTTGCCAGAGCCTTGGCGTCGGGCGGGACGGCGTCCTCCAGGTCGAGCATCACGGCGTCCGCTCCGGCGTCGAAGACCTTGTCCAGCAGCTTGCGGTTGTGTCCCGGCGCGAAGAGGTAGCTGCGGTCCATCAGAGCACCCCGCTGCTGCGGAGCTCGTCGAGCTTGTCCCCGGAAATCCCCAGCAGATCGTCCAGGACGCCGGCGGTGTCCTGGCCGAGCCGGCGGCCGCCGTGCCGGATCGCGCCGGGGGTGCCGCCCATCCGGAAGATCAGGTTCTGCATCTTCAGTGGGCCGAGGTCCTCGTCGTCGATGGTGGTGATCACTTCCCGTTCCAGCACGTGGGGTCGGTCATCAGCTGCTCGATGTCGTACACCGGGGCGAGCGCGGCGCCGGCGTCCTGGAAGGCGGCCGAGACCTCCTCGTAGTCGCGTGCTCCGATCCATTCGGCCACCGGGGCATCGATCATGTCGGCGTGTTTCACCCGCTCCCCGGCCTGGGGGAACCAGGACTGCTCGGCGATGTCCGGCCGGCCCGACCAGGTGCATGACCCGCTGCGCGATCGAGGTGGCGCTGGCCGAGATCGCCACCCAACGGCCGTCTCTGGTCAGGTAGGCATTGCGGGGGGCGTTGTTGCTGGAGCGGTTGCCGTGCCGGCCGGAGATGATGCCGAGCTGGTCGTAGACGCTGGGTCCGGGGCCCAGGATGCCGACCAGCGGTTCCAGCAGGGACAGGTCGATGACCTGCCCGGTGCCGTTGTTGGCGTCCCGATGGTAGAGGGCGAGCATGACGGCGTAGGCGCCGGTGAGTCCGGCGACGCCGTCGGCGAGCCCGAACGGCGGCAGGGTCGGTGGCCCGGTTTCCTCGCCGGTCTGGTGGGCCAGACCGCTCATCGCCTCGGCCAGGGTGCCGAACGCCCGGCGGGTGGCGTACGGCCCGGTCTGGCCGAAGCCGGTGACGCGCAGGACCACCAGCGCCGGGTTGATCTTCTGCAGTTCGGCCGGTCCGAGGTCCCATTTCTCCAGCACCCCGGGGCGGAAGTTCTCGATCACCACGTCGGCCTGGGCGACCAGTCGGCGCAGGATGTCCTGCCCCTCCGGTTTGCCGAAGTTCAGGGTGATGGTCCGCTTGTTCCGGGCGATCACCTTCCACCACAGGCCATGGCCGTCCTTGGTCAGGCCGTGGGAGCGGGCCGGGTCGCCCGCGGGGGTGTTCGACCTTGATCACGTCGGCGCCCCAGTCGCCGAGCAGCATCGCGGTGATCGGCGCCGCGTAGACGGTGCCCAGGTCCAGCACCCGTAGACCGGTGAGGGGTCCGTTGGGCGGCGCGGCCGGGGCGGCGCCGGCAGCTTCGGTGGGAGCGGAGGTGGTCGGCATGCTCGGCTCGTTCTCCTCGGTGTATGCGGGGCTCATCGTTTCGGGTGCGGAGATGCGGGTGGATCAGGGGGTTGCGGCGCTCAGTTGGGGGCGCGGGAGAGCCCGGTGGGGACCGGTGTGACCGGCCCCCACCGAGACCTGTGGTGGTGCGAGAGGTGTTGAAAGGGAAGCGCTATTCGTTGTAGCCGAACAGCGAGTTCCACATCGCCTGGTCTTCCTTGGCGTAGCCCTTGGCGTCCGGCGGCAGGATCCGGTGCACCTGCTCGGATCCGAACGGCGGGAACTGTTCGCCGAGGATCAGCGGTGGGTCGACGTCGGTGCGCACGGAGTACTCGCCGAGTTCCCGGAACACGTTCTGCCCGCGAAGCGAGAGGTTCCAGTTCATGAAGACCTTTGCGGCGTTGAGGTGCGTCGCGGTGGAGGCGATCCCGGTGTAGTAGTCGTAGACCGCGAAGCCCTCTTTCGGGATGACGAACTGGACCGGGGCGTTGCGGGCCTGCGCGAGGTTGACCGCACTGACCACGGTGGTTCCCACCTGCACCTCACCGCGGGCCAGGCTGTCCAGTTCGGCGCCGAGCGAGTCGAAGATCCGGGGCCGGTTCTCGGCGTAGGCGGTGAGGAAGTCGTCGCCCAGAACGGATCGCTGGAACCGGGTCAGTGCCAGTGCGCTGCCGCCCGCGCCGACCTGGGCGATGCCGATCTTGCCGTTCATCGCCGGGTCGGTCATCACCGACCAGGACGTCGGCGCTTCCTCAGCCGTCATGATCGCGTTGTTGTATCCGAAGGTGTAGATCGGGTCGAACGTGCGGTAGTAGTTCCCGCCGTCGAACACCACGTCGTCCTGCAGGTTCTCGGCGGTGTCCGGGGTGTAGGGCTGGAAGACGCCCTTCTCGCTCAGCGAACTGGCGAAACCTGGAGTCGGACGTGCGCACGACGTCGGCCTTGAGTTTGCCGGCGCCGTACTCGGCGGAAATCCGCTCGAACAGCCGGTTCGGGGTGAGCCGGACGACGTTGACCTCCAGCCCGGTGTCGGCCTTGAACTGCTTGAGCAGGGCGGCCTCGGTGTTCTCGGTGTACCCGGTGTAGAGGTTGATGCTGCCTTCGGCGACGGCGGCGTCCCACAGTTGCTTGTCGGCGATCTGCTCGCCGTTGACGACCAGACCGTTGCTGGTGTCGACGGTTTGGGCCGGTTCGACGACCTCCTTGGGGGCCGGCGGCGGGGCGCAGGCAGCGGTGGCCATGGCCACGATTCCGACGGCGACCGCGAGAATGCCGGTCCGGCGACGGATGGATGTCGAGTGGAGCTGGTCATGTCAGGCCACATCCTTGGCGCCGAAGCGGCGGGCGAGAACTGCGAGGATTCCGATGACCACGATGTAGAGCAGGCTCAGTTCGGCGGCCTGCTGGAAGGACCCGTTGTCGTAGGCGTCGAAGATCGCGATGGACAGCAGGCGGGTATCGGAGGTGAACAGGAAGAGCACGGCGGTCAGTTCCCGCATGCCGAGCATGAGCAGCAACAGGAAAGTGGACGACAGCCCGACCCGCAGCAGCGGCACGGTGACGAACGAGATCGCCTTCGGGCGGCGGGCGCCGAGCATGATGGCGCTGTCCTCGAGATCCTTGTCCAGCTGCACGATGGAGGAGGACACCCCGCGGTAACCCTGCGGAATGAACACCGCGATACAGGCGATGACCAGCACGACCAAGGTGCCGTAGACCGGGATCGGCAGCGTCAGCCACGTCCACAGCAGGCCGAGTCCCAGCACGATCGCGGGAATCGCCAGCGGCAGCATCGCGATGTATTCCAGCCATTTCCGGCCCCAGGCGTTGGTGCGGTACCTGGTGTAGGACAAGGCGAAACACAGTGCGGTACCGATGAATGCGGTACCGAGCCCGACGATGACGCTGTTCTGCAGCACGTGCCAGAACTCGGCGTCCTGCAGGGTCTGACCCATCGAGTAGAACGACAGGGCGCCGGGTTCGAACAGCTGGGAAAGCTGACCCAGGTAGGGACTGGTCTGCAGAGCGGAGATCAGCAATGCGCCGATCGGCAGCACCACGGCGAGCAGGAAATATACCCACGCGACGATCGCGGCGGGCCAGCGCCAGTTGCGCAGCGGGACCCGGCGGGCGCGGACACCCTTGCCGCTGACGGTCGTGTACTGCTTCTTCGCGACGGTGCGCTGTTGCACGAACACGACGACCATCAGCAACGCGGTGAGCACGACGGCGATGGCGGCCGCGGCGTTCTGCCGGGACGGTGAGGCGTTCATCAGCCGGTAGATCAGGGTCGGCAGGGTGTCGATCTGGCCGGGCACACCGATCACCTGGGCGACCGGGAAATTCTCCACGGTGAGTGCGAAGACCAGGATCCCGGAACCGACGATCGCGGGCATCACCAACGGAAAGGTGATGGTGCGCAGCATCTTCGTCAACGGCGCGCCGTGCAGGCTCGCCGCGTCCTCCAGGTCGGGGTTCATCAGCGAAAGCGCCGAGTGGACCATCAGGAACGTGTACGGGGCGTAGTACAGGCCGAGGACGAAGATCAGTCCACCGAAGCTGTAGATGTTGATCAGGTCGGGTACCCCGATGGCGCGGGCGACGACGTTGATGAAGCCCGACGCCGGGCTACCCAGTTGCGCCCAGGCGAGCGCGCCGACCAGTGCCGGAAGGAACAGCGGGGCGATACCGAAGAAGTAGATGAGTTTGCGGCCGGGGACATTGGTGCGGGCGGCGAGGAACGCCATCCCGGAGCCGATGACCAGCGCCACGATGGAGGCGCCGAGCCCGACCAGGGCGGAGTTGAGCATTGCCGACAGGGCGCTGGAGGTGAACAGGACCTTGAAATTGGCGACGGTGAAGGCGGCCTCGCCGAGCGACCCGGGTCCGGGACTGGTGTCGGTGAATGCGGCCAGCAGGACGAATCCGACCGGGAAGAGGACGAGCACCGCCAGGATGATCAGTTGCAGCCCGGAGGGCAGGATCTTCTTGGCGGTTCGGGCGGCGCCGGAGGTGTGCTTGGGCTGGACCGTCGGCGGAGCCGGTGGCCTGGTCATCGTGGCGGTCATGCCGCGACCGCCGTTGCTGCCGGGCGGGGGGAGGCCAGGACGGGGGACGCGGTGTCGTCCTTGAGGACCTGCGCGGCATTGGGCGATACCCGCACGGTCGCGGTATCGCCGGTGCTGAGCCAGTCACCGGCCTGCGGCATGGCGATCGCCTCCACCACCGGTCCCTGTTCGAGGGTGATGCGATAGCGCACGGTGGCGCCCTGGAAGCTGGCGACGTCGATGTGGCCGCGCCAGATTCCGGGACCCGTCGGGTCGCCGGCGGCGGCCCTGGACACCAGCAGGTCCTCGGCTCGCAGGCACAGGCTGGTCGGACCGGTTCCGGCGGGAACCTCGGCGACCGGCAACGAGACCGGGTGGTCGGTGAGGGTGGCGACGTGCTGGTTGCCGTCCTTGGCGACGGTGCAGGCGAAGATGTTGCCCACTCCGAGGAAGTCGGCGATGGACTTGGTCGACGGCGCGGCGTAGATCTCCTGTGGGGTGCCGATCTGGACGATCCGGCCGTGCTGCATCAGGGCGATCCGGTCGGCAAGGGCGAAGGCCTCGATCTGGTCGTGGGTGACGTAGACGGTGGTCAGATTGAGATCGAGCTGGATCTCGCGCAATTCGATGCGCAGCCGCTCCCGCAGCCGGGCGTCGAGGTTGGACAGCGGCTCGTCGAGCAGCAGCACGCTGGGCTGCATGACCAGGCTCCGGGCCAGCGCGACCCGCTGCATCTGGCCACCGGAAAGCTGGCTGGCACCGCGGGTTTCGAAGTCCGACAGGCCCACCACGGCGAGGGCCTTGCGGACCCGCTTGATGGCTTCCGCCTTCGGCACCTTCTTCATCTTCAGCGAGAACCCGACGTTCTCGGAGACGGTCCGGTGCGGCCACACGGCGTAGGACTGGAAGACCATCCCGACGTTGCGCTTGTACGGGGCCACGCTGACCTGCCGTTCGGAGTCGTGCACGACGGTGTCACCGATGGTGATCCGGCCGCCGCTGGGCTGTTCGAGCCCTGCGATGCATCGCATCGTGCTCGTCTTGCCACAACCTGACTGGCCGAGCAGGACCAGCGATTCGCCGTCGGCGATCTCCAGGTCCAGCTCTTTGACGACCGTGTTGCCGCTGTACTGCAGGCTCAGGTTCTCGAGGGTGATCTTCATTGGTCTTCCTCTCCGACGCGACGTCTCCATCGTGACGGCTCGGCTGGTGCGGGGGATAGGGGAAGTGCGGTACGTCGGCGGAACGGTCAGGCGACGGTGGTCGCGGCGCGGCGGGCAGGGTGTTTGCGCTCGGCGTTGTCGGCCGAGGTGTTGCCGGCCGAGGTGGTGCCGGCGGGGATGTAGACCAGGGCATCGACGATGCGGCGGGAGTTGCGGCGGAACGCTGCGGACCGGCCCGCGGTGTCGTCGGTGATCGCGACAGTGATCGGTCCGCTGAGGGTGCCGATCCGGTAGGCCGGCCGGGCCGGGGCCAGGTCGTGAACCAGGCTGCCGGAGATCGTGGCGGCGGCGGCCAACGCGACCGCGCTGGTGAGCCCGATCGCCGGGTGCGGGGCGCTCATCGAGATCATCCGGGCATTCAGCTCGACCTCGTCGTCCCGGCCACCGGCCACGATCCCGACCTTGGGTACCGACTGGTCGTTGTCCGGGAGCCCCATGGCGCGGGCGGCGCTACGCCGTAGTTCGGCGAAGAACGGCATCTTCTCGGCGACCGCGTCGGCGTCATCGGTGCCGGTGAGGCCGATCGCCTCGGCGCGGATCACCGCAACAGGTGCGCCGGCGTCTATCAGGGTGGCCGGGTAGTCCGCTCCGGCGACGGTCAGCCGATCGACCGGGTTCCCGGTGGGCAGCAGGGTTCCGTGGGTGGACCAGGTCTGCTCGGTGAATCCCAGGTCGACCGGCACCCCCGGGAAGGGCACGCCGCGAACCAGTTGCCCGCCCTGGGACGGGGCGGTCCCATCGGGCGTGGGAACGGTGGCCCGCAGCACGAGTCCGGTGGTGGTGTTGACCATGGAGAACTCGGTGACGTCGTCGCCGAGCCCGACCAGTTCGTGCTGGACGACGTAGAGCGCCAGCGCGGTGGCGCAGTTACCGCAGTTGCTCAGCCACTCCACCCGCGGGTGATCGACGCTGACCTGTGCGAACGAATACCTGACCAGGTCACTGGGATCACCCTGACGACGGGTCTCGACGATGATCGCCTTGCTGGTCGTCGACGTCGCACCGCCGATCCCGTCGATCTGGCGCAGGTCGGGGCTACCGAACGCCCGGAGCAGGAACTCGTCCCGGGTCACCGGGAGCGCATCGACGTCAGAAGCCCGGAAGATCCAGCACTTGCTGGTGCCTCCCCGAACCCAGGACGCCGGCACCGCCAGCTCCGCGGAACCCACTTCGATTTCACTCATCAGCCCTCGCTACATCCATCGGTATGTGTGTGAGTGCTACTGTATACATACGGATGCAGGTGTCAACAGGTGTGTTCCAAGTAACATGAGTGCGTGGAACGGCATGCGGGACTAGGCAAGTGGATACGGTGGGCACGACCTGCCGGTAATGTCCGGTTGCGGGTTGCCCAGGAGGAGGACTTTCGATGAGCGTTCCGGTTTACGACCAGCTTCGTGCGCTGATCCTCAGCGAGGAGATCGGACCGGACACCATGCTGGTCGAAACGAGCCTGGCCACCCGCCTGGGCGTCAGCCGCACACCGATCCGGGAAGCGTTGCGTCGCCTCGAGCAGGACGGGCTGGTGGAACGAACCAGCCGGGGCACCCGAGTGGTCGAACGGAGCCCCGAGCAGATCCTGGAGATCTACGAACTCCGGATCCTGTTGGAGGGACAGGCGGCGCGCGCGGCGGCCGAACGGGCGACCAGCCTGGACATCAACCGGCTACGTGCCATCCACGAGCAGATGATGTCGGCAGGGCCGGATGACGAGGCAGAACGGGTGCGGCTCAACCGGCTGTTCCACGAGGCGCTGTGGGCGGCCAGCCACAACGGCACCCTGGTCGAGGTGATCGACCGGCTGATCGCGCATCTCCACCCGCAGACCACTCTCAAATTTCCGGGTCGCTGGGAGGTCATCCTTGCCGAGCACGGCGCGCTGCTGCAGGCCATCACCGAGCATCGCGCCGACGACGCCGCGGCGATCGCCACCGAGCACATGAGCCAGGCCCGGGAGATCCGTCTCCAGCTCTACGCCGGCGCCCTGGGCGACCCGCAACTCGAACGCGGTGCCTAGCTCAGGCCAATTCGAGCCAGGCGAAATCGCCCGCGATTCGAGTATCCACCTGCATGGTGCTGTTGTTCTTGACCCAATCCAGCAGGGCCGCGTCGCCGGCCTTGGCGTGATCCTCGGATTCCCAGGCACTCACCGAAACGACCTTGTCCTCGAGCACCATTACTCCGTAGGCGATGTAACCGGGGAGTGCGGTGACGATCGGGATCACACCCGCGCGGGCCCTGGCCTCCAACGCATCTCTGTCCTCGGAATGCGTATAGGTGACCACTCGTCCGTACATGCAGGACTCCTTTGTCCGCGGGGTGTCGGTGATGTCTACCACTGCCCGCCCGCGACAGCCAGGACAACTTTTGACAGCGAATGCTTCGCATTCATAAGAGGCTCTGTGCAGCACATTTTGTGACGAGGGTGTGTGAATTCCGCCGTCGTTCCGTCATTTCTCGCGCGTGCCGGCGGGCTCAACCCGGCAGCTGGAGCTCCAGCGAGAGCCACCGGGCCAGATCGTCGATCTCGTCGTCGACGGCACGGGCCACGGCCTTCGTGAACGGCACGTCCCGATGGATCGCACTGACACGCAATACTCCGGCCTTTCGGTCGGCTGTCGCGTCGAGCTTTCCCACCAGTCCGTCGCCGTACAGGATCGGTAGCGCGAAATACCCCCAGCGGCGTTGCCCGGCCGGCTTGTACATCTCGAGCTGGTACTCGAATCCGAACAGTTCAACGGTGCGTTTGCGGTCATGGGTCAACCGGTCGAACGGCGACAGCAGCGCTGCCCGGCCCGAGAACGGTTGTGCCAGTTGAGAAGGGTCGACCCGCCACGCACCTTTCACACCGTCGACCACCGCGGGTTCGCCGGCGTCACCGACGTCGGCCGGCTCGACGGGCAGCGCGGTCGTCCGGGCGCGGGCGATGCCCAGCGCCCGCAGCCGCCGCTCGTTGCGGATCCTGGTTGCTTCCACGCTCGGCACGGCCGGATCGCCGGGATACACCCGGTCTGCCAGGTCCCAGAGTCGTTCCTTGCCGGCGCGCCCGGCGATCGCGACTTCTCCACGCCCGGCGAGGATCTCGAGCATCTGGGTCACGTTCCGGTTGTTCGTCCAGCCGGTGGATTTCCACGGCACCACGCAGGTGTCCGGCAGATCCCGGGACGGCAGCGGTCCGGATCGTTCCAGCCGATCCAGGATGTCCCGGTGGCAGGCGTCGTTGGCGTCCACCCAGTCCCGCACCGAGGCCCGCCACGCCGGCAACTCGGACCTGGGGAGCGACACCCGGGCGGCCATATCCGCGCGGTAGAGCGCCATGTCCTCGCTGGGCCTGATCATCGCGGTCAGCTCGACGAGCGAGCGGTTTTGCAGCTCCGTGTCCAGGTCGGCCGTGGAGTACGAAGAGCCGAGCCGGCTCCAGGCCACCAGGTGCGCATTCGGGGCGATCGCGGCCGTCGGATCCAGCTGCAGCAGGGTCAGCCTGCGCACCAGCCCAAGCAGATCCGTCGGCCCCGGCCTGTCGAGCAACTGCGCCCGGACCGCGATACGTCGTGCGTCGAGCCGGGACAGCTGGTGCACGGTCACGCCGGAAGGGTAGTTCTCCGATCGAGATTGCCGGAACGGTCCTTCCCAAGGCGGGTGAAGGACCGCTCCCGACGTCTCGATCTTTGCGGGCCGGCCTCAGGCCACCGTGATGACAACCTTCCCGCTCGTGTGACCCGCCTCCACGTACTGCAGTGCCGCTGCTGTGTCGGCCAGTGGGAACGTCCGGTCGATCACCGGCCGGAGGGTACCGGCGGCCGCCATTCCCGCGACGGTCAGCAGGTCGTCCCGCGTTTCGCCGGTGGGGACCAACGCGATCTGTTGACTGGCCACCAGGTTCACCGCCGCCGCCGACAGCAGACTGCCCACCGCACCGATCAAGCGGCCGGGCGATCCGCCGCCGTTCACCAGGACGATCCCCTTCGAAATGGCCGCCCGGCGCAGATCGCGCAGCGACCGGTTGCCGACGTTGTCCAAGATCAGGTCGTACCGGACCGACCCATCGGCGAAGTCGCCCGCCGCGTAGTCGATGACATGTGCCGCGCCGATCGACTTCACCAGCCCGACGTTCCGGCTGCTGCAGACGCCGGTGACCTCGGCGCCCAACGCGGCCGCCATCTGAACGGCGAACGTACCCACGCCGCCACCGGCACCGTTCACCAGGACCCGTTGGCCGGACTGCACGCGGCCGGTGTCCCGGATCGCGTGCAGTGCGGTGACGGCTGCCATCGGAATCGCAGCGGCCTGCTCGAATGACAGGCCCACCGGCTTGGGGACCAGAAGGGCGGCTTCGGCGGCGGCGTAGTCGGCAAACGCCCCGCGGCATCTGCCGAAGACCTCGTCTCCCGGCTTCAGGTCGCGGACTTCGGCACCGACGGCCTCCACCACGCCCGCGACGTCGACCCCGGCGATCCGGGCCTTCGGCTTCGTCAGGCCCACGCCTCCCATCAGCCGGGCGATGCGCGGATCGCCGCGCAGCATGTGCCAGTCGTACGGGTTGACAGCAGCGGCGTGCACCGCGAGAAGAACGTCCTTAGAACCGATCTCGGGCTTCGCCAGCTCTAAGAACCGAAGCGTATCCGGCGGGCCGAACCGCTCCTGCACCATTGCTTTCATGTCATCCTCCAAGGGTATGGGCGAAAGTGTTGCGAGCATCGAGTCGCCACCTGCGTGCGTTCCGAGGCACGCGAAGGGAATGCAAGTGGCGAGTCGAAGGGGAGTCCGCTCAGGCGTCGGCCCGGCGCAGTCGCCAGGCGGCGATCCCGAGCAGCGCGACCGTGTAGCCACACATCACGGCGAACCCGGTCCACGGCCCCAGGGGGTTCGCCACGGGGGCACCTCCGATCAGCTCGGAGCCTGCGTTGGAGGGCAGGTACTGCACGAAATGGTCGGTCAGCGAGGACGGCAGCAGGAGCGTCAGTGGCGGGACGACGAAGAACACCGCGACGAAGGTGGTGATCGCGGCGGCGGTGTTCCGCAGCAGCGCACCTAGGGCGAGGGCCGTCATGCCGGCCACGGTGACGTACAGGGCTGCGCCGATGACGGACCGCAGCGCATTCGGGTCGGACAGCGACGCGTCCTGGCCCTGCCCACTGAGCAGCGCCTGGCCCACGAAGAACGCCACGAAGCTGGCGATCAGCATCATCACGAACACCACGGCGGCGAACACCGTCAGCTTGGCCCACAGCATCGGCAGCCGTTTCGGGACCACGGTGAGCGATGCGCGGATCATGCCGGTGCTGTACTCGCCGGTGATCAGCAGGACACCGAGCACACCGATGGCCAGCTGGGCGAAGAAGGTTCCGGTCAGCGAGGTCGAGATGGCCGTCTGCCCGGGTTCCATGCCGCCGGGTTGATTGATGGTGACCGCGGTGAACAGGGCGCCGATGCCGATCATCAGCACGACCGCCGCCAGCAGGGTGTAGACGGTGGATCGGAGTGAGCGGAATTTCGTCCATTCGGACAGCACGACGCGCGGCGGAGTGACCCGCAGCCGGGTCGTCGAAGGGGCTGCTGTCGATCGAGGGTTGGCATGAATGTCGCGGTCATGATGTGGCCCCTGCGGTGTCGGTGGAACGGTATTCGACGGAGTCGTTGGTGAGCGTCATGAATGCCTCCTCCAGGGAGGCCTGCCGGACGGTGAGTTCGAAGATGGGCACCTGGTTCTGCCAGGCGATGGTGCCGATGTGTTCGGCGGTCAACCCGTCGACGCCGAGCACGTCGTGCTGCTCCGTGGTGACGCTGATATCCGGGCCGGCAAGGAGTTCTCGGAGTCGAGCGGCCTCCGGGGTGCGGACGGTGACGGAGTGATGCGAGGCGCTCGCAACGAACTCGGCGACGGTGGTGTCGGCTATCAGCCTGCCGCGCCCGATGACGACCAGACGTGTTGCTGTCTGGGCCATCTCGCTCATCAGGTGGGATGAAACGAACACCGTATGTCCGTCGCCGCGAGTTCCTTCAGCATGGTCCGCATCCAGCGGACGCCTTCCGGGTCCAGGCCGTTGACCGGCTCGTCCAGCACAACGGTCTGCGGGTTGCCCAGTAGTGCCGAGGCGACGCCGAGCCGTTGACCCATGCCGAGCGAGAACCCGCCGACCCGCTTACCGGCGACCTCACGCAGTCCCACCAGGTCGATGACGGCGTCGACCCGGCGGGCGGTGATGCCGTTGGTCTGGGCCAGCGCCAGCAGGTGGTTTCTTGCCGAACGCCCGGTGTGCACGGCTTTCGCTTCGAGCAGCACGCCCAATTCGGCCATCGGCGCGGCGGCGGACCGGTAATCCGCGCCGTTGACGGTGACCCGGCCGGCGGTGGGTTTGTCGAGCCCGGCGATCATCCGCATCGTGGTGGATTTGCCGGAACCGTTCGGTCCCAGGAAGCCGGTGACAATTCCGGGTTGGACGGTGAAGGTCAGGTCGTCGACTGCGAGTTTGTCGCCGTACCGCTTGCTGAGATTCTCTACCTGGATCACGGGATCTGCCTTTCGGTGACGGTGGATGCGCGGTGGTCGGCTGCGGCGTTCTCGGCGGTGATGGCTTCCCTGATAAATGCGGAAGTGATGGGAGAGGGCCGGAAGCCCTTGACGACCAGGTACACACCGAGCGAGAACTCCCAGCCGGCGATGAAGATGGTGGCGATGCCGCTCAGGGCGGAGATCTTCGGCAGGACACCGAAGATGGCCAGGGTGATCGACGTGAGCAGAATCGGCGAGCCGATCAAACCCAGGGTGGGGATCAGCCGGGGCACCAGCCTGGACCGATACATCAGGGTGCCCAACAGGAGTGCGTTCAATGCGGGCATCAGCGTCTGGCCCAGCAGGAAGGTCCAGTCGTAGATGCCGGTCAAGGTCTTCCCGGCAACCGCCAGCGCCGCAGGATCCCCTCCACCGGCATCCTTCCGCAGCGTCACGAGGGTCAACATGCTGATGACTCCGATGAAGATGATTGCTGCCTCGAGGGTTCTGGTGCCGACGAAGCCGAGCGCGGTGGCCTCGTTCTGCCGTTTCACCACCGGGAACAATGTGACGGCCGTTCCGATATTGGCGATGGCGACAATGATTTCCAGGAATGCGGCTAGCAGGAGCCCGCTGTCGGATCCTGCACCGCTCGCGAAGTCTCCATTCCGCGCCGGTCCGTACAGCCACAGTGTCGGGATGGAGACGAACGTCAGCAGGTAGAAGCCGCCGGCGACGAGGGATGTCCTTCTCAGCGGATCCATCCGGAGTCGTTTGTGTGCTGTGGTTGTCGCGGTGGGTGCGGTGGTTGCCATGTCAGTTCCCTTCGGTTCTGTGGTGTGTCGACGCCGATCGGTCGACGGTGGATTCCTCTGTGCGGGTGACCGAGAGCAGCGGCAGTCCGACGTCCCGGACCTTCTGCAGCAAGCCGTGCAGGGCGGACTGGTCCGGGACGTTCCCGGAGATGACCGTGATCCCGTCGCGGTCGTTGGTCACCGTGAGTCCGTCGAACCAGGTCGACCAGCGCGAAGCGAGGTGGCCCTTCAGCCGGATCTCGTACCGGCCGGCTCGGTCGGTGCTCCGTTCGGTGCTCATCCCGCCCCCTTCACTGTGTGCAGTTCCGCGGCTCTGCGGATGTTCTTGCTGGTGTGAAAGTTAGGGAGCGATGTGATGAGCGGGCATCACCACAGGTGATGATTTGCGTGATGACTTCGCACGACGACCAGGCGTGCGGGCTCAGGACGCGGCCTGGCGCGCCACCAGCCGCGCGCGGAGCCGATGCAGCTGGGGCATGACGGCGTACATGACGATCGGCACCGCCAGGGTGGCCAGGATGAACGTCCGCACGACGATCGGGACGTCCTTCAGCAGGCCGCCGAGGGCGAGATTCAGCAGCGTCAGGGTGGGGAACACGGCCAGCCAGATCATCACGGCCAGTTGGTGTTTCGACGGGGGGGTGTTGCGCTCAGCGGACATGGTGGAACTCCTTGAGTTCTGGTTGGGGTGTGAGTTCGTGCCGGCGGTCGCCGAGCACCGACTCGCTCAGAAGGGCCACGCTGTGTGCTGAGAATGCGTCCCCGTTGCGGACGGCCCGTTCGACGTCCTCCCGCACGAGGTCGGCGTTGATGGCGATGGCGGCCGCAGAACCGGCTCCGGCTGAGGTGATGACCTGGGCGCGCGGATCGACGACGTTGCCGGCCGCCCAGACACCGTCGACGCTGGTCCGGCCGGTGGCATCGACGACGGCGAAACCGGCCTCGTCGACCCCGCAGCCCAGGCCCGACAGCAGTCCATCGGGATGCGGAACATTGACCGGCCGGACGAACACCGCGGTCCTTTCGACGACCCTGCCGCCGGCCAACTGAACGCCGGTCAATCGGTCGCCCTCGACAACCAGCCGGGCGACCGGCCCGTCGACCACCCGGATACCCCGTGCGTCCAACTGCGCTCTCTCCGCGGTGGTGACGTGGTGTGTGTGCGCGAAGAAGACCGTGTCGTCGGACCACTGCCGGACCAGCAAAGCGTGTTGCACGGAACCGGAGTGAGTGCCGAGGACTCCGATGGGCTGGCCACGGACCTCCCAGCCGTGGCAGTACGGGCAATGCAGCAGGTCCCGGCCCCACCGCTCACGGACCCCGGGGATGTCCGGGAGTTCGTCACGAACCCCGGTCGCGACCAGGATCCGCCTCGCTGACAGCACGTCCCCGCCGGCCAGTCGGACCTCGAACCCGGGGTCGATCCCCAACACCTTGTCCTGGATGATCCGTGCGCCGTAACCGGCCACCTCGGCCCGGCCCGAGGCCAGCAGTTCAGCGGGCGGCATTCCGTCGCGTGACAGGAATCCCTGGACGTGGGGCGCGGGAGCGTTCCGCGGCGCGCCCGCATCGATCACCGCGACCCGGCGCCGAGCCCGGCCCAGGACCAGCGCCGCGCTCAATCCGGCCGCACCGCCGCCGATCACCACCACGTCGTATCTATTCGCCTCCATGGCGATCACCTCCTGCCAGAAGGGTTCGCCTCGTGGTTCGCATCTGACAACGTTTGTTGCTATTTCCGGGAACGGGGAGTGGACTGCCCGGATGGACAGCTCATCGGCGATCGCCACCGCCTTGGCCGAAGTCGGACCGCGGCTCAAACGGGCGCGGGCCCAGCGCGGCGTCACCCTCACGGAACTCTCTGCGGCAACAGGGATCTCGAAGAGCACGCTGTCCCGGCTGGAAGCTGGTCAGCGCAAGCCGAGCCTGGAGTTGCTGCTGCCGATCGCCCAGGCGCACCAGATCCCGCTGGACGAACTGGTCGGCTCACCCGAGGTCGGCGACCCCCGGGTGCGGTTCACCCCGCGGAACCGCAACGGCCGGATCGTGGTCCCGCTGACCCGTCAGCCGGGCGGTGTGCAGGCCTGGAAGGCGATCATCCCGCCCGAGCAGAACGAGCCGGAGCTCCGCACGCACGAGGGCTACGAGTGGCTGTATGTGCTGTCCGGGAAGCTCCGGCTGATCCTCGCGGGGCACGACATCACCATGAGCCCCGGTGAAGTCGCCGAATTCGACACCCGGCTGCCGCACTGGTTCGGGCCGGCCGACAACCGCCCGGTGGAGATCCTGAGCCTGCTGGGCAGGCAGGGCGAGCGCATCCATGTCCGCGCCGCGCCCCGCTCCAAGCTCGATGCGGCGGAAGTTACCGACCGATGACGCTCACGTCCGGGCCAAAGGCCTGATGACCTATTCCTCCAGCGGTACCGCGCCTGGCTCGAGCCGGACCGAGAACGGTGCGCCTGGGGCATAAATCGCCTGCACGACAGCCGGCCGCAGCGCCGGGGGCACAGACTCTCTCGTCCCGACCGTGGAGACCAGTCCCCATTCGCGCAACATTTCGACGATGTTCAAAACCACCATGAACAGGATCCGGCTGACCGCGTCCGACAACGCCACTCGCGTCGACGCGAGCTCCGGGTCGGCCAGCGTTCGCAGCGGGGTCAGGTCCGCGCCCTTCGGCCGACACAGCGAAGCCAGCACCGGAAGCAGCAGACCGATGACGGCGGAGGTCAGATCGGACAGCTCGTCGCGCGGGGCTATCAACTGGTCGAGCAGGAGTTTCACCGCGTCCCTGGCGTACCCCACCCGGGTCGGGGTGTCCCCGTCGATGAACACGGCAACATCGGCACCGGGATACACCTTGGTGGTCGCGATGTCGATGAATCCGAGAGCCGCGGCAGCCGACCAGGGGATCGCCAGCTCAGGCAGGTCCCACATCGAGTTCGGGGTGGATCCCGCCGGAATCGGGACGCCGAACGTGCGCGCCCAGTCCGCCGCATCGCTGCGTCGCATGGCTCCGGTCGAGGTGACCTTCTGCCCGGGAGCGACCCAGTCCAGCAGGGCTGACATCCTGGTCAGCAGGGGAGTGCTGAGCAGTGCAGCCATTTCGGTTTCGGCGTCGGGCACGGTGATCGTCACCGGCTCGCCGGTGAAGCCCACCGCGGCAGCGCCGGTGACCATCGCTTCTTGCAGGTCTTCCAAGACTCCGGTGCCGTCGAACGGGCCTTCCTGGTCTTCGTCGTCCCAGGGTTCCGCGTCATCGTCACCGAACGGACCGCCGGGCATTTGCGGTCCGTCGGTCAGCTGTTTGCGCCATTCGAAGGGCATCTCGTTGAACCGCTGGGTGAACCCCGCGAGAGCATCCGGGTCGCTGACGTCGACGCCCTCGTCGATCGCGAGCTGGACCAATCGGCCGCCCATGGACAACCGAGCAGGGTCGTTGAACCGTTCCGGCAACCGCGGCCCGAGGTCCCTCAGGGCTGTTCGCGTGGCATCGGCGTCGTTGTGCTGCTTCCACCTGCCGGTTTCCGCCAGGAAGTCGATGAAGGTCAGCATGCCCGGCACCAAGGCGCGGGCATAGTGCTCGTCCACGCCGACCACCTTGCGCGGAATCACCCGCCCGACGACTTCCACGGCCACCTGCGAATCCCAGTCGGCCGGGTTCGGCTCGCCGAGTACGGATCCCTTCAGCTCACACGCCGTGCGGACCACGTCGGCCACTTCGTGCCGCCGGTCGGGATCGGATTCCCGGTCGAGGAGCCAGCGATCGAAGGCGCCCAGCACACGATCGAGCATGCGTTCGGGGGTCTCCTGCCCACCGTTGCGCCCCGAGGAGCGCTTTCTCGACCGTCTCGTCGTCACGGGAGTCCTGTTCCGTCGTGGTGGGGCGACATCACGCTATCGGTCGAGCGCGCTCAGCTCAGCAGGGCCCGATCGATTCGCCGATCCAGGACCCTTCAGCGCCAGCCAAGCATCCGGAATGGGCGAATAGATCGGCCGCCTGTCGCCCCTGTCAGCGCCGTCGAAGGCGGAGGATTGTCCCGGAATGACCGGGCACCCGGCGGCGTTGGCACAGAGGCGACGAGCGGTGGCCGGCCCGACCGAGTGGCGGTCGGCGACGCGCAGAAGAATGCGCAGCGCACCGTTCGCGCAGAACCCGAAGGAGCAAACGATGACCCAAGCGACCGAGAAGGCGATCCTCGCAGGAGGGTGCTTCTGGGGCATGCAGGACCTGATCCGCCGGCGCCCGGGCGTGCTGTCGACCAGGGTCGGCTACACCGGCGGAACGAACCCGAACGCCACCTACCGCAACCACGGCACCCACGCCGAGGCGATCGAGATCATCTTCGACCCGACGCAGACCACCTACCGGGACCTGCTCGAGTTCTTCTTCCAGGTGCACGACCCGACCACGAAGAACCGTCAGGGCAACGACATCGGCGCCAGCTACCGGTCGGCGATCTTCTACACCGACGAGGAGCAGCACCGGGTTGCCGATGACACCATCGCCGACGTGAACGCCTCCGGCCTGTGGCCGGGCAAGGTCGTCACCGAGGTGGCCCCGGCCGGCCCGTTCTGGGAGGCCGAGCCCGAGCACCAGGACTACCTGCTGAACTACCCGAACGGCTACACCTGCCACTTCGTGCGGCCGGGATGGAAGCTGCCGAAGCGCGAGGACAGCGTCCAGCGCTGACGCCCATGACGGCCATCGATCGGCGGAACGGTTCCACCCGGACCGGGAAGCGACCGGCGCCAGGTGAGCACACCCTGCGCCGAGCACCGGGCCGCTCTATCCTGATTCGACCGGAATGTCGGAACAGGGGGCCTGGTGCAGACCATCGAACGACGCGACGTCTACTCGTTCGGCCAGACCTGGGACCCGGTGCTCCGGGCCTACGCCCTGGCCATCGGCGAGATGCGCAATCTCCCCGCCGCCGACCCGAGAAGCCTTGCGTACCAGGCATCGGTGCACGGTGTGGGCGCAGAGAGCGACCCGCCGCCCGATCAATTCCGCAGCCAATGCCAGCACAACTGCTGGTACTTCCTGCCGTGGCACCGGTGGTATCTGCACTACTTCGAGCAGGTCATCCGCTCGCTGCTGCCCGGGATTCCCGAGGTGCCCGCAGATGTGGCCGAGTCCTGGGCGCTGCCCTATTGGAACTACGGCCGCGCGGGCACGGAGAAGCTGCCGCCGGAATTCGCGGCACCGAAGCTGTGGGACGGCGTCCGGGACAACCCGTTGTTCGACGACACCCGACTCCCCGAGGTCAACGCCCGGACCGCAGGTCTCGCCCCGGTGCAAACAGTGCCAGGGCCCGGTGTCCTCACCCAGCCGTTCAGTGCACCGTCCGTCGGCGTCGCCACGTTCGGCGGCACCGCGTCGGGATGGCATCACTTCCACGAACCCGGCGCCCAGACCGGCGGAGTCGAAGGCACCCCGCACAACGCCGTGCACGGATTCGTCGGCGGGAACATGTGGCGGTTCTCGACCGCCGGGCTGGACCCGGTGTTCTGGCTGCACCACTGCAACATCGACCGTTACTGGGAGGTCCGCGGTCACGCCGCCGACCCCACCGGCTGGGCCGGCATCTCGTTCGATTTCCGCACCACGCCCGGCGCGACGGCCCAGGTGAACGCCGACGGATGCGTTGACACCGTCAACCAACTCGGTTATCGCTATGACGACGTCAGCCCGCCGGAGCCGCCCACGCCCGGCGCGGGCCAGGCGGACGAGGAGGCGCGCCTTGGTTCCCGAATCGCCGCCGCCCGACCTGCCGCCCGAGGTGGTCGGGACAAGAGGAGCGGTGCAACTGCGGGGTGGCAGGGTGGACGCCCCGATGCGGGTCGGGGCCGTTTCCCGGCAGTTCCGCACCGCCCGGGGCGGCGACACCGATCCACAACGGGTCTTTCTGACGGTCGAGGACATCACCGGCGAGGTCAATCCGGGCATCAGCTACGGGGTCTACGTCGGGGACGTCGCCGACGACAGCAAACTCGCCGGGCTGGTTTCGTTCTTCGGGATCGAGAGCAGCCGTGGGGGTGAGGGCAGCCCGCTGGGCTACGCGTTCGACGTCACCGACATCGTGCAGGCCCTGCGCGAGGACGGCAGCTGGGACCCGGCCGACGTGCACGTCATCTTCGAGCCGGTCGGGCCCGTGCATGACGACGGACGACCGGTCGAGAGAGACGATCGACCCGATCGAGGTCGGCAGCATCAGCATCGCCTACCAATGACGTCACCGCCCCGGGTCCGCTCGCCCGTGGAGATGCACGTCAGGGCAGCGCGTTTCACTGCGCGCCATCCGGAGTGGTGGCTCGTGGTGGTTTCCGCGGTGGCCTGGGTGCTGATCCTCCGGACGCCCGGGGGATTTCAAGGACGACACCACTCCGGCGCCGACTCCGACTACCTCACCGCCGCCGGTGGTTGGCTGCTGATGGTCGTGGCCATGATGGGACCGGTGATGGTGCCCCGGGTCCGGCACGTCGCACAGTGTTGCGTCGGTCGGGCCCGGACCCGGGCGATCGCCGAGACCCTCGCCGGGGCGCTGCTGATCTGGACAGCGGTCGGCGTTCTCGTCGTCGGGCTGCTCGCGGTCAGTCCGGTGCTGGACGCCCAGGATTCGCCGGTCACGTTCGGCGTCGTCTGGTTGCTGGTCGCCGGGTGGCAGCTGTCCGCGTCAAAGATGTCGGCGCTGGCGAGATGTCACGCGATTCGGGTTCCCCGCGGGATGGCGGACGGCCGGAGGCGGCTGACCGCCGGAGTGACGTACACCGGCTGGTGCGTGGTGTCCTGCGGCCCCGCGATGGCGGCGATGGCGCTGACCGGGCACCCGCTGTTACTGATGATCGTCCTGGCGGTCGGGCTCACCGCGGAACGGGTCGCACACCGGCCGGTTCGCACGTCCCGCCGACTCGGAGGATGGATCTTCGTTGCGGCGGCGGTGTCGCTGGTCCTGGCCAACGTGACCGCCTGACGGCATACCGGGTTCACGGCGTTCCATCCGGGCGTTGTCGGACCTCCCCCTTACCATCGGCACCACAACCCAGCAGGCAGACCGGACTCGGATCCGGCTGTGGGAGCCGAGGAGGTGGCGGTGCGGTACGACGACCTGGACGCGCTGCGCCGGCACAGCCCCGCGTGGCGGCTGCTTCGGGCGGACAACGCGCCGCTGGTGCTGTCGTTCCTGGGCCGGGTCTTCGTGGAGGAGAACGTTCGATCGATCTCGGCTCCCGACCTGGCGGGCCGGTTGGATGACGAGCTGCACACGCTGAACAGTCGGCTCGGCGAGGGCACCTTTCCGAAGTCCGCGAAGGCGTACCTCGACGACTGGGCGGGTCCGGAGGTGGGCTGGCTCCGCAAGTACTACCCGGCGGGGTCGGACGAACCGCACTTCGACGCCACCCCGGCGGTGGAGAAGGCACTGGGCTGGGTGGAATCGCTGCAGGCCCGCTCCTTCGTCGGCACCGAGTCGCGGCTGAACACGGTGTTCGAGTTGCTCCGGCAGATGGCTTTCGGCGCGGAAACCGATCCGGAGGTGCGGATCGGGGAACTGGTGCGCCGCCGGAACGAGATCGAATCCGACATCGAACGCCTGCGCGCAGGGCACCTGGACGTCCTCGATGACGCGGCGCAACGTGACCGCTATCAACAGTTCTCTTCGACGGCCAGGGAATTGCTGGCGGATTTCCGTGAAGTAGAGGACAACTTCCGCCGGCTCGACCGCGAGTTGCGGGAGCGGATCGCCGGGTGGTCCGGCTCCAAGGGTGAGTTGCTGGACGATGTGCTCGGCAATCGGGCGAGTATCTCAGAATCCGATCAGGGCCGAAGTTTCCACGCCTTCTACGATTTCCTGCTCTCGACCAGCAAACAGTCGGAATTCACCGAGCTACTCGAGCGGGTGCAGTCGCTGGCCGCGATCGGTCCGGCCGACCCGCGGATGCGGACCATCCATTACGACTGGCTCGACGCCGGCGAACGGACGCAGGCGACGGTCCGGTTGTTGTCCGAACAGCTCAGACGATTCCTGGACGACCAGGTCTGGCTGGAGAACCGCCGGGTGATGGACATCCTGCGCAGCATCGAAGCCAATGCGCTGCGCATCCGGCACGTCCGGCCGGTCGAGCTGACCGCCGAGATCGATGGCGTGGCACCGACGGTCGCGCTGCCGATGGAACGGCCGCTGTATTCGGCGTCGGCGAAGATGGCGATGGACAGCTCGACGGTGACGGCGGGGGAGGACGAGTTCGACGCCTCGGTGTTGTACGAGCAGTTCTTCGTCGACCCGGCCCGGCTCTCGCTGACGGTGCGCCGCTCGCTGCAGCGGCAATCGCAGGTCGGGCTGGCCGAGGTGATCGCTGCACAACCCCTCGAGCAGGGGCTGTCGGAGCTCGTCACCTACCTCTCGCTCACCGACGAGCTGTTCGCGGTGGTCTTCGACGACCGGGTCACCGAACACGTGCGCTGGTCGGACCCGGACGGTCATTCTCGCGTGGCCACCATTCCGCGGGTGACGTTCACCCGCGCCGCACCTGTCAACACTGCGTACTGTCAACACTGCGCCTGTCAACACTGCGCCGTCACCTGCGCTCAACACTGCGCCTGTCAACACTGCACCCGCACGCACGCCCGCCGATCGGAGCGCACCATGACCAGCCCGTCCCTGGCTCGGTCGGAGCTCGACCTTTCGCTGGCCGTCACCAGCCTGATGAAGGGTGTGGTCTACCGCGACACCCACGAGAAAGTCTGGCGGCATCTGCTGCCCTTGCAGTCCCAGGTGCGCGACTACGTCGCGACCATCGGGCTGACGGTCGTGGTGGACGAGTCCGAGGGCTACGCGTTCCTCAGGTCCCGGCCCGAGGACGAAAACAACGACGCGCCAGGCATTCCGCGGCTGATCGCCCGGCGTTCGCTCTCCTTTCACGTCAGCCTGATGGTGGCGCTGCTGCGCAAGAAACTGGCCGAGTTCGATGCGCGTGGCGACGACACCAAATTGGTGCTGACCAGGGCGCAGATCGTCGAGATGACGCGGGTGTTCCTGGGACCGAGCAGCAACGAGGCCAGGTTGGTCGACCAGATCGACGCCACGTTGACCAAGGTGGTCGACCTCGGGTTCCTCCGCAGGGTCAGGGAGTCCGACGCGTACGAGGTCCGCAGAATTCTGAAAGCCTTCGTCGACGCCCAGTGGTTGGCCGGCTTCGATGAGCAACTGGCCAGGTATGCCGCGGAGGTACTCGGCGAGGAGCGGACCGACAGTGCCACCGACGCGGGGAATCCGGCATGACGGACGGCCTCTTCTCTGCCGTGGCGCTGGAGGATCCCGAGCATCGCGCGGGCTTCCGGTTGCACCGCCTCGAGATCTACAACTGGGGAACTTTCAATCGCCGTGTGTGGACCCTGGACCTGGGAGGCAGCAACGGTCTGCTGACCGGCGACATCGGGTCGGGGAAGTCGACCATGGTGGACGCCATCACGACTTTGTTGTTGCCCGCCAACCGGATCTCGTACAACAAGGCGGCCGGCGCGGAAACCCGGGAACGCAGCCTCCGTTCGTACGTGCTCGGATTTCACAAGTCGGAGAGCAACGAGGTCAGCGGCACCTCCCGGCCCATCGGGGTGCGGTCCGGGAGCACGTTCTCGGTGCTGCTCGGCACCTTTCGCAATGAGGCCTACGACCAGGAAGTCACTCTGGCACAGGTGTTCTGGCTGCGGGACGGTCAGACGGGGCAGCCCGACAGGTTCTTCGTCGTCGCCGACCGGGCGATGACCATCACCTCCGACTTCGCCGATTTCGGCGCCGACATCGCGGCCCTCAAGCGGCGGCTGCGCAAGACGGGTGCCCGCACGCACGACCATTTCCCCGAGTACGGCAGGGATTTCCGCCGGCAACTGGGCATCGAATCAGAGCAGGCCATGGACCTGTTCCACCAGACCGTGTCGATGAAGTCGGTCGGCAACCTCAATGATTTCGTGCGCAGTCACATGCTCGAACCCTTCGATGCCGACCAATGGATCGACCGGCTGGTCGCGCATTTCGAGGACCTGACCCGTTCGCACGAGGCGGTGCTCAAGGCACGTGCGCAGCTCACGGCTCTCGAGCCCTTGTTGGCCGATTGCGACCAGTACGACGCTCTGGGCCGGCAGATCCAGGAGTTGTCGAACGAACGGTTCGCCCTGCCGTTCTACCTCGCCACCCTCAAGCAGGATCTGCTGCACAGCCAGATCGCCGCGGTCGATGAGGACCTGCGTGCGGCGGGCCGACGAACTGGCGGCCGTCACCGATCGGCTGGCCGACCTGCGGTCAACCGCCGGCCGTCTGGAACTGGAGCGGGCGGGGCACGGCGGGAACCGGCTGGCGGAGATCGAGCGTGAGATCACCGCCGCGGGCGTGCAGCGCGACCAGCGGCAAGCTGACCGACCAGCGGTTCGCCGGGCAACTCGCCGATGCCGGTCTCGCACCCGTGGGTTCGCTGGATCAATTCACCGACCGCCGGACAGAGATCGCCGCCGAATTGCTGCGCACCGATGAGGCCCTGGCCGGATTCCAGGAACAGGCCACCGCACTGGCGGTCGAGAAGGCCGATCTTGACGCGCAGGCGGCGGAGCTCGGCGCCGAACTGGCCAGCCTGCACGAGCGGCGCAACAACATCCCGCGGGGCAGTCTCGAACTGCGCACAGTTGCTGGCACGGGCACTGCACATCGACGAAGAGGACCTGCCGTTCGCCGGTGAGCTGATCGCCGTCCGCGAGGACCATCAGGAATGGGAAGGTGCGGCAGAGCGGCGTCCTGCACAGCTTCGGCCTTTCCCTGCTGATCCCGGACCGGCACTACCAGCAGGTGTCCGGCTGGATCAACGATCACCACCTGGAAAGCCGTCTCGTCTACTTCCGGCATGGTGGACGGCGTCAAACCAGCTCCGCGTCCTTCGATCGACGCCGGCACGATGCCGTTGTACGCCTCGCTGATGATCAAGGAATCGACACCGTTCTACGGCTGGCTCGAGGCGGAGCTCTTCCGGCGGGCGAACTACGTCTGCGTCGACGACATGACCGAATTCCGGCGCGAACGCAACGCGGTGACCCGTGAGGGCTTGATCAAGAGCGACAAGCGGCACGAGAAGGACGACCGGCGTGCCATCGGCGACCGCCGTTCGTACGTACTGGGCTGGGACAACCAACAGAAGATCGACGCCCTGCTCGACCAGATGACGGGACTGCAGGGCCGGCTCAATTCCCTGGCGGACAGGCAACGCCAGATGTCGATCCGGACCGGTGCGGCCACTGCCCGCCGGGACCTGCTGACCCGACTGGACGAGTGTCGCGACTACGCGCAGATCGACTGGCAGAGCGTGGTCAACCGGATCTCGGGCCTGGTCGCCGAGCAACGGGAACTGCAGAGGTCATCACGGGAACTGCAGCGATTGACCCAGGAGCTGCACGCGGTGCAGGCGGAGATCGGGGAAGCCGACGCCGGAAGGGATGACGTGAACACCCGGATCGGCGGATTGCGCGGGGTCCGGGCGGACGCGCGTCGCCGCGTTGGCCTCGGTGCAGGACCTGCTGGGCCAACCGGCCGCGGGTCGGGCCGCAGCGGTCTTTCCGCAACTCGAGAAACGCATCGGGCAAACCGTTCCGGAGACACCCGCCGCTGCTGACCGGCTGCAGACCGAGGTGTCCGACAAGCTGACCAACAGCATGGAAACCCGGATGGGCCGGCAGAACACCCTCACCCACAAGATCACCGGACGGATGGCGGAGTTCCGACGCGAGTATCCCCTCGAGACCGCCGAGGTGGACAACTCCGTCGCGTCCGCCGGGGAATACCGGGAGCTGCACCGCAGGCTCGCCCAGGACGACCTGCCGCGGTTCGAGTCCGATTTCAAGACGTACCTGAACACCAACACGATCCGCGACATCGCGATGTTCTCCTCCAAGCTCGGTCAGCAACTGGAGCAGATCAAGGAACGGATCCAGACCATCAACGATTCGCTGTACGAGATCGACTACAACCCCGACCGGTACATCCGGCTGGACCGCGCGCTGACCCCGAATACCGAGATCCGCGAGTTCCGCAGCGATTTGCGGGCCTGCACCGACGACGCCGTGTCCGCCGACGACAGCGACCAGTACTCGGAGCAGAAGTTCCTGCAGGTGAAGGGCATCGTCGAGCGCTTCAAGGGCAGGCAGGGCCAGACGGAGGCCGACCGCCTCTGGTCGCGCCGGGTGACCGACGTCCGCAACTGGTTCCTGTTCTCCGCGTCCGAGCGGTGGCGGGAAACTGATGCCGAGTACGAGAACTACACCGATTCGGGCGGCAAGTCCGGTGGTCAGAAGGAGAAGCTCGCTTACACGATCCTGGCAGCGTCGCTGGCATACCAGTTCAAGTTGCAATGGGGAGCTGTCCGTTCCAAGACATTCCGGTTCGCCGTCATCGACGAGGCTTTCGGCCGGGGATCGGAATCGTCGACGAGGTTCGCGCTGGATCTGTTTCGGAAACTGGGGCTGCAGTTGCTGATCGTGACGCCGCTGCAGAAGATTCACGTGATCGAGCCGTATGTCGCGGCGGTGGGATTCGTCGACAATCTGACGGGCGACTATTCGCGGCTCCAGAACCTGACCATCGAGGAGTACCGCGCGCGGCAACTCGCTCATGCGCTGGGGGCAGCGGGGTCGCCTGCGAATGGCTGAAGCCCGGCCCGAACGAGGTGCAGCGGGGAATCGCTGGACCGAACCGGCGGATGTGCTGCAGGTCCTGCGCCGCCGCTGGCGGACCGGCACCTGGCTGACGGAGATGGCGAACTCGCAACCATGGGAACCGGTGGCCGTACCGCTGCGCGGACCGACCGCGACCGCACTGGCCGACCGTTACGACGACGTGCTGACCTGGGTGTCCCGTTGGCGACGCGCCGCCCAGAAGGGCGGCCTGCGGCTGGAATTCCATGCCGTCGGCGGACGCAAGGTCGGTGTCAACGAGCTGCCCCGCCGCGTCTGGCTCGACAAGCGCGAACAGGCCCTCGCGTACCCTCGGTGTGCAGAGCGAGGCGGCGGCTTACGTCGAGCTGGTCCGCGCCGAACGCGAACGCGCACCGAAACTGGTGGACTGGATGCTGGCGAATCCGCATCGGGTGCTGGAGGCCGCTGCCGTGTGGGACCGGCTGGTCTCGATCGTGCTGTGGGTCGACACCCGTGGATCGAAGCCGGAGTCGGGCGACGGCTCCCGCCTGTATCTGCGGCAGATCGACCTGCCCGGGGTCGATACCAAATTCATCGAGGAACAGCGGGACGTTCTCAGTCGGCTCCTGGATGCGCAGCTCGAGCCGACGCGTATCAATCTGACGGCTCCACGGTCGGACCTCATTGGCAGGTACGGTTTTCGGCCGAAGCCGCACTACCTGCGGTTCCGCTTCCTCGACGAAGCTGCGGTGCCCGCCGGCTTCGGCGCATTCACCGAGATGACGGTGCGGCTGGCGGAAATGACATCCCGCCCACTTCCGGTGAAGCGGATCTACGTGGTGGAGAACGAGATCACCTACCTGGCATTCCCCGCTGCGGAGGATGCCGCGGTGATCTTCGGCGGCGGTTACGCGGTCGGCAGGTTGTCGCCACTGCGATGGTTGAGCGACCGGGAGGTCCGCTATTGGGGCGACCTGGACACCCATGGGTTCGCCATTCTCAACGTCATGCGCCGCCGGTTCCCGCACACCCGATCTCTGCTGATGGACCGGAAGACCCTGCTGGACCATGAAGGTCAGTGGGTGCGCGAACCCAGCCCGGTCCGCGAGCGGCTCGAACTGCTGAATCCCGCCGAATCCGACCTGTACCAGGACCTCGTCGAGAACTCTTTCGGGCCGGCCGTCCGGTTGGAGCAGGAGCGGATCAGGTTCTCGGCAATCATCGAGGCCACGTGCCCCGATCCACCGATGCGGTGATGGCACCCGAGCGGCTCAGCTTCTGCTCCGTGGAAGCGCCTCCACCTGACATCGCAATCCGGGCGCGCGGGCCAGTCGACTATCGGCTGTCAGGAGGGTGGTGTCGATGGCCTCGGCCAGAGCGACGTAACAAGCGTCGTAGGTGGTGAAGTTGTGCCGAAGTTCCCAGCAGCGGCGCAGAAGAGGACGGTGCGGCGCCCGTCTCAGGGGTAGGTCCATCAGGTCGACCATGGCCTCCTCGCCGCGATGATCAGTGATGAGGCCGGCCGCAACGTGCCGGCGGAGAACGGACAGTACCTCCAGGTCGATGAGTTCGGGCGCCGCAAGTGTGCTTCCTTGTAGACGTTCTCTGGCATTCATCCCGTCCTCGCCGTCGTCGACGAGAGCCACCACGAGGACCGAGGCGTCAATGACGAGCACGGTCGTCCTGAATCGCTCGTGTTGCTTCGGCGAAGCTGAGCCTGCCGCCGCTTCGGCCGGATGCGCGGTCGAGGACTTCGTCGAGGGTTGGTGAGCTCGCCTCCCGCATCAGCAACTCGAGCAGGTACTCCTGGAGCGACTGGTGGGCTCGCGCAGCTCGCTCCCGCAGTACTGCGTGAGTCTCCTCGGGTACCCCTTTGATTTGCACGCTGGTCATGGCGCCAGCGTGGCGCCGATGGCGCCAGTTCGCAAGTGCAGGCACCGATCGGCTCAGCGGCAGGGGTCGACAATGCCTTGCCTGGTTGAATGTTAGGCCCTAACATTATGGACGTGAGCATCCCGTTTGAAACCAGTTCGGCCCCGGTCAGACCGGGCAAGGCGGAGCGTACCCGGGCGCGGATCCTCACTGCTGCAATAGATCTCTTCACCCGCGGCGGGTACGAGAAGACCACTGTGGCACAGATTGCCGCGGCGGCCGGCATCACCGAGATGACCTTCTACCGGCACTTCGGCTCGAAGGATCAGTTGCTGGTGGAGGACCCGTACGACCCGCTCATCGTCGCCGCCATCGCCGAGCAACCACGCTCGTTACCCGCCTTACAGCGCGCCGCGAGGGGCGTTCGATCGGCGTGGCGGAACCTGCCGATCACAGATGAGGAACCGGTCCGTGAACGGCTCGCCATCGTGGCGTCGAGCCCGAGTCTCATGCCCGCCGTCCGGGCCGGGACGGCAGCGACCGAGACGGCGATCGCCGACCAATTGGCCGCGGACGGTGCTGACCCGGACGATGCCGCCGTTGCGGCCGCCGCCGTGATGGCCGCCCTGATGACGGGGCTCCTCCGCTGGGCCTCTACCGGTGACGGCCGGCTCGCCCACGCCATCGAACGCTCCCTCGACGTCCTGGAGTCGTCATGAACGAGAACGCACTGTCCCTCGCGGACGTGTCCCGCACCTACCGCGGCGGCGCAGGCGTAAGCGGCATTGACCTGACCGTCAAGCGCGGTGAGATCCACGCGCTGGTCGGCCTCAACGGGGCCGGCAAGTCGACCCTGATGAAGCTGATGGTCGGCATGCTCCGGCCGACGTCCGGTCGCATCGAGGTGCTCGGCAACAGCGTCGCCGACGCCGACCCTGCGATCTGGTCGAAAGTTGGCGCGCTGCTGGAACACCCGCTGATCTACGGCGAGCTTGACGGCCGCACCAATCTGCTGCTGGCCGCCCGGTTGCGCGGTGTGCCCACCGCTGACCGCGGCCCTATGGTCGAGGCCATCCTGGCCGAACTCGACCTCGGGAGGTACGCGTCGGTGCGGGCCAGGCGGCTGTCGCTGGGAAATCGGCAGCGGCTGGGCCTGGGCGGGGCCCTGCAGCACGATCCGGACCTGATCATCCTGGACGAACCGACGAACGCCCTCGACCCGTCCGCAGTGATCCGATTGCGCGAGGCCCTTCTTCAGCGCGCGGCCGCCGGCGCCGGAATCCTCGTCTCCAGCCACCATCTCGACGAGGTGGCCCGCATCGCCACCCGCATCTCGGTGATCGCCGAGGGACGCATGATCGGCACCCTCGACCCGGACGGAGTGGACATCGAGCGCGCGTTCTTCGCCCTCGTCCACGACGCGATGGCGGGGGCCTGATGAGCACCTTCCTGGACGGCCTCGCCGTCGAGACCCGAAAGGCCCGGTCCTCCCGGGTGCTGTGGTCCACCGGGCTGCTGCTCGTGCTCGGCCTGTGCGGACTGACGGCGACGATGGTTCTCGCGGCGCGCAGCGGCAACGCCCAGTTGCTGGCCAAGCTGGGACCGCAGGCGGCATCCGGTGACTGGCCCGCGCTTCTCTCAGCTGCCGCCCAGATCACTTCCGCCGGCGGTCTTCTCGCGTTCGGCGTGGGGGCAAGCTGGCTGTACGGCCGGGAATTCGCCGACGGCACGGTGTCCGGGCTCTTCGGCCTGCCGGTGTCGCGCGGCCGCCTTGCCGCCGCGAAGCTCGTCGTGTTCGCCGGGTGGTCCCTGCTGATCTCGGTGCTGATGACGGTCGTGCTGCTAGGTACGGGTCTGGTTCTCGGACTGGGCGTGCCGGACGGTGCCGCCGTCGCTGGGCTCGGGCGGCAATTCGCGCTGGGTGTTCTCACCGCGGCGATCGCCGTGCCGGCCGGCTGGGCCGCGTCCCTCGGCCGCGGCCTGCTCCCCGGTATCGCAGCCACCGTCGGCATACTCGTGCTGGCGCAGGTGGCCGTGCTGGCCGACTTCGCTTCTTGGGTGCCGTTCGTCGCCCCGGCAATGTGGGCACTGCAACCGGCGACGTCCCCCGTGATCCTGCTGGTGGTCCCGTCGGTTCCGATCCTGTTCGGCGTCGCCACGGTCAGCCTGTGGAGGCGACTCCAGCTGGACCGGTAGGTCTTCCGGCTACGCGCGCAGAGACGCCGGATCCAGCCCAATTCCAACCACCCGCGCCACCCGGTCCAGATCAACATCGAACGAAAAGCAACGCCGCTGCGTTGACGTAGTCGTTCTCGATCTCGATGTTCATTCGCTGCCGCGCCATACACCTGTCGTGCACCTGAGGGCTGGGTCGCCCCGATATTGCATTCCGAACAGACAATCGGTGTGCCGTTCTCCAGGCCGACAAGCGGAACGAAGTGCGAGTGATACTCCGTGTACACGAACGTCCGGTTACGCCACGATAGGTGCATGACTCACGCGGGGACGTCAACCGACGATCGCGACGATCATTCTGTTGTGGCCAGTACGCTGGCGGCGCTCATGACGCCGGCCGGGCAGCGCGATCCGTACCCTCTCTATGCGCGGCTGCACACGGTCGCGCCGGCGGCCGTGGGCCCAGACAACGCTTTGGTCGTGGCCGGTTACGCCCAGTGTGCCGCTGTTCTCAAGGACCACCGGCTCGGCAAATTCCCGGCCCGCATGTTGACGGCGTTGGGATATCCGGATTGGCAGGAGCACCCGGCGCTGCGAATGATGTTCGGCAGCATGCTGACGGTCAATCCGCCCGAGCACACCAGGTTGCGCCGAAGCGTGTCAGCGGCGTTCACCCCCGGCCGTGTGGCAGCGCTCCGCCCGGCGATCGACCGAATCACCGACGAATTGTGCGACCGGATCGACGGCTCCGCCGACTTCGTCGGGCAATTCGCGTTCCCGTTGCCGGTGACGGTGATTGGTGAATTGCTCGGCATTCCAGAGGCGGACCGGCCAATGTTCCAGGGACTGGTCCGGGACTGGACATCGGTCCTGGAGATGCTCGGTCCGGTGGCGGTCGACCGGGCTGATGCGGCGGCCATTCAGATCCGGGACTACCTGGCCGACCTTGCGATGGCCCGACGAGCCCGGCCGGTCGACGACCTGATCTCGGCGTTGGTCGCCGCGGCTGACCCGCTGCCGGAAGATGACGTGATCTCGACGGCGGCCCTGCTGCTCGGCGCCGGGTTCGAGACGACGACCGGACTGCTCGCCAACGGACTCCTGGCCCTCCTGCGCAACCCCGCCCAGGCGGAGCTCCTCCGGACCGGGCCGGCCGAGTGGGTGCCCGCTGCGGTGGAGGAATTGCTGCGATACGACTCGCCGGTACAGACACTCACGGGTCGGACCGCCACCGAAGACCTGACCATAGGTGACCTGCAGGTGCCGGCCGGCACCCGGGTGTTGACGCTGCTCGGCGCGGCCAACCGCGACCCCTCCGTGTTCCCCGATCCCGACCGGCTCGACCTGCGGCGGAACGGGCGGCCACCATTGTCGTTCGGCGGTGGGATCCACTACTGCCTGGGGGCGCCACTGGCCCGCTTGGAGGCACAGGTCGCGCTGCCTCGGCTGCTGAAGCGGTTCCCGGACCTGCGGCTGGCTGGGGATCCCGAGCCCCGGCCGGGGTTGGCGATCCACGGGTATGCCCAACTACCGGTCAGGGTCGCTTAGCAACCTTGCCCAGGCTGGGAGCTGCCTGGCCCACCCACGACCCGCTGAAAACGACCCGCTGGTGACAACAATGGCGCCGGACCCGAGGGCCCGGCGCCATGTGCCTTGCTGATCGAAGGAACCTACAGATAGGTGAACCGGTCCGCGGTGACGACGGCCGAGGTGCCGCTGGCCGTCACGACCCGGACGTCACGCGCACCGGCGGTGCCGGCCGGCGTGGTCGCCGAACAGCTGGTTGCCGAGCTGCAGGAGAGCGCGGTGGCCTTGACGCCGCCGACAGTGATCGAGCTGACCTGCACGAAATTGGTTCCGGTGACAGTGATCCGGGTGCCGCCGAGGTGGCTGCCGGAGGTCGGGCTGACCTTGGTGACGGTCGGCGCGGGGGCGACCCCGGTACCGGTGACGGGGATGGAGATGTTCCCGAAGTTGCTGCTCAGGGTGATGTGAGCGGTGATGGCGCCAAGCTGGGACGGCTTGTAGGAGACCGTCACGGTGCAGCTCTGGCCGGCCTTGAGTGTCCCGCAGGTGGTCGATGGCATGTTCACGGCCGCGTTGTCGGTCCCCGCCGAACTCCACGCCCAGTCGATGCTGCCGGTGTTCGTCAGCTGCACCGTCTTGGTGGATGTCGTGTTGAGCGTGCGGTTGCCAAAGGCGACGGTCGTCGGGTTCAGCGCCAGGGTCTTGATCGGCGCGGTGATGTTCGGGTAAGCGAAATCGCTGGTGGAGCCCTGGTAGTTGCTGTCGCCGCCGTAGATCGCGCGCACCGCCGTGTAGTTGCCGGCCGGCAGGTTCGTCGTGGTGAAGCTGGCGACTCCGTTCACGACCGGCGCCGTGCCGATGACCGTCTTGACATAGCTGTAGATGTCCTGCGTTTCGAACGTCACCGTGCCGGTCATCGCCGGTCCGCCGGTGATCGCGGGGGTGATGGTGTCGGTCAGCGTGAGCGGGCGGCCCTGCGGAGTCGAGGCCGGCGCGGTCAGGTGCGACGTGGTGGTCGAGGCAACCGTCCACTGGAGGACGATGACGCCGTCACCGTTCACCTTGCGGGTGTCGTAGCTGGTGTTCGGGTCGACGCCCCAGGAGAGACCGCCGGCCGCGCCACCACCACCGCCCCCGCCGTAGGTGCCGTTCGCACCGGCTCTTCCGCCGCCGAGCCCGGCGCCGTTCCAGCCGGCACCGCCTCCTCCGCCGCCACCTGCGAAGCTGCCGCCCGGGGCGCTGCCGCTCTGGTCCTCGCCATGCTGAATGTCTGCACTGCCGGCGATGTTCCCGGAAGCTGCGGACCCGGCACCGGGCCCCGTGCCGTTGTAGCCGGCGCCGCGGGCATCACCGCCCTGACCGCCGCTGTAGCTGTAGACGGCACCGCCGCCGCCCCCGCCGCCGCCGCCCCCGGCGATGCCGATGATCCGCCCGTCGACGGTGGCCCAGGAGGCAGCACCGCCCCGGCCGCCGTTGCCGTGCGAGTCGCCGTGCCCGCCCCGGCCACCGTTGGTGTCACCGAAATAGGTCTGGCCGCCACTGAGACCGGCCGCAGAACCGGGATAGAGGGTGACGGCCTGCCCGGGCTTGACCGGGACGTCCTCGTCGACGAAACCCCCGTAACCACCCCGACCCCCGGGGGATCCCGCTCCTGAGGCGCCATCGGCCCCCGAGCCGCCGACCAGGTGCAGGTGGATCGAGCTGACACCGGCCGGGACGGTCCAATCCAGCCGTCCGTCACTGACCTGCTGGACGATCTGGCCAGGCGTTCCGAATGGCGTCGCCGCATCAGCGACGCCTGCGCTGCCGAGGAAGAACGCCGCTGCCGTTGCCGGGAGGGTCAGCGCCACGAGCGTGCGGCGGGCGACGGCCTTGGTGTTGATCATTGGTCTCTCCTGTTTCTCTGTGATCCGCATCCTGCGGATCGACTACGACAACTTTCGCGAGAACCGTGGGGAGAAACGATGGTGCGTACCGGTGGATCCGAAAGGGGGTGCTGGCACCCCCATCCCCCCATTTCCCTGGGATGGGGATCAGTCACTGCGACCGCTCGGGTTGTGGCGTGCTCTCCGAGCCGACCGATCCAGCTGTTTCCACAGAGGCTGTGGCGACCGATGGGTCTGGTGTGACGGACGGCGCGCGGGTGGAGGTTCGGTTCCACGGCGTTGTCGGTGCTCGACCGTAGGGTTCTGCCAGTCACCGAGAGGGGTCGCGAGGTGCTCGCAACGACGGAGTTGATAGACACGCAGATGCATCGTGCTGGCCGCGATCAGGTGATGTCGGTCCCCGCGAGGTACGGGCACCTGGTGGAGCGACTACTCGGCGGCGCCCGAATTCAGCCGGACCGGATCAATCTGGTCGACGCCGCTGCGGCGGTGTGGAGCCGACCAGGGTTCGACACCTTGATGTCCGGACCGACGCTGACATTCGAGCCGTTCGACTACCAGCTGCAGACCGTGTCAACTGTATTGGGACGCATGCGCGGGCGGGCCATCTTGGCGGACGAGGTCGGATTGGGCAAGACCATCGAGGCGGCTTTGGTCCTGTCCGAACTCCGCTTACGGGGGCTGGCGCGCCGTGTTCTGGTGATCACGCCGGCCGGCTTGGTCGACCAGTGGCGGGAGGAGCTCGAGCGAAAGTTCGGGCTACCGACGACGGTCCCGCGGCGCGGTGACTGGGAGACATCGGAGCAATCGCCGGTGGTGGTCGCCTCCATTGCCACGGCCCGCCGGGATCCGACAAAGTCGGCGATGCTCAGTTCACCGTGGGATCTCATCGTCGTCGACGAGGCTCACCGACTGCGGAATCCGCGCTCGGCGTCGGGCCGTTTCGCCCGGGAACTCACGTCCCGATACCTGTTGCTGCTGACCGCTACACCGGTGGAGAATCGGCTGTCCGATCTGTACGAACTCACCAGTTTGGTCAGTCCCGGGCTGCTCGGTACCCCTGCGGACTTCCGGAAGGACTATGGGGCCGACGCCGTCACTCCCGAGCCGCGGCGTTTACCCGAGCTGCGCCGCAAGGTGTCCGCGGTGACGATCCGGCACCGGCGCAGCGAGGTTGCGCTTCGGTTGCCGCACAGGCTTGCCGAAACCACATTGATCGCCCCCTCCGCGGAGGAATCCGACCTGTACGCGGCGATCTCCGCGCGGATCCGCGATAACGGACGCGAAGCGCCGGCGGGACGACGGCTCACGCTGCGGTCGGTGGCCAGGTTGGCCGGGTCCAGCCCGATGGCCGCGGCGCCGACTTTATCGAAACTGGGCTGGACCGATCTGGCCGAACGGGCCGGCTCGATCGAGCATCCCGCAAAGGTCAGTGCGCTGGTGCAGAGACTGCGACCGCACGTCGCTGCGGGCCGAAAGGTGCTCGTTTTCACCGCCTTTCGGGAGACTCTCGCAGCTCTTTCCGCCGCACTGGATCGGGAAGGGATCCCCGCGGCGGTCTACCACGGGAGCCTCACGCGCTCGGCCAAGGAGGCCGCGATGGCGCACTTCCGGGACACGGCGGCGGTGTTGCTCAGCACGGAGTCCGCAGGTGAGGGCAGGAATCTGCAGTTCTGTCACGTGATGATCAACGTCGATCTGCCATGGAATCCGATGCAGATCGAGCAGCGGGTCGGCCGACTTCACCGGGTCGGCCAGGTCAACGACGTCCTGGTCACCAACCTGGTCGCCAGAGACACCATCGAACAGCAGATCCTTTCGGTGTTGGAGGCCAAGATAAACCTGTTCGAGTTGGTCGTCGGTGAGCTGGACATGATCCTCGGCCGGGTCGATGACGACTTCGACTTCGAATCATCGGTGTTCGACGCGTTTCTGGCCGCGCAGGACGATGCCGATTTCCGCAACCGGCTCGAGGATCTGGGCGGCAGGCTGGCCGGTGCCAGGAGCGATTACATCGATGCTCGCGGCCGGATGGACGAATTGGTCGGCGGGGAGGCGTCGTGACCGTCACCGATCGCGGCTTGGACTTCTGGCTGCAGTACGTCACTTCCGAGGGTGGCATGCACGAGCGGGTTGGTGATTCCACGCTGGTGCTGCTGCCGGAGGCGCTGCAGGCCAGGCACGACCAGTCCGAGGACCTGACGGTCACCACTGATCCGGAAATCGCCCGGGAGGACGGTGCAGTGCTGCTCACGGCTGGCCACCCGTTGCTGGCCGCGGCCGCCGAGGCGGTGCTTGCCGAGGGCGACGTCGGCGCGCTGCGGCTTGCCCGTCCGTCGGTGCGGCCGCCGGACGCGGAGCACCTGCAGTCGCGGGTCCGTGACCGGCTCGCGGTGGACCACGGACGCATCGACCTGACCGGCGGACCTCGTCCCGCCGTTCGAACGATCCTGCGGGTGACCTCGCTGGTCACGTACGCGCTTTCGACCGACGATCAGTTCCAGGAACAGGTCCAGTGCTGGGTGGACATCCCCTCGTGCCTGCCCTATCCCGAGGAGGTCGGGGACGAATTCTCTGCGCTGCTCGCGAGCGAACACGCAGAGCGGGACCAGCTGCAACCGGATGATCCGAACCTGCCACTGGCGCTGACCGAGGCGGACCATGAGATCAATCGTCGGGCAACGAAACGACGAGATTTGCTTGCCGGCAATGTGCGACGGTCTCATCGCGAGGAGCTGGCGCGAGCGCACGACTACTACTCGCAGGTGGCCGATTCGCTGCGGCGGCGGATGGCGGCTGCGGCCACGGACAAGGTGGCCGCCTACGGCACGCGGTTGGCGAGCACCAATGCCGAGCGGGACCGGCGCATCGCCGAGATCGACGAGAAGTACACGTCAACGATCAGCTGTTTGCCATTCCGCTTGCACGTCATCGGCGTTCCTTGCATGCGCGTGGAGCTGGATATCCGCCGTGGGAATCGTCGGTACCCGGTCGAGCTCGACTGGCTGCTTGCACTCCGCAGATTCGCGCCGATGCGATGCCCGGCCTGCGGGTCGACGAGTGTTCTCGTCGCGGGCAAGTCGGCGTTGGGGTGCCGCGGTTGCCAGCCGGCACGGGTGTCGCCGTGACAACTCAAAGACCGAGGTCGGCTGAGCCGCAGCACTTCTTGTACTTGACTCCCGTGCCGCACCAGCAGCGACTATTCCGCGCGGGCGGCCAGGTAAGCCTGAATCCCCGGTCATATCGTTCGTGGAGCAACCTCGTCCGAGTCATCGGGTCGAGCGGGTCACTGTTCGTCCGTGCGCAGTATTCTTCCAGTGCGGCAACTGTGATGGGAACCATGACAATGCGTGCGCCGTCCTCGGACGCAATTCTGCGATTGTCCAGTTCCCGACGTCTTGTGAAGGATTCGACCTCAGTTGTCTGCACCAGGGCAGGCCATCGTGCCGCGGCCGTCTCGACCTCTTCCCGCGGCCAAAACAGGACTCTGACCACTGTTCTCGGAGTTGCCACGCCCGGCGGCAGCTCGTTGGGGTAGGCGGCATCCGGCGATGGCGAGGCCGCGCTGTCCAGCTCATCCGGGGGAAGGCCCAGGGACTTTCTCACCCGCGCACGCCCCATGACCAACAGGGCGATCTGAGTGGTCATCGCGGCGTCAGTCCCTTCGCCGAGCGCCACCAGGTCGACGCTCCGCGAGACTCCCATGTCGAACCACCGGAGCGCGAGACGCTGGTCGTTGCTCGTCTCGGCCGCCTCCGCTGCTCGGTGGAAGGCGATTGCAGAGAAGGGCCTGTGCTTTCGGAGAGCGTGGAGCTGCGCGCGGGCTTCGGCCCCTCGGCCGAGTTCGAAGAGTGACGCCGCCCGTGCGGCCATGGCGTAGGCGGCATCGACACCCGGGACCGTGACAACCTGGTCCAGCAAATCCAATGCTCCGGCGTGATCACCGGCGAGCTGGCGTAGTTCAGCTCTTTCGATGAGGGCGCCTACTCGTGGATTCGCCCAACCGCCATCTGCAGGTTCGCGCGGATCGTCGGCTGTCCCACTTCGCATCGGGCGAACATACAGTCCGGCGGACAGGGTCGTGGCGCGCGATGCCCCCTGAATGCAGAATCGTCCGCATGACGGCACCCGAACCCGTGATCTCCGTCGTCCCGGCCAACAAGGCCAGCTGGGAGGACTTGCGGACCGTCTTCGGCGCGACAGGTCCGGCGGCCAGATGGCAATGCAAACGGTTCAAGCTGCGCCGCAGAGAGTATTCAACAAATTCCCTGCCGAAGAGCGCGCCGATCGGCTCCGCGAACAGACCGACGCAGGCCATCCGGAGTCCGACACCACCTGCGGCCCCGTCGCTTACCGCGACGGTGAGCCGGTCGGCTGGTGCGCGGTCGAACCGCGCAGTCACTACGAGGGACTGCGGCGCAACAACCGCGTCCCGTGGCAGGGTCGCGACGAGGACAAGGCCGACGAGAGTGTCTGGGCCGTCACGTGTTTCTTCATCCGGCGCGGATATCGCAAGAGCGGCGTGAGTCGCGCGCTGGCCCGGGGCGCGGTGGATTTCGCCCGGGACCGCGGCGCCCGAGCGATCGAGGGTTATCCGATCACCACGACGAACGTGATCATCGAGGAACTCCTGGTCGGCACAGTTTCCGTGTTCGCCGACGCCGGGTTGTCCGTGGTGAGCCGTCCGACGCTGCGTCGGGTGGTGATGCGGCTCGACTTCTGAATGCGGTGAGCGAGTGGCTGACCTTGGGCTCCCGCCTTCGGAGTCGGCGGGAGTGGCTGTACAGGGCTGGGTTTGGCTTCAGCTGGATCGGTAGGTCACTGGCTACACGCGCAGGGACGCCGGATCCATTTCGATCCCGACCACTCGCGCCACCCTGTCCAGGTCGACATCGAACGAGAGCAACGCCGCTTCCGAACGCCAAGCCGACCGCGGCGATCATGCAGTCGACCATCCCTCGGGGCGTGACACCCGCGCTGCGGCAACGCCGGTAGATGAGGGTGGCCGCATCGAAGTCAGAAGCAGAATCGAAGCCGAGCAATCGAAAGCGCAGCAGAAGACGTCGAAGGTCCATTTCGCGACGATCGCTGCGCGCTCCGCCGAGGACCTCCATCATGACAGGCTCCGTCACGGCCAGTGGGCCGTCCGCTTCGATGAGCGATGTCAATCGACGGTCAACAGCGCTGCCTGTCGCCCGGTCGAACTCGACCCAGGCAGAAGTGTCAGCCAGGATCACGGAGTGCCGGGACCGACATCGTCAGGCGGGACGTCGATGGCATGGGCCCCGCGCATCTGAAGGGCCTCGTCCCTGGTCATGGGCTGACCGGCCAAATGGCGCAGAGCAATGTCGACGGCCTCTGTCTTCGTCCGGATCCCGTAGCGATCCATGATCGTCTGGACGTAGCCGTCCTCGATCTCGATATTCGTTCGCTGACGTGCCATACACCTATCGTACACGTGGCTGAAGCAAGATGACCGGCGTGGGCTGGCCTCGGACGGCTCCGCGGTCGGTCTGGGTCGCTGACCGGGCCGGTCGGGCGATCGAGTTGGTAAGAACCGTCGTTCCGGACGGCCGATTTGGGTCGGATTTCGCCAACTCGATTCGCGGGCCGCCGCGGAAGTTCAGCCGCGCGCGAAAGACCGGCGCCAGCACCCGCAACCCCAGGATGAACGAGATCACCAGCAGGAAGTAGCCGATCAGTTGGTACAGCCCGATCGTCGGCGTGACCTGCGGTCCGCCCGCGGCGCCCAGCAGCAGCACCGCCATGATCCCGGTGACGCCGGCCAGGAAGGCCACCAGCGCCTGGTGCAGCAGACCGGTGACGGTGGCCCTGCCGCGCTCGTCGGCGAGCACCCGCACGTTGACGGCGAACCGGCCGTGCTCGGCGGCGTTGGTGATCCGCTCCAGCCGGCGCGGGAGCCGTCGCAGGATGGGCGTCAGCTCCGCGAGTTCCTCCAGCGCAGTCTGTTTCAGCAGCGCGGGGGTGACGCGCTCGGTGTACAGCGTGGCGGCGATGCCCCGGCTCTCGGTGATCAGGTCGAAGTCGGGTGCGAGTCCGGTGAGCGTGCCCTCGATCGTGGCCAGCATCCGGAAGACGGCGGCGACCTCGGGCGGGATCGTCAGCCGGTGCGCGGTGATGATGCGGAACAGTTGCCCGAACATCTGCGCGCTGCCGCCCGACGCAGCGGTGCCGCCGACGACGAAGCGGGCCAGGAACCGGCCCAGATCGCGTTCCAGTTGCGCGTCGTCGACCTCCTCCGGCCGCGGCACGATCTCGAGCAGGGCGTCGGACACGGCCAGCGGGTCGGCCTGGTCGATGCCCAGCAGCAGCCGTTGGATTGCCTCGCGCAGCAGTTGGTCCAGCCGGCCCACCGACCCGAAGTCGAGCAGGCCGATGTCGCCGTCTTCGAGCAGCATGATGTTGCCGGGGTGCGGGTCGGCGTGGAACAGCCCGTCCACGACGACCTCATGGATGAAGAAGTCCAGCACCTGCTGCGCCACCGCGGCCCGCCCGCCCGGCGCGGCATCCAGCAGTGGCCCGGCGTCCGTCAGCTTCGTCCCGACGAGCCGTTCCATCACCAGCACTGTCGGCCCGGACCACGCCCGGTAGATCCGTGGAACCCGGACATGCTGTGCCCGCCGGAGCGCGGCCGAGCCCATCACCGCTTCGACATTGGCTGCCTCCACCCGATAGTCGAGTTCCTCGCGCAGCGCGGAGGCCAGCCCCTCGGCCAGTTCGCCCGCGCCGATCGAACCGGCCCATTGGGTCCATCCCTGCAGGCGGCCGGCGAGCCAGCGTGCGATGTCGAGGTCGCGCTCCACGGTCTGCTCGATCCCCGGGCGGCGGACCTTCACCACGACCGCTTCGCCGGTGAGCAACCGGGCGGAGTGGACCTGCCCCACCGAGGCGGCGGCCAACGGTTGCTGGTCGATCTCGGCGAACACCTCCTGCACCGGCCGGCCCAGCGCGCGACGAGGACCGCTTCCACCTCCGGCCACGGAACCGGGTCGGCGTCATCCTGCAGGCGTTGCAGCTCGTCGACCACCTCGCCGGCCAGCAGGTCGCGCCGGGTGGACAGGATCTGGCCGATCTTGACGAACGTGACCCCGGCCTCGTTCAGCGCCGCGGTCAACCGGCGGCCGAACTCGGTGCGACCGGTGGGAGTGCTCAGCGCCCGTCGCCGGCGACCGCTGGCGTACGGCCACAAGCCATTGCGGAACAGGACTCTCACGATCTGCGCGATCCGGCGGGCACGGGCGAGCCGACCGCGCAGCCCGCGGCCCCAGACTCCGGGCAGCGGCACCGATCCGTACGGCAGGAAGGCCTCGCCGACCACCAGGAACAACATCGCGGCCAGGATCGTGCACATCATCGCCAGCAGCACGAACCAGCCCAGCCGGCCGTCCGTCGGGTCGATATCGGCGACCGGATCGGCGATGGCGACGAGGATCGGTTGATAGACGATCAGCGCGAACACGCCGCCCAGCAGCAGCCGGATCGGCCCCAGCCGGAGACCGAGCATGCGCTGCACGAGGAACCCGAACAGCAGCGCGGTGACGATGGACAACACGAACCCGACCGGTGCGGTCAGCCAATCCATCAGCGACTCCTTCGCTTGGGTGCCTCGAGTCGGCGCGTGAGGCGACGCGGGCTCTTCTGGTTATCAACGCATACGGTCGGGTTCGATCTCAAACGCGTTGCTGTGGCTGCGAGGCGCGCGCTGGAGGGACTCCGCGATCGATTCGCCAAGTTCGGACCTGGTTTTCGTCATGAACGGTCCGGTAGCGGCGAATCGATCTGCCGCCTGTCCGGATCTGGCCCGGCTGATCAGCTGGCTGGGCGCTGGTAGACCCGTTCGCCGCGGAGCCAGGTCTCGGCGACCTGCACCTGGTCGATCTCGTCCGGGTCGATGGTGAAGATGTCCCGGTCGAGCACGACGAAGCTTCCCTCGTAGCCGGTGTCGATGACGCCGACACCGTCGAGCGGGGCGACCAGCCGGGCCCGGCCGGTGTAGAGCAGCAAGGCCTGCGGCACGGTGACGGCCTCCGCCTGGCCGATGTCGGCGCCGTTGTAGGCCCGTCTCGTCACGGCGGCCTTGATGGAGACGAAGACGTTGTCCGCGTCGGCCCAGGCGGTGGCGGGGGTGTCCGAGGACAGCGCGGTGAACGGCACCCGCTCGTAGAAGGACCTGATGGGGTAGGCGATCTCGAACTGGCTCTCGGACAGGTTCCGTTCGTAGCTGTCGTACTCGGCGAACAGGAAGATCGAGTGGCTGACCACCGCGAACGACATCCGGGCGGCGTTCATCCGGTCGATCATGGCGGGGGAGAACAGGGTGGCGTGGTCGAGCCGGATGGACGGCAGGTCGCCCATCCAGGGCTCCTCGTCGCCGAACATGTCGATGACGTGGTTCAGCGCCCGGTCGCCCATGGCGTGCACGGCGACCTGAATGTGGTTGCGGCGCGCCCAGTTCACCGCCGCGCGGAGGTCCTCGTCGGTCAGGGTGTGCATGCCGTGGTCGTGGGAGTCGGGGTAGGGGTCCTCGGTCCACGCGGTGCGGTTCGAGTAGGCGCCGTCCATGAACAGCTTCAGCCCGGCGATCTTGATGCGGCCGGTCCGGTCGTCGTCGGTGAGGTCTCGGATTGCGTTCTCGGCGATCGCCGGCCAGCCGTAGTACAGCGCGCACTGGACCTGCAGCCCTTGCTGTTCCGCGGCGCGGAAGGTGTTGAGCGGCGCCGGGACCATCGTGGCCAGCAGATCGCCGACGCCGACGATGCCGCGCTCGAGGAAGTGCTGGTTCAGCCGGACCAGGTTGCGGACCTGCTGCTCGTCGTCGGGGACCGGGATCGCCGCCGCGACGGTGTCGGTCGCGTTGGTCTCGATCAGCAGGCCGTTGAGCCGCCCGTTCGCGTCCCGCCCGTACTTCGCGCCGGGCGGGTCGGGCGTCTCCTCGGTGATCCCGGCCAGCTCCAGCGCCCGGTGGTTGCAGGCGGAGGAGTGGCCGTCGCAGCGTTGGACGAAGACCGGCTGGGTGGCGCTGACCTGGTCCAGGTCGTCGGCGGTCGGCCCGCGGCCCTCCGGGTACTTCGACTCGTCGTAGCCGAAGCCCTGGATCCAGGCGTCGGCGCCCTGTCCGGCGTTGGGGTGGGTGCGCAGAGTCTCGAGCAGCTCGGCCAGCGAATTGACCGCGGGCGGGAAGCACATCACCGCGTCCACCAGCGTCGACAGGAACGCCGGGTGGGTGTGCACGTCGAGGAATCCCGGGACCACGGTGCGGCCTTGGAGGTCGATCGGCCGGCTCGCCGCTGACGTCGGCCTGGTCGCCCACCCAGGAGAACACGCCGTCCGTGATGCGGAACGCGGTGGCGAAGTCGTCCTCGCCGCGCCCGGTGAACACCTTGGCGTTGACGTACAGCTGGCTGGTCAATGCTCGCTCCTTTGCCCGAGCAGCTGAACCTACTGAACGCTGTCTGCTGGGCGTGCTGCCGCCTCGGGTTCGGTCGTGCTGGGGCTGGTGCTGTGCGGAGGCGCTCCGTCAGATGGCGGCCTGAGGGGATCAGCCCTTCGGCACGACGAACGTGCATCGGGGTCCCGTGCGCGGCTGAGCTTCTCATCGAGCGTTGCCAATGTGGCGTCCATGGTTTCGGCGACTGCGACGTACCACGCGTCGTAGGCGGTAACCGTCGAACGCAGCTCCCATACCCTGTCGGCGCAGAGACTGTAAGGAAACAATTCGACGCGCAGCGATCGGAGGTCGTCATGCGCGAGTGAGGCGACGTCCGTTGAGATCTCGGCAGCTCGGGCCGCCCTTTGGAGCACGTTGGCAACTTCCGCCGGCATCAGGTGCGGCGCAGCCAAGTGATCGCCCTTCAACAGTGATTCGGCCCAGTGCCCCAGGGGACCGTGGTCGACCAGGGCAGCGACCACGACCGACGAGTCAACGACGAGGGTCATGCCCGGTCGGCGTCGCGATGAGCCAGGATCTGATCCACGCTCAGCGCGCTGCCCGTGGTGTTCTTGCGGGCGCGAACCCGCGCCACCCACACCTCGGCGTCCGGCTCTTGCGCAAGCGCGACGAGGCGAGCCCGCAGATACTCCTGCAGCGAGCGACCGGTCAACGCCGCGCGGGCGGCCAGTTCTTCGCTGGTCTCGTCCGGGATATCTCGGATCGTGATTGACTTCGGCATAGCGGCAGTCTGCTGCTTGTGCTGCTGGTTTGCAAGCACTGCCTCGTCGTAGCCGAAGCCGTGGCTACGCCACGCGTCCGCCAGCGTCGACAGGAACGCAGGGTGGGTGTGACATGAGGAATCCCGGGACCGTGGTGCGGCCTCGGAGGTCGATCGCCGGTTCGCCGCTGACGTCAGCCTGGTCGTCCACCCAGCAGAACACGCCGTCCGTGATCCGGAACGCGGTGGCGAAGTCGTCCTGTCCGCGCCCGGTGAACACCGTGGAGGTGACGTACAGCCGGCTGGTCAATGATCCTCCCCCCTCTGCGGCCGGCTCCTCGGGTTCGCGTAGAGACCTGTTGCTCGGGCGGGAGGTGCTCCGTCAGATGGCGGCCAAGAGGTTCGCCAGCGGTGCAGGGATGTCCGCGAGGGGGAGCGCGTTGACGAGGACCGGTGCGTACTCGATCTTGCGGCCGCCGCGGGTGCCCATGAACCGCCTGAGCCGGGCCTGGTCGGACCGTCCCTGCTGCGCCGGCTGCTGCTGGAACTTCCGGAATGACGCCAGGTCCCCCCGCTCCGCGAGGACGCGTTCCACGGCGTCGACACCGAGCGCGCGGATCAGCTCGTCCTCGAGATCGGCGTCGCAGACGAAGAAGCTGCGGTGCTCGAGCTCGCTGCGGGTCGTGACCGCCCCCAGCCCCGCCCGTTCGAACCCGGCCTGGAAGAAGCGCATTTCGGCGACATCGCACAGGCCGGCCAGTCCGACGTCCAGGCCGTGCGGGCCGTAGCGCTCGAGGAAGTGGCCGATGTTGGTCGCGCCCTGCATAGGCACGACAGCGACTCCCTCGGCGGCCAGGTCGCGGCCGGAGCGTTCGGCGAGGGCTTCCACCGCGCGCTGGTCGCTTACCCCCTCGACGAGGACGACAGTCCGCAGACCGACGACGACCTCGTCCGGGGCAGGCACGCAATGGACGGTACCGGTCGTGCGCCCGACCTCGGATGTTTAACGCGGGTGCAGCCCGTCGGACGGGATTGGATCGCTCAGCACTCCTTGCCGTCGGAGCAATCGTGCATGTCGCCTGTCGCAAGTGAGACGATAGGCCTTTCAGGGGGCGTGGAGACGGATCGGGAGGTGCCAGGTGATCCGAACAGTTGACCTGGGCGAGGCAGAAGCCCACCTGGAAGATCTCGTCGAAGAGGAATTCATCCTCACCCGCAACGGACGCCCTGTCGCTCGGGTCGTGCGCATTCGTGACGAGAAGCCCGCCCCGAGGCTCGGTTTCCTACCTGAGATCACCGTGCCAGACGACTTCGATGAGATGATCGGGGACACGGTCACACGGATGTCCGGGACGCCGTGACGATTCTGCTGACCTTCTTGCCGTCGGAAGGCGGGCCGGCGAGCGGGATGATGGCGCTGCTCGGATTTCCAACGGTGAACCTGCCGGTGCCCGCGGATCGGTGGCGTCACAGGGGTACCCGGGCCCGCCGGTCGGGTCAGTGAGCTGCTTCTGCCAATAACGATGTGCTCGTACATTCCGACAGGCATGCTCTTGGGCATGCGGACCACCACGACCCTTTCGGACTCGTTGATGCGCGAGGTCCGCGTGCTGGCGGAGAGCTCCAACCGCACGCGATGGGATCTCCGTGAGGACGGTGCGGTCAGGAGCGGCGCCGCCCACGGGTGACCCGCTCGTCGATGACCGCCTGAATCACCCGTGCCTGCACCTCTGCGACAGCTTCCAGCCGCTCTTGTGGTGACAGTGCGGCCAGGACGTCCATGACTTCCGCGATGATGCCGTCGGCGGAGGCACCGTCGTCGTCGGCAGCTTGGTACCGGGGGAGGGGGGCCATCGTGTCGGGTGCAGGAGCGGCTGGTGCGGAAGCGACAGTGCTCTACTCCCCGAAGGTTCCCGGCCCCGGATCCGCCCGCAGAGTAATTCCTGTTCGGTGTCCAGCCAGAACTCGGCTGTCGCTGCAGGGTTGGCTTCGGCCGGACGCCTGCCCATCGCGTCGAACATCTCATCCAGGGAGATGTGCAGCGCGCTCGCCAGGCTCTGGATCGCGGCGGGAGATGGTTGCCGGTAACCGGTCTCGAGCTGGGAGATGTACGGGTAGGACAGCTCGGTCGCTTCCGCCACGTCGCGCCGGCTCATGCCGCGGCGCTCCCGCGCCCGCCGGAGCAGGTCGCCGAACTGTCGGCTGCCGGTTTTCGGCGATTCGGCCATCGATGCTCCTTGCATAATGCTCACCGCTGCATTACTCTAATACTCAGAGCATAGCCGCTGTCCGATCATTCAGGGGGATCCCATGCACATCAGCACGCAGTTGGATGTCGACGTCATCGCGCTCAAGAGTGACGATCATGTGTCCCTGCTCGTCGAGATGACGGCACCGGTAGCCGATTCCGGTCAGCGGGCCGCGTCCCGGACCCTCGTGGTCGTGTTGGACAGAAGTGGTTCGATGGCCGGCGAACGCCTCGACGGCGCGAAGAAGGCGCTGCTCGACTTGGTGGATCGCCTCGACCCGGCGGACCGGTTCGGTCTGGTCACCTTTGACGACCACGTGCGGGTGGAGATCGCCGCAGCACCGCTCAAGGACAAGGCGAAGGCCAAGAACCGGATCTCCGGGATTGAGCCGGGTGGCATGACCAACCTCTCCGCGGGTTACCTCCGGGGCCTGCAGGAGGCGCGCCGCGCCGTCGACGGCGTCGATGCGGGCGCGGGCGGCACGGTGCTGTTGATCAGTGACGGTAAGGCCAATGCCGGGGTCACCGACCCGGCGAGGTTGGGCGGCGTCGCGTCGGAAGCAAGCAGCGCCGGCATCGTCACGTCGACGCTCGGTTTCGGACTCGGCTACGACGAGACGCTGCTGAGCGCAATTGCCGCCGGCGGCAACGGCAGCGAATTGTTCGGCGAGGACGCCGACGAAGCAATGGTCGCGATCTCCCAGGAACTCGACGGTCTGCTTGCTCAAGCCGCCCAGGCCGCATCAGTCCTGATTCGGATGACGCCGGTGTGCAGGCGAATCATGGTGATCAACGATATGTCTGTGGTGGACACCCCGGATGGTGTTCTCATCGAGCTCGGGTCGTTCTATTCCGGTGAGGTCCGAAGGCTCGTGGTGGCTATGTCAACTTGAGCTGGCCCCATGGTGACGGCTTGAATTGGCCCCATGTTGGGCGACCTGGACGACCCTTAGACGTAGGGTTCGGCGATGAGGGCTAGCGAAGAGATAGGACGGGCGGTTGGAAGGTACCGGTCAGCCCGAGTCAACCTGATCCTCGAGAACCTGCTGGGCGTTGTCTTCATCGGTTGCGGCTCCGCAACGCGTTCTTCCTCACCGCCCCGCTTTGGATCGGTGCAGGTGTGGCCTTCTTGGCTATCGCCTGGTTCGTGCCGGCAACCATCATCAATCTGCAGGGCATCCGAATCGTCCGGCAGTTCAAATTTATCCCTTGGACTGACGTCAGCAAAGTGTTCGAGCCTGGCCCAGGTGACCCGGACGCGAGGATCCAGCTATCGAGCGGAAAGCGGATTGTTCTGCCAGGAGTGGGGCGAGATCGCCTCCCAGGCGTCGTCTGCTTGCAACTGCTCAAGCCGGCGCGCCCGAATAGGCCCGGTCTCCATTGACGCGTCGGTTCTGAGAATTTGCGCCAGCTAGGGTGGCAAAATGACGGCAGTCTATTGGTGCGTCTTGGCGGCTCTCGCGCCCCGGGCGTGGGCGAGGCGGTAGCTGGTGGTGCCGGTTTCGATGATCTGGCCGGCGAAGGTGAGCCGGTCGACGATGGCGGCGCAGAGCCGGGGGTCGGTGAAGGTCTTTGTCCAGCCGGAGAAGGCCTCGTTGGAGGCGATCGCGATGGCGGAGCTTCTCTTCCCGCTCGGTCAGAACCTGGAACAGCAGTTCGGCGCCGCGTCGGTCCAGTTCCATGTAGCCCAGTTCGTCGATGCAGAGCAGGTCGACTCGGCCGTAGCGGGTGATGGTCTTGGACAGCTGCTTGTCGTCGGCGGCCTCGACGAGTTCGTTGACCAGTTTCGAGGCCAGGGTGTAGCGGACCCGGTAGCCCTGCTCGGCGGCGGCGGTGCCCAAGCGCGATGAGCAGGTGGGACTTGCCGGTGCCGGAGTCACCGATCAGGCACAGCGGTTGCCCGGCCTTGACCCAGGCGCAGGTCGGCGAGTGGTGTGATGACGGCCGGGTTGACGGCGGGGTTCGCGGTCGAAGTCGAACTCCTCGAGCCGCTTCGTCGCGGGGAAACCCGGCGGCGTTGATCCGGCGGACGGAGCGGCGCTGGTCCCGGTCGTCGCATTCGGCCATCAGCAGTTCGGCGAGGAACCCGCGGTAGGTCAGCTGTTCTCGCTCGGCGGCGGCGGCGATCTCGGCGAACCGGGTCCGGATGGTCGGCAGCCGCAGCAGTCGGCAGGCGGCTCGATCGCGGCGGCCGCGGCCTGCTCGGTGAGCTCGCGCCGGCGGTGGTGGTGGTCATGAGCGTACTGGCCGCTGCGGCGCAGCAGCTCGTCGTACTGCGGCCACCGACGGCAGCGGGTCGGGCGATCGGCGGGCAGCTCGGCGAGCCGGCGCTCGGTCAGGCTGACCACCCGCCGGTCGTCCGCCGGCCGCGGACCGGGTGCGTCCGGGCACGGGTTCGGCGCCGCGGCGTGTCTGGGCGGTCTTGCGGGCCTCGACCGCGACCACGTCGGCGTTCACCGACGCCGACCGCGAGGGCGGCGGTGATCCCGGCCATCACATCGGCGGCGGCCAGGTGCCGGTGCAGCAGCAGCACCTCGATCAGTGCCCGGGTGCCGCCGGCGTCGCCGTGGGCCTTGCGGGCGGCCGCCCAGAACGCCTCGTGCGCGGCGGTGAACGCCCCGGCGGCGCGGGCCTGCACCAGCGCGGTCGCCCCGGGCAGCGCGCCGGGTTTGCGCTGCAGCACCTCCAGGTAGTGGTCCAGGATCAGCGACTGGCCGCCCTTGACGATCGACCGCTCGTGGGTGGCGACCACCGTGCGGCCGTCGAACACGGTCACCGTCGACGCGCCGAGCTGCACCCGGACCCGGCGGCCGATGAACCGGGCCGGCACCGAGTAGTGCCGTTGCCGGACCGTGACCCGGGCGTACCGGTCCACCCGCGGGGTCAGCGTCAGCCCGGTCGGGAACACCTCGGCCGGCAACGGCGCGCAGCGGCGTCTCGCTCGAACGCCCAGTCCTGCCCGACCGTGGTGGTCGCGGTTCGCGATCCGCCGGTGGTCATCCTTGGCGTCCGCGGCGGCCAGCAGGTCGTTGAGCTCGGTCGATGGAGTCCACGACGCGGCATCGGGACCAGTGGTTGCGGCGGAACCGGCCGCCCTCGCCCTCCACGCCGCCCTTCTCGTGGGCGCCTTCGATGCCCGGGGTGGCAGTAGAACGCGTCGAACCCGTAATGGGACCGGAACGCCACCCACCGGTCGGACTCCGTCCCGGCCGCGGCCGAACAGCACCCGCGACACCGCCGCCTTCAGGTTGTCGTAGCGGATCTTGTCGATCGGGACGCCGCCCAGCTCGGTGAACGCGTGCACGTGGCCCTTCCAGGAACGCCTCCTGCCCCTGGGTGGCGAACGCCCGGTGCACCGCCTTGCCCGAGTACGACAGCCGCAGCGTGAACAGGAACGTCTTGGTCTTCACCCCGCGCAGGATCGACCCACAGATCGGCGAAGTCGACCTCGGCCTCCGCGCCGGGCTCGTGGGTCTGCGGGACGAACCCTGCTCCAGCGGCCGGCCCGCCTCGGCGGCGATCTCCGGCCGGCGCCGGCGCACGTAGTCCCGCACCGTCGAGTACGACAACTCCGGCGGCGCCGTGCTCGTCGACCAGCCGGGCCAACACCCGCCGGGCGGTATGCCGCTGCTTCCGCGGCGCGTCCAGATCAGCCCGCAGCCAGCCGTCGATCACCGGCCTTGAACGGCTCCAACTTCCGGGACGACCCGCACCGGCGTCTTCCGCGGCGGCGGCATCGCCGACTGGCCAACGCCTGCCGCACCGTCCGGCGGTGCACCTGATGCCGCTCCGGCAAGCGCCCGGATCGACAGATCCTCGACCCGGGCGATCACGCCGGATCGCCGCGAACAACTCCACCCTCGACCCCATCCCGGCCCCTTCACCGATGATCACCGAACATGCTCGGGATTCACCGTCAGGTGGGGCCAAATCAAACCGTCACAACCGCCCGGCGTGTCGAGGTGGGGCCAAATCAAACCGTCACAACAGCAACCGCCGATGCCAGCTGGGGCCAGATCAAACCGTCACCCCGGGGCCAAATCAGACTGTCAGGGCCACCCGCCCACCGGCAGGTTCGGCACAATACCCGTTCAGATAGACCGATCGAGGCACTGCACATCCAGCACCACATGACCATCGAGAAGATCGTTCCACAACGCACGGTCGCAGCCATACCGACCAGCCTGACCGCACCGACCTGCAGGACACGGCACACCCGAACCTCGGCGGTCAGAGGCGAAGCCTCGCTGGGAGACTCCTGAACAACCGGCCGGTGCGGGTCGTCGGGTTGGCCTGAGTCGCCTTGGTTTCTGCGGTCCGGGTTCGGCGGGTTTCAGGGATCGACGATCTCGGGTCGCTTGCTCGGCCTGACGCTCCGCGGTCGGCCCTGCGGGTCGTGTTCCGGGCGCCGGTGGGCGCGCCGGGTTGCCTGTTTCAGGCCGTTGCGATGGCCCAGTTCCCGTTGATGCGGGTCAGTCCGAGGGCGAGGAGTCGTCGCAGGTTGATCGCGGCGACGCGGTGATGCAACCAGTGGTCGTTCTTGCTGACGCCGCGGTAGCGGACTCGCCGGTTACCTCGGGTGAGCCAGGCGATGGACCGCTCGACCATGGGCCGGTGTTGTCGGTAAACCGTTTGGAATTCGGGGGTTTCGGCTTGCCGCCGGGCGGCCCGCAACAACGCCTCGTGGTCGTGGATAGCCAGTTGCCGGCCATCTCGGCTGGTGGTGCACTGCGCGCGGAACGGGCATCCTGTGCACCCGACTCCGAAGGTCACCGTCCGGGTCTTGGTGATCGTGCGGGTCAACCCGTTGGGGCAGGTCACGGCGGTTTCATCATCGTTGATGGTGAAGTCGTCCAAGGTGAACCCACCGGGCACCGCCGCCCGCAGCGGGATCGGCTTGATGATCATTTCGTGCCCGGCGTCGGCGAGTTCCCTGCGGGCATCGCCGGACCCGTACGCGGAATCGGCCAGCACCACGGTGGTTCGGGTTCACCGGCCAGCAACCCGGGCCCGACCTGGGCGTCGCCGGAGTGCTCACCGCTGGCCTTGGTCAACTCGCAGTCGGTGATCAGGCCGGTGTCGGGTTCGATCGCGATGTGCGCCTTGAACCCGTCCTGCCGGCGGCTGCACCGTCTTGTGGGCGTGCCGGGCGTCCGGGTCGGTCACCGAGATCACCCGGTCCGGCGCCACCCGCTGCGCGATCCGCCACCGCCCGTCGGTGCCATCGCTGCCGTCGACGGGTTCCACGTCCTGACCGGCGATCAACGCCAACAACGCCACCGCCTCAGCGGCTTTCGGGCCCAACTCCTGATCCGGCAGATACCCCAGCAGGCGGTGCGCATCACCCGACCAACGCATCGACCAGCTGGTCCCGGGCGGCCTGGTCGTTCCAGGCGATCGCGGGTTTCCCGGGGTCGTCGTAGTCATGCGCCGTGCAGTGGGCGGCGATCACCTCCGCCGCGCCGGGCACGTCGCGGCGGACCCGGCGGATCGCCGCGATCAACTGGGTCACCGTGTCCTGCGTCGCGACCGCGTCATCCAGGATCGTCGAATCCAACGCCCGCCGGGTCTTGCCCCGCAACGCCCCGGTCTGCGGCGACCACCGCCTTGCACCGCGTCGAAGATCCGGTTCGGCTGCTCCGACCCGGCGAGCCGGCGCCGCCAATACGTCAACGTCGTCGGATGAAACGCCGCCGCGGTGACCGGCAACCCGCACGCCGCCTTCCACCGCAGATCGAACGTCACCGCGTCAACCGTCTCGCTGTCCGACAACCCCTGCAGGGCCTGCAAAGTGATCACCGTGGCCATCACATCCGCCGGCACCGACGGGCGGCCCTGACGGACGGGAACAGGTCGGTGAACATCCCATCGGGGAACAACTCCCGGCGATGCGCGGCCAGGAACGCGAACACACTCCCCGGCTTGAGCAGATGCCCAGCGACCGACTCGACATCCAACAAATCCCGCTGATCCTCAGACCGACCCTGCACCCACCCATGATCCCAAGATCAACACACCGGCACCAGGACCGACACAGTTATTCAGGAGTCTCCTAGACGTTCAGGTTCGACAGTCGCGGCGGGCGATCAGCGAGCCGGTGAGACCAGCCACGGTTCGTGCAGGTCCATGTACATCACGTCGGCCATCAGGTTCTGGTCGGCCTGGATGGCCTCGGCCATCTCCGGTGGCGGGGGCATGGTTTCGTGCTCACGCGCCTCCGCTTCCGAGGTGAAATACACGGTTTCGACGAAGGCGCCGTCCCCATGCAGGGCGATGGTGGCGCCGATGATCTCCGGCCGCATCCGCTTCACATCGTCGGTGTACCGCTGCATCAACTGACGCATCCGGTCGGCGTCGGACGTGTGCCCCTCCATCACCTGGACGAAGCCTGCGCTGTCCGAACCACCCTGCATCCAGACGTCCACCTGCGGGCAATCGAAGAAGGTGACCGGTCCGTCGAAACACTTCTGGGTCTCGGCCCACCATTCGCCCTGCTCCGGCCGCGTGCTGTTGCGCCGGGCCGCTTCCTCCGACTCGAACCTGACGGTCGTCACGAACATGCCGTCGTCGGTGATCCCACCCGTGGAGCCGAGCCACCCCGTTGCTCCCGGCTGCAGATCCCTCTTCCAGCGGTCCATCGCCATCCGCAGGCCCTCGGCATCGGCGACCTTTCCCTGGATCACCTGGATGAACATGTCCGCGACCTCCTCGAGAAGGCGGCGGCGGCGACCGGACGGTCCCGCCGGACGGGCCTCTCACCGACGGTGAAGACCCGCCGTGTGTCACCTTCGTCCGAATGCGTGAGCCGCGCAAGGGTTCACCCAAGCCTGGTTCTACCAACCCCGCGTACTTGCGCACATGCCCGTCCGGTGTCCACATCGGTGCCGCTCCATGCCTTGTCGGCCCGCCGGAGTGGCAGGGTCTGGCGCAGCGGCCTGCCACAGGGTCGGTGCGACAGCGAAAGGGAATCAGATGATGAACGCAGCGATGGTGACGATCGTGGGCAGGGCCGGGACCAATCCGCAGGTCTGCTCGGCTCCACGGGTGATCGGGCCAGTTTCCGGGTGGTGTCAACCGAGCGCCGCTTCGACAAGGCGTCCGACAGTTGGGTCGACGGTGACGAGTGTTGGCTCACCGTGGTCTGCTGGCGGGCCCTTGCCAAGGCGGTGATGTCCACCGTTCGCCGGGGCGACCCCGTCGTGGTGCTCGGCAGGATCACCAACCGCAGCTACGAGAAGAACGGTGTGACGCAGTACTTCACCGACATCAGGGCCGACTTCGTCGGGTTGGACGCCGCCAGGATCGGTTCCCGTTTCACCCGGAACTTCGCGGACCCGACCAGCGACGCGTCGGCAAGCCACTCTGAGCCCGAGCCGACAGGTGAGGACAGCGCTCCGCCGGCCACCGGGGAATGGCAGGCCACCGACGACGAGGGCAGCGCATCGTGGGACGACGAGCAGGCGGACAGCCGGGAGCCCGTCCTGACCACCGTCATTTGAGCAGGGTCACCTGACCGGGTGCCCGGCCGGCCGACGTGCCGTCAGGTGCCGCCGCCGTTCACGGCCGTGATCGCCTTGCGGTAGGAGTCGGGATTGCTCTCGGCGCTGGCGTGGTGCCCATCCGGGACGGGCACCACCCGGACGTCGAGTCCCTTCTCAGCGGCCAATGCCTGCAGCGTGGATTCCACTCGATCCACCCTGATCGTGCGGTCGTCGGCAGCGTTCTCCGGCCGGAAGAAGACGATTCTCGTGCCCGGCCCGAGCGAGTCGGCCACGTCGTCGATGTCCATCCGGCGGATGACGCCGTACTGGTCCTTCACCAGCTGCGTCGAGATACCGGGTGCTCCGATCTTGTCGCGCCACACCTGCCTGATCTTGTACTTCAGGTCGTCCCAACGGATGTCCAGAAAGGGCAGGCGTCCGGTGGACCACTGGGTTTGCTGGCCGAGTACCTCTGCCGCGAGCCGGACGGCCACACCGCCCTCGGTGTCGATGGCCTCGGTCAGCGCGGTGATGGCGTCGGCCTGGGTGCGGCTGGCGTCCCGGACGTCGTCGGCGCCGAGCGGCGAACAGTCGAGGTAGATCACGCCGAGTCGCGGGGGAGCGGCGGGCGCAGTCTCCACCGGATCCGCCGGCGCCGGAACTGCAGACATGGCGGCCTCCCTGGCGTCGGCGCCGATGCGGCCGATACCGTCCGCGGCCACGTCGCCGGCACCGGTCAGTGCAGACCCCGCCCCGGAAAAGAGTTGCGAATCGGGCAGCACCAGAATCGAGGCGAGCCGCCCCGCCTGGCTTCCCACCTGCTCATTGCGCTGCACCAGCGGGGCGTCGGCCTGTGAGCCGCCGTCATTGACTCCGGTCCCGGCGACCGCGCCGGGGGGCTCTCCGGCAGTCGACCCCGCGGAAGCCGTCAGTGCCGCCAGCAGATCCTGGCGGTAGCCGACCCTGGCCTCCTGAGCGTGCGCTGCCAGGTTGAGTGCGACGTCGCCGCCCATGCTGCTGCCGTAAAAACTCACCTCCTGGGGTTGCAGCCGGGACATCAGCGCGTCGAACTTGTCGACGAGGTCCTGGTCGTTGATGCCGCTGCCGTACACCAGGCTGAACACCCTGGTGTGGCCGACCGTCAGGACGGGCATCAGGGCTGCCGCGGCGCCGGTACCGCTCTTGCGGTTGAGCCCGCCCACGACGACCATCACCCGGCCGCCGGTCGCCGCCGGATCCTCCGGGACGGGGCCGACCTCGACGAACTGAGCACCCTGGCTCGGCCAGATGAGCTTTTCGGCCAGCAACTGGTCCGTCTTGAGCAGCGCCCAGCAACCGGAGAGCACCATCAGCAGCACCAGCAGGGGAAACCACCACGCGCTGCGATACCGAGTCCGTCGTTCTGCCAGCGCCCGGCGACGGACCCTCCGGACGTCCGCGCCGTCGAAATCGCTCGCCCGCACCGGCGGCATCCTGCAGCCCTGCAGCGGACGTCCATCGGGTGCGGGGGTCGGCGACGCGCCGTGCCGTTCCCGCACCGCCACCCGGACTCCCTTGACTATTTCTTTACCATTTCCTTCAGTCTGCCCCGAGCCGCCGAACTGTCCCAAACGTTCCGCCCGGTACAGCGGCGCCACCACCCTTTAGAGTCCGGCAGACTGTAGGACGGCGTCGCGCCGCCGTTTCCGCCTCTCGCGGTCGGGTGGCGTCACCCGGATCGAGACGGCCAGGCGGGCCTGCCCCGCAGATGCCGGACCAGCTTTCGAGAGGACCTGACGTTGCCCGAGTTCGTTTACACCATGAAGAAGGCCAGAAAGGCCGTTGGCGACAAGGTCATCCTCGATGACGTCACGATGTCGTTCTATCCCGGCGCGAAGATCGGTGTCGTCGGCCCCAACGGCGCCGGCAAGTCGACGATCCTGAAGATCATGGCCGGGCTCGACACGCCCAGCAACGGCGAGGCCTTCCTGACCCCGGGTTACTCCGTCGGCATCCTGATGCAGGAGCCGGAGCTGGACGAGACCAAGACCGTGCTGGAGAACATCCAGCTTGCGTTCGGCGACATCAACGCCAAGCTGGAGCGCTACAACGAGGTGCTGGCCGAGATGGAGACCAACTACACCGACGAGTTGCTCGAGGAGATGGGCACCCTCTCCGAAGAGCTCGACCACGCCGGTGCCTGGGATCTCGAAGCCAAGATCGACCAGGCGATGGACGCGTTGCGCTGCCCGCCCGGCGACTCCCCGGTCGACATCCTCTCCGGCGGTGAGCGGCGCCGGGTGGCGCTGTGCCAGTTGCTGCTGTCCGCGCCCGACCTGCTGCTGCTCGACGAGCCCACCAACCACCTCGACGCCGAATCGGTGCAGTGGCTGGAGCAGTTCCTGGCGGCCTACCCGGGCGCCGTCCTCGCCGTCACCCACGATCGGTACTTCCTGGACAACGTCGCGCAGTGGATCGCCGAGGTGGACCGCGGCCGGCTGATCCCCTACGAGGGCAACTACTCGACCTATCTGGAGAAGAAGGCCGAGCGGATGTCCATCGAGGGCCGCAAGGACGCCAAGCTCGCCAAGCGGCTCCGGGAGGAACTGGCCTGGGTGCGTTCCGGGGCGAAGGCCCGGCAGGCGAAGTCCAAGTCCCGGCTCGCCCGGTACGAGGAGATGGCCGCCGAGGCGGACCGCACCCGCAAGCTCGACTTCGAGGAGATCCAGATCCCGCCGGGACCGCGGCTCGGCTCCATCGTGGTCGAGGTGCACGACCTCAAGAAGGGCTTCGACGACCGGGTGCTGATCGACGACCTCTCGTTCACCCTGCCGCGCAACGGCATCGTCGGGGTGATCGGCCCGAACGGTGTGGGCAAGACGACCCTGTTCAAGACCATCGTCGGCCTCGAGGAGCCGGACGCGGGCTCGGTGAAGATCGGCGAAACGGTCAAACTGTCCTACGTCGACCAGAACAGGGCCGGTCTGGACCCGCCAAGAACGTCTGGCAGGTGGTGTCCGACGGGCTCGACTACATCAAGGTCGGGCATGTCGAGATGCCCTCGCGTGCATACGTTTCCGCGTTCGGCTTCAAAGGGCCGGACCAGCAGAAGCCGGCCGGGGTGCTGTCCGGCGGTGAGCGCAACCGCCTCAATCTGGCGCTGACGCTGAAGGAGGGCGGCAACCTGATCCTGCTCGACGAGCCGACCAACGACCTCGACGTCGAGACGCTCGGGTCGCTGGAAGGTGCGCTCGAGCAATTCCCGGGCTGCGCGGTGGTGATCTCCCACGATCGCTGGTTCCTGGACCGGACCTGCACGCACATCCTGGCCTGGGAGGGCACCGACGACGACGAGTCGACGTGGTACTTCTTCGAGGGCAACTTCTCCGACTACGAGAAGAACAAGGTGTCCCGCCTCGGTGTCGATGCGGCCCGGCCGCACCGGGTGACGCACCGCAAGCTGACCCGGGACTGAGCGGTCGCCGGCCACGGACACCCGCGGCGGGGCGCAGGTTGCCCCGTTGTGGGAACAATCGCCCGAACCGCGGATCCTTCTGTGCACGCGGTCGGCAAGGCATAGGCTCGCTCCGGACCGGGCGCAGCGTCGCGCTCGATTTGGGGCGCGCCGTGCGCCCGGACGCGGAGGGCCAATGAAGATCCGGATCGACCGATGACCCAGACACAGACCCCCGGCCTGGTGCCGGATCTGGTGCCGAAGCCGATTGCGGAGTTCGATCCGGAATCGGCCGTCGGACGGGCTGTCGCGATGCGGCCCGACCGTGCCTCGATGATCGACGCCTACTTCCGGCACGTGCCGCCGGAGGACCAGCCCAAGACCGCGCAGGACGTGCTCGGGATCGTTGAAGGCCACTGGCGGGTGGGACAGACCCGCCAGCCCGGGGAAGTCCGGATCCGCGTGTTCAACCCCGCGCCAACGGCCGGGGAGGGCAGTCCCGGCTGGACCGACACCAAGACTGTCATCGACATCGTCACCGACGACATGCCCTCGCTGGTCGACTCCGTCATCGGCGCGCTGACCATCCAGAACGTCACGGTGCATCGCGTGCTGCACCCGATCCTGATCAGCCGCCGGGGCGCCGACGGTGCGCTGGTGGAGGTCGCCGGCGAGTCCGGCAGGGCGGCGGAGTCGCCGTCCACGTTCCGCGAGTCCTGGATGCATGTCCTGATCGACCGGCTCTCCGATGCCGAACGCGCCGAGACGATCGAGGACTGCCTGCGGCAGGCGCTGGCCGACGTCCGGGCGGTCGTCGGCGACGGCGGCGCCCTCACCGGTGCCGCGGCCACCGCTGCAGCCGAGCTGCGGGGGACCTTCTCTCCGCGCTCCGCCCAGGAGGTTTCTGAGACCGCGGACTTCCTGTACTGGCTGATCTCCGGGAACATGACGTTCCTGGGCTACTGCCGCTATGAGCACGTCCCCGGATCGACGGACGGCTCGGTGTCCCGCGTCGCGGGCTCCGGTCTGGGCATCCTCCGGGACGACGCCTCGGGTCCGTTCGACGATCTGCCAGGCGCCGCTTCCGGCGAGACACCGACCCACCTGCTGCTCACCCAGGCGTCGGCCGGATCCGCGCTGACCAGGGACGTCCCGCCGTTCGAGGTCCGGTCCAGGGTGCTGGGACCGGACGGCGCAGTGATCCGCGAGCACCGCTTCCTCGGCGTGCTGACCCCCCGGGCGTTGAACGCCGAGATCACCACCACCCCGGTGCTCCGGCTGACCGTGCAATCAGTGCTCTCCACGCTGGGCGCCGCCCCGGACACCTATACCGGGCAGCGGGCGATGGACCTGCTGGCCACCTACCCGCGGGCCGAGTTGTTCTGGGCCGACACCGATCTCGTCGTCGACGTGGTCGGAAGCGTATTGCAGCTCGCCAGCCGGCGGCGGCTGCGCGCGTTCCTGCAGCCCGATCCCTTCGGGCGCTTCATGTCGGTGATGGTCTACCTGCCGCGTGACCGCTACACCACCGACTGCCGGCTCGCGATGCAGCAGATCCTGCTCGACGCCTTCAACGGCACCGGGATCCGGTACACCGCCAGGGTCGGCGATTCGCTATTGGCCGCAGTCCATTTCACCGTCCGGACCGATCCGGCCAACCCGGTCCGGCCCGACCTCAATGCGCTGACGAAGGCACTGCGCGGGACGATCCGTACCTGGGACGACCGGCTGGTCGCGGCGGTGGTCGGCGGGGACGAGGATCTCGACACCGCCGGTGCGCTGTCCCGGTACGCGGACGCGTTCGACGAGGGCTACAAGGAGACGTACCGGATCGAGGACGCCGTCGCCGATCTCCGGCTGATCGATCAGCTCGGCGGCCGCGACGACCTGGCGTTGAAGATGACCAGGAGCGAGCCCGACGCCGTCGGCGACTGGCGCCTCAAGCTGTACGTCACCGGCGGGGCCGTCACCCTGTCCCGTGCACTGCCGGTGCTGCAGACGCTGGGCGCCGACGTGCTGGACGAGCGACCGTTCGAGGTCCGGCTCGCCGGTGGCAACTCCGCCCGGATCTACGATTTCGGGCTGACCTTCCCGCAGGACCACGTGTCCCGCGGGGCCGACGATCCGGAATTGCGCGCACGGCTGTCGGAAGCCTTCATCGCCGCCTGGGGTGGCCGCAGCGAGGTCGACGGGTTCAACCAGCTGGTCCTGGCCGCGGGTCTCAACTGGCGCGAGGTGGCACTGCTGCGCGCCTATGCGCACTACCTGCGCCAGATCGGAACTCCCTACACACAAAGGTATGTCGAGCAGGTCCTGTGTTCCCACCCGCCGCTGGTCGCGGATCTCGCGCGGCTGTTCGCGGTGCAGTTCGACCCCGACCAGTTCGTCGACGATCCCGACGGGCGTTCCGCGGAGGCGGACCGCATCGTCACCGGCATCACCGCAGCCCTCGACGAGGTCACCAGCCTGGACGCCGACCGGATCCTGCGAACCATGCTGAGCCTGATCACGGCGACGTCACGGACCAACGAGTACCGGCTGGACGAACACGGCAACCGGCGCGACTTCCTGTCGCTCAAGCTCGACCCGCACCGGGTGCCCGGTGTGCCGAAACCGGTTCCGACGCACGAGATCTGGGTGTATTCGCCGCGCCTGGAGGGCGTCCATCTCCGGTTCGGCGACGTTGCCCGCGGCGGCCTTCGGTGGTCGGACCGGCCGGAGGACTTCCGCACCGAGATCCTGGGGCTGGTGAAGGCACAGGAAGTGAAGAACGCGGTGATCGTCCCGGTGGGCGCCAAGGGTGGCTTCGTCGTGAAGCGGCCGCCGGTGCCGACCGGGGACCCGCAGGCGGACCGCGAGCAGCAACTCGCCGAGGGCATCGCCTGCTACAAGATGTTCATCGCGGGGCTGCTCGACCTGACCGACAACCGGCACTCCGACGCTCATCGTTCCGCCCGATCGGGTGGTGCGGCGCGACCACGACGATTCGTACCTGGTCGTCGCGGCCGACAAAGGCACCGCGACCTTCTCCGACATCGCCAACGGGGTCGCCCACGACTACGGGTTCTGGCTCGACGACGCCTTCGCCTCCGGTGGCAGTGTCGGCTATGACCACAAGGCGATGGGCATCACCGCGCGCGGCGCGTGGGAATCGGTCAAGCACCACTTCCGTGAACTCGGGATCAACACCCAGGCCGAGGATTTCAGCGTCGTCGGTGTCGGGGACATGTCCGGTGACGTGTTCGGCAACGGCATGCTGCTCAGCCAGCACATCAGGTTGATCGCCGCCTTCGACCACCGGCACATCTTCGTCGACCCGGCGCCCGATGTGGCCGAGTCCTTCGTCGAGCGGATGCGGTTGTTCGAGCTGTCCCGCTCGTCGTGGGCGGACTACGACGAATCACTGATCTCCGCGGGCGGCGGGGTGTTCCCGCGGACCGCGAAGTCGGTCCCGATCAGCCCGCAGATGCGCGACGTGCTCGGTCTGCCGGACGACGTTGCCGCGATGTCGCCGACGGAGTTGATGCGGGCGATCCTGCTCGCGCCGGCCGATCTGCTGTGGAACGGCGGAATCGGGACCTACATCAAGGCCGCGTCCGAGTCCAACGCCGACGTCGGGGACAAGGCGAACGACGGCCTGCGGGTGGACGGCGCGCAGTTGCGGGTCAAGGTGGTGGGCGAGGGCGGCAACCTCGGCGTCACCCAGTTGGGCCGGATCGAATTCGCCCGCAGCGGCGGGCGGATCAACACCGATGCGATCGACAACTCCGCCGGTGTGGACACCTCCGACCACGAGGTGAACATCAAGATCGCCCTGCAGTACCGGATGGAGCGAGGGCAACTCGACGAGCCGGGGCGGTTGAGTCTGCTGAGCTCGATGACCGACGAAGTCGCCGAACTCGTGCTGGCGGACAACCGTGGCCAGAACAGGGTTCTGGGTGCAGCGAGGCTGCACGCGCCGGTGATGCTGTCGGTGCACGCCCGGCTGATCGACGCACTGGTCGAGAGCGGCCGGCTCGACCGTGCGCTGGAATTCCTCCCCAGCCACACCCAGATCAGCAACCGGCTGGCGGCCGGTGAGGGGCTGGCCGGACCCGAGCTGAGTGTGCTGCTCGCGTACGTCAAGTCCGGGCTGGCCGCCGCCATGCTGGACAGCTCGCTGCCGGACGATCCGGCCTACGCCCGGCGGCTGCCCGAGTACTTCCCGCAGAACATGCGGGACGGCGCACCGGGGGCGATGGAGGCGATCACCGCGCACCCGTTGGCTCGCGAGATCGTCACCACCGAGACGGTCAACGAGATGGTGAACCGGGCCGGGATCTCCTTCTCCTTCCGCCTCGAGGAGGAGATGGCAGCAACGCCGGAGGACGCCATCCGGGCGTACACCATCGCCAGTGAGGTGTTCGACCTACGGTCGGTGTGGATCGCCGTCGCCGCGCTGGACAACAAGGCCTCGGCGCAGACGCAGGACACGCTGATCCTGCGGACCCGCCGGCTGCTCGACAGGGCAACCAGGTGGTTGCTGACCAGGCGGCCCCAGCCACTGGATGTCGTCGAGGAGATCGCCCGCTATGCCCGGCCGGTCGCCGAACTGACACCGCGGTTGCCGCAACTGGTCTGCGGGGCCGACCGGGACAGCGTGGACAAGGAGACCGCCGAGCTGATCGGGATGGGTGCGCCGGCGGAGCTGGCCGCCAACGTCGCCTACTCGCTGCACACGTTCAGCCTGCTGGACGCTGTCGATGTCGCCGCCGACACCGGCCGGGACCTCTTCGAATGCGCCGAGTTGCTGTATGCGCTCTCCGCGCACCTGGACTTCGACCGGTTGCTGTCAGCGGTGACCGAACTGGCCAGGGGCGATCGGTGGCATGCGCTGGCCAGGCAGGCGCTGCGTGACGACCTGTACCGGTCCCAACGCCTGCTGACCGCCGATGTGCTCTCGACAACGTCGCCGAACCAGGACGCCCAGCACAAGATCACCCAGTGGGAGCAGGAGAACGCCTCCCGGCTGGCCCGCGCGCGGCGCACGCTCGGCGAGATCTCGGCGGTTGCGGGCGCGACCTGGCCGCGCTGTCGGTGGCGGCCCGCGAGATCAGGTCGATGATCCGCTGACGGCGATGCCGGCCGTCCGGTTCGGGGCGGTCGGACCGTGCGGTCGGCATGCGGCAGACTGCTTGTCGGCATCGAAACGTGCGATCGCCGCGCAGGGAATCAGGAGTGTGACGTGTCTCGTCGGTATGTGACCCAGGTGCGGGTGCGGTGGTCGGACCTCGACGCCTTCCGGCACGTCAACAATGCCAAGACGGTGACCCTGCTCGAGGAGGCGCGGGTCGACTGGCTGTTCTCCGAGGCGGCCCGGCACGGGATCGACCGGCTCACCGAGGGCATCGTGGTCGCGCGGCTGGAGATCGACTACAAGAGGCCGATCGGCATGGACATCCCGGTGACGGTGTCGATGGGGTTGACCAAACTGGGGCAGGCCTCCATGACGGTGGATTACGTCCTCAGTGTCGCCGGCGTGACGGCTGCCACCGCACTGTCTGTTCTCGTCCCCGTCGACCCGGTGACGTTCCGCCCCAGGCGCATCGACGAACGCGAAAGGGCTTTCCTGACACCGTATCTCCATCCCGCGAACGTTGCAGCGACCAATGGTGGCTGACTCGTGAACGCCGCGACCCGGGGAACGGCCACATCGGCGACGACCGGCCGAACACCGCGGCTGACCCCCGCCGAGAAGGCCGACCGCGACGATGCAACAGCCTTCACCGGCAGGGTCGCCAGGTGGGACTCGGCGGGACTGGTGCGGTTGCGGGCCGACGGGAAGTCGGTCCGATTGTGGGCGACGACGCCGTTCGACGCACTCGTGACGCGGGCCATCCGCGGTGAGCTCGTGCCGGCCGACATCACGGTGCATGCCGGGAATCTGCTGTCCGGGCTGGCGATCTCGACGGCCGGCGACATCGACCCCGGACCAGCGGTCGACGCCGCATGGAGATCGCAGCTGCCTCCGGCGGCCGGGTGGGTGCAGGTCGACGAGGTGCCGGCCGCGGTCCTCGCCGCACTCGCCGAGGAGGGCGCGATCGGCGCCCGCGACCGGCCCGGTCCCGCCGGTGCGGCCTCATCCGCGCTGCTGGACACCGAGGTTCTGACCGTCTCCGGGTCGGGCATGCGAGTTGTGCTGAATCTGCGGATGGTGTTCGCATTGTCCGGGATGGGTTTCGCCGCAACGGCTCCCGGCGAGATCGTGCGGATCAGTGCGACGGATTCGTGGGCCCGGATCGACGCCCGCTACGGAGCCGTCGTACGCCGTCGACACGCCCTCCTGCCGCTGCTGGTCTGACGCCCCGCTGGTCCAGCGCAGGCCTCCGTCAGGCCGGGTCGGGTGAGGTCAGCGAGTTGACCATGCTGTCGGCTGCCATCACCAGGTAGGCCCAGAGCCGCTCGCGGTGCTGCTCGTCCAGGCCCGCGCCGTCCACCGCGGTGCGCATGGCGTCCAGCCAGGCGTCGCGCTCCCGCGGGCCGATGACGAAGGGCGCGTGCCGCATCCGGAGCCGCGGATGCCCCGCAGGTCGGAGTAGGTCCGCGGGCCGCCCCAGTACTGCTCGAGAAACATCCTCAACCGGACCTCGGCGGCGCCGAGATCGGCCTCCGGATAGAGCGGGCGCAGCACCGGGTCGTCAGCGACGGCGGCGTAGAAACGTTCGACGATGCCGGCGAAAACCGGGTGTCCGCCGATCTCGTCGTAGAAGGTTGCCGGTGCGGTCACCGGTCCATTGTCCCGCACCGCGGGCACGCCGCGTGCAACGGTCAGCCGGGGTCGCCCGCCGCCGGAACTGCGGGCGGACGGTAGTCATCGGCCGGGTTCGGCGGCGGCCGCACGGTCGAAGGCGATCTTCACCGCGCCGCGAACGGCCCGCAGGAAGGAATCCTGATCGCCCGCACGGACGGTCGCCGTCAGCCCGATGGTGACGATTCCCGGCGCCATCGCGACGATGCCGAGGAGCTTGGGTTCCTCGATCATCGAGGACGCGAACTCCTCGGACCCGGCGATCGCGAGTGCTTCCCGCAATGCCAGCGCGCCGGCGCGATCGGCATCGGCGTCATATCGCAACGGCACCTGCAGGGTCACCACGGCCTCGCCCTGGCTCGAGTTGCCCACCCGCAGCACCTCGCCGTTGCGGACGTGCCAGATGGTGCCGTCGCCGGCCCGGACAGTTGTGGTCCGCAGCCCCACGGCGACAACGTTGCCCGACGCCGGTCCGAGATCGACGGTGTCGCCGACGCCGTACTGATCCTCCAGGGTCATGAAGATGCCGGCCAGGAAATCCTTGACCAGGTTCTGCGCGCCGAATGCCAGTGCCACACCGGCGATGCCGGCCGAGGCGAGCAGGGGCGCGATGTCGATACCGAGTTCGGCGAGGATCAGGATGGCGGAGATCGTGACGATGAGGAACGAGCTGATCGACTTGAGCAGGGATCCGATCGCCCTGGCCCGCTGGGCGCGCCGCTCCGCCGGCTGGCCGCTGGTGAACCGGCGCGCCTGGGCGCGCAACGGACGCAGCACCGACGGGGTGTTCCCGTCGATGGTCAACCGGGTGAGCCGATTGATCGAGCGGTAGACGATGAACCGGACGATCAGCGCGGTGATCAGGATCAACACGATGTGCAGCACCGCGGACAGCGCGGCGTTGCTGTTGGCGGCGATGACGTCGATGCCCGTGGTGTCCCAGATCCATTGGCACAGGGAGCCCTCTTCGGCGGCGCACTCCGGCGCGCTGATGTCCACGATCGTCGAAATCCCTCGGCTCGGCAGGTAGCGGATACGCCCGCTCGGTCGGCCCCACGCTAGCGATGACGCCGGGCGACCGGTGACGGCGCGACGCGGCGGATCCGACCGGCACCCCGGCTGACCACCGCCGACGCGCGTCCACGCCGGAGAGCGCCGAGACTGCGGTTATTCTTCTCACAGCAATCCGGGACTCATCACTCCGGCGCGAGAGAAGATCACGGGGCATTCGGCAGAGCCGGTGCCCGTCGGGTGCGTTCCGACTTGTGCGGGTGTCTGTCGCCCGCGGCACGGTGGTTGGTGATCGCAGGAGGTGCGCATGGAAGGCAACGGGCGACATGGCCATAGCGCCGGTCAGTCGCGCCCGAGTCCGGTGCGCCCCGGTGCGGTGCGCCCCAGTCCGGTGCGGCCGCTGGGTGCGGGCCCGTCACGCCGCGAGCCGGAGCAGCGTCCGGTGGTGGCGCTGGTCAGGGTGCTGTTGCTCAACGCGAGTCATGAACCGTTGGCCGTGGTGACGGGGCGGCGTGCGCTCGTCCTCGTTGTCGCCGGGAAGGCCGAATGCGTCCTGGAGAGAACTGGATCGCCGGTCCTGCGGTCGCCATCGGTGTCGGTCACGATGCCGGCCGTCGTGCGGCTGCGGCGCTATGTGCGGGTGCCCTATCAGGCGCCGCCGGCTGTCACGAGGGCCGGTGTGCTGCGCCGGGATTCACGGCGCTGCGCCTATTGCCATGGCCGCGGTGACACCATCGACCATGTTGTCCCGAAGAGCCGCGGTGGCGCTCATTCCTGGGAGAACTGCGTAGCCTGCTGCGTTCGGTGCAACGCCCGGAAGGCCGACCGGTTACTCGAGGAACTGGGCTGGTCGATGACCTTCAATCCGGGTCCGCCGCGTCGCGGCGCATTCGGGAGGTTGTGGTCGACCGAAGATGCTGATCCGTGCTGGGAACCCTGGCTGCCAGCCGCCGCCTGAGTCCGGTAGATCCTACTGCTGAGGTCAATCCGATCTGAGCGTCTCAGATGACACTCGGTGCGAATCGTCACCCATCTGAGTGACGACGGGGCAAACGGGCAACCTGTCAGCCGATGCGGGTTCCGCGGCCGATCCTGGTGCCACGGCCGATGCGGGTTCCGCGGCCGATCCTGGTGCCACGGCCGATGCGGGTGCCACGGCCGATTCGCGTTCCACGGGTGCTGTTCATGAGGACTCCTTTTGGGGTGGTCCCCCTCCGGGAGAGGGGGAAACGTGTTGGGCAATCGGTGGGACTTCGGTATTGTCTGCGACTGTCGATCGGGCTGCCGGCCTACTCTTGTCGACGGCCCCTTGCAATTTCAAACCTGCTGCGGCACAATGGCTTTCAAGTTCTTGAACTCCTTGACCCGCATCACCAATATAGAGTCTGCCGTTGGGCCAGAACCTGAATGGACCAACCGCGATCTCACGTACCGTGACAAGGGTCCGGTGCGATTTGTGGCACGTGGGCGGCAGTCGCTGGCAAATGGGTGATCCAAGCCATTCGGCTAACACCAGTGGTGGAGATGTTCACCCAAAAGCGCATTTCAGCTGATGGAACCCGCAGAAATACGGGTGCAAAACAGGACGAATAGGACTGACCCGGTTGGACCAGAGGCGGCGGGAGTCCGTACACCTCACTCCGCGCCTTGACGCGTCCGACCCGGCGGCTCATCGGCATTCGGGTTTGGTCGTCCGGTAGGGCGCGCAGCGCTGGGCCGTGATCCCGACAGCAACCCGCGTCTGTGGCACGCTGTTGCCGATCGGTCACTGCCAGTTCGTGCGGTGGCGCGAGCTCTGGCGAAATCGCGAGCCTGGTTGGGGGTTGTTGAGAGCGTGCAGGTTCCGCCGTCCCCGGTGCCGTCTGCCGCAGGGTTGCCTTCCTCCTTCCGTCGACTCCTGGTCGCCTGGGCCGGTTCGCTCAGTGGGGACGGCCTGCGGGTCATCGCGCTGCCGCTGCTCGCCGTGATGATCAACCCGTCGGCCGCGGCGGTGGCGACGGTCGCGGTGGCGTCCTCGCTGCCCTGGCTGGTGGTGGCGATCCCGGCAGGTGCGTTGGTCGACCGCCTCAATCCGGCCACGGTGATGGCGACTGCTCATGTGGCACGCGCCGCTCTGACCATTGGCCTGGTGCTGCTGATCCTCACCGACTCCGTGTCGATCCCGATTCTGGCCGTCATCGGTTTCGCGATCACCTCGGCCGAGACCTTCGCCGACGGATCCGCCCAGTCCCTGCTGGTCAAGATCGTCCCGCACGCCCATCTCGAGCGGGCGAACGCCCGGTTCGTCACGGTGGAAACGATCGCGCTGGACATGGCCGGGCCGCTGGCGGCCGGGGTGTTGTTCCTGGCAGCCCCCTGGGCGCCGTTCGCCGTGTCGGCCGGCTGTTTCCTGCTCGCGGCGGGAACGGTCGCGACCATCCCCAGGAAGGCAGCCGGGCCGGTGGAGCACGCCCCGGTCAGCACCGGGCCGGCCGATCCGCCCGGGGTGAACGCGGTGGTCGACGACATGCAACCCGACCTGCAACCCAGCCCCTACCAGCAGATCAAGGCCGGTTTGAGCCGGCTGGTCTCCGATCCCGTACTCCGCGTGCTGGTGATCACCGTCGCCATCATGGTGGTTGCGAACGCGGCGACCGACGCTGTCCTGGTGCTGTACGGGACCGACACATTGGGAATGTCGGAGGCCGCCTACCCGCTGCTGCTGGTGGCCTACTCCGTCGGCACGCTGGTCGCGGCAGCCCTGGTCGGGCGGTCCAATTCACGGTTGCGCGGCGGCGCGGCCATGATGGTCGCGTTGTTCGGCATCAGCATGACCATGCTGGTTCTCGGTTTTTTCCCGTACGTCGCCGCAGCTCTTCCGGCGTACGCCCTGATGGGCCTGGCAGGTGGTACCTGGAACGTTCTTTCGGCGACCCGGCGGCAGCGCAGGACACCGCACGGGATGATCGGCAGAGTGTCCAGCGCCTTCAGAGTTGTTGCCTGGGGGGTCATCCCGATCGGGGCACTGATCGGCGGGGTGGTCGGCGAGCGGTGGGGCATCCCTGCCGTGTACCTGCTGGCCGGCGGCCTGATCGCCGTGCTCGGCCTGATCGTCGCCCGGTCATTCCTGGCCGGCGAACCGGACCAGCAGGCGGTGCACGCCTGACGCCGACGAGGGCTTCGGCCCCGACCACAGGGGCCGAAACCGGCGCCGGCCGGGTTGCCCGGCCGGCTCGGAGACTGTCCGATACCGTGATCACCGTGACGATCCTTGAAACGCTGGCGGTGTTCGTCGGGATCCCTGTGTTGATCTACGGCCTCATCGCGGTCCTGACGCTCATACCCGGCCGGGCCAAGGGCCGAAAGCCCAAGTACCGGCCGGGATCCCAGTGGGAGTACCCGGCCCAGTGGTGGGCGGGCGACCAGCCCGTGGTGTCCGCCGGAACCTCCGCGGGAGCAAGGGCGTCGGGGGGTGGCGCACATGGCACATGGTGACTTCTCCAAAGGCGAGATCGAGGCGATGGGACCGGTCGCCGTCAAGTACTGGAACCCCCAGGTCGGCCCGTCCGGAGGCGTCGACCAACCGCTGACCACCACCCAGCTCGAACTGCTCGACGACGTGATCCGCGAGGCAGAGCGGTTCACCGGTCTCCGGTTCTCCGCCTACCTCGGTGACATGGGCAGCAACACCGAGGCGTTCGCGCAGGGCCTGCTCTCGGGTCTCGGCGCGGACGCCCGGGACGCCGTGCTGCTGGCGATCTCGCCCGGCCAGCGGGTGGTGGAGGTCGCCACCGGTGGCGAGGCGGCCCGGCGGATCACCGACCGGGCAGCCCGGCTCGCCGTACTGGCGGTTGTCTCGTCCTGCACGGACGGCAGACATCCCCGGCGCGCTCGTCACGGGCGTCCGGATCCTGGCCGACCAGGCCGGCACCCTGCCCGAGCGCTATACCTGGTGACGTCGAACGACGGGCCGACCCAGATCGGTCGACCCGTCGTTCTGCATCTTCGGGCGCGTCCGCGACGGCCCGGTCAACCCGCGTCGGCGGTCCGCGCACGCAAGGCCCTTTCGGTGCCCGCGCGGCCCTCCGTCACCAATCGGCGCAGCGCCGGTGGGTGCTCGCCGGCTTCCCACTGCTCGGTGAGCTCGACAGTTCGTTGTTCCACGGCCCACCTCGGATAGAGGCCGACGACCACCTTCTGCGCAACCTCGATCGATCGCCGGGACCACACGTCGTCGATCACCGTGAAGTACCTGTCCACGAACGGCTCCAGCAGCTCGCGCTGCGCTGGATGCGAGAAGCCGGCGATCGCAGCGCTCTGCAGGGCATTCGCCATCCCGTCGTCGCCGACCACCCGCTCCCAGACCGCGGCCTTGTTCTCGGCGGTCGGGATCAGCGCGCGCATCTGCGTTGCGCTCCGCTCGCCCGACGCCGTCGAGTCCGCTGCCGCAGCAGCATCGATCTCGTCGGTCCCGGCGAGTCCGTGCGCCACCAGCGCACCGAGCAGCGTCCAGGACAGGTCCGTGTCGACGGTCAGCCCCGCCAGCGGCGCCGAACCGTCGCGCCAGCCGGCGATCTCGGTCAACTGCTCAGAGCTGAGCTTCGCCCCGGCGAGCGCCTGAACGGCGGCGAGCTGGGTATCGCTTCCGGGCGCAGCCGACACGGCGACCTCCCGCAGCGCGCGGGCGACGGCCGGCCAGCCCTGCTCGTCCGCCCATTGCGGGTCCGCATAGGAGCCGACCGCCACCTGCAGCTGCGAGAAGACCCGCTGCAGAACGCCTATCTGGTCCTCGGTCGCCATTCCGCGTACCGCCAGGGTGACGAAATCCCTGGCACGCATCAGAGCATCCCTGGTCATCTCCCACACCGCTGACCACAGCAGGGTTCTCGGCAGCGATTCGGCCACCGCGGCGATCCCGTCGATCGCCGTGGCCAGCGATGCCGGATCGAGTCGTGCCTTGCAGTACGTCAGGTCGTCGTCGTTGAGCAGCACCAGCGCACCGCGCCGGAGCCCGACGAGGCCGGGCACCGCGGTGCGCTCCTCCACGACATCGAGCTCGACGCGCTCGGTCCGGACCAGCGCGCCGTCGGCGTCCCGGTCGTACAGCCCGATCGCCAGCCGGTGCGGCCTGCGCTCGCCCTTCCCTGGGGCCGCGCCGGACTGCACGACGTCGAACCTGGTGATCATGCCCGCGTCGTCGACATCGATGTCGGCGCTGACGGTGTTCAGCCCGGTGGTCTGCAGCCAGGACGCCGCCCAGGCGTGCAGGTCGCGGCCGGAGGTCTCCTCGAGCGCCGCCAGCAGGTCTTCCAGGGTGGCGTTGCCGAAGGCGTGGGCGGCGAAGTACGCCCGCAGCCCGGTCAGGAACTCCTCGAAGCCGACGTAGGCCGCGAGCTGCTTGAGCACGCTGGCGCCCTTGGCGTAGGTGATGCCGTCGAAATTCACCTCGACAGCTGCCAGATCGACCATGTCCGCGGCGATCGGGTGCGTCGACGGCAGCTGATCCTGCACGTACGCCCAGGACTTCTCGACGTTGGCGAACGTTGTCCATGCCGAGGTGTACTCGGTGGCCGACGACCTGGGCGACCACCGACGCCCAGGTGGCGAACGACTCGTTGAGCCAGAGGTCGTCCCACCAGCGCATGGTGACGAGATCGCCGAACCACATGTGCGCCATCTCGTGCAGGATCGTCTCGCAGCGGCGTTCGTACAGGTAACGGGTGACCCTGGAGCGGAAGACGTACTCCTCCCGGAAGGTCACGGCGCCAGCGTTCTCCATCGCCCCGGCATTGAATTCCGGTACGAAGAGCTGGTCGTACTTGCCGAACGGGTAACGCACGCCGAAGGCGCCGTGGAAGAAGTCGAAACCCTGCTTCGTCTGGGTGAAGAGCCGTTCGGCGTCCAGGTGCTCAGCGAGCGTGGCCCGGCAGAAAATGCCCAGATCGATGCCGTCGTGGTGGTCACGAACGACGTGATACGGCCCGGCGACCAGGGCGGTGACATAGGTGCTCATCGGCTCGGTGGTGGCGAACCGGTGGACGACCGACCCCGCCGGGCCGGGCTCGACGGAGGTCGTGCGCCGTTCGAGACGACCTGCCAGTCGGCCGGCGCGGTGACGGTCACGCTGAACCGGGCCTTGAGATCCGGCTGGTCGAAGCAGGCGTACAGCCGTTTGGCGTCCGCCGTCTCGAACTGCGAGTACAGGTAGACGGCACCGTCCACCGGGTCGACGAACCGGTGCAGTCCCTCACCGGTGTTGGTGTAGAGGCCGACGCCCTCCACCGTGAGGGTGTTGCTCTCGGCCAGGTCATGCAGTGCGAGGCCGCCGGCCGTCGTCCACCCGCCGACATCGAGCGACCTGCCGTTCAGCGTGGCCGCCGCGATCCCGTCCCCGACGAAGTCGATCACCGTGCCGGCGCCGGGTGTGGCGTCGAAGGTGACCGTTGAAACGGTGGCGAAATGTCTTCTCCCCGGGACCCCCCGCGCCGTCCGTCAGGTCGATGGCGATCTCGTAGGATGAGGTGGACACCGTGGACGAACGTTCGGCTGCTGCTGCGCGGGTCAGGTTCGGCGCCTGCGACATGCGGATCCTTCCGGTTCGGGATGCTGCCGGCCCGGACAACGATCGGCAGGCCACGGAGTGTATTGCCGAGGACGTCGGCACTGGCAAACGCAGCGGACCGGAACAAGAAGCCGGCGGTGATGGTTGCTGCTGTCGGTGGAGCAGCACCGGCGCATCCGGACGCGCAGGTCGCCTGCGCGCCACGTTCCACGACATCTCACGAGGGGCTTCACTTCTGATGACCGAAAGCGCGACCATGTTCAGCGATCTCCCGTCCAGCTCGGGCTTTCCCGCCGCCGCTCCCGCTCCGGGCGCCGCACGCGACCGGGTGGATTTCTGGTTCGACCCCGCCTGCCCGTTCGCCTGGGTGACCTCCCGATGGGTCCTGGAGGCCGAGAAGGTCGCGGAACATCGACGTCCGTTTCCACGTCATGAGCCTGGCGGTGCTGAACGAGAACCGCGCCGTCAGCGAGAACTACAAGCGTCGACTGGAGACCGCCTGGGGTCCCGTACGGGTCGCAATCGCAGCCGCTGCAGCGCACGGTGACGACGTCCTCGGCCCGCTGTACACGGCGATGGGCACCCGGATCCACAACCAGAAGATCGACGACCGTTCGGTCGTCATCGAGCAGGCGCTTGCCGAGGTCGGCCTGCCGGCCGGCCTGGCCGAGGCGGCGACGTCCTCCGACTACGACGAGGCGCTGCGGGCCAGCCACCACGCGGGCATGGACGCCGTCGGTGACGATGTCGGCACCCCGACCATCCACATCAACGGTGTCCGCCTTCTTCGGCCCCGTCATCACCCGGATTCCGCGCGGTGAGGAAGCCGGCGAGCTCTGGGATGCCGCTGTCAAGCTCGCCTCGTTCCCGTACTTCTTCGAGATCAAGCGGACCAGGACCGAGGCGCCGCAGTTCGACTGAGGGCGCTCGGGGTCCAGCCGGGTCTTCCGCGGCGTGGCCTCCGTACTCTCCACCGTTAGGGTGGCGCGCAGCCGGATGCGGCTGACCGGCCCACCGTTGGACTACGGAGGCAGTGATGACGTCGAACCCGGGCGCGGCATCCGTCAGGAGTCCGGTTCGGCGCCGGGCTCGGCGGGGCATCGCCGCTGGGATCCCGCTGCCGCCCGACCTGCGCGGTGGCCCGATCGTCGCCGGGGTCGACGACGCCATCGCCTGCGGGCGGCCGCTGCGCGCGGCGGTCTTCCTGTCCCGGGCAACCGGTCGGCCCCTGCTGCTGGTGCACGTCCGGCGCCGCGCCATGCCGATGGTCGAGGGCTACGTCCCGCTGCCCGAGGAGATGGGCGCCAACGACGAGGCGGAGGACGCCGTCGAAGCCGAACTCGTCCGCGCGCTGAACGACTCCGGCGACCTTGCCGAAGTGACCTGGGAGCTGGTCTCCACCACCGGTGACGCCGGCGCGGAACTGGTGCGGATCGCCGAGGAACGTGACGCCGCCTGTGTTGTCGTGGGGAAACGGCACACCGGCTTCGCCGATCTTCCTGCACCGGATCGCGTCCGGTTCGGTCTCCCGGGCTGTCGTCGCCCGGCAGAAGTTCCCCGTGCTGGTGGTGCCCTGATCGGCGGGCCTGGCCGCGCCCGGAGCGGCCGGTAGGACACACTGATCGCCATGCGCGTCTACCTTGGTTCCGACCATGCCGGCTTCGAACTGAAGGCCGCCGTTCTCGCCCACCTGTCCGAGGCTGGTCACGAGGTGATCGACATCGGTCCCGCCCAGTACACCGCCGGTGACGACTACCCGCCGTACTGCATAGAAACCGGCCGCCGGGTGGTCGCCGATCCCGGTTCGCTCGGTGTCGTCATCGGCGGATCGGGCAACGGCGAGCAGATCGCGGCCAACAAGGTGGCGGGAGTGCGTGCCGCATTGGCGTGGAACCTGGACACCGCGCAACTCGCCCGCCAGCACAATGATGCGAACGTCGTCTCGCTCGGCGCCCGGCAGCACGACATCCCCACCGCGCTGAGCTTTGTCGACGCTTTCGTGACGACCGCCTTCTCGCACGATCCCCGGCATCAGCGGCGGATCGACCTGGTCAGCGCATACGAGGCGGACCCCGGCCCGCAGGACCTCCCGGGCTGATCGTGGCCGGCCGTCACGATCCGTTCGGGGACCTGCCGGTCACCGGATCGCTGACCGTACCGGCCAAGGCGCTGTCGTGGAGTTTCTCGCGCTCGTCGGGTCCGGGCGGCCAAGGAGTGAACACCGCGGACTCGAGAGTCGAACTGTCCGTGCACATCCCGTCGCTGGGCTGGCCGGAGTCGATGACCAGGCTGGCCACCGAGCGGCTCGTGGCCCGGCTGGTCGACGGGGTGCTGTCCGTCAGCGCATCGGAACACCGGCAGCAGATCCGCAACAGGGAGGCCGCCAGGGCGAGAATGGCCGGCTTGCTGCGAGCGGCGGTCGCGCCCGCCGGGCCGGTGCGTCGACCGACCAGGCCCACCGCGGGTTCCCGGCGCCGACGGCTCGACGCCAAGCGTCGACGGTCCGAGATCAAACAAGGCCGCAGGACGGCGATGGACTGAGGCCGGTGGCCGACTCATGACGGCGGTGAACCGCGGCCGGCTGGTTCCACAGGGCCGATCGGACCCGGGAACCGAGAGTTCTACTGGCCGCCGTCGCCGGGCCGGCGCCGAGGGCGGTCCGGCCGGCGTCCGGCGGTCAGCGCGGTCGGCGGCACGTAGTGGCGCCGGACAATCGTCACCTCGGCCTCCGCCGCCGCGAGATCGGCGTCGCTGGGCACAGCGACCTCCCTGGCCCGCATCGCCGCAACGGGGGAGCACCTGGCTGGACCGGGTCGTGACGAGCGAGCGCAGTGATCGTTCGGCCGCATCCTCGCGGGCCGAGCGCCCATTCCGCCGCTGTGTCTCGCCCGTGCCGGCGGCCTGGTGCGGGGTCGGCTCGCGGCCCGGGTGATGCCCGCCGTGACCGGGCCCGGGGACGTGCGGGTGGGCGTTGCGCGGGGCCGGCCGGGGCCGGATCCACGGTGCGTCGACGAGCATTCGCCGGCGTCGGCTTCTGTGCCACCGGCGGCCGTCTCCGCACTGTTCCGTCGTGTTCGGGAGCCGCCTCTCCACGGCTGCGGGTCGCCGGCCGGCCGGATCCGCATCCGCCGAAACGGCGACCCGGGGCCCGGGTGGCCCGGCAGCGCGGCGCACCGCCCGTCGTCGTCGGCGTGGCGCCGGTGTCGCTTCGTCCTCGCATGCCGGCCATCGGCTCAGCATGCACGATCAAGGGCCCCGTGTCAGAACCCTTCCGGGCACCATGGCGCCAGCGGCCACCCCAGGGCGGAGCCGAGCTGCGTGCAACCGCGGCGGGCGATCCGGTCACCAGTCCGGCCTCACGCAAGCCGCGCCAAGGACGTGCCGCCGAGCAGGCAGGCACCGAGATCCCTGATGTCCAGGGCGATGTCGGCCGCGGCGGTGGTCCGCTCCGCCAGCCCGCCGTCCGGGCCCAGCTGCAGCGGACCAGGTCCCGTCGTTCCACGGGCAGGTGGTCGTCGATGACCCGCACCGTCACCCGGCCGGCGCGTGGTACCGCCGCAGGGCAATCGCCCGGTCGAGGTCGACGATCCGCAGCCACACGTGATCGTGCCGGGACACCGTGACGCTGCGCGGGTCCAGCAGCAGGCTCGGCAGCGGGTCGTCGACCCAGCCGCGGTGGTAGGTGACCTGTCTGGTCAGGTCCAGGTCGAGCAGGAACCGCCACAGCGAGGCGAAGGCGCGCGGGGTGGCGGCGCAGATCTCGTCGAGCTGCAGGCCGAAGTCCGGTCCGCGGTCACCCCAGTCCGGCTTGACCCGATAGGCGACGTAGCCGTCGGGGTGCAGACCGAACCGGAGCTTGGATGCGCCGCGGCGAGTCACGTCGTGATCGGAGAACCTGATGCCCCAGATGGCATCCGGTCCGGCCGAGGTGGCCGGGGCGCTGGGCGGCCACCCGGTGGTAGATGGCCTTCACCCGGGGCCGGGCGTGCTCCGGTTGTACGTCGATGACGTTGTCGACCTCGACGCCGGGACGGAACGCCGCGCCATGGGTGACCTCGAAACGCGACTGGTCGATGGCCCGGCCGTACCCGAACCGGCCGTAGAGCGCTGCCTCGCTGGCGGTCAGGATGGCGACCGCCTCGCCCGAACTGTCGTGCAGGCGTTGCAACTGCTCGGTGATCATCTGCCGGAGCAGCCCGCGGCGTCGCCAGCCGGGGCGGACGCCCACCCAGGACACGCCGGCCGCCGGGTGGACCCTGCCCCCGGGAAACGTCAGGTCCTTGGACAGGATGCAGGCGGCAGCCACCAGCCGATCCCCGGCCGCGGCGTCGCGGACACCGATGAAACGGTCCAGTTCGAGCTCGGGGACGATGACCTCGTCCAGGAACTCGGCAGGGAGGTCCTGGCCGAACGCCGTTGCGTCCAGCTCGAGGATGTCGGCGAGGTCATCGTTCTTGAGGTCGCGCACGACCAGCGGTTGCGGTTGGGTCACCCGACCACCCTGCCGCACGCGGCCGTCGTTGTCGTCCGACTTTGCCAGGCCGATCGCGTCGTGCCAGGCCGCCCTGGGCAGGCCGCCTTTGGCAGGCGCCTTTGCCGGCTGGAGTCAGTGACCGGTTCCGGCCGTCTCCGGCTGGCCGATCCTGGACAGCAGCTCGACGTACTCGGCGTTGGAGATGTCGAACCGCTTGCCGCCCTTGATCCGGTCGAACTCGATCGCACGCAGCTCGTCGCCACGCTCCTCGTCGTGGCCGATGACGCCGGGAATCCCCGCCATGGCGGAGTCGACCGCAAAGTCGGTCATCTGCTTGATCAGCATCAGGTCGGTCTCATCGGCCGGCGCGGAGCGGGCGAAGTAACCCGACTTCTGGACCAGAACCTTCTCGGCGCCGAGTCGGGCGGCGAACTGCTTCGCGAACCACTGCGCCCGGGTTGATCTCGTCGAGCCTGACGTGACCGAACGGATCGCGCGGGACATCGGCGCCCGACTGTTCCAGTTCGGCGACGATGCTCTCCACCCCCGCCCCCTCGGACAGGAACACGGTCACGTTCCCCACCGTGTCCATCACATGCTTGAGCCGGTCGGATTCGCTCTCCAGGTCGAAGGCTGCCTCCGGCACGTACACACCGTGAACACCCCAGGCCTCGCGGGTGAGCCCGAAGTCCGGCATCCATTCCTGGGTGTTCAGCCAGCGGTCGTACGCCTCGGCCGTTGCCGCCGTCAGCCAGCCGCAGTTGCGGCCCATCACCTCGTGAACGATCAACGTCCGGGAGTTGGAGTTGTGCTCCGCCACGACGTTCCGAGCAAACCGGGCACCCTCTTCGGCTGCTGTCCAGGCGCCGAGGGAATGCTTGATCGGGATGATGTCGTTGTCGATCGTCTTCGGCAGGCCGACGACCGTCAGCTTGTAGTCGTGATCGCGCAGGTAGCGCGGCGAGGTCGGCTGCCGTGGTGTTCGTGTCGTCACCGCCGATGGTGTGCAGCACGTCGATCCCGTCGGCGGCGAGACGGTCGGCGGCAACTTGGAGCGGGTCCGCCCCTTCGGGCACGAGTCCGCGCTTGACCAGGTCCTTGACGTTGGTCAGCTTGACCCTGGAGTTGCCGAGCGGTGAGCCACCGAACTCCTTCAACAGCTCCGCCCGCTCGCGCACTGCGGGGGTCACCGGGATGGAGTCACCGAGCAGCAGCCCTTGGTAGCCGTGCCGGTACCCGATGATCTCCACGTCGGGGGCCAGTTCGGTGTAGCGCTCGATGAGCCCGCCGACTGCCGCGGACAGACACGGGGCGAAACCTCCCGCGGTGAGCAGTGCGACCTTGCGCATCGTTGTGGGGCCTTTCTACGGGGCGGTGAGGCCGATTCCGGCGGCTCGGTGCCGTTCCGGGAGACGGGCCGACCGGAGCCGGGCGGCGGGGTCAGCGTAGCGGCGCTCCGTCCGGTGACGCTCGCCCTGTCGGTGATTCGGGGCCTTCGACCCGAACGTCCGGGTACCGGCGCTCAGGACGTACGGCGTAATCAATCGTTGCACGGCAGGGACTGTGGTGACCGTCACGACGAGTAATTTAGCTGCAGAAATAATCGGGTGAATCGGACACCGCCGTGCGTTCTCGCTGGTGACACGGTTACCGCTGGTGATGGGAAACCTCAAGAGGGGCGCTCGTGGGTGAGTGTGATGTGTGGTGCCCTTGTCCTATCTGAATCGATGAAGCAAACTGGTGTCACCACCCGGACAGCAAGCATTGACGGTCTTGCCGGACGGGGAAGGTCTTGAGGCACACCACGAACGTTCGATGACGAACGTCGGATCAGGCCCACCGGCATCGATGCCGTTCTGAAGTGGCTGATCGTTCGAGAACCCCGGCCGAAACCCGGGGTACCGCCAGATCCGTCCCATACCTCTTCCCTTGGGGGAGTCCCTGCCATGTCCCTAGCTCGAATCGACCCTGACGATCGGTTGCCAGCGGCACCCGAATCCGATGCACGGGAATCCGACGATCGCCGCCGCGGCGCGCGTGATTCACCGTCCCTGATGATGCTGGTGCTGATCGCCACGATCGGCGTCCTGCTCTATACGACTTTCCTGTTCGATTTCTCCAATCGCGGCAACTGGATCCCGTACCTGATCGTGCTGACGGCCGAGACCGTCATCATCTTCCAGGCTCTGCTGTCGCTCTGGACGATCCTGTCCAGCGGGCACAACCCGCGGGGCTACCGGTTCCACAACGCGCAGACCCGGCTCTACGGTCCGCAGCACAAGAACATCGAGCCCGGAACGGATCTCACCCGGCTGCCGATGCATCTGCACGAGACCGAGGTGGCCATCGATGTCTACATCACCACCTACGGCGAAGATCTCGCGACGATCCGCCGCACGGTCGCTGCCGCTGTCGCGATGCACGGGCGGCACACCACCTACATTCTGGACGACGGCAAGTCCGACGACGTCAGGGTTCTCGCCGCCGAACTGGGTGCCGAGTACATCGCCCGGGAGGGCAACGTCGGCGCCAAGGCCGGCAACATCAACCACGCCCTGGGCGTGACCAATGGCGAGTTCTACGTGATCCTCGACGCTGACTTCGTCGCGGCACCCGACTTCCTTTACCAGACCGTGCCTTTCTTCGCGGAAGCCAACGTGGCCTTCGTGCAGACCCCGCAGGCCTACGGCAATCTGCACAACCTCATCTCCCGCGGTGCCGGCTACATGCAGTCCGTTTTCTACCGGTTCATCCAGCCGGGCAAGAACCGGTTCAACGCGGCGTTCTGCGTCGGCACCAACGTGATCTTCCGGCGTTCCGCCATCGAGCAGATCGGGGGCATGTACACGGACTCGAAGTCCGAGGACGTGTGGACCTCGCTGAGGCTGCACGAGTACGGCTGGAAGTCGGTGTACATCTCCACCGTGCTCGCCGTCGGTGACACCCCGGAGACCATCGAGGCCTACACCAAGCAGCAGTTGCGCTGGGCGACCGGCGGGTTCGAGATCCTGCTGAAGCGGAACCCCTTCTCGCGCAAGATCAAGCTGACGCTGGACCAGCGGATGCAGTACTTCGGCACCGCGACGTTCTACATGGTCGGTATCGCGCCCGGCCTGCTGCTGCTGGTCCCGCCGCTGCAGATCTACTTCGGCCTTGCCCCGATCAACTCCGGTGTCAGCTTCGGCACCTGGCTGCTGTACTACCTCGGCTTCTACTTCATGCAGGTCGTCGTCGCGCTGTACACCATCGGCTCGTTCCGCTGGGAAACGCTGATGCTGGCCACCGCGTCCTTCCCGATCTACGGTCGGGCCCTGGTCAACGCGGTGTTGAAGAAGGACCAGAAGTGGCACGTGACAGGTTCGACCGGCAAGAAGGCATCGCCGTTCAACTTCATCACGCACCAGCTGATGGCGTTCGTCTTCCTGGCCATCACCTCGGTGGTGGGTATCTGGCAGGCACTGACGGTGAGCTCTTTCACCCTGGCGCTGCTGTGGAACCTGCTGAACACCTTCATCCTCGGCTTGTTCGTCGCCACCGCGTTCCGTGAGTCGCGTGGCAACCGCCGCGAGGCGAAGGGACTGCCGCGGGTTTCCCCGAAGCGGGCGGCGCGTAAGGCAGCGAAGGCGCAGAAGTCACTGGAGTCCGACCAGAACCTCAACACCGACAGGCTTCTCGACGGTACCGAGTCCACCGAGACGAGCCCGCTGTCCAACCCGAAGACCAATGTCCCCGTGGTCGCTGCCTCCAACACCGCAGTGACCCCCGCGTTCGACGAGCGGCCCGCCGCCGATCGGACCCTTGCAAGTGTGGAGAGTGCAAAATGACCTGGCGCAAACGAATCGGCCTTGCCATCGGCCTGCTATCGGTGGTCGCCCTGGCCGCCGGACTGACCATGCTCGTCAACTACAACAGTGGCAAGGTCGCGGGTAAATCCGCTTCCCTCGTCGCCGAGGACTACCCGGTCGGAACGGATTACTCCGGCACCATCACCCAGCAGTTCGTCCACGTCGGCGACCAGGTTGCCGCCGGACAGCCGCTTTTCGAGGTCGAGTCCGCTGCTCTCGAGCGTGACCTCGCCCAGGGCCTTGTCACCCCGGAGAACCTGACCCACGAGGTCAAGGGCAACAACACCCTGGTCATCACCGCCACCAACGCGGGACTGGTCGACGACATCGCCTACGCCTCCGGCGCCTTCGTGCCGGCCAACTCCACCATCGCCACCGTCCAGCAGGCCGGCTCCATGTACGTCGAAGCCGACTTCCTGCTCAGTGCCAAGGACTATGCACGCATTCCGGCCGGCGCGACGCTGGACATCACCCTGCCGAACAACCAGCAGATCAGTGCAAAAGCCTCGCAGATCCAGGTCCGCACCGAGAACGGTGAGGCCCGCACGCTGGTCAAGGCCTACAGCGACGAACTCGCCAACGGCACCGGCCTGTTCGCGGTGGGTACCCCGGTCCAGGCGACCCTGCACCTCACCAACGACGGCGTCGTCACCGATGTCACCGACACCGTGACCGGCTGGTTCGGGGTTCAGGCCTGAGCCGTCCCGCAGGGGAACGACCCACACCGACACCCACTATCGAAACCTTGAGTGAGATGACTATCAACGACACCGCCAACACCACAGTCTCAGCACGAAGATCTCTGCGCAGCACACTGACCAAGCCGCTGATCCTGATCGCCGGCGCCGCCCTGGTGGCGGGTTGCACCTCCGCCACCGGCGGTGGGACCTCCACCGATTCCTCCGGGAATGCGGCGTCGGCGACCAGCCCGGCTGCTGCGCCGGCCGACGTCACGGCCGATCTCGCGAACGTGACCCACAAGAGCGTCGCGAAGATCGCCCCGACCCGTCTCGCCGACGGCCTGGTGCCGCCGACGAACCGCTGGTTCTCCGGACTCGTCTTCGGCGACCAGCCGCAGCCGGTGTTCCCGATGCCGCTGTCCGCGGCGCTGACCGACAAGGGCTTCGGCCTCGGGCTCCCCGAGGTCACGGCGTCGGAGAAGACGATCATGGGCGGCTCCAACCCGCAGCTGCAGGTGCCGCTCGGCGCCGCCAAGATGCAGGTCACCGCCTACGACACGCTGTCGGTCACGTCGACCTACACCGACAAGGCCGGCAAAGCCCTCGGCTCGGTCGTCCTGGTGCAGGGTTCGCCCTTCGTCACCTACACGGCGGCCGCCGACCAGACCGTCGCCCTGGAACCGGTCTTCAAGGCCGGATCGACCGAAGGCGCCTACACCAGCACGGTCGCCGGTCACGAGTACGGCCTGGTGGTCGGCAACGGAGCCGCCGTCGACGACGGCGGCAAGGTGACCCTGAAGTCGGGCTCCACCATGACGCTGTACGGCGCTCCGGAGGGGGCCGACGCCGCCTCACTCGCCGCGGCCGCCGCCGACCCGGTGGTCAGTACCTCGGTCGACCACTCGGTCGATGGCGACACCGTGAAGACGACGCTCAACTACGTCACCGCCAACGGCGGCGACACTGTCATCGCGCCGATGGCCGGACAGACGGTGGACGGTGGCACCAAGGCCCCCGGCACCTACAAGAGCATCTACGGCTCGATGGATCTCTACACCGGGACCTCGGTGACCACCACCGCGCCGGTCACCCAGCCGTCCGCCGAGCTGGACCTCTCGACCATGTCCGACGAGGACAAGGCCGCTGTGGTCGCGCAGATCAAGACCGATGCGGCTGCCATCGACTTCGCGGCCTCCGCCACCGATACCTACTTCGGCGGCAAGATGCTCTACCGCGCAGCGAACCTGATGACGCTCGCCGAGCAGTTGGGCGTCACCGATGTGGCGGCCGAGCTGCGGACCGGGCTGACCGCCGAACTCAAGAAGTGGTTCGACCCCAAGGGTTGCGAGACGTCGGCGACCAAGTGCTTCGTCTATGACGAGGGCATCAAGTCGATGATCGGGCTGGAGGCGTCGTTCGGCTCCGACGAGCTGAACGACCACCACTTCCACTACGGCTACATGCTTTACGCCGCAGCGGTTGTCGCCAAGGACGACCCGGCATTGGCCGACAAGTTCGCACCGGTCGCCGATCTGCTGGTCGCCGACATCGCGTCGTCGCAGGCCACTGACAGCTTCCCGCAGTACCGCAACTTCGATCCGTACTCCGGGCACGCGTGGGCATCGGGTCCGCAGCCCGTTCGCGGACGGCAACAACCAGGAGTCCAGCAGCGAATCGGTCAGTGCCTGGAACGCTCTGGCCATGTGGGAGAAGGTCCGCGGCAACACGGACATGTACGACCAGGCAGTCTGGATGATGAGCACCGAGGCCAACTCGGCCAAGCTCTACTGGACCAACGCCGACTTCAGCGAGTTCCCGGCGTTCACCCACAAGATCGCCGCCCTGAACTGGGGCGGCAAGCGTGACTACGCCACCTGGTTCAGCCCGGAGCCCGGCGCCATGCTCGGAATCCAGCTGATCCCGATGGGCTCGTACTCCACCTACCTGGCCGGCGACGCCGACCGGATCAAGGCGAACCTGGCCGAGGGTGCACCCGGTGGTTACGGGGCGCAGTTCGGCGAGTACATGGTCCAGTACCTGGCGCTGGCCGATCCGGCCGCCGCCCGGGAGCAGCTGGCGAACCTGCCGGCCGAGATCGACAACGGCACCACGAAGTCCTACGTCATGGCGTACGTCTTCAGCAGGCCGCACCGTCGGCGTCATAACACGTCCCGGTCCGCGCACGGCAGCTTCGGCTGGTCGGGCCGGACCGGATAGGCCCTCACCCCCCGGCGTCCGGAACCGTCAAACCCGCCGGCCGGGGAGTGAGTGGGGGAGCCTCGGTCGCCCCGGTCTCTAGGGACAGGGCCGGGGCGACCGATGGTGATCTCCAGCACAGAATGCTAGCAAGGATTGTCGGAGCGAAGACTCCGGTGCAGCCCGGACCTGACCATCAGGTCCGGGCCGAGTGCTTTGCCGGGGTCAGAGGCCGGGACTGGAATGCATCAACCCGCCGTCCACGAAGATCGAGGTGCCGTTGATGTACGACGCGCCGTCGGACGCCAGGAAGGCGACCACGGTCGCGATCTCCGGCGGCTGCGCCATCCGGCCGAGCGGGATCGCGGCGTCCAGGGTCTTCATTGCCGCCGGATCGTTCATCGTGGCGGTGTTGATGGGGGTGGCCACGGCTCCGGGCCCGACACTGACGATCCGGATGCCGTGCGGGCCCAATTCCTGCCCGGCGGTCCTGGTCAGCATCCGCACCCCGCCCTTTGCCAGGCAGTAGGCGGTGTTGCCCGGCATCGGCCAGTCCTCGTGCACCGAGCTCATGTTGACGATGCAGCCACCGCCGCCCTGCGCGATCATCTGTTTCGCGGCGATCTGGGTGCCGAAGAACGCGCTCTTCAAATTCACGTCCAGGACGAAGTCGTACTGGTCCTCGGTCGTCTCCAGCACGTTGGTGCGGGTCTCCACACCGGCGTTGTTCACCATGATGTCCAGCCGGCCGAACTTCTCGACCGCCTTGTCCACCAGCATCTGCAGGTCGGCGACCTTGCTGACGTCGGCATCCACGCCGATCACCTTGTCCTCGCCCAGGGCTGCGAGTTGTTTCTCCAGTGCTTCGGTGGCCTCAGGGTGCGAGACGTAGTCGATGACGATGCTCGCGCCCTGCGCGGCGAGCTCGAGGACGACCGCCTTGCCGATGCCGCTGTTGCCGCCGGTGACGATGGCGACCTTGCCGGTGAGGCTCATCTGTTTCCTGTTCTGTGCGGTGATCGGGACTTCGGGCACGGTCAACTGGTGCGGGGCGGGGTGGTGAGGATCAGGTGGGCGACCAGCGCGGTCCACCCGGTTTGGTGCTCGGCGCCCAGGCCCATTCCGGTATCGCCGTTGAAGTATTCGTGGAACGGGATGTTGTCCCGCCAGCGCGGATCGGTGGCCAGCAGGTCGTACCAGCCGTGCACCGGACGGCGGCCGTCGGGCCCCGGCAGGAAGATCGACGTCAGCCGGCGCGAAATGTCGTCGGCGGCGGCGGTCAGGGTCCGCCGATTGCCCGACCGGGCCGGGTATTCGACAGTCACCTCGCCGGGTGCGAGCTCGTCGTAATTGCGCAGGGCCTCGACCAGCAGCACATTCAGTGGCATCCAGATGGGACCGCGCCAATTGGAATTCCCGCCGAAGAGATCGGTGGTGGATTCGGCGGGTTCGTAATCGACGGAGGCGACGACGCCGCCCACCTCGATGCTGAACGGATGATCGCGGTGCCAGGCAGAAATGGCCCGGATACCGTACTTCGACAGCAGCCCGTCCTCCTCGAACACGTTGTCCAGCAACCTCACCAGCCGCTCCGGCGGCACCAGGGCCAGCAACCGGTGCCGGCGACCGGCGATGTCCCTGGTGTGGAACAGCTCGCGGTATTCCGGGTGGTTCGCCAGGAACCAGGTGGCCCTGGCCTGAAAATCGGGGAGAAGCAACCCCGTCATTCCGTCGTACGGCAATGCCGCGCTGATCGGCACCAGGCCGACCAATGACTTGACCTTGATCGGCACGTCCGTCCCGTCGGCGAGATGCAGGACGTCGTAGAAGTAGGAATCCGCTTCGTCCCACAGGCCGGCGTTGTTCGCGGCGCCCGCGATGGCCAGGAAATGCTCGAAGAACTTGGTCGCGACATCCTCGTAGGACGCGTTGTGCACGGCCAGTCGCAGCGCCATCTCGAGCAGTCCCTGGGCGTACATCGCCATCCAGGCGGTGGAGTCCGCCTGCTCCAGGTACCCCTCCGACGGCGGCAACGCCGAGCGGTCCAGCGGGGCGATGTTGTCCAGCCCCATGAAACCGCCCTGGAACAGGTTGTTCCCTCCGTGATCCTTGTTGTCCACCCACCAGGTGAAGTTGATCAACAGCTTGTGGAAGATCCTTGCCAGGAAAGTGAAGTCGGTTCCGCCGTCGATCTCGAAGACCTTGTTGGCCGCCCAGGCATGCACCGGCGGGTTGACGTCGGAGAAGTTCCACTCATAGGCGGGGATCTGGCCATTGGGGTGCATGTACCACTCGCGCAGCAGCAGCACGAGTTGCGCCTTGGCGAAGGCGGGGTCGATGTGCGCCAGCGTCACGCAGTGGAAGGCCAGATCCCAGGCCGCGAACCAGGGGTATTCCCACGGGTCGGGCATGAGGATGACCTCGTGGTTGTCCAGGTGCAGCCAGGTGCCGTTGCGGATCAGCCCCCGACCCGGCGGGGGCGGCGGTTGGGTCGGATCGCCCTTGAGCCATCGCTGGATGTCGTAGTGGAAGAACTGCTTGCCCCACAACAGCCCGGCGAACGCCTGCCGCGCCACCATGGCCTCCTCCGGGGTGGCGGTGGAGGGAATCACAGTGCCGTAGAACGCGTCGGCCTCCTTCTTCCGTACGGTCATCACGGTATCGAACGGCCGGCCGAGCGGGATGGGTTCCACACTCGGCTGCAGCGGGTCCACGTCGACCGCAGGGTGCGGGACGCCGACCATCCGCACCCTGATCGTGGTGGACCCGCCGGGCGGCACGTTCACCGTGTAGTGCAATGCGGCCTTGGTGCCCTCGTTGACCGGGTTGACCGTCGCGGCGCCGGCGATCACGTGGTCGTTGATGCCGTCCTTCGGATACGGCGTGACATTGCGGCCGCCGAACAGCTTGGCGTCGTTGGTCTCGTTCTCGCAGAACAACGGCTCCGGCGTGCCGTCACCGACCAGCACGAACGGGCCGGATTTCGAGTGGCTGCCGACGATCCGGTTCCCGTCCAGCCGCAACGTGGGCTTGGGATGGTCGTCGTAGCCCCACGACCAGGTGTTGCGGAACCACAACGTCGGCAGCACATGCAGTGTCGCCTCCTCCGGTCCGGCGTTCTCCACCGTGATCCGCATCAGCAGATCCCGCGGAGCGGCCTTGGCATAGTCCACACGTGATGACCCAGTACCGGCTGTCGTCGAAGATGCCGGTGTCGACGAGTTCGTATTCGGGATCGAGCTTCCCGCGCCTGGCGTTCTCGGCGACCAGGTCGCCGTACGGAAATTCCCGTTGCGGATAGTGGTAGCGCCAGGTGTTCCAGGAATGCGTCGGGGTGCCGTCCAGGTACCACCAGTACTCCTTGACGTCCTCGCCGTGGTTGCCCTGGGGTCCGGTGAGGCCGAACATCCGCTCCTTCAGGATCGGATCGACGCCGTTCCACAACCCGAGCGACAGGCACCAGTTCTGCGTCTCGTCGCAGAACCCGGCCATCCCGTCCTCGTTCCAGCGGAACACCCGGGACCGGGCATGGTCATGCGGGAAGAACGACCAGGCGTCGCCGTCGGCGCTGTAGTCCTCGCGCACCGTGCCCCAGGCGCGTTCGGACAGGTAGGGCCCCCAGTCCCGCCACGGCGCGGTGCCGTCATCGGCCTCGGCCAGCCGCGCGTGCTCGGCCTTCGCACCGCGGGGGCGCGGCTTCGGTTTCGGCTTGGGTTCCGGGCCACCGGTCACGGGCGGGCTGGCGGATCTGGTCATCGTGGGCTCTCCTGTGGTGCTCGGTCGGGCGGCTGCATCCGTCGGCAGCAGAGATCGTCGGACGGTCGGGGACGTCGTCGGCCCAGGCGATGCGGCCCGCGGTTGCCGTCGAGTTCCAGCTCGGGCGCACGGTTGTGGTGGAAGTAGTCCTCGGCCCAGTTCAGGAAGGCGTCGACCCGGCTGTGCGCGCCGCTCAGCAGGATCGCGTGCAGACCGAGCCACGCGGCGAAGGCGATCGGCCCCTCGACCTGGTGACGGTGCGCGCCCGACCTCGGCGACGGCGGCGTTGCGGCCGATCATCGCCATGATGCCCTTGTCGTGATAGTGGAAGGGCACCGTCGGCTCCCCGTGGATGAGCGAGAGCATGTTCTTCGCAGCCCATTTCCCGGACTGCTGGGCAACGGAGCCCAACTGCGGCAGCGCGCGGCCCCCGGGACCGGGAATGTTCGCGACGTCGCCGACCGCGAAAACGCCGTCGAACCCGGGCACCATGAGGTCGGGTCGGACATCGATCCGTCCGCCGCGGCCCGGTGTCGCGCCGGTGGAGGAGGCGATCTCCGACGCGGATTCACCGCCGCCCCAGATCACCGTCCTGGTCGGAAGGACCGTCCCGTCGGACAGTTGCACCGATTCCGGATCGACGCGGGTGACAGCGACGCCGAACGTGAACTCGACCCCGTGGTTCTTCAATTTCGTCAGCGCGTACTCGTGGGACTTCTCGGAAAACGGCTTCAACAGCGCGTGGCCGTGGTCGACCAGGTGCACGCGCGCCGAGTCCGCAAGACGGCCGGCCTCCTTCAATGCGGAGAACAGTTCTGCGATTGCTCCCGCGGTCTCCACCCCGGTGGGACCACCGCCGACGATGACGACGGTGAGCGGTTCAGGGGGTGCCTCCGGCGAGCATTGCACCCGCAGCAATTCGTGCAGGTGCAGCCGCAGCCGCTCGGCGTCGACGATCGAATACAGCGGGAACGTGTGCTGATCGGCGCCGGCGACGCCGAAGAAATTGGCTCTGGCAGCCTGCCGCGAGCACCAGGTACTCGGCGTCGTGAGCGGTCCCGTCGGCCGTGGTCACCCGACGGCGGCCGAAATCGATGGCGGTCACCGGGGAGCGGACGACGGCGACGGTCGAGTGTCCGGCGAAGACGACGCTCAGCGGGCGGGCGACGTCCTCGGCAGGGAGCTGTGAGGTCGCGACCTGATAGAGCAGGGGTTGGAACTGCAGATAGTCGTTCCGGTCGATCAGCAGCACCTCGACGCCTTTGCGACCCAGTTCGGAGGCGCAGGCGGCCCCGGCCATTCCCCCGCCCACCACGACAACCGCGGTCAACTGTGCCCCTTCCCCCGGGGCCGTGCCACCCTTCGGCGCCCGATGCCCGTCCACAAAATGCTTCGCGACCCGAGTCTGCCTTCCCCGAAAGACTGTGCCCGCCGTCCTGACCGGGCTCATCGTCCCATTCGGGTTAATCGCCTGGCGAGTGGGTCCGGCCGCGGGCCGGAAAGTGAACTGCGGTTGAACAGCAGATGTTCGGCGGGGGTGTACGGCCGGGTCGGCGGACAATGATGGCCTACATTCCCTGCATGTCCGTCACCGTTCGGCCGGGTTCTCCTTTTCCGTTGGGCGTGCACTTCTCCGGATCCGGCGTCAATGTCGCCGTGTATTCCTCCGTCGCCGACCAGGTGCTGCTGTGCCTGTTCGACGCGGACGGGACGGAAACCCGGTTGCCGTTGCCCGGCCTGGACGCGGGTGTCTGGCACGGTCATCTGGACGGGATCGAACCCGGCCAGGAATACGGATTCCGGGTGAAAGGCCCGTACGATCCGGCCGCCGGCCAGCGGTGCAACCCGGCGAAACTGCTGCTCGACCCCTACGCCGTCGCGACCACCGGTGACGTTTCGTTCGGACCGTCGATCTACGGCCACGATCTCGACAACCCCGGCCTGGCCAGCGATCTCGACTCCGCCTTCGATGTGCCGCGCGGGCTGATGCTCGACCGCCTGCACCGCTGGGTCCGAACTCGGAGGGTGCCCTACCGTCCGGCGTCACCCGACCCTCCCGGCACCTGTCCGATTCGGTGCTCTACGAGATCCACGTCAAGGGTTTCACCGCGCGTCATCCCGACGTCCCTACCGAGATCCGCGGGACCTATGCCGGCCTGGCGCACCCGGCTGCGATCGCACATCTGAAGCGGCTGGGGATCACCGCCGTGGAATTGCTCCCGGTCCACCAGAACGTTCCGGAGGCATTCCTCGTCGAACGCGGGCTCACCAATTACTGGGGATACAACACGATCGGGTTCTTCGCGCCGCATCCCGGTTACTCGGCGGCAGTTCGAGCCGGGCGTCCCGGCGGGCAGGTGGCTGAATTCCAGGACATGGTGCGGGCGCTGCACGACGCCGGCATCGAGGTGCATCCTCGACGTCGTCTACAACCACACCGCCGAGGCCGGACCGGACGGGCCCGACGCTGTCGCTGCGCGGGCTGGACAACGCCGCCTACTACCGGCTCGACCCGAACGATCGGGCCGCGCTACGTCGACACCTCCGGGTGCGGCAATGCGCTGAACGTCGGAAATCCGGCCTGCCTGCGATTGATCATGGATTCGCTGCGCTACTGGGTGACGGAGATGGGCGTCGACGGGTTCCGGTTCGATCTCGCGCCGACGCTGGCGCCGTCAGGAGGGCGGGTTCGACACCGTCGCGGCGTTCTTCGACCTGGTCTGGCAGGACCCGGTGATCGCCCAGGTCAAGCTGATCGCCGAGCCGTGGGACGTCGGCCAGGGCGACAGCTACGACGTCGGCCGGTTCCCGGCCGGGCTGGAGCGAGTGGAACGGCAAGTTCCGGGACACGGTGCGCGACTTCTGGCGCAGCCACGACGGGCTGCTGCCCGACCTGGCGACCAGGCTGACCGGGTTCGCCGGACCTGTACACCCGGCACCGGCGTGGCCCGGACGCCTCGATCAACCTGGTGACCGTGCACGACGGCTTCACCCTCGCCGACCTGGTGTCCTACAACGACAAGCACAACGAGGCGAACACCGAGCACAACCGCGACGGCACCAGCGACAACCGTTCCTGGAACTGCGGTGTCGAAGGGCCCGACCGACGACCCGGCCATCGTCGGCTGCTGCGGGCCCGGCAGCGCCGGGCGATGCTGTCCACCCTGCTGCTGGCCAGGGGAGTGCCGCTGCTGCTCGGCGGTGACGAGGTCGGCCGCACCCAGCAGGGCAACAACAACGCCTACTGCCAGGACAACGAGATCGCCTGGTGGGACTGGTCATCGATCGACACCGAGCTGCGGGACTTCACCGCGAACCTGATCGCGCTGCGGCACCGGCACCCGGTGCTGCGCCGCCGCACCTACCCGCCGGCACCCGGACACGATCCGCTGGTTCACCCCGGCCGGCGCCCCGATGACCGGCTGCCGACTGGTCGGACGGCGCCGCGAAGAGCATGGCCATGGTGCTGTCCGGTTCGGCCGAGCCCGACATCGGCGACGACGGTGCGCCGCTGATCGATGACGACCTCGCGCTGCTGATCAACGCCTGGTGGGAGCCGCTGACCTTCTCGGTCACATGGGACGGCTCGCATCCGGTTTCGGTGGAGTCCGACAGCTACGAACCCGGCCGCCGCGGTCGGGTCGTCACCGACGGGGAACTCGTCGTCGGCCCCCGATCCGTTGTCGCACTTCGGACCGCGTGAGGCGGTCCGACCACCCGCGCGCGGAACACGTAGTACGTCCAGCCCTGATAGAGCAGCACCAGCGGAACCATCACCGCCGCAACGACTGTCATCACGGTCAGGGAGTAGGAGGCGGCGGTGGAGTTGGCCACGGTGAGGGTGTTGGCGGCGTCCGTCGTCGAGACCAGCAGGCGCGGATACAGATTCGCGAACAGAGCGGCGACGACGCCGCCGATGGCGACCGCGGTCGCGGCGAACGCCGCTGCGCCGGACCTGCTGCCCAGGACCAGCACGCCCGCCGCTACGACGGCCACCAGCGGAACAGCCAGCGCGAGCGCCGGCCAGACCCCCGGACGAGCAAGAACGTAGGTCCATACGACGAATCCCGCGACAAGGGCCGCGGCGGGGACCGCCATTCGCCGGCCGGCGGTCCGGGCGCGCCATTGGACGACGCCGGTGCTCCGGATGGTCAGGAACGTCGACCCGTGGAGCAGGCACAGGGCCAGCAGGATGACCCCGAGGAACAGCCCGTACGGGGTCAGCAGGTCCAGGAACGACCCGGTGAAATCACCGTCGGCGTCGATCGGCAGCCCGCCAGCAGGTCGCCGAGGCCGACGCCGAACAGCACCGGCGCCACACGAACCGATGGTCAGCGTCCAGCTCCAGGTCGCCCGCCAGCCTGGCCGGTCGAACTTGCCCCGGAACTCGAACGACACGCCGCGGACGATCAGCGCCGCCAGCAGCAGCCACAACGCCAGGTACAGCGCCGAGAACCAGGACGCGTACCAGGCCGGGAAGGCCGCGAACATCGCATGCGCCGGCGACGACCAGCCAGACCTCGTTGCCGTCCCACACCGGTCCGATGGTGTTGATCGCGACCCGCCGCTCGATGTCCGTGCGGCCGACGACCTTGTGCAGCACGCCGACGCCGAAGTCGAAACCCTCCAGGACGAAGAAGCCGGTCCAGAAGAACGCGACGATCACGAACCACACGGTGCTCAGCGTCATCTCGCGGATCCCCTCGTTGCGCTCATCACGGGAGTCGGTCTCAGTACGTCAGGGACGGGGTCGGACGTGCATCGGCGCCGGAGACGGCATCCGACGGGGGATCGGCGATCGGATCGTCCGGCAGTCCACGGCGGGCATGGCGCACCATCAGCACCGCGGCGATGACGCCGAGCGTCGTGTACAGCACCACCACGAGGCCCAGGCTGATCGCCACCTGGGTCGCGCTGCCCGAACCGGACAGGCCGTCCTTGGTCAGCATCAGGCCCTGCACGATCCACGGCTGCCGGCCGCTCTCGGTCAGCAGCCAGCCGGCGGTGGCCATCACGAACGGGGTCAGCACAGTCCAGTGCCACCCCAGGAAGAACCTGGAGGTGTCGAACTTCCTGCGCCACAGCAGCAACACACCCCACAGCCCGATGACGAACACCAGCGTCGCGACATAGGCCATCACCCGCATCGACCAGTACTGGATGAAGACGTTCGGCACGTAGTAGCCGGGCCCGTACTGCTGGTTGTACTGGTCGTTCACCTCGCGACAGGCCCTGCACCTCGCCGTCCCAGGTGCCGGTGGCCAGCACGGACAGCAGGTGCGGGATCTCGATGATCTTGGTCGGGGTCTCGTCCTGGTTGTAGCCGCCGATCTGGATCACCGAGAACGAGCAGGGCTGGCAGGTCTGCCAGTTCGCCTCGGCGGCGGCGATCTTCATCGGCTGGTAATTCGTCTCGTTGATGCCCAGCCGGCCGCCGACGGGAACTGCAGGACCGTCGCGACGGTGAGCACGAACAGACCGAGCTTGGCGGTGCTGCGGAACAGTTCGGCGTGATGCCCGCGGCGCATGTGCCAGGCGGACACGGCGAGCAGCACGGCCCCGCCGAAGATCAGCGCGACCAGCAGCACGTGCGCGTAGCCCCACAGGAAGATCGGATTGGTGAAGACGTCGCCCGACGGAAGTCAGTTCGGCGCGGCCGGTCTCCGGATTGATGGTGTACCCGCGGGGATTCTGCATCCAGGAGTTCGCCGCGATGATGAACGCCGCGGACAGGCAGGCGCCGACGGCCACCAGCCACGCGGTCAACAGGTGCACACCTTGGGCAGCACGTTCCAGCCGAACAACCACAGCCCCAGGAACGTCGATTCCAGGAAGAAGGCGGCCAGTCCCTCCATGGCCAGCGGCGCGCCGAACACGTCGCCGACGAAACGGGAGTACGCCGACCAGTCCATCCCGAACTGGAACTCCTGCACCAGCCCGGTGACCACCCCGACGCTGATGCTGATCAGCATCAGCGTACCGAAAAACCTGGTCAGCCGCCGCATCTCCGGGTTTCCGGAGCGGTGCCACCGGGTGTGCAGGACGGCGACCAGTATCGCCAGCCCCATGGTCACCGGCACGAAGAAGAAGTGGTAGATGCTGGTCGTCGCGAATTGGATTCTGGCGAGGTCGAGCTGGTCCATGGCGGCGCTCCGGTGTGCGCACCGTCGTTCGCGTACGGTGCTCCTGGGACGAATGGTCTCGAGCCCGACAACGGCGGCGGGTGAACCACAGCGAAACATGAAAAGACGGACAGCTGCGTATGGCTCGTTCGAGGTGATATCAGGCCAGACTCTGGTCTTCGCGAGGACAACCGTCATCGTCCGCATCGGATGATGACGGTGTCCTTCGATCAGGAAGTACCGTTCCTACAAGCCGACGATGATCTGCACCAGCAGTACCTTGGCGATCATTCCGACAGCGAAGAGCGCGGTGAATCCCGCGCCCAGGCGCTCGTCGTCGACCTTGGAGTTGCCGAAGGCGAGGATGGCCGGCTGGCTGATGAACCCGGACAGCAGGCCGGCCGCCCGCACCGGGCTCACTCCGAAAAGCCTTGCCACGACCGTCATCACCAGGTCGGTGATCGCCACCACCAGTACGCCGGTGACGACGATGCGCAGCCCGAGGACGCTGAATGCCTGGGATGCGAAGGCCTGGCCGGACGCGAGCCCGGTCGCAGCGAGGAACAGCAGCAAACCGAGCTGCCGGATGGTGAGATTGGCCGAGCTCGGCAGGCCCCACACGATGGGGCCGGTGCGTTCGAGCCGGCCGAGCACCATACCGACGATGAGCGGCCCGGCAGCGGCCCCGAGGCTCAGCTTGATTCCGCCTGGCAGTGGGACGGTGATCAGTCCGATCGCCAGGCCGAGGGCCAGTCCGATGCTCAAGCTGAGCGCGTCCACCTCGCTGACCCGGCGTTCGGAGTCTCCGAGGTAATGACCGACGTCTGACATCTTCCGGCGTGGAACGACGACCCGCAGCCGGTCGCCCAGTTCCACGACCAGATCGTCGCGGGCGAGCAGTTCGGTGTCGCCCCGGCGGACCCTGGTGATGATCCCGTTGTACCGGTGCGGGATGTCCAGGCTGCCGACGGTGCGACCGGCGATCATCGGGTTGGAGATCAGGATGCGCCGGAAATCCACATCCGAACGGTCGTGGGCAAGGTGCTTGGTCGCCCGGTGGCCCAGGAAATCGACCGCCGGTGCAACGTGTTCCGCTGCGCCGATGATCACCACCCGATCGTCGCGCTCGAATTTCTCCTCCTCCCGGACCACCCTGGTATCGCCGTCCCGGCACAGATAGGAAAACCGGATCAGGTGCTCGCGGAACCCGGGAACGTCCTCCATCGGAACGGGATGCTCCACCACGATGGTCAGGTCCACCAGGGGCTGCCCCGCCAGCAGCGGTGGATCCTTGGGCGACCGCCAGGTCCGGTTGAGGATGATCGAAACCGCCACGATGGTGATCACGACCCCGACCGGGTAGGTCAGTGCGTACCCGACCGCAGGCTCGTTGCTGGCCGCCTTGCCGGTTGCCGCAGCGAGTGCCGGCGTGCTGGTCATCGACCCGGCGAATGCCCCGCCCTGAAGCGCCGAGTTCAACCCCATCACCCGGCCGACCACGAGCATCACACCGGTCGCGAAGGCCAGCACCACCACCGCGCTCACCATCACGGGCAACTGGCGGCGCAGGCTGCTGAAGAAGGTCGCGCCGGAGGCAAGGCCGACGGTGTAGACGAACAGCGCCAGGCCGAGTGGACGGATCAGGTCGAGGCCCTGCCCCAGACGAGGATCGAGAGCGCCTACCGCGAGCCCGACGAACAGCGCACCTGCCGGACCCAGCTTGACCGGTCCGAAGGGGATGATGCCGACCAGCGTCCCCAGGGCGATCACGATCATGATCGTCAAGAGCTCGCTGCTTGCCAGGATGTCCAACATGACGGAGGCCGCTACAGACCAAGTGAGGCTGCGACCGCCCGAACCTCCCTGGCAGACCCCTGGAGGAGGCCGATCTCCTTGTCATTCATCGGTACGTCGAGCATGGTGGCCACGCCACCTCGATTGACGATGGACGGCAGCGAGAGGCAGACATCGTTGATCCCGTATCTGCCGTCCACCAGGGAGCTCACCGGTTGCACGCTGTTCTCGTCCCGCAGGATCGCTTCGATGACCCGGGTGGCCGCCAATCCGACGGCGTAGTTGGTGGCGCCCTTTCCGCGGATGATGCGCTCTGCGGCGGTCACCACTTCCCGGGCGATCCGATCCTGCGCGGCGTCATCCAGACGGTTTCCGCCGGGCATCGAGAAGTCCTGCACCGGAACGGTTCCCACCGTTGCACTGCTCCACAGCGGGAACTCCGAATCCCCGTGCTCACCGGCGATGAACGCGTGAACGCTCGGGGACGCGACACCCAGGTGCCGGGCTATCAGGTCGCGCAGCCGGGCCGAGTCCAACACCGTCCCACTGCCGAGTACCCGATGCGGCGGCAGGCCGGAGAACTTCTGCGCTGCCAGAGTCAGGACGTCGACCGGATTTGTCACCATCACGATGACGGCGTCGGGGGCGACGTCCAACAGTCGGGGGATCAGTGCGCGGCAGATGTCGACGTTGGTGCCGGCCAGTTCCAGGCGCGTCTGGCCGGGCTTCTGTTTCGCGCCGGCGGTGATCGCCACGACGTCCGCACCGGCGCAGATCGAGACGTCGTCGGAGCCGCTGACCTCTGCGGGCGGACAGAACAGCAGACCGTGCCGCAGGTCGAGCACCTCGGCCTCGACCTTCGCCGCGTTCATGTCGTACAGCACGACGTCGTGGGCGACGCCCCGGATCAGGCTCGCGTAGGCGAGGGTCGCGCCGACCGCGCCGGCGCCGACGATGGCCACCTTGTTCCGACGAAGTGCGTTCCCGGTCATGCGTTTCACCGTAGCGACGAAGGTCGTGCGCGACCCGGGTCGAAGGTCCCGGCTCCCGGGTCTCCCTCGGGCCGCGCGGTGCCGACAACGGGTGCAGCCTGCAGGCTCGCGCCGTTGGTGCTGATCACGTCGGCGTACCAGTGGAATGACTTCTTCCGGTACCGCGCGAGCGTGCCGGAGCCGTCGTCGTTGCGGTCGACATAGATGAACCCGTAACGCTTGCTCATCTGTGCCGTGGATGCCGACACCACATCGATGCACCCCCACGAGGTGTACCCGATCAACTCGACGCCATCGGCGATCGCTTCCGCGGCCTGCACCAGGTGATCATGGTGGTAAGCGATCCGGTCATCGTCGAGAACGGTCTTCACCCCGTTGACCTCGACGAGCCGATCGACGGCGCCGAGGCCGTTCTCGACAATGAACAGGGGCTTCTGCCACCGGTCCCAGAAGTCATTGAGCACGATTCGAAGACCCTGCGGGTCGATGGTCCAACCCCACTCGGACGTCTGCAGCATCGGGTTGGCCGTTCCGCCGAAGATGTTCGCCCGATGATCCGCCTTCTTGGACTCGTCGGCTGTCTCGCACAGGCTGGAGTAATAGCTGAACGAGACGAAATCAACTGTATGACGGAGGATCTCGCGATCAGCGTCGGTGATGTCCAGTTGCACGCCCGCCTCTCGCAAGGTGCGCAGGTAGTAGCCCGGGTACTCGCCGCGGCAGTGGATGTCTCCGAATGCCTGGTTGGCGTGTTGCGCGTGCATCGTTGCAAGCACGTCGTCAGGGTGCGGCGTCAACGGGTAGGTCGGCATGGCCAGGATCATGCAGCCGACCCTGGCATCGGGGATCATCTCGTGCGCGATCCTGGTGGCCACCGCGCTGGCCACCAGTTCGTGATGGACGGCCTGGTAGAGATCGGTTTCGGACAGCCGGTCCTTCGGCGTGTCGATGCCGCCCGACATGAACGGCTCGTGCAGCACCGAGTTGATCTCGTTGAAAGTCAGCCAGTACTTCACCCTGTCGCCGTAACGCTCGAAGACGACGCGACAATAACGCTCGAAGAAACCGATCAAGTCCCTGGACGTCCAGCCGTTGTACTTCAACGACAGGTGCAGCGGGGTCTCGTAGTGCGACAGCGTCACCAGTGGTTCGATGCCGTGCCGTGCGAGTTCGTCGAAAAGGCGGTCGTAGAACGCGAGACCGGCCTCGTTGGGTCGGTCGTCGTCACCATTCGGGAAGACGCGGGACCAGGCGATGGACGTCCTGAAAACGGTGAAGCCCATCTCGGCGAACAGCGCGATGTCCTCGACGTAGCGGTGATAGAGGTCGATTCCGACGAGCTTGAGGTTGTCGGGGGTGGGCCGATCGGTGCGTGGTCCCTGGATGCCGTGGGGCATCACATCTTGGATCGACCAGCCCTTCCCGTCGCTCTGGTACGCGCCCTCGCACTGGTTTGCTGCAACGGCCCCGCCCCAGAGGAAGCCGGCGGGGAATGCGGGGGCGCCCCCGACAGCGTCTCCGGACATTCGTTCTCCCTCTATCGGGTCGGCTCAGACGGGCTCCGGAGTGGCGGCGAGCTGACCGCGCATCTCGCCGGCATACTGGTCCGCGTTCGGACCGGCGATCAGGTGGTACGTCCCATCGCCGACGGCGACCATGCCGGCGATTCCGGCGGCTCTCAGGGCCGCCTCATCGACAGCGCCGGGATCTCTCACCTTGACCCGCAGCCGGGTTTCCGCTGCCGCCTCGACCTTCTTGACGTTGGTGTTGCCGCCCAGCCCTGCGAGGAAGTCCCTCGCTTTCTCCGCCGCCATCGGGTCACGCAGTTTCGGTTCGACACCCGGTGCCTCGTACACCACTTCGGCGACGGCGTCGGGGCTCAGCTCCGCCTCGTCTCCGGCGACCTTGAGGTATTCCTCGATATCGGTCTTGAGGTTCTCCGAGCGGGTACCGAAGATCGCCTGCATGTTGTCGCCCACCACCAATACTCCGGCGGCGCCGAGCGCCTTCAGCTTCTTCTGATCGGCCTTGCCGATGTCCTTCACGCCGACCCGCAGCCGGGTGATGCAGGCGTCCAGATCCTTGATGTTGCTCCGGCCGCCGAAGGCGAGTACGAGCTGCTGGGCGAATCGGTTCGCGGAGTCCTCCCGCGCGTCCTGGATGTCGACCTCCTCGTCCTCCCGGCCGGGTGTTTTCATCTTGAACATGCGAATCAGCGCAGCGAAGACCACGAAGTAGATGACGAAGTAGATCGGTCCGACGATCAACACGAGCCACGGTTTGATGTCGTTCGCGAAGAAGAGGCCATAGTCGATCGCGCCCTGCGAGAAGGTGTAGCCGAGCCGGCCGCCGAGCAGGTACATCACCGTGAATGCGGAGCCGTAGAGGAAGGCGTGCACCACGTACAGCAACGGTGCGACGAACAGGAACGAGAATTCGAGCGGCTCGGTGATGCCGGTGAGGAAGGTGGTCAGAGCGGCCGCAAGCATGATCGAACCGACGCGGGTGCGGTTCTCCGGCTTCGCCGCCCGCCAGATCGCCAGCGCCGCCCCACACAGGCCGAACATCTTGATCGGGAAGCCGCCACCGAGGATGCCGGACTGGGGATGTCCGCGGAAGAAGCAGGTGAGGATGCCCTGGCAGTCGGCCCAGCCGCCGACGTTGATGGTGTAGAAGAAGGGCGCGTTCCAGATGTGGTGCAAACCGAAGGGCAACAGGGCGCGCTCGACCAGCCCGTACATGAACACGGCAACGGGGGCGTTCGCGCTGATCACCTGATTGGCCGTGTTCTCGATGAAGCTGCCGATGGGCGGCCAGAGGAAGGCGAGGACGACGCCGAGCGCGATGGCGCCGAAGGCGGTGACGATCGGGACGAACCGCTTGCCCGCGAAGAAGCCCAGGTAGGGCGGCAGTTTGATCCGGTAGAACCGGTTGAAGGCGTACCCGGCGATGATGCCGACCAGGATGCCGCCGAACACGCCGGTGTTGAGCGTCTGCAAGCCAAGGACCGTTTCGGTCTTGATGCCCCGCGCCACGGCAACGACACCCATGGTGCCGTTCATCACCAGGTAGCCGACGGTTGCCGCCAACGCGGAAACGCCGTCGTTCTTGGCGATGCCGAGGGCCACGCCAACGGCGAAGATCAGGCCGAGGGCGCTGAAGATGGGGTCGCCGGATCCCTGCAGGATCTGCAGGAACGTGTAGAAGGGCTTCGCGACGATGCCGGCGGCCAGTGGGTCACCGACCACGACCTTGGGGAGTTGGGCCAGGCAGGCGGCCTTGTCACCGGCGACGGCCACCCCGTCGACGGTGCAATATCCCAGGTCGATCGCCTGCTGCTTGTAGTTGCCGATGAACGCGCCGCCGACGCCGAGCAGGATGCCGGCGACCGGCAGCACCGCCACCGGGAGCATGAGCGACTTCCCGAGCTTCTGCAGGAAGCCGAAGAAGTCACTCCAGATCTTCTTCAACGGGTTCGGGCCCTTGGCCTCGGTCGTGGTGGGCGAAGTCTCAGCCGCACCGGCAACAGCTGTGGTCATCGGAGTTCCTTCCGCGAACGGTCGGGTGGTGGCACGGCTCAGGCTTCGTCGTCGTCGGTCTGCACCAGGGCGCGGACCGAAGCGGCGGAGTCCCGGGTGATGGCGCGCGCGGCCAGCTCCTGGCAGTCCGCGAAAGAGAGCAAACGGATCTGCGCCTTGACCGCGGGGATGGCCGGGACGCTGACACTGAGCTCGTCGACGCCCAGGCCGACCAGAAGTGGCACGGCCTGCGGGTCGGACGCGATGCCCCCGCAGACCCCGACCCACCTGCCTGCCGCGTGCGCGGCAACGACGGCCTGCCCGATCAGCGCGAGTACGGCCGGGTTCAGGCCATCCACCTGCGGCGCGAGCCTGGGATGACCCCGGTCCATCGCGAGGGTGTACTGCGTGAGGTCGTTCGTCCCGACAGAGAAGAAATCGACCTCGGCAGCGAACTGGGCGGCCATCACAGCGACCGACGGCACCTCGACCATGATCCCGACCGGTACGGGTGCGACGCCGAGCGCGGCCCGCTCCTCCTCGAAGATGGCCTTGGCCAACCGGAAGTCCTCGATCGTGGCGATCATCGGGAACATCACGTGGATCGAGGCGCCGGCGTCGACGGATCGCAGGATCGCCCTGGCCTGGGTACGCAGCAATTCCGGGCGGTCGAGGCCGACCCGGATGCCGCGCATGCCGAGGAACGGGTTCTCCTCCTGCGCGATCGGCAGGTAGGGCAGCGGTTTGTCGCCGCCGACGTCAAGTGTGCGGATGACGAGCGGCTGGCCGGGACGGAGTGCCTTGGCGATGTCGGTGTAGATCGCCGCCTGCTCGGCCTCGCTGGGCGCTTTCCGGCGTTCGAGAAAAACGAACTCCGAGCGCAGCAGGCCGACGCCCTCGGCGCCCTTCGTCATGGCCGCCCGTGCATCATCCAGACCACCGATGTTGGCCACGATCTCCAGATGATGGCCGTCCGTCGTGTCGGCTCGCTCGTCCGCATGGGCTAGTTCGACGGCCCGCTGTTCCAGGTGTCTGGCCTGGCGCCGCCTGATCCGCTCGACCTGGTCCTCGGTGACATTCATCCGCAGGGTGCCGGCGGCTCCGTCGAGGATGACCCGGGTGCCGTCGGCGATGTCGAGTACGAGCGGGTCGATGCCTGCCACCGCTGGGATGTCCAGCGCCCGGGCCAGGATCGCGACGTGCGAGGAGGCTCCACCGGCCGTCGTGCAGAAGCCGACCACCTTGGTCGGGTCCAGGGACACCGTGTCCGACGGAGTCAGATCCTCGGCCACGAGGACCGATCCGACGGGGATCTCGGCCTTCTCACGGCGCTGCCCGGTGATCTCCTGCAGCACCCGCTGGCCGACATCGCGGACGTCGACGGCACGCCCGGCCAGGATCTCGCTCTTGAGCCCGGCGAGGCGGTCGGCGTACCGCTGGTAGGCCTTGCGCCAGGCGTAGGCCGCGGTCTTGCCCTTGTCTATTCCGCTCATCGCAAGATCCATCAGGTCCGGGTCCCGCAAGATCTCCCGATGAGCGGCGAAGATGGCGGCCTTGTCGGCGTCCGCCTGGTTGTTCAGCCGGTCCTCCAGAGCCTCGAGCTGGACCATCGACCTGTCGATGGCGTCGTTGAGGCGTCGGCGCTCGCGGTGCCGGTCGCTGGAATCCTCTACCACCTCGAAGTCCTCGTGCCGTACCTGCACCACGGTGCCAACGCCCAGGCCAGGCGATGCGGCAACGCCCAGCAGCACGTTCGGATCATCGGAACGGCGCCGCGGCGCCGGTGCGGCGGGAACAGTGGCGGCGACCGGCTCTACCGGTTCGGTGCCTGCCTCGGCGATCGGGACGACGCCTTCCTCGCCGAGACCCGCGGTGAGCTGCGCAGCCAGATCCGCGACCGCAGTCTCGGCGTCCGTGCCGAAGGCGATGACCTGCACCTTGTCGCCGTAGCGCACTTCCATACCCATGATCGCCATGACGCTCTTGGCGTTCGCCCGGTCGTCTCCGCGTTTCAGCGAGATCTCGCTCTCGTACTGCGCGGCGAGATTGGAGAGCACGGCGGCCGGTCTGGCGTGCAGGCCGACCGGGTTGGGCACCAGGATGGCGTCCGAGGTCACCTTCCGGCCGACCTGCTTCGCCGTGCCGCCCGCGGCTTCCGCAACGACGGCCAGGGTTGCGATGGCGACGACGTCGCGACCCGCGGTGACGATGCCCGAGCGGGGCGCGAAGCTGGACAGCAGGTCCGAGTTGGCGATCACCATCTGTGTCAGAAGGCTTTTCGCGTTTGTTGCGACGGCATCGAGATCGAAAGTGATGAGCTCGTCACCGGCATGCACCTGGTCGCCCACCTTCACCTTGACGGCGAAGCCCTCGCCCTTCATGTGCACGGTGTCGAGCCCGATGTGGGTGAGCACTTCCAGGCCCTCGGCGGATCGGATCGTCAGCGCGTGCGCGGCCGGGTGGATGTGGATCACCTCGCCGTCACAGGGCGCGACCAAGACATTGCTCAGGGGGTCGATCGAGATACCTTCGCCGACCATTTTCTGCGCGAAGACAGGATCCGGAACCTGTTCGATCGGGACCAGGACCCCGGTGATCGGGGCCATCAGCGAGACTGTGGTGACTGCTGGAGCTGAGGTCGGCGTGGACATTTGCTGTCCTCTCGCTCGCTTCGCCGTCTTCGTCGGCGGAGGATTTCTGAACCATAGCGAGATGTCCCGACTCGTACACTTTTTCGCTTTTGTTCTTTCACGAACAAAGTCACGCTCGGCGGTGTGCGGTGCCGGTGGCCGTTCGGCCGGCGCTGGCAGTCGGCTGAATCAGCGGGGGTGGGCCGGTTTCCCGTTGCTCTGGGTGATTCCGAGCCGTCCGGCAAGCACGTCGATGACCGGCCGCAAATCCATCCACCACTGGTGGAGCGGGCGGCGGTTCTCCCAATCCGCGAGTTCCTCGGAACGCCGCAGTGACAGCACCCTCACCCGGCCCTCGCTCAGACCGATCACAGCACCGCCCGTCTGGCCGGTGTCGATCTGGTTGCTCACCCAATCGATCGAGTGGGCGGCCAGTCTGGTGCCCAGGACGCGATCGAACGGCGTGGGTGTGCCACCCTGCTGCGTCTGGCCCAGCACCACCTCGCGGGCGTCGAACAAGCCGTGACTCTCCTGCTCGAACAGCCTGCACAGGAAGTCGCTCGTGTACATCGCGCTGGCCCTTTCGTTCATCACGGTGAGGAACAGGCGTTGTCCGACGCGGAAGCTGTCCACCATTCGCTCGACGTCACGGGAGAGGTCGCGCAGGGCGATTCCTTCTTCGGGCAGATAAACCCGGACCGCCCCGCCGGCCAACCCGCCCATCAGGGCGAGGTAGCCACAACGCCCGCCCATCGTCTCGACCACGAAGCAACGCCGGGATGCGGTGCCTGCCTGCCGGACCCGGTCGATGGAATCGACGATCAGGTTGAGCGCGCTGTCGGCGCCCACCGACAGTTCCGAGTTGGGGATGTTGTTGTCGATGGTCGCCGGCAGGCAGATTGTCGGGATCTGGAAGGCCGGGTACCGTTCGCGCTCGTTGTTCAGGGTGTGCGCCGCCTGGAACGCATCCCACCCGCCGATGATCAGCAGCCCGTCGACCCGGTTCTGCTCGAGGCCGCGACCGATGGCGTACAGGTCATTGACCGTCGGTACGGATCGGCTGATGCCGAGTTCGGCGCCGCCGCGGCTGGTCCAACCTTCGACATCACCCCATTTCAGCTCGCGGATGTCACTGTCGATCAGTCCGCGGAAGCTGTTCTGCACGCCCAGCATGATGTGGCCGCGATCCAGCCCGAGCCGGACAGCGGCATGCGCGGCGGCGTTCATCCCCGGGGCCAGTCCTCCGCAGTGCAACACGGCGATCCGGGTCGACCGGTCCCTTGCCTGCGAGCTGGGCAGTGCGTGCGAGATGGAGTGGAAGACGTGCACCATCTCGGTGTACGAGTCGCCGCGCATCGCCAGTGCGGTGTCGTAATCCTTGGCGGCGATCAGTTCCGCGACTTCCCTCGTCCTCGCGACGGCCACCTTCAGCGGCACCTTGCACACCCGGTTGTACTGGATTCCGATGAGTTGAGGGGTGCTGTGCGGGGTAGCGGCCATCACCTCCTCGACGGCCGTGTATCCCAGGATGGAACTCATCGAGCGGTCGAACGCGCTTGGAGCACCGCCCCGCTGGACGTGGCCCAGGATCGTCACCCGGGTGTCCTCTCCGAGTCGATTCTCCAGCAGTTGGCGCACCTGTTCACTGCTGATCGGCGTGTTGTCGCAGTCGTGTGCCCCTTCGGCGACGATGACGATGTTGTTCCGGCGCCCTGCGGTGCGGCCGTTCTTCAGCACCTCACAGAGGTCGTCCTCCCAGCCCGGAAGTTGGGGGTCCTCCGGGATGAGCACGTAGGCGGCGTCGCCGGCGATAGCGCTCATCAGCGCCAGGTAGCCGCAGTGCCTGCCCATCACCTCGACGACGAAGCTGCGTTGGTGGCTCGCTGCTGTGGACGCGATGGCGTCGATGGCATCGACGATACGATGCAACGCCGAGTCCGCGCCGATGGTCATCTCGGTACCGATCATGTCGTTGTCGATCGACCCCACCAGTCCGGCGATCATCAGCGCGGGATGACCGTCGGCCACCTCCTTGGCGATCTCCTGTCGGTCGAGCAGTTCGCCGATCAGTGCCGGCCACTCCTCGCGAAGCAGATCCGCTCCGGACAGGCTGCCGTCGCCGCCCACCACGATCAGCCGGTCGATGCCGTGGTGCAACAGATTGAGTACGGCGCGGCGCCGGCCGTCACGCCCCCGGAAGTCGACGGACCTCGCGGTGCCGATGGCGGTGCCACCACGGTTCAGGATCCCGCTGACGTCGTCCCAGTTGGCCGGCCGTATGCTGTCACCGCCTTCGACCAAGCCCTGATAACCCTCGTACACGGCGAAGATCTCGGCTCGGTGATGCAGTGCCGTCCGGACCACCGCGCGCACCGCGGAATTCATTCCCTGGGCGTCGCCGCCGCTGGTCAGGACCGCCAGTCGGACCTTGCGTGGACTATCCATCTCACGACTCCGATCGCCCATACCGCCCAAATCCTACGGCCGACGGGAAGGCCTCAGCGCTCGTCGATCCATCTGGTGACGTTCGGGCGATAGGCCAGCCGCAGAACGATCACCGGCACCGCCGCGAAGACCATCGCAGGTACCAGGACCGACTGCAGGGAGAGCGGTTGTCCCGAGTCGGACCGGGCGTTGATCCACCCCCACACCACGAACGCCACCATCAGCACCAGCCACGCCACTGACCCGATCAACAGTGCGGTACGGCTACCGCCGAGCATCCGGATACCGCCGACGAGCCACAGCACGCCGATCGGCGCGATGACGGCGAGCAGCCACGCCATGCCGTTGTCGATCGCGTACCCGAGCTGGACGAGCGAACCGATGATGATCTGCGCACCCACCACGATCCCGATGACGGCCGCCGCCAGGGCTGCTCCCGGTCGAGGTGGCGTGGCCGGACGGGCACCCGATCTGGCGGTCATCGCACCCCCCGCAATCTTTGGCAATCCATCGTTCGAACACCGGGCACGGCCGGTCAGACGAGGAATCCGTCCCAGATGGAGTCCTCGGCGATGTATTCCTGCAGTCTGGCCACTGCGCCCGGTTCGGACAGCACGGTGTGGTACCCGGGCTTGATCGTCGTCGCGAGCCGAACGGCCTCGGTGAACGTCGCCCGGTCCAACGGGTGCTCGGCCAGGAACGCGGAGAAGCCGGTCTCGGCGAGCACCTGGATCACGATGTGGTGGGCCGGGTTGTTCTGCAGCCAGGTGGTCGCGATGGTGGCGACGCCGACCTGCTCACCGTGCATGCGGGGGGTGTCGGCGATTTGATCGTAGGCATGTGAGATCAGGTGCTCGCTACCGGAGGCGGGCCGGGACGACCCGGCGACCTCCATCGCCACTCCGCTCATCACCAGGGCGCCGCAGACCAATTGCAGGAAGGCGAGGTCGTCGATCGCCTTGACCGGATGGTTGACCAGATTGTCGACGCTCTGCATGGCGATCATCGCCGAGAAGTCGTTCAGGGGTTCGCCTGTCGCGTGGTATGAGCGTTTCCAGTCCGCGATGGCGCTGTACTTGGAGATCAGGTCGCCGATGCCGGAGTAGATGAACCGGGGCGGGGAGTTCCGGATCACGGTGGTGTCGATCACGACGCCGAACGGGATGGTCGCCGGAGCGCTGACCCGATTGCCGTCGGACCGCAGGCTCGCGCCCGGGGAGGCGAAGCCGTCGTTGGAGATTGCGGTCGGCACCGCGATCACCGGCAGGCGGTTGAGGAAGGCGACGTACTTACCGACATCGACCGCGACCCCGCCGCCGACGGCGACGATCGCCTGGCTGCCTCGCGGTAGGTGAAAGGCGGTGCTGACGATGTCGAGGACGTCGTTGCTGTGCACGGTCTGCTGGGTCAGCACGGCGATCTCGGAGGAGGCGAGCGAGATCCGGACACTCTGCCCGACCAGTTCTTCGATGCCATCTCCGTAGAACAGCACTATTCGATCAAAGCCGTTCTTGCGCAGGTACTTTCCCAATTTGAACAAGGCGTCGGGTTTGATGCGCAGGAGCGATGGGATGCGAATGTCCATCACGTCTCCCGGCGGGTGATGTCGGCTGGGACGATATCGGCGACGCTGTCGTAGACGAAGGTCGGCTGGTAGGGGAAGCGGGCGGCGGTGGCCCGGGTGGACACCCCGGACAGAACGAGGCAGGTCTGCATTCCGGCCTCCATCCCACCGACGATGTCGGTGTCCATCCGGTCACCGATCATCACGCAGGCCTCGGCCGGCACCCCGAGCAGTCGCCGGGCGTAGATCATCATCAGCGAGTTGGGCTTTCCGACGATGTACGGACGCATGCCGGTTGCCGCCTCGATCGCGGCGAGCAGCGCGCCGGCCGCTGGTTCGGTTCCACCCTCGATCGGGTCGACGAGATCGGGATTCGTGCCGATGAACTTCGCGCCGTCGCCGATCAATTGCGCCGCCTTGCGCATCATCTGGAATCCGAACGAAGCGGTCTTGCCGACGACCACATAGTCGGGGCTGTTCTCGGTGATCGAGTAGCCGATCTTGTACAGCTCGGCGGACAGGCCCCCGCCGCCGATGACATAGGCGGTGCCATGCGGCTTCTGGGATGAGAGGAACTCGGCGGTGGCCATCGCCGACGTGATGAAATTCCGTTCCGTCAGATCGTGTATCCCGAGTCCGGCGAGCTTGCGCACCAGATCCAGTGGAGTCTGTTCGGAGTTGTTGGTCAGAAATACCAGCCCCGCCCCGGCGGCCCGAAGTCGGTCGATGAAGCCCTGAGCGCCCGGTACCAGGTTCCGGCCGCGGTAGATGACGCCGTCCATGTCGGAGATGACGCCCAGCGTGCTCATTCCCGCCTCCCGGCCGGCCCCACGCCCCAACCGCCGTTCGGGACGAGCCAGCATCGAGGCTATCGCGACGGACCGATCCCGGTGTGATCTGGATCGGGACTTCCGGATCGCAAAGGTGAAGTATGGGAGCGGGCGACGAGAATCGAACTCGCATCATCAGTTTGGAAGACTGAGGCTTTACCACTAAGCTACGCCCGCCTTGCACCCGCCGGTGGCCGATGCGCCATTGATGCTAACCCATTCCGCTACGCTTCCAGATGCGCACCGGGCTTGCCGGGTGTGGGCGCCGGGGTGTAGCGCAGCTTGGTAGCGCATCCGCTTTGGGAGCGGAAGGCCGCAGGTTCAAATCCTGTCACCCCGACCACCGTCACCCCGACGGTCTGCCGGTGCCGGTGTGCTCCCGGCGTGCGGACCCACGGCATCGATGCGCGGCGCCCGGGGGTCGGCTGCTGGCCTAGAATCGACGGCGGCTCTGCCCGGCGGCGCCGCCGTCAATGGTGGCGTCCTGTCCCGGGTCGGCCCGCAGCCCGCCACCATCGAACGATCCGCCAGCACCAGCCAGCCCCCGAGGAGTACCGCACGTGAAGAGCACCGTCGAGCACCTGAACCCGACCAGGGTGAAGCTCACCGTCGAGGTTCCGTTCGACGAGCTCAAACCGCATTTCGACAAGGCCTACGGCGTCCTCGCCGGTCAGGTCCGGATTCCGGGCTTCCGCCCCGGCAAGGTTCCCGCCCGCATCCTCGACGCCCGGCTGGGCCGCGGCACCATCCTGACCGAGGTCGTCAACGAGGCGGTCCCGGCCAAGTACGGCGAGGCGGTCGCGGACGCGAACCTCAGCGTGCTGGGCCAGCCGGAGATCGAGGTCACCCGGATCGACGACGGCGACGCACTGGGCTTCACCGCCGAGGTCGACGTCCGGCCGGAGTTGACGCTGCCGTCGCTGGACGACGTCGCGGTGAGCGTCGACGACGTCGAGGTCACCGAGGCCGACATCGACGAGCAGGTGGAGGCGCTGCGCGACCGGTTCGCCACCACGACCGTCGTCGAGCGGCCGGCCGCCGAGGGTGACGCGGTCAGCATCGACCTGACAGCCAGCGTGGACGGCGAGGTCCTCGACGACGCCACCACCGAGGGCCTGACGCTACACCGTCGGTGCCGGCGACCTGGTCGACGGCATCGACGACGCGGTGACCGGCCTGTCCGCCGGCGAGAGCGCGACCTTCCCGACGGTCGCTCGTCGCGGGCGGCTACGCCGGCCGGGAGGCCGAGGTCACCGTGACGGTCCAATCGGTCTCCGAGCGCTCGCTGCCCGAGGTCGACGAGGACTTCGCCCAGTTGGCGAGCGAGTTCGACACGGTCGAGGAGCTGCGCGCCGACCTGGCCGACAAGATCCGGCGGGTGAAGAACCGGACGCAGGCGGCCGACGCCAGGGACAAGGTGCTCGAGGCCCTGCTCGAGGTCACCGAGATCCCGACTCCCGAGACGCATCGTCGACGCGGAGTTCAAGTCCCGCGAGCACGACGCCGTCCATGCCTTCGACCACGACGAGGACGCGCTCAACGCGCACATCGAGCGTGAGGGCCAGACCCGCGACGAGTTCGACGCGGAGCTGCGGGACAGTGCCGTCAAGGCCGTCAAGGTGCAGTTGCTGCTGGACGCGCTCGCCGAGGACCAGCAGGTCGGGGTCAGCCAGGAGGAGTTCACCGAGCGGGTGCTGTACAACGCCCAGCGGCTGGGCGTCTCTCCCGACGAGTACTTCTCCCGGCTGCAGGAGGGCAACCAGCTCGGCGCCGTCTTCGCCGAGGTGCGTCGCGGGAAGGCGCTCGCGGGCGCGGTCGAGAAGGCCACCGTCACCAACACCTCCGGCGAGGTGCTGGACGTCGCCGCACTGTTCGGCGTCGAGACGGTGACCGACGAGGAGCGGCTGGCAGAGGCCCTCGAAGAGGCGCAGTCCGCCGGCGAGAGCGGGCTGAGCGTGACCGAGCAGGTCGCCGCGGAGGAATTGGCGGAGGAGATCGTCTCCGAGGCCGTGGCCGAGGAACTGGCCGCGGAGATCGTCGATGCGGAGATCGTCACCGAGGTCGAGGAAGAGATCGCCGCGGAGATCGAGGCGGACATCGACGCGGAGATCGCTCCCGACGAAAGCGGGCCACGTAACTGACCCTGCGGCCGGCGGTCACGCCGTCAGCGAACAGGGGCACCGTGATGCCACCGCGCGGGGCCGCGCCAGTGGTTACTGTCGGGTGAGATTCCCGCTCGAGGCCGGCACTGTTCGCCGGCCGAGAAATGCCGAATCCATCCAGCATCGCTTGCAGATGTGGGTCATCGAAGAGGAGTTGTCCGTGAGTCACCGTCACCCGCTCGCCGGCTCGAGGGCCCTTGAGGCCGTCCAGCGACTGGAAGCCATCGCCCCGGGGCTCAGCGCCCCGATGATGCGCGGAACGCCCGGGCATGTCGCTGTCGGACTCGGTGTCCGAGCGGCTGCTCCGCGAGCGGATCATCCTGCTCGGCTCCGAGGTGCGGGACACCAACGCCAACGAGATCACCTCGCAGCTGCTGCTGCTGGCCGCCGAGGACCCCGAGAAGGACATCACCCTCTACATCAACTCGCCGGGCGGCAGCGTCACCGCCGGGATGGCCATCTACGACACCATGATGTGGATCGAGCCCGACGTCGCCACCACCGCGATGGGGCTGGCCGCCTCGATGGGCCAGTTCCTGCTGACCGCAGGTGCCAAGGGCAAGCGTGCCGCGCTGCCGCACACCCGGATCCTGATGCACCAGCCCAGCGCGGGCGTCGGCGGTACCGCCGCCGACATCGCGATCCAGGCCGAGATGCTGACCAAGTCCAAGCGTGAGCTGACCGAGCTGCAGGCCCTGCACACCGGACAGCCGATCGAGCGGATCGAGATCGACCAGGACCGCGACCGCTGGTTCACCGCCCAGGAGGCGCTGGAGTACGGCTTCATCGACAAGGTCGTCGCGCGCGCCGCCGACAACACCGGCGGAGCCGCAGCCCTGGCCACCGACGCTGACCCGGACAAGCCGTCTCTGAAGAAGTGACCGGGTTGATTCAAGCAGGACTCGAAGGAGACAACATCGTGACCACTGCCAACACCGGCCACCAGATGCCGGCGGGCTCGCCCACGGCAATGCGCTGAACCTGCCGCAGAGCCGCTACATCCTGCCGTCGTTCGTCGAGCGGACCAGCTACGGCGTCAAGGAGTCGAACCCGTACAACAAGCTGTTCGAGGAGCGCATCATCTTCCTCGGCGTGCAGATCGACGACGCGTCGGCGAACGACGTGATGGCCCAGCTGCTGACGCTGGAGTCCACCGACCCGGACCGCGAGATCATCATGTACATCAACTCGCCGGGCGGTTCGTTCACCTCGATGACGGCGATCTACGACACCATGCAGTTCGTCCGGCCGCACATCCAGACGGTGTGCCTGGGCCAGGCCGCCTCGGCGGCCGCGGTGCTGCTGGCCGCCGGCACCCCCGGCCGCCGGCTGGCGCTGCCGAACTCGCGCATCCTGATCCACCAGCCCGCCACCGAGGGCGTCTACGGCCAGGTCTCCGACCTGGAGATCCAGGCCAAGGAGATCGGCCGGATGCGGTCCGCGCTGGAGGAGATCCTGTCCCGGCACTCCAACAAGACCCCGGAAGAGGTCCGCAAGGACATCGACCGGGACAAGATCCTGACCGCGTCCGAGGCCAAGGACTACGGCCTGATCGACGAGGTGCTGGAGTACCGCAAGCTCGCCTGAGCCTGGCTCGGACCTGGTGCTGGCGACCGCCTCGTGCGGGGCGACGACCGAGCCGGAGTTTTCTCGGTGCCGGAATTCGCTCTGCGCCCGACGCGGTTGGCCGGATACCCTTGGCGGGAACCGCCGTGGCGGGTGGCGAATCGGTCGCCGCCGACGGCGGGCAGTGAGTCCGTGTCGTGCGCCGCAAACCGGCGACTGGCACGTGTCCAGCAGGTAACGTCAGCGGTCTCGGCAAGTAGTCAATGCAGCGGGTCCCGAGGGGTCCACGGCACAAGGGATCGAGAGGGCTCATGGCACGCATCGGTGACGGAGGCGATCTGCTGAAGTGCTCTTTCTGCGGAAAGAGCCAGAAGCAGGTGCGCAAGCTCATCGCCGGCCCCGGCGTGTACATCTGCGACGAGTGCATCGACCTGTGCAACGAGATCATCGAGGAGGAACTCGCCGAGACCAGCGAGGTCAAGCTCGACGAGCTGCCCAAGCCGACCGCGATCCGCGAGTACCTCGACCAGTACGTCATCGGCCAGGACGTCGCCAAGAAGGCGCTGTCGGTCGCGGTCTACAACCATTACAAGCGGATCCAGGCCGGCCCCGACCGCGGTCCCGAGCCGGTCGAGCTGGCCAAGTCGAACATCCTGATGCTCGGCCCGACCGGCTGCGGCAAGACCTATCTGGCGCAGACCCTGGCGAAGATGCTGAACGTGCCGTTCGCCATCGCCGATGCCACCGCGCTGACCGAGGCCGGATATGTCGGCGAGGACGTCGAGAACATCCTGCTGAAGCTGATCCAGGCGGCCGACTACGACGTCAAACGGGCCGAGACCGGCATCGTCTACATCGACGAGGTCGACAAGATCGCCCGGAAGTCGGAGAACCCGTCGATCACCCGCGACGTCTCCGGCGAGGGCGTGCAGCAGGCGCTGCTGAAGATCCTCGAGGGCACCCAGGCGTCGGTGCCGCCGCAGGGCGGCCGCAAGCATCCGCACCAGGAGTTCATCCAGATCGACACCACCAACGTGCTGTTCATCGTGGCCGGCGCGTTCGCCGGCCTGGAGAAGATCGTCGGCGAGCGGGTCGGCAAGCGCGGCCTCGGCTTCGGTGCCGAGGTGCGCAGCAAATTCGAGATCGACGGATCGGACATCTTCTCCGACGTGATGCCGGAGGACCTGATCAAGTTCGGGCTGATCCCGGAATTCATCGGCCGGCTGCCGGTTGTCGCATCCGTGACGAACCTGGACAAGGAGTCGCTGGTCAAGATCCTGACCGAGCCGCGCGACGCCCTTTCCAAGCAGTACCAGCGGCTGTTCGACATGGACGGCGT
>CAVXYU010000036.1:0-5949 GCA_963766015.1 uncultured Actinomycetota bacterium | reverse complement strand
TGCGGGCTCGTGTAGACGACCCGCGGCACCGCCTCGTAGTTGGCCTCTCATGGCGGATCGCCGAGGATGGTGATGGCGCGAATGCCGGAGTTGCTCGAGCAGCTCGAGACGAACGTGACTGCCAGGGGCGGGGTGGTGCACTGGGCGGCAGACGCGGAAGAGGCCAACCGCATCGTCACCGAACTGGTGCAGGCCACCGGCGCCAACGAGATCGTCAAGGTCAAGTCGATGGCGACGCAGGAGATCGGGCTCAACGAGTACCTGGAGGAGCACGGCATCGCCGCGGTCGAGACCGACCTCGCCGAGTTGATCGTCCAGCTCGGGCACGACAAGCCGTCGCACATCCTGGTTCCGGCGATCCACAAGAACCGCACCCAGGTCCGCGACATCTTCCTCGCCGAGATGGACGACGCGCCAAAGGATCTCACCGACGAGCCGCGCCGGCTGGCGATGGCCGCCCGGGAGCATCTGCGGCGAGAAGTTCCTCACCGCCAGGGTCGCGGTGTCCGGCGCCAACTTCGGCATCGCCGACACCGGAACGCTCTGCGTCCTCGAGTCCGAGGGCAACGGCCGGATGTGCCTGACCCTGCCGCAGACGCTGATCACCGTCATGGGCATCGAGAAACTGCTGCCCACCTTCACCGACCTCGAGGTGTTCCTGCAACTGCTGCCGCGCTCGTCGACCGGCGAGCGGATGAACCCCTACACGTCGCTGTGGACCGGCGTGCACCCCGGCGACGGACCGCAGGAGTTCCACCTCGTCCTGCTCGACAACGGCCGCACCAAGGCGCTCGCCGACCAGGTGGGACGTGCTGCGCTGCACTGCATCCGGTGCTCGGCATGCCTGAACGTGTGCCCGGTGTACGAGCGCACCGGCGGTCACGCCTACGGGTCGGTGTATCCCGGCCCGATCGGCGCCATCCTCACCCCGCAGCTGACCGGCATGCAGGGCCACGGCGACCCGAATTCCTCGCTGCCGTACGCGTCCTCGCTGTGCGGGGCCTGCTACGACGTCTGCCCGGTGAAGATCGACATCCCGAGCCTGCTGGTGGAGCTGCGCGGCAGGGCGGTCGACAACGACCGCGACCGCACCATCCCCGGCGGCTGGGACGCGGCGATGAAGGCGGCCGCCTGGGTGATGAGTGACGAGAAGCGTTTCGCCGCAGCCGAAAAGGGCCTGGCGCTGGGCCGGGTGATGGGCGGCCGGAAGAAGCGGATCCGGCACCTGCCGCCGCCGCTGTCCGCCTGGACCACCAGCCGGGATCTGCCGGCCCCGCCGGCGCAGACCTTCCGCGACTGGTGGCGCGACGACCACACCGATCCACCGGCACCCGCGGCGCACGACGGCGGGTCCGTCATGAGCAGCCGTGACATCGTGCTGGCCGGATCCGGGCGGCGCTGGCCGACGACGGCCCGGCCCCACCGGTCCCCCGCGAGTACATCAGGCAGCGAGTGCGCGCGACCCGGGCAGCGAGCACGGCACTCGAGCTGCTCATCGACCGGTTGGTCGACTACAAGGCGCTGGTCGACCGGGTGATCCGCGGCGACCTGCCCGGCGCCGTCGATGCCGCCCTGCGCGGCATGGACAGCGATCGTCATCGGCCCGGGCTCGACCGAGCGATCGCCGACCGGCCTGCGGCCGCGGCGGGCGCCGGGTGGTCACCGATTCCGCGCCCGCACACCCTGACCCCGCAGGAGCTGGACGCCATCGACGCGGTCGTCACCACCGCTCGGGTGGCCATCGCGATGAGCGGCACCATCATCCTCGACGGCGGGCCCGGCCAGGGCCGACGGGCGATCACCCTGGTCCCGGACCGGCACGTCATCGTGCTGACCGCCGACCAGGTCGTCGAAACCGTCGCCGAGGCCATCGCGATGCTCAGCCCACCGCACCGTTGACGATGATCGCCGGGCCGTCGGCGACCAGCGACATCGAACTCGAACGCGTCGAAGGCGTGCACGGGCCGCGGACGCTTGCACGTCATCATCGTTCGGTTGAGCCGGTCGGTCGGTGAGCGGGCCGGTTCGGTGAGCGGGCGGTTCGGTCGAGACGAGCCGGGCGGCGTGTGAGCGTTCCACGCGGTGGGTACGGTGCAGACGTGACCAAACCGCAAACCCTGACCTCGAGCAGCGCTCCTTTCCCCGCCTGGCCCGCTCCGGCGCCGCCCATGTCCACGCCTCCGTCGTCGGGCTGGGTTGCTGGCAGCTCGGCGCGGACTGGGGCGAAGTCACCGAGAACGACGCGCTCGCGGTCCTGCAGGGGCCGCCGACGCCGGCGTCCGCTTCTTCGATACCGCCGACGTCTACGGCGACGGCCGCAGCGAACAGTTGATCGGGCGATTCCTGAGCGCCATCGGCCCCGACGCCGACGACATCATGGTGGCCACCAAGATCGGCCGGCGGGCGGACCCGTTCGCGCCGGAGACGTTCACCGAGCAGAACCTGCGCGGATGGGTCGACCGCTCCCGCCGCAACCTGGGCGTCGACACCCTGGACCTGGTGCAGTTGCACTGCCCGCCCACCGCGACCTACACCGACGACGCCGTCTTCGACGTTCTGGATGCCCTGCAGACGAGGGAGCCCTTGCCGGGTACGGGGTCTCGGTCGAGACCTGCGCCGAGGCCCTCACCGCGATCGCCCGTCCCGGCGTGGTCAGTGTGCAGATCATCCTGAACGCGTTCCGGCTCAAGCCCCTCGACGAGGTGCTGCCGGCCGCCGCCGAGGCCGGTGTCGGGATCATTGCTCGGGTGCCGCTCGCCAGTGGACTGCTGTCCGGCCGGTACTCCTCCAGCACGACGTTCGCCGCCGACGACCACCGCAACTACAACCGGGCCGGCGCCGCCTTCGACGTGGGCGAGACCTTCTCCGGCGTCGACTTCGAGACCGGACTCGCTGCCGTCGCCGAGCTGACCGCGGCACTGCCCGACGGTGTACCGCTCCCGCAAGCGGCTGTGCGCTGGATCATCGAGCAGCCGGGGCTGACCACCGTCATCCCGGGTGCCCGCAACCCCTCCCAGGCGCGATCCAACGCCGATGCCGGCCGATCCGAATTACCGGAGGGCTTCGCCGACGCGGTCCGCACCGTCTACGACAAGCGGCTCCGCGCGGACATCCACCCCCGCTGGTAGCGCCTGGCGCGCGGGGAGGAAGTGGCTGGCGACCACCGCGATCAGCAACAAACTCATCGCGATCAGCTGCGCGCCGATCAGCTGAGCCATCGAGCCGCGCATCATCAGCAGCAGGCAGGTCTGCAGCACCGCGCCGGCCACGATCACCCACGACTCCCGGATCCGGTGCTTGGCCAGATGATGACTGGCGATCAGGTTGGCCACGGCGAACATGGTGGTGGCCAGCGCGTAGACGGCCAGCGGAACGCTCAGACCGGCGTACTCCGGACCCAGCACCACACCGAGCACCGGGCCGCCGACGAACAGCGCACCGAGCGTGCAGGCTGCACCGAGCCCGATGACGGCGACCACCCCGCCGCCCAGGATTCGTTGCCCGCCATCACCCTTGGCGTGCCGTGACGCGACGACGGGGAAGACCACCGTCGCCACCGACCAGGACAGGAAGAAGACGGCCCGCCCGACGAGCGCGACGGCGGAATACAGGCCCGCTTCGGTGGGGGCAAGGAAGATCTTGGAGATCAGCACGTCGCCGTTGTTGATGATGATCTGGCCGGTCAGCAGGACGGAGACGAACAGCGCGTACTTCCGCACGCCTGTGGTGTCCGCGGTGCCCGCCGACGAACCCTTTGTCTTGCGTCGGCTCAGCAGCGTGACCGCTCCCCAGGCCACCAGCAGTGAGAGCGACACCGCGGCGGTGGCGCCGTTGACGCCGAATCCGAGTGCGACCAGCGCTGTGCCCAGACCCAGCCGGACGGCCATCTCCACCATGTAGGTGATGGCGAGCGGGCGAAACCTGAAGCGTCCCTGCATCACTCCACGACCGACCGCACACCGGAAGTAGAACGGCATGCCGCACGCGAGGATGACGAATGGCACGGCGGACCCGGTACGGAACAGGTTGCTCCACAGCGGTGATCCGGCCGCGAGGACGACGGCGATGCCCAGGCCGGCGATCAGCGCCCACCGGCGGAACGTACGCACCAGCCTCTCCGCGTCGTCGTACCGGCCTTCGGCGTCGCGGGTGCCGACGAACCGCGCCGAGACCAGCACCAGGCACACCGAGATGGACGTGAAGGTCAGCATCAGCGTGACCATCAGGTTCGCATCGGAGAATCCCGCCGGCGTCAGCCATCGTCCCAGCAGCAGGTTGAGCAGATAATTGCCGGCGTTGGTGATCAGGATTGCCAGGACGAGCAGGCTGCCGCCCGCGACCAGTTGACGCGATTCGATCCGCTCGCCGTCGCTGCGCAGCTGCGCCCGGTCGGTGCCGGTGTCCACCGCGGTCATCGCCGTGCCGTGATGCGATCCGACGTCCGCCCGAGCACCCGCCGGATGTGGATGAGGTGCCAGTGCACGACTTCGGACATCGGTATGCCGGAAGCGGCCGCATAGTTCTGCCGGCCGAGTCCGGTTCGGAGTTCGGGATCGTCCAGCACCCGGGCGAGCGCGTCCGCGAGGCTGATCGGATCGCCCGGCTCGAAATAGACGCCGCGGAAGCCTTCCTCCTCGATGATGTTGAGAAGTCGCTGGCGACCTGCCGGGGCCTCGGTCTCGACCCGTTGCGGGCGACGGACGCCGTGTTCTCCGCCGATCCCGACTGGTTGCTCGGCGGCGGTACCGAAAAGGACGCCGACAAGGCCGCCCGTGAGGGCTCCGGTCCGGTGCGCGTCGCACTCAACCTCAACTACGACATCGAGAACCCCGACAACTGGGAGCTCTTCCTCGAACGCCTCGCCGCAGCCCTCGAGCAGGTGCACGCCGTGCAACCCATCGAGGTGCACGCGCTGCCGATGCAGGTCGGTTTCAAGCAACATGACGACGGGGAGATCCTGCGTGACTTCGCCGGCAGGGTCCCCGGTATCGCGTTCCACCAGCACGAGCCGCGCACCCATTCCGACGCGGCCCGGTTGATCCGCAGCTGCGACCTGCTGGTCAGTGAACGGCTCCACGCAATCGTCGTGGCCTCGATCCTGGGAGTGCCGTCGTACGTCCTCGCCTACGACGTCAAGGTCCGCGAGCTGGCCGCAATGCTGGATCTCACTCGGTGGATGACGGACATCAACGCGCCCTTCGCCGCCGAGGATCTCGCCTCTGCGCTCGGTGCGCTGCTGGAACAGCGCGCGGTCATTGCCGCGGAGGTCCACGATCGCAGCGCGGTTCTCGGCGCTGAGGCCCGGCACAATTTCGACGCGGCCAGGGCCTGGGTCGCGGGCAGGGCTGCCAAAGCCAAGGTCTGACCGACGGCTGCTGCCGAACCCGGTTGATCATGGCGCTCAGCACACGACACGCCGACGACACGCGCGAGAAGGCGTGCTGAGCCACATGATCAACACCGAATCCGCTCGCGCTTACCAGCTCGGATCAACCGCGGGCAGATCTGCCGCAGGCAGAAACCCGCACTCTCAGAGTCGCACGTGACGCATCGTCGTGACATGCCCGGCTGAAGACCACTGCGGGCATGCCGACGAGAGGAGTACCTCATGCGCACCACGCAGTTGCGGGCGGAGGCCCCGCAGAGCGGACCGTTCGACGATCAACTGGCGACCAGGCTGCTGCACCAGCGGATCGTCGTTCTCGGCCAGGAGGTGGACGATCCGGTTGCGAACCGGATCTGCGCCCAGTTGTTGTTGCTGTCCGCCGAGGACCAACGCCGGGACATCAGTCTGTACATCAATTCTCCGGGTGGATCGGTGTCCGCGGGCCTGGCGATCTACGACACCATGCGACTGATTCCCAATGACGTCAGCACACTCGCGATGGGCATCGCGGCCAGCATGGGTCAGTTCCTGCTCTCGGCCGGCACGAAGGGCAAGCGCTTCGC